>NZ_LS483370.1:510000-1921666 GCF_900475285.1 Pseudomonas taetrolens | reverse complement strand
AACTGGCGATCAGGGGAGCATGAAAAAAACGGCCACCATGGCCGAAACCAACGAGTCCAATACGCATAAGTATTCCCTGTTGTTATCGACGCAAGTCGGGATCTGTAGCCGCTGCCGAGGTACGAGGCTGCGATCGGCGACGATCGTCGTACAGTCCGAGGGGGCGATGTTTCAGACAAGCCTCGGGCGCTGCGCTCGAGGCACATCTGGAACATTTGCCTTACCCGTAAAAACGCGGCCGCTCGGGCAGCGCCACGTTGACAATCGCCCCGCTCTGCTGGGCCTCGATACAGGCATCCGCCGCGACGGCTGCTGCATAACCGTCCCAGGCCGAAGGACCGCCAACCTGTCCCGCGCGTACCGCGTCAATAAAAGCTTGGAGTTCGACGTCGTAGGCCCCGATGAAACGGTCTTTCCAGTCCATCAAGATGGCATTGGACAGTTTGGCGCCACTGCGCAGTTGCACCTGCGATGGCTCCGGCAATTTGGCGATGCCGGTTTCACCGACCACCTCACACTGGATGTCATAGCCGTACTGGCAGTTGACGAACACTTCCACATCGATGCGTGTGCCTTTGGCGGTTTCCAGCAGCACGATTTGCGGATCTCTCAAATGCGCGAGGGCTTTGCTGGTTTTACGCGGAAACACCACTTGCACCGAAACATAGTCGTCGTCGAGCAGCCAGCGCAGTACGTCCAGCTCATGGATCAGAGTGTCGGTGATCGCCATGTCGGTTTTGTAGTTTTCACCCACCCGCGGGTTACGGTGTGCACAGTGCAGCATCAACGGTTCGCCGATCTGGCCGCTGTCGATCACCGCTTTAAGTGCCTGGTAGCCTTGATCGTAGGGACGCATGAAGCCCACTTGCACCAGCCGCTTGCCATAGGCCACTTCGGCGTCGACGATGGCGCGGCAACCGGCGGCGGTGACCGCCAGCGGTTTTTCACAGAACACCGGCTTGCCCGCCTGGATCGCCGCCAGCACGAACTCTTCGTGGCTAGGGCCCCAAGACGTCACCAGCACCGCCTCGACTTCAGGCGCAGTGATCAGTGCCTGACCGTCCGGGTAAACCTCGGCCGCCAGCCCAAGCTCAGACACTACCTGGGCGGCTTGCTGCAAGTTGATATCAGTGACCGCCACCACCTGGCTATTGAGCAAGGTCTGACTGCACCGGCGAATATGATCACGACCGATAGCGCCGGTACCGATCACGCCAAGTTTGAGAGGTTGAGTATTTGACGACATGTGCGGACTCCTGTTGGATTTTTTGTCAGAGACGGATCAGTACTGGCGTGCCTTGGAAAGTGCGATGTTCGACTGGTGTGCCGCGGCGTCCGTGCGGGCGCTGGTGGAGACTTGTGCCACACCGACCCGCCACCAGGTCAGGTAGCTGTGAATCATGGTTTTGGGCAGCACTTTGATGTCGATCAGGGTCGAGACGCTCTGCAAGCGTGCATCAGCCAGGGCCGCATGCAGTTGCTCAAGAGTGCTCACTTTGTAGGTCTTGCAGCCATAGGCCGCAGCGCTCATGGCGAAATCGACCGGCACAAAACCGCCGTCGAGCTTGCCGGTTTCAGGATTGCGATAGCGGAACTCGGTGCCAAAGCTGTCCATCCCGTTGCCCATCTGCAGGTTGTTGATGCAGCCAAAGGTCATGTTGTCGAACAGCACCACGTTGATCTTGCGCCGCTCCTGAATCGAGGTGGCGAGTTCGGAGTGCAGCATCATGTAGGAGCCGTCACCGACCAGCGCATAGACCTCACGGTCGGGCTCGGCGAGTTTGACCCCCAGCGCGGCGTTCACTTCATAGCCCATGCATGAATAACCGTATTCAACGTGGTAAGTGTTCACCCCCTTGCTGCGCCATGCCCGCTGCAAGTCACCGGGCAGGCTGCCGGCCGCTGCGACAATCACCGCATCCTCGGCCAGGGTGTGATTGAGTCCCCCCAGTACCTGGCTTTGGGTCAGGCAGGAACCGGTCAGCTCGATAAACTCGCGCAGCACGGCCGGGTCCAGATGGTCTGCGATCTCGGGGGCAAAGTCCGGTTGCTGATAATCCACCTGATACACCCGGTCCACTTCGGCTTCCAGCCGGGCTCTGGCTTGTTGCGGTGCATCGCCCCACTCGGAACGATAACCACTGCTGGCCAGGACCTCGGTCAATGCTTCAAGCCCGGCCCTGGCATCAGCCAGTAGCTGCACGCCATCCAGTTTGAGGGCATCGCACGGGCTGATATTCAGGTTGAGAAATTCTGCCTGCGGGTGCTGGAAGAGTGATTTCGACGAGGTGGTGAAGTCGGTATAGCGCGTACCGATGCCGATGATCAGGTCCGCGTCCCTGGCCAACAGGTTGGCGGCCAGGCAACCGGTTTCGCCGATGCCGCCAACGTTCAGCGGGTGCGCCGAGACGATGGCGCTTTTACCGGCTTGGGTTTCAGCGAACGGAATGTCAAAGCGCTCGGCAAAAGCCTGCAGTGCCGCATTGGCACCGGCGTATTTGACCCCGCCACCGCAGATGATCAGCGGTTTGCGCTTGCGTTGAACGATGGCCTGGGCGTCAGCCAGCATGGCTTGGGTCGGTAAGCGCCGGTCAATGCGATGCACACGCTTTTGCAGAAAGTAATCAGGGTAATCGTAGGCTTCAGCCTGCACGTCCTGAGGCAAGGCCAGCGTCACGGCGCCAGTCTCGGCCGGATCGGTCAGCACCCGCATGGCGTGGATCGCCGCACTCATCAACTGTTCGGGACGGTTGATACGGTCCCAGTATTTGCTTACGGCCTTGAACGCATCGTTGGTGCTGATGCTCAGGTCATGGAACTGTTCGATCTGCTGCAGCACCGGATCAGGCTGGCGGCTGGCGTATACGTCACCCGGTAATAGCAGCAGCGGAATCCGGTTGGCCGTGGCAGTGGCCGCAGCGGTCAGCATATTGGCCGCCCCCGGACCGACCGACGAGGTGCAGGCGTAGATCTTGCGCCGCAGGTTTTGCTTGGCAAAGCCGATTGCCGCGTGGGCCATGCCCTGTTCGTTGCGGCCCTGGTGCACCACCAGGTCACCGCTGTCCTGCTCCAACGCCTGCCCCAGGCCCAGCACGTTGCCGTGGCCAAAGATGGTGAACACACCGGCGATAAACTTGCTCTCGACCCCGTCCACTTCAACGTATTGGTTATCGAGAAATTTCACCAGGGCCTGGGCCATGGTCAATCGTGTCGTACTCATGTTTGCACCCTAAATAAGTACAGGTTCCTGCCGCAGCAGCAGCTGCAGTGAATGGCAAAGCCGTTACAGGGTCTGTATCAGGTCAATGCTTTTTGTAAGTGACTGATGCTTGCTCCCAGCGCCTGCCCGACGTCGGCCAGCTCATGCACGCTGTCTGCAAAGGGTTCAAACGACACATAGCCGGTGTAGCCCGTACTGAGCAAGGTATCGATTTGCGCCGTATTGCCCAGGATGTCGCCCTCGCCTACCAATACCCGATGCCCGTCGCGAATGGTGGTCAATGGCGCTTGCGCGTCTTCCACGCCGGAGATGTGCACCAGCCCGGTCAGCTCCGGGAAAAACTCATGCTCACCCGCCAAATGATGGTGAAAGGTGTCGTGAACCAGACGGAACACATCCAGTCCGCCAATTGACTTGATTGCCTCGGCAGCCGTGCGCTTGTGGCGCAGCGAACACTCTTCAAACCCCAGCGGCTCGATAAAGCCGAGAATGCCGTGATCACGCAGGATCGGCGCTAGGGCGCTCAAGGCCGTGCGCAAGCCACTGGCGCGCTCGGCAGGCGTGCGGGTATCTGCCACATCGTTCAGCGGGCACATGACCAATCCCCGGGCACCGCAATCCCGGGCGTATTGCGCCAGATGCAACGCCTGTTCGCGACGCTGGTCGTTCCACACATCGAAGGGATACAACGCGTTGATCGACAGCACGCCGATCCCTTGCGCCGCGCACAGCGCACGGACCTGTTCGGGGGGTGTGCCGTCTTCGATCTCAACCCCGTGAAGGTCGTTGCGAATCTCAATGGCATCGGCCTTGAGCGTGACGGCCAGGGTAATAAAGTCCGCCAGTGGCATTCGGGGGGCGACCATTCGATTCAGAGCAAAACGCAGTGGCTGGCGCATAATCTTTATCCTCCAATACCGTGGGCTTGTCCGGGTTATTTGGCAGTCGGCATGCTGAATTCAGGGCCTTTGGCGATGCTGTCGGGCCAGCGCTGCATCACACTTTTGTAGCGGCTGTAGAAGCGGATGCCTTCTTCGCCATAAGCATGGTGATCACCGAACAACGAGCGTTTCCAGCCACCAAACGAATGCCAGGCCATCGGTACCGGGATCGGAACGTTGATCCCGACCATGCCGACCTTGATGGTGCGGGCAAAGGCCCGGGCCACGCCGCCGTCGCTGGTGAAGCAGGACACACCGTTGCCGAATTCGTGAGCGTTGATCAGCGCCACCGCGCTGGCAAAGTCCGGCACCCGAACCAGCCCCAGCACCGGTCCGAAAATTTCCTGGCGGTAGATGCTCATCTCGGGGGTGACGTTGTCGAACAAGGTGGCGCCGACAAAGAAGCCCTGCTCGGCACCCGGCACTGTCAGATCGCGACCGTCCACGATCAACTGCGCCCCCTGAGCCACGCCCTCATCGATAAAGCCGATGACCTTGGCCTTGTGCTCGGCGGTCACCAGCGGTCCCATCTCGCTGTCGGGCTGCAGGCCGTTGCCCACTTTGAGCTGATCGATGCGCGGCAGCAGTTTTTCAATCAGGCGGTCCGCCACATCGCCCACGGTCACGGCGATCGAAATGGCCATGCAACGCTCGCCCGCCGAGCCGAAAGCTGCGCCGATCAATGCATCCGCCGCCTGATCCAGGTCCGCATCGGGCATCACGATCATGTGGTTTTTCGCACCGCCCAGTGCTTGTACGCGCTTGCCCCGCGCAGTGCCCTGCTGGTAGATGTACTCGGCAATCGGGGTGGATCCCACGAACGAAATGGCTTCGATATCCGGGTGCTGCAACAGGTCGTCGACCGCGCTCTTGTCGCCCTGCACCACGTTGAATACGCCATCCGGCAGACCGGCTTCGGTCAGCAGGCGGGCCATCAGCAGGCTCGCCGAAGGATCACGCTCGGACGGTTTGAGGATGAAGCAGTTGCCCGTCACCAAGGCCAGCGGGATCATCCACAACGGCACCATGACCGGGAAGTTGAACGGCGTTACCCCGGCACACACCCCCAGCGGCTGACGCAGGTTCCAGTTATCGATACCACCACCGATGTTGTCACTGAAATCGGTCTTGAGCAGGTTGGGCGCACCGCAGGCGTACTCGACGATTTCAATGCCGCGGGTCACTTCGCCCTTGGCATCGGAAAACACCTTGCCGTGTTCGCGGCAGATCATTTCGGCCAGTTCATCATGGTGCTCGTCGAGCAGTTGCTTGAACTTGAACATCACCCGCGCACGGCGCAGCGACGATTGCTCGGACCAGGCCGGGAACGCCTTCAGCGCTGACGCAACAGCGTCATCCACCGTCTGCCGGGTGGCCAGAGCAACCCTGGCCTGTACGGCGCCCGTCGCCGGGTCGAAGACATCACTGAAGCGTTCGCTGCCTGAATCCTGAACGCGGCCGTTGAGGTAATGGCCGATAACCGGGGTAGTGCTCATTGTTCTTGTTCTCCGAAAACGTTAGAGATCCATCAGCCAGCTGTGCTGCGGATCGTTGTGGAATTGCCAGACGCGCTTGGGCCCGGCCATGACGTTCAGGTAGTAGGACTCGTAGCCATAAGGCACGCTGACCGGGTGATACCCTTTGGGCACCACCACCAGATCGCTGTTCTCTACTGCCATGGCCTGATCGAGGCTGCGGTCATCGGTGTAGACCCGCTGGAACACAAAGCCCTGAGGTGGGTTGATCTGGTGGTAATAGGTTTCTTCGAGAAAGCTCTGGTGCGGCAAGTCATCGGTGTCGTGCTTGTGCGGCGGATAGCTCGACGAGTGCCCCGACGGCGTACGCACCTCGACCACCAGCAGTGAATGCGCAGGCTCGGTATCCGGCAGGATGTCGCACACGTAGCGGGTGTTGGCGCCTTTGCCGCGCACGCTGCGTTTCATCGTGTCGGGCTTGATCAGGCGTGCGCCCAAACCGGCACTGGCCAATCCGGGGGCTGAACACACGGCAATTTGCACCTCGCTCAATGCCAGCACTTGTGCCTGGCTGCCGGGCGGCAAATAGACGGCAAACGGCGACTTGTCTTCGAACACCGACTGCCGGTCACCGATGTTTTCCCAACTGAACGCCCCCTGCCCCGGTTCTTCTCCCGTCACCGTAACCCGGCCGCCGAGCAGTACCAGACACAACTCATGGTCACCGGCACTGACGGGCAGGCGTTCGCCGGCGGCCAATTGATAAGCACTGAAACCCACGTATTCCAACGTCCCCTCGGGCAATTGCACCAGGGTCTGGCCGGCAGTCTGACGCTTGATCAACAAGTTCATTGGCCCGTCCTCGCATCCAGCAGGCCACGCAGGGTTTGATAGCCTTTTTGCGCATAGGCATAGCTCGGGGCCACAGCCGGGTCCTGCTCTGCCTCGACCACCAGCCAGCCCTGGTAATTGGCGGCCATCAACACATCGAGCAAAGAAGCGAAGTCGATGTCGCCATCACCCGGTACGGTGAACGTGCCGTTGATGATGCAGTCAGGGAAACTCCACAAGTTATTGCGCGCCAACTGCACCACCGCCTTGCGCACATCCTTGAAGTGCACATGACAGACGCGGTCGATGTGTTTGCGCAGCACCTCGATCGGTTCGCCGCCGCCCATATAGCAATGCCCGGCGTCGAACAGCAGGCCGACGTCACGGTTGGTCAGGCTCATCAGGGTGTCGATATCGGACGGTGATTCGACGTAGGCCCCCATGTGATGGTGGTACGCCAGGCGCACGCCCTGGGAAAGGGTGAACTGCGCCAGTTCGTTGAGTTTGTCGGCGTAGGCTTGCCAGGCTTGCTCAGTGTGAAAGCGCGGACGCTCGATCAACGGAATACGCTGGCCCTGGATCGAGTCAGCCACTTCGCCATACACCAGCACCTTGGCGCCATTTTCGGCCAGCAGCTGTACGTGGCTGGCAATCGCATCAATTTCTTGCGCGGCCGAACGCCGGGCCAGACGGCTGGAGTACCAGCCCGAAACCAGCGCCAGGTCGTAGGGCCGCAACACATCGCCAACCCCTTTGGCGTCCTTGGGGAATTTACCGTTGAGTTCGAAACCTTCGTAACCGATCTGCTTGCCTTCACTGAGCGCAGTGCTCAACGGCGTCTCGCCACCCAATGACGGCAAGTCATCGTTACTCCAGGAAATCGGGTTGATGCCAATACGGATAGCGGGCATGGCTGCACCTATTATTGTTTTCTGAATAAAGTATCTGCAGGGACGGGATCGCTGCGGTGCATCAGATGCACCGTGTTGCCTGCATCCCGGGCAAGCTCGCGCCTACAGCTTCAGCGACGGGCGGACTGCCAGGACTCGATCAACTGCACGAACGTTCCCTGCACCCGTTCGATCAGCGCCCGGTCATCGATTTCTCCGGCCAGCCAGGCGCGGCTGGGCTCCTGAAAAATCGTCCGGCCCACCGCGAATCCACGGCAGGTCGTGCTCTCCCGGGCTTGCCGGAACCCTTCGGCAAGCACCTCGGGCGGTGCATTCAGCCCCAGCAGCACCACGCCCCGGCAATACGGGTCGCGTTCCTGAATCAAGGCATCGAGTTGCTGCCAGACTTCTGCGGGTTGCGCTTCGATTTTCCACCAGGCCGGGAAGATCTCGAGGTTGTACAAACGCTTGATGGCGCGGTACAGCACGTTGGGATGCGTCGAAGGGTGGTCTTTGGGCGGGATGATCTCCAGCAGCAGTTCATGGCCGCTGGCCTGCGATGCCTGATACAAACCCTTGATTTGCGCTTCCTGCTCGAGACGCAGCAGCGGTTCGTCATCGGGATGAAACTGCACCAGGCATTTAATGATCTGTTCCTGCGGCCAGGCGATCAGGTTGCTGCCAATCGAGCGACCGTGCTCAAACGCCAGTGGTCGCGAACCCTGAACCTCCACCGGGCGTGCAATCCACCAGCCGCGGCCTGTGGCCTCGTTCAGTGAATCCTGACCGAAGCGCTGGTCTGCCAGCAAACCGACATCGGCGTCGATGCCCTGCCGCCGCAAGTCGCCTTCGACCTGTTCGACCGCGCGGATGAACAGCTGCTTGAGGGCACCAATACAGGTGTGATCACGGCCGTACTGCTGCGCGATTTCAACCAGCTGCCAGCGGTGATCGAAGGCGAACACAAACAGTTGCTTCCACTGTTTGCGCGGTACGCTGACCTGATGCAGGCGCTGCAGAGCCATGTCCTGATCGGGACGGGTGATCGGCACCGGGCTGTTGAACAGGTAGTCGAGTTCGGCCCGGGTCGGCATGGCCGGGGCACAGGCGTGACGTGACACCACGAGCCCGCCGCAGGCATTGGCCAACTGGCAGCAGCGTTCGTCGCTCGCCTCTTCCAGCCAGCCACTGAGGAAGCCGGACATAAAGGCATCGCCGGCACCCAGCACGTTCAGCACCTCGACCCGCACACCCGGGTAAATCGAGCCGTCTTCAAGCCGGGCCGGGATCTCGCCGTGAATCACTGTGCACCCCTGAGGGCCGAGCTTGACCACCAGAGTTGCGGGGGTCAGTTGCCGAACAGCGCGCAAGGCTGCGAGCAAGTCGGTGCCACCGCCGGCAATCAGGAACTCTTCCTCTGTGCCCACGATCAGGTCAAAGCGCGGCAGAATCGACTGCACATGGGCAGTGACCTTGTGGTCGGCCACAAAGCGCGTCTCGCCATCGGCCTTGCCTGCCAGCCCCCAGAGGACCGGACGGTAATCGATGTCGAGCACGCGCTTGACGTTGTGCTGCTCGGCGTAATCGAGTGCGGTGATGCTGGCCTGATACACGCCCTCCGTGGAGAAGTGGGTACCGGTAATCAGCAGGGCCTTGCTCGAGGCGATGAAGGCCGGATCGATGTCTTCGGCCCGCAGGGCCATGTCCGCGCAGTTTTCGCGATAGAACACCAGCGGGAAGGTTTCGCGATCCTTAAGGCCCAGCAACACCAGTGCGGTCAGGCGCTGCGGATCGATGGTGATGGCACTGACGTCGCAACCTTCTCGAGCCAGGGACTCGGTCAGAAAGCGCCCCATATGGTCATCGCCCACACGGCTCAGCATCGCCGAGCGCAAGCCCAGCCGCGCCGTACCGAAGGCTATGTTGGCCGAGGAACCGCCCAAGTACTTGGCGAAACTGCTGACATCTTCCAGGCGCGCCCCGACTTGTTGCGAGTAGAGGTCGACGCCCAGGCGTCCAAGGCAGATCAAATCCAATTCACGCCCTGTGGCAAAACGAGTCTGTCCCATGCTGGCTCCTGTTATTTTTATCAGCCTGCACTCATCACCTCACACGGCCTGAGCGCTCTAGGTGGGATGAAGACTAAAACGTCAGCGCACAATAAACAATATTTATTCCATAAATTTTTAATGTAGAATTTTTGTTCCATATCCAGCAGCAACTGGTGATTCACTGCCCTGTAACGATTCAGCGAGCAGGGACTGAATCGCTGGTCAGGATTTTTTCAGCGCCTACCCTGTAGACTGAGCACGCTAACCGGTTACCTGCCAATGCTTGTGTCGAACCCGCAAAGAGCCATTCATAAGGACTCATCTATGTCACCCAGCGATCAGCCAGAGCGCGAATTGCCCAACCCTGCGCTCAATGCCGAGGGTTTATTGCAGCTTATAACCGAGGAGTACGAGAGCCTGCCGCGACAGCTCAAGCGTATTGCCAGTTACATGAGCCAGCAAAGCGACCGCATCATGGTTGACCGGATCAGTGATATCGCCCGCGAGTGCGAGGTCCACCCTTCGGCCATCGTGCGTTTTTCGCAGCGCTTCGGATTCAGCGGTTTCAGCGAAATGCAGGCCCTGTTCCGCGAGGCGTATACCCACAAGGCAACCCCGGTCCAGAACTACCAGCAGCGTATCCGCAGCATGATCGCCAACAAGTCACAAAAAGCCAGTGGCGGCGATCTGGCGCGCGAGTGCATCAATGCCACGCTGTCGGGCATCGAGCGGCTTGGCCTTGAACTCGATGATCAAGCCTTCGACAAGGCGGTGGATCTGGTGGTGAATGCCGACAACATCTACGTGGTCGGCGTACGTCGCTCCTTCGCTGTTGCCGACTACCTGGTGTACAACCTGCAGCACACCAACAAGCGGATTCATCTGGTCTCCGGGCTGGGCGGCAGCTACCGCGAGCAGATGCGCAGTGTGCGGGCCAACGACCTGGTGATCGCCATCAGCTTTACGCCTTATGGCAAGGAGACCCAGCATTGCCTGCGTATTGCCCAGTTGCATCAGGCCAAAACTCTGATCATCACCGACAGCAACCTGTCGCCCCTGGCCAAAAGGGCAAACAGCGTGTTGCTGGTCAATGAAGGCAGCTCGTTTGCGTTCCGGTCGCTAAGTGCGACCTTGTGCCTGTGCCAGGCACTGTTCATTGCCGTGGCTTATCGCCTGGAACTCAAAGTCGACGAAATCCACGAACAAGTAGGCTTTGAGGATTAGGTTCTCAATTAGTAACCATTTCAACGCCTGGAAACCCACGGTTATCTTTGGACGGATGTACTGCCCTGTAGGGCGTTACATCGGAAACCCGTATGCCTGAAAACAATTGAGGGTATGAATCAAGGCACTCAATACTCTTGCCATATGGATTGAATAATCCTACGAACTTCTCCGTAAATCTTCTTTTCAGCTACGCACAGCCTGACAATACCGGGCAGGTTTCGCGTTTTACAATCGCTGACACAAATCCCAGATCGCAACCAGAGTAAATGGTCCATGTGTCACCGCGTGTATCGCAACGCTAAACACCGGTGGCTCTTTCCACGCTGGTGATGAGCCTCTGCGGCGCAGACCAGCCCTGCACAGAAACGGTTGTACGCCGTGGACACCTGCCCTGCATGCGCTCATTACAGTGTTATCAAGGATCTGCCCCCCACCCCTGAAGAGCCTTTCCGAACGGAGCATGCCCCATGAATTATTCCCTGCTGGCCAATGCCGAGCCCCCGCTGCGGGCCCTTGCCGAACCTTGCGCGCTGGGAAATCAGGGGCATGGCCAGACAGCCCCCCTGTGCCTGCCCGAACTGGGCAACCTGATCAAATTGCGTGACGCATTGCTGGTGCTGAAAGGACCATTGGCCAACTGTCCAGGATTGCGCAGCCTGATTGAGCATCGATTGCTGGGCAATGACGTGCATGATCGCATTCTGGGCAAGCGGTCCGACACTCCATCCACCCGCGCGCCTTAAACAATCAAGCCTGGCGGCCACAGGCCCGAGCTGTTGATTTCGCCCAATAACTCAAAATTAATGCATTCAAGCATCATTATTATGAATTTGCGGATTGTTTTTACGGTGTGCACACTGCACAGGTTCCTCCCCCAAATGAAGGGACATTTCAAGGGCTTGCCGGAAACCCCGCCAAGCCCTTTTTTTATCTGTTTCGCCGCCAAACCGGATTGTTCTCACCATGCAAAACCGCTGGATCAACCGTTTTATCCCCCCCGCCACCCACACCCGTCCCACCGAATGGAGCCGTGCCGCACTGGGTGTTTCCCTCGGTACCCTGTTCAGTGTCTGGGTTTGCAGCCTGTTCTTTGGCCTGCCTGTCGCCCTGCATTTGATCGGCCCGCTGGGGGCATCAGCCGTTCTGCTGTTTGCGGTGTCATCCGGCGCGCTGGCGCAGCCCTGGTCGATTCTGGGCGGCTACTTCTGTGCCACTCTGGTGTCCTTGTCGGTGGTGCATTTCTTCGGCCGCGACCTCGACAGCGCCTGCCTCGCGGCTGGCCTGGCACTGATCACCATGTGCATGCTGCGTTGTCTGCATCCACCTGCCGGTGCCCTGGCGTTGCTGGTGGTTCTGGCTGACCCGGACAGCGCCAGCCTCGGCTGGGCAGTGCTGGCCCCTGTCATGCTCAGCGCGGCGTGCATGCTGCTGGCGGCCCTGGCCTACAACAATCTGACGCGGGTGAGCTATCCGAAAAAACCGGCAGAGCCCAGCCCTCCTCTCGTTGCCCCAGCGGTGATCGGTGATCCGGGTATTACCGCCGAAGACTTGCAGCTGGCTCTGGAAGACATGGATGCTTTCATTGACGTGACAGCCGAAGATCTCGAAGCCCTGATCCGGGCCAGTGAACAGCACGCTCGCAGACGCAGCGTCGGCGAGGTATTTGCGCAGGCCAATTGAGTTCAGGCCGGGCGCGGGCACTATCGATAAACCGTCAACTCCTGCTAGGGTTATCAGCACCCAGTCCGGGCTCAGAGGCCGCTTGCAGCAGTAGCAAGCGACCTCCTGCCCTGTTGACCGCGATCAAGGCCTGCAATGCTCAAAGCCATCGAAACTGATATTTCAAAACAAGCCCGCCTCAGCGCCTTGCAAGCCGAATTTGCCCAACATGATTTCGAAGAACTGCGTACTTTTTGCCGACTGACCTACATCGCCAGCACTTTTATCTGGCTGTTGTTTGACCTGATTGTCAGTTTCAAAGGCCAACAGGGCTTTACCGGGCTGTCAGTGTTGTTGCTTGGCACCATGATGATGGCCACCCTCATTCTGGGTTTCATCGTCGAGCACCGGCATTTCGACGTGCTCAACGTGTTTTTTGTTGCCGTGATGGCTCTTGGCATTCGCTATATCGTTGATGGTCTGCCGGAAGAAGTGCAACCCATCTGGCTGGTTCTGGCGACCGCCAGCATTTTCTACAGTGCCTCTGTGCTGCCCTTGAGCCGCTGGGCATTCCTCGCCGTTGTGCTTCTGACCTGGCTGACGCTCAATCCTTTTCTGATGACCTCCGCTGAGGTCCTGGATCTGCGAGGCTCACTGATTCTGTGTTTTTATGTGTTCCTCAGCAGCGTGACGATTTACTGCTTTTTCAAATTGCGCCAGGTGAAGCTGTACAACTTCACCCTGTCCAAATTGTTGATGAGCCAGGCATACATGGATGCCCTGACTGAGATCCCCAACCGCCGCTCTTTCATGGCCCAGGCCACTCAGGTTCTGCTGGCCCGTCCGCGGGAGCACGATCACTACCTGGCGATGATCGACATCGACAATTTCAAGAAGATCAACGATCAGTATGGCCACGATGTGGGGGATGAAGTGCTGGTACGCACCGCCGTCTGTATCAAATCGGTGATGGCCGGGCATCAATATGCCCGCCTGGGCGGAGAGGAATTTGCCGTGTATTTGTCAGGCGTGCGTCGTACCGATGTGGAGGCCCTGATGACCACCCTGTGCCGGCAAGTGCGCGAGGATCCGCACGAACATCCGGTCACCGTCAGCATCGGGCTCACCCGCCTCGACGATGACGAAAGCCTCAACCAGGCGCTGGCCAAGGCTGACAAGGCGTTATACGCCTCCAAACATAATGGCAAGGACCGGTTCAGCTTCTACCTCTGAACCTGCACGCGTCGACACGCAGAAAATACCCAGGGTTTTTGCGACGGCTGCGTCGCCGGACGCGGCCTCGCTTCGCTCGACCGCTGCTACGGATCGTCCTTATTTGTAACCGCTGCCGCAGGCTGCGATGGATAGCGCGGCCCCTCCTTTTCGCAGCCTTCGGCAGCGGCTACAGGGTCATTGCGAATCCGGGGCCGTTGACGTTCGGCGGCGGTTATTTTCATTGGCACTCAGGTCGGTATTGCCGTCCCAGCCACCACCCAGTGCAGCGATCAGTTGCACGCTGGCAATCAGCCGGCTTTGCAGCAAGTTGAGCACGCTACGTTCGGTGGTGAGTGCGGTGGTTTGCACCGAGACGACGTCGAGGTAGGCAATCAGGCCGGCCTTGTACTGATTGCTGGTCAGGCGCAATGACTCACGGGCCGACTCCAGCGCCTGTTCCTGCACCACTGATTCGTCCCCCAGTACCTTCAACTGCACCAGGTAGTTTTCCACTTCGCGAAAACCATCGAGTACGGTCTGCCGGTACTTTGCCACCGTCTGGTCATACAGCGCTTCGTTACGGTCGACCTCGGCAGAGCGTTGGCCGCCATCGAACAGTGGCAAAGCAATTTTCGGCCCTACCGACCAGAAACGGTTGGGCACGCTGATCCAGTCGTCATAGGTACTGCTGCTGTAGCCGCCCGAAAGGCTCAGGCTGAAATCCGGGTAATAGGCGGCCTTGGCAACCCCGATATTGGCATTGGCGGCGATGATCGAGCGCTCGGCCGAGGCGATGTCCGGGCGACGTTCGAGCAATTGCGATGGCAGGCTCACGGGTATCTGCGGCAACGCAGGTACGGTATCGACTTCGGCCAGGCTGAAGGCCGAAGGCGCTTGTCCGGTCAGCACCGCAATCGCATTTTCAAACTGGGCCCGCTGCCAGATCAAGTCGATCAGGCTGGCCTGGGTATTACGCAATTGGGTTTGTGCCTGGGCCACGGAATCCTTGCCGGAAATCCCGGCTCGGTACTGGTTGTCCGTCATTTTCAGTGAGCGCTGATAGGCCTCGACCGTGGCCTCCAGTAAGCGTTTTTGCTCATCGATGACGCGTAACTGCAGGTAGTTCTGCACCAACTCGGACTGCTGGCTCAGGCGCATGGCCGCCAGGTCGGCCAGGCTGGCTTCAGCGGTGGCTTCGTTGGCTTCGAGGCCGCGCCGCAGCTTGCCCCAGACATCGGCCTCCCAGCTGACACCAACCTGTGCATTGTAGGTGTCACGAATCCCGCTGCTGGAACTGCTCAAGCTTGAGCTGCTGCTGCCGGTGCCCTGACTGGAGCGGGTTTTACCCACGCTCAAGTCAGCACTCGGGAAAAAAGCCCCGCGTGCAGTGCGCACCAACGCCTGGGCCTGACGAAACTGGGCTTCGGATTGGGCAATGGTCTGGTTGGAGCGGTTGAGCTGCTCCACCAGGCCATTAAGCTGCTGATCACCGTACAGCTCCCACCAGGCGCCGCGGGCCAATGCATCACTCGGGTTGGCCTGGGTCCAGCCGGCAGCTTCCTTGTATTGCACCGGAGCCGCGAGTTCGGGCCGCTGGTAGTCCGGGCCAATCGCGCACGCGCTGAGCAACAAGCCTGATATCACCAGCCCCAGCAGACGCGAGCCTCGGGCCAGGGCCCAGCGTTGGGACGACAGTGCCGGAGCAAGGTTTAGCAAACGAGAGGTCATAGCGGAGTTTCCAGAGCAGCATCAGTGCGCACACCGCGCCATTTGTTGAAGCGATGGCGTGTGCGATCGAGATAGAGGTAAACCACCGGAGTGGTGTAAAGGGTCAGGATCTGGCTGAAGATCAGACCGCCAATGATGGTCAGGCCCAGAGGCTGACGCATTTCCGCGCCTTCTGCAGTGCTGAGCATCAAGGGCAAGGCCCCCAGAATGGCTGCCAGGGTGGTCATCAGAATCGGCCGCAAACGTTGCAGGCACGCGCTGCGGATCGAAGCCTCGGGAGCAAGGCCCGAATGCCGCTCGAGTTGCAGTGCAAGATCGATCATCAAGATTGCGTTCTTCTTCACCACGCCGATCAGCAGGAACAGGCCGAGCAGTGAGATCAGGCTGAACTCGCCTCCCGTCAGGTAGATGCTGAGCAAGGCGCCCACCCCGGCCGACGGCAATGTCGACAGAATGGTCAGCGGGTGGATGTAACTCTCGTAGAGAATCCCCAACACCAGGTACACCGCCACCAGCGCACCCAAAATCATGAACGGCTGACTTTTTTGGGTCGCGGCAAAAGCATCGCCGGTGCCGGCCATTTTGGCGATCACATCTTCCGGCAAGCCCAGCTTGGCGATGGCCCGTTCAATGGCCGCGGTGCCCTGCTCCAGTGATACACCGGGTGCCATGTCAAACGAGATGGTTTCCGATGCAAACTGCCCTTCGTGCTCGACCCGGTCGTCCTGCAGGCTATTTTCGTAATGGGCAATGGTCGATAACGGGATCCGCTGGCCATCCGCAGTGATCACCTGGACCTGATTCAGGGTCTGCGGGTCCTGGGCGTATTTGGGGTTAACCTCCATCACCACCTGATATTGGTTCAGGCTGTCATAGATGGTCGAAATCTGCCGCTGGCTGTAGGCGTTGTTCAGCACCGAGGTGACCATGTCCATGTCCACCCCGAGACGCTTGGCCTGATCGCGGTCGACCACCAGCGTCACTTGCTGGGCGCCCCGCCCTTCGCGGGCATCGATGGCGGTCAGCTCGGGCAAGGCTTTAAGCGCAGCCACGACCTTCGGGTACCAGATACGCAGCTCGTTGAGGTCGCCACTTTGCAGAATGTAGGAGTACTGCGAACTGGTTTGCTCACGACCGCCGCCAAACTGCAGGTCCTGGTCAGCCATCAGCATCAGGCGTCCGCCCGGCACTTTGGGCAAGCTCTCACGCAGGCGTTCGATGACTTTTTGTGCCGAGATCCCGCGCTCCGAGACCGGCTTCAGACGCACGATCATAAAGGCATTGTTGGTCCCGCCATTGCCCCCGATAAAACCTGCAACGCTCTCCACCGCCGGGTCGGCCAGCACGGCCTTGCGGAAGATTTCCATCTTGGGTTGCATCACGCTGAACGACAGGCCGTCATCGCCGCGGACAAATCCGATCAGTTGCCCGGTGTCCTGTTGCGGCATGAAGGTTTTAGGCACCACCACATACAGCGCCACATTGACCCCGATGGTCACCAGCAGGCTGAACAGGGTCAGGCGCTTGTGACGCAACACCCAGTCCAGGCTACGGGCATAGCCGCGAACCATTCGGTCATTGAGGTGCATGCTCCAGCGCTGCATGGCATTTTCAGTGCCCGGCACATGGGGCTTGAGCCAGCGGGCACAGAGCATTGGCGTCAGGGTCAGCGACACCACCAGCGACACCACAATCGAGGCGGCCAGGGTGATGGAGAACTCTCGGAACAGACTTTGGACAATCCCCCCCATAAACAGGATCGACAGGAACACGGCCACCAGCGACACGTTCATCGAGAGCAGGGTAAATCCGACCTCCTTTGCCCCCAGGTACGCCGCTTTCATGGGGGCGATACCGTTATCGATATGGCGGGAGATGTTCTCCAGCACCACAATCGCGTCATCCACCACCAGTCCGGTCGCCAGAATCAGGGCCATCAACGACAGGTTGTTCAGCGAGAACCCGTACAGGTACATGATGGCAAAGGTGCCAACCAGTGACACCGGCACCGCCAGGGTCGGGATCAACGATGCCCTGAAGTTACCCAGAAACAGAAACACCACCAGAATCACCAGGGCCACGGCAATCAGCAGGGTCATCTCGGCTTCGTGCAGGGTGGCCTTGATCACCGGCGAACGGTCCATCGCCAGGTTCAGTTTGACGCTGGCCGGTAACACGGCCTCCAGTGCAGGCAACTGGGCCTTGATCGCATTCACGGTCTCGATGATATTGGCCCCGGCCTGACGATTGACCACCAGCAATACCGCCGCATCGTTGTTGAAGAAACCGCTGTTATAGCGGTCCTCGACGCTGTCCCTGACCCTGGCCACATCGCTCAGACGCAAGACTGCACCGTCCTGGTAACGAATGACCAGCGGTTCGTAGTCCTTGGCTTTTTCCAGTTGATCGTTGGCCTGGATCTGCCAGTTGCGCTCCCCGTCAGACACAGCGCCCTTGGGCCGGCGCACGTTGGCGCTGGCGATGGTGCTGCGCACATCATCCAGTGACACACCGTACTGATTGAGCAGTTGCGGCTCCAGCTCAATGCGCACCGCCGGCAACGAACTGCCGCCGATCTGCACTTCACCCACACCCGGCACCTGGGACAGGCTTTGCGAAAGGATGGTCGAGGCCAGGTCGTAAAGCTGGCCCTTTTCCAGCACATCGGACGTCAGTGACAGCACCATGATCGGCGCCTGCGACGGATTGATCTTTTTGTAGGTCGGCATGCTGCGCATGCCGCTGGGCAGCAGGTTGCGCGAGGCATTGATCGCCGCCTGCACCTCACGGGCTGCACCATTGATGTCCCGGTCCTGGTCAAACTGCAAAATCACCCGCGTCGAGCCCTGGCTCGAGCGGCTGCTCATGGTGTTGATACCGGCAATCGAGCCGAATGAGCGTTCCAGCGGGGTGGCCACACTCGACGCCATGACCTCGGGGCTCGCCCCCGGCAAACTGGCAGACACCACGATGACCGGGAAATCAATCTGCGGCAGCGGTGATACCGGCAGCAGGCCAAAGCTCACGCCCCCCAGCAACATGATTGCCAGGCTGAGGAGCATGGTCGCGACGGGACGCTTGATGAAAGGCCCGGACAGGTTCATGCCGAAGCCTGCTCGGCCTTGGCCGCATCACCCCGCCAGCGGCGGCCCATTCGATCGAAGTACAGGTAAATCACCGGCGTGGTGAACAACGTCAACACCTGACTCACCAGCAAACCGCCGACCATGACCAGACCCAGAGGCTGACGCAACTCAGCGCCGGAACCGGTGGCGAGCATCAGCGGTACGGCACCGAACAGCGCCGCCAGTGTGGTCATCAGAATCGGCCGGAAACGCAGCAACGCAGCCTGGTAAATCGCCTGCTCCGGGGCCATGCCCTGATTGCGCTCGGCATCGAGTGCGAAGTCGATCATCATGATCGCGTTCTTTTTCACGATGCCGATCAGCAGGATGATGCCGATGATGGCAATCATGCCCAGGTCATTGCCACTGAGGATCAGCGCCAGCAAGGCTCCGACCGCCGCTGAAGGCAAGGTCGACAGAATGGTGATCGGGTGGATGTAGCTCTCGTAGAGCACGCCAAGCACGATGTACATGGTGACCACCGCCGCCAGAATCAGCAGCAAGGTGCTCGACAACGATGCCTGGAACGCCTGCGCGGCGCCCTGGAACTCCGTCTTCACGCCCACCGGCATACCGATGTCTTTTTGCACCTGATCAATCAGCTCCACCGCCTGACCCAGCGCCACGCCGGGTGCCAGGTTGAACGAGACCATGACTGACGGGAACTGGCCGATATGCGAGATTGCCAGCTGCGCCTGGCGCTCCTCGACCCTGGCCAGGCTCGACAGCCTGACCTGGCCGCCGTCGGTGGTCTTGACGTGAATCTGGTCCAGCGCCTGCGGGCCGATTTTCTCGCCATCTTTAGCCTGCAATACCACACGGTACTGGCTGGCCTGGGTGTATATGGTGGAGATCTGCCGCTGGCCGAACGCGTCGTACAGCGCATCGGTGATGTTGGCCACCGTCACCCCGAGGCGGGAGGCCGCATCGCGGTCAATCACCAGAAACACCTGCAACCCCTTGTCCTGCAGGTCGCTGGCAACATCGACCAGTTCTGGCTGGCTGGACAGCGCCGTCACCAGCTTCTGGCTCCAGGTGCTCAACATTTCGGCATCCGGCGACGACAGGCTGAACTGGTACTGGGTGCGGCTGACGCGGTCTTCGATGGTCAGGTCCTGCACCGGTTGCATGAACAGGCGAATGCCTGCCAGCTTGTCGAGCTGCGGTTGCAGGCGGGCAATCACCTCGGAGGCACTGTCGCTGCGCAGGCTGTGGGGCTTGAGGTTGATCAGCATGCGGCCGCTGTTGAGTGTCGGGTTATCCCCGTCCACACCGATATACGAGGACAGGCTTTCGACATCCGGATCTTGCAGGATAATCGCACCGAGCTCTTGCTGACGCTGGCTCATGGCGCTGAACGAGATCGACTGCGGCGCTTCGGAGATGCCCTGGATCACACCCGTGTCCTGCACCGGAAAGAAGCCTTTGGGCACCACCATGTACAAAAATACGGTCAGGGCCAAAGTGCCAACGGCCACCAGCAGGGTCAACGGCTGGTGCTTGAGCACCCACTGCAACATGCGCCCGTACTCAGCGATCATCCAGTCGATGAAGGCACCGCTGGCGCGGTAGAAGCGGCCTTGCTCTTCTTCTTTAGGCTCGGCCTTGAGCAAGCGGGCGCACATCATCGGCGTCAGGGTCAGCGAGACCACCAGCGAGATCAGGATGGCCACGGCCAGGGTGATGGCAAACTCGCGGAACAGACGCCCCACCACGTCAGCCATGAACAGCAACGGGATCAATACCGCAATCAGCGACAGGGTCAGCGAGATCAGGGTGAAGCCGATCTGCCGGGCGCCCTTGAGCGCGGCCTGCATCGGACTGTCGCCTTCCTCGATGTAGCGTGAAATATTTTCCAGCATGACGATGGCGTCATCCACCACAAAGCCGGTGGCAATGGTCAGCGCCATAAGGGTCAGGTTATTGACCGAGAAACCGGCCAGGTACATCACGCCAAACGTACCGATCAGCGACAGCGGCACGGCCACCGACGGAATGATCGTGGCACTGACGCGCCGCAGGAACAGGAATGTCACCATCACCACCAGGGCGATGGCGATCAGCAACTCATGCTGCACATCGCGCACCGAGGCGCGGATGGTTTGCGTCCGGTCGGTCAGGACCGTGACATCAATACCCGCTGGCAGGTTGTCGGTGATGCTCGGCAACAGCGCCTTGATCCGGTCAACCACCTCAATCACGTTGGCACCCGGCTGGCGCTGGATATTGAGCAGCACGGCCTGGTTTTCATTGGCCCAGGCGGCGAGACGTTCGTTCTCGGCACCGTCGACGATTTCTGCCACGTCTTTCAGGCGCAGCGGCGCACCGTTGTTGTACGCCAGGATCAGCTCGGCATATTCCTGCGGGGTTTTCAGCTGGTCGTTGGCGTCCAGCATCGACACCCGGGTCGGACCGTCAAAGTTGCCCTTGGGCTGGTTGACGTTGGACGCACCGATCAGTGCGCGCACATCCGACAGGTTCAAGCCATTGGCGGCCAGTGCCTCAGGGTTGACCTTGATCCGTACCGCCTGGCGCTGACCGCCGGCGATGCTGACCATGCCGACACCGCTGATCTGGGCAATTTTTTGTGCCATGCGCGTGTCGACCAGGTCATTGAGCTTGGGCAGCAACATGGTCCTGGAGGTGATTGCCAGGGTCAGCACCGGGGTATCGGCCGGGTTGACCTTGTTGTACACCGGGGGGGCCGGCAAATCGCTCGGCAACAGGTTGCTGGCAGCATTGATCGCGGCCTGCACCTGTTGCTCGGCGACGTCCATATTGATATCGAGATTGAAGCGCAGCGTCAGTACAGAGGCCCCGCCGGAGCTGGTCGAAGCCATTTGCGTCAGGCCCGGCATTTGCCCGAACTGGCGCTCAAGGGGCGCGGTCACCGCACTGGTCATGACATCCGGGCTGGCGCCGGGGTACAGCGTCATGACACGAATGGTCGGATAGTCGACCTGAGGCAAGGCAGACACCGGCAACATGCGGTAGGCAATGATCCCGGACAACACAATGGCCAGCATGCACAGCGTGGTTGCGACCGGACGCAGGATAAACAGCCGCGACAGATTCATTCGTGCGCCTTGGCCGGCGCAGCACCGGTGTCAGACCCGCCCTGTAATTGCGCGGCAGGCGTTTGCGGCACTTCAGCGCTGTCGCTCACCACTTCCACCGCGCCACCGTCACGCAGACGATCTGTGCCTTCAAGCACAACACGGTCACCGGGGGCCAGGCCTTCGTCGATCACCGAAACATCACCGTCCGTGACTCCGACTTTAATCGTACGGATCTTGACCTTGTTATCGCCATCCAGCGCGTAGACGAACGAGCCGTTGGTGCCGTACTGGATGGCGGCCGCAGGCGCAAGCACCACGTTTTTAAGGGTTTCAGCCAGCAGGCGCACATTGACGAACTGGTTGGGGAACAGGCTTTGATCGCGGTTCTCGAACAACGCCTTGAACTTCAAGGTGCCGGTAGTGATGTCGATCTGGTTGTCGATGCTGCTCAACACCCCTACCGCCAGCTGTTTGCGATCTCCCCGGTCCCAGGCCTGAACCGGCAGGCTCGCGCCGCTGCGATAACGGGCCAGCACCAATGCCAGATCACTCTCGGGCAAGGTAAAGCTGACCACAATGGGCTCGGTCTGGGTAATCACCACCAAGGCCGTGGTGTCGTTGGCCGCGACCAGATTACCCATGTCCAGTTGACGCAAGCCGACACGGCCGCTGATTGGCGCACGAATCTTGGTGAAGTCGAGGTTGAGCCTGGCATCGTTGACCGCTGCCTGATTGGTCTTGACCGTGCCTTGAAGCTGGCTGACCAGTGCCTCGGCGGTATCGAGGGTCTGTTTGGCGATGCTATCTTCCGCGTACAAACCACGGTAGCGCTGCACATCGACCTGAGCATTGCGCAACTGGGCCTGGTTCTGCAGCAGCGTACCTTCCGCTTGCAGCAGCGCGTTCTGATAGCTGCGCGGATCGATTTCAGCCAGCAAGTCACCCGCCTTGACCATTTGCCCTTCTTTGAAGTTGACCTTGACCAGTTCCCCCGCGACGCGGCTGCGCACGTTGATCGTATTCAGCGCAGTCACGGTCCCCAGAGCCTTGTAATAGACCGGAAAATCACCGCGCGTCACGTCTGACACCCGTACCGGAACGGGCAAGGTCGAGCCGCCGAAGCCGGGACGCATCATCCCCGAACGGCCGGTCTGCCCGGCGGACTGTGCCGTCTGTGTATTTTTCGAAGTCGACGGCCATAACCACCAGCACACGCCAATGACAATCAACAAGACCAGCAGGCCAACCAGCCAGCGACGAGATGTGGGGGAAACAGAGGATTGCATGGAGTGACCAACCATTGGGCGCGAGGGCTTATTTTCAGAAGGCTGAACGATAAGCAGTGTCGACGGTTATGAAAAGACTCTTTACCGGCTATTTACGTTAGAGGCTCTCTATTGCGAGCTTCAGAGCCGTCAGCCGTGATGTCATCTCGGGGAGGTTAGCGTCTGTTGAAGGGAAAACAGGGCGTGACTCACAAAAAAAAAACGGCCTGGCAATCAAGGCCAGGCCGTTTTGGGCAGTGCGGTACGACTTACTTCAATACGGCCAGTGCGGCTTCGTAGTTCGGCTCTTCAGCGATTTCTTTGACCAGCTCGCTGTGCAGCACGTTGTCGTTTTCGTCCAGAACCACAACTGCACGGGCAGTCAGGCCGGCCAATGGGCCGTCAGCGATGGCAACGCCGTAGTTTTCGATGAACTCACGACCGCGCAGAGTCGACAGGTTCTGAACGTTTTCCAGGCCTTCTGCACCGCAGAAACGCGCTTGTGCAAATGGCAGGTCAGCCGAGATGCACAGTACGACGGTGTTTGGTACCTGGTTGGCCTGGGCGTTGAACGTGCGCACGGAGGTCGCGCAGGTCGGGGTGTCAACGCTTGGGAAAATGTTCAGCACTTTGCGCTTGCCTGCAAAGTTCGCCAACGTCACATCGGACAAATTACCTGCAACCAGCGAAAACGCCGGCGCTTTGGAGCCTACTGCTGGCAGTTCGCCGTTGACTTGAACAGGGTTGCCTTTAAGCGTCACTTGAGCCATGAACGATGTCCTTCTTAACAGTTTTTTGAAGAGGCCGAAGTTAAACACGAATCAGGCGGCCGACCTATGCGTCAGGCACATAATTTGTCATGACATGCGTTACAAAAAGACTATTCCCTCCCCTGTTGTTACCCAATGCCTGCCTTAAACAGGTCTGTGTTCCGTTTTGCATGCCCGCAGTTGCCAACGGGCATGTAAGAGGACGTGACAGAGCCAGCAGCGGCAGAGCGAGTTATTTTTTCAGTTTCAAGTAAGACTGGTGCAGGTCAGAGGCCCAACCATCGATCACCTGCTTCACGTCATCGGTCTCGAGCACCTGGCTGTCATTTTCCAGCGGCTTGCCAGTGCCTTTGCGCACAACCTGGGCAACCACGGCCTGGGTCTGCCCATCAAGGAATACCGCCTCGGTCGCCAGCGTGGTTTCCTGATCACGTATCCCCGACGCCGTACTGACGGCCGCTGCCACCAGCGCCACAGGGATCAGTTCGTAAGGCTTGAGACCTTCGGTTTTGCTGCTGACTGCGGTAATCGCCGGACGCACGACAATCACTCCCGGCCCGGGCGCGCTGGCCAGTGGCAACGATTTGCCCAGCTCACGCTTCAACGCCTGATCGTAATAGCCGGTAATGCCGGTCAATGTGCTTTTCGGGATTTTCGCCGTCGGTTGCGGCGCCGGATAGAACTGGCTGGGTTCAATATAAACCTGGCTGTACTGGTCCACATTCAGTTTGGGATCAATCCAGCGCATCACTTCTGCGCCCGACGGTGAGCGGGCCTCTTTGAGACGGCTGTAATCCTTCAAAAACCCGGAATATTCATCTGGTTGCTGGACTTTGCTCGCACAACCGATCATCCCGATCGAAGCAATACACACTGCACTGATCATTAATCCAAGCTTCATGCTGTCACTCCCGCTGAGGTGCAATCGTATGCACGTGGAGTCTTAGGTATAGCTAAACCTTGATAACGTGCTGCAGATCCCGGTTTCCTTCACTGCCCTGTGCAGATTTAATCTGCCGCACGAGTTGCACAATGAACGTCTTCGACGGCATTCTGATGCTCTGAGAACTTTAAATCGAAGACACGCTCAATCTGTACATTCATTAATACTTTTCCGACAGAGACGCTCATGACTTCCAAGCTGGAACAACTCAAACAGTTCACCACCGTGGTTGCAGATACCGGCGACCTCGACGCGATCACCCGCCTCAAACCCGTGGATGCCACCACCAACCCTTCCCTGCTGCTCAAAGCGGCTGCCATGCCGGGTTATACCGAGCTGCTGGCAAACGCCATCGCCCACGCCAAGGGTGATGTCGGCCTGGCTTGCGACCACTTCGCGGTGTCTGTGGGTAGCGGTATCTTGAAAGTGATTCCGGGCCGTATTTCGACAGAAGTCGACGCCCGCCTGTCGTTCGATGAGCCCGCCCTGCTGCAAAAAGCCAATCAGTTGATCGAGCTGTATGACAAGGCTGGCGTAGGCCGCGACCGCGTACTGATCAAGCTCGCGTCGACCTGGGAAGGCATCCGTGCTGCCGAGAAGCTTGAAAAAGCCGGCATCCAGACCAACCTGACCCTGTTGTTCTCGTTTGCCCAGGCCGCTGCCTGCGCCGACGCCGGGGTCTTTTTGATCTCGCCGTTCGTGGGCCGCATTTACGACTGGTACAAGAAGTCCACCGGCAATGAGTACACCGGTGCCGATGATCCAGGCGTGCAGTCCGTCACCCGCATCTACGACTACTACAAGACCAACGATTACAACACCGTGGTCATGGGTGCCAGCTTCCGTAATCTTAACCAGATCGAACAACTGGCCGGTTGCGATCGCCTGACCATCAGCCCGGACCTGCTGGAGAAACTGTCCCAAGAACAAGGCACGCTGGAGCGCAAACTGAACCCGGGCAAAGGCGGCGAGCCGCGCCTGATCCTCAATGAAGCGCAGTTCCGCTGGGCCTCCAACGAAGACGCCATGGCCACCGAGAAACTGGCCGAGGGCATCCGCCAGTTCGCGCGTGACCAGGAAAAACTCGAAGCGTTGCTGGCGGGCAAATAACCCGGGATTATCCAGTGAGTGGAACGTCGCCTCGTTCCACTCGTCAACGGCTACAAATGACCTTGTAGCCGCTGCCGCAGGCTGCGAAGACCTTCAGACGGTTTACGACGGCTGCGCCGCCGGACGCGGCCTCGTTCTACTCGACCGCTGCTACAGGCTGGGTCCGAAGGCCCTTCAAGATGTCAGAATCACCCTGAATCCGTAACAGCAGTCGAGCGCAGCGAGGCCGCGTCGGGGCTTTACGGCGGGTTACGGAAAACGGGGGGCGCTGCTACGAACGGTCCCTGTAGCCGCTGCCGCAGGCTGCGAAGACCTTCAGACGGTTTACGACGGCTGCGCCGCCGGACGCGGCCTCGTTCTACTCGACCGCTGCTACAGGCTGGGCCCGAAGGCCCTTCAAGATGTCAGAATCACCCTGAATTCGTAGCAGCAGTCGAGCGCAGCGAGGCCGCGTCGGGGCTTTACGGCGGGTTACGGAAAACGGGGGGCGCTGTGCCCCCCTCGCAGCCTTTGGCAGCGGCTACAGGATTCCCACCGGCTTCAGCGCATCAGCGAGTGGGCCAGCGAGTAAACCAGCGACGAAATAGCTACCAGGCCTACCAGTGTGACAAACACGTTGGAGATAGGGCCCGAGTACTGGCGCATGGCCGGCACGCTACGAATAGCGTACATCGGCATCAAAAACAGAATGGCGGCAATCACCGGACCACCCAGGGTTTCGATCATGCCCAGAATGCTTGGGTTAAGGGTTGCCACCGCCCAGCACACCACCAGCATGAAGGCTGCGGTCATGCGGTCCAGGGACTTGGCTGCCGGACGCTTGCCAGTTTTGAGGATCAAACCCTTAAGCCCTTCGCTGGCACCGATATAGTGGCCCAGGAACGACTTGGCAATGGCCACGAATGCAATCAACGGCGCCGCAAAGGCGATCGTCGGGTTGCTGAAGTGGTTGGCCAGGTAGGACAGGATCGACAGGTTCTGCGCTTTGGCTTCTGCCAATTGCGCTGGCGTCAGAGTCAGCACGCAACTGAACACGAAGAACAGCACCATCACCACCATCAGCACGTGCGCTCGGGACAGTATCTGCGAGCTGCGCTCTTCGGCGTTGACGCCATAGCGACGCTTTTGATCCACCGCGAAGGCCGAGATGATCGGCGAGTGGTTAAACGAGAACACCATCACCGGGATGGCCAGCCACAAGGTGTGCAACAAGGCCGAAGGTTCAGGCATGCTGCTTGCAGTGCTGAGGATGCCGCCATTCCAGTGCGGGATCAAAAATACCGCCAGGAACAGCAATGCCACGATAAAGGGATAGACCATCATGCTCATGGCCTTGACGATCACCTGTTCGCCGCAGCGCACCACAATCAGCAGGCCGAGGATCAACAGCAGCGACAGGATTGCCCGTGGCGGCGGTGTGATCGACAGCTGGTTGAGCATAAAGCTGCCAACGGTATTGGTCAGTGCCACACTGTAGATCAGCAGGATCGGGAAAATGGCCAGGAAGTACAGCAGCGTGATGACAGCACCGGCCTTAAGACCGAAATGTTCTTCTACGACATCCGTGATGTCTGAGCCTTCACGCCCGGACAGGACGAAACGGGTCAGGCCTCGATGCGCATAAAAGGTCATCGGGAATGCCAGCAACGCCAGGATCAATAGCGGCCAAAAGCCGCCAAGCCCTGCGTTAATCGGCAAGAACAAGGTACCTGCGCCGATAGCCGTGCCAAACAGGCCCAGCATCCAGGTGGTGTCATGACGGTTCCAGCGACTGAGGGTCGCAGGTGTCTCGTCGAAGCGTTCGTCGACGCTATTAGCCTGGTCATTCATCCGGTCGAATCTCCGCTAGCCGGTCGTTACCACGCAGCCGGGGCGGACAAAAAAACACCTTACTGACCACGCCCCAGCCATAAGAGGGGCGCGATTGTCCGGGATTAGACATAAGAAGCAAAGGTTTAGCTGAGGAATGGTGCAAATGATCTCTCTGCCCAAAGCAAGACCTGGACACCTACTGATACACTTTTGAAGCCTAAAAACCGCGCACAAGGCCTGTCGCCCATGACGTTTTCATACCGCTGCACCGCATTGACCGGACTGCTCCTGGCCCTCGCCCTGCCCTCTGCGTGGGCCGACGCCCCGCTCATCACCTGGCCCGGTGACTGGGAAGTGCAAGACGTCCCGCCGGCTCCCGATAACAGTGGCCAACGGCAACGGGCCGTGAAGAACGATGCCAATGGCGACCCCTTGATGGTCATGGAGCTGACCTCGACCACGCTGACGCCGGAGCATCAGGTGAATATGGAGGCGGTCTTGCTGCAAATGCGCAAGACCCTGCAGCAAAACTTCGCAAAAGCCGGTTATCAAAGCGCCTGCAATAAAATTCACAAAAGCACCCTGGGGGGGCTGGAAGCGTTGGAAACCCGCTGCAAAATTACCCAGAACGGCAACCATGTCATCACTCAGACACTGGTGGCCGCGACCCGGGAAGGCAAAGCCTATGCCTTGTCCTACGCTGGACCGGCACAGGGCTATACCGCCACCGAGCCCGAAGTCCAGGGCATCCGTGCCAGCCTGCAGCTGAAATAACCCTTGCTTACGGTGAATCCCGACCCAACCTGACAAAACTGTCATCTTGTTATCAGCCACCTGACAGTACGCGTCGGGCAGGCTGACATTATCTGAAAATGGCGCACCAACGCCTACGACCTCCAGAGGAACTCGATGAAAACCCCATTGCGCCTTGTCGCTCTCTCGGCCCTGCTGCTGACCTCGATGGCCCAGGCTGCTGAACAACTGACCATTGACGTACACCGCGACGCCAATTGCGGCTGTTGCAAAAGCTGGATTTCTCACCTGCAAGCCAATGGTTTCAAGGTCAATGACCATGTTGAAGCCGACATGAGCAGCGTCAAACAGCGCCTCGGTGTCGCCCCGCGCCTGGCGTCGTGCCACACCGGTGTGATCAATGGCAAATTCGTTGAAGGCCACGTGCCCGCCGATCAGGTCGTTGCCCTCACCCGCCGTGATGACCTCAAGGGCATTGCCGTACCGGGCATGCCAACAGGTTCCCCGGGCATGGAGATGGGTGATCGCAAAGACGCGTTCCAGGTCATCGGTTTGCGCAACGACGGACGGGACGAGGTGCTTGCCGAATACCCTGGCAACTAAGGCCATGCACCCTATTGGTGCAATCACACTACATACCCGATGAACACAGGCGCGCAATGCGCCTGTGCCTGCTCATGGGGCACGCAACCGGTAAATGCTGCAGTTCATCTGACGACTCGGTACATCAATTCTGACGCAGGCCCGTCACCGTTGGGCAGAAGGCCGTGTTTGAGCCCTCGCCTGCCTTGCCATCTCTCCTACACTGATTCCGGCATGTATTTCAGCCATTAAAATTGGAACCTTCAACAACTGCGATTTGTCGGTTAAAGAATAGGACCAGGCTTTTTGGTGCAGTCCTTGCACAGCTTTTTTTGCCTTTGGGGTCGTATGGCCATTGGTCGCTTTACCGAAACAGGCAGTGTTGTGCATTAACCCACAGGAAGTGAGTACACACCCGGCTTCGTGCCTGGGGCAGATCAATAAATACAATGGAGAGAACCATGATCAGTGCTGCTGCGCCTACTCCCCCTGAAAGTCTTGACTCGTTGGTCAATGACGCAATTACTGTCTCGGGTATGGCCCCCTCGAACAAAGCAGCGCTCCCGGGCCGCAGTGCCAGCCCGCATAAAAAGAAGGTGCTGTTCGTCACGTCCGAGCTGGCCGACCTGATCAAGACCGGCGGTTTGGGAGATGTTTCAGCGGCCCTGCCGCGTGCCATGCGCCACCTGCATGATGTCCGGGTGTTGATTCCCGGCTATACGCAAGTGATGAACAGCGATAACCCAATTCATGTCATCGGCGAGCTGGGTGGCCATGCGGCCCTGCCAGCCTGCAAGATTGGGCGCATGGACTTGCCGGACGGGCTGGTGGTCTATGTACTGATCTGCCCCGAACTGTATGAACGGGAAGGCACACCTTACGGCGCGAATAATGGCCGCGACTGGCCGGACAATCACATCCGCTTCGCCCGCCTTGGGCTGGCCGCCGCAGATATCGCAGCCAACCTGGCACAGATTCACTGGCAACCCGATCTGGTACATGCCCATGACTGGCCGGCCGGACTGGCTCCGGCGTACATGCATTGGCGCGGTCAACGCACGCCGACACTGTTCACCATCCATAACCTGGCCTACCAGGGCGTAGTGAGTCTGGCCTGCTGCCCGGAGCTGGGCATTCCGCCCCATGCACTGCAACAGGAAGGCATGGAGTTCTACGGCAAACTGTCGTTCCTCAAGGCCGGGATGGCTTACGCCAGCCATATCACCACGGTCAGCGCGACCTATGCCGCCGAGATCACCACGCCAACGTTTGGTTGCGGGCTGGACGGCTTTCTGGCCTGTAAAACCCAGCAAGGTCTGCTCAGCGGTATTCCCAACGGCATCGATGACAGCTGGGAAGCCTCGACCGATCCGCATTTGATCGCGCCGTTCAATATCGGTGACTGGCAGGGCAAGGCCTTGAATGCCGACTATGTGCGCACCCTGTTTGAGCTCAAGCCTTGCACAGGTCCCTTGTTCGCCGTGGTTTCCCGCCTGGTGTACCAAAAAGGTCTGGACCTGACCGAAGCCGTAGCGGACTACATCGTCGCCTCTGGCGGGCAGATCGTGATCATCGGTCGTGGTGAACCAGAGGAAGAACAGGCCATGCGTGAGCTGGCACTGCGCTTCCCCGGGCAGATCAGCGTGCGCATCGGTTTTAACGAAACCGATGCCCGGCGCATATTCGCTGGCAGCGACTTTTTATTGATGCCTTCACGCTACGAACCCTGTGGCCTGAGCCAAATGTATGCGCAACGTTTCGGCTCACTGCCCGTGGCACGCAACACCGGCGGCCTGGCTGACACCATCGAAAACGGGGTCACCGGTTTTCTTTTCGATGAGTCCACCGTAGAGAGTTACAAGGAAGCCCTCTGCCGAGCGTTCAAGGTGTACGCATTTCCGGGGCTGTTCAACGCGATGCGTTGCCGCGCCATGTCTGCACCGTTTCACTGGTGCAAAGCCGTGAAACCCTACGCGGAGCTCTATGAACAACTGGTCGTGAACTCGCGGAGCAGAGCCGTAAATCCCTGACAAGAGGCCTATATCGATGCCTTTACGGACATTGGAAACATGGCCCCATGGTGCTCACTTGCTGGGTCCCCGGCACACGCGATTTACCCTGTGGGCGCCCGATGCACAGGCCGTCAGCGTCGCGTTCAAAGAAGGTCACTCGCTGGCGATGCAGCCTCAGGCCAATGGCTGGTTCTTACTGGAGACCCCCTGCGGCGCAGGTACGCAGTATCGCTACAGCATCGATGGCGCCGTTGAAGTGCCCGATCCGGCATCACGCGCTCAGGACGGCGGGATTGCAGGCTACAGCGTGGTGGTCGATCCGCAGGATTACACCTGGCAGCACCCTCGCTGGACCGGCCGCCCGTGGCATGAAGCGGTTATCTACGAGCTGCATGTGGGCGTGCTCGGCGGGTATGCCGGCGTCGCCCGGCAGCTACCGCGTCTGGCGCAACTGGGAGTGACGGCCATTGAACTGATGCCGCTGGCCCAGTTCAGCGGTGAGCGCAACTGGGGCTACGACGGCGCCCTGCTCTATGCGCCGCATGACACCTACGGTTCGCCCCGTGAACTCAAGCAACTGATCGACGACGCCCACGGCCTCGGGCTGATGGTCATGGTCGACGTGGTGTACAACCACTTCGGCCCTGAAGGCAATTATCTGCCACGTTATGCCAGCCCTTTTTTTCACAAGGACACCCACACACCGTGGGGCTCGGGCATCCATTACGAGCGCCGTGAAGTAAGGGATTTTTTCATTGATAACGCGCTGATGTGGCTGCGGGACTACCGGGTGGACGGGCTGCGCCTGGATGCGGTGCATGCGATCAATCATCCCGACTTCCTGCAGGAGCTGGCCGATCAGGTCCGTCACCAGGTCGACCCCGCCCGCCACGTATGGCTGACCCTGGAAAACGAGTTCAACCAGGCGTTTTTGCTGGGCGAGGACTATGACGCGCAGTGGAATGATGATGGACATAACGTGCTGCAGCACCTGCTGACCGGAGAAACTGACGCCTATTACGCCGAGTTTGCAGAAAACAGCACCGAAAAGCTGGCACGCTGCCTGAGCCAGGGCTTTGTGTTTCAGGGGCACAACGACCGACACGGCCGTGCTCGCGGCGAGCCAAGCGCTCATCTGCCGCCGACTGCCTTCGTATTGTTTTTGCAAAACCATGACCAGATCGGTAACCGCGCCCTGGGGGAGCGGCTGCATCGACTGTGCCCGCCCCAGGCCTTGCGGGCTGCAACGGCCCTGCTGTTGTTGTCACCAATGATCCCGCTGCTGTTCATGGGCGACGAAATGGCTGCGCCTGAGCCCTTTTTGTTTTTCACCGACTACACCGGCGAACTGGCCCTGGCCGTGAGCGAGGGCCGACGTAAAGAATTTGCCGAGTTCAGCGCCTTCTCCGGCCTGGACAGTCCGGTGATTCCCGATCCGAACGACCGGGCCACCTTCGTGGCTTCACGGCCCCGGCTCGAGCCCCCGCAGCCAGGGCCGCACCACGACATGCAAGCGCTGTACGAGCAACTGCTGCAGATCCGTCAGCGACACATCATTCCCCGCCTCGGTGCAGTACAGGCACTGGGGTCGCAGATCCTGGCCGAAGGCGCGGTATGGGCACGCTGGCGCATGGCCGATGACCGTGTGCTGAACATCGCCTTGAACCTGTCTGCGCAGCCGGCCCCGCTTGACCCGCCGGCCAATGCCCACGTGCTGTTCCAGAGCCCTTGCGCAGTGCTCGAACACCTGCAAGCCACTCACCTGTTAGCGCCTTATAGCGTTTTAGTCAGCCTGACCATTTCCCCCTCACTGGAGAGCGCCCATGAGCACAGCCCAACTTGAAATTCTCGCCAGCCGCGCAGGCCTGGCCGTGGATTGGGTCGATGCCAATGGCCAGCCACATCATGTTGCCCCGCACGTTCTGGTCGCGGTGCTGGCCGGCCTGGGCCTGCAGGCCGACACCGCGGAAGCGATTGAGGCCAGCCTGCTGAATTTGCAACTGGAACAACAAGACAAACGCCTGCCGCCACTGCTGACCGCAGATGCGGGTAGAGGTCTGGACCTGACCCGTTATTTTTTCCCCCATAGCCAGTGTGTCATTCACCTTGAAACCGGCGGCACACTCTCTATTCAGCTGGACGCAGACGCCTACCTGCCGGGAATGGTCCCGGTCGGTTATCACCGGGCGCAAATAGAAGATCAGCACTTCACCCTGGCAGTTGCCCCGCAACGCTGCTTCAGCATGGCCGATGCCGTGCAAACCAGCACACCCCGTACCTGGGGCTTGAGCGTGCAAGTGTATGGCCTGCAACGCCCTGGAGACGGAGGCTTTGGTGATACTCAAGCCCTTGAGGATTTCGCCGTAGCGGCCGGAGAACGCGGGGCGGATGTACTGGCGATCAGTCCGCTGCATGCCATGTTCAGTTGCGACCCTCATCGATACAGTCCGTATTCACCCTCCAGCCGCCTGTTTTTCAACAGCCTGTATGCCGCACCCGCCAGCGTACTGGGCGAAGACGCCGTAGAACGGGCGATTGATCAGATCGGGCTGCGGGACGAACTGCAGAGGCTTGCACAACTGCCATTGATTGACTGGCCCGCCGCAACCGTGGCCAAGCAATCCTTGCTGCGCCAGTTGTATGAAAATTTCCTGCTCGATGAACCGCCGACCCTGGGTGAGTTCAATATGTTTCGCGACACTGGCGGCGAAGCCCTCGAAAACCATTGCCGCTTTGAAGCGTTGCAGGCGCGCAATGCGGCCGAGCACCAGGCCATTGACTGGCGCCACTGGCCCGAGCAATGGCGCGACCCCAATAGCCCGGCGCTGCTGGTGTTCGCTGACGAGCACAGTCACGACATCGGCTATTACGCGTTTTGTCAGTGGCTGATTGCGCGCGGCCTGTCACAGGCGCAAAAAGCCGCCCGCGACAGCGGTATGGCCATCGGCCTGATTGCTGACCTCGCCGTGGGCGCTGATGGCAGCGGTAGCCAGGCCTGGTGCCGCCAGGACGAACTGCTGGCACATCTCACCGTCGGCGCCCCACCCGATCTGCTGAACCGTACCGGGCAAGGCTGGGGTATATCGGCGTTTTCCCCGGACGGACTCAAGCGCAACGGGTTTCGTGCCTTCATCGAAATGCTGCGGGCCAACTTTGCACATGCAGGGGGGCTGCGAATCGACCATATCATGGGCCTGCAACGACTCTGGGTCATCCCCTTGGGCGCGTCCCCCCATGAAGGTGCCTATCTGTATTACCCGGTCGAAGACCTGTTGCGTCTGTTGGCGCTGGAATCGGTGCGGCACCGGGCCGTGGTGCTGGGCGAAGACCTGGGCACGGTCCCCGAAGGCCTGCGTGACAAACTTGGCGAGCGCTCAATCCTGGGCATGCGGGTGCTGTTGTTCGAACAGGACTACGGCGCTCGTTTCCGCCCCATTCTGGACTGGCCGGACAACGCCCTGGCCACCACCAGCACCCATGATCTGCCGACCCTCAATGGCTGGTGGCTTGGACGCGACATTGACTGGAGTGTACGTCTGGGCCTGCTGGACCCGGCCACCGAGGCACACTGGCGCGAGAACCGCCAACATGAACGCGCAGGCTTGCACGATGCCCTCAGTCATGACCCGCAAAACTTTCAGGAGGAGTCCTCGGGCAGCGATCAGGTCCTTGATGCCAGTGTGCGCTTTCTCGGCCATACCCGGGCGCCGCTGGTACTGCTGCCCATCGAAGACGCCCTGGGCCTCGAAGAACAGGCCAACCTGCCCGGGACGGTCAGCCTCCATCCCAACTGGCAACGGCGTTTGCCCGGCGACTGTGAAACCGTGCTCGATAATCCGGCGGTGGCCCGGCGCCTGGAGTTGCTGGCCTGTGCCCGACTGCAGGCGCAAGAGCGTGACCAATGACGCCCCGCACCTGCACGGCACTGCGCGCCACGATGCGCCTGCAGTTTTACCCGGGGTTCACCCTCGATGATGCTTGCCGGCAGGTGCCGTATTTCGCGCGTTTGGGCATCAGTCATGTCTACGCTTCGCCCTTGCTCACCGCCCGGGAAGGTTCCCTGCATGGCTACGATGTAGTCGACCCGACCCGAGTCAGCCCGGCTCTGGGGGGCGAACCGGCCCTGCGGCGGCTGGTGGCCGGGCTGAGGGCACACGGCATGAGCCTGATCCTCGATATCGTGTCCAATCATATGGCGGTCGGTGGGGCGGATAATCCGTGGTGGCAAGACCTTCTGGCCTGGGGCCGCTCCAGCCCGTACGCCGAATTCTTTGATATCAAGTGGCACTCCTCCGACCCTTTGCTGGAAGGGCAACTGCTGCTGCCCTTTCTCGCCAACGATTACGCAGCCACCTTGCAGGACGGCAGTGTCCGCTTGCGCTACAACCCCGATGCCGGGGATTTTCACGCCGAGCACGGCAGCCATCACTTCCCGATTTGTCCACGGGATTACGGCAAGTTGTTGAGCGGTTCCGGGCAGCCCGCACTCCACGCACTGGCGGCGCGCTTCGAGGGTTTACAGGGCTCTCACGACCCCAGGCACCACGCGCAAGCGTTGCAGGCCGAACTGGCGCACCTGACGCAGGCACCTTCGTGCCGGCAAGCAATTGAACAGCAATTGCTGCAGTACGATGCCCGGGGTGCTGCGGGCTTTGAGCGCCTGCACCAACTGCTGGAGCGCCAGTCGTACCGGCTGGCCAGTTGGCGCACGGCCGCCGATGACATCAATTGGCGACGCTTCTTTGATGTCAACGAGCTGGCCGGGTTACGCGTGGAGCGTCCAACGGTATTTGAAGCCACCCACGGCAAGATATTCCAGCTGATCGCCGAGGGGCTGGTTGACGGTCTGCGCATCGATCACATCGACGGGCTCGCAGACCCCAGGGGCTATTGCCGCAAATTGCGACGGCGGATCGAGCGCCTGGTGCCGGGCCGTCACTTCCCCATTCATGTCGAAAAAATTCTGGGCCTGGATGAACAACTGCCCGGCGACTGGTGGGTAGACGGCACCACCGGTTACGAGTTCATGGATCAGGTTTCGCTGCTGCAGCACGACCCGCAGGGCGCACAACCCCTGGCCGACCTGTGGGCCGCGCACAGCCACCGGATCGGCGAATTCAAACCCGAGGCCTTGCTTGCCCGCCAACAGATCCTGAACGGTTCTCTGGCAGGCGACACGGAACGGGTCGCCCGCGCCCTGATGGACGTTGCCCGCGATGACCTGATGAGCCGTGACCTGACCCTGGGCGCCATCCGCCGGGCATTGAAGGCACTGGTCATACATTTTCCGGTGTACCGCACCTATATCAGCGCGGCCGGGCGCAGGCCGGCCGACGAAGCCGTATTCCAGCAAGCACTGCAAGGTGCACACAGCGACCTGAATGAATCCGACTGGCCCGTACTGGATTACCTGGAGCGCTGGCTTGGCACAGAACGCTGGCGCAGTCGGCTCCCGGGCCGCTCCCGCAAACTCCTCAGGCATGCCTGCGTGCGCTTTCAGCAGCTAACCTCGCCCACGGCGGCCAAAGCGGTGGAAGACACCGCCTTCTATCGCTACGGCGTACTGCTCTCACGCAACGACGTGGGTTTCAGCACCGAGCGCTTCAGTGCGACGCCCGAAGCCTTTCACCAGGCCTGCCAGCAACGGCTCGAACACTTCCCGGACAACCTGCTGGCGACCGCCACCCATGACCACAAACGCGGTGAAGACTGCCGCGCACGACTGGCCGTGCTCAGCGAACGCAGCATCTGGTATGCACACTGTGTCCAGGCGTGGCGCGCCCTGGCGGTCCCGCTGCGCACAGATACCAGCGGGCCGACGCCGGGCGATGAGCTGATCCTCTATCAGACCTTGCTCGGCACCTGGCCACTGGAACTGCGTCCCGATGACGCCGAAGGCTTGCAGCGCTACTACGAACGGCTCTGGCTGTGGCAGCTCAAAGCCTTGCGCGAAGCCAAGCTTGAGACGGCATGGGCGGCGCCGAACGAACCCTATGAGCACGCCGTAGAGACGTTCCTCCAGCGCCTGCTGCTGCAAACTGACGGCTTGGTACTGCGCACGGCAGTGCACAAGGCCTGTGAGTCGATTGCCAGCGCGGGGGCCTTGAACGGGCTGAGCCAGTGCCTGCTGAAAATGACCACCCCCGGTGTGCCCGACTTCTATCAGGGCAGCGAACTCTGGGACTTGAGCCTGGTGGACCCGGACAACCGCCGTGCGGTGGATTTTGACCAGCGCCAGGCAATGCTCGACAGCCCGCGGTCAGCCCCGCAAATGCTCGCCGAATGGCGCAGCGGCGCGATCAAACAGGCCTTGATTGCCCGTACATTGAAATGCCGGGCCGAGCACCCCGAACTGTTCAGTCGCGGCCGTTATCTGCCCCTGAAAGTGACCGGCCCGCATGCGGATCAGGTGCTGGCATTTGCCCGGCAGTCAGGTGATCAATATGCAGTGATCGCGGTGCCCCGGCTCACTGCGAATACCACTCAAAATCATACACTTGGCGAAAACAATCAATCCATATGGATAGATACGGTCATTGAATTACCGTTTGCCGGATCGGGTGACACATTAAAGGGACTTTTGGGAGACACCACAGTCATTAAAAAGAAGGGGCTGAGGGTCTGCGACGCTTTCGATACGTTGCCGGTCAACCTTTTAATATCCATCTGAGTTCAGGAGATGAGTGATGAACAATGACGACAAGCGCATTCGCGAATTTGCTTATCAAATCTGGGAATCCGAAGGACGGCCGGTCGGCCAGGAAGCCCGGCACTGGGAAATGGCCCACAAGCTGGCGCAGGCCGAGGCGCAGGTGCCTTCCGCGACCAAACAGCGCAAGGCGCCCGCCAAGCCGGCGCCAGTCGTGACAGCCAAACCTGCTGCGAAACAACCCGCAGCTAAAAAACCACGGGCACCGCGTAAACCCGCCACGCCCTGACCCTGGCGGCAGGGTTTATCCAGATCCGTTGATGGCCACTGGAAGGTGGCGGTCATTTGACTGTGACGCCTGAAAGCTGAACCTGCAGGAGCTCACTCGCTCCTGCAGAGACCTTTTTCGCTCGACTGACTGGCATTACCCGACAGGAGCCATCATGACCCAGCGCAAGCCATCGCCACCCAAGACACCGGACGTTGAACCCTCACGGCTGCGCGAGGGCTTGCCCTTTCCGTTAGGCGCTACCTGGGATGGACTCGGTGTTAACTTCGCGTTGTTTTCTGCCAATGCCACCCAAGTTGAACTGTGCCTGTTCGATGCTACAGGCGAGGTTGAACTTGAGCGCATCGCGCTTCCCGAGTACACCGATGAGACCTTTCACGGCTATCTGCCGGATGCTCATCCGGGGCTGATTTACGGTTATCGCGTCTACGGGCCTTACGATCCGCAAAACGGTCACCGCTTCAACCACCACAAATTGCTGATCGATCCCTATGCCAAACAGCTGGTGGGAGAACTGAAATGGTCGGAAGCCCTCTTCGGTTACACCATTGGCCACCCGGATGCCGACTTGAGCTTCGATGAGCGCGACAGTGCCCCTTTTGTCCCCAAATGCAAAGTGATTGATCCGGCCCACACCTGGGGACACGACCACCGGCTGGTCGTGCCATGGGAACGCACGATCTTTTACGAAACCCATGTCCGCGGCATCAGCATGCGTCATCCGGCCGTACCGGAAGCCGTGCGTGGCACTTTTGCCGGTTTGATGGTGGATGAGGTCATCGAACATATCCGCACGCTCGGCGTGACCAGCGTCGAATTGCTGCCCGTGCATGCATTCGTCAATGACCAGCACCTGCTGCAAAAAGGCATGACCAATTATTGGGGTTACAACAGCATCGCCTTCTTTGCCCCCGACCCGCGCTACCTGGCCAGTGACAAGATTGCCGAATTCAAGGAGATGGTTGCACACCTGCACGAGGCCGGGCTGGAGGTGATTCTCGACGTGGTCTACAACCACACTGCCGAGGGCAACGAACAAGGCCCGACCCTGTCCATGCGCGGTATCGACAACGCGTCCTACTATCGCCTGATGCCCGAGGACAAACGCTATTACATCAATGATTCCGGCACCGGCAATACCCTGGACCTGAGCCATCCGTGCGTGCTGCAAATGGTCACCGATTCACTGCGCTACTGGGCGCATGAGATGCATGTCGATGGTTTCCGCTTTGATCTGGCGACCATTCTGGGGCGTTATCACGACGGTTTTAACGAGCGCCACAGTTTCCTGGTGGCTTGCCGTCAGGACCCGTTGCTGCGTCAGGTCAAAATGATTGCCGAGCCGTGGGACTGCGGCCCCGGCGGCTATCAGGTCGGGGGTTTCCCGCCGGGTTGGGCGGAGTGGAACGACCGCTTCCGGGATACCGTGCGCGCCTTCTGGAAAGGGGATGACGGCCAGTTGGCCGACTTTGCCGGACGCATGACCGCGTCAGGTGAACTGTTCAATCAACGCGGCCGACGGCCGTACGCTTCGGTCAACTTCATCACCGCCCATGACGGTTTCACCCTGCACGACCTGGTGTCCTACAACGACAAGCACAACGAAGCCAACGATGAAGGCAACCAGGACGGCAGCAACAACAACCTGTCCTGGAACCATGGCGTCGAAGGCCCCACTGACGATCCCGAGATCAACAGCCTGCGCCTGCGGCAAATGCGTAACTTCTTTGCCACCCTGCTGCTGGCCCAGGGCACCCCGATGATCGTGGCCGGCGATGAGTTTGCCCGGACCCAGCATGGCAACAACAACGCCTATTGCCAGGACAGCGAGATCGGCTGGATAAACTGGGACCTGGATCAGGACGGCAAGTCGTTGCTGACCTTCGTCAAGCGCCTGATCAAACTGCGCATAAACTACCCTATTCTGCGCCGCGGACGCTTTTTGGTCGGGCATTACAACGAGACACTGGGGGTCAAGGATGTCACCTGGCTGGCCGCGGATGGCTCGGAAATGACCACCGAACAGTGGGAAGACACACAGGGCCGCAGCCTCGGCATGTTGCTCGATGGCCGGGCGCAGGTGTCCGGGGTTCAGCGTGCCGGAGCCGACGCCACGTTGCTGATCATCGTCAACGCGCATCATGACGGGGTCGACTTCACCTTGCCCGAGGTGCCGCAAGGCATGGGCTGGAGAGGCATCCTCGACACCTTCGATGCGCAGGCAAAAGGCACCAGAACCCTGTCTTTCAACAGCACCTATTACGTCAATGGCCGTTCGTTGGCCCTGTTCGAACTGGAACATGAGGATGACGCCTGAGCATGGACCTGCCCGACTTTTTAAAGCGCTGCACATCGCGCCTGGACTGCAGGGCCAAAGGCGGCTTCGGTGATTATCCGAGATCGCTGCAGGCACTCGCCAATCTTGATCCACGTCAATGGCAAGCTCGCTCCGGAGCGCTATAAAAAACCCGGCATGGAACGGCTAAACTCATTACGAGTCGAACCCGGCGTATGTTTTAAAGCCCAGGAGATGCCATGAGCCTCGATATTGTCGGTAATAACCTGGAACCGCCTGCACCTGCGCCAACACCTGATGTGCATCGAATGAAGGTACTCACGGTGAATACCCACAAGGGTTTCACCGTCTTCAACCGGCGCTTTATCCTGCCGGAGCTGCGTGACGCCGTGCGCAGCACGTCGGCTGATCTGGTGTTTTTACAGGAGGTGCTGGGAGAGCACGAAAAACACGCCTCGCGCTATGACCAATGGCCAGTGATGTCGCAATACGAATTCCTCGCCGACAGCATGTGGAGCGACTTCGCCTACGGGCGCAATGCGGTGTACCCGGACGGCCATCACGGCAATGCCGTGCTGTCCAAATACCCCATCAAGTCGTATCGCAACCTTGATATATCGATCACCGGCCCTGAGCGACGCGGCTTGCTGCATTGCGTGCTGGACGTACCCGGCCACGAACAGGTGCATGCGATCTGCGTGCATTTGAGCCTGCTTGAGAGTCATCGCCAATTGCAGATCGTACTGCTCAATCAGTTGCTCAAATCATTGCCGCCCAAGGACCCGGTGATCATTGCCGGTGACTTCAATGACTGGAAACTGCAAGGCAATGCAGCCCTCGCCCAGCGTGACGACTTGCACGAAGTGTTCGAGCGTCATCACGGAAAACTGGCCAAGACCTACCCGGCACGCTGGCCCTTGCTGCGCCTGGACCGTATTTATTTACGCAACGCCACCAGCCACAACCCGACCGTGCTCGGCAACAAGCCGTGGACGCACTTATCGGATCACCTGCCGCTGGCAGTCGACGTGCATTTGTAACGAATGCCCCTTGCGTACCGCTCAGTCTCCTGCCGAACGCCGGGGTTCGCGGATCCCGGGCTTCGGCAGCGACGGTGAGTTTTCAGCCTTCTTGCGGGCGCAATATCAGCACACCCAGCGGCGGCAGGTTGAGTGCCACTGACACACTCTGGCCATGGCTCGGCCGGTTGTCCGTGCTCACCCCGCCACCATTGCCATAGTTGGAGCCGGCATAGAGGTCGGCATCGCTGTTGATGACTTCCTCCCAGGTACCCGCGAACGGCACACCGATGCGGTAGCCCTCACGCGGTACCGGGGTGAAGTTGGCCACCACCAGCAACGGCTTGCCGTCTTTGCTCCAGCGCAACCAGGCATAAACGCTGTTGGTGGCATCGTCACCGATCAACCACTCGAAGCCCTGCGCCACATCGTCCTGATCATGCAGGGCCGGGTGTTTGCGGTACACCCGGTTCAAGTCTCCGATCAATTTCTGCACGCCTTTGTGCTCGGGGTACTGCAACAAATACCAGTCCAGTTGCTGATCGTGATTCCACTCGCGCCACTGGCCGAACTCGCAGCCCATGAACAACAGTTTTTTACCCGGATGGGCCCACATGAAACTCAGGTAGGCCCGCAAGTTGGCGAATTTTTGCCAGCGATCACCGGGCATCTTGTCGATCAGCGAGTGTTTGCCATGTACCACTTCGTCATGGGAGATCGGCAGGATAAAGCGCTCGCTCCAGGCGTAGACCAGACCGAAGCTCAATTCATTGTGATGGTGTGCGCGGTACACCGGGTCCTGCTGGATGTAATGCAGCGAATCATGCATCCAGCCCATATTCCACTTATAGGAAAACCCCAGGCCGCCCTCTGCGGTGCTTTTGCTGACGCCGGGCCACGCGGTGGACTCTTCGGCAATGATCAGCGCGCCAGGCGCCTCCAGGGCGACCACATCGTTGAGGTGTCGCAGAAAGTCGATGGCCTCCAGGTTCTCCCGCCCGCCATGCCGGTTGGGTACCCACTCGCCTGCATCGCGTGAGTAATCGCGGTACAGCATCGAAGCCACGGCATCCACCCGTAACCCGTCGACATGAAAATGCTTGAGCCAGTGCAAGGCCGAAGCCAGCATGAAACCGTGCACTTCCGTCCGTCCCAGGTTGTAGATCAGCGTGTTCCAGTCCTTGTGAAAACCTTCCAGCGGGTTGTCGTACTCATACAATGCGGTGCCATCAAACTGCGCAAGACCGTGTTCATCATTAGGAAAGTGCGCCGGCACCCAGTCCAGAATCACCCCGATCCCGGCCAGATGGCAGGCATTGACGAACGCCCCGAAGTCATCCGGGGAGCCGTAGCGGGCACTCGGGGCAAATTGTGACAAGGGCTGATACCCCCATGATCCCCCGAACGGGTGCTCCATGATCGGCATCAGCTCAATATGGGTGAAGCCCAATTGCTGCACGTAGGGAATGAGTCGCTCGGCCAGTTCATGCCAGTTGTACTGGCGCTCGACGTCTCCGGCATCATCGACCTCGCACTGCCACGATCCCACATGCAATTCATAAATCGACAGCGGCGCATCAGGTCGCTGATGGGCCGCCCGCGCCTGCATCCAGGCATCGTCCTGCCACTCCACCGCCAGCGGCACAGCCACTTTTGACGCGGTTTCAGGAGGCAACTGAGTGGCCAGCGCCATTGGATCAGCCTTGAGCGGCAGGATCCCGTGAGGGCCCAGAATTTCATATTTGTAAGCTGCTCCCGGCTCCAGGCGCGGAATGAACAATTCCCATACCCCGCTCGGATGCCGCAAGCGCATGGGGTGACGCCGGCCATCCCAGATATTGAAATCGCCCACCACTGAAACCCGTTGCGCATTCGGTGCCCATACCGAAAAGCGCACACCCGGGATGCCATCGACCGCCATCACTTGCGCGCCCAGGCAACGGCTCAAGTCCCGATGGTTACCCTCGGCAAACAGGTACAGGTCCAGCTCACCCAGCAACGGACCAAAGCTGTAGGGGTCTTCGCTGGTGTGTTCGCCGCCGGCCCAACTGGTTTGCAACTCATACGCCTGGGGGCGGGCAAGGTGGCCCACGAACAAACCCGGGACATGCGTGCTGTCGAGGCTGGCGATCTGCTCACCCGAGCCGCGGGCCAGCACCCTGACACTCAATGCCTGGGGCAGGAACGCCCGGATGATCAGCCCGCCCTGCCCGTCCGGATGCGGGCCCAGCACGGAGAACGGATCGCGGTGCCGAGCGGTGATCAGTGCCTCAATGTCCTGGCGCCCCGGCATCAAACCCTTAACGTTGCTGACACTCATGACTGCTCTCCATCCGGTAAAGGTTTCGCCGTATCTGGCAGGTGGTTCAGTAAGTCACTCAGACCTTGTAGAGGCACTCTTATCCAGGCAGGTCGGTTTGTCGCCTCATAAATCACTTCGTAAGCGGCCTTTTCCAGACTGAACAATGCCAGTGCCGCGTCTGGCCCTTCCGGTTTTTTCCACGTCGGAGCAAGACTAGCTGTTGCCAGCCGATAAGCCTGAATCAAAGCACTTCGGGCTTCGCTGACATAGCGCTCGGCTACCCGTTGCCGCGCCTGCTCGGCCTCTATCGAATGGTCGGCTTGCTGCACATTGCTGACCGCCATGGCAGCGGCATAATCAAATGAGCGAAGCAAGCCGCTGATGTCCTTGTAGGGGCTGTGCTTGCCGCGCCGCTGCGACAAGGGGCGTGTCGGCTCGCCTTCAAAGTCAATGAAGTACGCATCGCTCTGGACCACCAGCACTTGCCCCAGGTGCAAGTCACCATGCGCCCGAATCCGCAGCCCGCCAAGGGTATCCTCGGCCAGTTGCTTGATGTAGGCGGTGATCGCACGCTGCCGCGACAACAGCCGCTCGACCCGTTGCTGATCCGCTGGCGGCAAATCGGCCCGATGTTTTTTAAGCTGTTGCAGGGCCTCTTTGACCTGGTGGCCGATATGCGTGGCCCACCGTCGCGCATGTTCAAGGGTGGTGGTCTCGGGGTCAAAATCGGAGTCCGGGGCGGGACGTGCCAGCAAGAGATGCATTTCACCGAGACGCTGCCCCAGAATGGCCGCGAAATCTGCCAGCTCGCTCAGGGCGTTGTAATGCTGTTCATGGGCGGACATAACATCTGCCAGCTCATCACGAATGGCGCGTTCAAGGTTATTCTGGGTCCAGGTCCAAGCATCGCCCTGATTGCTCAAATAGCCTTGGGCAATCATCAGAAGACTTTCATTCCCCTCCCCATCGCGGCGTACGACCGAACCCAGCAACGGCGAAATATTCAGGTAGCCGGCGGCCGTCAGGTAAGCCCCCATTTCCAGCTCGGGGTGCACCCCCATGCTCACCTTGCGAATCAGCTTGAGCACCAGTGACCCACCGATCACCACCGAGCTGTTGGACTGCTCGGCCGTCAGGTAGCGGATCTCGCTGTGCTCATCGAGCGCCAGGGACGCCAGGTTGGGCATGGGCTGAAAGCAGATATCGCCCGCACTGCTGGCGACCGTACTGGCATTTTGCAGACCGGCTATCACCGCGCGGACAAAGGGTTCAAGGTGGAAAGCATCCGTGATAAACCCCACCTCACGCCCACGCCGTACACGGGTCAACACCAACTGTTGGGCCAGCGCGGTGCTGAACTGATCCTCGGACAACAGCCCCATCGGCAGTTGATACCGATACTGTTGCTGGCCGCAGGTGACTTCGACTTCGGTCAGCAGCAGAGGATGCCGCGCCTCACCGAAGCGTGTGCCGTAGATAATCCTGACCTGTTCGATCGGCACGTCCTTTTGCCCGAACCAGCGCCGGTTGGGTAACCATGCGGGGAGCGTCACCTGCTCCAGGGTGGTGCGCGCCGGCGCTTCGAGCAACTCTTCGAGGCGAGCCTTGAGCACCAGGGTCACCAGTTCCGGCAGGCTGTGCGCAGGCTCGGCATGCCAGCTCGGCATCTGGCTTTCACTGGCCAGCAGGAACCAGTAAAAGCCATAGGGCGCCAGGGTCAGCATGAAATGCAATTGGCCGATGGGCGGGAAGGCATTCCCGCCCAGCATTTCCACCGGAACGCGACCGGCAAACTCCGAGAGGTCCAGCTCGACGGCCTGGGCACTGCGTGAGACGTTGGCCACACACAGCAGGGTTTCGTTGCTGCCATCACTGTCTGTGTATTCACGGATGTAAGCCAGAATCCGCCGGTTTCTCGGCGAGAGCATTTTCAAAGAGCCGCGGCCAAAGGCTTTTTGCTGTTTGCGCACCGCCAGCAGGCGCCGGGTCCAGTTAAGTAGCGAATGCGGGTCGCTGGCTTGCGCTTCAACATTGATCGAGTGGTAGCCATACAGCGCATCCATGTTGGGTGGCAGCACCAGGCTGGCCGGGTTGGCCCGCGAAAACCCGCCGTTTCGGTCGATCGACCATTGCATCGGGGTACGTACACCATCCCGGTCGCCCAGGTAAATGTTGTCGCCCATGCCAATTTCATCGCCGTAATACAGGGTGGGTGTTCCCGGCATCGACAACAGCAGGCTGTTGAGCAGTTCAACCCGACGGCGATCGCGCTCCATCAACGGCGCCAGACGTCGGCGAATCCCCAGGTTGATCCGGGCCCGCTGATCGGCGGCGTAGTAATTCCACAGGTAGTCACGCTCCTTGTCGGTCACCATCTCCAGGGTCAGCTCGTCGTGGTTGCGCAAGAAGATCGCCCACTGACAATTCGCCGGGATCTCCGGGGTCTGGCGCAGGATATCGGTGATCGGAAAACGGTCTTCCTGGGCCAGCGCCATGTACATGCGCGGCATCAGCGGAAAGTGAAAGGCCATGTGGCATTCGTCGCCGTTGATGCCATCGGAGTCGCCGAAATACTGCTGGGTGTCTTCCGGCCATTGATTGGCCTCGGCCAGCAGCATGCGGTCAGGGTAGTTGGCATCAATCTCGGCGCGGATCTGTTTAAGAATCTGGTGGGTTTCCGGCAGGTTTTCGTTATTGGTGCCATCGCGCTCGACCAGATAGGGAATGGCGTCCAGGCGCAGGCCATCGATGCCCATGTCCAGCCAATAGCGCATCACGGACAGCACTTCTTTCATGACTTGCGGATTATCGAAGTTCAGATCCGGCTGGTGGGAATAAAACCGGTGCCAGAAATATTGGCCCGCCACCGGGTCCCAGGTCCAGTTGGAGGTTTCGGTGTCGAGAAAAATAATCCGCGTGCCGTCGTACTTCTGGTCCGTATCCGACCACACATAATAATCCCGCGCCCTGGAGCCCGGTTTGGCGTGCCGGGCTTTCTGAAACCACGGGTGTTGGTCCGAGGTGTGGTTGATCACCAGTTCGGTAATCACCCGCAGGCCGCGAGCATGGGCCTCACGAATAAAGCGCTTCACATCGCCCAGCGTCCCATAGTCCGGGTGCACCCCACGATAGTCCGCGATGTCATAACCGTCATCGCGCCGCGGTGAGGGATAAAACGGCAAAATCCAGAGCGTATTGACCCCCAGCTCGGCGATGTAATCGAGTTTGCTGATCAAGCCTTTGAAATCGCCGATTCCGTCGTTATTGGAGTCAAAAAAAGACTTTATGTGCACCTGATAGATCACCGCATCCTTGTACCAGAGCGGGTCTTTGATAAAGCTTTGCGAGTCGGGCTTGTTTGCCATGGGACATACCTGTCGTCTTCGACTGACCAGCGCCTTGAGGGCCGCCGGGCAATGCCTTTAAAGAGGTTTTATGCGCCAGATACCGAAGGGTTGCTGCGAAGGGTCGAGGCGCATCCATTGAGTTTTGCCGTACCAGGTCCAGCGATGACCCGTCATCAGGTCTTCGCCCGCGGTGTGGGCGTCATCGGCCAGGCCCATTTCCCATAAAGGCAGTTCAAAATGCGCCTCCTGCACGTTGTGCGGATCCAGGTTCACCGCCACCAGTACAAAGTTGCTGCCATCGGCGCTGCGTTTGCCAAAATACAAAATGCTGTCATTCCAGGCGTTGTACAGCGTGAGCCCGAGATGACTGTGCAAGGCCGGGTTCTGCCGCCGGATGCGGTTGAGCTGGCTGATTTCGGCCACGATGTTGCCCGGGGCGCTGAAATCCCTGGGGCGAATCTGATATTTCTCGGAGTCCAGGTACTCTTCCCGGCCCGGCAATGCCGCCGACTCGCAAAGTTCGAAACCCGAGTACATCCCCCACAAACCGGACCCCATGCTCGCCAGTACGGCACGGATCAGAAACCCGGGCCGGCCCGAGTCATGCAGAAACGACGGATTGATGTCCGGCGTATTGACGAAAAAGTTGGGGCGAAAGCAATCGCGCAACGGGCTTTGATTCAGCTCGGTGAAGTACGCCGATAATTCAGCCTTGGTGTTGCGCCACGTGAAGTAGGTGTAGCTCTGGGAATAGCCGACCTTGCCCAGGCGCGCCATCATCGCGGGCGTGGTGAAGGCTTCGGCGAGAAAGATGACCTCGGGGTGGACGGCGCGGACATCCGCAATCAGCCACTGCCAAAACGGCAAGGGCTTGGTGTGCGGGTTGTCGACCCGGAAGATTTTCACCCCTTCGACCACCCAGCCCAGCACGATATCGCGCAACTCCAGCCATAACGCCGGGATCGCATCCGGGGCATAAAAATCGACGTTGACGATGTCCTGGTATTTTTTCGGCGGGTTCTCGGCGTAGCGAATACTGCCGTCAGGGCGCCAGTTGAACCACCCCGGATGTTGCTGCAGCCAAGGGTGGTCCTGTGAGCATTGAATGGCGAAGTCGAGGGCTATTTCCAGACCATGATCGGCTGCGTCTGCCACCAGGCGCCGGAAGTCTTCACGAGTGCCCAGTTGCGGGTGAATGGCCTCATGCCCGCCCTCCTCGCTGCCGATGGCGTAGGGGCTGCCGGGATCATCGGGGCCCGCCTGCAGCGAATTGTTCGGACCTTTACGATAGCGCCGGCCGATGGGGTGAATCGGCGGAAAGTACAACACGTCAAAGCCCATGTCGTGAATCATCGGCAACCGTTGCCGGACATCATTGAACGTACCGTGGCGGGACGGATCATCGGTCACCGAGCGAGGAAAAAGCTCGTACCAGCTGGCAAATTGCGCCAGCCCGCGCTCAACCTCCACCGGATAATGCGGACTCTGACTCAGATACGCCCGCGATTGCGCCTGCGCCATCAGTTGCGTGCTGTGCTCACTGATAAACAACGCCACCTGTTCGGTCTCCAGCAAGCCGGACAAATCACGCAGCAGTGCCTGTAGCTGCGTCTGCAATGGCCCTTGCGTTAACTCTATGGCGTGTTGCACCAGCACGCGGCCTTCCTGCAATTCCAGGCTGACCGGAACACCGGCCTGATGTTTTTTCTCCAGTTCATGGCAAAAACTGGCGAAGCGATCAATCCAGGCTTCGATGAAAAACACGTAGCGACCCTTATCCTCAACCGGGAACGCTCCGCACCAGGTGTCATTGCCCATAAACTGCATGGCCGACGTGTTCCACGCCTCAGAACCGGTCACGCGCCAGGACAGGGTCACGGCCAGTTGATCATGGCCGTCAGTGAACACCTTACTGGTCACCGGCACCTGCTGCCCCACCGTCGCCTTGGCGGCAAACTGGCCGCCATCGAGCACAGGTGAAGTGCTTTCAATTGCAATACGGGGCATCAATAACGCCTGAGCCAAAGGCAAGACGGCGCTTGAATCGGGTTCCTGAGGTAAATCAGCAGTCATCGAGCTCACTCCTCACGCCCTTGGACGCTTCTGTGTGGTCGTTTCAAACCCTGTCCGGCCCGTGCACCGGGCATTGAATTGGGAACCGGCAGGCGCTGCAAAAGTTCAGATTGATTTGCGCTCCGCCGTTGGTCGCGGCAGGTGAGCTAGGTCTCCGAAGTTGCGGTCAACCCAGTGTCAGTCTTGACCATGCAGCAAAGAGGCCAGTTTGATGAATATTCCGATTCCTCCCGAAACACCGGACCCCAATATCGACGATCCTGTCCTGCCGCCTTCGCAACCTGAGCCCATACCGGAGCAGGAGCCACCGACGGCCGACCCGAATCCCATTGGCGATCCACCCAATGAAAAGGTGCCCATACGGGGAACCGGAGCTTGACTCACTGGATAACCGGCGTGCTGGCTGTGACGTCAACGCTTTTCCAGAAAGTCTACGATCCTGGGCATCACACTGAAGATAACCAGGGCCAACAGTGTGCTGAGTACCGCGGTGGCCTCACGACCCACCCCGGCGGATACGCCTATGGCGGCGGTCATCCACAAGCCGGCAGCGGTGGTCAGGCCTTTGACGTGCTCAACGCTTTCACCTTCAAGTTTATTTTTGAGAATGGTGCCCGCCCCCAAAAAGCCGATACCGGCAATGACCCCCTGCACGACTCGGCTCATGGCATCGGCCTCGGCACCGGACATTTGCGGCACCAGGACAAACAGGGCCGCACCCAGGGCAACCAGCATGTGGGTGCGCACACCCGCGGCCTTGCCTTGCTGCTCTCGCTCGAACCCCAAGATGCCCCCCAGCAGTGCCGCCATCAGCAAGCGGACGGTAATCTGGGTGATTTGTTTTGCATCGGTAATGTCGGCGAACTCGGCGACTAACGTCAGCCATACCTCGTGCCACCACGCGTCCATGAGCGTCTCCCGGGGCAATGAGCACACTGCCCGCTCATCCATTAATCCGAACCCCACCGACTTCCAGGAGACTAAGGTTTAACTCCCCCCAAAAGGAAACCGGACATGGCTATCAGGATAGAAGAGGCAGATAACACCTGCTGGGTTGATTCCCCCGAAGGTATCGAGCATGTCCGCGTAGAGGACGTCACAGTGGTGACAGATGCTGCAACGCGCATGTCCATGGCGTCGATCAATGGCATGAAAATCGCCATTACCGAAGATGAAGCGGATCGCTTGACGGTGGCCGGGGCCGTCGATGGCAGAAAACACCTGAATGCTACCAGCAGCGATTCACCGATCTAATTGATCCTGATCAATTTCAGCTTTTGGCGTTCGCCCCTTGAATGCCAAAGGCTTGCCATTCAAGGACTTAAATGAGACTGAAGGCCTTGTCGCGGCCCGCCTCATCAAGTATCTGATATGCTTTTTATTCAGATAGCTGAGTCTGTTATGCAAACAGTTCGCTGGTCATAGTGCTCATGCCTGATGGAGGCGGATGAGCGAAAGATCATGAGCGAACATATTCCCGTCCAGAGACTTGAGTCCTTTGAGGCTTCGCGCCCTAGGGCTACACAACTCAAACATACGTCCAGTGACAGCCAGATCCATACCCGCAGTTTCACCGGCCTGTTCCGCACACTTCGAGTATTCGGTGCAGGCTTTCTGTTTTTGCTGTTCTTCGGCACCGTCTGGTTGAACTGGGACGGTCGTCAGGCCGTTCTCTGGGATTTGTCCGAGAGCAAGTTTCATATCTTCGGTGCCACATTCTGGCCCCAGGATTTCATCCTGCTGTCAGCGCTGCTGATCATTGCCGCCTTTGGCCTGTTTGCGATTACGGTCTTTGCCGGACGCGTCTGGTGTGGCTACACCTGCCCGCAAAGTACCTGGACCTGGCTGTTCATGTGGTGCGAAAAGATCACCGAAGGTGACAGAAACCAACGCATCAAGCTGCAGGCCTCACCCTGGAGCCTGAACAAAATCATGCGCCGCACCCTCAAGCACACGCTGTGGCTGGCGATCAGCGTGCTCACAGCGCTGACCTTTGTGGGCTACTTCACCCCGATCCGACCACTGGCGATGGAACTGCTGACCCTGGAAATGGCCGGTGTCAGCTTGTTCTGGATGCTGTTCTTTACCGGCGCCACGTACATTAATGCCGGCTGGCTGCGTGAAGCGGTGTGCATGCACATGTGCCCGTATGCCCGGTTCCAGAGTGTGATGTTTGACAAGGACACGCTGGCCATTTCGTATGACGTCGCCCGGGGCGAAAGCCGGGGGCCACGCAAACGCGGGGTTGAGCCGGCACAGGCCGGGCTGGGCGATTGCATCGATTGCCAGATGTGCGTGCAAGTATGTCCAACCGGCATCGACATTCGCGATGGTTTGCAGATGGAATGCATCGGCTGCGCGGCGTGTATCGATGCCTGTGATTCAGTCATGGACAAGATGGGCTATGCCCGCGGCCTGGTGCGCTACACCTCGGAGCACGAGTTGCAGGGCGGCAAGACCCGCTTGCTGCGCCCACGCCTGATCGGCTACGCCCTGGTGCTGGTGGTCATGATCGGAGCACTGATGGCAGCCCTTGAACAGCGCTCGATGGTGTCACTGGACGTGATCAAGGACCGGGGGCTGTTCCGCGAGAACAGCCAGGGCCAGATTGAAAACATCTACAGCCTCAAAATCATCAACAAGACCCAACAAACGCAGCACTACCGTGTGCAACTGCAGGACGCTGAAGGTTTCCAGCTGCAAGGTAAAACCGGACTGACCCTGGCCCCGGGTGAAATCATCGACGTGCCGGTGTCCGTCGCCCTGCTCGCCGAGCGCCCGACCAGCAGCTCGCAGACCATTACCTTCGAAGTGATCGATACCGACGAGCCAAATGTGCGCAGTGTGGCCAAGAGCCGTTTTGTTGCTCCGCTCAATCGTTGAATGATAAATCCCTGCAGGTGCGGCCTTGCTCGCGATAGCATCGCCCACGGTCACCCCGACAGACCGTGCCGCAGTTACCGCGAGCAACCTCTCGCCTACAGGATCAGCCGAGCCTTATCCCCATGAAACGCTACGAAAAATTCGCCGATGATATTGCTGAGCTGATCCGCTCCGGGGTACTCGGTCCGGGGCAACGCGTGCCATCCGTGCGCTATGCCAGTCAGACCTATGGCGTCAGCCCGTCCACCGTGTTTCAGGCGTATTACCTGCTGGAGCGCCGTGGCCTGATTCGGGCCAAACCGCGCTCCGGCTACTTCGTCAATGTGAATACCCCCAGCCCGTTTTCCGAGCCAGTATTCAGCAGCCATGCGACCGAACCCACTCAGGTAGATGTCAGCGCGCTGGTGTTTTCGGTGCTGGACTCGATCAAGGATCCGCACACCGTGCCGTTCGGTTCGGCATTCCCCAGCCCGATGCTGTTCCCGCTGCAGCGCCTGGCGCGCTCGATGGCCACGGCCAGCCGTGACATGGACCCGCGTATGGTGGTGACGGACATGTCGCCCGGCAATCCGCAGTTGCGCCGGCAAATTGCCCTGCGCTACATGGTCGGCGGGCTGATGCTGCCGATGGAAGAACTGCTGATCACCAACGGTGCGCTGGAGGCCCTGAACCTGTGCCTGCAGGCCGTGACCGAACCCGGTGACTGGGTGGCCATCGAAGCCCCAGCGTTTTATGCATGTCTGCAAGTGCTGGAACGGCTCAAGCTCAAGGCCGTCGAGATTCCCGTCCACCCACGTGACGGTATTGACCTCGGCGTGTTGGCGCAAACCCTGGAACGGCACCCGATCAAAGCGGTGTGGTGCATGACCAACTTTCAGAACCCGATCGGCGCGAGCCTGCCCGAAGCCCGTAAAAAATCCCTGGTCGAGCTGTTGCGCGAGCATCAGGTGCCGCTGATTGAGGACGATGTCTACGCCGAGCTGTATTACGGCCAGCATGCACCGAAACCGGCCAAGGCGTTTGATACCGAGGGGCTGGTGATGCATTGCGGTTCGTTTGCCAAAAGCCTGGCGCCCGGTTATCGGATTGGCTGGGTGGCGGCAGGCCGTTACGCACAAAAGATCGAGCGTCTGAAACTCATGACCTCACTGTGCGCCTCAATGCCCGCCCAGGCCGCCATCGCCGACTACTTGCAACACGGTGGCTATGACCGCCACTTGCGCAAGCTGCGTGATGCACTGGAAGAACAACAAAGCGCGATGCTGGCGGCCATTGCCCGTTACTTCCCTGCCCAGACCCGAGTCAGCCAGCCCGCGGGCGGCTACTTTCTGTGGCTCGAACTGCCGGAGCACGTCGACTCGCTCAAGCTGTTCCAGATGGCCCTGGCCCAGGGCATCAGCATTGCACCGGGCCCCATCTTCTGCGCCACTCAGCGTTTTCGAAACTGCATTCGCCTGAACTACGGCAGCCCTTGGGACGCGGTGAGCGAAAAGGCCATGGAAACCCTGGGCAAGATCATCCGCTCATTTTAGCGCCCTCGCAGCCTTCGGCAGCGGCTACAGGATTGCTCGTAGCCGTTGCCGAGTGAATCGTTACGACCCGGACGCGGCTAGCGCTTGTTCGCCACGGTGTTCGACGCCGCCAGCATGGCTTTCAGTAGCACGGCACAGCCGGCACCGAGGTCTTTGGGGTCGGCGTTTTCGATTTCGTTGTGGCTGATGCCGCCTTCACAAGGCACAAAAATCATGCCTGCCGGCCCGAGTTCGGCGAGGAAAATCGCGTCGTGCCCTGCCCCGCTGACAATATCCATATTGGATAACCCAAGCTCGTTGGCGGCTTCGCGCACGGCGTTGACGCAATCCGGGTTGAAGTACAGCGGCGGGAAATCCGCAGTGGGCGTGAGTTCGAAACTCAAGCCGTGCTGTTCACAGGTGGCTTCGATCACTGCGCGGACTTCTGCAATCATCGAGTCCAGCCGCTCCGGGAGCAAATGGCGAAAATCCAGGGTCATGCGCACTTCACCCGGGATCACGTTGCGCGAGCCCGGGTAAGCCTGCAGGCAACCCACGGTGCCGCAGGCATGGGGTTGATGGCCAAGGGCGGCTTTGTTAACCGCGGCAACCACCGCTGCCGCACCCACCAGCGCATCCTTGCGCAAGTGCATGGGCGTTGGCCCGGCATGGGCTTCTACGCCGCGCAGATTAAGGTCGAACCATTTCTGGCCCAGGGCGCCCAGCACCACGCCGATGGTTTTACGCTCGTCTTCCAGTATCGGACCTTGCTCGATATGGGCTTCAAAATACGCCCCTACCGGGTGTCCGCTGACGGTGCGGCTGCCGGCATAACCAATTGCATTCAGTGCTTGCCCCACGGTCACGCCTTCGGAATCGGTCTTGGCCAGGGTTTCTTCAAGGCTGAATTTCTCGGCAAACACCCCGGATCCCATCATGCAGGGCGCAAAGCGCGAGCCCTCTTCGTTGGTCCAGACCACCACTTCCAACGGTGCCTCGGTCTCGATGTTCAGGTCATTGAGGGTGCGTAACACCTCCACCCCGGCCAGTACGCCAAAACAACCATCGAACTTGCCGCCGGTGGGCTGGGTGTCGATATGGCTGCCAGTCATCACGGGCGGCAAATCAGGGTTGCGTCCCGCACGACGGGCAAAAATATTGCCCACGGCATCCACGCTTATGCTGCACCCAGCGTCTTCGCACCAGCGTACGAACACGTCGCGGGCCTGACGGTCGAGATCCGTCAGGGCCAGACGACACACGCCGCCTTTGACGGTGGCACCGAGTTGAGCCAGCTCCATCAGTGAGGCCCATAGGCGTTCAGTGTTGATGGCAAGGGCGTGTTGCTGCTGAAGGTCTTGTACAGCGTTCATAATCGTTTCCTCAGGCAGTTTCTTATAAGAGTCGAACAGTGATAAAGAACGTCAAACAGCGCCTTTGACGGTGACCGCTTGGGCGCTGCCCAGCCGGCACAATGCGTAATAGATCAAGGCGCCGAGCAACGAGCCGGTGAACCAGCCGTAGTCGTAAAACCAGCTGAAGGCGCTGCTGCCCAATGACAGCACGGTCAACACCACCGGCAGCCCGAAAGCGATGAAGCCGTTCCAGTTCCAGGCCGGGTACACCCCGTCGCGGTACAACCCGGCCAGATCGAGTTTTTGCTGACGGATGATGAAATAGTCGACCACCATGATCCCGGCGATCGGGCCCAACAGGCTGGAGTAGCCCAGCAGCCAGTTGGAGTACACCGTCTCCAGATTCACGTCCGACACCAGCAGGCCAAGCTTTTTCAGCAGCTCATGGGCCATCAGCGCCAGCCCCACCAGACCGGTCAAGATCACCGCAGTGGTGCGGTTGATCAGCTTGGGGGCGATGTTCTGGAAATCATTGGTCGGCGACACGATGTTGGCTGCGGTATTGGTCGAAAGGGTGGCAATCACGATCAGCGCCATGGCCAGGGCAACCCAGCCGGGGCTTTGAATATGCCCGATCAGCGTCACCGGATCGGAGACCGTCACCCCTACCAGTTTCTCCGACGCAGCCGTCAGCACTACACCCAGGGCGGCGAACAGGAACATGGTCAACGGCAGGCCGAATATCTGGCCCAGGATCTGGTCTTTCTGGCTTTTGGCGTAGCGGCTGAAGTCCGGGATATTCAGCGACAGCGTCGCCCAGAACCCCACCATCGCCGTCAGCCCAGCAAAGAAATAGCCGTAGACACTGGCGCCCTCTGGACGCTTGGGTGGCTGGGCCAGCAGTTCGGTCATCGAGACATTGGGCAACGCCCACACCAGCAGGCCTATACCCACCAGGACCAGCAACGGCGCGGAGAGCGTTTCGAGCCATTTGATCGACTCGGCACCGCGCAATACTACCCACAGGTTCAGCACCCAGAACACCATGAAGCCGATCACTTCACCGGTGCCGCCGAGACTCTTCCAGCCCTCGAATACCGACCCCAGAAACAGGTGAATCGCCAAGCCGCCGAATAATGTCTGGATCCCGAACCAGCCACACGCCACCAGGGCACGAATCAGACAGGGCACATTGGAGCCGATGATCCCGAAGGAAGACCGCAGCAACACCGGAAACGGAATCCCGTATTTAGTGCCAGCAAATGCGTTGAGCGTCAGCGGGATCAAGACCACGATATTGGCCAGAAAAATCGCCAGCAAGGCTTCGCCCACCGATAATCCGAAGTACGCCGTCAGCACACCGCCCAAGGTGTAAGTGGGGACGCAAATCGACATACCGACCCAGAGCGCGGTGATGTGCCATTTGTTCCAGGTCCGCTGATGAACTTTGGAGGGGGCGATGTCGTGGTTATACCTGGGACTCTCTAGAACTTCAGGTCCGGCGTCCAACTCATACAAACCGTTACATTCGGTAACTTTGGATCTGCTCGGTTGCATGCTCGTTCACTCTCTTGTTGTCGTGATGAACCCTGCGCGATAGCGCAGAGCGATTCCCTTGCCTGGGCAATAACCTGTGAACTTCGGCCCGTCCGGTCATCGCAGCGGCAATCAAGAACTGTGCCGTGTTAATGAATGCCGCGTTGTGCGCAGTTTTCAAACACCTGCAACTGTCTGGTTTTAAAACGTTTTAAATCTTCCACTGAGTGTCTTTGGCGCGTTAGAAAAATACTTGCCCGGTGACGCCCCGGATTTCGATATAACAAAACGAAACACTTTGGTGCACGCTTATTTTTTTTCTACTCCCTCCGCCGCTTTGCCGACACCGCACAAGCGCCTGATTTAGCATAAGAAACTTCGCTCATATTTGGATCCTGTCAAGTGAGTCAAAATGGTGATTCGACGCACCATTTTGGTAACACTCAATAAATATCCTTATTTATCAAATAGTTATAAACAAAAACACCCATATAAAATAAAGTTTGAACATTTCACCGCAACACACTAGATTTCATTCCTGACACCGGTGACAGGAATCAAGTCTGCACACCTGTCGCAATAACAACACTTAGAACCGGTTATAGCCGGTCTGCCTGCGAGGAACTCGGTATGTCACTGTTAATCCGTGGCGCTACGCTTGTGACCCATGATGAAAGTTATATAGCCGATGTATTTTGCGCGGACGGTCTAATCCGCGCGATTGGCACTGATCTTGATGTTCCGGCCGGCTGCGAAGTGCTCGACGGTCATGGCCAGTACCTTCTTCCAGGCGGTATTGATCCCCACACTCACATGCAATTGCCGTTTATGGGCACCGTGGCCAGTGAAGACTTTTTTAGTGGCACGGCAGCCGGTCTGGCCGGCGGTACAACGTCAATTATTGATTTCGTGATCCCCAATCCACAGCAATCCTTGCTGGAAGCTTTTCACCAATGGCGCGGCTGGGCCGAGAAGTCCGCTGCGGACTACGGCTTCCATGTCGCCATTACCTGGTGGAGTGAACAAGTTCGCGAAGAAATGGCCGAACTGGTCAGCCAGCACGGCGTGAACAGCTTCAAGCATTTCATGGCCTACAAAAACGCGATCATGGCCGCCGACGACACCCTCGTTGCCAGCTTCGAGCGCTGCCTGGAGCTGGGCGCGGTGCCCACCGTGCATGCGGAGAATGGCGAGCTGGTGTACCACTTGCAACGCAAGCTCATCACCCAGGGCATGACCGGTCCCGAAGCGCACCCGCTGTCCCGTCCTTCACAGGTTGAAGGCGAAGCTGCCAGCCGGGCGATCCGGATCGCACAAACCATCGGCACGCCGTTGTATCTGGTACACGTCTCGACCCGGGAAGCGCTGGATGAAATCACCTATGCCCGCAGCCAGGGGCAGCCGGTGTATGGCGAAGTCCTGGCGGGCCATCTGCTGCTGGACGACAGCGTGTACCAACACCCCGACTGGCAAACCGCGGCTGGCTACGTGATGAGCCCGCCCTTCCGACCTCGCGGGCATCAAGACGCGCTATGGCACGGTCTGCAGTCGGGCAACCTGCACACAACCGCCACCGACCATTGCTGTTTTTGCGCGGAGCAAAAAGCCGCAGGACGTGACGATTTCAGCAAGATCCCCAACGGTACGGCGGGCATCGAGGACCGCATGGCGTTGCTGTGGGATGAAGGCGTCAACACCGGTCGGCTGTCGATGCAGGAGTTCGTGGCGCTGACCTCCACCAACACCGCCAAGATTTTCAATATCTACCCGCGCAAAGGGTCGATCCGGGTCGGTGCCGATGCCGATCTGGTGCTGTGGGACCCGCAAGGCACACGCACCATCAGCGCCAAGACCCACCATCAACAGGTCGACTTCAACATTTTCGAAGGCAAGACCGTTCGCGGGGTGCCCAGCCACACCATCAGCCAGGGCCGTGTGGTCTGGGCCGACGGCGATCTGCGGGCAGAACGCGGGGCCGGTCGCTATATCGAACGCCCGGCCTACCCTGCCGTGTTCGATTTACTGAAAAAGCGCGCAGAGCATCACACACCAGTCGCTGTTAAGCGCTGAGTGCAACACCACTGTCCGACAGAGACAGAACGCTTCCCACCACCGTGAGGCAATCAACGTGAACAAGTCCCTGAATCATTTGCCGCATCCCCATGAAGATGCGCTAACGCTCGCGAGTCATTTCACCGACCTGGCGCCGCCACTCAGTGCACGCCAGGCCCAGCTGGAAAGCTCGCGCTGCCTGTATTGCTACGACGCGCCTTGCGTCAATGCATGCCCCAGTGACATCGATATCCCCTCGTTCATTCGCAATATCCAGCAAGAAAACGTCCAGGGAGCTGCACAGAAAATTCTCTCGGCCAACATCCTCGGAGGCAGTTGCGCGCGGGTCTGTCCGACCGAGGTGCTGTGCCAGCAAGCCTGCGTACGCAATAACGCTCAAGAGTGCGCGCCCGTGTTGATCGGCCTGCTGCAGCGTTACGCCGTCGATCATGCGCAATTCACCGCGCACCCGTTCACCCGTGAAGCACCGACCGGCAAGCGCATTGCGGTGGTCGGCGCCGGCCCGGCCGGTTTGGCCTGCGCGCATCGGCTGGCCCTGCACGGGCATGATGTGGTGATTTTCGAAGCCCGGGAAAAGGCTGGCGGGCTCAATGAATACGGGATAGCCAAATACAAACTGGTGGATGATTTCGCCAGGCGCGAGGTGGATTTCGTGCTGGACATAGGCGGTATTGAAATGCGCCACGGCCAGCGCCTGGGTGACAACCTCAGCCTGAGCGACCTGCACCTGCAATTCGACTCGGTATTCCTCGGCATCGGCCTGGCCGCCAGTCGCCAGCTCGGCCTTCCCCACGAAGACGCCCCCGGCCTGCTCGCCGCCACCGACTACATTCGCGAATTGCGCCAAAGCGACGACCTGACGCAATTACCGCTGGCCGACCGTTGCATTGTGCTGGGTGCAGGCAACACCGCGATCGACATGGCCGTGCAGATGGCCCGCCTCGGCGCGCGCGAAGTGAACCTGGTCTACCGTCGCGGGCTGGAAGACATGGGCGCCACCGGGCATGAACAAGACATTGCCAAGGCCAATCAGGTGCGGCTCATGACCTGGGCACAACCACAAGACGTGTTGCTCGATGAACAGGGTCGCGTGCGCGGCATGCGATTTGCCCGCACCCGCCTTGAAGGTGGGCGCCTGGTGAGCACCGGCGAAACCTTCGAGCTTGAGGCCGACGCCGTATTCAAGGCGATTGGCCAAACCTTTGATGATGCTGCGCTGAGTGATCCGCTGGCACAGGCCCTTAACCGCGTGGGCGACCGCATCGAGGTTGACGAGCAACTGCGCACCAGCGTACCCGGGGTCTATGCCGGAGGCGATTGCACCGCACTGGGCCAGGACCTGACCGTCCAGGCGGTACAACACGGCAAGCTGGCCGCAGAAGCCATCCATGCCCAACTCATGCTCAATCAGGAGGCTGCGTAAATGGCCGATCTATCGATTAACTTCGCCGGTATCAAAGCGCCCAATCCTTTCTGGCTGGCCTCCGCACCACCTACCGATAAAGCCTACAACGTCGTACGCGCCTATGAGGCCGGCTGGGGTGGCGTGGTCTGGAAAACCCTGGGCGAGGATCCGGCCGCCGTCAACGTGTCCTCGCGCTATTCGGCCCACTTCGGCGCCAATCGCGAAGTGTTGGGCATCAACAATATCGAGCTGATTACCGACCGTTCACTGGAGATCAACCTGCGGGAAATCACCCAGGTCAAAAAAGACTGGCCGGATCGGGCGCTGATCGTGTCGTTGATGGTGCCCTGCGAAGAGGAATCGTGGAAATTCATTCTGCCGCTGGTGGAAGCCACGGGATGCGATGGCATCGAGCTGAACTTCGGCTGCCCCCACGGCATGCCGGAGCGAGGCATGGGTGCGGCGGTGGGCCAGGTGCCTGAGTATGTAGAGATGGTGACGCGCTGGTGCAAGACGTATTGCTCGCTGCCGGTGATCGTCAAGCTCACGCCCAACATCACCGATGTGCGCCTCAGTGCCCGGGCTGCCCATCGCGGTGGTGCCGACGCGGTGTCGCTGATCAACACCATCAACTCCATCACCAGTGTCGATCTGGAACGGATGGTAGCGATGCCAACGGTAGGCAGCCAGAGCACCCACGGTGGTTACTGTGGTTCTGCGGTCAAGCCGATTGCGTTGAACATGGTGGCCGAGATCGCCCGCGATCCCCTGACCCAGGGTTTACCGATTTGTGGTATTGGCGGCATTGGCAACTGGCGCGACGCGGCTGAGTTCATCGCACTGGGTTGTGGTGCGGTGCAAGTGTGTACCGCCGCGATGCTGCACGGCTTTCGCATTGTCGACGAGATGAAGGACGGTTTGTCGCGCTGGATGGACAGTCAGGGTTACACCCGGCTGGAAGACTTCTCTGGGCGCGCTGTCGGCAATACCACTGACTGGAAATACCTGGATATAAATTATCAGGTCATTGCCAAGATTGATCAGGACGCCTGTATCGGCTGCGGGCGCTGCCACATTGCCTGCGAAGACACGTCGCACCAGGCCATCGCCAGCTTGAAGCAAGCCGATGGCACCCATCGTTACGAAGTGATCGACGACGAGTGCGTGGGCTGCAACTTGTGCCAGATCACGTGCCCGGTCGAGGATTGCATCGAGATGGTGCCGCAGAACACTGGCCTGCCGTTTCTGGACTGGAACCATGATCCGCGCAACCCGTACCGGGTGGCTTCGTAAACCCGGCAACATTGCCGGCTGACCCGCCAAAGGGTCGGCCGGAGCCTTTCAGGGCTCCAGGCCGATCCCGCGCAGGATGACGCTGGTCACGGTCTGCACGGCTCGTTCGAACTGGATGTCGGACAAAGGCTGATGCTGATTGAGAATCTTCACTTGATGGTCGAAGTCAGCGTAATGCTGGGTCGACGCCCAGATCATGTACAGCACGCTGGAAGGCTCCACCGGTAAAATCCTCCCGTCTGCCACCCACTGGCGGATTCTGGCTTCTTTCATCTTTGCCCAGTCATACAAGCTGGCGTCCAGCGTCAGGCCCAGTGTCGGAGCGCCATGAATGATTTCATTGGCCCAGACTTTCGAACCATGGGGCCGGGTACGTGAATGGTTCATTTTGGCGCGAATGTAACTGCTGAGCACAAGCCGCGGATCGTCATAGGTTTCGAAGCACAGCGCGTCCTGCTTCCAGACCTCGAGCAAGCCCAGCAGCACCGCACTGTACAGCTCATGCTTGGTGCTGAAGTAATAATGAAGGTTGGAGCGTGGTAACTGGACTTCTGCGGCGATGTCCGCCATGGCAGTGCCGGCAAAGCCTTTTTCAGCAAAGACCTTTTCGGCACCGAGAAGGATTTTTTCTACATTGCTGCGACGAATTTCAATCTTGTGATTGCTCATGCTTTAGGCCCTTGCCGTCGCGCGTTGCCGATGTGCGCCATGGCAATGAAGGCACCCCACCAGCGTAAAAACAAAAAAATTCCGCCAGAGGCGTCGAATAGCGCCTGTTGCGGCTACGCTTAGGCGACCAGGCGACGCGTCAGCAGATTATTTTGCGGCGGGCAGCTCAACCACGTTGGTTTCAATGCCTTCCAGCTTGGGTTTCAGCTTGATCTGTTCCTGCGCTTCGAGTGCTTGTGCCTCGGTCGCATACGGCCCGATCAGGAAATGTTTAACGCCGTCGCGCTCGGAAATAAAATTATTGAAACCATGTTCGATAAGCCTCCCGGTGGTGTCAGTGATTGTCGCGCGCTGGCCCTGGGTGATCTCTAACGCCCAGTGGGCAACCGGAACCTGGACCGTCGTTGATTCAGAAGCTACTTTAGCCGGCTGGATTTTATCGTTAGACTCCTGACCGCAAGCCGTCAAGGCCAATATTGCTGTCATCACGATGACTTTACGCACTGCGTTTCCCCTGTCTGTTTGAGTAGGTCGATTTTATCACTGGGGCAGCGGCCTTTGCTCTCCTTGAACGAATCTAATCTGCCCCTATTTAAGGCTCGTACGCTAGAGTTTCCCCCATGTAGGGATTTTTACCTCTGGCTATGACGTCAGTAATGAGCGGCGCATTTATATGCACTTAGCAGTATTCTGTAGCCATGACCGAAGCCGCACCGTCTTAGAGACGTGCCTTACAAAGCCATCAAGGAGAAAAAAATGCTGATACTCACCCGCAAAGTTGGTGAAAGCATAAACATAGGTGACGATATTACGATCACAATTTTAGGTGTGAGCGGCCAACAGGTCCGAATCGGCATCAACGCGCCGAAAGATGTTGCCGTACACCGCGAAGAAACCTACCAGCGTATCCAGGCCGGCCTGAATGCACCGGATAAAGCGGATAACACCTAAGCCTCCGAGGCACCAGCCCTTGGAGTGAGTGTCAGGGCTGCCCAGCCAGCCCTCCTCAGTCCGGCGCCAGCCTGCTGCAGCGACGCTTCTTTACCTGCTCGATCCTCTCTCGCGGCTAATTGTTCGAACGATCGACTTGACCGTTTCAAGGTTAGCGACCACGCTCATTCCTCGCACAAGGTTCTCAGCCTCTGACACGCTGCGTATCCCGCGTTATGGCCTCATGACGTCTTGCGAGACGTTTCCCTGTATCAGCCCTTCAGGGCTGGACCTGTACCATCAAGGAATGAAAGACATGTCCGATTTAATCGTAGTGGGATTTTCAGACACGGAAAAAGCAGATCGCGCCCTCACCAAAATGGTTTCGCTCAGCAAGGAGCATCTGGTAGAGCTGGAAGATGCGGTCATTGTGGTGCGCAATGAACAGGGCAAGATCCATATCAAGCAAAGCGTTAACCTGACTGCCCTGGGGGCGACTTCAGGCCTGGTTACCGGCGGACTTTGGGGGGCGCTGGTAGGTTTGCTGTTCCTCAATCCTTTGGCCGGTTTTGCCATCGGCGGTGCCCTGGGCGCCGGCACCGGCGCACTGTCTGGCTCATTGAGCGATTACGGCATTGATGACGATTTCATCAAGTCACTGAGTGAAACCATCCCGAACAACTCATCGGCCCTGTTTGTGCTGCTGCGCAAGTTCCAGCCGGAAAAAGTCTTGCAGGAGCTGGAAGCATCGAACTTCAAGGGCAAGGTTTTACGGACCTCCCTGTCACCCGAGCAAGAACAGAAACTGCAGGATGCATTGTCCAAAAATACCGCAGAGGCACCTGCCGCTACCACGATCTGACGCTGCGCACTTGCGCAACAGAGTGAATCCGGCCGCCACGCAGGGTGGCCGGATCACCCGGCATGCCTAGCTCAGTCGCACCGCAGTCCCTGTGGCAAACACCACCAGCATGCCACCCCGGCCGGACGGCATGCTGATTTCAAAATCCAGTCCCACAATGGCGTCGGCATTGCCTGCCCTGGCGCGTATCTCATCGGTGACTTCCGTCCGCGCTTCCTTGAGTGCCCGCTCCAGCGTCTGAGAGCGACCGCCAAAAAAATCGCGCACACCGGTAAAAAAGTCCCGCACGACGTTGATGCCGTGCACCGATTCCGCACTGACAACCCCCAGATACTCGGTAATCTGACGGCCTTCAATGCTGTGTGTCGTGGTAATAATCATCAATGTATCCCTGGTTGCAATCTGCCGCCGAGGTTACCTCATTCATGGCCGCGTGAACGGGATCAGCGCATCGCTCTGGTCTTATGCGTTGCCAATGTTACTGTAGCCACCGGCTACTGGCGTGAAGTCGCAACGCGTCTACTGCCTGACTATGCTTAAAGCTAATTTATCTAAAGACAAAAGAGTCGGGACGCCTCGCTCGCCTGTTCAGCATCACTGACACGAACTCAACGGCTGCGCCAAGCAACTTTTTGCCCTGCTCACAGGAAGTCAATTATGGTCCAAAGACACGTCATCAACGCTTCGGTCAGCCCAAAAGGCAGCCTGGAGACGCTTTCACAACGTGAAGTCCAACAACTCAGCGAAGTGGGCTCAGGCTCCAGCTACACACTGTTTCGCCAATGCGTACTGGCTATTCTCAATACCGGCGCTCACGTCGATAACGCAAAAACCATTCTTGAGGCATACCAGGACTTCGAGGTCCGCATCCATCAGCAAGACCGTGGCGTACGTCTCGAGTTGCTGAATGCTCCCGCTGACGCGTTTGTAGACGGCGAAATGATCGCCAGTACCCGGGAGATGCTGTTCAGCGCCCTGCGCGACATTGTCTACACCCAAAGCGGCCTCGACAGCCCGCGCATTGACCTGAGCAACTCGCAAGGCATCACCGACTACGTGTTCCATCTGTTACGCAACGCGCGCACGCTGCGTCCGGGCGTCGAGCCCAAGATTGTCGTGTGCTGGGGCGGTCACTCGATCAGCACCGAAGAGTACAAGTACACCAAGAAAGTTGGCCACGAACTGGGCCTGCGCAGTCTGGATATCTGCACCGGTTGCGGCCCCGGCGTGATGAAGGGGCCCATGAAAGGCGCGACCATTTCCCATGCCAAACAGCGTCTGGTCGGTGGACGCTATCTGGGGCTTACCGAGCCGGGCATCATCGCCGCCGAAGCGCCAAACCCCATCGTCAACGAGCTGGTGATCCTGCCGGACATCGAGAAACGTCTAGAAGCATTTGTCCGGGTTGGCCACGGCGTGATCATTTTCCCGGGCGGTGCCGGGACAGCCGAAGAGTTTCTGTACCTGCTCGGCATCCTGATGCACCCCGACAACAGTGAAGTACCGTTCCCGGTGGTGTTGACCGGGCCAAAGGATTCCGCACCCTATCTCCAGCAACTGCATGAATTTGTGGGGGCCACGCTGGGTGAAGCGGCACAGCAGCATTACCAGATCATCATCGACAATCCGGCCGAGGTGGCCCGCCAGATGACGGCAGGCCTCAAGGCGGTGAAGCAGTTCCGCCGCGAACGCAATGACGCGTTTCACTTCAACTGGCTGTTGAAAATCGATGAAGGTTTTCAGCGTCCGTTCGACCCGACGCACGCCAACATGGCGGCGCTGCAACTGCGTCGCGACCTGCCCCCGCATGAGCTGGCAATCAATCTGCGCCAGGCCTTCTCCGGGATCGTGTCAGGGAACGTGAAAGAGAAAGGCATTCATATGATCGAGCAGTTCGGGCCTTATGAAATTCATGGCGACGCTGCCGTGATGGGGCCTCTGGACAAACTGCTGCAAGCGTTTGTCGAACAGCACCGCATGAAACTCCCTGGCGGCGCTGCGTATGTGCCGTGTTATCGGGTGATCAGCTAACCCGTCTTCCCTCAATGGGGCCTGTTGAGCGAAGCGCCTGGATCACTGCGCACATCGCTTGGCCGGCCCATCGATGAATCACTTCAAAGGCGAAAACGCCTTCACCGCCTCAAGCCAGGCAGGGTCCAGCCGTGTCTGTCCGGTCTCGATGCCGAGCGCTTCAAGGCGAGCCTTGTGCACATCAATTTCGCGCACCATCTGGCTCAGCGCACTGGAGTTGGCATCCAGCTGGTACATCTGGGTGATGCCCAGGTGATAAAAGCGCAACAACTTCATTGCACTCACATCGCCGGCCATGACGCCCGCCGTGACGTGGTGCATGACATTCGTCACTTTCATCAGGCTGCGCTTGAGCTGCCAGCCGTAGACCGCCGGTGCCATCCACGGCTGCGACCAGGCGTAATAGCGCACCCAGGCGACCGTCAGGCCCAGGGCCACAATGACCCCGCCCAGGTTCAAACGAAAATTGTCCCCCTCCGGCTCCCCCCACAGCATGACCGCCAGCCCGGAGACCAGCAGCGACAACACCGCAAAGGTCAGCGCGATATAAAGCGTGCTGCGTCGGGTCTGTTGGCGATACAGCTGCGGATCCATCGGTTTTAATTCAAACATCACGGCTTAAGAACTCCTGCATGGCTGGGGATGCTGCGCGGGCATTATGGCCTGATCAGTGCTCATTGCCTGCTGTTACAGCGTATTAATCCAACAGGCGCAGTGCCTTCTGGAACACATCCGCACGTTGGGCGTGACCATTGAGGCCACCATTGATGGCCTGAGTGACACGCGAAAAATCATCACCCTCTGCCAATGCATTCACTTGCCGCCAGTGCCAGTACCACCCGGCCGACTCGATCGCCCAGCGACCTTCTTCGAGCAGTTGCGGGGTCGCGAGCAAGCGTTCATCACCGAACAAATCCAGACTGCAGTGCCGGTAATTGGTCTTGCCGGTGATCTGGATCAAACCGCGTCCCCGGTAGCGCCAGCCATCGCCCGTGGAGGCGTCACCATTACCCAGACGCTCGCTGTACACCCGATTGGCAATGACCTGCGGCTTGCGCTGGATTTTTTCCGCCTCGGCATTCGGCACCCGCCTCAAACGTCCGTCTTCCATGACCTGCACGTAATTGCCGGCCGCATCGGTCTGCGCAAAGCGGTTACCCCAGGTCGCAGCAAGGCCTTGCGCGCTGTAGTTGAGGTTTTCAAGCATAAGACTGAACCCCGCACTTTCATGGCCGACCTGGGATAAAAAAGCGGCCAGACGCCGGGGGGTGTTGATCTGTCGCCGGGCAGCGACGCTCTGCAATGAGTCCAGGTGCACGTCTGTGAACGCGGCACTGTCAGGAAAAAGCAGCAGCATTATTTCGCGGGTTAACATGGGCATCGCTCTTGATTCAAAGGAATCAAAAGTGAAGCACCCAAGTGCTCTCTACAGCACAGCCAGGTGCATGAAGAGAGCTTTGCAATCGGGCTTTGGGATTTATCCTACAGAGGGCCTTGATCGCCGATTACAGAACCGGGATGACCCGCAGTGGCTTGACCGACTTGAACGAAAAGCTTGAATAGATTTCTTTGACCGCCGGCAAGGTCTGCAGTACCTCACGGGTAAATTCCCCGAACGATTCCAGATCTTTGGCCACTACCTCCAGCAAGAAGTCATAGCGACCGGAGATGTTGTGACAGGCCACGATTTCAGGAATCTCCAGTAACCGCTGTTCAAAGCTGCGGGCTGTTTCACGGGAGTGCGAAGCCATCATCAGACTGACGAACGCCGTCACGCCATAACCCAGTTCCTTGGGTGAAATAATCGCCTGGTAGCCGGTGATCAGCCCACTGTCTTCCAGCATTTTTACCCGTCGCCAACACGGCGAGGTGGTCAGGGAAACCCGCTCCGACAGCTCTGCGACGGTTAATCGGGCGTTGCCTTGCAAGGCGCTAAGCAAGGCTTTATCGGTTCTGTCCAGGCTGAGCGGCATGTTTTGCCTCCAATAGGCGAAGCGACGGTTTTTTATCCCAATAAAACCTTGTTATGCAGGCCCATTTGGAATTTTTTACGTTGAGTTTGAGCATAGCATCGTAGGAAATATCGGAGAGTGCGCCATGAAAGATATAAAAAGTGACTTCGGTTTTTCGACACGGGCCATTCACCACGGTTACGACCCGCTGGAAAATGGCGGTGCATTGATTGCGCCCATCTACCTCACCACGACCTTTGCCTTTCCAACAGCCGAATACGGGGCCAGTTGTTTTGCCGGTGAAGAAAGCGGCCATTTCTATACCCGCATTTCCAATCCGACCCTGGCCCTGCTTGAGTCGCGCATGGCGTCTCTGGAAAACGGTGAAGCGGCAGTGGCTTTCAGCTCCGGCATGGGTGCGATTGCGGCGACCTTCTGGACGTTGCTCAGACCCGGCGACGAAATCATCGTCAACCGCACGTTGTATGGCTGCACCTTTGCCCTGCTGCATCACGGCATCGGCGAGTTCGGGGTGGAGGTCAAACATGTCGACATGTCAGACCTGGCCGAGCTGGAGGCTGCCATCAGCCCGGCCACTCGCATGATCTACTTTGAAAGCCCGGCCAACCCCAGCATGCAGCTGATGGACATCAACGCCGTTGCCAGCATTGCCCATGACCACGACGATCTTCTGGTGGTCATCGACAACACTTACTGCACCCCGTACTTGCAACGACCGCTGGAAATGGGCGCGGACATCGTGGTGCATTCGGCCACCAAGTACCTGAGTGGACACGGCGATATCACTGCCGGCATTGTCGTCGCCAGCCAGGCGCTGGCTGATCGCATTCGCTTGCAAGGGCGCAAGGACCTGACGGGCGCCGTGCTGTCGCCACAGGATGCCAACCTGCTGATGCGCGGCCTGAAAACCCTGGCCTTGCGCATGGACCGCCACTGCAGCAACGCCCTTGCCATCGCGCAGTACCTTGAACGTCATCCCGCCGTCGAGTCCGTGACCTACCCTGGCCTGCCCTCCTTCGCCCAATACACACTGGCCTCACGGCAAATGAAACAGTCAGGAGGCATGATCGCCTTTGAGCTCAAGGGTGGCCTGGAGACCGGCCGGCACTTCATGAACGCCCTGCAACTGTTTAGCCGTGCGGTCAGCCTGGGCAGCGCAGAATCCCTTGCACAGCATCCGGCCAGCATGACTCACTCCACTTACACCCGTGAAGAGCGCGCGCGACACGGTATCAGCGAAGGCCTGGTCCGCCTGTCGATCGGTCTGGAAGATATTGACGATTTGCTGGCCGATATCACACAGGCACTGAAAACCTGTATTTGAGGTGATCTGATACCCGCCGGGAGGGCGGCTTGCCCGCGATGACCTCAACGGTCTGGATCGCGGGCAAGCGGGTTGCTTTTTTCCAGCCTATGGCACCGTGCCGAAAGCCACCTGCACCGTCAACGCTCCGCTGTTGTCCTTCAGCCCCGGGCCATAAAGCCCATGCAGATCATCATTGATACACAGTTGCAGTTCACCTTGCTGTCCCGCCGGAACCTGCGCCAGGTTGCCTATCAAAAAGGGCGTGCCCGAGCTGCCGACGCGACCGATCAACGCCCCTTCATTGGCCCCTTCCAAGGTATAGCCGGCCTTGGCAGGCAATCTTGCCTTGCCATTGCCATCGACCCAGCCGCCCACCGGGCTGGCGAACCAAAACCCGCTGACATACTGCACGCGTCGCGGGCTCAACCCGTTGATCTGCACCCCGGTCCCCTGCCAGGGCTGATTCGCCTGGACCTGCACGGTGACAGCCTTCAAGTCGTTGGCCAGGGTATCACCGGCCTGGAACGACAGCGCGGCGATGGTCAGGCTCGGATTGGCCGTGCCGCTGGAAGGAAACACACCATCCCCCACCAAAAACAGGTTGCTGTGATCCCAGCTGCGCTGATCCTTGTCGACCACCGAGGTGGTCGGATCAGTGCCCATGCGGTAGGTGCCCATCAAGTGCCCCGCCCCCTGATAAGCATAGGTCTGGCCATCGTACTTGAACGATGCCGGCACCGCAGGCGCAGGCGGGACGGTGGGTGGCAGCAACTCACTGGTCAGCTCAGTGGCCCCCAGCAACTGCGTAATGATGTGAGTCGACAGGATACGCGCCTGCTTGAACCCTTCCTTGGTGTAGTCCGACAAGTCGTAATGGATCTCGGGACGGGGAATACCCAGCCGATCCTTGTATTGGGCAGACGGCACGATGTAGCAGTTGGCGTTATCCGGATCGTCCTCTACTTGCTCCACCAGGAAGCCGATACGAAACTGGCGCGTCAGCAAATTGTTGAGCTGCTGCACCAGGGCCGTCCCGTACAGCACCTGCGAGGGGCCGCTGCCGTCAGGCAGCGGGTTGGTGCGACTGACGTTGCTGCCATCGATCAGGTCGGCAGCCGTGGTGTAGGGGTCGCCGATTGGCCAGTTGAACCCTTCGTTGCCGATTTCGATCCGCCAGGCTGCGCGCTGACGGCGAAAAGCACCGTCGCGCAAGCTCTCGATCCCGGCGGTGGACACCGGACCGCGATATGGATACACCGCCTTGCCTTCGGGCATCAGCCCCCAGGCCAGGTAAATCGGGTGATCCGCGAGGCTGCGTCCCACCTGGCCACTGCTATTGGCCACACCTTGGGGCCAGGCGCTGGTAGCGGAGTTCAGCAGCAGCTTCGGTGTTTCGATGGCGTGCGCAGCAATGACATAACGCTGGCCGATGGCGATGCCAGTGCCGGTGGGCGGCCCGTCGCCGAGTTGATATTGAATGAACTCGATACCGCTGATGCTCTTGTCTGCCGCCACCGTAACCTTGCTCGCCACGGTCTTGTACAGGACCCGCACATTGCCTGTGTTGAGCGCATTGTTCATCGTCACCGTGGCGTCGTACTTGGCCTGGATCGGACAAATCGGCGTGCAGTTGGTGTTCCCGGCACACACCCGCCGCCCCGCGTAGGGCTGGGAGTTGCGCCCTGCCGGAGTCGGGCTGACCACCAGCGGCAAACCCTCGAACGCCTGCCCTTGAACCGCCGCCACAAAACTGCCGTCGACCAGCGATAGCGGAATACTGGTCATCGGAAATTGATAACCCCCGGGAAAGGTGATGCCCAGATAAGCCTGGTCGGTGACGCTGGCCGACACACCGATCTCGGCCTCGGCCCGGCAATAGGCGCTTTGCAAATCGTTGTAGCTGATCGGCCAGTCCACACCGACGCCATACGCCGACTTCATCCGGAAATCGTTGGGCACCAGGCGCAGGCATGTCGCGACCCAATGCCAAGTGGTCCCCCCTCCTACCCGCTCATAAGTGCTGGTAAAGGGCAGCGGCCCCTTTTGCACCAGATAACTGATATCGGGATCACTCCAACCGAGGATCAAATCCGCGATGGTCGCTCGGGGTGCGTTCTGTAAAGCAGGATTGCGTGCGGGGCTCAAGGTACTGACCGGAGGATACGGTGACTCCGGGGTTTTCAGCGTAGCGGTGTAAAAGCGTTCGAGGTACTGGGTGCGATTGGCCGGTATCTCCGGCCCTGACTCCAGCACCAGCACGTTGACCCCGGCCAGCCCCAGTTGGTAGGCAATGATACTGCCGGCCAGCCCCGCACCGACGATGACCACATCTGCTTGCTCGGTACTCATGACGATGCTCCTGGCTGGTCGCTGGCGGTGACGCCTGTGAAGTCCTCAAGGCTCGGTGGCTCGCTGTTCCAGTAACCGAAGAAAAACTCGCTGTAACCCATGGGATGCGCCTGGGCGATGTTCCATGCCCAGCCCTGGGTATATGCCTGATCCGAAACCACCGTCTGCTCCTGTGCGGTGAAAGTGTCCTGGGTGTAAGGCTGATACCAGACGCCCAGCAACCAGAGCTTCATGATCGAGCGTGCTGCCTGGGCGGTTTGCGTGGGCGCCGGTAATCCGTCCTGCATCAACACGGCTTGGGCGATCTCATCGGGAGTGGCGTGATTGGCCAGCAGCGTCGCGTACTGGTTGAGGAGCGTACTGAGCACGGTCTCACCTACACGGGGCGTGATGAACTCGAGGAATGCCGTCGGCAAACCGATGGGATCGACCCTCGGCGCCAGCAAGTCCTGGCCAATACCGGTCAGAACGGATGACAGGCCTGTGAAGTTTTCCAGATCGGTACTCATGGCTGACTCCTTGTGGCACCCGTGGACTGGGCACGCTCGAGCAGGTAGGTAAAGTCCGCAAAACTGGTGCGCGGAGACTCGGTCACATGGGTGGCGGCATTGCCATGGCAGGCGATGCAGCTGGAAGACGCTTGCGGCACCGTGCCCTGGATGTAGGTTTCCAGGGTCGCGTTGGCGAGGAAGGCCGGCGCCGGCTTGCCCAGCGGAACCGTTTTGGATATCTGGCAAGGTGGCTGGCCGGTGAGCGTTGGCCATTGAGTGCTGATCAACTGATAGTTGGCCCAGACACTGTCCGGGTTCACCGTCCGCAGCAGCGTTTGATAGGTGCTGTTCAGGCTCTTGGTGGCATCGGTCAATGGCTCTTCACGCACAATCTGCGAAGGTGTGGCCTTGACCTGAGGGTTCCACGGCCGGGGTGGCGGCTGATTGACCTCAGCCTGGCTGCTGGCGTTGTAGAACAGATACGGGCCTGTGCGCTCAGACACCGGCGTGGTCTTTTCCGGCACATTGTTGACGTGCTCGAAGGTCGACCAGATCCACTGTGGCGCGCTGCTGGTCTTGTGCACAATGTGCAGCCCCACCAGTCCGACCGGCTCGGCCTTGCAGGATTCCGCCACCACCGGTCCCTTGTTCGGGTCGCTGTTGCCGGGGGTGTAGACCAGCGCAGCGACCGTATGGAAACTGCCCGGGCGATCATTGCCGTCCAGCACTTTCCAGGACGCCTTGACCATCAGCGAGCCCACTTCACTCGTGTCCGTGTTGCCGCAACTGAACGCCACGGCATTGGTCGGGTTGGCGGCGAAAAATGCCTGCTGCCCTTGAATACTGTACAAACCGTTGTTGACGATACTGTCGAACATCGGTTTGTTGACCACGATCTCGTTGCGCGTATACACACCGCTTTGGTCCACCAAAGGGCCGCTCTGGAATGGCTGGATAAACTCATCAAGCACATCCGGGACTTTGCCCATTTGCTGGAGCAAACGCCCGCCTCCCAAGCCTTCGCAGACCTTGGGAATACTGGCTGGGGCTTGCCAGGGTGCCGGCGTCTGGCCTTGGGGCAGGAAGATCTGATAGCTCTCTTTCCAGCTTTCCCAAACGGTCGCGCCATCGTGCTGACCAATCTGGACACCCGTATTCGGCTCGCCATTGGCCAAGGCAGGCCAGTTCAATGCGATGAACGTCTGCCAGGACATATCATCGAAATTGCGTTGCAAGCTGGTCAGGGTAAAAGGCGGGGTCGCCGTAACATCGAAGGGGATTTGCGTGGACAGCGTGGGGGCTGCATTGGCCATCGGGATCAGTAATGCGCTGAACAACGCGCTGCCTAAACCCGGCCAAGGGCGGTGGGCATTGGTTCTCATCGGTCTCTCCTTAGCATCAGCATCCAGGAGATACACCGGCCCTTCATGGACGTTTTGTCTTGGCTCCTGGCACAAATCCAAGACTAGACAAAAAGTTTCTGCCGCAGATCACGACCAATAGACTTATTCGTAATACAGCCGAGAGCTAATGGGTTCATACCCTCCCGGCGTTTTGTGACGGACGCGACGGGACCGAAAACGGCTGGCGGTCGCGCTGCAGATCACGACAGGCGCGGACAGTCAGGCACCACACTGCCGACACTCACTGCCAGCCATGCCTTGTAAAGCACTTGAATGCAGCCCGATGGAACTGCTCAGGTCGAGCGGGCAATCAGCCATGCCCGCTGCAGGTGTTGCTCCGGCCTGCGAATCAACCCGGCGGAATGGTCGCCAGAATACCGATACCAACGGTCAGCACTAGAAAACCGCCTAAAAACCATCCCATCTTGGCCATACGTGTTCCTCTCATCCGCTCAATTTAAAACAGGTACAGAGCAGGCGCTGACACCGTGCGATCAGCATTTCAGCCTCATGTCCCGTTGCGTTGGGCCTTATTGTCTGCCGACTGCTGAGTACATAACAGATGCAGGTGACGACGGAAAATGCGGATCAGTTGCTCAGGGCAATATCAGATGTGCTGGCTGGACGCTGCGCTGATAGGCTTGCACCACGCTCTGGCTCAACTTGACCACTGCCTCGTTCAGCTCCAGGCCCGCCCCTGCCCGCCAGCTGGCATACACCGAAAAACCCGGTGCAGCGTCGATCGGCAACGCAATCATGGCCCCGCTTTGCAGTTCGCGGCTGACCAGCACCGGGGGCAAGGCGCCGATGCCGAATCCGTCCGCCACCAGCTTGATGATTGCCGCCACCGAGTTGATACAGCTGACCCGTGGCGCAGCAATGCCCTGTTGATGCAGAAAATTAAGCACGTCCTGATGGGGCCGCGACTGCCGGGAAAAGGTCAGCAAACGCTCCTGGCACAGATCCGCCAGATTCTCATAAGGGCGATCCAGCACGCCCTCCTTGGCAACCACCCAGCTCAGTGGGTAGTAGGCCAGTTGCACATTACGCACCCCGTCGGCACGTAACAGGTCAGTCTGAAAAATCAGATCCAGCTGACCTTTAAGCAATTGCTCGTTCAGGTTAAGCGCCGTATCGGCCGTCAGTTCGACTTCCACCTGCGGGTAATCACGGCTCAGGGCGCTGATCAGATCACTCAGCCAGCTGTGGATCACCGTGTCCATCACGCCGATGCGCAAGCGTCCGGCAAAGCTGTCAGCCTGCCCGAGCGACTGCAGCAAGCGCTGTTGGGTCGCCAGCATTTCCTCGGCATAGCCCAGGACTTTATGGCCTTCGCGGGTCAGGTTTACGCCGCGCGAATCACGCTGAAACAATTGCACGCCGAGCTCGGTTTCGAGGACTGAAATTCGACTGGAAATGGCCGCTTGGGTGCTTGAAAGCTTTTCTGCGGTCAGGCGAAAACTGCCAAGGCGTGCCACCCAAACGAATGTCAGAAGAAATCGCATGTTCATGTTGGAGCCCTCACATCAGCCAAACCGGGTCGGCACTGTAAACCGTTGCCGGTGACTCAGGCCAGTCGGTTTAAGTCGGTGATTGGTAAAACATTTTCTGTTCAGCGGTGACAACTTTTATTGACTGGACGCCTCACGCAAAGCCACCAAAGATAACGTCCAAATGACACCCGCCCAGCGTGCGTCAACAATAAAAAAACACGCTGAGTCCGGCAGCGTACCGATTTTGCGAAAGTGAGCCCGACCGCTTTCGCCTTGCTCGCGCTAGCCTGCCCTGGCGTTGCAGCAACCAGCCAAGGGATTCCTTCCCCATGCAAACCGTCGTCAATCTATGGCCCTTGCTAGGCGTGCTCGTCATCGTCGCGGGCTTTGTGCTGCGTTTCAATCCATTGTTGGTGGTCACCCTCGCGGCGATTGTCACCGGCTTTGCCGCCAACTTTCCCCTGGAAAAAATCATCACCCTCATGGGCGAAGGCTTCCTGGAAACCCGTGCCCTGCAATTGATCCTGCTGTTGCCACTGGCCGTGATCGGTTTGCTGGAACGGCATGGCCTGCGCCTGCATGCGCAAAACTGGATCGCCGGCTTTCAGCGTGCCACGGTCGGTCGCTTGCTCATCATGTACCTGTTCGTGCGCGAGACCACCGCTGCAGTCGGCTTGACCAGCCTTGGCGGCCATCCGCAGATGGTACGCCCGTTGCTGGCTCCGATGGCCGAAGGCGCTGCCGAGAACAAGTACGGCAAACTGCCGCCTGCCGTGCGGCAGAAGGTACTCGCCATGTGCGCAGCCACCGATAACGTGGGGTTGTTCTTTGGGGAGGACGTATTCGTCGCCTTTGGTGCCATCGCCCTGATGCACACGTTCCTGCTTGGCTCCGGCCTCGACGTCGAGCCGCTGCACATCGCCTTCTGGGGCATTCCAACGGCGATCTGTGCCTTTATCGTGCATGCGCTACGGCTGTACCGCTTTGATCTGATGCTATCGCGCAGCATGGGCGAAGTCGTTCAGGCAGACGTATCGCCACAGGTGGCCAAATGATTATTTCGATTGAGTACTTCTACTGGCTGGCTGGTGTCCTGTTGCTGATTACAGCCGGCATGATTGCCAGCGACAGCAGCCATCCCAAACGCTGGAGCAGCGCCCTGTTCTGGGCCCTGTTCGCCCTGGTGTTCCTGATTGGCGATCGGTTGTCGCCGTTTGTGGTCGGTGTCGGCGTGCTGATCATGGCGGCGATTGCCGGCACCGGTGGCGTAGGCCGTGGCGCCCATGCTGAATTGCACGTCAGCGCCGCTCGGGCGAGCGCAGGTCGCCTGGGCCATAACCTGTTCATTCCGGCCCTGTCGATTCCGCTGGTGACCGTGATCGGTTCGATCCTGCTCAAAAACACCCACATCGGTGGCGTGCCGCTGCTCGACCCGAAGAACACCACCTTCGTTTCATTGGGCATGGGCTGCATCGTGGCCCTGGTCCTGGCCTGCCTCCTGACCCGTGACACGCCGCTGCAGGGTTTGCGTGAATCGCGACGCCTCACCGAAGCCCTTGGCTGGACCATGGTGCTGCCCCAAATGCTGGCCATGCTCGGCCTGCTGTTCAATGACGCCGGGGTCGGTACTGCCGTGGCTCATGTGGCGACGGCGTACATCAATATGGACTACCGCCTGGTGGCGGTGATGGTCTATGTGTTGGGCATGGCGTTGTTCACCGTGATCATGGGCAACGGTTTCGCCGCCTTCCCGGTGATGACGGGCGGTGTCGGTGTGCCGGTATTGGTGGGGATTTACGACGCCAACCCGGCCGTGATGGCCGCTATCGGCATGTTTTCCGGCTACTGCGGCACATTGATGACGCCGATGGCGGCCAACTTCAACATCGTGCCAGTGGCCCTGCTGGAACTACCGGACAAGTACGCGGTGATCAAGGCGCAGATGCCTACGGCGCTGATGATGCTGGTGGTCAATATTGTCCTTCTTTACCTGCTGATGTGAGGCCACCATGCATAACGTACTCCTGACCGGTTTCGAAGCGTTCGACCAGGACACGCTCAATCCCTCCTGGGAAACCGTGCGCCGCCTGGACGGCACCCTGCTGAGCGACGATGTGCGCATCGTCGCCCGCCAGTTACCCTGCGCGTTCGAGCAGGCCCCGGAACGCCTGCGCCAATGCCTGGCAGACGTGCAGCCGATCCTGGTGATTGCTGTCGGGCTGGCCCAGGGTCGCAGTGACCTGTCCATTGAACGTGTGGCAATCAACCTTAACGACGCGCGCATACCCGACAACCTCGGTCATCAGCCGATCGACACCCCTGTCGTCCCCGGTGGGCCGGCGGCGTACTTTTGCAGCCTGCCGATCAAGGCCATGGTCCGCGCATTGCGGGCCGCCGGGATTCCTGCCTCGGTGTCGCACAGCGCAGGCACCTTTGTCTGCAACCAGGTGTTCTACAGCCTGCAACACGCCCTTGCGGGGTCGGCGGTACGCAGCGGTTTCATCCATGTACCCTGGCTGCCGCAGCAAGCGGCACAGGCGGGCTCTGCCCTGCCATCCATGGCGCTGGAGACGTTGGTTGAAGGGCTACGAATAGCTGTCCTCACCGCCCTGAACACCGAGCACGATGTACTGGAAACCGGCGGTCAGGTGAGCTGAGCTTCGCCTCAACAGCGCAAGGTCTCGCCGGTGGTGATGCCGGGTTGTCGGCAACCTCGACGCCATCACGGGAAGCCGCTCGCGCATTGAACCGGGGCTCCGTCAGACGACGGGTTCGATGCCCCTGTTCAATGCCCGGCAACCACCTGCCCTGCTTGCCGTTGACCCTGTGGAAAGCCATGAGTCCTCGCGTTAAAGACAATCCACAGCCCCATCAGTAACAGCACCAGCAGCACCCATGGAAAGACGCCGACGCCCACCTGGTCGAGCAGCACACCTCCGCTCAATGCACCCACGGCTATGGCGCCGTTCCAGGCGACCACGTTCATCGACAGCGCGACATCAGCGCCCTCGCCTGCCGCGTCAGCCAATGCCGTTTGCAACAGGGTCGCAGCGCCACCAAAGGACAGCCCCCAGACGAAAATACCGGCATACACCACGGCCACCGAACGGGCGAACAAACCAAACAGCAAGGCGATCGCGGCGAAGGCCACCAGACAGGCCAGCACGGTCGTGCGCAAATGTCGGTCCACCAGCCGGCCGGTCAGCCAGATCCCGAGCAGCGCGGCCAGTCCGAACACCAGCAGTACCCGATCGACCTCTGCATCGAGCCCGGCGGGGGTCACGAACGGGGCGATGTAGGTGTAGAGAATGTTGTGCGCCAGCATCCAGGCGATCACCACGGCGAGCACCGAACGCACCCCCGGGGTGAACAGCACTCGGCGCAGCCCGATACGCTGATCCGAAGACTGGCCGGGGTAATCGGGTACTTTGACCAGTACCCAGACAATCAGTATCAGCGTCAGGATCGACATCAAACCGAAGGTGGTCCGCCACCCCATGAGTGTCCCCAGCCAGGTCCCCAGCGGCACACCCAGCGACAGCGCAATCGGCGCCCCCAGCATGGCCACCGCCATGGCGCGGCCCTGCTGGTGCGGGGCGACCATACGACGTGCATAACCCGCGAGCAGGCTCCAGGCCAGACCGGCCGAGGCTCCGGCAAAAAAACGCGCCACCAGCGTCACGCCATAATCGGTGGACCACGCAGTAATCGAATTGAACAGCAGAAAGCCCACAATTGTCAGCAGCAGCACATTGCGCCGGCGCCAGCCCTGAGTGGCAATGGTCAGCGGGATGGCCGCCAGCAACGAACCCAGCGCGAACACCGTCACCATCTGCCCCGCCAGTGCAGAGGACACCTCCAGCCCTTGACTGATCTCGTTTAACAAGCCGGCGGGCAAGGTCTCGGTTGCAATGCATATAAACCCCGTCATCGCGAGTGCAAGAAGTGCCCCCAGGGGAAGTCGCCCCGGTCTGTGTTGATTAATTGCCATGTCCTGTGCCGCCCTGCTAGTTATGTATCGATAGGTACAGATGTTGACCACGCAAAAGGTATTGGTCAACGACTTTTGTATCGAATAGTATTTATGTATTGAAATGAAGGAGACTGACATGGCACAGATGGGCCGCCCGCGTACGTTCGACCGCGACGCTGCAATCACACAAGCCATGCACCTGTTTTGGGAGCATGGCTACGATTCAACGTCCCTGAGCCAGCTCAAGGCCAATATGGGCTCCGGCATTTCCGCGCCCAGTTTTTACGCGGCCTTTGGCTCCAAGGAAGCCTTGTTCAAAGAGGTGATGGAGCGCTATCTGAACACTCACGGACGCGTGACCGAAAGCCTGCTCGACACGGCCCTGCCCCCGCGAGATGCCATCGAACTGGCCATGCGCCGGTCGGCCAGGATGCAATGCGAGCCTGATCATCCACGGGGGTGTCTGGTGGCCTTGGGGCTACTCAGTGCCTGCTCGCCAGAAACCGTTGCGATATGCGCTCCGCTCGCCGCCGCCCGGGCCCGCAACCGGGCAGGCTTCCTGGCCTGTGTCGAGCGCGGCATGGCTTCATCCGAGCTGACCGCACAAACGGATGCAGCGGCGCTGGCCACGCTGTTCGAAAGTTTCTTGCTCGGGCTGACAACCCTGGCCCGGGACGGTGTGCCGCATGCTGTTCTGGATGCTTCAGTGACGCAGGCAATGAGCGCCTGGGATGCCATGCGCTCCGATAAAGCCTGAGGTGCTTAGCCCTGCTTTTGGTGGGTCAACTCATCAATCAGCAACTGGGTCGGCGCAGTCAGTGCGACGCCTTGGCGGGTGACTATTTCGTAGGGTTCACTGCGGGACTTCAGCTCCAGCGGCAGATGCACCAGCATGCCGTGGGTGACGGCCATGCGCGCCACGTCGACCGGCATCACCGCCACCAGTTGTGGGTCTTGCAGGAGCAATGACAGGGTGGTGAAGGTTGAAGACGTTTCGATCGGGTACGTCGGGAAGTTGAGCCCGGCTTCACGAAACTCACGCTCCAGGGTCAGGCGCATGGGCATGTTGACCGGAAACACCACCCAACGTGAATCGGCCAGATCGCTCAGTACCAACGTCTCGCTCGCGGCAAATCGGTGGCCGGTGTTGGCCACCACAATCAACGGCTCCTGATCGCGGAGCCGGCAGTCGTAGGCAGCCGGGTGTTTGCTGACACTGGTTCGGCAAATGGCCAGATCCAGCCGCCCTTCATCGAGCAACGCCAGCAAACGGGCGCTGGTGTCCTCGACAATCTCGACCGAGAGTTCTGGCTGTTTGGCCCGCAAGCGCGCCAGACACTCCACCAGCACCGGCACCGCGCCCATGATCACGCCAATGGACAATCGACCGCCGTGGCCTTGCATGATGCCGAGCATTTCTTCGCGCAGATGGGCCACGTCGGTGTGGATCAGACGCGCATAACGGATCACGCAACGCCCCAGATCGTTGGCGACCAGGCCTTTGCTGGTGCGCTCGAACAAGGTCGACCCGAGAGTCGATTCAATTTCATGCAGCGCCCGCGTCGCGCCAGGCTGGGTAATGGCCACGGACTCTGCGGCCTTGTGCAGCGAACCGAATTCGTCCAGGGCGATCAGCAGCCGCAGTTGCTTGAGTCGCAAGCGGGAAATGATGGTGGTCAGAGATGGCAGCATGGGGGATGACAAATAGTTATCGCTCAATCAGCAGCTGTCATTAGGCAGCAATAGTCGCAAAACTTAAAGTGGGCCACACAAGGTTCTCAACGAACCGTCAATAACAACAATCTGCAAAGAGCCCACTTCATGCGTTTGATCCAGTTTGAAACAGCCCAAGGCCAGCGTCACGTCGGTGTCATTGAAGGCGATGTGATCCAGGTGGTTCGTGCAACCGAAAACACACGTGAGCTGGCCCTGAGTGCGATTCGCCAGGGCCATAGCCTGGCCGACGAAGTTCACGCCCGAGGCTGCGAGCCAAGCCCGGACAGCTATCGCCGGACGCTACAGGAAGGCCGGGTTCTGCCGCCACTGGATCATCAGGATCCGGCGCATTGCCTGATCAGTGGTACCGGTCTGACCCACCTGGGCAGCGCTTCGACCCGCGACAAAATGCACCAGCAAAATGCCGCCGATCAAAGTGCCATGACCGACTCGGCACGAATCTTCCAGTGGGGCATCGAGGGCGGACGCCCGCCGGCCGGCACCGCAGGGGTGCAACCTGAATGGTTCTACAAGGGCGACGGTTCGATTGTTGTGCGTCCGGGCAGCGCCTTCCAGACCCCCGCATTTGCCGAGGATGCCGGCGAAGAACCCGAGCTGACCGGGCTGTATGTGGTCGGCGACGATGGCAAGCCCTACCGCGTCGGGTTTGCCTTGGGCAACGAGTTCTCCGACCACGTCATGGAACGCCGTAACTACCTGTATCTGGCGCACTCCAAGCTGCGTAATTGCAGCTATGGCCCCGAGTTGCGCGTGGGGGACTTGCCTGGCCACCTGACCGGCATGAGCCGGATCCTGCGGGGCGAAGATGTGCTCTGGGAAAAGGAGTTCCTCAGCGGCGAGGACAACATGTGCCACAGCCTGGAAAACCTTGAATACCATCACTTCAAATACGCGCAATTCCTGCGCCCGGGTGACGTGCACGTGCATTTTTTCGGCACCGCCACGCTGTCCGTTGCCGACAATATCCAGACCCGTCCCGGGGATCGTTTCGAGATCAGCATGGCCGAGTTCGGCGAACCACTGATCAATGGCCTGCAAGCCGCGGCCCCGGAACTGAAGGCCGGAAAGGTGAATACTCTGTAAAAACGGCGGGCCTGATAACAGGCTCGCATCCCCTGCCCGCTTGATAAAAAACATAAAAAAGCGAGATGAGTATGAACAGTAAAACCGCTGCGCCAGGGCTCACCAAGGCGGCTGATGACGTAGCCGCCGCACGCCCCACCACCGTACGCTGGCGCATTTTCTTGATTCTGCTGCTGTTGTCGGCGATCAACTATATCGACCGCGCCTCACTGTCAGTGGCGATGCCGCTGATTTCCTCCGAGTTCGAAATGACCCCGGCGATGGAAGGCCTGATGCTCAGTGCCTTTTTCTGGTCGTACGCGCTGATGCAAATTCCCGGCGGCATGCTGCTGGACCGTTTTCAGGTGCGCAATATCGTCGGCGTCGCCACGGTGGGCTGGGGCTTCTTCCAGGCCATCGCCGGCGGCGCGCACAGCTGGCTGACCCTGCTGGCCACCCGCATCGGCCTGGGGGTGGCGGAGTCACCGATCATGCCGGCAGGCGCCAAGCTCAATGGCGCCTGGCTAACCCCCAACGAACGTGGACGCGGCGCGACCCTGGTGGACGGCGGTGCTCCGCTGGGCACCGCACTCGGCGCCATCATCATCGCCGGCCTGATCACCTGGTTCGATTCCTGGCGTATCGCATTCGTGATCGCCGGGGTCGGCACCATGATCGTCGGCGTCTGGGCCTGGTGGTACATCCGCAATAACCCTGCCGAACACCCGAAAGTGAACGCTGCTGAACTGGCGTACATCACCAACGCCAATGCCGAGGCCGCCAAGACCAATGGTGAGCGCAAGGCGATCCTCAAGGACCTGCTGAAAAGCCGTTCGGTACTGGCCATGTTCGCCGGCTACGCCTGCTACAACAGTGTGTTCTACGGCCTGTTGACCTGGATGCCGAGCTATCTGCACAAGGCCCATAACCTGGACATCAAGGCCATGGGCGGCGCGACATTTTTGATCTTCATGTGCGGTTTCGTCGGTGAGATCTTCGGCGGCTGGCTGGCAGACAAGTGGAAAGACGCCGGCGGTGCACCGAACAAGGTGATGCGCAGCATGTTCGCTGGCTCGGCCGCGATAGCCGCCTTGTGCATCCTGCTGGTGGCGTACACCCCCGATGCAGTAACCGTGATTGCACTGCTGTGTGTCGCCCTGTTCTTCATCCGCTGGTGCGGCATGTACTGGTGCCTTCCGGCGATCCTCGGCGGCAAGTCCAAGGCCGGCGTTCTGGGTGGCAGCATGAACTTCTGCGGCAACATGGTCGGCGTGATCGTGCCTATCCTCATCGGTCTGATCGTGCAGTTCACCGGGTCCTATTTCCTGGCGTTGATCTTCTTTGTGGTCATGGCCTTCGGCCTGATGCTGTTTTCCTCCCTCATCGACTACCGCGAACGCGGTCTGGCGTGAGTTTGCTCCCTTTATTCAGGTAACCGTGATGCAGCTGATAACTAAAACAGGCGGGGAAAACATTGCCAACGCCGTGATCCGTCTTAACCCGCTCGACGATGTACTGATTGCCCGCCAGCCGCTGCCCAAAGGGCTGGAGCTGGCGATCGAAGGCCTTGTCGCACTGGACGCGATTCCCTCGGGACACAAAATTGCGACCCGGGCCATCGACGCCGGTCAGCCTCTGCGTCGATACGGCCAGATCATTGGTTTCGCCAGCCAACCGATCAAGGCCGGTGAACATGTACACGTGCACAACCTGGCCATGGGCGACTTCTCCCGTGACTACGCGTTCGGTGTGGACGCTCGCGGTATCGGCCATCCGACCCGCGATACCTTCATGGGTATCGTGCGCCCCGATGGCCGGGTCGCCACGCGCAACTATGTGGGGATCCTGACGTCCGTCAACTGCTCGGCAACCGTGGCCAAGGCCATCGCCGATCATTTTCGCCGTGACATCAACCCGCAGGCCCTGGAGGACTTCCCGAACGTCGATGGCGTGGTCGCCCTCACCCACAGTTTCGGCTGCGCGGTAGACCCGGGCGGTGAAGCCCTGGCCATGCTGCGGCGCACCCTGGGGGGTTATGCCATCCACCCCAACTTTGCGTCCGTGCTGATGATCGGCCTGGGGTGCGAAACCAATCAGATTGCTGACTTGCTGGCCGCCCAGGGTCTGGAAAAAGGCGAGTTTCTGCGTGCCTTTACCATTCAGGGCACCGGCGGCACCTCGAAAACCATCGCCAGCGGGATCGCCCAGGTCAAATCGCTGCTGGCGGACGCCAATCGCGTGCAACGTGAGCCGGTGAGTGCCAGGCACCTGATCATTGGCCTGCAATGCGGTGGTTCGGATGGCTACTCGGGCATTACCGCCAACCCGGCGCTGGGCAATGCCGTTGACCGGCTGGTGGCGGCCGGCGGTACCGCGATTCTGTCTGAAACCCCTGAAATCTATGGTGCCGAACACTTGCTGACACGACGCGCCGTCAGCCGTGAAGTCGGTGAAAAACTGATTCAGCGCATCCACTGGTGGGAAGCCTATTGCCAGCGCATGAACGCTGAACTGAACAACAACCCGTCCGCCGGGAACAAGGCCGGTGGCTTGACCACCATTCTGGAAAAGTCGCTGGGTGCAGTGGCCAAGGCCGGCTCCAGCGACCTGGTGGACGTGTACGAGTATGCCGAGACTGTCCGCGCCCACGGTCTGGTGTTTATGGACACCCCGGGGTATGACCCGATCTCGGCCACGGGCCAGGTCGCCGGAGGCGCCAACCTGATCGCCTTTACCACTGGCCGGGGTTCGGCCTACGGCTGCGCACCCGCGCCATCGATCAAGCTGGCGACCAATACCCGGTTGTGGGAAACACAGGAAGAGGACATGGATGTGAACTGCGGCGGCATTGCCGACGGCAGCATGACCATCGAGGAGCGGGGTGAATACATCTACCGCATGATGCTGCGAATTGCCTCCGGTGAGCGCAGTAAAAGCGAGCAGCATGGTTACGGTCAGAACGAATTTGTGCCGTGGCAGATCGGCGCAATCACTTGATCGCCTGCGGGCGCCGTACGCGAACACCCATTTTTTGAGGACACATGCATGACGCAGATTACCGGCCACAACTTTATCGGCGGCCAGCGCAGCGCTGCCGGCACGGTGCAATTGCACAGTGTCGATGCCACCACCGGTGAGGCCTTGCCGTATCAGTTCATCCAGGCAACCGAGCAGGAAGTCGATGCCGCCGCCATGGCGGCAAGCGCGGCGTACCCGTTGTTTCGCAGCCTGGCCGCGGCCCGCCGCGCCGAGTTCCTGGAGGCCATCGCTGAAGAAATAGACGCCCTGGGCGATGATTTTGTCGCCATCGTCTGTCGCGAAACCGCCCTGCCCGCCGGGCGGATCCAGGGCGAGCGCGGCCGTACCAGCGGTCAAATGCGCCTGTTCGCCAACGTGCTGCGCCGGGGGGATTTTTATGGGGCCCGTATCGATCAGGCATTGCCCGAGCGCAAGCCCCTGCCACGGGTGGACCTGCGTCAATACCGCATCGGGGTAGGTCCGGTTGCCGTGTTTGGCGCGAGCAATTTCCCGTTGGCCTTCTCCACGGCCGGGGGTGATACCGCCGCCGCGCTCGCCGCGGGTTGCCCGGTAGTGTTCAAGGCCCACAGCGGGCACATGGCAACCGCCGAACAGGTGGCATTGGCGATTCAGCGCGCGGGCGAACGGACAAGCATGCCAGCGGGCGTGTTCAACATGATCTACGGCGCGGGCGTCGGAGCGACACTGGTCAAGCATCCCGCGATTCAGGCGGTTGGCTTTACCGGCTCATTGTCGGGCGGACGTGCGCTGTGTGACATGGCCGCGGCCAGGCCTCAACCGATCCCGGTGTTTGCCGAGATGTCGAGTATCAACCCGGTGCTGGTGTTGCCGGATGCCTTGAGCGAACGCGGGCAACAGATTGCCCAGGAACTGGGGGCCTCGGTGATGCTGGGTGCCGGCCAGTTCTGTACCAGCCCGGGGCTGGTGCTGGGCATCCGCTCCCCGGCTTTCAGCGATTTTGTCGAAGCGCTCGGGCAGTTCTTCAACGCCCAGCCTGCCCAGACCCTGCTCAATGCCGGCGGGTTGCGCAGCTATGCCCAGGGCATCAGCCGCCTCGCTGCGCAGCCCGGTATCCGTCTTATCGCCGGCCAGCCGCAACAGGGTCGCCAGGCCAGCCCGCAGCTGTTCCAGGCAGATATCCGCCTGTTGCTCGACGGCGCAGAGGTGCTGCAAGAGGAGGTGTTCGGCCCGACCACGCTGGTGGTCGAAGTGGCGGACAAGGCGCAGCTGATTCAAGCCGTGCACAGCCTGCACGGCCAACTGACCGCCACCTTGATTGCGCAGCCCGCCGACCTGCATGCCTTCGCCGAAGTCGTGCCGTTGCTGGAGCACAAGGCCGGGCGTCTGCTGCTCAATGGTTACCCGACAGGTGTCGAGGTATGCGATGCGATGGTTCACGGTGGCCCCTACCCTGCCACCTCGGACGCCCGCGGGACGTCAGTCGGCAGCCTGGCCATCGATCGTTTCCTGCGCCCGGTATGCTTTCAGAACTACCCGGACAGCCTGCTGCCCGATGCCCTGAAAGACGCTAACCCTTTGGGTATCCCGCGCCTGGTCAACGGCCTGCCGTGTGAGCGAACCTCGGGATCAATGCCCGGATAAAATGCCAGCAAGGGAGTTTTGTTCAATACGCCATTCACTCCAGCGTCTACCTTGTACGCTCACTCACAACAAGGATTAGAACGGCGATGAGCGTGTTGATCTCTATGGCAGCGTTTGCCCTGGCGGCATCCATTTCTCCGGGCCCGGTTAACGTCGTGGCCCTGAGTTCCGGGATGCAGTTCGGGCTTGTCCCCAGCTTGCGTCATGTGTTCGGAGCAACGGCCGGCTTTGTGGTACTGCTACTGTTTACCGGCTTCGGACTGCATGAGGTTCTGAAACAGTGGCCAATCCTCACCGAACTGATTCGCTGGGCGGGCGTTGCCTTCCTGCTGTATCTGGCCTGGAAACTGGCAGCCGATGATGGAGAACTGAGGGTTGACCGGGCCACACAGCAGCCGTCATACCTGCGCGGCGCCGTCATGCAATGGCTCAACCCCAAGGCCTGGCTGGCTGCAGTTGCCGGGATGGGAGCCTTCGTCGCCAGCGCAGAAACCACCCTGATCTGGTCATTCGCACTGATCTACTTTGTGGTCTGCTACCTGTCGGTAGCCTGCTGGGCCTTTGCCGGGGCGTTCCTGGGGCAATACCTGCGCAGCGCGGCCCGTATCCGCCTGTTCAACCGCTGCATGGCTGCCATGCTCGCAGGCTGTGCGTTGTCCTTGCTGTTTGTTTAAAGCTTGTACTGGCCCGGTGTGGCCGCCAGATGTTTTTTGAATACCCGCTGAAAATGCGCCTGATCCGCGAACCCGGTGGCCTGGGCGATATCGGCGATCTGTGCACCTTTGCGCAGTTGCGTCTGGGCGTGCTGGATCCGCCGGTTAATCAGGTAGGCATGTGGTGTCATGTGGTAGCGCTGCTCGAAAGCGCGGATCAGATAAGCCTCCGACAAACTCGCAGCCTCGCAGATATCGTGCAGGCGGACTGCATGCAGGAAATGCGCGTTGATGTACTCGGCAGCGCGCTCCACCTTCGGATTGACCTTCTTCAACGGTGGAACCGGACCACCCAGCGTCTGCTGCATCCGCATGAAAAAAGCCACGGCGGCTTCGTATTTGACCAGCGCGTCGAGGCTCGGATCAATCAGCTGTGTGTACAGCCCCATCAGCCCTTCGAACAAAGCGGGGGATGTCGTGTGAGTCGCCGCAAGCGGCTCGAATCCCTGCGCCGCGCCGTTGTCACAGCCCTGCTGAAGGTTGGCCAGCCAGTGCGCATCCACATACATCATCACGTAGGACCAGGGTTGATCCTCAATCGGATTGCAGGCGTGGACTTCACCCGGATTCATCAGCACCACCGTACCGCGACGGATGGTGTGCCGGGTCTTTTCATGCAGGTAGAGACTGCACCCCGAGGTAATCGCACCAATGGAGAAAATCTCATGGGAATGCAGGGCGTAGCAGACCTCACGGCCATCCTCTATCGAACGGGCCTCGATGAAGGGCAGCTGTGCGTCTCGCCAGAATCGGGGGGTAGCCGGCGTGGCCTCTATCGACATGGAAAGTACCTGATCAGGAACACTCATCACCTGCGGGACATCGAGCGCCTGGAGAAGCACCACACCCGCTGCTTGGGTTAACGGCTATTTGATCAACCTCGCTTCCTTGGACGGTCGATAACCAAAGTAGGCGCAGTAACACTTGCTGAAATGGCTGGGTGATACAAAACCGCACGCCACTGAAACGTCGACGATATTCAATGATGTGTGCTGCAGCAAGCGGCGGGCTTCAGTGATGCGCAAATCCATGTAGTAGCGCTGGGGGGTGGTCCCGAGTTGATCTTTAAACAGGCGCTCGATCTGCCGGCGTGAACGCCCGGCATAGAGGCACAGCGTTTCCAGCTCAAGCGGCTCCTCCAGATTGGCGTCCATCAAATTGACCACTTCGCGCAAAGGTCCGCTCACCGATGCATTCAACGACGGTTTTATCCGCCGGTAACGGGACGCCTCAAATGCAAGGATGTCTTCTATCCCGTCGGTAAGCCCCTTGTCGTACAAGGTCCTGATCCATTCCAGAGCCATGTAGAACGAGCCCGTCGGGCTGGAGGCCGTAAGGCGGTCGCGATCCACCACGTACGCTTCACTGGTGACCTGCGCCAGCCGTGCAAGCTCTGCCAACGCGGGACGATGTTCGGGATGAATCGCACACCGATACCCGTCGAGTAGCCCCGCCCGCCCCAGGAACCAGGCGCCGTTCCATATCCCCGCCAGGCTAACGCCCAGCTCACATGCTCCCTGCAGCAAACCCAGAAGCCGCTCATCGGCCTTGAGCTCTGTGCGGTATCCGCCGCAGATCACCAATAGATCCAGGTCTTGTATCTGCGCGTGGGAAAGCTGGTCATCGGGGCGGATCACCAGCCCCAGATCGCTGATCACTTCCCCTTTGGTCAGGCCAAAGGTCTTGCTGGTGAACAGCTCCGGCCTAAGCAGGTTCGCCGTAATGATCGTATCGAGCGCCTGGGTAAATGCAGGTAACGAAAAGTGCTCCAGCAGTAAAAAACCTGCCCGGGCGCCCAAGGCCGCCTGGCCTTCATGCTCTTTCAGATAACGAAGGTTCTTGCCCTTCATTGCACCACTGAACTGACGTCGCTCGATCAACGTTCGCCTCGCTTGGCAGGATTAAGATGAGCCTCCCTCCAGGATCGGTGGTTCCTGACCCGGCGGATCAGCCATCGAGGCAGACGCTGCAACAGCACACTACCGCACCCGGTTATCCACGACAAAGAACCTAAGAGGCCAACCGATCATCGCCTGAACAGGGTGACGTGGCAATGCCACTGCATGCCTCCCGCATCACGGGTCAATGGACCCCAGTCAACCAACGGGTTTTGCGACACAATGCAGCGGTCTAAAGATCTGGAGTATTCAATGTCCACCCTGCACTTTCGTAATGCCAAGCCCTCAGACGCCGTCCGCTGCTATCAAATCGAGTCGTGCGCCTATGAAGGCGACGAAGCCGCGACGCTGGAGAAAATTTCAACTCGCATTGCCCGGTACCCGCAGGGCTTTCTGATTCTGGAACAGGCCGAGGCAATCATCGGATTCATCAACAGCGGCTGCGCCCATCAGGTGGTGATGTCGGATGAAGCCTTCAAGGAGTTGGTGGGCCATGCCGAAGATGCACCCAACGTGGTGATCATGTCGGTGGTGGTAGACCCGGCACAGCAGGGCAAGGGTTACGCCAGCCTGATGATGCGCGAGTTCGTGCAGCGCATGCAGGGTCTGGGCAAGACCCACATTCATTTGATGTGCAAGGAACACCATGTCGGCCTGTATGAGCGAATGGGCTATCGCTACGTACAGCCTTCGCCTTCTGAGCATGGCGGCATGGCCTGGCATGAGATGGTCATGGCGCTGCCGACTACAATCGCCTAATACGTAAAGTCGTGTCCGAGCTCCTGCTGCATCCACTCCAGAAAGCGTCTGACCCGTGGAAAGTTCGAGTGCGCCCTGGGGAAAACCAGATGGTGCGCCGTGATTGAGGCACTCAGTTGCGGCGCAACTTCAACCAGGTCTCTCCGCGCCAGATACGCCTGTGCCAGTAAGGTGCTTTCCAGGGCAAAGCCAAGGCCGTGACTGGCAGCCTCCAGCGTCATGTATGAACGATCGAAGCTCAGCGTATAAGGCTTTTCAGGCCGTGACAGGCCGTATTGCGCGAACAGTTGAGGCCACTTGATCAGCGTGGCTTCCGAGAGGATCAACGGGCTGTCCAGCAAGTCGGCGACAGCGTTTATCGGGCGCTTTGCCAGAAGTTTCGGAGAAGCCAGCACCGCGATTTTTTCGTCGCGAACGGTACGGACTTCGTAGCTCGGCCAGTTGGGCATGCCATGCCGGATGTCGACATCAATTTTGTCACGACTGAAATGCAGCGACTCGTACGAGCATGAGAGATTGAGCTGGATATCAGGATGGCTCTCGCGAAACTGCTCCAGCCGCGGCATCAGCCACAGCAGGCCAAAACTGGGCGACGAGTGCAACCGCAGGCAGTCGAGGCTGACATCACTGGCGGCGCGCTCGGTGGCGACGGCCAGGCTGTGAAGCAGTCCGGAGACCTCGGTCAGGTATTGCTCGCCCACCGGGGTCAACGTCACACCCCGGGCGGTACGCAAGAACAATTGCCGACCAATCATGGCTTCCAGTTTGGCCAGTTGGTGGCTAACAGCCGAGGGCGTCAGGTCGAGCAGTTCTGCGGCACGGGCGACATTGCCAAAGCGTGCTGTTTGCTCGAAGGCCTGAATGGCTTTCAGGGGTGGCAGGATTGAAGGTGCATCGCCAGCTGACTTCATGATCTCGATTATTCCGCTGCAAAAGGCTTGAACCGGGCGTTCGGCTATTCAAGCATCGAAGCAGATCGCTGGCGAGTGCTGAATTTTTTTCAGCACTGAGTGAGAGTCTCGTTATTGCTCGAGCCCCGGCGGGAGGCCAAGCTGAGGCATCGATTCATTGCGGGTCGACCCAATAAGAATAATCAGAGGTTCTCTCACATGCTTCTACAAGGCAAAGTTGCGATCATCACCGGCGCAGCCTCCGCACGTGGCATTGGCCGCGCCACCGCCACCACCTTCGCCCGAGAGGGTGCCCGCGTCGTGATCCTCGATCTGGATCTGGCCGCCGCACGGGACGCCGCAGCGTCTCTGGGTGAAGGTCACCTCGGTCTCGCGGCCAACGTCGCGGACGAATCCCAGGTGCAGCTGGCCGTTGCACGCATCATCGAACATTTTGGCCGCATCGACATTCTGGTCAATAACGCTGGCATCACCCAACCCCTCAAGACCCTGGACATCCGCCCTTCGGATTACGACAAGGTGCTGGATGTCAGTTTGCGCGGCACCTTGCTGATGTCTCAGGCCGTCATTCCCACCATGCGCCAGCAAGCGAGCGGCAGCATCGTGTGCATGTCATCGGTGTCCGCGCAACGCGGGGGCGGCATTTTCGGCGGCCCGCACTATAGCGCGGCGAAGGCAGGCGTACTGGGCCTGGCCCGGGCCATGGCGCGTGAACTGGGTCCGGACAACGTGCGGGTGAACTCGATCGCTCCCGGACTGATTCACACCGACATCACGGGCGGCCTCATGCAGGACGATCGCCGCCACGCGATCATTGATGGCATTCCACTGGGACGTCTGGGTGAAGCCCGGGATGTGGCCAATGCTGCCTTGTTCCTGGCCAGCGACCTGTCCACCTACCTGACGGGAATCACGCTGGATGTGAATGGCGGCATGCTGATTCACTGATGACACCTGGCGGGCCACCCGGCCCGCGGATCTGGATCGACGACGCAGCCAGGCCCCCGGGCCTGGCGGTCAATAAAAACAAGAGATCAGACCATCATGACCACCCTGTCGCTCGAAGCGGTTTCGACCGTGCGCTCCAACGCCTACCGTAAAACCGCATGGCGCCTGATGCCGTTCCTGATGCTGTGTTACCTGTGTGCTTATCTCGACCGGGTCAACATCGGCTTTGCCAAGTTGCAGATGATGAACGATCTGGCGCTCAGTGAAACGGTTTATGGACTGGGCGCCGGTGTCTTCTTCATCGGTTATTTCCTCTGTGAAGTTCCCAGCAACATCATGCTCCACAAGATCGGTGCGCGGATCTGGATCGCCCGCATCATGATCACCTGGGGCATCATTTCCGCGCTGTTCGCTTTTGTCGAAACGGCCTGGCAATTTTATCTGCTGCGTTTTCTGCTGGGGATCGCCGAAGCGGGTCTCGCGCCCGGTTTATTGTTGTATCTGACCTACTGGTTTCCGTCGTACCGGCGAGCGCGCATGACCGTGTTGTGGTTCATCGCCATTCCGCTTTCCGGCATGGTCGGCGGCCCGCTATCGGGCTGGATCATGACGCATTTTGCCGGTGTCCACGGATGGGCGGGCTGGCAATGGATGTTCGTACTGGAAGCCGTGCCCACGGTGGTCGTCGGGCTTCTGGTGTTGAGTTATCTCAAGGACGGCGTACATCAGGCCAGCTGGCTCAGTGACGAAGAAAAGGACCTGGTCAGTCAAGAACTGGCAGAGGATGAACAGCACAAGGTCAAGCATGCTTCTGTGGGGGACTTCATTCGCGACCGTCGCCTCTGGTTGCTGGCCTCCATCTACTTCTGCGTCGTGATGGGGCAGTACGCAATCACCTTCTGGTTACCGACACTGGTGCGTAACGCAGGAGTCTCCGATCCGATGAAAGTCGGGCTGCTGACCAGCCTGCCGTACCTCTGCGCCATTGCCGCGATGCTGCTGGTGGGACGCAGCGGTGACAAACACCGTGAGCGGCGCTGGCACCTGATCGGCCCGATGCTTGCCGGTGCATTCGGCCTGACACTGGCGGCTGCGATGGGCGGCAACTTGCTGCTGTCCATTCTCAGCCTGTGCCTCGCGGCGTCCGGCATTCTGTCTGCCTCATCCATGTTCTGGATGTTGCCCACCACGTTGCTGGGCGGTGTATCCGCTGCCGCGGGTATCGCCGCCGTCAACAGTTTCGCCAACCTTGCCGGTTTCTTTTCGCCCTATCTGATCGGCTGGGTTACCACCCTCACGGGTTCAAGCGCCATCGGCATGTACCTGATTACCGGCGTCCTGGCAGGCGGTGCCTTGCTGGTACTGCGCATTCCCGCCGCCCTGGTCAATCGTTGAGTTAACGGAGTTTTCATCATGACTGCACATTCTTCATCCGCGTCATCCATCCCCTTGGTCGAACGGGCTCACAACATTCGCCGGCATGCGCTGAAAATGGGTCAAGTCCAGGGTCAGGGCTATGTCGGCCAGGCTCTGGGGGCAGCCGACCTGCTGGCCGTGTCGTATTTTCATGCGATGAACTATCGCCCGCAAGACCCTGAATGGGAGGCTCGCGACCGCTTCTACCTGTCGATCGGTCATTACGCCATTGCGCTGTACGCGGCCTTGATCGAAGCCCGGATCATTCCGCTGGATGAACTGGAAACCTACGGTTCGGATGACAGCCGCTTGCCGATGTCAGGAATGGCCGCCTATACCCCGGGCATGGAAATCACCGGAGGCTCGCTGGGTCAGGGGCTGGGCATCGCCGTGGGTGCTTGCCTGGGGCTCAAGCGCAAACGCTCGACGGCATTCGTCTACAACTTGCTGTCGGACGGCGAGTTGAACGAGGGATCGACCTGGGAAGCCGTGATGTCAGCCTCCCACTGGAAGCTCGATAACCTGATCGCCATTGTCGACGTCAACAACCAGCAGGCAGATGGTCACTCCAGTGAAATCCTTTCGTTCGAGCCCATCGTTGACCGCTGGCAAGCGTTCGGCTGGTTCACCCAGCGGGTGGACGGCAACGATCTGGAAGCACTGGTCGCCGCGTTCGATGCCGCGCGCAGCCATGCCGGACCCCAACCTCGGGTCATCATCTGCGATACCCGGATGGGCAAGGGGGTGCCGTTTCTGGAAACCCGCGAGAAGACTCATTTCATTCGCGTGGAAGAGCACGAATGGGACCTGGCACTGAGCAACCTTGAGGAAGGAAAAAACAATGAATAACGCTGCCAATACCCCGGCAAAAAAACGCCTCACGACCTCGGCAATGATTGCCTCGATTGCCTCTGAAGGCCAGGCCACAAAGTCGGCACCCTTTGGTCACGCGCTCGCTGAACTGGCAAATCAACGCCAGGACATCGTCGGCCTGTCAGCCGACTTGTCCAAGTACACCGACCTGCACATTTTCGCCAAGGCCCACCCGGAGCGTTTCTATCAAATGGGCATGGCCGAGCAATTGCTCATGAGTGCCGCGGCCGGGATGGCGCGTGAAGGCTTCGTACCTTTCGCCACCACCTACGCCGTGTTTGCCTCTCGCCGCGCCTATGACTTCATCTGCATGGCCATTGCCGAAGAGAATCTCAATGTAAAAATTGTCTGCGGCTTGCCCGGCCTCACCACCGGTTATGGCCCAAGCCACCAGGCAACCGATGACCTGGCCATCTTTCGCGCCATGCCGAACCTGATGATCGTCGACCCTTGCGATGCGCTGGAAATCGAACAGGCAGTGCCGGCCATCGCCGCACATCAGGGGCCGGTCTACATGCGCTTGCTGCGCGGTAACGTGCCATTGGTCCTGGACGAATACGGTTACACCTTCGAGATTGGCAAGGCCAAGACCCTGCGCACTGGCAACGATGTATTGATCATCTCGACGGGTTTGATGACGATGCGAGCACTGGAGGCCGCCAAGCTGTTACAAGCCGATGGCGTGGACGTGGCGGTGCTGCACGTACCGACGATCAAGCCGCTGGATGAGCAGACCATTCTCGCCGAAGCCCGCAAGCCCGGGCGGTTGGTGGTGACCGCAGAAAACCATTCCATCATCGGCGGCCTGGGCGAGGCCGTTGCGACCGTCCTGCTGCGCAACGGGGTGACCCCCACCTTTCGGCAAATCGCATTGCCCGATGCCTTCCTCGATGCCGGCGCCCTGCCGACCCTGCATGATCGCTACGGTATTTCGACAAATGCCGTCAGTGCCCGGATCAAAGCCTGGCTCTGAGCTGCCTGCGCCAGCGGCTACGGACCGTAGCCGTTGACGAGTGGAACGAGGCTGCGGTCTGCCGGATCAGGTACACGGGATTACGACTGCTGTGCAGCCGGACGCGGCCTCGCTCGCGGCATAGCGTAGAATCCCCACAACTCCTGACGCAGAGCCTTTGTCCATGCTTGTTTCCCTTGTCTCGAACAGTAAGCCGCTGCCACCTGAACAACCCGATGTCGTGGTGCCCTGGTGGAGTTTTACCAAGACGGTGCTGGCGGCAGCTTCTCTGACTCTGGTCCGCGATGGACTGATCGGTCTGGATGATAGCGTGAGCGAAGGCCCGTTCACTCTGCGCCAACTCCTGCGTCATCAAGCCGGGCTCGCGGATTACAGCGAGCTTGCGCATTACCACACAGCCGTATTTCAGGACGAAACACCCTGGCCGGCAGACGACATGCTGCAGCGTCTCGATGCCGCCCGGTTGCGTTACGAACCTGGGACGCACTGGCACTATTCCAATGTCGGCTACCTGTTCGTGGCCCGACTGATTCAACGGATCACCGGCCTGACACTTGAGCAAGCGCTGGCCCAGCGTGTGTTTGCACCGCTCGGCGTGACACAGGTCCGGCTCGCCCGCACCCGGGAGGATTTGAAAGGTGTGCGTCTGGGCAGCGCGCCTGCCTATGATCCGGGCTGGGTCTATCATGGCTTGCTGGTCGGCCCTCTGGCGCAGGCCACCCAGTTGCTGGATCAACTCTTGGGCGGGGCACTGCTGCCTGTTTCGCTGCTGCGCGAAATGCAGACACCGGTTCACCTCGGCGGCCCTATTCCCGGCCGGCCCTGGAACACCCCCGGTTATGCGCTGGGCCTGATGATCGGGGACGTAGACAGTGGCCTGACACTCCGCGGACACACAGGCGCCGGCCCGGGCAGCGTGCTGGCCGTTTACCGGTGTGTTGAAGGAGGCAATACGGCGACCTGCGCGGTCTTCGCTGAAAGCGATGATCAGGGCAGCGCCGAAGCACACGCGCTGGAGCACCTTTCTGCAGCCCTTGGGAGCCGCCAGTCAATCACGTAAACTCGCGTTTTTTACCACTCAGGCAAGCATTCCCATGGCTAACCACGACCTTACCTTCGTTCCGGATCCTGACCCGGAATCCATCTCTTCCGATGTCGCCGGCTCCGGTGGCCTGCTGGTTTCCACGCAAATCCCGACCCGAGCCGATGGCAGCCTGGAGCTGGGCGGGATCATCGAGCAAAGCGAATGCACGCTGCAGGCGCTCAAGGTTGCACTGGAACGTGCCGGCAGTTCCATGGATCGCGTCCTGCACCTGACCATCTACCTCACCGACATGGCGGACCGTGCGGCGTTCAATGAGGTTTACCAGCGGATGTTCGCCAAACCCTGGCCGGTTCGTGCGGCCGTTGGCGTCGCCGCCCTGGCGGTCGAAGGCATGCGTGTGGAAGTCACCGCGATGGCTGCCAAGGGCTGACAGCCAACGCGACGCTGACCTGCCTGCTGATGACATTTATCAACAGGCCATGCCCCTGCAGGGGCCCGGTTAAACTGTCAAAAAGCCATTAAGCGCGGTCAGCCCTTAAGGGCCACTTCGAGCGCTGCAATATCAATTTTGCCCATCGTCATCATGGCCTCGAATGCACGCTTGGCCACTGCTCGATCCGGATGCTTGATCGCGGCTGTCAGGGCACGCGGCGTGATTTGCCAGGACAATCCCCACTTGTCCTTGCACCAGCCGCAAACACTCTCTTGTCCGCCGTTGCCGACAATCGCATTCCATAAACGGTCGGTCTCAGCCTGGTCGTCGGTCGCGACCTGGAACGAAAAGGCTTCACTCTGTTTGAACTCGTCCCCTCCATTCAGGCCCAGACACGGGATGCCCATCACCGTGAATTCGACCGTAAGGACGTCTCCCTTCTTGCCCGAGGGGTAATCGCTTGGCGCATGGAAGATCGACCCCACCGAGCTCTCCGCAAACGTATCGGCATAGAACTTCGCAGCTTCCAGCGCACCGCCGTTGTACCAAAGGCAAATCGTGTTTTTGCTGGTCATCTTGGCTCTCCAAAATGGGTACTGGGGTATTAAGTCTAGACCCACTTCGCTACAGCGCCATTCTGAGAGCCTCTGCAAACGACATGACATCGCCTGGACAGCGATGAGAAAAACTCATTTATTTTTTGACACGTGCCGCCGCCGCATTGGCTCTTTTTATCTTCTCGCCACGCGCTTTTTTATCGTAACTGTCACGCGCTTGCATGACCCCGCCCGCAGCCTGAACCCAGTCACTGGTCGTACATCCAGACACGCACAGGACGGAGATAATCATAAACACCCAAGACAATGAGCCTTTCATCGTTCCACTCCTTATTTACCCGCTGCACCATAAACTGACAAAAAACACCGCACTGACGGCGCTACTCACAACAATTTACAAGCAATATCTGAATGGCCAGTTCCCTAGCGCTGACCGTGCTCTCCGGATGAGCGGCCCGATACTGATTCAGTGACGCCAATAAATAAGGGCCTTGCAGTTCACCGTCACTGGCAACAAAACTAGTTGCATCATCTTGAACAGCCAGCACCTGTTTATTATCCCGCGACGACAAATATGAAGTCCCTACCGTCGTGCTCGAAAATACCGTTTCAAGCCAAAACTTATTGATTGCCATCGCCGAACCAGAGAAAAGCAAAAACACATGAAACGATGCGATCACTGCAAAAACCTTGTACATGCTTCATCCTGCTCGATTATTAAAGATATACCTGCCAGACAACCAAATGGTACGCCTCACTCCTGCCACCTTTTTATCCAGTGCCCCTGCGACTTTGACAACGCTCTAATTCAATACTACGAACCTTTGCAGTTACTGTCCTGTTGAGCCGTGCGCAATCTCCAACTTCCTGAGCGCCAACTCCAACTTGGCGTGGTATTTTTTGATCAGGACCGGTGAATCGGTTTCAATGGCAGCATCGAGTTGATTGCTTCTGAGCTCTACTTCAGACTCGGCACGGGAAATTCTGTCTTCGTGTTTATCAGACACCCTGTCACTGCAGTACCGATTCACATAACTAAGCGCCGTCTCCAGGCCTGATTGTTTATGGGTGTTCCCCTCGGCGCTCGCGTGCTCGATTTTATTCATAATGGCCGCACGCTGTTCTTCGCAGGTATCACCCTGTTGAGCGTTCGCATATCCACCCATTAAAAAACACCCCACGCCTAAAAAAAGCCTGAATATTGATACGCCTCTGCTTTGCATGATTGAAACCCCTGAATGAATTACTGCCCGCAGTATACTGCCCTCACGCGCTCATACCGCACGCGGCCTTACTCGCGGGATGATTCAATCTTAAAAAATCTTACTGGCCCTTTCGCTGAGCAAATTATTGACACTCATCGATACTCAGCCAGCAAAATCAACTCTCGACTCACGTCAAGCTTGACTGATAACAGCCCTTTATGTTCTATTTGCACAAGAATTAATCAAGCTGCGCCAAGGGTATGCAAGATGCTGGACGACCGTAACACTTCAACTGAATGTACTGCGGTTAAATGCACCTATGACCATGACAAACTTCTGCTGCGCTGCCCCCCGCTGGAAGTTACACTCTCGAGCAATGAAGGACATCTATTACTGGCATTGATTGAAGGGGCAACAGACAAAGAAGATTTAATCAGTCGCGTCTGGGGTGACCGAGGACTTATTGTATCGGACAGCAGTTACTACAAGGCACTTCATACCTTAAGGCATTACCTCTCGGAAGTTGGCCTGGACAGGTCCATATTAAAAACACTCCCCAGGCGTGGCGTGGTATTGCTGTTAAAGATCGAAAAGGTCTCTGGCGAGACAAGCACTGATGACGCTCCCGCTCCCATTGAGCACGATATAAACGTTCATGAGCCCGACAATGTCAGCAGCGCACATGAAACAGTGCCCGCCCCGGTTCACCCCCCCTTTGAGTCACGCGCCCGTCAAGACTTTCATCTGGCGGACATACCGGACACACCGGCAGTCCATGCTGACATGATCAACACTTCGCCCGAGAACAGTATTCGCAGGCGCCTGCATCGAACAGCGTACGCGCTGATACTTCTCCTGGGCGCTGCGTTACCGCTCTATTATGCGTATATCACTTTTACCCAGCCCGTCGAACTTGAAGAATGGCGAGTGCTCTGGCAGTCCGGTAATACGCAACTCCATGTTGAACTGGGCGAGCAGTCGTCAAAAGATGACATCCTGGCTTCCCTGTCAGTTTTCAACGCCTCCGTGGGTACTGCAGGGGTGAATTACTATGTCAAGAAAACATTATCCGAGCTTTTGATCAGCTGCGAGAAGCCCGACAGCAAAGGAGAAGCGCTGTGCACCAACTACCTTATCATCGAACAAAAAAAGTAACCCTGCTTCTCGGCCTTGTATCAACCCTCGTTTTTGGTTCACTCATCGCGTGGCAGTCCTATACCTCTTACAAGGACACGCCCCAGGCGCCGTGCTACGCCTCCATTGACTTCGTGTATTCACCAGATAATGAGCAGCGCTGGGTCGGCAAGGGCGACATGTCCATCAACATGAAGTCGGGGGCTATTTACTTGTACTTCAGTCTGTTAGACCCTGCCAAAAATCAATCTATTTACAACCGTAGACTCGACGTGGAATTTGACCATCTGGACAGCTCCAGGTTTTTATTCAATACGTTGAACACCGTCACCTTCGAAGGTGATACCAGCGCACAGAAAGCGCCGTTTATGCGCCGCGGGCTGGAAGGTGGACTGATTACGTATTCGCGTTTCTCCGATGTCGAGTACTTCTACAACATCAACAATATACTAATGGGTGTTTGCCACGTACCGACCTAGTGATGACAAACGTTCAAGTGCCGTAAGCAGCCGCCAACCCTCGTCTTTTAATAGTCAAGGCGCCCACCGTGATCTCCCTCTGAAATTCACGCTGCACAAATAACGAAAAACACGTTAGCGCCCCTCGCCCGTACAAGCTGACGTCCTCACGTTTCGCTTTATACAGCGCCCACAACAAGCAATGGACTGCTTCCCCAATGCTCAACGAACGCTTACTTGAACAGCGTACCAGTTCAATCGCGTTCGCCAAGGCAAGACTGTACTGCGGAAACATGGTCAACGGCCGATAACTGCCACACCGACTGAGATGCGCACTTATCTGATGCACGACTTCGTTAACCTCGTGAGTTGTCATCAAACGACCTTGCCGAGACAGCACATCAAGAAAACGCAATGCATTACGAAAATCAATACACCGATTCTCATCAGACGCTTTAACGTCGACGGTCGCCCTGAACGCAAAATCTCTACCCACCATCGGTATCATATTGAGTCTGCGCATAAATAATCACCTTCTACTGACCTCAGCGTCTATATTTGCACAGCTCCTTCCTGGTTCCCCCACCTGCAACCTTATATAAACTTTCGCCCCCTTACTCTTTCTTACTTTACTTGGGAAACACGCTCGCCGGGTGTTGCTGACAATCAATACCGCCTATTATGACCCCCTGAAATTTGACCACTGCATGACGTTGTTTCCCGCCTGCACATATGCACTGACCGCTATCTTGTAGAGCTGACCCATGAATCGAGCCATTCGTTATTCCTCGAAAAAAGCGCTGCTGATCGCGCTTGTCATCGGCATGATCCCTTCGATTCTGGGAGGGGCTTTAGTGTATCTGAAGTCCAATGCCGACCTTTCCGGCTTGTCCGCCACCGCTGTCAAAGAAGCCGCCAGGCAGATCGATGTGATGCTTGAAGAAGCAGAAAATGCATCCGACATATTATTGACTCGCGCGGGACTTCCCTGCCCAGGAAACATCTCTCGACAACTACAAGAGCTGGTAGCTACTTATCGCTTTCTGCGATCAACTCATCTCGCCATTGACGACAAAATTTATTGCAGTTCCTTGCCGCCCTCCGAAGCGAGTCCAGGAACCGACCCGAACAACTATCTGCACGGGAGACTGCACCTCGGTAACCAAACACTGACGGGATCCAACAGTTCGGCACTGACCTTGCGCTCCGCCCTGAACAATGCAAGTTCTCTGGTGGAAATTGACGGTCGGCATATTCAGGATGCTCTGCACCTGATTGACAGGCATAGCAATCTGGTACTCGAGATCGGTCGCCACTGGATGAGCCAGGACGGTATCATCCATCACGCGTCGTTCGAAAATTACCCCATTGCATCGACCGCACTGTCCTCTGAAAAATACGGCTATACACTTTATGCTGCCTACCCGGCGGGAACACTGTTGACGTATATGCTCAACACCTACCTGCTGCTCCTCGTTCTATTATTGGCACTTGGCCTGTTTGCCGGCGTGTTCACCTATTGGATGTTAGGTCGCGTACTTGCACCCAGCCTCGAACTTCAACGCGCACTTTCAGCCGATGAATTCACGCCGTACCTCCAACCCGTCATTTCGTCTACCTCGGGCAAGTGTGTCGGGTGCGAAGTCCTGGCCAGGTGGTATCACCCGCAAGAGGGCAGCATATCGCCCAATAGTTTTATTCCTCTGGCTGAACAATCCAACCTCATCATCTCCATCACCAAACGGCTCATGGAAAAAACAGCGCAAGAACTTGTGCCTTATGCGTCAAAACTTGAGGCGCCCTTCCACATTGGTTTCAATATTTCCGCCAAACATTTCGAGAGTTTTGAATTGGTGGATGACTGCATTTCATTTCTCAAGTCATTCAAGCCCGGTCAAATCATTCTGGTGCTGGAACTGACGGAGCGGGAACTCATCCAGCCCACCAGGACCGCAACCCGACTCATTGAAAAGCTTCATGCCCTGGGCGTCAAAATTGCGCTCGACGATTTTGGCACAGGTCATTCCAGCCTGAATTACCTTCAGCTCTTCAAGGTTGACTACATTAAAATCGACAAGAGTTTTGTTTCAATGATCGGGGCCAATGCGTTGTCCGTTCATATACTCGATTCCATTCTGGATCTCGCACTGAAACTCGATTTGCAGGTGTTGGCTGAAGGGGTTGAAACGGAAGAACAACGTGATTACCTGGGCGCGTGCGGTGTCGATTTCATGCAAGGTTATTTCTACGCGAAACCCATGCCGGTCACTGACTTCGTGAGCAAGGCGCTTCATCATCCCCAAAAAAATCCGGCACTGCCCTGAGTCCGGGCGGCGCTACAGGCCTCACCTTGGCTGTCTGCGCCGTGCCCACGCCATCAGCCTTGAGGGTGAAAGGGATCGAGTGGCGTGTACCAGTTAACGCTGGATCCGACATACACGTGTTTTTGTTCACGAGGCGTGAAGTGCGTGTCCAGTGTGCCGAGCGCTATAGAAACCCAGCCGGAAAATTCGCCTTGCGTGCGTGACCAGAACAAGGTCGAACCACAGCGTGCGCAGAACTCGCGCAGCACTGATTCGGAGGAGGAATAGGCGGTGATGCTGTCGACGCCGCTGAGTATTCGCAGCGCGCTACGGGGGACGCTTGCATAGGACGCGAATGCCGCACCGTGACCTTTTCGACACTGGCCGCAATGGCAATGACTCACGGCTTTGGGGGCCGTGAGCAGCTCGTAACTGACCGCCTTGCAAAGGCAGCTTCCCTGATAGACCACTGTCATGCCCTCCCCCCTGAATCTGGTCGTCGTTCGACTGCGTTAATACCCCTGGACACGCGTCAGCGCTATCAATCTGCCGGGCTCGAATTCCGGGATGTTCTTTTGGTTTTTTCTTGCCTTGCTTCCAGAAACGTTCCCCAGTCCGCCATCGCATGCAGGATAGGCGACAGGGTGATCCCCAGCGAAGTAATCGTGTACTCAACCTTCGGGGGAACCTGCGCAAAAACCTCACGAGCAATAACGCCGTCCTCCTCCAGTTCACGCAGTTGCTGAGCGAGCGTTTTGGGCGATATGCGCCCCAGACATTTCGCCAGTTCACCAAATCTCTTGGTGTCCTCCAGCAGGAAATGAATGATCAGTACTTTCCATTTCCCGCCAATGACTTTCAGCGTGGTTTCGACGGGACAGCTTGCATCTTTTTTACCGGTAGCCATCGTAACTTCTCAGTACCTTTTGGGAAGTAAGTATCATACATGTGCGTACTTGTGGTTTGGACATCCGGCATCTACTTTGTAATCGATTGGTTAAGGCGCCTCACCGCATGGGTGGGGCACATCGGCGTCACCCTGCACTTACGAGGCAACTACATGGCTACTACCAATGGAATGCTGGACCCGAATGATGCCGTCATTTTGCTTATCGATCATCAGAGCGGATTGTTCAACACCGTTCGCGACGTCCCCATTCCCGATCTTCGCAACTACGTTATAGCCATCGCCAAGACCGCGACGCTGCTGAACATTCCGGTGATCACTACAGCATCCGTTCCGGACGGGCCCAACGGTCCACTGATTCCAGAAGTCCATCAGTACGCTCCTCACGCGGTGTATGTCCCACGCACGGGGCAGATTAATGCCTGGGACAATCCTTTATTTGTGAAGGAGATTGAAAAGACCGGGCGCAAAACGCTGATCATCGCCGGCACCCTGACCAGCGTGTGCATGGCCTTTCCAGCCGTAAGCGCGGTCCAGGCGGGTTACAAAGCCTATTGCGTCGTTGATGCATCAGGCAACTGGAGCAAGTTGGCAACTGACACCACTATCGCCCGAGTCACGCAGGCTGGCGCGATTCCGACCGATACCTTCGCCATCGTCGCTGAACTGATGCAAACGTGGAACCGTCCAGAAGGCTCGCGCTTCGCTCAAATCCTGGCGGACCATGTGTGCCCTGAATACAAATGCCTGATGGAAAGCTTTGGCAAGGCTCAGGCGGTGGTCAAGGATGGCCCTGAGACTCACCTCGACAAGTTTCAGTAACAGCCAGCCGGTAACCTGACCCAGGGCAGCCCGGCGGTCACTTGCTACCGGCCATTGAAAAAGCCCGCCTGCGCGGGCTTTTTCACGGTCCCCGAAAAATAAGGAGTTATTGTGTTTTTTACCACCCGCAGCGGTGTATGTGGCGCATAGAAGCGAGGGTTGAAACCAGGCAGAGCGTTGGCCTTCACGTCACTCCTTGACGGTTTTGCAAGACCTTCAGGCGTGCACGGGATCTCTTCCTCAGGCCAGTAAATAAGATCTGAACCAGCGGGATGCCCCGTCATACGTGCGAAATTATCCAGCAACGGATCTAAACGTTATCGGACTGAACCTCCTCACATTCATGGAACAATCTCCGAGTTCGCGGCGTAAAATTTTCAACCCCTCGGATGCCCCTCTGACTATGTCGACGGCAAGTAACTGCATTTGCAACGGGTCGATAGCAACCCTTCACATCTGCCAAAGAGCGCGTAGCTGATTGCTGCACCTATCATCAGTTGACTTTATCGACGGCCTTAATTTGCGTCAACTCAACTAGCTCGGCCTGCTCTTAAATTGACCATTTGTATTCAGCCTTCATTTTGACAAGCATCAGTTAGCCATTCACGAAAGGCAACGATCTTAGGCGAGTTTCTCTGCGTGTGCCGATAACAAAGAAAATGAACCTCACGCATCACTGAGTTACAGCCTTCAATTTTGTATCTAACCAAACTGCCATTTGCTAGCTCCTGCTGAGAAAACCGTACGCTTTCAAGCGCAAGGCCTAATCCATCCACGGCTGCAGCCAATGCCAGAGCACCCCGGTCGAATGAGGGGCGGTGCATGATTTCCGGAACCGCCTTTCCATGCTGGCGGAAGAAGTCGTGCCAAGAGAGTGGATTGAGTTGCGACTCAATGAGCGGAATAAAGGCAAGTTCGTTGAAGCCGATGTCTACCCTCCCCCCAAAAAGCGTCGGAGCCCCCAATGGACAGCACTCTTCCAATCCCAAACTTTGTACGCAGATATCCGAACTTTTAAATGCCGTACCGTAGGGGATGATCATGTCCAATTCGGGATGTTTGTGAAGGTCTATCGGAGTCGCGCTCGATGACATTTGCAGTGTGAACTGTGGGTATTTGGCGAAGAAGTCAGGAAGACGCGGCCCCAGCCATTTGCTCGCAAAACTGGGCGAGCAATGGACAGCGAGCTTCCCCGTATCTGCAAATGGTCGAAGCTCTGTGCAGATCTGATCAACCGCATCGAAGGCTGGCTTTATGACGCTGAACAAACGCCGGCCTTGATAATTAAGCTCAAGGTGCCTGCTGTGACGGATGAACAATGGAAAGCCAAAGTAATTTTCAAGGCTTTTAATTTGGTGGCTGACTGCAGACGGCGTTTGGTGAAGTTCGGCAGCCGCGACGCTGAAATTTCCATGTCGCGCAGCGGCTTCAAACGCTCTCAGTGCTACCAGGCTGGGTCGATTACTCATTATTCTTATCCTGTGAAATTATTTCACAACACAGTGAAATAGCATCGTTTGTCGCCGCTTGCAAGGTTTGTGAAGGTACAACCTCAATCGAGTCAATGGAGGATGCCCGCATGAATATCAGCGTTAAACAACCCGATAGCGCACTGACTAAATCCAAAAACAGAATCTCTATTTATCAGCCTGAACAAGAGGGCCTGATCTATCCAGAAGTACCTGAATTCGAAACCTATGCAGAACAACGCAAACATCTGAAAGAGCGCCTTGTTGCAGCATGCCGCGCTTTCGCCCAACAGGGTTATGACTATGGTTTTGCTGGTCACCTGACGGTTCGGGATCCTGAGTTTCCAGAGCTGTACTGGACCAACCCGATGTGCGTCCACTTCTCGCAGGTCAAGGTGTCAAATCTGATCTTGGCCGATCACAATGGAAAAATTGTTGAAGGCGACTACGCCATCAACCGTGCCGGTTTCGTACTGCATGCCAATGTCCATGAGGCCCACCCACACATCCTTGCGATGTGTCATGCCCATACCGTCTATGGCGGTGCGTGGGCCAGTACCGGTTTGCCTCTGGAGCCGATTACCCAGGACGCTGCAGCATTTTTCGAGGATCAGTTAGTAATCACTGCCGAGGCTGGTGCCGTAGCGGTCAAGACTGATTCGGGCAAATCCATCGCCTCGCTTTTCGGTAAGCACAAAGCCATCCTGCATCAAAACCACGGCCTACTTACAGCAAGTAGCCACAGTATCGAAAGCGCCGCATTTTGGTTCATTGCGCTTGAACGTTGTTGCCAACAGCAACTGATGATAGCTGCAACAGGTATCAAACCAAAACTTGTGACTGACGAGCGCGCCCGCTTCAGTCGCGAAAACGTGGGCAGTGATTACATCGGCTGGCTGCACTTCCAACCTATCTGGGGGCAACTGTTGCACACCCAGCCAGACATGCTGGATTGAAAAAGTACTGATGTGAACTGCTGAGAAAAATGACACCCCTTGCGACGTTGCAACACTCGACAAGGGGTGAGACGCGAGCCTTATAAATTTAACAATGCTTGGAGGCGTCCCCATGACTACCATTGCCGACCGTGCCCGGCCACTAACAGGAACACTGATTAATGCAGAAGACCTCATCTATAAAAAGGTGATGCTCCGACTCATTCCGTTCCTGTTCCTCTGCTATGTATGCTCCTACCTCAACCGTATCAACGTAAGTTTTGCCAAATTACAAATGGCTCAAGACCTGGCTTGGAGCGATACCGTTTATGGTCTCGGCGCAGGTATGTTTTTCATTGGCTACTTTGCCTTTGAAATTCCGAGCAACATTATCATGTACAGGGTTGGGGCCAGACGCTGGATTGCAAGGATTATGGTGACTTGGGGTTTGATCTCCGCAGCCATGATGTTCGTCAATACACCAACGCAGTTTTACGTCATGCGATTTTTATTGGGCGTAGCTGAAGCCGGGTTCTTCCCTGCCATCCTCCTTTACATCTCCCAATGGTTTCCGTCATCCAGAGGCGCCAAGGTCACCGCGCTGTTTATGGCGGCAATTCCAATGTCCGGCGTGATAGGTGCACCGCTTTCCGGTTGGATCATGCATTCCCTGAGCGGGGTACAGAACCTAGCTGGCTGGCAATGGCTATTCATACTAGAAGGAATACCGACGATTCTCGTGGGTATCTTCGCTTACTTTTATCTGACAGATAGAATCGAGGATGCACACTGGCTGGGCGAAGAGGACAGGAAAATTCTTCGCCACAATCTCGACAAGGAATCTACCGGCAAGCACCTTCACCGGATGATGGACGGGCTCAAAGATCCCAAGATATGGCTGTTGAGCTTTATCTACCTGTTCTTCACGATGGGGCTGTATGGAGTCAGCTTCTGGCTCCCAACGCTTATACAGGCTTCTGGTGTCACCGACTCTATGCATCTGGGGCTGCTCACTGCGATCCCTTATGCGTGCGCTGTGGTCACCATGATTCTAGTAGGTAGGAGCTCGGATCGTTTGAAAGAACGCCGCTGGCACCTCGCCATACCTGGAGTACTTGCAGCGGTTGGCTTCCTGATCAGTGCTTCATTTCAGTCAGATATCCTGATCAGTCTTCCTGCGTTGTGCCTGGCCACAATGGGTGTCATGACCACTATCTCGCAATTCTGGACATTGCCACCTGCAATCTTAACCGGCGCTGCAGCCGCTACGGGTATTGCATTAGCTAACTCCATAGGGAGTGCCTCGGGTTTCATCAGCCCCTTCATCATGGGCACGATCAACGCGGCAACACACAGCACAAGCGCAGGAATCATTATGCTCTCCGGCGTGCTAGTCGGCGGCTGCCTCCTTGTATTCTTCGTCCCTAAAAAACTGCTCACTTACAAATAATATCCAGAGGCCCTCTTTCAGAGGGCCTCTCATTTGCTCCTTATTCATCCGTTCACTGGCTTAGTATCTGCGCCGAAATGTAGCGGCTTAATGATTTCGGGCACTCGTGCAGGCGTGTATACCCGCCTTATCGAGGCGTCAGATGACCCCGCAATACCGTGCCCTTTCCACTGAATTCAAACGCGGGGCTACCGACTTCGTATTCAAGAAATTTTAAAACGAGGCGCAGACCCCAGAGCAGCAAAAGATTCATGAACTTGAAGTCCGAAACGCTCGTCTAGTACGAGAGCAAACGATATTAAAAACGTAACCGCACGCTTGATGTCGGAACCAGAGTTGATCAGCAACAGCCTGCCCCCTACAAAAACAACTGTCTAACAGACTGACATTCCGAACTCGTTGGATCGAGAACTCGATGACCCCGAGCCCAACAAAGTCTGCTACGTGATATCTCCTGCATCTGGGCCCAATCAGGGGAGCCGGATGCAGGCATGGTGATCAAGTCGCTGCACCTGACCTTCAAACAACGTGAAAAGCCTCAAGGGCTGCTGTTTCATTCCAATCAGGGATCGCAATAGGCCAGCTGCCAGTTTCGTCAGCGCCGGCGACGGTATCGCATACGCCAGAGCATGAGTCGCCGAGGTAATTACCACGAAAACTTGCCAATGGAACGTGTCTTACTAAGTTTGAAAAACGAGTGGACACCCTCGGCGGGCTAGATGTCGGCTCCGCAGGTCCAGCGGGGGTATCAGCCATTATTTGATGCACTGCACCGCTACAATCGCATACGGCCTCATCAACTCAATGGCGGTCTAACGCCCGCTCAGGCCGAGAAAAAATGATCATTGTGAGGAAATTAGTTGACCGCTATAACTACCAACCTTACTTGGTGAAATTCGTCATATGAAGTAGCCACAACTACGGGCTGCCTGTAAGTACTTATGACATTATCCAGACAAAAAAAAGCCCAGGCAAAAATCACGTGCCGGGGCTAACGTTTATATGCAACCTGCTACGTCATTAATCACACTCCGAAAGTTCCTCCCTCAGAGCCTTCATAGCATGAACTACCAACCGCGCAACATGCAAAACTTTCATGCCCTCAGGGCTGAGCGTCGTTTTCCGGGATGACCGATCGAAGAGCGCAACACCGAAGTCAACTTCGAGTGAGTTCAGATGCTTGCTCACTGCAGGCTGGCCTATGTTCAGCTTCAACGCCGCAGCGCTGACGGTGCCGCAATCAACCGTGGCCAAAAAACTTTCCAGTTTGATCACATTCATGGCCGTACCCCTAAATCATGAATGGCATCTCGATGCGTATCTAGCGTTACAAGTCCAGGGCGATGGCGTTGAATTCGACGCCAAACATGCACCCCCTGTCTGCACCATTTTCTAACTCTTACTAAATGTAATCATGTGCGAGTTTGGCCAAACACTTGCCGCCCCCATTATCATTCAGAGATCCAGCAGCAGAGTTCCGCCTGCGGCACGAGATACACAGCACGTCAGAAAATCAGGTCTCTCGCTGTCATCAAGAATGAAATCCTGATGATCGACTACTCCTTTCAGATAGCGCACCTTGCATGTCCCGCACAAGCCCGACTGGCAAGACGTTTCCACGGAATAGCCGGCATTGTTCAGAGCCTCTGCCAGGCTTTCGCTGGGCCCTACTTCCAGTTTCTCACCGGTGCTAGCGATCTCGGCAATGAACCCCCCGACAATCGGGCACTCCTCAGTTTCCTTCTTGACCGGCGCCTTGAAATGCTCGAAGTGCACCGATCCGCTCGGCCAATGCTCTGAAGCTTCTTTACACGCCTGCATGAAGCCCCCAGGCCCACAGTAGTAAAGATCGCATTCACCCTTAGGATTTTTCAGGATCGAAGAGATGTCCAGCTTATTGCCAGGATCGCCACCATCGAAATGAAAACTGACGCTGCCAGATTTCGCCAACCCCTCGAGCTCAGCTTGAAACGCTGCGTATTCAGGCCCTTTAGCGCAGTAGTACATCTGGTATTCAATGTTTTGTGCTTCCAGTTGATGCGCCATCGACTTCATCGGCGTCACCCCAATGCCGCCAGCCAGCAGCACGACTTTGGTTGATCCTGGATGCAACTCGAAATTATTCCTGGGCACGCTGACACGAACCCGGTCACCAACCTTGATGGTTTCATGAACAGCCGCAGATCCGCCGCGACCATTTGGATCCTTCAACACGGCGATCATGTAGCGATGTCGCTCTGAAGGAGAGTTGCACAGCGAGTACTGACGAATAACGCCACCACCGACGTGAACATCAATGTGCGCGCCAGCAGTGAATGGAGGTAAATTGGAACCGTCCGCAGAGACGAACTCGTAAGAGTTTACTCCGTTCGCTTCCATCCTGATTTGTTTGACCACCAGTTCTAGATGCGTTGCGGCAGTGCTATCAACTATTGCGTTCATACCTCACCTCGGCATTGCGCTTAAAACTTCCGAGATAAAGCCCATCTCGGAAGTTGATGTGGGCCTTTTTGTTATTTTTTAAAGCTTTGCTCAAGTTGCTCTAGTCGTTCTGTGACGAATGTGGCCCGGTCTTGCCCCCTCAATTGATCCGCCTCGGTAAGAATTACCACCGTTTCTTTGGCCAGTCGACGACGGTTGGCAACCTCCTGTTCTACGGTGCCAGCGATTGGCATTTCAAAAACGTTGCCTGTGCAATAGCTATTGGGTGCCCCGTTCATTGAGCGCAACCATTCTGCGAAACCATGCGCACTTGCTGCTGGATTGGTTCCGCGAATAGCGTCACGTAGCATTTTGCGGAACGCATAAACACCCGCATCGAACTTGGTGGGATTTTCAAGTTTGTGCACAGCGATAGGTCGCTGGGAGATGATTGCCTCATAATCACCAGGCGCGTATTGGGCGTCCTTATAGATCTCACGCTCACGATGGTTCGCAGGAATTGGGGGAATATCTTCCAGCTTGTACTTACCGAAACGCTCTGGTCTGCGCATGGCAACTTGGCCTTCTAGGAAGTCGATGGTCTCGTAGCCAACCATGCTCTTGTCACCAATGCCACGCGTATCGATACCCGGCCCCATTACACGCCAGCCCATCATTTTGCTGTTCTCGTCGTCGACTGGAACAGTCCACCGGACAATGTGGAAGCGACTGAAGAGTTTTTTCGCCGAACCATCTTCGGAGGTGTACGCGTGCAAACTCAGATTGGGCAGTACCTGATGCTGGATGCGCAGGAACATCTTGTCGTCGTTTACTCGACGTGCGCCGGCACAGGCAAGGCTTCGCCCTTGGTGCACAGAAATGAATTGCATGTCCGGCGCGACTTCCATAGAGGCTGCGCCGACCTCATCAAAAGTTGTGCCCTGGAAGTTCTTGTTCACCACGTTTTTGGCCGAGTGTAAGGCGGTGGGGTGGAAATTGTCTGCAGCGTTATCCTGAACCTGCATCCAGTTGCAATGCTGGAAGTTGCTATACGGAACCAACTCATCACCCTCGGCGACAGTGAAGTTTTCCTCCCACTCAGGGAACGGTGGCTCCTCATCTGGAGGCCCCATGTACGCGAAGACCAGGCCATGCCGCTCGAACGCTTTGTACGCACCTTGTCGAATTGAGCAGGCATATTTTTCGGCCTCTTTCTCCTCACCTGCGGGGAAAGGCACGTGCAAGCAGGCTCCGTCGACGTCAAACACCATTCCGTGGTAGCAACACTTAATACCGCGCTCTTGGATAGCGCCATATTCCAATGACGCCCCGCGATGGCAGCAATGGGCATGCAAAAGACCGATCTGGCCACTGCCATCCCGGAACGCAACTAACTCTTCACCCATGATTTTCAGGAAGCGAGGGGTATCTGTCAGCTCTAGCGCCATACATACCGGATGCCAGAAGCGGCGCAGATACTCTCCCATCGGAGTACCAGGGCCAGTTTCAGTCAATTCAGGATCATGACCCGGAACGTTGTTGGTGTGGTACCCACCATAGGCGATCAGTTTCTTGGCAATGGGTGTACCGGCACCGCTCGTTTGTTTGGCTTCGTGCTGCTCTAATTTCTCGGTCATGACCATGTCTCCGTTCTTATTTTGCGTTAGAGCTCAGACTACGGAGCTCTGTATACAGATATTATGGGTGCGATAATGCTATCAGCTTTGCTCTCGGGGTTACTTATTTCCTCATCAATCAGTTAGTTATGTACTTTGTCCACTAAAGCGGATGCCTTAATCCACGGCATCATTGCCCGCAACTGCTCACCAACAGTTTCGATTGGGTGGCGTTTTAGTTGGTTTCTGCGCGCGGTGAGTAGCGAATTTCCTGCCTTGCTTTCGAGAATGAATTGCTTGGCGTACGAGCCGTCCTGGATGAAGGCGAGAACCTCACGCATGGCCTGCTTGGTTTCAGCGGTAACAATCTTCGGTCCGGAGACATATTCGCCAAACTCAGCATTATTGGAAATGCTGTAGTTCATGTTAGAAATACCGCCTTCATAGAGCAGATCAACAATCAGTTTTAGCTCATGCAGACATTCGAAATAGGCAAGCTCAGGCGAGTAACCAGCCTCCACCAATACCTCAAAACCTCCCTTGATCAGCTCTACAGCACCTCCACACAATACGACTTGCTCACCAAAAAGATCGGTCTCTGTCTCTTCTCGAAAATCCGTCTCAATAATGCCTGCTTTTCCGCAACCGATGGCCGAGGCATACGACAATGCCAGTTCCTTTGCGAGATCAGAGACATTCTGGGAAATGGCGATCAATGCTGGCACTCCACCACCTGCCGCGAAGGTCGAGCGTACGGTATGACCGGGTGCTTTAGGGGCAACCATGAACACATCGAGATCACTGCGAGGCGTGACCTGACCATAGTGAACGTTGAAGCCATGGGCGAAGACCAGTGCCGCGCCCTTGCGGATGGCTGGCTCCACATCATTGGTATAAACCTCTGCAATCGATTCGTCTGGAATCAGCATGACAACCAGATCCGCACCACTTACCGCCTCACCTATTTCCATGACAGGCAGACCAGATGCTGCGGCCTTTGTCCAGGAAGCTCCACCTGCTCTTAACCCGACAACGACGTCGATTCCACTGTCGCGTAAGTTCAGCGCCTGAGCATGCCCCTGCGAGCCATAGCCGATGACAGCTACCCGTCGGCTTTCCAGCAAGGCCAGATCAGTATCTTTGTCGTAGAACACTTTCATTGGTATTCCCCTTATGAATTCTATACTCTACATACCGTGTTCTGTATACAGATAATTCATTCTTGGCTCGGACACCAAGATTGTCAAGCCACCCCGTTGGAATCATTTTGGAGAACATGGACAATGACCATCGCAATCAAACCAACGAAGGCACCCCTGAACGTCATGACAACGAAGCTGCAGAGAATTCAAGCGCGCCCCGACTACGTTGATGAAGTCTACAAAGCTCTTCTAGACGCGATTAGTGACGGGACCATGGCCCCCGGTGTTCGATTCACTCAAGAAGAGATTGCGGAACAAATGCATGTTTCTCGATCCCCCGTCCTCCAAGCCATTCGTCTGTTAAAAAAGGACGGGTTGGTTCAAGACGCCCCAGGTAAAGGGGTATTGGTGACACCATTGACCGTTACCTCTATCAGCAACCTTTATCTGATAAGGGGAGCGCTGGATAATTTAGCGGCAAAAATGGCAGCTGAAAGACGTCACCAGATGGATCCCATGATCATTGAAAATGGCCGGCTCGCTGCCCAAGGGAAAGATCTCAAAGCAATGGTTGACGCTGATGTCGCCTTCCATCACGACATTTACGCAGCTTCGGGAAATCCGCTAATTGCCGAGAGTGCCCAAGTCTATTGGGTGCACCTGCGTCGGGCGATGGGAACAGTGCTGCAATCTTCTGCTTCTCAGCGTCAGTCAATCTGGGACGAGCATGAGGCAATCGCCAAGGCGATTGCGGATGGTGACTCGAAAAGGGCTGGCGAGCTTTCTGATGTCCACACCACAAAAGCACGAGAATACCTTGCCTCACAACTTGATGAGTATTTAGAGCAGCGAGAACGCCAAATCCAGTAATCGTTAGCTGTCGATTTCCAGCCACATCTCATAATCGCTATTCAGCGTCGATAACCCTCGGCGTCTTCTGGGGGATCGCGGTTGCTAATCGATAATTCGTCCCACACCTTTGCCTGCAAAATCATCGCATTCCAGATTGCCATTCCAAGAGCAAAGTAAGTTACGCGCCTGCTCATCGGCACTGCTTGGACTGAAGTGGTAAACCACAGTCCTGAGCACCGAAAAACAGTGTGGTGTTGGCTCACATTTCAAATGGCTCCATGAATGCGTTAGCCTCTTGGAAGCTAAGGGCATTGTTGGCAAAACTGAAAGTGCCCATGGTTTTTACCTCATGCGCTGCACGGATAAACTCACCCATTGCAGCCCTGGCAAATGAACTACCCAGACTGATCCTTCGAACACCAACCCCTGCAAGCTCACCCACAGAAAATGTAGAGTCTGCCAATCCGACTACCACGTTGAGTGGTTTTTGTAACGCTTCACAAACAAGCTGGATAGCATTCAAGTTGGGTAGCCCGGGAGCGAATAAAATGTCTGCTCCAGCACTTTCAAATGCGATGAGCCGGCGGATTGTATCGTCCAGATCATTTATCCCAGCACTGAAATTTTCAGCACGAGCCACAAATACAAAAGGGACCGACAAGCTGCGCGCAGCCTCAACCCCAGCGATAACGCGTTCCAGCGCATGCTCGAACTCGTAAACTGGCGATTGTCGGTCTCCAGTGGCATCTTCGATTGAACCGCCAACAAGCCCAATTTCAGCAGCCATGCAAATAGTTCTGGACACCTCTTCAGGTGAATCTCCAAATCCGTTTTCCAGGTCTGCGCTGACTGGTAAATGGGTTGCCTCAACGATGCTTTGAGCATTGGCGAGTATCTCCCTCCGCGACAGGGCGCCTTCCGCATCTCGACGGCCCAGACTAAACGCCAGACCTGCACTCGTCGTAGCTAATGCCTCAAACCCCATGGCGGTCAGAACTCTTGCGCTGCCGGCATCCCACGGATTTGGCAGGATAAGTGGCTGTTTGCGCAAATGAAGTGCTTGAAACGCCATGGCTTTATCAAGATTCTGCATTAAGGCTTCCTATTATTTGATCCAGGCAACCGCTAGGTTAGCCCTGGATGTCCATTAGCGCCGAGCGCTTTAACAGGAGCATCATCGATTACAGAACAAAGGGCATTTCGGATCGTCCCGGACTTTCTAGACACTCAGCCATTGCTCATATGGGAAACAAGCGGGCTGAGTGACTGGGGACGACAACGTCTTTCTGTATTCAGCCAGGTCGGGAAATGCCGTGATGGCGCAGTTTGCGATACAGCGTGTTGCGGCTGATCCCGAGGCGCTCGGCAACATGGGCGATATGCCAGTGTTCTGCCTCAATCAATGAAAGCAGCGTTTGCCGTTCGGATACGCCAAGCGGGTTTTCGGTCAGCGCGACTGCCTCGGGTGTTGTCGGCAGCAACTCTGCCAAGTCGTCTAGCGTGACACGCCCTTCCAACGCCAACGCTACCAGTGTGCGCAGACACGTACGCAGCTGCCGGACATTTCCCGGCCAAGGATGCGTCAACAAGCGATCTCTAACACCCGCCTCCAGCCGGACCCTTTCATCTTTAGCCTCTTCACGCAGCAGAAGGTCGATCAGACGGCCCTTGTCTGATCGTTCGCGAAGCGGCGGGAGTTGTACGGCAAAACCAGCAACTCGATAGAAAAGATCCTCGCGAAAGCGCCCTTCGGCTACACAGGTGTGAAGATCCTGGTTACTGGCACTGATGAGACGTACGTCGAGCGGAGTCGCCGTCGCGCCGCCGAGCGGTACGACCTGCCGCTCCTCCAGCACACGCAGCAGGCGAGTCTGTAAAGCCAGTGGCATATCGGCGATTTCATCGAGGAACAGAATGCCGCCATGGGCCTGCTCCAGCTTACCTATCATCCCGTCCTTGCGTGCGCCGGTGAAACTGCCTCCGCGATAACCAAACAGCTCGCTTTCGATCAGCGTTTCTGGAATGGCCGCGCAATTGATCGCGACAAAGGGCTGGCTCGCGCGTGTGCTGGCGCGATGCAGTGCCGCTGCAAAAGCTTCTTTACCGGTACCGGTCTCCCCTTGTAAAAACACTGGTACGTCACGCTCCAACACACGCAGCGCGCGCGCAAAGCCTCGTTGCAAACGCGGGTCTTCCAGGCACACACGCACATCGTTGATTTCGGAAGAGGCAGGCGTGGCTAGAGGCGTCCGGCGTATAGGCTCTCGCAGCTGCCCATAGAGCAAACGTCCGTCAACCAGCCGTATTGGCCAACAGACACTCGGATGTTCGCTGCCTTGACTCAGCACATGGTCAATAGGCGTTTCCAAAAACGTCGTCAACGCTTGCCCGACCACGTCGCCACGGCTGAGCCCCAACAGCTCCAGCGCAGCATGGTTGACTGAGCAAATACGGGCACTCTCGTCAAAACTGAGCAGGCCTTCACCCAGTAGTCCAACGAAGCCTGCCTCAGGGTGGAAGCGCAGCAAATATCGTTGCGGATCATGCCCCAAGAAAAAACAGCTCTCGATCAAATTGGCTGATAGTTGAGTCAACGCCATAGCTTTGAAGTGCTGCTGAAGACTTTGCTCCTCCCGCACAGAAGAGAGGTTCAGCACGGCAAGCAACTCTCCGCCCGCATCAAATACCGGGCTCGCAGAACAGGTCAAGCCAACGTGTTTGCCCCGGAAATGCTCATCACGACGGATGGTTACATGCTGCCGTTCGACCAGGCAGGTACCGACACCATTGGTTCCCTCGTAATCTTCGCTCCATACCGAGCCAAGCCACAGCCCGGAACGCTGGAACTCGGCTCGCTCGGATTCATTGAACACACTGTCGATCGCAACACCGCGCGCATCGGTGAGGAGCACCACGTGGCCGTCACGCCCGAGCTGTTGGTGCAAACTGCTCATTTGCCAATGCGCCACAGTAATCATGTGTTCCAGTGGCGCACGGTGATCCTGCAAGCGTGGTTGTTCAACCACGTTAGGCGAACGGCGGCTGGCCGGATCGAGCTGATACTGATCGAGGCACCGACGCCAGGATCGGGTAATGGCCAGGTCCGCTATAGGGTTGTGGTTGCCAATAGTGCCCTGCACGGCTTGCAGCACTTGCTGTGCATGGGCGTTGATCAAGGCCGGCTTCATTGTTCTTGTTCTCCGCTACGATCAGGACACGGGTCTGTTCGCAGCTTATATGAAAAGACTGCAACGAGCGCTCTCAACACCGCGTGACACTCTGTCATTCCCCCTTCTCAGATTCGTGACAGAGTTTCGGCTCAAAGCCTCGGCAGTACCGCAGCAATACCGCAGCTACGGCTCTGCAACGGGGCTTTCGCAAAGATGGCCCGCACCTTGCTCAAGGGTAAGTTGTTACAAAAACAACAAGAACGGGAGAAGCCCCATGAACATCGCTATCAAACCACCTCTGCAAGCGCCAACTGATCAGCTCGCGGCTTGGGTCGAAAACCTCAACGAACGTCTCGTCCAACGTGATCTGGATGGTGCACTCGAACTATTTGCCGAAGAGTGTTACTGGCGTGACCTGCTGCTTTTCAGCTGGAACTTAGTGACCCTGGAAAACAAGCCTGCCATCCGGGAGATGCTGGAAACACGCCTCGACCAGACTCGCCCTGAAAAGTGGAAAGTAGAAGGTGAAGCAACGCTGAATAACGGTGTGCTCGAAGGCTGGATCAGTCTGGAAACCGAAGCGGCGCGGGCTAAAGGTTACGTGCGTCTCAAGGAAGGCCTGTGCTGGACGCTGCTGACGAGCATGCGCGAACTCAAAGGGTTTGAAGAACCCAGCGGCCGCCGTCGCCCAATGGGTGCGAGTCATGGTCACGCCCACGCTGACAAGCGCAACTGGCTGGAGCGCCGACGCGATGAAGAGGCTTCGCTGGGTATTACCACCCAACCCTATTGCCTGATCGTGGGCGGCGGTCAAGGGGGGCTGGGGCTCGCCGCGCGGCTCAAGCGAATGGGCGTTCCAACCCTGATCGTCGACAAGGCTGAGCGTCCTGGCGATCAGTGGCGGGGCCGCTACAAGTCGCTGTGTCTGCACGACCCCGTCTGGTATGACCATATGCCTTACCTGCCCTTCCCCGATCACTGGCCAGTCTTTACACCAAAAGACCAGATTGGCGACTGGCTGGAAATGTACACCAAAATCATGGAACTCAATTACTGGCCGCGCACAGAATGCGTGAGCGCCAGCTTTGACAATCACAGTGGCACCTGGAGAGTTGAAGTACAGCGCGATGGCGAGCGCATCACCTTACAACCTACGCAATTGATCCTCGCCACCGGTATGTCCGGCGTGCCCAATATCCCTACTTACCCGGGGGCCGAGGTTTTCAATGGCCAACAGCATCATTCCAGTCGTCATCCCGGCGGAGATGCATGGAGTGGCAAGCGCGCGGTGGTAATCGGAGCGAACAATTCGGCTCACGATATCTGCGCTGATTTGGTGGAGAACGGCGCCGAGGTGACCATGGTGCAACGCTCGAGCACCCACATCGTGCGCTCCGACAGCTTAATGGATCTCGTCTTCGGCGGGCTCTACTCAGAAGACGCCCTCGAGACGGGTTTGACCACGGACAAGGCTGACATGCTGTTCGCCTCGATCCCCTACAAGGTGATGCCCAGCTTTCACCAACCAGTCTTTGACATGATCAAGGAGCGTGACAAGGACTTCTACGAGCGCCTGTCCAAAGCCGGCTTCATGCTCGACTTCGGTGACGACGACTCTGGCCTTTTCATGAAATACGTGCGTCGTGGCTCTGGTTACTACATCGACGTCGGTGCCTCAGAACTGATCGCGAATGGCACGATCAAACTCAAAAGCGCGCCTGGCCTGGGTGTCGAGCGCATCGAAGCAGATGCCGTCGTACTCAACGATGGCAGCCGGCTCCCGGCAGACTTGATCGTCTATGCCACGGGCTATGGCTCAATGAATGGTTGGGCAGCGAAGCTGATTTCCCAGGAAGTAGCTGACAAGGTCGGCCGCTGTTGGGGCTTAGGTTCCGGAACCACGAATGATCCAGGCCCCTACGAGGGCGAACTGCGGAACATGTGGAAGCCAACGCAGCAGGAAAACCTCTGGTTCCACGGTGGCAACCTGCATCAGTCACGGCATTATTCGCTGTATCTGGCGCTGCAGTTAAAGGCGCGCTTCGAAGACATCGACACTTCCGTCTACGGCCTTGCCGAGAGTCACCACACTGGCTGAGTCAAATGGCGCCCGACCATGGTCGGGCGCCACGCCACAATGCAGCGGATACAGCCTGGTCGTAGAGATTGATGGCTGGCAGCAATCTATGGCGTCTGCCGAGGGCGCAGGGCCATTACACCTTTTTCTTAATTACAAGCAACCCGCCACAGTTGATCCAGGCGCGTGGTATAGCCCTGACTCATCATTTCCCGGCGCATGCCCCAGTCCGGTTTGCCTGGAACGCTGGCGGCGCGCAGCGTCCCCCTTCCCCAGCGGCCATTGATCTCGTCCAGCACCGCCATCACCCTTGAGGCTTCAGCGGGCTGGTTAACGGCAAACAGATCATCCGAAAATTCGCCTGGCTGCCTGAGGTCCAGGAGCAGGACCTCCGCCTTGCTGTACCTGAACCCCTGCTGAAAGACATGGTCCAGCGCATCGACCGCAGCCTTGGTCAGCAGCCGCACGTCATCAGTCGGATACGGCAACGTCACCACCACCCCTTTGGCGTATTTGGCTTCGTCCGGATTGAACATGCCGGTACGGATGCTGACCCTTATCTTCTTGCAGTAGGACTTCTGCGCCCGGAGTTTTTCAGAGGCACGCATCATGTAGGTGGCCACCGCCTCTTTGATCGGCGCCAGCTCGGTCAGTCGCTTGCCAAACATGCGGCTGCAGCAGATCTCCTGCTTCGGCGGATCAGGTTCGTCCAGCTCCAGGCATGGCGTCCCTGATAATTCTCGTGCCGTTTTCTCCACGACCACGCTGAACTTCTTGCGCAGTGTCCACGGATCCGTTTTGGCCAGGTCCATGGCGGTGCGGATGCCCATGTTTTCAAAGTGAACCACCATTCGCCGCCCTACCCCCCACACCTCGGACACCGCCGTATTGCGCAACACCCAGTCGCGCTCATGGTCGCCGCAGAGATTCACCACCCCTCCCGTATGAGTCTGGAGACGCTTGGCAGTGTAATTGGCGAGTTTGGCCAGCGTCTTGGTGTGGCCGATACCGACCCCTACAGGAATGCCGGTGTACTTGATAATGTTGGCGCGTAACTGCCGGCCCATTGCACCGACATCCGCAATCCCGGTCAGGTCAGCAAACGCCTCATCGATGCTGTAAACCTCAACCGCCGGCACCATTGACTCAATCAGGCTCATGACGCGCTCGCTCATGTCCCCATACAGCGCATAGTTCGATGAAAACGCAACGATCCCCAACCCCTCTAGACGATGCTTGATCTGAAAATAGGGTTCGCCCATTTTGATATGCTGCTTGGCGTCATAACTGCGCGCGATCACACAGCCGTCGTTGTTACTCAGCACCACGATCGGGACTTTGGCCAGGTCAGGCCGGAAGACACGCTCGCAGCTGGCATAGAAGCAGTTGCAGTCAATCAGTGCGAAAACCGGCTTGGGCTTAATGACCATGGCTGCGCACGCTGTAAGTCACCACACCCCAGATCGACAGATCGTCGCCTTCCATGATGTGCCTGTCCGGGTATTGGGCGTTTTCAGACTTGAGGATCACATCCTTCCCGCGCATGCACAGACGCTTGCAGATCGGATCATTGTTCAACAGCGCCACCACAACATGACCGTGAGCGGGCTCAATAGAGCGATCAATGACCGCCAGATCACCTGAAAAAATCCCGATCCCTTGCATGCTGTCGCCGTCAATTGACGCGAGATAGACATGCGGCGCACGCACGTTAAACACCTGGTCCAGGGAAATGACCTGCTCAATGTGATCCGCAGCGGGAGACGGGAAACCGGCCGGAATCTTGAACGAGCACAGCGGCAAGCCTATCCCGCCTTCAGCAAGAGGACCCAAAAGTGTGAAGCTCATGACGCACGCCTTCATTAAACTGTATGAATATACAGTTAACGGCGTAGGAAGATTCTGGTCAATATTTCTGTCAGAGATTACGACGAGAGGAGCGCCGAGGCCTTTAACCCCGGCAAGCGGCCATCACAACGTGCCAACGATTTGTGCAGTGCCAAGCCTGGCTACGGATCAATGTCACCGGAGAGTTTGGCCAGACAACAAAAATGGCCCACCTTGCGGTGAGCATCACCTGATCGGCTATTTTTACGGGAGCAAGCAGTTACACATGTTCCGCTGCCAACATTGACCTGAACTGAGAAATGATCTCTGACGACAGCCCGGCAGCTTCGAATACTGCGCAGGTGAAGCTAACGGGTGCAGGGCCTGGAGCAGTTATGATGCGGTCTGCAACCACCGCTACAGAACTGTTTCGATAAAACGCGTGCCCTGCATAACCTGCGGCATTCTCTTGTAAGAAGTCAGCGCTGTTCGAGGTATGAGGAATCGTGTCGAGAAGACCGGCCCTCGCAAGCGCCAACGTTCCCCCGCAGATACCGGCAAGTGTCGCTCCACGTGAACGGCAAGCATGCAGAAAATCTCGAATATCCGGGGCTTCTGCACTTTCCCAGACCATTGCTCCAATAACGACAGCAACGTCCGGTTTCCAGTCCAGGCATTGTTGCAAGCTGCTATCGATCGTGACAGCCAACCCGCCCTGCGAGTGGATCTGTCCCGTAGCAGCAGCAAAAAACCTGACGTCGATCCCGTAAAACGGGGACCCGGTTCCAGCAATGAAAGCATATTCCCAGTCCGCAAAACCGGGGCGATTCACTCAGCATATCTCTGCCCCTCAACCATCATCCACATAACTACGAGAATGGACTCCGTGAATTCGTTACTTCTTGCAGGGAAATGCACCCGCATAGGCGATTAAAGTTAGGGCTGCCGCAGGAAGATGTAGTTGGTCTGGGTGTTCCAGCATGTACTTCACAACGATCCTTGCTTTCTGGATATTTGTAGTTCCATTGGCTGGGTAGCAGGTTTTCATGCCTGGCTTTACCGAATCATTCAATATGATTACTGCTCCCTCTACACCCTCAACGATGCCAGTGCACTGACCCACATCGAAAGGAGATACATCCTTGGCACCGTCGGAATACCTAATTGTCGTTTAACAAGCACTAAGCAGCCCATTTCCGTCCAAGGCCACAGCACTGCCGCTTGCCAACAGCCCAACCAGTGCAATAGCCCCAATCCATGCCTTCATGCTGAATCCCTTATGAGTGAGTTTCTCATGCTGCTGGCAGTTATGATTGACCAAGCATCACGCTACACACTCAGCCGAGTGCAAGACGCTAGAGGCCACACTACATCAAGCGGTGCAATTCTGTGCACAGCACCTCGCACAGCTCCTTCAATCTACCCGTTGAACCCATCAAGCCTTGCATCCGAAATCATTGCCAACTGCTTACCGTTGTAGCACTGACGATTGAACATAAGCATTGCGTCGTTTAGCTGACCAGCTCTATGAGTATCAATCCGTGATGCAATTAGGTTCGCCTCTACCTCGCTTGCGCCATCACTTCGTGAAGCCAAGTAGACATAAGCACGTACTGCCTTTTTGCCCCTGCTCATGCTGAACACGAACAGCCCAATGACGACTGCAATTACTACGACGACAATTTCCATTCAGCATGATGCTCCGTGATTTATAAAACGCCACAAGGCCACCCAAAGTAGGGTCTGCAGGAGTACCGGCTACCCATCCAACTCTTTCAGTTCAGGCACGCCGAAACTACAAGTGCAAAAGCTGAGAATGCTAATTCTCCCTACTGAAACCAACTCCAGACAGATCGCACCGCCACGCACTCACTACTTGCTCAGCAACATGTCAACTAACGGCACTACGATTGAGATCAGGAGGGCTATTGCGGACAAGACGGTCGCCCATTGGAATTTGCTGTTTTCCTCTTGCAACCCCGCAAGCACAGATGCAAGAAGCGGGAAGTTTACGCAGTGCCTGTCAACCCCTACACCCAACGAGAAGAATGCGACCCTGCTACCACCTTCTCTTTTATAGCCGTACCTCTCCTCCAAGTGGTAGTAGAGCCTTCCAAAAACGATGTCACTATCCACGCCCAACTCCCTAGCAATCATCTTACAGTCGATGGGCACATGAATTTTACCCACCCGACCGTTTTGAACGTCGGGCTCCTGTGTGAAGCTCTGAAACTCGTCGTAGTACAGCTTGTAGATTACGTCGAGAATCTTAAGATCTGAGGGAGGCTTCATGCGATACATCCTTGTGAGTAAGAATCCAGCTTACCGCATTACATCGGACGTGCTTACTCACACCATCCCACCTTAATTCAGCCGCCTCGCCATACTCAAAACACCTTTCAACGGCATTCACATTGCCCTGTGTGAACGAACCCGATATTTTGTGAACGTTCTGCATGAAATCCAAGACAACAAAAAAGGGCCCACCTTTCGGTGAGCCCTTCTAGACCGCCCAGCAGAGCGGATTTTGTTTGGTAGGCGCGATTGGACTCGAACCAACGACCCCCACCATGTCAAGGTGGTGCTCTAACCAACTGAGCTACGTGCCTGCTGTGGGGTCGCATTCTATAGATTTGCGGAGGGGTGTCAACACCTTTTTTGCAGCTAACCCTATGAATAGTCGAATTTTTTATTTGATAGGCAAAAAAGCGTCGTCCGGGGTGGCTGGCGGGGGGATTTCAACTCAGGTAGCATCGGCGGCACTCGTAAAAAATATAAAACAGAGGCTGCAGAATGTCGAACACTCCCTACCCCCAGTCCTACTATGCAGCTTCGGCCAATCCGGTTCCTGAGCGCCCTGCCCTGCAAAATGATGTCGAGACAGACGTTTGTGTGATCGGTGCCGGTTATACCGGGCTGTCGAGCGCGCTGTTTTTGCTGGAGAGCGGTTTCAAGGTGACGGTACTGGAAGCGGCCAAAGTGGGGTTTGGCGCGTCGGGTCGTAATGGCGGGCAGATCGTTAACAGCTATAGCCGCGACATAGATGTGATCGAGCGAACGGTGGGGGCCAGGCAAGCGCAGTTGTTGGGGCAGATGGCTTTTGAGGGCGGGAAGATCATTCGCGATCGCGTCGCCAAGTATCAGATCCAGTGCGACCTGAAAGACGGCGGTGTGTTTGCAGCCATCACCAGCAAGCAGATGGGGCACCTGGAAGCGCAGAAGAAGCTCTGGGAGCGTTATGGCAATACTCACCTGGAGCTGCTGGATCAGCGCCGGATTCGTGAGGTCGTCGCCTGTGATCACTATCAGGGCGGGCTGCTGGACATGAGTGGCGGGCATATTCACCCGCTCAATCTGGCGCTGGGCGAGGCGGCGGCGGTTGAATCCCTGGGTGGCACGATTTACGAGCAGTCACCGGCCATTCGCATTGAGCGCGGCGCCAACCCGGTGGTGCACACGCCGCAGGGCAAGGTCCGGGCCAAGTTCATCATCGTGGCGGGCAATGCGTATCTGGGCAATCTGGTCCCTGAGCTGGCCTCCAAATCCATGCCGTGCGGCACACAGGTGATCACCACCGAACCGCTGGGCGAAGAACTGGCCAGCACCCTGCTGCCACAGGACTATTGCGTCGAAGACTGTAACTACCTGCTCGATTACTATCGCCTGTCCGGTGACAAGCGCCTGATCTTTGGCGGCGGGGTGGTGTACGGCGCGCGGGACCCGGCCAATATCGAGGCGATTATTCGCCCGAAAATGCTCAAGGCATTCCCGCAACTCAAGGACGTGAAAATTGACTACGCATGGACGGGCAACTTCCTGCTGACATTGTCACGCCTGCCTCAGGTCGGGCGCATCGGTGACAACATCTATTACTCGCAAGGCTGCAGTGGCCATGGCGTGACGTACACCCATCTGGCAGGCAAGGTGCTGGCCGAGGCCTTGCGGGGTCAGGCGGAACGTTTCGATGCCTTTGCTGACCTGCCGCATTACCCGTTCCCCGGCGGACAACTGTTGCGTACGCCGCTGACTGCGCTAGGTGCGTGGTACTACAGCCTGCGCGACAAGTTCGGCTTTTAAGCTAAGCGCCTGCGCACCCTCGCGGTCACCGCTTCAATCACGGCGACCGTCAGGGGCGTGCCTCCAGGGTCCGAATAGCCCGGGCCGCAGCCTGCTCCTGGCCTGCACGGGACAATTCGCTGGCGGCTGTCAGCCAGCGAGCCTTATCGACGTCGGCCGGCAACTGATCCGGCGACATGATCAGCACCGCCCAATTGCCGGCATCTGCCCAGGCCGCTTCAAATGCCTTGAAGCCCATCAGTCGGCGACGGTCCATGCCGGCCCGCAACAACACCGTCTGCTTCGCGCGGTTGTAGCCCACCAGCATGGCGTAGCGCGGTTCGGACCAGATTCTGCCTTCGCTGAATCGCAGCATCACAGGGTACCCCGCCGCCACTTGAGTCAGCAACGCCTGCATGGATGTGTCCAGCGGATACACCATCAGCCCGTACTCGGCGGCCAGTCGTTCCATATTGCCTTGTAATGAAGCCTCCGCCTCTGGCAGCTTCAAGGGCTTGAGCAGCAGTCCCGGGGTCATCCTGATCCGTTGCTCGCCGAGCATGCTGGCCAAGACATGCGGGCCACTTTGGTGGGCATTCCCCCGAAAAAAAGGCACCCCATTGAGTTCGACCCTTTCCGGCAAACCTCGAATTTTCGGTGGCTCGACACTGGCACAACCCATCACCGCCACAGCACAGGCGGCCACCAGCCACTGCCGCACGGATCTCAAACCAATCACTCCCTGCATGTTCCCTCGCTTGAATGAACCCGGACGGCCCGACATGGCTGCTGATCATAGGACGCGAACTGAAAGAGGTATACCCTTACCCCACAGCAGGACTGTTCAGATAGAGCAAATCAGTTAGTCCCACGCGACCTTTGGTCAATAGACTGCAACGCTGCTCAGGCTAGACTGTCCACTGCTTAGACATGTGTTGTGCCCGTTGTGGGCAAGGGAGGCACTGATGAGCCCGGCATTGACTGTTTTTCTGCTGTTTACCGGCTGGCTGGCCGTTGCCGCCGCCATGCTGTGGGGCGTGATGCGCATCAGCCGTCGCCACCATCACCCTGAATCTCACGTAGAACCTGCTCCAAAAAGCCCCCCTGCCAAATCGGCAGTTGGCGCGGCAAACACCCCAATGTAAAAAGCCGCCTTCCTTATGCAGGAGGGCGGCTTTTGGTGTTCGACTCGAGATTACTTCACCAGAGCAGCCTGGCGTTTTTCGCGAATCTTTCGTGCCACGATGTTCAGTGTCTCAACCGTGGCCGAGAACGCCATCGCCGCATACACATAGCCTTTAGGCACATGGAAGCCGAAACCTTCAGCGATCAGGGTCATGCCGATCATGATCAGGAAAGCCAGGGCCAGCATGACGACGGTCGGGTTCTCATTGATGAACTTGGCCAGAGGCTCGGAGGCCAGCAGCATCACCAACACCGCTACCACAACGGCCACCACCATGATCGGCAAATGCTCGGTCATGCCGACCGCGGTAATGATGCTGTCGATGGAAAACACCATGTCCAGCATCAGAATCTGCCCGATGGCCGCGGCAAAGCCCAACGTCACCGTAGACGTCTTGATGGTAGACTCATCCTCCACCACCGGCTGCATGCTGTGGTGCATTTCACTGGTAGCCTTCCACACCAGGAACAGGCCACCGGCGATCAGGATCATGTCCTTCCACGAGAACGCCTGCCCCAACACCTCAAACACCGGCGTGGTCAACTGTACGATGTAGGCGATGGTGCTGAGCAGACCCAGACGCAAGATGAGCGCCATGCCGATGCCGATGCGCCGCGCCTTGGTGCGGAATTGCGCCGGCAATTTATTGGTCAAAATAGAGATGAAGATCAGGTTGTCGATACCCAGTACGACTTCCATCACGATCAAGGTGGCCAACGCGACCCAAGCGGCGGGACTGACCGCCAGCTCTAAAAGATATTCCATAGGTGTACTCAGACTCTGCGGTAAGACAAATTAAATGGTGTGTGACGACGACTCTTGACGCTCTTGCTCAGGCTGTTCCTTTTCGACTGGCCGGCCTGTGGCATCGTGCAGCGCCTGTTCGGCCGCCTTGTGGGTGTCATCAATCGCCTGCTTGGCCGACTCGGCGGTTTTATCCAGCATCTGTTGTGCAGCCTTTTCAGCCTGATCACAGCCACTGATGACGAAAAGAGCCGTCGCCAACAGTACAGCAACACCTGCGTGCTTAATCTTCATCGTGATTTCCTTCTATAAAATCAGCAGTCAACAACATGACCCGTGAATAGCGCGGGATTCTAAAGACTCCAACACTTCAGTAAAATTCGTATTTTCAAGGGTTATACTTCGGTTTTTACGAAGTGGAAAGCGCCCAATGCTTAATTACCGCCAACTCCACTACTTCTGGGTCGTGGCCAAAACAGGCAGCATTGTCCGCGCCTGCGAGCAATTGAATCTCACGCCACAGACCATCAGCGGGCAAATCAGCCTGCTGGAACAAACCTATGGCCTGCCGTTGTTTCGTCGCGTCGGCCGGCAACTGGAACTGACCGAAACCGGGCGCCAGGTCTTGCCCTATGCCGAACAGATTTTCCAGGTCGGCAGCGAACTGGAGAGCATGCTGCGCATGTCCCCCAAAGAACAGCAGGTGCTGTTCAAGGTCGGGGTTGCCGACGTGGTGCCCAAATCGATTGTCTATCGCCTGATCGCCCCGACCATGGAGCTTGATGAACCGATCCGCATCACCTGCCGCGAAGACAAGCTGGACCGGTTGCTGGCAGACCTGGCCATCCAGCGCCTTGACCTGGTGATTTCCGACAGCCCGATGCCCTCTCACCTGGACATCAAGGGTTTCAGCCAGAAGCTCGGCGAGTGCGGCATCAGTTTTTTTGCCGCCCGCAGCCTGGCCAAAGACTATGCCGAGAACTTCCCGCAGTGCCTGCAAGGTGCCCCGCTGCTGATCCCCGGCCCCGAAACCGTGCTTCGCAGTCGCCTGCTACGCTGGCTGGCCGAGCAGCAAATACAGCCGCGAATTGTTGGCGAGTTCGATGACAGCGCCCTGATGCAGGCTTTTGGCCAATCCGGAATCGGGGTTTTTATCGCACCCAGCGTGATTGCCCAGGAAGTGATGCGCCAGTTCGACGTAGAGCTGATCGGACACACTGAAGCAGTCACCGAATCCTTTTACGCCATTACCGTTGAGCGCAAGATCCGTCACCCCGGCATCGTGGCCATCACCGAGAGTGCCCGGCGCGAGTTGTTTACCGGTCCGGGCAGTTGATCACGGGCGACACGGGCTTGCACTTCATCAACCACAGTGCGAGCACGATCGACAGCAGGATCAACCCGGCCGCCGCCAGCCCGAGACTGCCCAGGCCGTAGTTGTCGATCACTCGTCCACCGATCATTGCCCCCAGGCCAATGCCCAGATTGCCGCCGGCAATGTTCAACGAGGCACCGAACGCAGGCGCATGGGCCGCGACTTTCATCAACCGCACATGGCTGATCAGGAACATGGCCGCCTGGGTCACGCCCCAAACCCCCATCGCCGCCGCCAGACCCAAAGTGGAATGGATGCTCGGTACCAGCGCCAGCAGGCCGCCGATCATAAAGGCACAGAACACGATCGAGGCAATCAGCGGATGGCGATCGACCATGCGTCCGCCCAACGAATTGCCAACCAACCCCACCGCGCCAAAGCCCATGAGGCACCAACCGACCACCGTGCCATCGAATCCAGCCAACCGCTCGAGTATGTCGGCCAGATAGGTGTAGGCGGTAAACATGCCGCTAAACACCAGCACCGAGAGCAGGATATGGCCAATGACCAGCGGGCTGCGCAGCATGACAAATTGTGAACTCAGGCTGGACTGCTCATTGACCACCCGGATCGCCGGCAGATACACCCACAACAGCGCGGCCTTGGCCAGCGCCACCACCGCCAGAATACCGAACGCACTGCGCCAGCCCCACGCATCCGAGATCAGCGTACCGACAGGGATACCGAACACCGTCGCACAGACGATGCCAAAGCCTATCTTGGCAATCGCCCGGCCGGCGTATTCAGGTCCTGCGATACCCACTGCCGTTTCACTGGCCAGCGCCCAGAACACCGGCAAACCCAACGCTGGCAACAAACGCGCAAAACCCATCACCCAGATGTTGGGCGCCAGCGCGGCCACAGTATTGGCAAAGGCGAACATCAACAAAATGACAATAAACAGGCGCTTGCGCTCGAACCGCGCAAAGTAGGCAGTCAAGAACGGCCCCAAGGCTGCCACCGTGAAGGCGAACAGCGTGACCAGCAACCCGGCCTGAGGCACGCTCACGTCAAGGTCCCGGGCAATCGCAGGCAGCAGCCCGACAATAATGAACTCGGTCGTAAGCACGGTAAAACCGGCCGCAGACAGCAGCAGGATGGGCAACAGCATGAATAACTCCAGAAACAGCGACGCCAGTGACGACCAAAAGGCCCACTGACTTGAAGAAATATGAGGATGGCAAATAGTAACAGAATGAGTACCCAGCAGGGATCGGTTACCGGGCTGTGGATACACAACGGGTGTGGCAGATTGCCCCTTACCCGGGAATCATCCTGCATCTCTATGATAAAGTCCGCCGCCCGCCATGAGCTTGGTCAGACAGACGTGCCCGGCACGCACGACTAAACTCGGCCGCTGCATCTACCTTAAACAAAACGTTTATGCTTACTGGTTCTCGTCGATCAGCCTGCCCACTTGTTGCTGACCGGCCACACGTTTTCGTATGCGCCACCCAAAACAACTAGAGACGCCTTTATGACCGACACTCCCCCTTCCCTGTTTTACAGGCTAAAACACACCAGCCTGGTGACCCAGATTGTCATCGGACTGATTGCCGGGATTCTGCTGGCCTGGCTCGCGCCTGCCGGGGCACTTTCCGTGGCCTTCATTGGCAAACTGTTCGTCAGCGCCTTGAAGGCCGTGGCCCCGATTCTGGTGTTTGTCCTGGTCATGGCCTCCATCGCCAACCACAAGCACGGACAAGAAACCCACATCCGCCCGATCCTGGTGCTCTACCTGTTCGGCACCTTTGCGGCAGCGGCTGTGGCCGTGGTTGCCAGCATGGCATTTCCGTCCTCTCTGGTACTGGTCACGCAGGACATTCCGGTGTCAGCCCCCGGCGGCATCAGCGAAGTCCTGCAAAGCCTGCTGCTGAGCGTGGTCGACAACCCGGTCAGCGCCCTGATGAATGCCAACTTTATCGGCATTCTGGCGTGGGCCATCGGCATGGGCATCGCCATTCGCCATGCCGGCGACACCACCCGCACGGTGCTTAACGACCTGTCGAACGGCGTGACCGTGATCGTCCGCGTGGTGATCCGCTTTGCCCCGCTGGGCATTTTCGGCCTGGTAGCCTCTACACTCGCCACCGCCGGCTTCAGCGCGCTGCTGGGCTACCTGCACCTGCTCGCAGTGCTGATTGGCTGCATGCTGTTCGTAGCACTGGTGGTCAATCCCCTGATCGTTTTCTGGAAACTGCGGCGCAATCCGTATCCGCTGGTGTTCCTGTGCCTGCGCGAAAGTGGCATCACGGCATTTTTCACCCGCAGTTCGGCGGCCAACATCCCCGTGAACATGGCGTTGAGCGAGCGCCTGGGCCTGCATGAAGATACTTACTCGGTATCGATTCCGCTGGGCGCCACGATCAACATGGCCGGTGCGGCGATCACCATTACCGTGCTGACACTGGCCGCGGTGCACACCTTGGGGATTCAGGTCGATCTGCCCACTGCATTCCTGCTGAGCGTGGTGGCAGCGGTGTGTGCCTGCGGTGCTTCCGGGGTGGCGGGAGGGTCGTTGCTGCTGATTCCGCTGGCGTGCAGCCTGTTCGGCATCCCGAGCGAAATTGCCATGCAAGTGGTGGCAGTGGGCTTCATCATCGGCATCCTGCAGGATTCTGCCGAAACCGCACTCAACTCCTCCACCGACGTGTTGTTTACCGCTGCGGCCTGCCTGGCCAAAGAAGACCAGACCGCCTGAATCAGGGCGTATCCAGGAGCGCCCGCAAGGGCGACTCCTGAACCGCTGGCAGGGCGCTACTCAGCGCCCATGCTCACTCAGTCAGAACGCACCCATGTAATCGCGCTTGCCGACTTCAACGCCATTGTGGCGCAGGATCGCGTAAGTGGTCGTGACGTGGAAGAAGAACTGCGGCAGACCGTAGGTCAGCAGGTAAGACTGGCCACTGAAGCGTTTTTCTTTGGGCGTCCCTGGACGGGTCACGATTTCAATCCCTTCCTTGCCATCGACCTGCTCGGGCTTGATGGTGTCAACAAAGGCCAGCACCTTGCTGATCAGCGCTTGCAGGTCAGCAAATGTGGTTTCGCTTTCGTCGTACTTCGGCAATTCGATTTCAGCCAGACGGCCCGAAACGCCCTTGGCAAAATCAACCGCGATTTGCACCTGACGCACCAGCGGGAACATGTCCGGCGCCAGACGCGCCTGCAGGAACACACTCGGGTCGATGTTCTTGGCCGTAGCATGCGCTTCAGCCTTGGTCAGGACACCGCTCATGGCGTTGAGCATTTGTTTGAACACGGGAATGGAAGCAGCGTACAGAGAGATAGTCATGAAAGTCTCGACAGTCTGTGGGCGGGAAATAAATGTGCGGCGATTATAGACCTGCCCGGGATTTTCAGGCGTATCAAGAAGGCATCGATCTGGGGTTAATCTTCATCGGCAGACATCCGGTTCGCACACGACCGTGCGGCATCCTGGCGTCACGTCATGAATGGTGCTGTTACGGCCCTTCAGCATCCCGCCCTGACGCTGGTTAAAACAGGCCGCGATTTCACTGACAATGGCCAAAGCGACCACTTCAGGGGTATCGCCTCCCAGATCCAGGCCCATGGGATAGTGAACGCGCGACCTTGGCCCGCCAGTCGCCGGACAGATGTCCAGTTCATCAAAAAGCCGCTCACTGCGCTCTTTCGGCCCTAACTGCCCGATATAGAGTGGCGCGCACTCCAGGACGTTTTTGAGCCAGTAACGGTCCTGACGATAACTGTGAGTCATGACCACCACCGCTGCCCCATCAACCACCGGCGACAAATCGACAGGCTGCTCAATAGACATCCTCGCGACATGGTCCGCCTCGGGAAAACGCTCAGGCCGGGCAAAATGCACACGACCGTCAAACACCTGAACATGCCAGTTCAGCGCCTTGGCAAAACGCACCAATGGCTGAGCATCATTGCCGGCCCCAAAAATCACCAGTCGACGTTGTGGGGCTATGTATTCAAGAAATACCTCGACGGCCACGGCACCCAGCTCATAAACCATCCGTGAAGACGTCCTGCGCTCAAGTGTCCTGAGCAGATCCGCTTGAACCCATCTCTGGAAGGCCTCGTCATGAACCCCCTCGCTCGTTTGAATGCCGTCCGCCACCCCCACTCGGGCACCTATCTTCAGACCCGGGCTCGCGCCTGCCGACAGCACGGTCGCCAGCGCGGCAGGTCGGCCGGTGGCACGCACACGCTGCAATAGAGCGTCCAGCAGTGTGGGTTGCCCGGCCTCACGCCGCTCAAGAAGCACATGCACCGTGCCATTACAGCCCAAACCAAATGCCAGTCCGGCACCGCCATCCTCAGATTCGTCATCGTCCCGCGCCGCGGTACTGTAACTACGAATGACCGCCTGGCCCGACTCCGTCAGCCACCAGGCTTTCCTGACCAACTCCTGTTCCAGGCAGCCACCGCTGACCGTCCCCACCGCCTGGCCGCCACTCGGTATCAACATCCGGGCGCCCGGGCGCCGATACGCAGAACCTTCCACCTTGATCACCGTCGCCAGTACGGCATGGGTGCCAGCCTTGTCAGCGCTGTCCATTGCATCCAGCAAGCAAAACAAATCAGACATAACGCCAGCTCCGCACTTTAATCAGTCAATTGTCGTACCATCGCCTGCACAGGCGCAGTGGCGCCGGATAAGGCATGGCCCTGGGTCAGGTCAGCATGAAGGACATACGCTTGAACAAGAAAACCGGGATCAGAGCTCATCAAGCCGATCAAACCAAAGCTCGCATTCTCAAAGCGGCAGTGGCGGTATTCGCCCGCAACGGTTATGCCGGCGGACGGATCGAGCAAATATCCAAAGAAGCCGAATCCAACGACCGGATGATCTATTACTACTTCTCCAGCAAGGAGAACCTGTTCGTCCATGTGCTTGAGCACATTTACGATGCCTTCAACCAAGCCGAAAGCACCCTGCGCCCCGATCTGTCCAAACCAATCGAGGCCTTGCGCGAACAGGTAGCCTTTTTCTGGAACTACTACGTGCACCACCCTGAGTTCGTGGCCATCCTGACGATCGAGAACCTGCACAAAGGCAAGCATGCCCAGCAATCCCGCGAGCTTGGACGCCTGTCCACGACCACCGTAGGCGTGATCCGACCGATCATCGAGGCCGGCCAGCAACAGGGTATTTTTCGCCAGGACGTCGACACCAATCACGTTTACTTGATGATCGCTTCGCTGTGCTACTTCTATAACTCGAACCTGCACACCCTCACCTCATTTCTCGGCCAGGACCTTGCCCATCCTGACCAGCGACAAGACTGGCTGACCTTTATCAGCGATCAGGTGGTTCGCGGAGTCATGACGCTGCCGGCCACCACCGAGCATCAATGAGTTCCAGGGTTGGCGCGCAAGTGCACAACCCGTTGCTGCAAGCCCTGCCAGGCAGGTTCCGCCGGGGCAAAGCGGTTGCGTAAATAAGCCGCCAATTCGCTGATTTGCCGATCCGACAAGCTGTCCTTGAATCCGGGCATGTAGCCCAGGTCTGCCGTCGCCGGGGTCGTAATGCCCTGCAAAATGACTTTTATCAAGTTGTCGGGCAGTGCACTGTGGACATTGCTATTGCTCGCCAGCGATGGACTCACGCCGAACAGTTCTGGGCCCAGGCCATCGGCGTGACAGCCCTGACAAGCGCCCTCGAAAACACGCCGGCCATTGCCCAATGAAACCGTGGATGCACTCGCCTGCTCGCTGGCCTGCAGGGTTGCGGCGGACTCGGCCGCAGCCTCGCCCTTGAGTGAGGCGAGATACACCGCCATTGCACGCCGGTCAGATTCGGGCAGCTTTGCCAGCTCGCTGACCACCGGCCCCATAGGCCCCGCCGCCACGCCATGAGCGTCGGAGTAGCCCGTACTGAGGTAGGTAAACAATTGGTCTTCAGTCCAGGGTGTCGGGGCTTTGGACAAACCGTTGAGTGCCGGCGCCTCCCAGCCATCGACCATGCCGCCGGCCAAAAATGACTGACCTCCCTTTTCCGCCCCCATCAGATTCCGCGGCGAGTGGCACGCCGCGCAGTGCCCCAGGCCATTGACCAGATACGAACCTCGATTCCATTGCGGACTGCGTTGCGGTTGCGGCTTGATTTCACCTTGACGCAGGAACAGTGCATTCCAGCCGGCCATCAACGGTCGCTTATTGAAAGGGAACTGCATCTCGTTGTTTTGGGCCGGCTGGGAGACCGGCGCCTGAGACATCAGGTAGGCATACAACGCCTGCATGTCGGCATCATCAATGTTCCTGAAGGCGGTGTAAGGGAATGCCGGGTACAAATGCTTACCGTCGCGGCTTATGCCCTCGCGCATGGCGCGCTCGAACGCCGTGTAGGACCACTTGCCGATGCCGGTTTCCGGGTCAGGCGTGATGTTGGTGCTGTACAACTTGCCAAAAGGGGTCTGCATCGCCAACCCCCCCGCGTTGGTCACGCCGCCCGGGGCGGTATGGCAGACGGCGCAATCGCCCACCGCCGCCAATAATCGACCACGTTCGAGCGTCGCCGCAGACCAGGTGCCCGCCAAAGGAGGCGTGATAGGGGCAATCTCTGCGCGCCAGGGCAACGCCGTGACAGCAATGCCCGCCAACGCGCCGAACCCGGCCAACAGTGACCCAAACAACCACTTCGAGCGCCTGGGCTTCGGCGCCTCGTCAGGCTCGGGAGTCACACCCGCTTCGTTTGGCGATTGTTTGAGTGCAGCCAGTACCCGCTCCGGAGTAATCGGCAACTCCCTGAAGCGGATGCCGGTGGCATCGTAGATTGCGTTGGCAATGGCTGCCGCACTCGGCACACCCGCCGACTCGCCGGCCCCCATGGGTGGCTCGTGCTGACGCGGCATCATCAGCACGTCGATTTTCGGCACCTGCTTGAACGTCAGGATGGGATAAGCACCCCACTCCTTGCTGGCCACCGTCGACTCTTCGAACGTCACCCGCTCCTTGAGCACACGGCTGGTAGCCTGGATCACATTGCCATGGATCTGATGCTTCACGCCTGCCGGATTGATCATCATCCCCGCGTCATGCCCGATCACGACGCGTGTCACCGACACCTCGCCACTGAGTTTATCAACCGCAACATCCGCCACCCATGCCGCCCATGCGGCACCGAAGCCCGGAAACTTGCTGTGGATATAACGGGCATAGGCGAAACCACGGCCACGCAGCACATTATCCTGCTCAGGTATCTGCATGGGCTCGGTGCGCGCCACCCATTGCGCACGGGCCGCAGTGGCCCGCACCAACTCCGAAGCGCGCTCGTCATTCAGATAACGCAAGCGATACTCGACCGGATCGACTTTCGCGGCAAAAGCCAATTCATCAATATACGACTCATGCGCAAAGGTATTGGGCAGTGCAGAGACACCCCGCATCCATGAAGCCCGAACGATGGGCGCCATGTCATTGATGGTTACGCGCATGTGTTCGAAATCGTACGGCGGGATCGAGGTGCGATCTCCCATCTCGAACATTGCCGCCACCGGCTCCACCCGCCCTGTCAGCAACAGGGCCAGGGTCGGCGCGCCATTGGACGGATAGCTGGTCTGAAAGTCATAGCCCGCCACCGCGCCATCGGCATTGAGCCCGCCGCTCACTTCCATCAATTGTGCCGAGCCTTTGGGCTCCCAGACATGCTCCTGCTCACGGGTCAGCTGCACCCTTACCGCAACCCCCACGGCACGGGACAGCAACAGTGCATCCGCGCACACGTCATCGGCACAATTGCGCCCATAGCAACCCGCAGCCTCCATGCGGATCACTTCAATGCGCTCTTCGGGATACTCCAGCAACCAAGCCAGGTCAGCGCGCAATAAATGCGGGTTTTGCGTACCGGACCACACACGTATGTGGTCGCCCTGATAATCCGCCAGGCCACAGGACGGACCAATGGAGCCATGGATTTGATAGGGCCACAGATAAGTACGGTTCATCTGCTCGCTGGCCTGCTCCAGCGCCTGTTCCACATTCCCCTTGTCCAGCACGACCCTCTGGACCCGCGGGTTGGCACGGATTGCCTGCTCGACATCGTTCATGTCCGGCAGCTTGAAATTCCAGTCCTTCCAAGTGACTTTCAGCGCTTGAGCGGCTTTTACTGCCTGCTCTTCACGCATCGCAACCACGCCCACAAAGTCGCGGATCACCACGACCTTGACGATGCCCGGGATGTGAGCAATCGAGGACTCATCCACCTGCAGCAGGCTATTGCCAACAAAATCACCGCTATCAAGTCCAGCGTAAGGCGGGCGAATGACACGGCCATGCAACATGCCCGGTACGCGCATATCGTGCACATAGGTCAGTTCGCCGGTGGCTTTGCCAGGAATATCGACCCGGGCCGAGTCCTTGCCTACCCGCTGGTAATCTTCCGGTCGTTTGAGCGGAGCATCGCCGGCGATACCGATCTCGAAGTGTTCACCCTCGACCAGTTGAGCGAATGTCAACTGGCGGCCATCGTCACTCTTGACCACCCCATCCTCTATCACCAGGGTGTGAACCTCGACACCGAACTGCGCACCAGCCCTTGCCAGGAGGAAACGCCGCGCTTCGGCCGCCGCATTGCGCAAAGGAATCGCCGTGATCTGAATGGTCGCACTGGCAATGGTGGCGCCCTGGTTAGGCGCACTGGCGGTGTCCCCCAGCACCATGCAAACCTGATCCAGGGTCAAATCCAGTTCTTCCGCAACGATTTGCGCTAACGAGGTTCTGATACCGGTCCCGAGATCCACATGACCGTTAAATGCATACACCAGACCATCATCGTTCACAGCAATAAACAGCCCCAATTCCTTGGGTTTGAACACCGGGACCCCGCCTTTGGGCACCAGCCCGGGGGGTGGCTGAATCTCATCAACCACCAACAAAACGCCGGACTTGGCCAGCAACTGATCACGGGTGAGCGTGGTAAGGGACATAGTCATCAATCCGTTCAAGGCTTTCGGCAAGCGGCAAGCATGACCGCACGAATAATTTCGACATGGGTGCCACAGCGGCAAAGGTTGGCAGACAACTCGTTTCGTACCTGCGCCTCGCTGGGGTGCGGGTTACGGTCGAGCAAAGCCTTGGCAGTCATGATCATTCCGTTCATGCAGTAGCCGCATTGCGCCGCCTGCTCATCAATGAACGCCTGCTGCACAAGGTGCGGGGCAGCCCGCGTACCAAGGCCTTCGAGGGTGGTGATTTCACGCCCCTCAGCCCCGGCCAGCGGAAACACACAAGATCGGGCAGCCACTCCGTCAATGATCACGGTACACGCACCGCATTCACCCAGGCCGCACCCGTATTTGGGGCCGTTAAGCTGTAAATCGTTACGCAGAATCAACAGCAACGGCGTATCAGCCATTGCAGTGACCTCTATGCCCTGCCCGTTCACCTGCAGTGTTACCGTCGTAGTCGGTGCCAGCGTTTGATCACTCATGTCCCGCTTCCCCAGGTGGCATCGTCCGCACTGTTTTAAAGCGGATCTTATTAAGTAATCACTTCATGAAAAGGGCAAAACAAGTCGCCGCGCAGGTCAAGCGTGGGCACGCAAGCGCAGTGCACGTAAAAGGTGCAGGCGTTAAAGGACAAAAATCTATCCAGCGCTCGGCGTTACCTCTGGCACCCTTTTTTTGATGAAGTGACTACTTAACCAAAAAGGAGCAAGAATAATGCCAAGGCCTGCAAGAAAACTCAGTCGCTGCTTTCATCCACCATTTTGCGCAGCAAATAAAGTATCGCCACGCGCTCGGCAGGATTGAGCTTGCCTAACGTCAGCTCACTCACCCGGGCGGCGCTGGGCTGGGTATCACGCACCAACTGCTGACCGGCTTCAGTCAGGCTTACGATGACCTTGCGCCGGTCATGGGCGGCGGGTTCCAGCGTAATCAGGCCACGTCCTTGCAAGCGCTCAACAATGCCGCGAATCGTTGCCTGATCAACGGCCGTGGCCTTGATCAATTCACTCAAGGAACTGGGACCGTGATCATGCACCGCGCACAGGGTGATGAACTGGACGGCAGTCAATTGCGAGTCCCCGATGTTCTGCTGAAAAATGGCCATATTGCGCTGGTAAGCCTTGCGCAACAAATGGCCCACCTGCTCGGAAAAGTCATATGCAACGGTACTGTCCGGGGTTTGGTCTGTCGTATCCGACACTGCAGCCTCTATCGATCAAAAAGGGTTAAAAGGGCAATTCCAGGTGTAAACGGCAACTACCTTAACTGCCAGAATGCCATCAAGGTAAACCTCGTACGCAAAAGGTCTGCGTTCGCAGCCGGGGCCGAGTAAAACAAGGCACCCGGGCTGCGCGGTGTCTCACGAAGCAATAGAACCTTGCGGGGCCACGACTACGCCTGCGGCCACCACCGCCTGGTCATCGAGGTAGATATCGCAGTGGCGCAACGGGATATCCAGATGGCATGGCGTTTTACGTGTCCCTCCCACCTCGGTATTGGGCCCGGTCGAAAATAGGAAGTTGCCGTAAAACGCCCGCGCATCCATGCACATGCCGTCGTTTTTGTCATGCAAGCCCATCGCGGTCCACTGTGCACGCGGCTGCAACCCCCAACCGATGTGAGAGATACCGTAGACCTCGGGGTCATTGAAATACTTCAGGTAATCGCGCAGGTATTCGGCCTCGAAACCGCCGTGAATCGATGTGATGAAGCCCTTGTCGATTTCCAGGGTGATCTGCTCTCGCGAATAATTTTTGAACGGCAGCACGATGTCCCCCACATCGATCACCAGCACTCCTTGCGCGGTTTCTTCATTCGGCCAGCTGAACAGAAAACCGCTGGGCCAGTGATCCCAGCGCCCCGGTTCATCGGCAAAACCATATTCGGTCACTGCGGGATACTGCCCCAGCGCAGCCCTGAAATCACTGCCCGCCTTTGATCTGACATGAATGGAGCGCGCTTGTTTGAGGAGTTTTTCAGCGGCCATCACGCGCTCTTTGTCCGCCAGCGTTGGCAGCATCCGCGCCAGCACTTCCGGTGGTTCGACAGCCAACAAGATACGGGTACCGGTCTTGAGAATCTGTTCCTGTTCCGGGGAGTGCAACAACATCATGGTATCGACCACCAGATCTGCCGCTTCCAGCGCCCGCTGCGCCGCAATATTGCCCGTCAGCGCGGTATCCCCACAGTAAGCCGTCATGTCATTGCCCATCGCCATCGGGTGATTGAACGACGGCAACTCGACGGCATACACCTTGGCCCCGAGCCGCTGTGCCGCATCCATGGCCGCCCGCACGGTACGCGGGTCCGAGTAATGACTTTTCAACACGGCAACGCTTTGGGTCGCGTCGACTTTCGACAATTTCAACACGTGCTCAAACATCTGAGTCAACTCGCAGTCGCTCACCGGCATTTTCTGTTCCTCTCAATTGATGTGCTGAGTGAATGACACGCCCGCCTTTCGATCCAGAAGGACAGCGGCGTTTCATGATTCTAATTTAAAGCGTATACGCTAGTTATTGGTAAGCCTCCAATATTTTTATAGATTTTATAAAAATGAGAAGAAACGTAACACATCGAAAAAAAACCAGCAAATACCGGGTGCAACCTGAAAAAAACCTCGACTGTGGATTAATTTTATTTTCAGGAAGGTATGTACATCGACAAAAACAATAGCGTATACACTACAAATAATCGCTCATGAACCCCATGTGCTTTCCAGCCACCTCAAGAAGAAAAAAGGAACACTGCATGCGAAACACACAAAAAATCGCCATTGTCGGCGCAGGCCTGGGAGGCGCTGCGGCGGCAACATTGCTCCAGAAGGCAGGATTCCAGGTTGACGTTTATGAGCAGGCCCCCGAGTTCTCCCGCATCGGCGCGGGAATTCACATGGGCCCCAACATCATGAAAATTTTCCGCCGCATGGGTATCGAGCAGCAATTGAGCGATATGGGCTCACACCCGGACTTCTGGTTCAGCCGAGACGGCGCCAGTGGTGACTATTTGTCCCGGATCCCTCTGGGTGAACACGCGCGCAAAGAATACGGCGCGGCCTATATCACCGTTCACCGCGCAGACCTGCATGCACTGCAAATGTCGACCATTGCAGCAGGGACCATGCACTTCAATAAGTGCCTGATACGGATTGAAGAGACCGAAAATCTGGTGCGCCTGCATTTCAACGATGGCACCAGTACCGAGGCCGATATTGTGATTGGCGCTGATGGCATCAACTCCAAAATCCGCGAAGAACTGCTCGGTGCAGAAAAGCCGCTTTACAGCGGATGGGTCGCCCACCGCGCACTGATCCGCGGTGAAGCGCTGGCCAAGTACAACTTCGACTTCGAAAACTGCGTGAAGTGGTGGAGCGAGGATCGCCATATGATGGTTTATCACACCACCGCCAAGCGTGATGAGTACTACTACGTAACCGGCGTACCCCACCCGGCCTGGGATTTCCAGGGCAGCTTTATCGACAGCAGCCGTGAAGAAATGTCCGAGGCATTCAAGGGTTACCACCCCACCGTTCAGGCCTTGATTGAATCCAGCGAGAGCGTGACCAAGTGGCCTCTGCTCAACCGTAACCCACTGCCGCTTTGGAGCCGTGGGCGCATGGTATTGCTCGGCGATGCCTGCCATCCCATGAAGCCACACATGGCCCAAGGCGCAGGCATGGCGATTGAAGATGCCGCCATGTTGACCCGCTGCCTGCAAGAAACCGGGCTGACTGACTACCAGACCGCTTTCCAGTTGTATGAGGCCAACCGCAAGGATCGCGCTTCGCGGGTACAGGCCGTCTCGAATGCCAACACGTGGCTGCGGACCCAGGAAGATCCGGCCTGGGTGTACGGCTACGACATCTATAGCCATTCACTCGAAACGGAAGCCCTGGCATGAGTACGTTCATACATGGAGGAAACGTCCAGGCCAACGGCATCCGTCAGCATTATCTGCGCTATGGCGGCCAGGACAACGGCCGCAAACCGGTCTTGCTGCTGATCCCCGGCATCACCAGCCCTGCGATCACCTGGGGGTTTGTTGCAGAACGGTTGGGGGAGCATTTCGACACCTACGTACTGGATGTGCGGGGGCGCGGTTTATCGTGCAGCGCGCCTGAACTCGACTACGGCACCGATGCATGCGCCGACGACATCAGTGCGTTCGCCCATGCCATGGGCTTTGTCGACTACCACCTGGCCGGCCATTCCATGGGCGCCCGCTTTGCCGTGCGCAGCACTGCGCGAAACCCCGCAGGCGTCAAAAGCCTGGTCTTGATCGACCCCCCGGTATCCGGCCCCGGTCGTCGCGAATATCCGAGCAAGCTGGCGTGGTACGTGGACTCCATACGCCTGGCCCAAAGCGGCATGGATATCGAAGCCATGCGTACCTTCTGCCCGACATGGAGCGATGAGCAATTGCAGTTGCGCGCCGAATGGCTGCACACCTGCCATGAACCCGCCATCATCCGCGCTTTCAATGATTTCCATGACGTGGACTTCCACCAGGATCTTCCCAAGCTGCAGGTGCCGACATTACTGATGGTCGCCGGACGTGGCGGGGTCATTCAGGAGGCCGATGAAGCCGAAATTCAGGACCTGCTGCCGACCCTCCAGATCGCCCGCGTCGCACAGGCGGGACACATGATCCCGTGGGATGACCTCGAAGGCTTTCTGGGTGCATTCAATCTGTTTTTCAACCACTCGCCGACCTGAAAAGGAGAACCCCCGTGATCAAGCCTTATCGCATCGGCCAGATTGTGCCGAGTTCCAACACCACCATGGAAACCGAGATCCCGGCGATGCTCACCGCGCGCCAGTTGATCCGCCCCGAGCGCTTCACCTTTCACTCCAGCCGCATGCGCATGAAACAAGTACGCAAGGAAGAGCTCGCTGCAATGGATGGTGAGTCTGACCGCTGCGCTGTTGAACTGTCCGATGCCAGGGTCGATGTGCTGGGCTATGCCTGCCTCGTCGCCATCATGGCCATGGGCCTGGGCTATCACCGCCAGTCCGAGAAACGCCTGACCCGGGCCACCGCCGAAAACGATGCCAACGCTCCGGTCATTACCAGTGCCGGCGCACTCATCGATGGCCTCAAGGTCATGGGGGCAAAAAAAATCGCCATCGTGGCGCCCTATATGAAGCCGCTGACAGAGCTGGTGGTCGATTACATTCGCGCAGAAGGGTTTGAAGTGGTGGATTGGCGCGCCCTGGAAATCCCCGACAATCTGCAAGTCGCCCTGCATGATCCGGCCAACCTGCCAGGCATTGTCAACGGCATGAATCTTGAAGGCGTGGACGTGATCGTGCTGTCTGCCTGCGTACAAATGCAGTCGCTGCAAGTCGTGCCTCAGGTTGAAGCCCAAACCGGAAAGCCGGTGCTGACCGCCGCCATCGCCACCACCTACGCAATGCTCAAGGCCCTCGACCTTGAACCTATCGTCCCGGGTGCAGGCGCATTGCTTTCAGGCGCTTATAAATAGGAGCGAATGATGAATCAGGAACAAAGTGCCGACGCCAACTATGCAGGCGTCTGGGGGCAACGAATCGGCTTTGGCAACAAGCCTGCACTGCTCATGATTGACTTCATGAAAGGCTACACCCAGGAAGGAGCTCCCCTGTTCGCTCCCGGCGTGGTCAGTGCCGTGGCCCAGAGCGTTGAATTGCTGGCCTGTGCCCGCCAGGCGAACATCCTGGTTGTGCATACCAACATCCGCTATCACCCGGGACACTTTGCCGACGGCGGTATCTGGATAAAAAAGGCACCGGTCATGCGGGACATGGTTGAAGGCAATCCTCTGGCAGACTTCTGCGAACCCTTGCAGCCCAACGCTGATGAGGTCGTGATCAGCAAGCAATATGCCAGCTCGTTTTTCGGCACCAGCCTGGCCTCACTGCTGCGCGCCCAAGGCATCGACACCGTGGTGCTGGCCGGCTGCTCCACCAGCGGCTGTATCCGCGCAACGGCGGTGGACGCCGTGCAGCACGGTTTCCGTACCATCGTGGTGCGAGAGTGTGTAGGCGATCGCCACAGCGCACCGCACGAAGCCAATCTGTTCGATATCGACAGCAAATATGGCGACGTCGTGAGTAAACAGGAGGCCATGAACCACTTCAGCCAATGATGCAATTTCAACGCCCTGAACAGCACACTGCAATGAAGGGCAAACCTGACAATGCTGCACGCTCACGCTGCATAAAAAACTGGCGGACAGGGATTTCCGCTCAAGAACCAGGCCGCAGAGCACTGGTCGACAATTACTGGGCGACGACCTGAACCAGGCGCGCCCAGTCTTCTGACACTGCCTTTGGAAGCCGCTGCAAGAGCCTGCCAAAGCACTGATCGCGGCTACATAACAACCATAAAGTCACCGCCAGGAGACACACATGCCCTCTGCAAATGCTGGTACACCCGTTGCAACTGCAACCGCTGACCCTGTTCAGGCGCTCTATCGAAAAATCACCTGGAAGCTGATCCCGTTCCTGTGCTTCTGTTATCTCGCGTCCTACCTGGACAGGATCAACATTGGCTTCGCCAAATTGCAAATGCTCGGGGAGCTGCAATTCAGCGAAACGGCATTCGGGCTGGGTGCCGGCCTGTTTTTCGTCGGTTATATCTTGTTTGAAGTCCCCAGCAATCTGGCACTGGAAAAGGTCGGCGCAAAAATCTGGATCGCCCGAATCATGATCACGTGGGGCCTGCTATCGGCGTGCACCATGCTGGTAACCACCCCGACCCAGTTCTACGTCATACGCTTCCTGCTCGGCGCGGCCGAGGCGGGTTTCCTGCCCGGCGTTCTGTTCTACCTCACCACATGGTTTCCCACCTACCGGCGCGGACGCATCATTGCCCTGTTCATGATCGGCATGCCGCTTTCCAGCGTGATCGGCGGCCCCTTGTCCGGCTGGGTCATGGGCGCATTCGACAATATGGCTGGCCTTAGCGGCTGGCAATGGCTGTTCATCATCGAAGCCATCCCCAGCGTGGCACTGGGCATCCTGACTTTTTGGGCATTACCCAATAATCATCACACTGCCAAATGGCTCAACACTGAAGAAAAAGCGCTGCTTGAACGCGAGCTGCGCCTGGATGACACAGAAGGCAAGAACAGCAAGCACAGCTTTCGCGACGGATTCTTCAATCTCAAAGTCTGGATACTCGGCGGAATCGACTTTTCGATTTTGCTGAGCGCTTATGCCATGGCTTTTTGGATGCCGACCTTTATCCGCAACGCCGGCGTGGCTGACAATTTCCACATTGGTATTCTCACTGCCCTGCCCAGCGCTGCAGCCGTCATCGGCATGTTAATGATCGGTGCCAGCTCGGATCGGCGTCGTGAGCGACGCTGGCACATTATCGTGCCCTTTTTGATTGGTGCAGCCGCGATGGCGTGTACACCGTTCTTCATCCACAACGTATTCGCCACCGTCGTGCTGTTCGCCATTGCTTCAGCCGCCATCATCGGCGCAGTCCCCGTGTTTTTCAGCTTGCCTGCGACCTTTCTCAAAGGTCGCGCCGCAGCAACCGGGTTCGCACTGGCCTGCTCGCTGGCCAATATTGCCGGACTGGTCAGCAACTCCTTGATGGGTATTGCCATTGACCTTACCGGCAGCGGCGCCGGTGCCCTGTGGTTCTTTGCCGGCTGTCTGCTTCTGAGCTGCTTGCTGGTCATTGCCCTGCCCGCAAAACTGGTCAACCGCTAAGGCGCGCGCCTTGATCTCCCGCCGGAACTGGCGGGAGATCGAATCACCAATGAGCTGATCTCACAAAAGTCGCCCTGCTTGCGAAAAAACTCCACAATGGCCGCTGACAACAGTTGCTGAAGATGGAGAAGAAAATGGATGTCCCCGTGAGTCAGTTTCCAGAAACCACACCCACCGAGTCTGGCAGCGAGCCCCGTTTGAACACGGTCGAGCTGCGAGTCCTCGGCTCCCTGATTGAAAAACAGGCCACTCATCCTGACACTTACCCGCTGACCCTGAATGCACTGGTACTGGCCTGCAACCAGAAAACCAGCCGCGAGCCCGTGATGAACCTCAACCAGGGTCAGGTCGGTCAAAGCCTGCGAGCCCTTGAGGGGCGTGGCTTTACCCGTCTGGTCATGGGTAGCCGTGCCGACCGCTGGGAGCATAAGGTCGACAAAGCGCTGGAGCTGGTGCCCGCCCAAGTGGTGTTGATGGGGCTGCTGTTTTTGCGAGGACCGCAAACGCTGAACGAGCTGTTGACCCGCAGCGCACGCATGCACGACTTTGAAGACAGCGCTCAGGTTCAGCATCAGCTCGAACGCTTGATCGCCCGGGATCTGGCGCTGTTGCTGCCGCGCCAGAGCGGCCAGCGCGAAGACCGCTACATGCATGCCTTGGGCGACCCGGCCGACATCGAGGCCATCCTCGCCGCTCGCCAGCAGCCTGCCGAACGCAGCCCGGGGTCAGCAGACACCCTGGAGCGCTTCGAGGCCCTTGAAGCCCGGATCGCAGCGCTCGAAGCCCGCCTCGCCGAACTCGAATAACCCCGTAGCCGGGCGAGACCCTGCTCGCCCGGCGCCGCCTTACCCCCGGGCAAACGCCACTGCCGCCTGGAACTGTGCCTGCGTCGGCCGAACGCCGGTGTAGAGCACAAACTGCTCCAGGGCCTGGATCGCAATGACCTCAAGGCCGGTGATGACCTTTTTGCCCTGATCGCGACCACGCACAATCAAGGGGGTTTCTGACGGGATCGCCACGACATCGAAGATAATCTCGGCACGATCAACCGCATCAGCCTCGAACGCCAGTAAATCGGCCTCCGCCCCGCCTGTCATGCCCACCGGGGTCACATTGATCAGCATCTGCGGCCTGTGCGCACCCAGCGCTGGTTGCCATTCATAGCCGCAGCTCTTGGCCAGGGCAGCACCCGTGGCTTCATTGCGCGCCACAATCACCCCGTTGTCATAACCGCCATCACGCAACGCCGAAGCCACCGCCTTGGCCATGCCACCGCTGCCCCGCAGCGCAAACGTCGTGTCCCGGGGCACATCATGGCTGTCGAGCAACTGCGCAATGGCGATGTAGTCCGTGTTGTACGCCTTGAGGTAGCCATCGGTGTTCACAATCGTATTGATCGACTGGATGGCCTGAGCAGACGCATCCAGCTCGTCAACCAGTGCAATGCAGGCTTCCTTGAAGGGCATCGACACCCCGCAACCACGAATGCCCAGGGCGCGGATCCCTGCGACCGCACCCGCAAGATCCTGGCTGCTGAAGGCCTTGTAGTAAAAGTTCAGGCCCAGCTGTTCGTACAGATGATTATGAAAACGCAGTCCGAAGTTCCCCGGTCGGGCCGACAATGACATGCACAGCTGGGTATCTTTGTCCGGATTCATTTGCATGCTCATCTCCTTGCAAAAGGCTGTTGGATAAACGGCGCACGCCGTCATGGTTTCTTGTCGATATTGTTACCCGCGCGCGTGCTGAAACGCGTCAGCGGAATCAGACCTTACACAAAATCCAGGCCTAGGTGACACTCTGTTTAAATTGCCCCCCCTGCACTGACTCACCGCGCAGCAGAGGCTGCAGTTCAGGCCGGCCCGCTTGCCAAAGGAGCCCGTGAACACGCCTTGCGCTACTCCCGGGATGTCGGCGGCACTGCTGATCGTCGCCGAGGCCATGCAGGCAGGCTTGTACAGCGGATGGCAGGTCTGATAGAAACAGGGAATATCGGCACATAACAACAAGGATGACTGCAATGCCCACACAAAACCCCCATCGCACCGCTGGCCTGTGCACGTCGAGCAAGGTGTACAACACCTTGACCGAGCTCAAGCAGCTTGAAGCCCATCGCAGCGCCAAGCTGGTTTCGTTACTGGCCCAGCATCTGGTGGCCAAGGGCTTGATGAGCGATCAGGACGTCATGCACATGCTCGACCAGGTGGTCGATTAAACCACCGCTCCAAACACCTTCACCGCTATCGATGGCGACTATCACGCGCAATGATTTTTTGTGCGACGGCCCACACCGTAAAGTGATGCCATTGTTTACAGGAGGTGTCTATGTCAAAGCTTCAGGTGATGTCTGTCGTAGGTAGCGCAGTACCCGCTCCGCTTCGCGCCGACGGACTTCTCGCCTGCTGGTATGTGGTCAGCGAAGGTGTTGCCGTCAGCGGCCCCTTTACGTCACGGGCCGCCGCACAGGTCAAAGCCAGCCGCGAAACAGATAAAACAGCGCAACACTGGACGCAACACTGAGCAACACGTTACGGCTCCAGAGCATCAACCCTATCGCACACAGGCCGGCCAGCAGATACGGATTGGTCGGACTCAAGTCCAGCGCATGATCCTTGACGAAAATGATCGGCCCGCAAATCGCAGTGAGCATGCCCGGCACGGCAAACCCCAGGAACTCCCGAACCCCGCGATTCAAGCGAATCGGTAATCGCGGCTCCAAAAACAGGTAGCGATTGAAAAACAGAATCAGCGTCATCCCCCCGATAATCACCCACATCATGCCAAGAGCCCTCCCAGTCGCTTGCACAGATACCCGGCGGTCATGCCCGCCAGCCCGGCCAGCACAATGGCCGACTCCCATTGCCAGTAACTGAACAGCACCACGCTCAACAGTGAAACTGCGACGCACACGACCGTGGGCACGGAGCGCACCACGGGGGTGATCAGGGCGATGAAGGTCGCGGCAATCGAGAATTCCAGCCCCAGTTGATCGAGCCCGGGAATGCTTTTGCCCAGCACCACGCCGAGGCAAGTGAACAGGTTCCAGCCTACGTACATGCACAGCCCGACACCCAGCGCATACCAGCGGTTGAATGTCTGCCGGTCAAACGGGCTGACCAGCGCAAAGAATTCATCGGTGAGCAAGAAACCCAGTCCGCATCGCCACTTGGGTGCCAGCGGCGACAGCACCGGACGCAAGTGCATGGCGTACAGCAGGTGCTGCGACGTGAGCAGCAGGGTCGTGAGCAAAATCGACAGCACACTGGCCCCGCCCTTGATCATGCCAATGGCCACCAGTTGGGCGGCTCCGGCAAACACGAACATTGACAACCCCTGGGCCTGCATCGGGGTCAACTGCGCATCAATGGCGGTCGAGCCTGCCAGCAACCCCCAGGGCGCACATGCCAGCGTCAGTGGAAGACAAGCGATCGTGCCGCGAATGAAGGCGACGCGAGGAAGTGAAGTAGGCATCAAAAACATCCCGGCAGTAAGCAGCGGCAAAGGGTCGCAACAACACCCGCGCAAGTCTTGAATGATCTTGCTCTTTGTCCCTCCGGCAAGGATTTAGCTCCGGGCCGCGGGTTTGACGAAAGCCTGTTCCTGGTCTTAAGTCAGCCGCAATGACACGGTGTGTCCCCTTCAACTGACTGCATGAGGAACCATCATGAAAGACCTGAAATCCGCCAAGGAAAGCAGAAAGGCCGATCTGCGGACCCCTTCAGCGCTAAGTGAAGAAGCGTGCATCAATATCGCCGCCGAACTGAACGCGCTGCTGGCGGACACCTTTGCCATCTACCTGAAGACCAAGAATTTCCACTGGCACATGTCCGGCCCGCACTTCCGCGACTTCCACCTGCTGCTGGACGAGCAGGCGGACCAGATTTATGCCACCGTCGACGCCATCGCCGAGCGCGTGCGCAAGCTGGGGCGCACCACGATCCGCTCCATTGGCCATATCAAGAAGCTCCAGCGACTGCTGGATAACGACGCCGACTTCGTCACCCCGGCAGACATGCTGGCTGAACTGCGGGAAGACAACATCCAGCTCGCAGCCTACATGCGCGAAACCCACGACATGTGCTCGGAACTGGGAGACGTTGCCACCACCAGCCTGCTGGAAAACTGGATCGACGAAGCCGAACGCCGCGTGTGGTTCCTGTTTGAATCGTCGCGCACCTGATTCCCGTAACCACAATCTGTAGCAGCGATCGAGTACAACGAGGTCGCGTCCAGCTGCGCCACATCGGAACCGGGGCGCTTTTGTAGCCGCCGCCGAAGGCTGCGATAAGGTCCGAAGGGACTTCAAGCGTTCAGGGTCGCTTCGCAACCCATCGCAGCCTGAGGCAGCGACTACGGTCGAGATGAATTTTATTTCACTGAACTCGCCGGCTGCAGGTTATAGAGTCGGGATGCTCATTTAATGAACCCTTCGCCCGCACCCTCCCCCGCGGGCTTTTTTTTTGCCTGTCAGATGCCCTGCCTGAACACCAGCGCCTTCAAACCGCACTCCGCATCGGCGTCAGGAAACTCCGGCGGATTTTCAAGCCGCTGCTCAAATCGCAGGCCAGGCGCATCACGGGTCACACCGTCGATCAAAAAGTCCGAACCCAGTGACGGGTCGTTCATGCACGCCAGTACTGTGCCGTTCTCGCTCAGCAACTCCGGCAAGCGCCGCACCACTCGCTGATAATCCTTGGTCAGCAAGAAACTGCCTTTCTGAAAGGACGGCGGATCGATAATCACCAGATCGTAAGGCCCGGTACTTTTGACCTTGCCCCAGGATTTGAACAACTCATGCCCCAGGAATGTCACCCGGGTCATGTCATGCCCGTTCAGCCGATGATTATCGCGACCACGGCTCAAGGCCGCACGGGACATGTCGAGATTGACCACATGTTCGGCGCCCCCTTCAATCGCGGCCACCGAGAACCCGCACGTATAGGCAAACAGATTCAAGACTCGCTTGCCTTCGGCGTTGGCCCGCACCCAGTCGCGACCGTAGCGCATATCCAGAAACAGACCGTTGTTCTGCTTGCGACCCAGGTCCACACGGTAGCGTAAACCGCCTTCGGTCAGGGTCCATTCATCGATTGCCTCACCCACCAGCCACTCGGTATCGCTCTGCAGCGTATAACGATGCTGCAGCACCAGCGTGTGGGCACCACTGGCTTGCCACGCGGGTGATTGAGCAACCTCCAGCAGCAACGCTTTCAGCGCGGCCAGTTGCTCTGCATCCGGTGCCTTGAACAGCGAGACCAGTACCACGCCTTGCAGCCAATCGACTGTCAGTTGCTCAAGGCCCGGCCAGCAACGTCCACGGCCATGAAACAAGCGCCGGGTTTCGTCGGGCGCAGTCTGCAGCGCAGTCAATAAGTGAAGTTGCAGGATGCTTAAGGCTTCAGGGGTCATCGGGCGGGCCGGTCATTTTCAAGAGCCGGCATTTTACACAATTGCCGGCCCTTCAAGCGCTTCCTGCCGCAGCCGCAGGCAGGAAAATCCGCGAACAATTATTCACATGAAAAACACGCTCCAAGCCCCTGCAATGTCAGGCATTTTGAACGTTATTGATCCATACTCTCTAAATGTAACGCAATGTGTAAAACAACCGTTGCGACACAGCACATCCCACCCCTCCTTGAGTCAATCTGCGTGAAAATTCATCTATCCATTTTGAGCCTGTTTCTCGTTCTGACAGGCACTGGCGCCTCTTCAATCGCCGCAGCGGCTGAAAGCATTTCTGCCCCACGGGATACCTCACAACTGCACATCGCCTCCGGTAGCGCGATGTTGATCGACCTGAAAACCAACAAGATCATTTATGCCAGCAACCCGGACGTGATTGTCCCGATCGCCTCGGTGACCAAGCTGATGACGGCCATGGTGGTTCTGGACGCCAAGTTGCCGATGGATGAATTCATCTCGGTCAATATCAGCGACACCCCGGAGATGAAAGGCGTGTTTTCCCGCGTCAAGCTCAATAGTGAGCTGTCCCGTCGGGAGATGATGCTGATCACCCTGATGTCATCGGAGAACCGCGCCGCAGCCAGCCTTGCCCACCATTATCCGGGCGGCTACGTGGCCTTTATTGCCGCGATGAACGCCAAGGCCAAACGCCTGGGCATGATGAGCACCCATTATGTCGAGCCGACCGGCCTGTCGACCCACAACGTCTCGACGGCCCGGGACTTGAGCAAACTGCTGGCCGCCGCACGCCATTACCCGGTGCTCAGCCAGCTCAGTACCACCAAGGAAAAGACCGTCGCATTCCGCAAGCCCAACTACACCCTGGGCTTTCGCAATACCGACCATCTGGTGAACAAGGAAAAGTGGAATATCCATCTGACCAAAACCGGCTTCACCAACCAGGCCGGACATTGCCTGGTGCTGGTGACCGAGATGGGGAATCGTCCGGTGTCGCTGGTGATCCTCGATGCTTTCGGCAAATACACGCACTTTGCCGATGCCGGGCGCATTCGCAAATGGATCGAAACCGGTAAAAGCGGCAGCGTGCCGGAAGTCGCGTTGCGCTACAAAGCCGACAAAAACCTGCAGAACCGCCAGGGCACTGCCAGACAGGCCGCCCAGTAATCGCCCGGTGGCAGGGTCGAGGGCATGAAGGAAAATGCAGGCACTTGCTCCGGGGAGAGGGTCAAAAGCAAATGCCTGCGTACTGCCCGTCAAGACACATGCCTGCACGCTCCCTGACCTTCAAAAGAACCCCGCCTTGACGACGGGGTTCCACGCGGTCCGGATCAGTGCTGCAGTGCAGGCTGTTGCTCCCCGTTGATAGGGATGCGTTTGGCTTTTGCCTCTTCCGGTACGACCCGCTGCAGGTCGATGCTCAGCAAGCCATTGCTCAAGCCTGCGCCTTTGATCTCGATGTGGTCATCAAGACGGAAGGACAACTTAAAGGCCCGCTGGGCAATGCCCTGATGCAGATAGGTCAGGCCTTCGTCGTTAGCAGTTTCACGCTTGCTGCCGCTCACCGTCAGCACACCTTTCTCGACTTGCAGATCCAGGTCTTCTTGCTGGAAGCCTGCTGCCGCTACAACGATGCGGTATTGATCTTCACCGCGTTTTTCAACGTTGTAAGGTGGATAGCCACCACTCGACTCATTGCGCAATGCTGTTTCAAACAAATCACTAAAACGGTCAAAACCGACAGAATTACGGAACAGTGGCGCCATGGAAAATGCGTTGCTCATCATTTAGCCTCCTGATTTCAGCGAGATTTTGTCTCCGCGACCCGGTTTCGGCATCGCGTACTCGCTAAATAAGGATCGGCAATGTCATTTCAAGGGGCTTTTTTGAAAAAAATTCGCCCTGCTCAAACCGCTTGAAAATCTGAGCTGTTAACCAGATGACGGACCTTCTCACAGTCGGTCTCGCGACGCATGGCGTTGAACAGCACTGCCGCCTCAGGGTAATTGCGTGTCAGCATGGCCAGCCACTGCTTGAGACGCCCCGGAGCCGAACGCGGAGTCAACTGAGCCTCTGCCTGGGCCCAAAAGTCACGGATCATGGGCTGCAAGTCCGCCCAGGTCATTTCCACCACCTCTTCGCCCGCCTGCGCCGCAGCGATTTGCCGGGCCAGATCCGGACGTGACACCAGCCCGCGACCCAGCATGATGTCTTGCGCGCCACTGATTTCGCGACAACGGCGCCAGTCTTCCACCGACCAGATGTCACCGTTGGCAAACACCGGCACCTTGACCGCCTCTTGCACCTGGGCGATGTACTCCCAGTGCGCCGGAGGCTTGTAACCGTCCATCTTGGTCCGCGCATGCACCACGATCTGGCTGGCGCCGCCTTCGGCAAGGGCAATGGCGCATTCATTGGCACTGTCAGGCGTGTCAAACCCCAGACGCATCTTGGCCGTCACCGGGATATGCGCAGGCACCGTACGCCGTACTTGCAGCAGGATGGCGTGCAACAGCTCGGGCTCCTTGAGCAGCACCGCACCGCCACGGGACTTGTTCACGGTTTTGGCCGGGCAACCAAAGTTCAGGTCAATCACCTCCGAGCCCAGCTGGCAGGCCAAGGCCGCGTTGTCCGCCAGGCAGGCCGGATCCGACCCCAGCAATTGCACGCGCAAGGGCACACCGGCACGGGTTTTGGCGCCGTGCTGGAGTTCGGGAGCAAGCTTGTGGAAGTAGGCTTCGGGCAGCAGCCGCTCGGTGACCCGAATAAATTCGGTCACGCACCAATCAATACCGCCGGTACGGGTCAAAACATCACGCAGGATGTTGTCGACCAACCCCTCCATCGGCGCCAAAGCAATTTGCATGGGTGACTCTCATAAAAAACGTGCGGCAGTTTACGGGGCTTCGTTCAGCTCGTCACGACCACCGGGCTATAACCTTCGAGAAACTCCGCAGGCAAGCGCTTGGCCTTGCCGCTGGACAGCTCGATACAGACAAACGTGGTTTGAGCGCGCAGCAAGGTCTTGCCGTCACTCGGACGTATCAGCTGGAAGCGCCGCGTCATGCGCAGGCGCTGGTCACAATCGACAATCCAGGTCGCCAGTTGCAACTCGTCGCCTTCATAGGCGCTGGCGAGGTAATCAATCTCGTGCCGGCCCACGGCCATTGCCCGGTCAAGCCTGCGGTACTCGGCAAGGTCGAGCCCCAGTCGTTGCGAATGACGCCAGGCGCAACGTTCCAGCCAGACGACATAGGCGGCGTTATTGGCATGGCCAAACCCGTCGATGTCTTCGGCCTGCACTTGCAGATCAATGATGAACGGTGTCGCCAAATCCCAACTCATGCCTTGTCTCCGTGTGCGCACATAAAGGGCGCAGTGTAACGCACCCCGCCTGCGCAAAGGCATGAGGTGGACTGAGACGGGCGCAAAAGGTCAGGATCGGGCAAACGCCAGACAAACAAAAGGGCCATTCAATAATTGAATGACCCTTAAAAATCCCGCAGAGCGGGTAATCGTGGCGTCCCCTAGGGGACTCGAACCCCTGTTACCGCCGTGAAAGGGCGGTGTCCTAGGCCACTAGACGAAGGGGACACAAACCCTTCTAACAGTGATCAGGCGTTTGGCCTGATCGATTCAACGTCAGTGTGGCCCGACGTTGAACTGTAAATTGGTGGAGCTAAACGGGATCGAACCGTTGACCTCTTGCATGCCATGCAAGCGCTCTCCCAGCTGAGCTATAGCCCCGATTTATCGCCTGGCGGCGGAGCATCACCGAAGTGCTGCTTCTGTAAAACTGGCGTCCCCTAGGGGACTCGAACCCCTGTTACCGCCGTGAAAGGGCGGTGTCCTAGGCCACTAGACGAAGGGGACGTAACCCTTCTATACAACTGACCAGTGCTGAGCGCTGATCGATTCAAGGCCGGTGTGGCCAGACCTTGAACTGTAAATTTGGTGGAGCTAAACGGGATCGAACCGTTGACCTCTTGCATGCCATGCAAGCGCTCTCCCAGCTGAGCTATAGCCCCAAACAGTCAGTGTTGCGTGTTGCTGTGTGGACGGGGCGCATATTAAGACCGGTTCGGGAGGCTGTCAAACTTATTTTAAAAGTTTTTTAAAAAAATTTGCCGTGAGAACAACCACTTACCCCCCTGCCCCCGTAAATACGGGCCCAAGTCTCAACCGCAGTGCCGTAGCAGCTGCCGAAGGAACGAGGCTGCGTTCGATTGCAAAGCCACCGTAAAACCTGAATGCGCGATTTTTCAGTCAAACCTTGCACTCAGCCTTTACGAAGGCTGCGCCCCAAACCCAGCCTTCGCCAGCGGCTACGGATTATTAAACGCGGATCAATTCATCGCGCTGAACAGCTTTTCCCACTCTTTATTTTCTTTCTTGGACACGCCGCCCAGCAGATCCAGTGCCTGGCGCAGACGGAAACGGGTCAGGTCCGGCCCCAGGATCTCCATGGCGTCCAGAACCGAGACCGAGCTGGCCTGGCCCGTGATCGAAGCGAACATCAGCGGCATGGCATCGCGCAGTTTCAATTCAAGGTACTCAACTACCGACTGAATGCAGGCGGTAATCGGCTCTTTTTCCCACTGGCGCAGGCTCTCGAGCTTCCACAGGATCAGTTGCATCAGTTGGCGCACTTGATCATTGGACAGCTTCTTGTGTTCGAACAGCTTGGCATCCAGTTGCAGGCCACCTGCGAAGAAGAACCCGGCCAGTGGCGCGATCTGGCTGAAGGTTTCAACCCGGCCCTGGACCAGCGGCGCGATCTTCATCATGTATTCAGGGTTCAGCGCCCATTGCTGAACGCGACTGGCGAACTCTTCCAGCGGCAGGTCACGCAGCCACTGACCGTTAAGCCAGGACAGCTTCTCGACGTCAAAGATCGGCCCACCCAGCGAAACACGGGACAGGTCAAAGTTGTCGACCATTTCCTGCAACGAGAACTTCTCGCGCTCGTCCGGCATCGACCAGCCCATGCGGCCCAGGTAGTTGAGCATCGCTTCAGGCATGAAGCCCATGCGCTCGTAGAACGTCACCGATGTCGGGTTCTTGCGCTTGGACAGCTTGCTTTTGTCCGGGTTACGCAGCAGCGGCATGTAGCACAGCTGGGGTTTTTCCCAACCGAAGTATTCGTACAGCAGGATCAGCTTCGGCGCCGAAGGCAGCCATTCTTCACCGCGCAGGACGTGGGTGATGCCCATCAAGTGGTCGTCGACCACGTTGGCCAGGAAGTACGTCGGCAGGCCGTCGGTCTTCATCAGAACTTGCATGTCCATGCGATCCCACGGGATCTCGACCTCGCCACGCAGCAGGTCCGGCACCACGCACACACCTTCGGTCGGCACTTTCATGCGGATCACGTGGGGCTCGCCAGCGGCCAGGCGGCTCGCAACTTCTTCTTTCGACAGCAGCAATGCACGGCCGTCGTAGCGCGGGGTTTCACCCTTGGCCATTTGCTCGGCGCGCATCTGGTCCAGCTCTTCAGCGGTACAGAAGCACGGGAACGCATGGCCCATGTCGACCAGTTGCTGGGTGTACTTCTTGTAGATCTCGCTGCGTTCGCTTTGACGATAAGGGCCATGCGGGCCGCCAACGTCAGGGCCTTCGCTCCAGGTAATACCCAACCAGCGCAGGGCGTCGTAGATCTGCTCTTCGGACTCGCGGGTCGAACGCAACTGGTCGGTGTCTTCGATCCGCAGGATGAACTCGCCGCCATGCTGCTTGGCAAAGCAGTAGTTGAACAAAGCGATGTAAGCGGTGCCGACGTGGGGGTCGCCGGTGGGCGATGGCGCGATGCGCGTGCGAACGGTGGTCATGGGCGGTCTCGAAGTGGAGATAAAACAAAGGGCGAATGGTAACAGGCTGACCCGGCCCGGCTCCAGCACAGGACGGCCCGGTGAGCCCAGATCCCCTGCCGCGCAGCCGAAAAACCCGAAAAAACACACTTTTCCTCGACCCGCCCCACGTAAACCCTTGTACCAGAGGTGCTAACCTCGTGCCCTCTCGACATTCCAAGGCTGGAGACACAGATGCCCCATGTAGTGCTGGTGCTGGTTGAAGCGGTAAACGATTACTTGCCGCTGCTGGAGCAAGCGGGTTTTGAACTGATTCGTGCGCCGACACCGGCCAGCCGCGCCGAAGCGATTGCCGAACATGGCGGCCGCATCCAGGCCGTATTGACGCGTGGGCCATTGGGCCTGAGAGCGGATGAAATTGACGCCCTGCCCGCACTCCAGATCATCTGCGTGATCGGCGCCGGTTATGAGCAAGTGGATTTGCAGGCGGCAAGCAATCGAGTGATTACCGTGACCAACGGTGCCGGTGCCAACGCCCCGACGGTCGCCGATCACGCGATGGCGCTGCTGCTGTCACTGGTGCGCAGCATTCCCCAACTGGACGCCAGTGTGCGGCGCAGTGAGTGGAACAAACCCATGCTGCCAACCCTGGAAGGCAAGCGCATGGGTATCCTCGGCCTCGGTGCCGTAGGCCTGGCCATCGCCAGGCGAGCCGCCCAGGGTTTTGACATGAACATCAGCTACCACAATCGCCAGCCCCGTCCCGGTACGCCGTACACCTACTGCGCCAGCGCGCTTGAGCTGGCCAGCACGGTGGATTTTCTGATCGTGGCCACGCCGGGCGGAGGCGACACCCGGCACTTGATCGACCGCAGCGTGATTGATGCCCTGGGCCCGCAGGGCTACCTGATCAACATTGCTCGCGCCAGCGTGGTTGACACCCAGGCCCTGGTTGAAGCGCTGGCCAACGGCCGCATCGCCGGGGCCGGACTGGACGTGTTCGATGACGAGCCTCAAGTGCCTGACGCCCTCAAGGTGCTAAGCAATGTGGTGCTCACGCCGCACGTCGCAGGTCAATCGCCCCAGGCCGCACAGGACACCGTGCAACTGGTGCTCGACAACCTCGAGGCCTTTTATGCCGGACGACCCGTGCTGACCCCGGTGCAGTTGCCCGCCGCCACCCGGCACACAGCGCTATAGGACGGCCGGGATCAGCTCGCCAACTGCTGATCCAGCCACGCAGCCACCCGCGCATGAATACCAGGGATTTCTTCCAGCAGCCCGCTCATGCGCATGAAATCGTGGGTCATGCCCGGCTCTTGCAGCAGCACGACCTCATTGCCTGCCTGCTTGAGCCTCTGGGCATACGCCAACCCTTCGTCATACAGCGGGTCGTAGCCGGCCAGGTACACCAGTGCCGGCGCCAGCCCGCTGACATCGGCCGCCAGCAACGGCGAAAGGCGCCAATCGCTCAGATCGCCGGCGTTGCGGGCGTAATGCTGGTAGAACCAGTCCATGCTCGCGGTTTCGAGCAAATAGCCCTCAGCAAATCGCACATGGGAATCGCGCTTGCGACTGCCGTCTGTGACCGGATAAAGCAACACTTGAGCCCGCGGGATAATGGCCAGTTCCTGCGGATCGGTGACTGCCAGTATCGACAGTACCGTGCTCAAGGTACCGCCCGCGCTGTCACCGGCAAACGCCACCCGCGTCGGATCCAGACCGTGCTCGGTGCCGCCGCGCAGCAGCCAGTTGGCCGCGTCGCACGCATCATGTACCGCGGTGGGGAACAGCCACTCCGGCGCCAGCCGGTAATCCACCGCCAGCAGCGCAAAATGCCCCGCCGAGGCCAACCGGCGGCACAGCGCGTCATGGCTGTCGAGGCTGCCAATCACGTAGCCGCCGCCGTGGAAATACACCACCACAGGCAACAGGCCCGCCTCCAGCCCCGGCCGGCGATACACCCGCGCCCGCAGGCTGAAACCATCGCGCGCCGGAATCCGCAGGTCGTAGCTGTCCACATCGGCTACAGGCACATCAAACACCTGTGAGCTTTGGTCAAATTCAGCGCGGGCCTGGGCCGGTGTCATCTCGTGCATCGGCTGGCTCTTGCCGGTCATGCGGCTCAATTCAGCCAATTCCAAAAACGCTTCCAGTTCGGGTAACACTGACATTTCAATTCCTTCAATTCAGGGAGTCGCTGGCGAGCAGGCATACAGATGCCTGCGCCAATAATTCATCGAGCTGTGCCAGCAATGCCGCGTGATTCAACAACTCGTAGTGACCGCGCTCCACTAAGGTGTGACTGGCCCCGGCACCGGTTTGCGCCGCATGCACCCGGCGCTCGTCCTCGCGGCCGGGCACCCACCAATGGTGAGCAGCCACGTGGGTGCGAGGCAACGCACGCTGCTCCAGGGCCAACTGCTTGAGGCGCGCGCCCACCGCAAAGATCTGGCTCAACTCCGCCGACCCCAGCAGGCCGTGCTCAGCCTGGTTGTCCCGAGACTCGGCCATGGCCGCCTCAATCACCTGCTCCGCGTTCAGCGTCGGATCCTGCGTCAACGTCTGCGCCTCGGCGTCGGGCATGCCCAGTACAAAGCGTAAAAAGTCTTGCAAGTCTTCACGCCCGTCAGTGGCCTCAGCCGTACCGGCGACATAACTGTCCACCAGTCCGGCGAACGCCACCTGCTGGCCTTGCGCTTCCAGCGCCTGTGCCACCAGCAACGTCAATGCGCCGCCCAGCGACCAACCCAGCAAGTGATACGGCCCGTGCGCCTGTTGCTGACGAATGCGCTCGGCATACGCCCGCGCCATGTCCTGCAACGAGCCGTCCTGCCAGTGCGGGTCGAGCAACATGCGGCACTGCACACCATAAACGCTGCGACGCCCGTCCAATTTACGGGCCAGTGGCTCGTAATCGAACACCGTGCCAAAACCGGCATGCAGGCAGAACAACGGCGGCACCGAGCTGACCCGGCTATTGAGTGCCAGCAACGGGTCTGGCGCCCCGGTTTGAACAGCGGGTTCATAACCGCTGAGTTCGCCGATGCAAGGTTTTTGCATCAGGTCGCGCAGTTTGAGGTTCAAGCCCAGCTCAGGCTGATGGCGCACCCGCGAGATGACTTTGAGCACCTGCAACGAGTCACCGCCCAGCTCGAAGAAGTTATCGTCAATACCGACCCGCTCCAGCCCCAGCACGTCTTGCCAGATCCCTGCCAAGGCCTGTTCCAGCGCATTGCGCGGGGCGCGATAAGTGCCCTGGCGCAGTTGCGGCTCAGGCAAAGCGCGACGGTCCAGCTTGCCGTTGGCCGACAGCGGGAAACGCGCCAGCGCCACGATGTGCGCAGGCACCATGTAATCCGGCAGTTGCGCGTGTAATTGCTGTTTGAGATCACGCTCCAGGGTGGCGCTGGCGGTTGCCACCACATAACCCGCCAACTGTTTACCGCTCACCCCGTCGATCACAGTGACCGCCGCATCCTGCACCCCGCTGCACTGACGCAGACGGGCTTCGATTTCCCCCAGCTCGATACGGAAACCGCGAATTTTCACTTGCTGGTCGAGGCGGCCCAGATAGTCGATCAGCCCGCACTCGCGCTGGCGCACCAGATCACCGGTGCGGTACATCCGCCCACCGTCGCCCTGGAACGGGTCCGGGACGAAACGTTCGGCGCTCAACCCCGGCTGGCGATGGTAACCCCGGGCCAGACATTCCCCGCCCAGATACAACTCACCGCTGACACCCACCGGCAACGGGTTCATGTCCGCATCCAGCACGTACACTCCACGCCCGGCCACGCTACGGCCAATCGGCGCGTAAGCCGCATCGCAACACGCTGAGACGTCGGCGCGCCACAGCAGCGGCGTGACCACGGTTTCGGTCGGGCCGTAACCGTTGACCAGACGCTGCGGTTGCAACGCCCGTTTGGCCAGTTCAAAACTGGCATCCGGCACGGCGTCGCCGCCAAAGCAATAGGTGTGAACAGCAGGCGGATTGCCCTGCACCAGCGCCACTTGCGCCAATTGCTGCAAGTACGCCGGCGGGAAGCACGCCACCGTCACCCGCTGTTGGTGCAGCACCTGCAACGTCTGCTCCGGGGTCCACAGCGAATCCTCGCGAATCACCAGGCTGCCACCGGCCAGCAGCACACTGAGCCAGCGCTCTTGGGCGCCATCGAAGGCGAACGACATAAAGTGCAGTTCGCGGCTCTGCGGGCTTAGCTCATACAGACCGATAATGCCCTGGCAGTGCCGAGCAATCGGCTCGCGCGCCACGGCCACACCCTTGGGCTGACCGGTGGAACCCGAGGTGTAGATCAGATACGCCAGGTGTCCGGGCAGCGATTGGACCGCACGCGGCGCGGTGTCTATTTCGCTCAGTTGATCCAGCCACAAACGCGGTGTCTGCACATTAAAGGCCACCCGCTGATCCACATCGCTGTTGCACAACAACAGGCTGGCTGCAGAGTCGGCCAGCATGAAATCCAGGCGTTGCGCCGGGTAATCGAGGTCCAGCGGCAAGTACGCGGCACCGGTCTTGAGCACCGCCAAAAACGCCACAATGGTCTGTTCCGAACGCGGCAACGCCACCGCCACCAGGGCTTCCGGGCCAATGCCATGGGCCTGTAAGTGCGCCGCCAACATATCGGCCTGAGCCTCCAGCTGCGCATAGCTCAGCGCTCGCCCCTCACAGATCAGGGCCACGGCCAGCGGTTGATGTGCCACCTGGGCACTGAAGCCCTGCACCAGATCCGTCACTGGCGCGTCGGCGCGTGGCAACTCCAGTCGCGCCTGCGGCAGGCCGATGTCGCCGATCAGGCACCCTGCATCGTTCGGTAATTGCGCCAACAAACCTTCAAGCCCGGCGCGAACGCGTTGCGCTTCAACCTCGCTAAAACGTTCGCGCAAATACAGGTACTCCACTTCAAGTCCCTGGTCGGTGGCGCTGACCATCAGGTCCATCGGGAAGTTGGTCACACCGCCGCTGCCGACCTCGGCAAACTTCAGCTCGCCATCCTGCTCGCCGCGCAACGCACGGTCCACCGGGTGGTTTTCAAACACGATGATGCTGTCGAACAGCCCTTGCCCGCCCTGCCCGGCCCAGCGCTGAATGTCCGCCAGCGGTGTGTGTTCAAAGTCGCGAATGGCCAGGTTGTAATCCTGCAATTGGCGCAACCAGTCACCCAGCGGCTGCTGCGGGTCGAGGGTCTGAATCACCGGCAAGGTATTGATAAACAGTCCGAGCATGTCCTGGGCCCCGGCCAGTTCGGTCGGACGCCCCGCCACCGTGGCGCCGAAGGCCACGCAGCGCTGCCCGGTGTGACGCTGCAACAGCAACAGCCAGGCCGCTTGCACCAGAGTGTTGAGGGTCACGCGCTGGCGGTTGGCAAACTGCTGCAAACGCTCGCTCGCCTCACGGTCGAGGTAGCTGTACAGCACACCATGACCATGGCCTTCGCTATTGGCTGCATTGGCCAGAATGGTCGGGGTTTGCAGTGGGCTCAGACGCTCGCGCCAGAAGTCTTCGGCCACGCTGACGTCCTGTTGCGCCAGCCAGCTGATGTAGTCGGCATAGCGCCCGGTCAATGCGGGCAACGCCTGATCAGCGTACAGGCGCAGCATTTCCCCAAGCAGGCGTGAAGCACTCCAGCCGTCCAGCAATAAGTGATGGTAAGTCCAGATCATCTGGAACTGACGCTCGCCCAGGCGCACCAGGGTAAAACGCATCAACGGCGGGCAGCTCAAGTCAAAGCCCCGGGCCTGATCCTGCGCCGCCAGGGCCTGCAAGGCGGCCTCGGGTGCCGCGTGTTCGCGCCAGTCCAGCTCGACGATCGGCAAGCTGGCCTGGCGGTAGACCGCCTGCAGCGGGTCGGCCAGACCGTCGCGCCACATAAAGGCTGCGCGCAGCACTTCGTGACGTTCGAGCAAGACCTGCCATGCCGCCCGGAAACGCTCCACCTGCAAGCCTTCCACCGCTACGCTGAGCTGGTTGACGTAGAGGTTCAGCTCCGGGGATTCAACACAGTGGAACAACATGCCCTGCTGCATCGGCGACAGTGGGTACAGGTCGTCCAGCACGCGGCGATCCACCTTCACCGCGCCCGGCACTTGAGCAAAGGCCAGGGTTTGGAGCCCCGGCAATGACTGCCGCCCGATGGTGCTGGCCACCGCCGCCAGCCCGCGAATGGTTTGCGCCTCGAACAATTGCTTAGGGGTAAACGCCAGCCCGCGTTGTCCGGCACGGCTCACCGCCAGCAGCGAAATAATCGAGTCGCCACCCAGGTCGAAAAAGTTCTCGGTCACGCCAATTGCATCCAGCCCCAGCACGTCTTGCCAGACCTCGGCCAGCAAGGCCTCGGCCGGTGTCGTCGGCGCCACCCGCTGCGCGGCCTGACGACTGGCCTCGGGTGCAGGCAAGGCCTGGCGATCGAGTTTGCCATTGGGGGTCAGCGGCAGAGCCGCCAGGCACATCAGGTGCGCCGGTAACATATGGGCGGGCAAGCGGCTGCGCAAATGCGCCAGCAAAGCTTCGCGCAACCCGGCTTCATCGGCCATTGGGTCGCGGGCCACCACGTAGCCCACCAGTTGCCGGCTGACCGGCCCCTCACGGTCGACGACAAAGGCTTCGCGCACCCCTTGGTGTTCCAGCAAGCAGGCTTCGATTTCCCCCAGTTCGATGCGGAAACCGCGAATCTTCACCTGCTGGTCGATACGCCCCAGATACTCGACCACGCCGTCCTCACGCAACCGCGCCAGGTCGCCACTGCGGTACAGGCGTGCCCCCGATACAAAGGGATCGGGCACAAAGCGCTCGGCGGTCAGGGCCGGGCGCTGGTGATAACCGCGGGCAACCCCTTCACCGCCCAGGTACAGCTCCCCGGCCCCCCCCACCGGCAGCGGTTGCAGGCTGCCATCCAGCACATAGGCGCTGCGTTCACCGACCGGACGCCCGATGGGCAAAAACGCCGATTCGAATTGACTGCCCGGGTACGCGCACCAGATCAGCGGGGTAATCACCGTTTCGGTCGGCCCGTAGCCGTTGATGATGCGCGGCGGCTGCAGCACCCGCTGCACTTCATCAAAGGCGTGCTTGGGCATGCCTTCGCCGCCCACGGTGTAGGAACGAATGGGCAATTTGCGCCCGGCTTCGCCCATGTAATCGGCCATTTGCAGCAAGTAACTCGGCGTGAAACAGGCAATGGTGATGCCGTGTCGCTCGATCTCCTCGCAGGTGCGCTGGGCACTCCAGACCTCGTCATCGCGGGGCATCAGTGCCGAGCCGAACACCAGCGGGGTCAGCCAGCGTTCGTGGGCACCGTCAAAACTGATGGAGGCGAACTGAAGCTCGCGGTCGTCCGGGGTCATGCCGTACAACGCGCCAATCGACAGGCAATGCATGGCCAGCGGGCCGTGAGCCACGCTCACGCCCTTGGGGCGGCCGGTGGATCCCGAGGTGTAAATCAGGTAGGCGAGGTTGTGCGCATCGGTCAGGTTGCGCGGGTTGTCGTCCGGCAGATGGCCCACGGCCTCGCGGTCCAGTTCCAGCACCGGCAGACCTTCAATCTGCGGCAGTGCGGCGCGCAACCACGATTGGCTGAGCAGCAGCGCAATGCCGCTGTCCTGCATCAGATAGCCCAAGCGCTCGGCCGGATAGGCCGGGTCCAGCGGCACGTAGGCGCCGCCGGCTTTAAGAATCGCCAGCAGGCCAATGATCATCTGCGGCGAGCGCTCCACCGCGATCCCGACACGGACCTCCGGGCCAACCCCCAGTTCGCGCAGGCGATGGGCCAGACGGTTGGCGCGCTGGTTGAGGTCGGCGTAACTGAACGTGGTGTCGGCAAAAATCAGGGCTGTGGCCTCGGGGCGAATGGCCGCCTGTGCCTCGATCAACTGATGCACGCAGTGTTGCGTCGTGGGGCCTGGCGGCGGATTCCAGTCCTGCAAGAGCCGGGTCTGTTCGCCAGCGCTCAGCAGCTGCAACTCACCCAGACTGGCCTGCGGCGTGGCCACCATGGCGTGCAGCAGGCACGCCAGATGTTCACTCATGCGGGCAATGGCGACCGGGCTGAAATGGCTGAGCAAGAAACTCCACGTCAGGCTCAACTGTCCTTCACTGACGGCTGCCAGGGTCAGCGGGTAATTGGTGCGCTCATGGTTGTCCGGCACCGAAAAGCTCAAACCGTCCGGTGCGCCCTGCTGCAAGGCCTGGGCAATCGGGAAGTTTTCAAACACCAGCAGACTGTCGAACAGCGGCTCGCCCGTACGCCCGGCCCAACGCTGCACATCACTCAGGGCGGTGAATTCATGCTCGCGCAATTCCAGGTTGTGCGCCTGCAAACGGCCCAGCCACTGCACCACGCTTTCGGCGGCTTGCGGCCGGGTGATCACCGGCAAGGTATTGATAAACAGGCCGAGTTGCTGCTCCGCCCCCGGCAAGTCGACCGGCCGCCCGGAGACCGTGGCACCGAACGCGACCGTCTGCTGGCCGCTGTAGCGCTGCAACAACAGCGCCCATGCGCCCTGAACCAGGGTGTTGAGGGTGACCGCATGTTGCCGGGTAAAAGCGGCGAAGGCCGCGCTGCTGCGCGCATCGAACACCTGGCGGTGGTCGGCATGCGCGCTGTCCGCAATCTCATCGGCGGCATGCGGAGCCAGGGTCTGGGCCAGCAAGGTCGGGTTTTCCAGTGTCGCCAGTTGCTCGCGCCAGAACGCCTCATCAGCCATCGCATCCTGAGCCTGCAGCCAGCCGATGTAGTCGGCAAAGCGCCCCTGTTGAGGCGCCACTTCAACCCCGGCGTAGCGTTGCAGGACTTCCCCCAACAGCAAGGCATTGCTCCAGCCATCCAGCAGCAGATGGTGGTGGGTGTAGATCAGTTGCTGACGCTGCTCATCCAGGCGCACCAGTGCCAGGCGCAGCAAAGGCGGCTGGGCCGGGTCGAACTGCAAGCGTTCGCTGCGCGCCAGCAATTGCAGCTCTGCCGAGTGCTCGGCACGGCCACGCCAGTCGAGCACGGTCAACGGCAACGCCAATGCGCGCTGCACCAGTTGCACCGGCGCCGCAGCGCCTTCGGGCCAATGGAAGCCGCTGCGTAAAATCGGGTGTGCATCCAGCGTCGCTTGCCACGCCCGGGCAAGGCGTGCCGCATCCAGCCCCGTGACTTCAACGCTGAGCTGATTGACGTAAGCCCCGGCCTGGGGTTCGTACAGGCTGTGGAATAACAGGCCGCTCTGCATCGGCGACAGCGGGTACAGGTCTTCAATCTGGCGTGGCGCCACTGGCAATTGATCGAGCTGGGCCTGGGTCAGGCTGGCCAAGGCAAAATCGGCTGGGGTCACGCCGCTGTTGTCCGGCGCCAGACAATGTTCGACCAGTGCCTGCAACTGCGCGGCAAATCCATCGGCCAACGCTTGAATGGCCTGCGTGTCAAAACACTCCTGGCTAAAGCTCAGGTCCAGCTTCAGCTCACCGCCATACACCTGGCCGTCCACCGAAAGCCAGTTGGCCAGCGGCGAATCTAGGCTTTGCGTCGCGCCACTGGCCTCACGGGCCGGGACAAACAGCGCATCTTCGCTGAAGCTCTGATCGAACTGACCCAGGTAATTGAAGGTCACCCGCGCTGGCGCCAGCGCCGCAAGGCTGGCCTGGGCAGCGGCATCCCCCTGATAACGCAACAGGCCAAATCCCAGGCCTTTGCCCGGCACCTCGCGCAGCTGTTGCTTGATGGCCTTGATCGAGCCGGCGATATCGGCCGCCGGGGTCAATTTGACCGGGAACAGGCTGGTGAACCAGCCCACGGTGCGGGTCAGGTCGATGCCGTCGAACAGCTCTTCGCGGCCGTGGCCTTCGAGCTGGATCAGTGCGTCGGCTTCCCCGGTCCAGTCGCACAAGGCGCGGGCCAGAGCCGTCAACAGCAGGTCGTTGATCTGGGTGCGATAGGCCGCCGGGGCTTGCTGGAGCAATTGCCGGGTCTGCTCGCGGCCCAACCCCAGGCTGACCACCTGCCGATGACGCAGCGCCTGACTGCCATTGGCCTTAGCCAATGGCAACTCGCCGCTGACGCCGTGCAATCGGGCCTGCCACCACGCCAGCTGTGCCGCCAGCTCCGGGCTTTTGGCGTAGGTATCGAGTCGGGTGGCCCAGTCTTGCAGCGCGCTGGTTTTTTCCGGCAACGCCTGCCCGGCGTAAGCCGCTTGCAAGTCTTCGAGCAGCACCCGCCACGACACGCCGTCCACCACCAAGTGGTGAATCACCAGTAACAAACGCTGGCCGCCGTCTTCATGATCGATCAGCACCACCCGCAGCAACGGGCCGTCATGCAGCGACAGACTGCGCTGGGCCTCATCGCACAAACCTTGCAGCGCCTCGGCGCTTTGCACTTGAGCGGTCCACAGCAAGTCGGTGGCCGCCACGCTGTCCAGCGTCGCATAGCGCGCGGTCCATTGCCCGGCCTGCTGCCGGAACTGCAAGCGCAACGCGTCATGCCGGGCCAATACCTGCTGGACAGCCGTTTGCAGACGCAGCAGCTCCAGGGGTTCGCGCACCTCAAGCAGAACCGACTGGTTCCAGTGCCCGGGCTGCACGCTCTGATTGTCGAAGAACCAGCGCTGCACCGGCGTCAGGGCCTGGAGGCCGACACTCGGTCCCTGGGCAATGGGCGCCACCGTTTGCTGGCTGACCACTGCCGCCAGCGCGTGCAGGGTCGGTTGTTGAAACAGGTCGCGGGGTTGCAAGCGCAGACCAGCGCGGCGGGCCCGGCTGACTACCTGGATAGAAATGATCGAATCGCCGCCCAGCTCGAAGAAGTTGTCCTGGCGCCCGACCTGTTCCAGGCCCAGCACGTCTTGCCAGATGGCCGCCAATTGCCGCTCGTTGTCAGTGCGCGGAGCCTCGAAGACACGCTGGCTGATGCTCACCTGTGGCGCCGGCAACAGCCTGCGCTCCAGTTTGCCATTGGGGCTCAGGGGCATGCACTCGATCAGCACCCAGTGCGTGGGCAGCATGTAGTCCGGCAGGCTGCGCAGCACATGCGCCTTCAAGGTTTCGCGCAATGCTGCCTGGGCCTCGGGTTGCTCACGCCACTGCGGCTCGGCAGGCACCAGATACGCCACCAACTGATTGTCCAGCGCCACCACCACCGTTTCCTGCACCTGCGGATGACCGTGCAGGCACGCTTCGATTTCACCCAGCTCGATACGCAGGCCGCGCAGCTTCACCTGATGGTCGATCCGTCCGCAGTATTCAATGGCCCCGTCAGTGCGGTAACGGGCCAGGTCGCCGGTGCGGTACAAGCGTTCGCCGCTGCCAAAAGGATCAACCACAAAACGGTCTGCGGTGAGGCCCGGTCGGGCGTGATAACCCCGGGCCAGACCGCTGCCCGCCAAGTACAGTTCACCCATGGCGCCCGTGGGCAAGGCTTGCAGTTCGGGGCTCAGGATGTAAGTGCGCAGGTTGGCAATCGGGTGCCCGATCGGCACGCTGTCGCGGCCTTCTTCGACACAGGTCCAATGGGTGACGTCGATCGCGGCTTCGGTCGGGCCATACAAGTTGTACAGCGCCGTCTGCGGCAGGCAGCGCAGGGTCTCGCGCTGCAATTGCATCGGCAGCGCTTCGCCGCTGCAGACCACACGGCGCAGGCTCGTGCACTGCGAGGCTTCGTCTGCACCGATAAACGCTTGCAGCATCGACGGCACAAAATGCAGGGTGGTGATCGCCTGCTCGACAATCAATGCCGCCAGTTGCTGCGGGTCACGATGGACGTCGGGCGCGGCCACCACCAACGTGGCACCGTGCATCAGCGGCCAGAAAAACTCCCACACCGACACGTCAAAGCTGAACGGCGTCTTTTGCAGCACCCGATCCGCCGCCTTCAAGCCGTACGCCTGCTGCATCCAGGCCAGGCGGTTGTACAGCGCGCCGTGGCTATTGCCCGCGCCCTTGGGCTTGCCGGTGGAGCCGGAGGTGTAGATCACATACGCCAGGTTCTGCGGGCAGGCCAGGTTGATCAGGTTCTCATCACCTTGGTCGTCCAGCCACGCCGGCCCTGGCTCAAGGCACAACACCGGCAACCCCACGGGCAGCGGCAGTCGCTCCTGCACAGAGGCCTGGGTCAGCAACAGGCTGATACAGCTGTCTTCAAACAAGTAAGCCAGGCGCTCCGCCGGGTACTGCGGGTCCAGTGGTACGTAGGCGCCGCCGGCCTTGAGAATCGCCAGCAAGCCGATCACCAGTTCCAGCGAGCGCTCGCACGCCACGCCAACCCGTACTTCCGGGCCCACGCCTCTGGCGCGCAAGTGCTGCGCCAAGCGATTGGCCCGTTGATTCAGTTCGCGGTAGCTCAGCTGTTGCGCACCAAACACCAGCGCACAGGCCTGCGGGGTGGCCAGGGCCTGCGCTTCAATATGCAGGTGTACGCACTCTGGGCCGGGATAGGTGTGCTGCGTGGCATTCAGCCCGTGCAAGGTCGATTCGACGTGCGCCGCTGCCAGCATCGGCAGTTCGCCGATCGCACACTCGGGGTTGGCAACGATGCCCGCCAGCAGGTTACGCCAATGCTGCGCCAGGGTGTCGATACGCTCGGCATCAAACAGATCGGTGGCGTAGGTCAGGCTGGCCATCAACTGCTGACCTTCCTCGTGGGTATCCAGTTGCAGGTCGAACTGGGTGGTGCGCCCCGGTAATTCCAGGCTTTCGACGGTGAGCCCGGCGAGCATCCCGCTCAACGCTCCGGGGCGGCTTTGCTGGTGATTGAACATCACCTGGAACAACGGGCTGTGGCTGAGGCTGCGCTCACCTTGCAACGCCTGCACCACCTGCTCGAAGGGCAAGTCCTGATAGCCCTGGGCATCCAGCGAGCAGTCGCGGGTTTGCGTCAGCAGCTGCGCAAACGACAGGTGCCCGTGCAGTTCGGCACGCAGCACCTGGGTATTGACGAAAAAGCCGATCAGGCCTCGGGTTTCGGCGCGGCTACGGTTGGCCACCGGCACACCGATCCGCAGATCCTTTTGCCCGCTGTAGCGGTGCAGCAAAACCTGAAAACTGGCCAGCAGCAACATGAACGGGGTCACCCCGCGCTCCCGGGCCAGGGCCATCAATCCCTGGGCCAGCAGCGGGTCCAGGGCAAAATCCAGGCGCGCTCCGCGTTGCGAAGCCTGGGCCGGACGCGCGCGGTCACCGGGCAATTCCAGCACCGGCTGTTCACCGCCCAATTGCTCGCGCCACCAGTCCAGCTGGCGTTCCTGCTCGCCGGCCTGCATCCAGCGCCGTTGCCACAATGCGTAGTCGGTGTACTGAATCGGCAACGCAGGCAGCTCAATGGCCGTGCCTTGGGCGTGGGCCGCGTACAGCTGCGAGAACTCGTCGACCAGCACCCCCATCGACCAGCCGTCGGCGACGATGTGATGCAAGGTCAGCAGCAACACGTGGTCGCCTTCGTCCAGCTGGATCAGATTCACCCGCAGCAACGGACCGTGCTGCAAATCGAACGGCCGGGCGATGTCCTGTTCCAGCAGCTGCATAGCCACACTCAGGCGCTCGGCCTCAGGCCGGTCGCGCAGATCATGGCGAGTCAGTTGCACGGCGGGCGAACCTTCGCCCGCGCACCGTTGTTGGCGAATCTGGCCATCGGTTTCAATGAACACGCTGCGCAGGCTGTGATGGCGTTCAAGCAGGGCATCGAAGCTGCGCTGCAAGGCCTCGACCTGCAGTGGGCCGTGCAAACGCAAGGCCGCAGGGATGTGATACGCCGCGCCTTCGGGGTCGAGTTGCCACAAAAACCATTGGCGCTGCTGCGCATAAGACAGCTCGCACGACTCATCCGCCGGAGCGGTGGCCGGGATCGGCAGCTGGCCAAAGCTGACGCCCTGTTCCTGCATTTTTTGCAGGAACTCGCGGCGTTGGTCAGGCGCCAGGCTGGCGAAGCGGTTGGCAATACGCCAGGCGGTCGAGTTTTCCATCAGTTGATCTCCATCTCGTCGAGCAGCGATTCGAGCGCGCTCAGACGAACATCGTTATCCGCAGGCGTTTGTGCCTGTGCCAATGCGGCATAGGCTTGAAGGTCGGCAGCTTCGAACAGCGCACGCAGCGCCAGGTCGATGCCCAGTTGCAGTTCGACCCGGGCACTGGCCTGGGCCGCGAGCAGCGAATGCCCGCCCAATTCAAAGAAGTTGTCGTGACGCCCTACCCGCTCGATATCCAGCACGCTGGCCCAGATCTCGGCAAGTCGGGTTTCCAGCTCGCCCACCGGCGCGCTGTAAGGGCGCTGCCAGGTATCGGCGTCGGGTGACGGCAAGGCCTTGCGGTCGAGCTTGCCGTTACCGGTCAGCGGCAAGGCATCGAGCAGCAACCACTGGCTCGGCACCATGTAATCCGGCAGGTCGGCCTTGAGCGCGGCGCGCAAGTGTTCGCGCCAGGCCAGCGGGTCCAGCGGCGCCTCGTCCGGCACCAGATAGGCGCACAACTGCGGACCGTTGGCGCTGTGGTGCACGTTCAAGACCGCTTCGGCGACACCGGCCTGCTGCTTGAGGCAGGCCTCGATTTCCCCCAGTTCGATGCGCAAGCCGCGGATTTTCACTTGCTGGTCGATACGCCCCAGGTAATCGATCATGCCGTCCGCCCGCTGACGGGCCAGATCGCCGCTGCGGTACAGCCGCTCCCCGGGCGCAAACGGGTTGGGCACAAAGCGCTCGGCACTGAGTCCGGGGCGAGCGTGATAACCGCGAGCCAGGCCGGCCCCGGCGATGTACAGCTCGCCCGCACAGCCCGGCGCAACCGCTTGCAACTGGCTGTCGAGCAAGTACCACTTGAGGTCGCTGATCGGCCGCCCCATGGGGCTTTGGGCCGCGGCGTCGAGGTCCGCCGGGCTCAGCGCACGGTACGTCACGTGAACCGTGGTCTCAGTGATGCCGTACATGTTGACCAGGGTCGTTGGGTGTTCGCCAAAGCGTTCGTACCACGGGCGCAGGCTCGACACCTCCAGCGCCTCGCCACCGAAGATCACCCAGCGCAGCGCCAGCGGTTGCGGGCTGTTGCAGACAACCGGCAGCAGTTGGCGGAACGCAGTGGGGGTCTGGTTGAGCACCGTGACCTGCTCATCGCACAACAATTGATGGAACGCCTGCGGCTCACGGCTGGTGTAATACGGCACGATAACCAGGCGCCCGCCCGTGCACAGCGCACCGAACAGCTCCCACACCGAAAAGTCGAAGGCAAAGGAGTGGAACAGGGTCCAGACGTCTGCCGGGCCGAAGCCAAAGTCTTGCGCCGTGGCGCTGAGCAAACGGGTGACGTTACCCAGACTCAACAGGGCGCCCTTGGGCCGCCCGGTCGAACCCGAGGTATAAATCACATAGGCCAGGTTTTCGGGCCGGGTGAGGTTCTCCGGGTTCTGCTCGCTGAAGCCGTCCAGCGCCAGATGCTCAAGGCACAGCGTCTGCACCCCGACCCGTGGCGGCAGGGCTTCCAGCAGGTGCGCCTGGGTCAGCAACAGGTGAATGCCACTGTCTTCGATCAGGTAGCTCAGGCGCTCGGTCGGTGACTGCGGGTCCAGCGGCACATAGGCCCCCCCGGCCTTGAGAATCGCCAGCACCCCGACCACCAGCGCAATCGACCGCTCAGTGGCAATCCCGACCCGTACTTCCGGGCCCACCCCCAACTCGCGCAGCTTGTAGGCCAAGCGGTTGGTCCGGGCATTGAGCGCTGCGTAACTCAGCGTCTCCTCGGCACAACTCAGGGCGATGGCCTGCGGTTGCAGGGCGGCCTGCGCTTCAAACAACTGATGCAGATTAAGCGGCGACGCTTCAGCCAGCGGCGGGATCTGCGGGTTCCACTGGCGGATCAGCGCCTGTTGCTCATCGGCCTCCAGCAACGGCAACCCGGCAATCCGCTGTTGCGGCTCACGCACCACGGCGCGCAGCAGGCTCAGCCAATGCCCCGCCAGACGCTGAATCGTGGCGGCGTCATACACCTCGCTGGCGTAGGTCAGGCTGGCATGCAGGTGCTCGCCCTGCTCTTCGGTATCCAGCGCCAGGTCGAACTGGGCCGTGGATGGCTGCCAGTCCATACGCTCGACACGCAGGCCCGGCAAGCTGCGTTCAACGCTTTCACCTATCGCCCGCTGGTGGTTGAACAGCACCTGAAATAACGGACTATGGCTCAGGCTGCGCTCGGGGTGCAGGGCCTCGACCAGTTGCTCGAAGGGCAGATCCTGATGCGCTTGTGCCCACAGCGCGGTGGCCTTGACCTGTTGCAGCAGGCTGGCGAAAGACTGCTGGCCATCGATGTCGGCACGCAGCACCTGGGTGTTGATGAAGAAGCCGATCAGGCCTTCGGTTTCGATCCGTCCGCGTCCGGCATTCGGCACGCCGACAGGGATCGCCGACTGGCCGCTGTAGCGATGCAGCAGGGTCTGGAAACTGGCCAGCAGCAACATGAACAGCGTGACGTTGTGCTGTTGCGCCAACTGCCGCAACCCGGTGACCAGCTCCCGGTCGATGCTCAGTTCGAGGCGTGTCCCCTGCTCGCTGCGCGTTGCCGGGCGAGTCAGTTCGCTGGGCAATTCCAGCGGCGAGTGCTGCGATCCGAGCTTCTCGCGCCAGGCCTGCAGCTGACGTTCGCCTTCACCGGCGTGCAGCCAGTCATGCTGCCACGCGGCGTAATCGGCGTAGCTCACCGCCAAGGCCGGCAGCCGCGCAGGCTGACCCTGGACATGGGCCGCGTACAGGGCGCTGAATTCATCGACCATGACCTGCATCGACCAGCCATCGGCGGCGATATGGTGCACGGTCAGCACCAGCACATGCTCATCGGGGCCGACGTCAAGCAGCAGCACCCGCAGCAGTGGGCCGTTGCGCAGGTCAAACGGCTGGGCCATTTCGTGGGCCACCCGGGCGTCAATCTCAGCGGCGGTGGGGGCGTTCAAGGACAGCTCGCGCAAGGCCAGCGGCAGACTCGCGTGCTGCACCGCACGCGCCTGTTGGCCATCCTGGCTGAACGTGGTGCGCAAGGTGGCGTGGCGCGCTTGCAAGTCAGTGAAGCTGCGCAACAATGCGTCACGGTCGAGCGCGCCCTTGAGGCGCAAGGCGGCCGGAATGTTGTACGCGGCGCTGTGTGGGTCCAGCTGCCAGAGAATCCATTGGCGCTGCTGGGCATAGGACAACCGCAGAGGCTGATCCATGGCCTGCGGGCGCAAGGCCGGCGGGTTGACGCTGTTCGGCCGAGCCTCGCAACGCGCGGCAAACGCGCTGAGCACGCTGGCTTCAAACAGGCTGCTCAGGGGCAGTTCGATATTCAGTTGCTGGCGCACGCGGGACACCACTTGCGCCACCAGCAGCGAATGCCCGCCCAGCTCGAAGAAGTTGTCGTCACGGCCCACCGCGTCCAGCTTGAGCACCTCCTGCCAGATCGCCGCGATACGGCTTTCGATCCCGGCGCGGGGCGCGACCACGTCGCGCTGCCAGTCCGCCGCGTGGGCCTGGGGCAGCGACTTGCGGTCGACCTTGCCGTTGGCATTCAGCGGCAGCTGGTCGAGCCGCTGCCATTGCTGCGGCACCATGTATTCCGGCAGTTGCGCCTTGAGCCCGGCCTTGAGCTGCTCACGCAATCCGGCCCAGTCCAGCGCCTCATCGGCAGGCACTACGAAGGCCACCAGCGCCTTGCCGGTCGGGCCGTCCTGCACCACCACCGCGGCTTCACGCACGCCAGCAAGCTGGCGCAGACGGGATTCGATTTCCCCCAGTTCGATGCGAAAACCGCGCACTTTTACTTGCTGATCGATGCGGCCGACATATTCCAGCTGCCCGTCGGCGCGTCTCCGTGCCAGGTCACCGGTGCGGTACAGGCGCTCGCCTGCCTGCACGGCATAAGGGTTGGGCAAAAACGCCGCCGCGCTGCGCAGCGGGTCGCCGAAGTAGCCACGGCCGACCCCGGTGCCCGCCACATACAGCTCACCCACCACCCCGGCCGGCACGGGCTGCAAGCCCGCATCCAGCACGTACAGGCGGTTGTTGTCGGTGGCCAGGCCAATCGGTAAATACGCGCCTTCAGCCGAGGCCGCATCCACCCGGAACAGCGCCACATCGTCCGAGCATTCCGCCGGGCCGTAGGCATTGACCAGGCCGGTCTGCGGATAACATTGCAACCAGCGGCGGGCCAGTTCGGGCGGCATCGCCTCGCCGGTCGGCAGCATCCAGCGCAGGCCGGCCAGTGAAACCCGGGGTTCTTCGAGCAGGCTTTGAACCATGGACGGCACGCTTTCTAGCACGCTGATCCCACGCGTCGCCACGTGTGCCAGCAAGGCCGCCGGGTCATGGGCGATGGCGTTGGGCACGATGTCGACCCGGGCCCCGAACAGCGGCGCGGCGAGGAACTGCCACACCGAAATGTCAAAACTCTGCGACGCGGTTTGCGCCACTCCATCGCGGCCGTCGAGGCTGAGGTACGGTTGCTTGCTCAGTTGGTTATTGAGCATCCCGGCCTGCTCGACCATCACCCCTTTCGGCGTGCCGGTTGAACCTGAAGTGAAGATCACATACGCCAGGTTATTCGGGCCGGTATAGATCCCCGGCGGCTCGCTGGAATAACCGCCCGCCTGCACGTCCTCCCAGATCAACAGCGCGGGTCGTTGCTCAGGGTCAAGCAGCGCCAGCAAATCACGGGCCTGATCACGGCAGGCGGCGCTGGTCACCAAGGCCGGAACCTGGCCCAATTGCAGCAGATCCAGCAAGCGTTGCGCCGGCAGTTGCGGGTCCAGCGGCAGGTAAGCGGCACCGGCCTTGAAGCTGCCAAGCATCATGCCCAGCAGTTCCAGGCTGCGCTCGGCAAGCAAGGCCACCGGCTGGTCGATACCGACACCCGCCGCACGCAGGCCGTGACCGAGGCGGTTGGCCCGGGTATCGAGGTCGCGATAGGTCCAGTGCCGGTCCAGGCAGGTGGCGACAATCTGCTCGGGATGCGCAGCCAATTGCGCTTCAAACAGACGCACATAACCTTGGTTCAGCGGGTAGTCGCGGGCGGTCTGATTGCCCGCTTGCAACAGGTGCCCGCGCTCGGCCTCGGCCACCACCGGCAAGTCGGCGAAATGACCGTCGGCATGTTGCTCAATTGCCAGCAACAGGCGCTTGAAGTCCGCCAGCAGGCGCTCGGCCGTGGCGTCATCAAAAAAGCGCTGGTCGTAAGATAAATGCAGGCCCAGCGCATCGCCGGGGTACACCACCACTGTCATCGGGTAGTTGGTGTGGGTCCGGGCGCTGTCGGATTTGGCGCTGATCTGCTCGGCCCCCGTGACCACCGCGCTTTCCACCGGAGCGTTTTCGTAGACAAACAGGCTGTCGAAAATCGACTGGCCTTTTTCCAGTGCGCTGCAGGCCTGGATCTTCAACAGCGGCAAATGCTCATATTCACGCAACGCCAGGTTGTGCTCGAACAGGCCTTGCAGCCATGCACGCACGCTGATGTGCTGACCGGCACGGGGCAAGTGCATGCGCAGCGGGATGCTGTTGATGAACAGCCCCACCGTGTCCTGCATTTCCGGGCGGTTGACCGGACGCCCGGCCACCGTCACCCCGAACAACACTTCGTCGAGGCCGCTGTAACGTTGCAACACCAGCGCCCAGGCCGCCTGGGTCAAGGTGTTGACCGTCAGCTGGTAACGCTGGGCCAGTTCGCGCAAGGCACGACCCTGCGCCACCTCCAGATCGACATAGCAATCACCGATCTGCGAAAACCCGCCCTGGCGGCGTACGGCTCGGTCGAACGGCAGCGGTGTCGGTTGCTCGAACCCGGCCAGCTCGGCCGTCCAGGCCTCCAGTGCTTCGCGCTCACCTTGCATCTGCAACCACTGGATAAAATCGCGATAACGCGCCGCCGGTGGCAGGCTGCGCTGGCCGCTGTACAGGGCAAAAAAGTCTTGCAGCAACAGCGAGCGGCACCAGGCATCGATCAGGATGTGGTGGTTGCTGAGGATGAACCAGTAATGCCCGGCGCTGCGGCGAATCAGGCGCAGGCTGAACGGCGGCGTGTTGAGCAAATCAAAGCCCCGGGCCCGATCTTCGGCCAGCAGCGCTTGCACGGCGGCTTCGTGCTCGGCCTGGGGGCGCTCGCTCCAGTCGTGTAACTGCACCTGGGGTGCAGCATCGCGGTGGATGATTTGCAGCATCTGGCCTTCGTCGTCGAGGCTGAACGAAGCCCGCAGCGCATCGTGCCGTTGCACCACGGCATGCCAGGCGGCGGTAAAGCGCGGCAGGTCGATCTCACTGTCGATGATGTAGCGGTCTTGCATGAAGTAAATGCCCGAGCCCGGCTCAAGCAAGGTGTGCACCAACAAGCCTTGCTGCATCGGCGACAGCGGGTAGATGTCTTCAATGGCGCTGGCCGGCACGTTGAGGTTGTCCAGTTGAGCCTGAGTCAAGTTCGCCAGCGGGAAATCGGACGGGGTCATGCCGCCTTGCCCGGCACTGGCGCAGTGCGCAACAAGGCCGGTCAATTCGTCGCGGTAATCGTCCACCAGCGCCTGCACGGTGGCGTCCTCAAACATCCCATGGCTGTAGGTCCATTGCAGGCTCAGCTCGCCGCCATATACCTGACCTTCGATGCTCAGCCAGTTGGCCATGGGGGCGTTTTCGTCCTGAGCCGCACCTGCACGTTCGGTCGCCGGGGCGAACAGCGCCTGTTCGTCGAACTGACGGTCGAACTGGCCGAGGTAGTTGAAGGTGATCCGCGGTGTGGCCAGCGCGGCCAGTTGCGCGCCCACCGCCTCGCCCGCCAGATAACGCAGCAGGCCGTAGCCCACGCCTTTTTCCGGTACGCTGCGCAGCTGCTCCTTGATCGATTTGATCGAGGCGCCCAGCTCGCTGTGCGGAGTCAACTGCACCGGGAACAGGCTGGTGAACCAGCCCACGCTGCGCGACAGATCAATGTCGTCGAACAGCTGTTCACGGCCATGACCTTCCAGTTGAATCAATGTGCTGGCGTGCCCGCTCCAGCGGCACATCACCCGCGCCAACGCCGTCAGCAGCAGGTCATTGACCTGGGTGCGGTAGGCCGCGGGGGCCACTTGCAGCAATTGCCGGGTCAGCTCGGCATCCAGTTTCAGTTCCAGCTTGCGCGCGTGCCGGTTGTCCAGCGCCGCGTCGCTGTGCTCACACGGCAAGTCGCTGCGGGCGCCGGCCAGTTGCGCCTGCCATTGGCTTAGCTGCTCGACACGCGCCAGCGCAGCCTCCGGCAAGCGGGCGGTCCAGGCCTGATAAGCGCTGGTTTTGGCCTGGGGCGCCTGATCGGGCCGGGTGTAAAACTGTTGCAAGTCTTCCAGCAGGACCCGCCATGACACACCGTCCACCGCCAGGTGGTGAACCACCAGCAACAAGCGCTGGCTGTGGTCAGGCAAGTCGACCAGCAGCGCACGCAGCAACGGCCCGTTTTGCAGATCCAGGCTGCGCTGGGCCTGTTCACAGAGCCCATGCAGTTCGTCGGTCGAAGCCGCCTGCCGATGCCACAGCACGCTGCTTGCCGACACCTCGGCATAGGCTTGCTGCCAACCGCCGTCACGCGGCTCAAAGCGCAGACGCAAGGCATCATGCTGGCTCAGCAATTTGATCAGTGCTTGCTCCAGCTCTCCGGCCTCCACGGCCTGGCGGGGTTGCAACAGCAGCGATTGGTTCCAGTGCTGACGCACCGGCATGGCCTGCTCGAAAAACCAGTGCTGCACCGGCGCCAGGGCAACAGCGCCAGTGGCCGGGCCTTGCTCGACCAGGCTCTGCTGGCTCAGCTCGGCGACCCGGGCCAGGCTGCGAATGGTTTGGTGTTGGAACAGGTCGCGCGGGCTGAACGAAATCCCGGCCTGTCGGGCGCGGCTGACCACCTGAATCGAGATGATCGAATCACCGCCCAGGGCGAAGAAGTTGTCATCGATGCCCAACTGCGGCACGCCGAGCACCGCTTGCCAGATCTGCGCCAGGCGCTGTTCCAGTGCGTTGCCGGGGGCCACATACGCATGTTGCGACGCGCTCAGGTCCGGGCGCGGCAACGCCTTGCGCTCAAGCTTGCCGTTGGGTGACAGTGGCAAGCGCTCAAGCGCCATCCAGTGCCCGGGCACCATGTATTCCGGCAAGCCCCGCTGCAGATGGCTGATCAGTGCCGCCTGCCACTCTCCGGCCTCGCTCGGCTCTTCAAGCACCACGTACGCCACCAGTTGCTTGCCCTCGTGCACCAACACCACGGCTTCGCGGACGCTGGGGTGCTCAGCCAGTCGCGCTTCGATTTCTCCCAGCTCGATGCGCAGGCCGCGCAGCTTGACCTGATGGTCGAGGCGACCAAGGTACTCAAGTACCCCGTCCACCCGCTGGCGGACCCGATCCCCCGTGCGATACAGGCGCTGCCCCGGGTTGAACGGGCACGGCACGAAACGCTCGCCGGTCAGGCCCGGGCGCCGATGGTAGCTGCGCGCCAGACCGGCACCACCCAGGTACAGCTCACCCGCAACCCCCTGCGCCACCGGGGCCAGATCGGCATCCAGCACCAGGGTGCGCAGGTTGGCGATCGGTTGGCCGATCGGCACCCCGGCCGCGCCTTCTTCGACACAGGTCCAGTGGGTGACATCGATGGCGGCTTCGGTGGGGCCATACAGGTTGTACAGCTCGGTGTCCGGCAGTTTGGCGAACACGTGCTGCTGGGCATCCACCGGCAGCGCTTCCCCGCTGCAGACAATCCGCCGCAGGCTGCGGCAACGCTCGACAGCGGTTTCGTGAATAAAGGCCTGCAGCATCGACGGTACAAAATGCAGGGTAGTGATGTGATGCCGGACGATGGTTTCGATCAGACGCAGCGGCTCTTGATGCTCGCCGGGCTGCGCCACCACCAGTCGCGCGCCGGTCATCAGCGGCCAGAAAAACTCCCAGACCGACACGTCAAAGCTGAACGGGGTCTTTTGCAGCACTGCGTCGTCTGCACCCAGCGCGTACGCCTGTTGCATCCAGCACAAGCGGTTGACCAGCGCCGCGTGGGTGTTGCCCGCGCCTTTGGGGCGACCGGTGGAGCCGGAGGTGTAAATCACATAGGCAAGGTGCTGCGGATCCTGGGCGACCTGCGGGTTATCCACGCTGTAGGCGTCCAGCCAGTCGGCGTCCTGATCCAGGCACACGGTCTTGATCCCCGCCACCGGCAACGTGGCCAGCCATTCGTGCTGGGTCAATAACAGCCCGATGCGGCTGTCCTGGATCATGTACGCCAGACGCTCTTGCGGGTAATGCGGGTCCAGCGGCACGTAGGCGCCTCCGGCCTTCAGAATCGCCAGCAGGCCGACCACCATCTCGACCGAACGTTCGACCGCGATGCCCACCAGCACGTCCGGCCCCACGCCCTGCTCGCGCAACCCATGAGCCAGTTGATTGGCCCGGGCATTGAGTTGCGCATAGCTCAGGGACTGCTCGCCGAACACCAGCGCAGTGGCCTGCGGGGTGCGCTCGACCTGTGCCTGCAACAAATGCTGCAGGCAATGCCGGGTCGGATAGTCCGCCCCGGTGCGGTTCCAGTCATGCACCTGGGTCTGCAGCTCTGCGGCATCGAGCATCGGCAATTCGCCGACCCGGCGTTCGGGGTTGTCCACCAGTGCCCGCAGCAGATTGCTCCAGTGCCGAGCCATGCGCGTGATGGTGGTGGCGTCGAACAGGTCGTTGGCGTAGGTCAGCGCCGCGTACAGGCGGCCAGCCTTTTCATAGGTGTCCAGGCTCAGGTCAAACTGGGTGGTGCGCCCCTGCCACTCGATCAGGCCCAGCTCCAGGCCGGAGGCGGTCTGCACCGCTTCAATGTCCGCAACCTGCGGCTGATGGTTGTACATCACTTGAAACAGCGGGTTGTGGCTCAGGTTGCGCTCCAGCTTGAGCGCATCAACCAGTTGCTCGAAGGGCAAGTCCTGATGCGCCTGCGCGCCGAGGGCGGCTTCCTTGACCGCACTCAACAGCTCAGCCACTGAGGTCCGGGCATTCAGCTGGGTACGCAGCACTTGGGTGTTGACGAAGAAGCCGATCAGACCTTCGACTTCGCGGCGATTACGGTTGGCGATCGGCACCCCGACCCGCAGGTCGTCCTGCCCGCTGTAGCGATGCAGCAGGATATTGAACGCACCCAGCAACAGCATGAACAAGGTGACGTTGTGCCGTTGCGCCAAGCCGCGCAGTTGGTCCACCAGGGCCGGGTCCAGGGCAAATTCGTGGCGGGTGCCGCGATAACTCGGCATCGCCGGGCGCGGGTAGTCCGCAGGCAAGGTCATGATCGGGTGCTCGTCACCGAGCCGGGCCTGCCAGTACTCCAGTTGCCGGGCCTGCTCGCCGGCCTCCAGCCAGCGACGCTGCCACAGCGCATAGTCGCTGTATTGAATCGGTAGCTCGGCCAGCTGTGGTGTCTGGTCACGCTCAAAGGCGTCATAACAGCGGATGAACTCGTCGATCAGCACATTCATCGACCAACCGTCAGAAACGATGTGATGCAGGGTCAACAGCAACACATGCTCGCACTCTGCCAGCCTCAGCAAGCTGACACGCAGCAACGGGCCGTGGGCCAGATCGAATGCCTGCAAGGACTGGCGCTGCGCCTCGGCGGCCACCGCCTGCTCGCGCTCGATGGACGGCAGCAGGCTGAAGTCCAGGTGCTGCACCTCAAGCGGCGCGCTCAGGGCCACTTGCTCCAGGCTGTCATCGGCGTTCTGGCGAAACACCGTGCGCAGGGTTTCGTGACGCGCCACCAGACTGGCGAAAGCCTGCTCCAGGGCCGCGATATCCAGTACACCGCTCAGGCGCACCGCGCCGGGCAGGTTATAGGCGCCGCTGTCGGGGTCCAGCTGCCACAAGAACCACATGCGGCGCTGGGCGTAAGACAGCGCCTGGCGGTCTTCGGCCGGGACCTGGGCCGGAATCGGGAATTGCGAAAAGTCGATCCCTTCAGCGCGCAGGCCGTCGAGGAATAACCGTCGTTTTTCCAACGGCAACTCGATGAAGCGGCGGGCAAGTTTGAGGGACTTTTCAGCATTCATCTGACTTCTTCCGTGCATGTTGGCTATCGAGCATTGGCTCGGCTATCCCTACGGAACGGATGAAGTCACAGGAAAATTAATACACAAACACCAGACATGACCCACTTCTAAATCATGAAGACAGCGACTCGTTAAAGAGAATGACTCCTACTTATTAGAAGGTGCGTTTTATGTCCGCTGTTACCACGCTGGTGCAAAATCTGCGCACACGCCTGAGTAAACCGGCCGGGTACCGGCTGTTCGATATCCAGCTCAAGCAACGCCTGGTCTTAAGCCCGTCGCTGGTGCGCCTGGTGTTCAGCGGCCGCGACGTGGCCCTGATGCAGACCCTGGGCCCGGACCAGCGGGTCAAACTGTTTTTCCCCGGGGCCAATGGCGTGGCTGTCAACCTGCCCAGGCACGGCGACTGGCAGGCCGCCAGGCGCCAATTGGGCCCTGACTGCGCACCCGCGATGCGCACCTACACCCTGCGCAACCTGCGCCCTGAATGCGGCGAGCTGGACATCGACTTTGTACTGCACGGCGAAACCGGGCCCGCTTCACGCTGGGCGCTGCATGCGGCGCCAGGTGAGCGCTTGCAAATCGTGGCCCCGAATGCCGAATGCGACACCGATCCCGGCGGTTATGAATGGCTGCCGCCCGCAGGGGTGCGCAACGTGCTGCTGATCGGCGACGAAACGGCGCTGCCAGCGCTCGCCGGGATTCTCGAACAGCTCGCCACTCACCCGGATGCGCCTCGGGTACAGGCGTTTATTGAGGTGCCCGAAGAAGCAGACTGCCTGGCGTTACTTTGCGGCCTCAACGCCAAGGTCCACTGGCTGCCCCGTGCCAGCCTGGGTACCCGGCACGGCGACGGCATGCTGCTGGCGGCCCGTGAACTGGCAAGCCTGCCGCCGCTTCGCCCTCAGGCCAGCGACAGCGGGCCGCTGGATGAACTCGACCTTGACCATCAGCGCCCCTGGGAAAGAGCCAGTGCCCGCCACAGCGATTTTTACGCCTGGGTCGCCGGCGAGTCAGCGGCCGTCATGGCGATCCGGCGGTTTCTGATCAATGAACGCGGCCTGGACCGCCAGGCACTGACGCTGATGGGCTATTGGAAACTGGGGCGCTCGCTGGAGTGACGATTCAGTCATCAGCAGCAGTTGTCCTCTGCCTACAGCGCAGAGTCCGTAGTCCTACTCGATACTCGCTTAAAGCCCTAGCCAAGAGAGAACCACCTTACAGCCAGCTTTGATACCGCCTTGCACACTTGCGCGATCGAAAAGTCCGGAGGGTCACCCCGCCGGAATTCCCTCCGCGCAAGGAAACGCGAATGCCCTCTCCAGCCTCGCAATCTCGCTTCAGCCTGTCCCTCGAAGGTCTCAGCAGCGACCTTCAGGTCCTTTCATTCAGCGGCCATGAGAGCATCAGCCGGCCTTATGCGTTTGACGTGGTGCTGGTCAGCGAACGCCCGGACCTGGACCTTGAGCGCCTGCTGCATCAGCCGGCTTTTCTGGGTTTCGCGGCGGATGGCGCAGGGATTCACGGGCATGTCCACGCGATTTCCCAAGGTGAAACCCTTAAGCGTCTGACGTACTACAACCTCACCCTCGTACCGCAGCTGGCGTACCTGCAGCACTGCAGCCAACAACGGATTTTCCAGCATTTGACGGTTGAACAAATCGTGTCCCAGTTGCTCGAAGAGCACGGCATTTTCACCGATGCCTACGAGTTCAAGCTCGACACGACGTATCTGGCCCGTGATTACTGCGTGCAATACCAGGAAAGCGACCTGCACTTCATCCAGCGCCTGTGCGCGGAAGAAGGCATTCATTACCACTTCCAGCACAGCCCCGACGGCCATCGCCTGGTGTTTGGCGACGGCCAGAACACCTTTACCAAACTCGATCAGCCGCTGCCTTTTCACGCCGGCAGCGGGCTTGTCCCGTCAACCCGTACGGCCAGCCACTTCGAGGTAGCCCTGCACACCCGGGCAACCCGTACCAGCCTGCGTGACTACACCTTCGAGACCGCCAGCCGCGAACGGGTGGCCGACCACGGGCCGGACAACCGGACACCCGAGCCCGACCTCGAAGACTATCGCTACCCCGGCGACTTCAACCACGAACAGCGGGGCAAGCAACTGAGCCGGCGGGCCCTTGAGCGACTGCGTGCAGACCGCCATCAGGCCCAGGGCAAAAGCGATCAGCCGGCGCTGGTCTGCGGGCACTTCCTTACGCTGTGCGAACACCCCTGCAACGACTGGAACGCGCTGTGGCTGCTGACCGCCATCCATCACCAAGGGCGGCAGCCGCAGGTGTTGCAAGCCTATGCCGTGGACCCCGGGCCAGCCCCCGCCGACGGTTTTGTCGAAGGCTATCGCAACACCTTTGTCGCCACCCCTTGGGACGTGTTTTTCCGCCCCCCTCTCGACGCTCCAAGGCCCCGGATAGCGGGCGCGCAAACCGCCCGCGTGACCGGGCCGAACCAGGACGAGGTGCATTGCGACGAATACGGCCGGGTCAAGGTGCAGTTCCACTGGGACCGCAACGGGCAACAGGACGACAACAGCAGCTGCTGGCTGCGCGTAGCCTCCAACTGGGCCGGCGATAGCTACGGGGCCGTCACGCTGCCGCGGGTGGGCATGGAGGTGCTGGTGGTGTTCCTCGAAGGCAACCCCGACCAGCCGGTCATCTCGGGCTGCCTGAGCAATAGTCTCAACCCCCCGCCCTACCCGCTGCCCCGGCACAAGACCCGCAGTGTATGGCGTAGCCGCAGCACCAGCGCCGCCACCGGCTACAACGAGCTGTACCTCGAGGACCGCAAAGGCCAGGAGCAGATCTACCTGCGCGCCGAGCGCGACCTGGAGCAGCACATCAAGAACGACAGCCGCCTGCATGTCGAAGGGCAGCGCACGCAGACCATCACCGGCAACAGCGTGTCCGTACTCAAGGGCGAAGACCAGCGCCGGGGCAGTGGTGACCGCAAGGTACAGCTCAAGGCCAATGACCATCGCAGCGTTGCCCTCAGCAGCCACACCCGCGTCGGGCAAATCCTGACCGTCGGCGCTGGCCAGGAAGTCACCCTCAAGGCCGGTGCCAGCGTCGTCCTGAGCGCAGGTGCCAGCATCACCCTGATCGCCGGCGGGCAGCACCTGATCATCAGTGCCGCCGGCATCTTCTGCAGTTCACCGATTCAGCCGGGCGGCGTACCGCTGCCGGGCACGCCGGCCAGCCCTTTGCCCCCTGACAGCCTGGATGGATTGCGCAGTACGGCACCCACATCGGCATCGGCATCGGCACAAACGTTAAGCCCGCCTGCCGGCCAAGGGGCCGCCAGCCCGTCGACTGTCGACGCACCGGCGCCGCGCCTGCAGATCAAGGTCAGGCCTTTGCCCGGCCTGCCCGGGTACGAAAATGAGCCTTACCGATTGCTGGCCGACGGCTTGCCGATAAAAGAAGGCCTGACCGGGGCCGACGGCCTGATCGCCTTTGACCCGGTGCCCGCCTGCAAGGTGTACAGCGTCGAACTGGCCAACGGGCATCACTTCAGCCTGCGCGCCGATCCCCCCTCGGCAGATGACCCGGACAACCGGCGCCGGGCACAACAGGGCCATCGCACCTACGACGTCCGCGCTACGCAACACAAACCCGCGGCGACGCCGGAGGCCTACCGTACGCAGTCCGCAGAGCCGGGCGCAGAAAGCGAGGAGCCCGCGCCATGACCGATCTTTACAGTCCGCAGTCCATCCCCTTTGATCCGGATGCCCCCGTCTCGGTCGACCTGACCCCTGACTGGTTTGCCAACACCTCCTTTTATCCGCCCCGTGCCGGGGTCGTGATCGAGCCTCTGGTCAATGGTCAGGCGGCCTTTGGCGCCGTGAATGACGCCATCGATCAAGCCCGGCACAGCGTAGACATCATCACCTGGGGATTCGACCCCGCCATGCGCCTCAAACGGCCCGGCGGCTTGCGCGTAGGGGAACTGCTGGCCATCAAAGGCCGGCAAGGAATCAAGGTGCGCGCACTGGTATGGCGCAATGTGCTCGCCACCGCTGTCGAAAACACCCTGCCGGGGGCCGGACTCGGGGGTTCGGGCGGCACTGCCCTGGGGTCGGGCATGCTGAGCGGCGATGCCGCCGAAAATCAGGTGTTCCTGCTGGATCAGCGTCGCAGCAAAAATCTCAAGGCCATCCGTCTCCTGCATCAGGACCTGCTTCAGGCCCGGCATTACCAATCCATCAACTCCCGCAGTTACGACCCGGTCTTCGTGGCGAGCGCCAATAAACGCTTGCGCGCGCTGGAAGCCGAAAATGCCGAGATCAATCGCCTGGCCGATCAGGCAGAGCAAGCCCAGGGCTATAACAAGCTCTCCGGCTCGGGCGGCACCCTGCAAGACCCCTGGGGCCAGATATACACCCGGGACTGGTTCAAGCAGGTCAAGAACGAGGACATGCGCAATGTCGAGTTCAGGACCCGGGATTTCACCTATGGCACCCACCTCATCATGAATGAAGGGCAAAGCCGCCTTGTGCGCGGCCGCGTCAACATACTTATCAACTTGCTGAACGCCGATGGCATTAGCGATTTGAGCATCGGGCAGATGATCCTGCTGACCCAGTTCGCCAGCCATCATCAGAAGATGGTGCTGGTGGACTACGGCACGCCGCAGGCCATCGGCTTTGTCATGGGGCACAACCTTCATCGCAACTACTGGGACACCGACGCTCACCTGTTTGACGACCGAAAAGCCGGGCGCGACCTGGGCTTTGGTCCCTGGCAAGACATCTCGATGAAAGTCAGCGGGCCGGTGCTCACTGATCTTGGCCAGAACTTCTCCCAGGCCTGGGACCTGGAAAAGCCCTGGTGCTGCTGCTGGTTTCCCGAGGCATCGCTGGAGGTCGAGCGCCATGCGCTACCCACGCCGAAAGTTGCCACCGTCAATGCCCACAGTGTGGCCCAGGTCTGCCGCACCCAGCCGCAGGATGACGAAACCTCGATTCTGGAGCTTTACCGCAAGGCCATCGGCAACGCCACCGATTACGTGTACATGGAAAACCAGTACTTCCGCTACCCCGACTTTGCCCGGCGCTTGAAAGAGACCGCCAGCCGCCGTGCATCCCGGGAAGTCCCCGATGATCTGTACCTGTTCGTGGTCACCAACACCCCCGACTCCAGAACGGCGTCAGCGACCACCTACGCCATGCTCCAGTCCCTGGGCCAGGAACAGTTGATGCCGCAGGTTCAGCGCGACCTGTCCCAAAGCCTGCGGGACTATCAGGACAGCCTCGAACAATTGCAGAGCCACACCCGGCTGAACTCGCCCCTGGAGCTCCTAGCCAAACAGCACATCATCGAGGGGCTCGAGGAGAAAATCCAGGCACTGCGCGAACAGGGCATTACCCCCGAGGTAGAAGCGCGCATGCGTGACCGGCAACCCGAACACATTGCCCATCTGGCCGAAGACATGAGCAAGGACGACGCAAAACCCTATGAGCTGAGCGACATCCCCGGCCTCAAAGTCGTCATCGCCACCCTCAACACCAGCGACCCTGCCCCTGGCAGCCCACAACCGAAACCCTTGCCTGACGCCTGCGAAGCCAGCCTCGGCGCCCCTACGCTCAAAGCCCGCTACAAGCACATCTATGTGCACTCAAAACTGCTGCTGGTGGATGACGTGTACACCCTTCTCAGCTCCGCCAACATCAACATCCGCAGCCTGCACAGCGACTCGGAACTGGGGATCGCCCAGCCGAACCCGGTGCTGGCGAAATCATTAAAGGAGAAGTTGTGGGGGATGCATGCGGGAGAGGTGAAGTTGACCTCAGAAGGCAATTACGAACTTTGGAATGAACAAATGAATAGAAACTGGCGCGCGCAGATTGCAGGTCACCCCTTGACCTCACACCTGACCCGGTTCTGGGACGTGACCACGCCTTACAGCCCTCACTTTACGGTGGATTGATGCACTTTATTAACCGCTTTGCCCTGATGCTTTTCTTATCCCTGGGAACCACTGCCATGGCCGAACCTGCGCCCTTTGTCTGCGTCCACGAAAAAGACCACCTGCCTGCGCTCGACCCGCTCGCCGACAGCTGGTACCGGGAGGCTGCGGCCCTGGCCAAACCTGGCACCCGACGGCCCTGGGCGCGCATCGTCGAGCTCTATGGCAAAGCCGTCGAGCGCGATCACTGGAAAGCCATGCACAACCTCGCGGCGCTGTACCGCACGGGGTGGCCGGGAAGCATCGAGCAGGACAGGCAAAAGTCTCTCGACCTGTATCAACGCATGATCGATCTGGGCGTTCCCCAGGGCTTCTACAACATGGCCGCCATGATCGGTAACAAGGCCGGGGTCAAAAACCCGGCAACAGATGGCCTGACGTTCCTCGACAAGGCGGCGCGCATGGGAAATCCAGCAGCCCTGACCGAACTGGGCAAGTTATATATCTACTACGGAAAAAAAGAGGATCTCGGGTTGCAGTACACACGTTGTGCCGCCGAACAGGGCTATGGGCTAGCAAACCATGAACTGGCCCTTTATTACGAAATACTCAAAGGCAACTTTCCTCTTGCATTGCAGCATTACCAAATCGCGTTTTCACAAGGACATCGCCCCGCCGCTTTTCTAATGATGCGCGTGTTCGATAAGGAAACCCCTCGACATACCGCCATGTGGTACACCCCAGATGAAAATCTCACAGCACTGTATACCGACTTACGTACTCAACTTGTAAACGATTCTGACATACGCTTCCCCACTCTAATGAAAGACCATCCCCTTCCACCTCACCCGACCCAGGGCTATGACGCAGAAAGACCGGACTGGAAGCCCGAGCACGCCAGGCCATGAACAACAAACGCCCCCAACGGCTTAGCCCATGCACGGCACAAGGAGAGTTGATGCACATCATTCAGCGTTGCGCCCTGATGCTTTTCTTAACCGTGGGCACAACGGCCATGGCCGAACCTGCACCCTTTGTCTGCGTCCACGAAAAAGACCACCTGCCTGCGCTCGACCCGCTCGCCGACAGCTGGTACCGGGAGGCTGCGGCCCTGGCCAAACCCGGCACCCGACGGCCCTGGGCGCGCATCGTCGAGCTCTATGGCAAAGCCGTCGAGCGCAATCACTGGAAAGCCATGCACAACCTCGCGGCGCTGTACCGCACGGGGTGGCCGGGAAGCATCGAGCAGGACAGGCAAAAGTCTCTCGATCTGTATCAACGCATGATCGATCTGGGCGTTCCCCAGGGCTTCTACAACATGGCCGCCATGATCGGTAACAAGGCCGGGGTCAAAAACCCGGCAACGGATGGCCTGACGTTCCTCGACAAGGCGGCGCGCATGGGAAATCCAGCAGCCCTGACCGAACTGGGCAAGTTATATATCTACTACGGAAAAAAAGAGGATCTCGGGTTGCAGTACACACGTTGTGCCGCCGAACAGGGTTACGGACAGGCGAACTACGAATTGGCCCTTTATTACGAAATACTAAAGAGTAACTATCCAATCGCGTTGCAGCATTACCAAGTTGCACTTTCGCAAGGCCATTCGAGTTCTGCACTGGTAATGAAGTATGCATTCTCCAGCAGCTCAAAACCTAATTCAAGGATGTGGTACGCGCCAGATGATTCTTTATATGAGGTTTACGCGGAGTATTATTCACAACTAAGAAATGACCCTGACATACGCTTCCCCACCCTGATGAAAGACCATCCCCTTCCACCTCACCCGACCCAGGGCTATGACGCAGAAAGACCGGACTGGAAGCCCGAGCACGCCAGGCCATGAACAACAAACGCCCCCAACGGCTTAGCCCATGCACGACACAAGGTGAGTTGATACACATCATTCAGCGTTGCGCCCTGATGCTTTTCTTAACCCTGGGCACAACGGCCATGGCCAAACCTGCGCCCTTTGTCTGCGTCCACGAAAAAGATCACCTGCCTGCGCTCGACCCGCTCGCCGACAGCTGGTACCGGGAGGCTGCGGCCCTGGCCAAACCCGGCACCCGACGGCCCTGGGCGCGCATCGTCGAGCTCTATGGCAAAGCCGTCGAGCGCGATCACTGGAAAGCCATGCACAACCTCGCGGCGCTGTACCGCACGGGGTGGCCGGGAAGCATCGAGCAGGACAGGCAAAAGTCTCTCGACCTGTATCAACGCATGATCGATCTGGGCGTTCCCCAGGGCTTCTACAACATGGCCGCCATGATCGATAACAAGGCCGGGGTCAAAAACCCGGCAACGGATGGCCTGACGTTCCTCGACAAGGCGGCGCGCATGGGAAATCCAGCAGCCCTGACCGAACTGGGCAAGTTATATATCTACTACGGAAAAAAAGAGGATCTCGGGTTGCAGTACACACGCTGTGCCGCCGAACAGGGCTATGGTTTAGCAAATTATGAATTGGCCCTTTATTACGAAATACTAAAGAGCAACTATCCAATCGCGCTGCAGCATTACCAAGTTGCACTTTCGCAAGGGCATCTAGGCTCGGCAATGTTCATGGAAAGTGTCTTTGATGCAAAAACCCTTCCCCACCAAGCGATGTGGTACACCCCTGACGAAGAGCAGAAAAAACACTATCAAAAGTTATATATACAGCTTGAAGATAACTCAGACATACGCTTCCCCACCCTAATGAAAGACCATCCCCTTCCACCTCACCCGACCCAGGGCTATGACGCAGAGAGACCGGACTGGAAGCCCGAGCAAGGGGGTGAATCGATTACGCCATGACTCCATACCGTGCCCGATTCCGGGGTTTCAGGGCGGTGAAAAAAGCGTTTTTCGCCCACTGCCCGCGCACATAGAAACATCCACTTACAACTCCAGCTTCAGTTTCCGGACGGCTCATTCGTCCTACATGGATAAGCAATCGCTTCTCAATGCGATTACACACCCGCTCAACCGCGAGTTTGCCGTTTCCCATGTCCAAAAAGTCCCGTTCAAAACTCTGGTTTCTGGTCCACAGCTGGCTCACGTTGCCGATCTGGTTCTTTGTCCTGATTGTCTGTGTCACCGGTACGCTGGCGGTGGTCAGCCAGGAGATTGTGTGGCTGGCCACCCCTGAAGCCCGTGCCAGTCAACCGTCGGATGATGCGCCGCTGCTGTCCTATGAGCAGGTGTTGCGCGCGATTCATCAGGCCGAACCTGCCCTGGCGGTGCAGTCGATCAGTCGCCCGGATGAGTCGCATTTTGCCTTGGTGGCCGATGTGGTGTATCCGGACGGACGTTCGCCGTCGCTGTATATCAACCCGTACACCGGGGCGATTCAGGGTGAGAGCCCGAGCTTTGATTTCAAAGCATTTACTCGCGCCCTGCATGGTTGGTGGCTGGTGCCGTTCACCAACGGTTACAGCTGGGGCTGGTACCTGGTGTCGTTCCTCGGCCTGCCGCTGCTGGGGTCATTGATTACCGGGCTGGTGGTGTACAAAAAATTCTGGAAAGGCTTCTTCAAACCCAATCTGCGTTTTAACCACGGTGCACGCATTTTCTGGGGTGATTTTCATCGCCTGTGCGGCATTTGGTCGATCTGGTTTATCGCGGTGATTTCCATCACCGGCCTGTGGTTTTTGATTCAGGCCTTTATGTTCGATAACCAGATTTCGATTTCGACCGCCGGCAATCCACCGGTGGTGGCGCGTCAGGATGTGCCTATTACCCCGGACGGCAGCCCCGCGCCGAAGATCAGCCTGGATCAGGCGGTAAACATTGCCGCCGAGAATATTCCCGGCCTGGACGCCAGTTTCGTCAGCCTGCCCAGCAATGCCTACGGCCATATCGAAGTCGGTGGCCCGGGCTGGTACCCGCTGCTGTTCCAGACCGCCGACATCAACCCGTACAACGGCGCGATTGAAGGCTCACGGATGATTGCCGACCGCTCCGGCCTGGAGTTGGTCACCGAATCCATGCGTCCACTGCACACCGGTGATTTCGGCGGGTTGTGGGTCAAGCTGATCTGGTTCTTTTTCGGGCTGGTCCTGAGCATGATGGTCCTCAGCGGCCTGCTGATCTGGACCAAGCGCACCGCGCTGGCCACCGCCCATGCGCTCAAACGCAGTCATGCCCCGACCCGCACGGCAGCTGGAACCCGGGTCGCCAGCGCCCGTCACGAACAGGCTTCGGAGGCCAATGTATGAGCAAGTCCGTGACGGCACAGCCCGCGTCTGCCCTGGGCCGGTTTTGGCACAAATGGCGCTTCCACCTGAATATCCTGCTGTTGCTGGTGCCGCTGGGCTTTATGCCCAAGTACTTTGCCGATGCTTCGCTGTTTCGCGGCGACAGCGGTCTGGGTGAGCGCGAAATCGGCACGGTGCAGGTCGGTCCCTGGAGCCTGCAACTGGCCGAGATGCGCAACGAAGCGCCGCGCCCGGACGGTCCGGCCGGGTTTATGAAAAGCTTTAACGCAGCGCTGTGCGATACCTGCATCGATCAGGTCAAGGCCGGTTACTTGCGTATCGGCAAACCCCGCAGCCTGCGGGCTGCCGGGGTGATCTTTTTCGGCACGCCGTACCGCATGGGAGCCACCTTGCCTATACCGCAGAAGACCAAAGCCGACGCTGAGCTGTGGATCACCCTGGAAGGCTGGGACGGTTCCATGCATCAGGCCTCCATTCCCCTGAGCCAGGCCTCACCCGCAACGATTGCCTGGCTCGCCCAACGAGGAGCCAAACCATGATTTCGCGCCTGTTCAAACACCCCGCCCGCCTGCTGCTGGCCGCCGGGGGCCTCGCATTGCTGGGCCTCAGCGGCCCGGCCCTGGCCCATAACCCGATGTGCGAGTGCACGCAAATCGAAGGCGAGCAGATCCGCTGCACCGGCGGGTTTTCCGATGGCAGCGGCGCTCCCGGCGTAACCCTGGATGTGATCGGCTACGACGAAACCATTCTGGTGCCTGGCAAACTGGGGCCAGATTCCACCCTCACGTTCAAGCGCCCGGATTCCGAGTTTTACGTTTTGTTTGATGCGGGCCCTGGGCACATCGTCGAAATCGACCAAGCCGACATCGAGGCCCCATGAGTACTCACGTTGTACGCCCGGCCGGTGCCGGGCACGAAACCCTGTATGTGCTGCTGTTATGCCTGCTGATCATGGCGGTGGCCGGTTCAGTGGTTGCCTGGCGCCATGAATCGCAGGTGGTGACGTCGGTGGCCGCCCACCAACTGGATGCACGCCGCGACCTGAATGCTGCCGAACAAGGGATCTACGCCGACCTGCGGGTCACCCTGGACGAAATCCAGTGGCTGCGCGAGGCGTCGAGCGCACTGCCCTCTGCGGCGCAACTGGCCGACGAAGGCTTCGCACCCTTTGCCAGCGACGCCAGTTCCGTCAGCCGTGGCGAGCATGCCTGGCAATTGCTGGGCGAAACGGCGTACCTGGGCATGGGCCCCAAACCTGAGGTGGCGGGGTCGTTTTTGCTGCGTATCGGCGCTCAGCCGGACGTCTGGCTCAACCGCAACAGCCACGTCAGCGCCCCTGTCGACTTCAGTGACGCCGCCCTGAAGCTGAGTGGCTGGCAGCAAGTGATCGCGCAATTCGATGCCGGGGTGACTCGCCAGCATCGGCACTGAACCCACCGTTTGACCTGAGAGAAGACTGCTCGCCATGTCCATTTCATCTGTTTTGCGCCGCCGCTCGCTGTTGCTGGCCGGCCTGTTCGCGCTGTGCCTGGCGCCACTGGCCTATGCCGAAACCGCTGCCCCCGCGCCCCTGGCCAAACCGCTGCGTATCGGTATCACCCTGCACCCCTATTACAGCTACGTCAGCAACATCGTCGGCGACAAGGCCGAGGTGGTACCGCTGATTCCGGCGGGTTTCAACCCCCATGCCTATGAGCCCCGTGCCGAGGACATCAAGCGCATCGGCAGCCTGGATGTGATCGTGCTTAACGGCGTCGGCCATGATGACTTCGCCGACCGCATGATCGAAGCCAGCGAGCGTCCGGACATCCCGCTGATCGAAGCCAATCAGAACGTGCCACTGCTGGCCGCCACCGGCAATGCCGCACGCGGCGCAGGCAAGGTGGTCAACCCGCACACGTTCCTCTCGATCAGCGCCTCGATTGCCCAGGTCAACAATATCGCCCGCGAACTGGGCAAGCTCGACCCGGCCAATGCCAAAGCCTATACCGCCAATGCCCGCGCCTATGGCAAACGCCTGCGGCAGATGCGCGCGGCGGCCCTGGCTAAACTGACCGAGGCACCTGACGCCGACCTGCGTGTCGCCACGGTACATGCGGCATATGACTATCTGTTGCGCGAATTTGGTCTTGAAGTCACCGCCGTGGTCGAACCGGCTCACGGTATCGAGCCGAGCCCGAGCCAGCTGAAAAAGACCATCGATCAACTGCGTGCGCTGGATGTAAAAGTGATCTTCTCCGAGATGGATTTTCCGTCGTCCTATGTCGACACCATTCAGCGCGAGTCCGGGGTCAGGCTGTACCCGCTGTCGCATATTTCCTATGGCGAATACAGCGCCGAGAAATACGAAAACGAAATGACCGGCAACCTCAACACGGTGGTCAAGGCGATTCAGGAAGGTGGCGCATGACCATCGCTGAACCGCTGGCCCTGAGCGCCGGGCCGGGCATCGAGTTTGACCGGGTGTCGCTGACCTTGGGGCGCACCGCCATTCTCGACCGTATCAGCTTCAACATTCGGCCTGGCAGCGTGCATGCACTGGTCGGCCCCAACGGTGGCGGTAAAAGCTCACTGATCAAGACCCTGCTCGGGCAAATGCCGCATCAGGGCCGCCTGTGCCTGGACTGGCCCGGCGAACCCGGGCTGATCGGCTATGTGCCACAAGCGCTGGAGTTCGACCGCGGGCTACCGATGACCGTAGACGACTTCATGGCTGCCATGTGCCAGCGACGACCGGCCTTCCTGGGCTTGTCGCGCAAGGTGGCGCCGGCCATCGGCGAGGCGCTTGAACGGGTCGGCATGCAGGACAAACGCAAGCGGCGCATGGGCGCCCTGTCCGGCGGGGAGCGCCAGCGCGTGTTGCTGGCCCAGGGCCTGATCCCGGCCCCGCAACTGCTGGTGCTGGACGAGCCCATGTCAGCGCTGGACGAAGCAGGCGCCCAGGTCTTTGAGCGATTGCTGAATGACTGGCGGCAGGCCGGAGTCACCGTGGTCTGGATCGAACACGACCTGGCTGCCGTCAAACGGCTCGCCGAACGTGTCACCGGCCTCAATCGCCAGGTGCTGTTCGAGGGTCCGCCCGACGAGGCCCTCAGCCCGGAGCGTTTACTGAACCTGTTTTCAACCCATCCCAAAGCTGTCGGGAGCGATCGTTCATGAGTTATGAAGCTGTGCGCCAGATCGTCCAGGACTGGGCTTCGGCGGGGTATCTGCCCGAAGTGCTGGCCTACGGTTTTGTGGTCAACGCCCTGCTCGCCGGCCTGCTGATCGGCCCGGTCCTGGGCGGATTGGGCACACTGGTGGTGGTCAAGCGCTTTGCGTTTTTCTCCGAAGCCGTGGGGCATGCTGCCCTGACCGGTGTCGCCATCGGCATTTTGCTCGGTGAACCCTACACCGGCCCCTATGGCAGCCTGTTCGGCTATTGCCTGTTGTTCGGGATCTCGCTCAATTACCTGCGTAACCGCACCGGGCTCGCCCCGGACACCTTGATCGGGGTGTTCCTCTCGGTGTCGCTGGCCCTGGGCGCCAGCCTGCTGCTGATTCTGGCCGGCAAGATCAATGTGCACATCCTCGAGAACGTGCTGTTTGGCTCGGTCCTGACCGTCAACGGTAACGACCTGCTGGTGCTGGCGGTCGTCGGCGCACTGGTGCTGGGCCTCAGCCTGCCGCTGTACAACCGCATCATGCTGGCCAGCTTCAACCCGCAACTGGCCGCCGTGCGTGGTGTTGCGGTGAAGACACTGGACTATCTGTTCGTGATTCTGGTCACGCTGATCACCGTGGCCGCGGTCAAGGTCATCGGTGCGATCCTGGTCGGTGCCCTGCTGGTGATCCCCGCAGCGGCCGCACGCTTGCTCAGCCAGTCACTGAAAGGCTTTTTCTGGATATCGGTCTTGATCGCAACGGTCAGCACTTTGTGCGGGATCCTGCTGCCGATCGTGTTTGACCTGCCAATTCCGTCCGGAGCCGCGATCATTCTGGTGGCCGGTATCGCCTTCGCCATCGCCGCCATCGCCCGTGGCGTGGTGCCCAGCCTGAAAGGGAATATTGGATAAATGTTCACTCTGCGCAAACTGATTCTGCCTCTGGTCCTCACCGGCCTGCTCGGCGCCCCGCTGCTGGCGAGCGCCAGCCCCTCCACAGCGCCGGTGCGCATCCTCGCCAGCCTGCCGATCACCTACGGGCTGGGGCAATTACTGCTCAAGGACAGCGATGTGGAGTTGCAACGGGCAGCGGCAGCCAACCTCCCCGGCAGCCGCCAAAGTGCCTACTTCAGCGGTCGTGGTGCGGCCGCGCTGCACAGCCTTGCGGAAAACGCCGACGCCGTGATTGGCCTGCGCTCGCTGTGGAGCGACGACCCGCTTTACCCCATGGCGCGCCGCAGCAACATCCGCATCGTTGAAGTCGATGCCGCACGTCCGGTGGACGGCAGCCTGCCGGGTATCGCCCTGCAACCGGGCACACCCGCCGACAGCCTGAACAGCCAGCCGTGGCTGACCAGCAACAACATGGGGCGCATGGCCGACGTGATCGCCGCCGACCTGGTGCGCCTGGCCCCGACAGCCAAACCGCAGATTGAAACCAACCTGGCCAGCCTGAAGCAGCGCCTGCTCAAACTCAGCGCCGACAGCGAAGCCAGACTGGCCAAGGCTGACAACCTGAGTGTCGTCAGCTTGTCAGATCGCCTGGATTACCTGATCGGCGGCTTGAACCTGGAACCGGTCGAGGTCGAGCACAAGGCTGATCAACCGTGGGCCCCGGACGCACTCAACGCCTTGACCCAAACCCTTAAAGACAACGATGTGGCCCTGGTACTGGATCATCGCGCACCCTCGCAAGCGCTAAAAGCGGCAGTGACTGCAGGCGGCAGCGAGTTTGTGCAAGTCAGTGCCGAGAGTACCGACCCTGTGGCCGACCTGCAGAACACGATTGACGCCATCGTGCAGGGATTGGCAAAAAACTGACCGGTAGAACGAGGTGACATCGCCTTCTGATCCGGAAGCCCATACACCGCCTTTACGACGGCTACGCCGCCGGACGCAGCCTTCGGCAGCGGCTACAGAAGCACCGTAAACCCTGTAGCAGTTGACGAGTGCAACGAGGCGACTTCAGCTTTTGATCCTGATCCGGAGGGTCATGCACCGGTTTTACGACGGCTGCGCCGCCGGACGCGGCCTCGCTCCACTCGTCCGCTGCTACGGAGCGTGGTAAGGATCTTCACGATTGCGTAGCAGTTGACGAGTGCAACGAGGCGACGTCAGCTTTTGATCCTGATCCGGAGGGCCCTGCACCGGTTTACGACGGCTGCGCCGCCGGACGCGGCCTCGCTCCGCTCGTCCGCTGCTACGGAGCGTGGTAAGGATCTTCACGATTGCGTAGCAGTTGACGAGTGCAACGAGGCGACGTCGCTTTTGATCCTGATCCGGAAGGCCATACACCGGCTTTACGACGGCTGCGCCGCCGGACGCGGCCTCGCTCCGCTCGTCCGCTGCTACGGAGCGTGGTAAGGATCTTCACGATTGCGTAGCAGTTGACGAGTGCAACGAGGCGACGTCAGCTTTTGATCCTGATCCGGAGGGCCCTGCACCGGTTTACGACGGCTGCGCCGCCGGACGCGGCCTCGCTCCGCTCGTCCGCTGCTACGGAGCGTGGTAAGGATCTTCACGATTGCGTAGCAGTTGACGAGTGCAACGAGGCGACGTCAGCTTTTGATCCTGATCCGGAGGGTCATACACCGGTTTTACGACGGCTGCGCCGCCGGACGCGGCCTCGCTCCGCTCGTCCGCTGCTACGGGTTGCGATAAGGGCCCTCATAGCGGTTAATCCGCACAAAAAAGCCAACTCAACGTTGGCTTTTTTAAACCGCGCTGGGCTCACTGCACAGCCACGGCGTCCATCTTTTGCCGCAGGCTCAGCGGGCGCATGTCGGTCCAGACTTCTTCGATGTAGGCCAGGCACTCTGGCTTAAAGCCACTTTTGCCCACGGCGCGCCAGCCGTTGGGGATCGCTTTGTAATCGGGCCAGATCGAGTACTGGTCCTCGTGGTTGACCACCACCTGAAAGAGGATGTCGTCGCGGTCAAATACTGAACTCATGGGTGGGTCTCCGTCGCAATAAGCTGGCTGCGCGAGTACGCGCAGCAGGGGTATTAAACAAACGATTGGTCGGCAACAGGAATTAGAGCCGGGTGATGGCCGCCGCCAGGGCATTGCCGAAGATGGCGGCCACCTGGTCGATTTCACTGGCAGAGATGATCAGCGGCGGCAAGAAGCGCACGACGCTGCCCTGCCGCCCGCCCAGCTCAAGGATCAACCCGCGCTTGAGGCATTCGCGCTGGACCAGCGGTGCCAGGCGTCCAAACGCCGGTGGGTGGCCCAAGGTGTCGGGCTTGCCGCTCGGGTCGACCAGTTCAACCCCGAGCATCAGCCCGCGACCGCGAATGTCTCCCAACTGAGGGAAGTCCCGTTGCAGGATGCGCAGGTGTTCACTCAGGCGTTCGCCCATTGCGTTGGCGTGTGCCGCGACATCATGTTCCTTGAGGTAGCGCATCACAGCACTGCCGGCGGCCATCGCCATCTGGTTGCCGCGGAATGTGCCGGCATGGGCGCCGGGCAGCCAGGTGTCGAGCCAGTCGCGATACACCACCACCGCCAGCGGCAGGCTGCCACCGATGGCTTTGGACAACACCACCACGTCCGGAATGATCCCCGCATGCTCAAAGGCGAACATCCGCCCGGTCCGGGCAAACCCGCTCTGGATTTCGTCGACGATCAGCGCCACGCCCGCCTGTTCGGTAATGCGCCGCACACCGCGTAACCAGTCAAGATCCGCCGGGATGACGCCACCCTCGCCCTGCACCACTTCAACAATCACCGCCGCCGGCAATTGCACCCCGGCTTCCGGGTCAGTGAACAGATTTTCAAGGTAATGCAGGTTGGCTTGCACGCCCTGCCGTCCGCCCAGGCCAAACGGGCAGCGGTAATCGTACGGGTACGGCATGAACTGCACACCATTGCCGAGCAAAGCGGCCAGGGGCTTTTTCGGTCCCAGGCTGCCCATCAGGCTCAACGCCCCTTGACTCATGCCGTGATAACCACCCTGAAACGAGACCACGGTATTGCGCCCGGTGGCGGTGCGCACCAGTTTCAACGCCGCTTCCACTGCATCGGTGCCGGTGGGGCCGCAGAACTGGATTTTCGCTTCCCGGGCCAAAGCATCAGGCAACAGGCCGAACAGGTCCTGGACGAACTGGTCCTTGACCGGGGTGGTCAGGTCGAGGGTGTGCAGCGGCACGCCGTCGCTCAGCACCTGCTGGATAGCCTCGATCACAACCGGGTGGTTATGCCCGAGCGCCAGGGTCCCGGCACCGGCCAGGCAGTCGATGAAACTCCGCCCTTCGACGTCCTCGACATACAGGCCACTGGCACGCTTGAGCGCCAGCGGGATGCGTCGCGGGTAGCTGCGGGCATTGGATTCCTGACGGCTTTGACGGGCCAGCAGCGGTGACTCTTCGAATTCATACAGGGTTTCTGCCTGAACCGGATGATCGTCGGCAAGACGCGTAGCAACTGACATTTCTGGGACCCTCAATACGCTGATGAGATTGACCAAAACTTTCCTGCTTTGGAAACGCATCAGCGCCAGGAGGATTTAGAGGGGAATCACATAATCCCGGCCAGTACCCTCACCCGACCGGCTGCGGGCGCGGGTCGGGCGTCATCTTGTGCTACTCGTTAACGGCCAGGGGCATTCGCAACTCAACCCGCAACCCGTCGGGCTGGTTGTCGAATGTCAGTGTGCAGGCACAGCGCTCGACGATCGCCTGCACGATCGCCAGCCCCAGGCCGCAGCCACTGCTGTTGCTGTTGCGCCAGAAGCGCTGGGTCATGTGTTGCAGGGTTTCAGGCGGGATGCCGGGGCCGTGGTCGCGGACCACGAAACGTACGTACGCGCCTTCGCGTTGCACCGACAGCCCCACGTGGGTGCCATCCGGGGTGTGGCGCAAGGCGTTGTCCAGCAGATTGCGCAAGGCGGCAATCGCCAGCACGGACGGCACCTGCAGCGCCGTGGCCGGCAAGTCGGAGGCCAGGTGCAGGGCGATATGCCGATTGTCGCCGCCGGTCGCATCGTGAATGGCCAGCCGCGCGACCTGCTCAGCCGAGCAATTGACCCCGTCATCGAACGACAGGCTACCTTCGACCCGGGCCAGCAACAGCAGTTGCTCAAGGGTGCGGTGCAGGCGATCGGCCCCTTCTTCGGCGTGGGCCAGCGACTGCTCACGGGCCTCGCCGTCGGTCATCCGGGCCACTTGCAGGTGCGTTTTGATCGCGGTCAGCGGGCTGCGCAATTCGTGGGCGGCGTCGCCGGTCAAACGCCGTTCGCGTTCAATGGCCTTGGCGATACGCGCCAACAGTTGGTTCTGCGAATCCAGCAAAGGTTGCAGCTCGCTGGGCAGCGGTGTGATCTGCAGCGGCTGCAGCGAGTCGGCATCACGCCGCATCAACGCATCGCGCATCCGGTTCAGGGGCGCCAGGCCCTGGCCGATCCCCAGCCACAGCAATAACAGGCAACCCATCAAGGCCATTCCCACTGGCACCGAGGCCGCCAGTAACACCGAAAGGTTCAGCGCTTCACGCTCGACCTGGCGGTCAGCCGTGGTTATGCGGATATCGCCACGGTCCAGGGTGAAAGTACGCCATGCCGCACCGTCGATCATCTGATCGCGAAAACCTGTGGACCCGGATTGCAGCGGCTGGTCGGGATTATTGTGACTGCGCGCCAGCACCTCGCCGCGCAGGGAACTGACCTGGCACGCCATCCCGCCCGGGATCGTCAGTTGCTCGGCGCTGAAATGAGTGCCCTCGCCCTTGACCGGTACTTGCGGCAGTTGCTCCAGCAGCCCGCCGACCATGCGCGCCGAGGCCACCAGGCGCTGATCCAGAGAGAACATCATCTGCTGACGCAGGTCGCTGAGCATCCAGGCCGCCGCCAGGGCCCAGATCAGGACAAAGGCCGAGCCGATGGTCAGGCTCAGCCGCAAGCGCAGACTCATCATGCCCCAGGCTCTGTGCCATCGGCCGGGCCCAGGCGGTAGCCAAGGCCGCGCACGGTCTCGACGATGCCATTGCCCAGCTTGCGCCGCAGGTGATGGATATGCACGTTGAGGGCATTGCTCTCCAGCTCGTCTCCAAAACCGTAGATGCTGTCCTTGAGTTGTTCGCTGGACAACACCCGGCCACGGTTGTGCAACAGGGCCTGCAGCAACGCCTGCTCGCGGCGGGACAAGTCCACCGGCTGGCCGCCGAGCAAGGTCACGCGGCTGCTCGGGTCATAGCTCAGGCGGCCATGCTCGATCAGGTTGACGCTGCGCCCCGCCACCCGGCGCAACAGGGTATGCAGACGGGCCGCCAGCTCCCGCAGGTCGAAGGGTTTGAGTAAATAATCGTCGGCTCCGGCTTGCAGGCCATCGACGCGGTCCGTCACCGAATCGCGGGCGGTGAGGATCAGCACCGGCAGTTCAAGCCCTTGCTGGCGCAATTGCTGCAGCAACTTGAGGCCATCCTCGTCGGGCAGCCCCAGGTCGAGCACCATCACATCGAACTCGGCCGCTTTGAGCATGGCCCGTGCGGCCCGGGCACTGGCCACGTGCTCGACCGTCAGCCCCTGGGCGGTCAACCCGGCCTTGATGCCGCTGGCAATCAGTTCGTCGTCTTCACAAACCAGTACATGCATGCTGATACCCGCGTACGTAAATGTGCCGATTTAAAAGGTTCGGGATTAAGGACGGATTATGCCGCGAACCTTCTGATATTAGGCCACTCGTCGCGGTTGCGGTTAATGATCGGTTAATCGCGGGACCGCACTCTGGCGCCATCTTGCACCTGCTCAAGGTTTTATTTATGCGTTTGCTGTTGACCTTTTTCCTGATGTTTTTTGCCGGTCTGGCTCAGGCCCAGACCTCGGGCGACCCTTTTGCCCAGCCGGACTTCCTCCCGGCCACCAAAGCCTTTGTGTTCACAAGCGAGCCGTTGCCCTCAGGCGAAATCAGCCTGAAGTGGAAAATCGCCGATGAGTATTATCTGTACCAGAAGCGTTTCAAGTTCGACGGCCTGGATCAGGCCCATACCCCGGCCTTCCCGCCGGGCCTTGAGCACAGTGACGAGTTCTTTGGTGCCACCCAGGTGTACCGCAATGAGGTTGAACTGCTGATACCGGCAGGCGCCAGCGGTCAGGTCAAGGTCAGCTGGCAAGGCTGCGCCGATGCCGGATTGTGCTATCCACCGCAGAGCCAGACCCTCGACCTGGGCGGCACCCCCGTCGCTAGCGGCCAAGGGCAGGCACAAGACCAGTCGCTGGCCGCCAGCTTGCAGCAAAGCTCGCTGGGCTGGAGCCTGTTGCTGTTCTTCGGGCTGGGCCTGTTGCTGGCGTTCACCCCGTGCTCGCTACCGATGTTGCCGATTCTGGCCGGGCTGGTGGTGGGCAGTGGCGCCAGTGCCGGACGCGGCTTTGCGGTTGCCGGCAGTTATGTGATCAGCATGGCGCTGGTGTATGCCGGACTGGGCGTACTGGCGGCGCTGTTGGGCGCCAACCTGCAGGCACTGCTGCAACAACCGTGGATCCTGGGCAGTTTCGCCGCACTGTTTGTGTTGCTGGCGCTGCCGATGTTCGGCTTTTTTGAACTGCAACTCCCGTCCGCCCTGCGTGACCGTCTCGAATCGGCCGGGCGCGGGCGCAAAGGCGGCAGCCTGTTGGGCGCGGGTATTCTCGGCGCCTTGTCCGGCCTGTTGGTGGGCCCGTGCATGACAGCACCGCTGGCCGGTGCATTGCTCTTTATCGCGCAAAGCGGCAATGCGCTGCAAGGCGGTCTGGTGCTGTTTGTCATGGGCCTGGGGATTGGCGTGCCGCTGTTGCTGCTGGTCACGGTAGGCAGTCGCTTCCTGCCTAAACCCGGGGCCTGGATGGACCTGATGAAAGGCCTGTTCGGCTTTCTGTTCCTCGGCACGGCACTGGTGCTGGTGCGTCCGGTACTGGACGAAACGCTGTGGGTCGGACTGTGGGGCGTGCTGCTGCTGTTGTTCGCCACCAGCCTGTGGTTGCAGGCGCAGCAATTCCAACGGGCCAGGCCCTTGTTTACACCGCTCAGCCTGTTGGCGGGTTTCTGGGGCAGCCTGGTGCTGCTGGGTGCCGCCGGCGGTGGCAGCGACCTGTGGCAGCCGCTGCAGGTGTACACCGCCAATACCGTGGCGGGCAGCACCGTGGGCAAGCCCGGCAATGCCCATGATGCCTTTATCACCCTGAAGGATCCGGCCAGCCTTGAGCGCGAACTCGAAAGCGCCAAGGCCCAGGGCCAATGGGTGCTGCTCGACTACTACGCCGACTGGTGTGTATCGTGCAAAGTCATGGAAAAAAAGGTGTTTGCCAAGCCGCACGTGATGGAAGCCTTGCAAGGGGTGCGCTTGCTGCGCCTCGACGTCACCGCCGATTCTGACGCCAGCCGCGAGCTGCTCAGCCGCTATCAGGTGCCCGGCCCGCCCAGCTTCATCTGGATCGGCCCGAACGGTGTCGAGCGCCGCGCCCAGCGCATCACCGGCGAAGTCGACGCCGAGACCTTCTTGAATAACTGGAACGCCACCCGGGAACTCCTCTAAATGCTCACCCTGACCATCGGTTCGTTTGCCTTGGCCATCAATCATCTGCTGCTGATCCTGGCGCTTGCCCTGGCGACACTGGTGGGTTGGCGTGTGGCCAAACGCGGGGGCGAAAACCCGGAGTCGGTGCTGTTCATCCTGTTTTTGCTGGGTTTGCTCGCCGCCCGGGTCTGCTTTGTCGTGACCTACTGGCACGTGATTCAAAAAGACCCGTTGAAGATGTTCGACCTGCGTGACGGCGGCTTTATGCTGTGGCCGGGGCTGCTGGTGGTGATCGGTGGCGGGCTGTTCTGGGCCTGGCGTCGGCCGGGGCTGCGCCGCCCGCTGGGTTGGGGGCTGGGCAGTGGCCTGGCGTTCTGGCTACTGGCGACCTTCTCGTCGAACCTCTATGAGCAAGGCACCCGCCTGCCGGAACTCGACTTGCGCAACGCTCGCGGCGAGTCAGTGCAATTGAGCAGTTATCAGGGCGGTCCGCTGGTGATCAACCTGTGGGCCACCTGGTGCCCACCCTGCCGGCGCGAGATGCCGGTGATGCAAAACGCACAGCTCCAGCATCAGGACGTGACGTTCCTGTTTGTCAATCAGGGCGAAAGCATGCAAAGCGTCAGCACCTTTCTTGAAACCCAGGGCCTGAACCTGACCAACGTGCTGTTCGACAGCGGCGGCCAACTGGGACAAAAAGTCGGTTCGATGGCCCTGCCGACTACGCTGTTCTATAGCGCTGAAGGCCGTTTATTGAACAGTCATTTGGGCGAGTTGTCAGAAGCCAGCCTGGCCCGGGCGCTGGAAAGCTTCGATCAAACACAATCCATGCCGGCCCATCAGGCCGTCCCCGTAAGGAATCCGCAATGAACTTCAACCGTAAGCTGCTGAATCTGGGCATGACCACCCTGCTCGGCGCAGCCCTGTTGCAATCGCCTGCACTCCAGGCAGCAGAAGAATTGCCCGCCGCGATCAAGAAGATCGAGGCCAAAGGCGCAAAAATCATCGGCAGTTTCGATGCACCCAGCGGCATGCGGGGTTACGCAGCGCAGTTTCAAAACCGTGGCATGGCCCTGTACCTGACCCCGGACGGCAAAAACGTACTGGTGGGCAACCTGTATGACGCTGACGGCAAAGACCTGAGCCTCGCGCCGCTGCAAAAGCTGGTGTACGAACCGATGGCCAAACAAGTCTGGGCCAGTATGGAAAAAAGCCACTGGATCGCCGACGGCAAAAAAGATGCGCCGCGCGTCATCTACCTGTTCAGCGACCCGAACTGCCCGTACTGCAATATGTTCTGGGAACAGGCGCGGCCTTGGGTAGATTCCGGCAAAGTCCAGCTGCGGCACATCATGGTGGGTATCATCCGCGAAGACAGCGCGGCCAAGTCCGCGGCACTGCTGGCTGCCAAAAACCCGCAGCAAGCCCTGCACGATCATGAAAAGGCCGGCAAGGGCAGTTCGCTCAAGGCATTGGGCAAGATCCCGGCTGACGTCCAGGCCAAACTGGACGCCAACATGCAGTTGATGACCGAGCTCGATGTGGCCGCCACCCCGGCGATTTTCTACCTCGACGAACAGGGCAACCTGCAACAGCAACAAGGTGCGCCTTCGCCGGACAAACTGGCAAAGATCATGGGGCCCAAGTAACGCCACCGACGGCCGGCACGCGCAGGCGCTCGTGCTGGCCGGACGGCTTCATGTGACCGCTATAATCCCTCCAGCTCGGCCATCAGATCACTCAGGCGATCGACCTTCTCTTCGTTGATTTCACTGTTCTGCAGGCCCTCGATGTACAGCGCCAGCGCTTCGACGCAACTGCATTCAAACATCGCCCGCAGCGGCACATTGCGTTGCAGGGTTTTCTGCACCCGCGAGGCGATTTGCGTGGCCAGCAGCGAATGCCCGCCCAGTTCGAAGAAGTTGTCGGTGACCCCCACCCGCTCCACGCTCAGCACCTCGGCCCAGATTGCGGCCAGGGTCTGCTCCAGCTCAGTACGCGGCGCCACATAGTCTTCACGTTGCAGTTGGCCAATCTCAATCACCGGCAATGCCTTGCGGTCCAGCTTGCCATTGGCGTTGAGCGGTAACGCATCCAGCCATGACCAGTGCAGCGGCACCATGTATTCCGGAAGTTCGGCACGCAGGCGCTGCCTGATCCGGTCCAGGCGCTCTGCCGGGCTGAGCGCGCCCGCGGTGGCCACCAGATAACCCACGAGGTACTTGCCGTTTGGCCCTGACTGAACGCTGACCGCGGCATCGCGGACTTCCGGTTGTTCATGCAGACGCGCTTCAATTTCCCCCAGCTCGATGCGGTAGCCGCGAATCTTCACTTGATGATCGATACGCCCCACGTACTCCAGCACCCCGTCCCGACGCCGCCGCGCCAGGTCGCCGGTGCGATACAAACGCTCGCCCGGGGCGCCAAACGGGTTGGGCACAAAGACGCTCGCCGTGCGCAACGGATCGCTGACGTACCCCCGGCCTACGCCGGTTCCCGCCACACACAGTTCACCCACCGCTCCCAGCGGCACCAGTTGCAGCGCTTCATCCAGCACATACAAGCGGTTGTTGTCGGTCGGGGTGCCAATGGGCAAGTAGCTGCCCCGGGTCGAGGCCTGGTCGACGCGGAAGAACGCCACGTCATCCGAGCACTCCGCCGGGCCGTAGGCATTGACCAATCCAACCTGCGGGTAGCGCAGCAGCCATTGCTGGGCCAGTTCCGGCGGCATGGCTTCCCCGGTCGGCAGCATCCAGCGCAGGCCGTCGAGGTCAACAGGCGCTTGCGCCAGCATGCCCTGGATCAACGACGGCACGCTCTCCAGCACCGTGATGCCCTGCTGGTTGACCTGCGCCAGCAACGCCTGGGGATCATGGGCGATGCTGTTTGGCACAATCTCGACCCGGGCGCCCAGCAGCGGCCCGGCGAGGAACTGCCAAACCGAAATATCAAAGCTTTGGGACGCCGTCTGGGCGATCACATCGTGTTCGCTCAGTTGCAGGTACGGCCCTTTACTCAACTGGTTGTTCAACATCCCGCGCTGTTCGACCATCACCCCCTTGGGCAAGCCGGTGGAGCCTGAGGTGTAGATCACGTACGCCAGCGAATCCGGCCCGCTGTAGACCTGCGGGTTGTGCTCGGCCAGCGCGGCCGTTTGCAGCTGTTCCCATACCAGCAAGCGCGGACGGCTGGCGCAGCCCGACTCGTCGAGCAACGCCTCGGCCTGTTCACGGCACGCTTGCGTGCACACCAGCAACGGCGTGCGGCTCAGCTCAATGATGCGGCTCAGGCGCGCTTGCGGCAGAGCCGGGTCCAGCGGCAAGTAACCGGCACCGGCCTTGAAGCTGCCGATGATCATGCCCAGCAGATCCAGCCCGCGCTCGGCCAGCAGCGCCACCGGTTGATCCGGCCGGACCCCGGCCGCCAGCAAGGCGTGACCGACGCGATTGCTGCGGGCATTGAGTTCGGCGTAGCTCCAGTACCGATCCAGGCAACTGGCGACAATGCGCTGCGGGTGCCGCGCCACTTGCACTTCAAACAGTTCTGCGTAGCTCTGCTCCAGCGGATACGTCCGCTGGCTCTGGTTGCAGTCATCCAGCAAAAACTGCTGCTCGTCAGCACCCATCAGCCCCAGCTGCGCCATGTCGCCGTGCAGGCCATCCATCAGAGCCAGCAGCAAGCGCTTGAACTCGGACAACAGCCGCTCAACGCTGCTGCGTTCAAAAAAGCGCTGGTCGTAGGACAGGTGCAGGCCGAGGTCATCGCCGGGATAGCACACCGCGGTTAGCGGGAAGTTGGTGTGGGTTCGGCCCGAGTCCGACGTCGCATTGAGGCTTTGCGCGCGGTCCATCACCGTCATGTCCACCGGCGCGTTTTCAAACACGAACAGGCTGTCGAACAGCGGCTGCCCCTTGGGCAGTTCACTGCATTCCTGAAGGGTCACCAACGGCAGATATTCGTACTCGCGCAGCTCCATATTGTGCGCCAGCAAGTCGCTCAGCCATTGACGTACGCCCAGCGCCTGGCCGTCCTGCGGCATCCGCACGCGCAACGCCACGCTATTGATAAACAGCCCCACCGTTCGCTGCATGTCCGGCAGTTCTACCGGACGCCCTGCCACCGTGACCCCGAACAGCACATCCCGCTCGCCGCTGAAACGGCGCAATACCAGGGCCCATGCAGCCTGGGCGAAGGTGTTGATGGTCAACTGATGCTGTTGCGCCAGTTCACGCAAGCGCACGCCGTCACGGACATCGAGCCGGGTGTAGCAATCGCCCACCAGCATCCCGCCGCTGTCACCCGCGTGTTCACGCAGGAACGGCCGGTCGCTGGGGATCGGCGTGGTTTGCTCGAAACCTTGCAGGTTGCGCTGCCACCAGGCATTGGCCTGCTGCAGGTCTTGCCGTTGCAGCCAGCCGATATAGTCGCGGTAGCGTGGCGGCACGTTCAGTTGCGGGTCTCGGCCCTCACCCAGAGCGCTGTAGATCTCGAAGAAATCACTCATCAGCAACGAGCGGCACCAGGCATCGATCAGGATGTGGTGGTTGCTCATCATGAACCAATAGCGCTCGGCCCCCAGGCGAATCAGGCGCAGGTGGAACGGGGCCTGATTGAGCAGATCGAAACCGGCCTCGCGCTCCTGTTTATGTAACGCCTGCAAACGCGCTTCATGGCCTTCTTCGGGCTCGGCACTCCAATCGAGGTAGTCGATGGCCGGGGTGCCCGGGCGATGGATGATCTGCAGCATCGCTTCGCCCACGTTCCAGCAGAACGAGGCGCGCAACGCTTCGTGACGCGCAATGACCGCCTGCCAGGCCTGGGCAAAACGTTGCGGGTCGAGGGCGCTGTTGATGCGGTAACGGTCCTGCATGTAATACAGCCCGGTGCCGGGTTCCAGCAGGGTGTGCAGGAGCATGCCCTCTTGCATCGGGGTCATGGGGTACACATCTTCAATGCGCTCGGCAGCCACCGGCAAGGCGTCGAGCAGCTCCTGGCTGAGGCCGGCCAGAGGAAAGTCGGACGGCGTCAGGCCACCCGCCTCGTGGCTCAGGCAATGGCCGATCAGCGCGTCCAGTTCCGTGACATAGGCCCGGGCCAGGGCCTCAATGGTCTGCGGGTCATAGCGCTCGGCGCTGAAGGTCCAGCGCAACAGCAATTCACCGCCATACACCTGGCTGTCGATGCTCAGTTCATTGGGCAACGGTGCCAGCGGGTCATGGGCGGCACCCGTCGGCTCATCCAGCGGATAGAGCAACGCATCGCTGGCAAAACTCTGGTCGAACTGCCCCAGATAATTGAAGGTCACCGCCGCCTCGGGCAATGCCGCCAGCGCCTGTCGAATGCTGCTGTCGGTCAGGTAACGCAGCACGCCATACCCCAGCCCTTTGTGCGGCACGGTGCGCAACTGCTCTTTGATGGCCTTGATGGAAGCGCCCTGCCCCTCGGCACGGGGCGTCAACCGCAACGGATAGGCGCTGGTAAACCAGCCCACGGTGCGGCTCAGGTCGATCTCGTCGAACAGGGTTTCACGGCCATGGCCTTCCAGTTGCACCAGCGCGGAGGGTTGACCGGTCCAGTGACACAGAACCCGCGCCAGCGCGGTCAGCAGCAGGTCGTTGACCTGAGTCCGGTAAGCGCTCGGCGCCTGTTGCAGCAGTTGCCGGGTGCGCTCGGCATCCAGCCGTACGCTCACGGTGCGGGCATGGCAGTTTTGGCGGGCGCCCTGTGGCCGGTCACAGGGCAACTCGACCTGCGGACCACTCAATTGTTGCTGCCACAGGCTCAGTTCCTGGCGCAACGAGTCGCTGCCGGCATACGCCTGCAAGCGAGCCGCCCAGGCCCGCGAGGCGCTGGTTTTGCCCGGCAGTTGCAGCGGCTGCTGCGCAGCCAGTTGGCGATACAGAGTGTGCAGATCTTCCAGCAGCACGCGCCACGAAACGCCGTCCACCGCCAGGTGATGGATCACCAGCAACAGGCGTTGCTCGGCCTCTGGCCCCTCCACCAGCACCGCCCGCAACAAGACGCCTTGCTCCAGATCGAGGCTGCGCTGGGCGTTGGCAAACAGTTCCGGGCATTGCTGCAGGTCCGTCACCGTGGCCTGCCACAACAGCTCGTGATCCGCCTGTGGGCAGTATTCGGCGCGCCATTGCCCGGCCACTGGCCGGAAGCTCAAGCGCAAACCGTCGTGGTGCTCAAGCAGCGCCGCCAGAGCCTGCTCCAGCCATTGCGGTTCAAGACGAGCGGTGGGCGCCAGCAACAAGGACTGGTTCCAGTGCTCGCGGCGCGGCATGTCGGTGTCGAAAAACCAGTGCTGGATCGGTGTCAGCGCTGACTCTCCATTGAGCACGCCTTGCTCGGCGTGCGCTTGCCCGGTGTGGGTCGCCACACTGGCCAGTGCCTGCACAGTCTGATGCTGGAACAGATCCCGCGGGCTGAAGTGAATCCCCAATTGGCGGGCACGACTGACCACTTGAATCGACAGGATCGAGTCACCGCCCAGTTCGAAGAAGTTGTCGTTCAGGCCCACTTGCGCGAGGTTCAGCACATCGCACCAGACCTGCGCCAGGCGGTGCTGCAGCGGGTTGCCCGGGGCCACGTACTGCTGGCGATTAAGCTCGATGTCGGGGGTCGGCAAGGCCCGGCGGTCGAGTTTGCCGTTGGCCGTCAGCGGCATGCCGGGCAGCAGCATCAGGTGCGCAGGCACCATGTAGTCCGGCAGTTGGGCCTTGAGCCGGCGCTTCACGTCGTCGCGCAACACGTCCTGCTCATGCTCGTCCTGCTGCGCCGCGTCACACACCAGATACGCCGCCAGTTGCTTGCCACCGGGCATGTCCAGTGCCAGCACCACGGCTTCGCGCACTGCCGGGTGATCCAGCAGCCGGTTTTCGATCTCCCCCAGCTCAATGCGGAAACCACGGATCTTGACTTGATGGTCGACCCGCCCGAGGTACTCAACCAGGCCATCGGCGCGCTGGCGCACCCGGTCGCCGGTGCGGTACAGGCGCCCGCCCTCCCCGGAGAACGGATCGGCGACAAAGCGCTCGGCCGTCATTCCCGGGCGGCGATGATAACCCTGGGCCAGACCTGCGCCCCCGATATACAGCTCACCGGTGCCGCCCTGCGGTACCAGCGCCAGGGCCTCATCGAGGATATAGGCAACACGCGCCCCGATGAGCCGGCCGATAGGCACGCTGGTGGCACCCTCTTCCAACTGTTGCGGGGCCAGGCTGGCCAGCGGCATCACCACGGTTTCGGTGGGACCGTAAGCATTGAAAAACACACGGGGATGGAATGCTGCCCGGATGCGTTGCAGGTGTTCACCGGTCAGTGCTTCACCGCCGGTGATGCACATGCGCACCGGCAACGTCTGCCCTTGGGTCGCCAGCCATTGCGCCAGCTGACTGCCATAACTGGGGGTGAAACCGAGGACCGTGACCTGCTGCTCGCGAATCAGCTCGCAGATCTGCTGCGGGTCCCATTGCCCCTGGGCACGCAATACCAGGCGTGCGCCACACAGCAACGGCACCAGCAAGCGCTCGGTGGCGGCATCAAAGTTGATCGAATAAAAATGCAGCTCGCAGTCATCCGCCTGCATGCCGAAACGCTCTATCACCGCTTGGCAGTGCATGGCGATTTCGCCGTGGGACACCACCACGCCCTTGGGCTGGCCGGTGGAACCGGAGGTGTAGATCAGATACGCCTGATGCTGCGCCAGGCTGATGAACGGCAACTCATCGGATGGATACGCGGCCAGTGCCGGGGCGTCGTCCTCAAGGCACCATTGCCCGACACCCTCGGGCAAATCACCGAGGGCGTCAAACAAAGCGCGATGGCTCAACAGCAGGCCAACGCCGCTGTCTTCAATCATGTAGCTCAGGCGTTCCAGCGGGTACTCCGGGTCCAGCGGCACATACGCGCCTCCGGCCTTGAGAATCGCCAGCAGGCCCACCACCATCTCCAGTGAACGCTCCAGCGCCAGGCCCACCCGCACCTGCGGGCCGACCCCGCGCTCGCGCAGCATCCAGGCCAGACGATTGGCGCGGCTGTCGAGCTCGGCGTAGCTCAGGTGTTGCCCGGCAAAGGTCAGGGCAATCGCCTCCGGTCGTGCCTGCGCCTGCTCGGCAAACAAGCGGTGAATGCATAAGTCCAGCGCATGCTCCCCCGCCGGCGCAGCCATGCCGTCCAGCAGCCGCTGTTGCTCTGGCACCTGCATCAACGGCAGTTCGCTCACGCGCTGTTGCGGGTCCGCCAGCAACGCCTCCAGTAACGTGCACCAGTGCCCGGCCATTTGGGCTATGCGCGGCTCATCGAACAGGTCAGTGCTGTAGGTCAGGCAGCAACCGAGGCGATGGTCCAGGTCGGTGACTTCCAGGTTGAGGTCAAACTTGGTGGCCCGCGCATCGTTGGCCAGGTACTCAACAGTCATGCCGACCAGCTCACGGCGTTGCTGGAACTCCCAGCGCTGCACGTTGCACATCACTTGGAACAGCGGGTTATACGCCGTGCTCCGGGGAGGCTGCAGGGCTTCAACCAGATGATCGAACGGCAAGTCTTGATGGGACTGGCCTTCGATCACGGTTTGCCGCACCTGCTCGAACAGTTCGCTGACGCGCATGGTACCGTCGAGTTGGCAGCGCAGCACTTGGGTATTGAGGAACGCCCCGATCAACCCTTCGCTTTCCGGACGGATGCGGTTGGCCACCGGAGCGCCGATGCGCAGGTCGGTCTGGCCGCTGTAGCGATGCAGCAGCACCGCCAGGGTCGCGGTCATGGTCATGAACAGGGTCAAACCATGTTCGGCATTGAACCGGCGCACCCGGGCCGCCAGCTCATCACTGAGGTCGAACCGGTACAGCTCACCCTGATGGCTTTGTAGCGATGGCCGCGGGCGGTCCGACGGCAGTTCGAGCAAAGGGTGCTCGTTGCCGAGCTTGGCGGTCCAGTAATCGAGCTGACGCTGGCGCTCCCCCGACGCCAGCCATTGGCGTTGCCACACGCTGTAATCCAGGTAATGCACCGCCAACGGTGTCAGGGGTGAAGCACGGTCATCGACAAAGGCTTCGTACAGTGCCCCCAGTTCGCGGGCAAAAATATCCATCGCCCAGCCTTCGGTGACGATGTGGTGCAGGGTCAGCACAAAGTAATGCTCACGCTCGCCGGCCTTGACCATGCAGGCCCGCAGCAACGGCCCGCGCGCCAGGTCGAACGGCTGATGCGCTTCACTGTCGGCCAGCGCCTGCAAGCGCTGCTGGCGGGTCGATTCATCCAGGGCGCTGAGGTCGAGCCAGGCCATCTTCAGCCCGATGTCCGGGTGCACCTGCTGGCAGGCCACGCCATTCACGTCGGGGAAGGTGGTGCGCAGGGTTTCGTGACGCAGGATCAACGCCTGCAGGGCCGTCTCAAAACGCCCGACATCCAGCACCCCTTTGAGTCGCGCCATACCGCCAACGTTGTAGGCCGGGCTGTCGGGCTCCATTTGCCAGAGGAACCACATCCGCTGTTGCGAGTACGACAGCGGCACCGGCTGGTTGCGGTCGATACGCTCGATGGGCATGTAGCTATTGCGCTGCCCCGAGGCTTGAATCAGTTGCACCTGCTCGGCAAACGCGCCCAGTTCGCTGGCATCAAACAAGGTGCGCAGCGCCAGCTCCACGTCACACGCCTGGCGTACCCGCGAAACGATTTGTGTGGCCAGCAATGAATGCCCGCCCAGGGCGAAGAAATCATCACGCAAACCGATGCGCTGCTGACCCAGCACTTCGCGCCAGATGGCGGCGATGCGCTGCTCCAGTTCAGTTTGCGGTTCGACATGCTCGCGAACTTGCCACTGCGGCTCCGGCAATGCACGGCGATCCAGTTTTCCGCTGGGGCTCAAGGGCATGGCGTCGAGGCGCAGCAACTGCGCGGGCACCATGTAGTCCGGCAGCTCGGCCGCCAGCGCGACCTTCAACTGCGCGGTGAAGGCGTCTTCTGGCAGGGTGCCGTCGAGCACGCTGTAGTAACCGATCAATTGCGAACCGCTGGCGGTTTCGCGTATCAACACCGCAGCTTGCGCGACACCCGGCTGCGCCAGCAAGCGGGCTTCGATCTCTTGCGGTTCGACTCGAAAGCCCCGCAGTTTGACCTGCTGGTCCAGGCGACCGAGGTAGTCCAGCACGCCGTCGGCGCTCCAGCGCACCTGGTCGCCGGTGCGATACAGACGGGCACCGGGCGCGCCCAGCGGGTCGGCAATAAAACGTTCCGCGGTCAGCCCCGGACGGTCCAGATACCCCCGGGCCAGCCCGATGCCGCCGATGCACAACTCACCCGGTACCCCGGCCGGCAGCGGATTGAGCTCGGCATCGAGCACGCGGCACAGCACGTTGCCCAGCGGGCGGCCGATAGGCGAGCGGCTGCCGTCTTCGGCACGGCACTGCCAATGGGTGACGTTGATCGCGGTTTCGGTCGGGCCGTAACGGTTATGCAGCGGCACCTGTGGCCATTGCTCCAGCACCCGGTTGCGCAGTTCACCGGGCAAGGCTTCGCCCCCCGAGAACAACCGACGCAAACTGTTGCAGTGCGCGGCCTGCGGCTCATCGACAAACAGCCGTAACAGGGGCGGCACAAAGTGCAAGGTGGTCACCCCGAACTGCTGGACCAACTGCGCAATACGTTGCGGGTCCCGATGCTCGCCGGGGCCGGCCAGCACCAGGCGGCACCCCGTGATCAACGGCCAGAAGCATTCCCAGACCGACACGTCGAAGCTGATCGGCGCCTTCTGCATCAGCACATCGTCAGCCTGCAGCGCGTAGGTGGCCTGCATCCATTGCAGGCGCTCAGCGAGCGCGGCATGGGTGTTGCCCACCCCCTTCGGCTGGCCGGTGGAGCCCGAGGTGTAAATCACGTAGGCCAGGTTGTCACCGTGAAGGTGCAAGCCCGGGGCATGGGTCGGCCAGGTGTCGAGTTTGAGGTGGTCCATGGCGATCACGCTGACCGCCTCCACCTCCGGCAAGGCGTCGCGCAAATGGCTTTGGGTAAGCAGCAGCGTCGCACCGCAGTCGCGCAACATGAACCCCAGGCGCTCGGCCGGGTAATCCGGATCCAGCGGCACGTACGCACCACCGGCCTTGAGAATCGCCAGCAGACCGATCAACAGTTGCGGTGAGCGCTCGACGGCAATCGCTACCGGCACATCCGGGCCCACGCCCTTGTCCCGCAGATAATGCGCCAGGCGGTTGGCCTGCGCGTGCAGGCTGGCAAAGTCGAGGCTGCCTGCGTCCCAGAGTACGGCAATGCGCTCAGGTGTGCGTTGCGCTTGCTGCTCCAGCCGATGCGGCAAAAGGTGCTCGGCCGGCGCACACGGCGCCGCGCTCCAGTCCTGTTGTTCATGCAGTTGCCCAGGGCTGAGCATCTGCAAGTCACCCAGCGCCTGCCCGGTGTTGACCGTGACCTGGCGCAGCAAGCTGACAAAATGCTCGGCCAGCCGCGCAATGCTGCTGGCATCGAACAGCTCGTCGGCGTAATCGAAAGACAGTTTCAAGCGGCCCTGATGATCTTCTTCGCTGTGCAGCTGCAGGTCGAACTTGGCTTCGCGGCTGTGCCACTCCAGTTCTTCGGCGAGCAAGCCCGGCAGGCGCCGCAATGCGCCGAGGTCACGCTGCTGGTGGTTGAACATAATCTGGAACAGGCCATGTTCACGGGCCTCAGGGAAGGCTTCAAGCAGTTGCTCGAAGGGCACGTCCTGATGGCTTTGGGCGTCGAGCGTGGCCTGACGGGTGTGCTCCAGCAACGCGGCAAACGGCAGGCGCCCATCCAGTTCGGCACGCAGCACCAGGCTGTTGATAAAGAAGCCGATCAGGCCGTGGGTTTCCTGACGCGTACGGTTGGCGCTGGGTACGCCGATACGGATATCGCGCTGGCCGGTGTAGCGATGCAGCAGGGTCTGGAACACCGCCAGCAGCAGCATGAACGGCGTGGCGTCATGGGCCAGCGCGGTCTGGCGCACGGCACTGCCGAGGGCTGCATCGAGTTTAAGGCTGTAGCGCGCGGCACTCTGCGTGTGCAGCGCCGAGCGCGGGTGATCGGTGGCCAGGCTCAACGTCGGCTGTTCGGCACCCAGTTGCTGCTTCCAGTAGGCGAGCTGGCGTTCGGCCTCGCCTTGCGCCAGCCAGTGCCGCTGCCAGCTGCCGTAGTCGGCGTACTGCAGGGGCAGCGGTGCCAGGGACAGTGTTTGCCCGAGACAGGCCGCCGCATACAACCGGGAGAATTCGTCGATCAACAGGTTCAGCGACCAGCCATCGGCAATGATGTGGTGCAAGGTCACCAGCAATTGATGATCTTCGTCGTCCAGCTTGACCAGCGTGACCCGAAACAGCGGGCCATGTTCCAGGTCGAAGCGGCTGCGGGCTTCAGCCTCGCGGATCTGCTGCGCATGGGCTTCACGCTCATGACCCGGCAGGTGGCTGATGTCGCTCACCCGCAGCTCGAAATCGACGCTCTCTGCCACCTGTTGCAATGCCTGGCCATCGCGCTCAAAAAAGCGCGTGCGCAGGGCTTCATGGCGTTTGATCAGTTGCGTGAAGGCCGTACGCAACGCCGCCTGATCCAGTTCACCGCGCAAGCGCAAGGCGCCGGGGATGGTATACGCGCTGCTCTGCGGATCGAGCTGCCACATGAACCACAACCGGTTTTGGGCCAACGACTGGGGCATGCCCTGATCACGGGCCAGGGCGATGATTGCGTCAGGCGTCTGCCCGCCCGCCCGCTGCAGCGCCGCCACCCCGGTAACAAAGGCGCTCAGGGTCGGCGCCTCGAACAGCAGGCGCAGGTTGAGTTCGAGTGTGAGCACTTCACGCAAGCGGGCGATGACCTGGGTGGCCAGGATCGAGTTACCGCCGAGCAAGAAGAAGTGATCGTGAGCGGCCACCTGTTCAACCTGTAAGTGTTCGCACCAGACCCCGGCGATCAAGGCGTGCAGCTCATTGCCGGGTTGCGCCGCACCGACGGGCGCAGCAGCGCTGTCGACCCCTGGGAACTGCGCGTAGCTGTCCAGGCTGCCCTCCGCCAGCCGGGTGCGGCAGGCTGAACGCTGCAGCTTGCCGCTGGAGGTCTTGGGCAATGCCCCCGGATTGAGCAACACCACCACGCTCGGTGCCTGCTGGCAGGCTTCGGCCACCGCCTGACGAATCGCTGTGATCAACGCGTCGCTGGGCAGGATTTTTTGCACGCTGCGGCTGATTTCGACGGCGACGCCAATTCCCTCCTCGCCTTCGACAGTGACCGCAAACACTGCCACACGGCCTTTGCGCACCGCCTCGACTTCTCGTTCGATGGTTTTTTCGAGGTCCTGGGGGTACAGATTGTGCCCGCGCACAATCAGCAAATCCTTTAGGCGCCCGGTGATGAACAACTCACCCTCGCGGATAAAACCCAGGTCGCCGGTGCGCAGCCACCGGCCGCCCTGATACTCGACAAACGTCTGTGCGCTGGCCTCGGGGTTGCGCCAGTAGCCTTGGGCGATGCTCGGGCCGCTGGCCCAGACTTCCCCCACGCGGTTTTCAGGCACGCAGGCCAGGGTGTGCGGGTCGACGATCAACACCCCGTGATCCGGCTGCTGGGTGCCGCAGCTCATCACCGCGCTGCCCTCTCCCGGCACGATGCGGTGAGCGGCCAGCGCCCGATCATCCAGGCACAACGCCGGGATGCCCTGGCCACGCTGGCCTCCGGCAACAAACAAGGTGGCTTCGGCAAGGCCATAGGACGCGAAATAGCTGCTGGCGTCGAAGCCGCAGGCGCTGAATTTTTCGGCGAATCGCTGCAGCGTGTCCTGGCGAATCGGCTCGGAACCCGAATAGGCCACGCGCCAGCGGCTCAGATCGAGCCCCGCCAGCGCTGCTTCACTGACACGCTCGCTGCACAGTCGGTAGGCGAAATCCGGGCCGCCACTGATGGTGCCGCCGTATTCGCTGATGGCCTCCAGCCAACGCAGCGGACGGGTCAGGAAATACGCAGGCGACATCAATACGCACGGCACGCCACTGAAGATTGGCTGCAGCAAACCGCCAATCAATCCCATGTCGTGGTACAGCGGCAACCAGCTGACGATCACGTCGTCAGGGTTAAGGTCGATGCCGAACCCGCGGCGGATCAGTACTTCGTTGGCCACCAGGTTGCCGTGGGTCACTTGCACGCCTTTGGGCAAGGCGGTCGAACCCGAGGTGTATTGCAAAAAGGCGATGTCATCGGCCTGCAACGCCACCGGCTGCCAACGCTGCGCCAGGTCCGGCTCCAGGCGGTCGACACAGAGCAAGTACGGCGCATCGGCGCCAGCCAGTTCACGGATCTGCAACAAGGGCTGTCGCAAGTCATTGCTGGTCAGCAGCACCCGCGGCTCGGCATCGGCCAGGATCGACAGCAAGCGCTCCTGGTGATGGCGGCGGGCCGACTCGGGCGGATAGGCCGGTACGGCAATCACACCGGCGTACAGGCAGCCAAAAAATGCCGCGACGTAGTCCGGGCCGCTGGGGAACAGCAAAACAGCGCGATCACCGGCCACGGTATTGGCCTGCAAGGCAGCGGCGATGGTTCGCGCACGAAGGTCCAGCTCACGATAGCTGAGCACCTGGGCAGCAAGCGGGTCGTCGGCGAGGAAGCGCAGCGCCAAGCGATCAGGGGTCTGGGCAGCCCGTTGCTGCAGGGCCTGGGCCAATGTGCCGGGGAGTTCGAACGCGTCCATCATGGGGTTTCCTGCCTGAAGTCGGCTTGAAAGAAAATCGGTGTGCTTGAAATACGAAAGAGTGCAGCGGCGCTTTAAACGCTGGCGCGGCTCAACGGCCAGGCCTGCTGATTGCGCCAGCGAGCCAGATGCTCTTCGGCGTAACGGCGCAGGCAACGCAGCAGCGGTATTTCTTGCTGGACCAGAAAGAAGTGGTGCCCCTCAAACATGTCGAGGGAAAACGCGGCACAGGTGTCGACCTGCCAATCCAGCAGTTGCTCGACGCGGACGCTGTCCTGCTTGCCACCGAACACATGGATCGGGACTGCCAGTGGCGGACGGCCCGCGTGGCTGAAGCTGCCGCACAGCAGAAAGTCGGCGCGCAGGATCGGCAGCATCAACTGCATCAGCTCTGCATTGGCCAGCACGGCGTCATCAGTGCCTTTGAGCTCGCGCAAACGGGTCATCAGTTGAGCATCGGTCTTGGCCACGGCGTACTCGCTGACATCGCGTCGCGCCGGGCCGGCCGTGGCCGACGCAAACAAGGCCAGGGGCGCAGGCAAGCCGCGCTCACGCAAGGCATGAGCCAGCTCAAACGCCATCAAGCCGCCGAGACTATGACCGAACAGTGCATAGGGGCGGTCGAGTTCAGCGCTGATTTCATCGGCCAGTTGCGCGGCCAGGCGAGGCATGTCGCTCTGCAGGGGTTCGTCCATGCGCATGCCGCGCCCGGGCAACTCCAGCGGACGCACCTGCAGCCATTGCGGCATTGAGCGGCGCCAGCGGCCATAGCTCATGGCACTGGCACCGGAGTAAGGCAGACAAAACAAACGAAGCTTGATGACGTCGCTCATAACCGAATGCCGCCATGATCGCAACGTAGCCACCGGGTGCCTGCATCCGGCAGAAACGCCGCCTGTTCACACTCAAAAACCATCTCGCCCTCCTGTCCGGGTCAATTGACGACCGCATGCATCGACGGTCCTTGTCCATTGAGGACGGTTGAACCAGGCAAATAATTAGTCGGCGCGATAGTGGCGTTTTGAGGCCATCGAGCGGTGATGTGAGCTGTTTCGCAAACCCTTCCACACGACGAGTATTAATTCTGTTTCTCAATTGACAATAATTATCATTCATCCTAATTTGTTGCCAACTGTGTAGGCAGCTTCCCGCCTCACTCATCCATTGCAGCAGGTGATCTCCATGACGGAACAAGCGGCCACAAGCAGGTGCGACTCACCCTTACTTCAAGCCTTTGTCGATAATCGGCTAATCCTGGTCAAAATCGCAGCGCGTATCACCGGCTGCCGATCCAGGGCTGAAGATGTGGTGCAGGACGCCTTCTTCCGCTTGCAGTCAGCGCCGCAGATCACCTCTTCGTTCAAGGCGCAACTGAGCTACCTGTTCCAGATTGTGCGCAACCTGGCCATCGATCATTACCGCAAGCAGGCACTGGAGCAGAAATACTCCGGCACGGAAGAGGAAGGCTTGAATGTCGTGATTCACGGCGCATCTCCGGAAACCTCGCATATCAACTTCTCGACCCTGGAAAACATCGCGGTCGCCTTGACCGAATTACCGAGCCGTACCCGCTATGCGTTCGAAATGTATCGCTTGCACGGTGTGCAGCAAAAAGACATCGCCAAGGAGTTGGGCGTATCACCGACGCTGGTGAACTTCATGATCCGCGATGCGTTGATTCATTGCCGCAAGGTGTCGGGCACCCAGAGCGATACATTTGCACGACGCCACTGACCAGCACCGGTAGAGCCCATCGTTACTGTCCCCCAGACGCACCGCCCGGGGGACAGATCATTTATCCCTTCAGGTCAGCGCACAACGATCGAAAAAACGCTCCCGGCTCTGCATCATCAAGGCCGCACGTTTGTGCGGAAAGTCGAATGCCTTCTCGCAGTGATAGCCTTGCGCCTGCATGTAGCCGATCATTTTGTCATTGTCGGCACGGGGCTCCGCCACGACGCGGCGGGTACGCGGATCGGCCAGGAACAAATAATGGGTAAGCGCCGACAGCCAACTGGCAACCTTGTGCGGACCGCGATGAGCCTGCTCGCCCACCAGCATGTGAATCCCGCGGTCGTAATCGTCCACCTCGTAAAACGGCGCAATGCGATCCTCCTTGGCCCAGTAGGCTTCGAAGTAGGCAAATGGCTGATCATCGAAGCAACCGATCAGGGTCAGCGTATGCGGGTCGGCCGCCAGTTTTTCGAGGAACTGCCGATGCTGCTCCAGGCTGCCGCCCTCCTCCCAAAAGTCCATCACCCGTGGCGTGTTCTGCCAGCGACTGAAGCGTTCGAGATCGACGTCGATATCCAGCGTGCGCAAGGAAATCCAGACGCCGAGGCGCACATCAAAACGCCGATAGACTTCACCCTGGGGTTTGGGCCCGCGTAACGGGTGACGTTTGCCCGCACTGATCACGTGCTGCTGCGGATACACCGGCAGCGGCTCGTCGCCTAGCCACGGTTGCGCCCGCTGCCAGAACAGGCTGCGCTGACAGATGTACAGCCCTTCGATATCGGTGCTGTGCAACAAGCCGCTGCACAATGCTTCGTTCGGCGGCAGGCGCAAGTGCCAGGTCAATTGCTGGCGCTGCGGGTCGCTTGCCAATAACCAGTAGCAAGCCGCCCACAGCGCCTGGAGCGTGGGTTGGACGGCAGCGTCATGCAGGCTCAGGTGAAGCGATGCTCCACGCTCAAGCTGCAGGTCGAGCAAGGTCTGGCCAGCGAGTGTCAGTGTCAGCCGGGTATCGGTCTCATCGGCATTCAAATCACGCCAGCGCGGTGGGTACAAGGAAGCAGAGGTCATGGGAGGCTCACGATTTTCGTCAACAGTCATGCACTGTGACGTGAGCCACCCGGCGAAATTTAGGGCGCGCCTGCCACATGGGCCGGCACCCCGGACTCTACCGCAATGTTGTAAGGATCAAAGATCGTATCCAGTTGACCATTCTCGCGAAGGGCTTGCAGCAGTTGCGCGAACTGCGGGGCCTGAATCGGTGATTGCGGCCGCAGCAAGGCGTAATGGTGATAGATCTGGTCGATACGCCTGGACACCATGACCTTGTGCCTGACCTGAGGATGACGCCGGAACATGTCGGCCAGGTTGGAGCGAGTGATCAGCGCAATATCTGCCCGGTCACGCAGCACCATCAGCATGTTGCTTTCATGGGAATACGTGAGGGTGGCATTGAACGTATCAATCAGGTAGCCGGGCGAAGGGTTGAACCCGGCGAAGGCGTAGTGATAACCGTTGAAGAGCGCGAGCCGTTTGTGGGTCAAGTCCTCGAAGTAGGATTGCCGACGGCCCGGCAGGCGTCTGGCAATGAACACCTCTGCGTCCACGAGCCCCATGTCTACAGGGTTGTACACGATGCCCTGCCAGCCCCAGGCGGGGTTTTCAAACATGACGATATCGACCCGGCCGTGCTCAAAGTCACGGAAGCGCCGGGCAATGGAGGTGGGGACCAGCACGAAACGGTAGTCACTTTGCTGCCGGTTGAGCGCCTCGAGCAGTTGCGGCAAAAGCCCCGAATCGGCACCTCGCTCAGGACGGATGGTATAGGGCGGAAAGTGCGCAGCGCCGACCCGGACTTCAGAGACAGCCTGGACAGGTGTCAGCCAGCTCGCTCCCAGGCTCAACAACATGCAGTGGACCATACGCATTGGCAAACACTTCAAAACCTTACACCCCTGGTGTTGCCCCTGGACTGGAACTTATTGATCAACACGCGACCTGAGATCGAGCACGCACACAAATAAAGTGTATATAGGGATGCGTCAACAGATCCTATGCGGATCCAGGTGCTTTAGCTACGCTCCATCCCCAACGCCGATGCTGTTTAAGGAAGCTGCACATGCCTCACTGGCTGGTAATTGACCTGGAAGCCACCACGGATGATGGCGGCTGGCCGCTGGAGGAAATGGAAGTGATTGAAATCGGCGCCAGCGTGGTGACTCGCTCAGGTCGGGAAGTCGATCACTTCCAGCGCTTTATTCGTCCACAGCGTCGACCACTGCTAACCCCTTTTTGTCGCCAGCTGACCCGCATCACCCAAGCCAATATTGATAACGGGGCGTCAATGGAACAGGTCTGGGAACAATTCGAGCGATGGCTCGGGCAGCACCTGCCACAACTGGAAGGCTGGGCCAGTTGGGGAGACTACGACCGCAAGCAACTGGAACAGGAATGGCGGCAGAAAAAACTGGACAGCGCCCTGTCGCGCCTGCCGCACATGAATCTCAAGCAGCAATTTGCCCAGGCCCGCCAGCTAAAGCGCCCGCTGGGGCTTAACAGTGCGCTGCAACTGGCTGGCATGCAGTTCAACGGGCAACAGCATCGCGCCCTGGAAGATGCCCGCAACACCGCCCGCCTGTTACCGCTGACCCTCAAGATTTAGCAGTCATAAAAGCGCGTGACGAGATAAAACGGCTTCTGCATACTGGCCAGCCTTTTTTAGCCCATTCCGAGGAATCGCCATGTTTAAAGTCAACGAATACTTCGACGGCACCGTCAAGTCGATTGCCTTCGCACAAGCCGAAGGCAAGGCCACCATTGGCGTCATGGCTCCGGGTGAATATGAGTTCGGCACCGCCGAACGCGAAGTCATGCACGTCGTATCGGGTGAACTGAGCGTCAAGCTGCCGGGCAGCACCGAATGGCAAACCTTCGCCACCGGCAGCCAGTTCAACGTACCGGCCAACAGCAAATTCCAGCTCAAAGTCATCGTTGAAACCGCCTACCTCTGCGAATACCGCTGAGTCAAACAGGGCCTCTGTGGCCGCCGCTGCAGGCTGTGATGAGTTGCACATGAAGGCCCTACGGCCCTTTTCGCAGCCTTCGGCAGCAGCTACAGAAGCATTCAAAACCCGTAGAGCGCCGTGAGCATTCAACGGCGGGTTTTACGACGGCTTCGCCGCCGGACGCTGCTACAGGGTCTCTGTAGACTTTGACTGGGCTGATCCCCCCATTTCCACATTGAATTGCAACGCCGCCAGCCGCGCATACAGCGGGTTGCTGGCGATCAACTGTGCGTGGGTGCCAATGGCCACTAGCTTGCCTTGATCCATCACCACAATGCGGTCGGCATTCTGAACGGTAGCCAGACGGTGGGCGATGACCAGCGTCGTGCGGCCGTGCATCAGGCTGGGCAGGGCTTGCTGGATCAGGTGTTCACTCTGGGCATCCAGTGCACTGGTGGCTTCATCCAGTAGCAGGATCGGGGCATCAACCAGCAGGGCCCGGGCAATGGCCAGTCGCTGACGCTGCCCTCCGGACAATCCAAGACCGCCATCGCCCAAATGGGTTTTATAGCCTTCGGGCATTTGCAGGATGAAGTCGTGGGCATGGGCAATGCGGGCCGCGGCCTCGACTTGCGCATCACTGGCCTGGGGGTTGCCATAGCGAATGTTGTCTTCCACCGTGCCGAAAAACAGCGCCGGGGTTTGCGCCACCATTGCAAAACAACGGCGTAAATCATGCGGGTCGAGCCGGGTAATCGGTACCCCTTCCAGCAGGATCCGCCCCTGTTGCGGGTCGTAAAAACGCAGTAGCAAATCAAACAGCGTCGACTTGCCCGCACCTGAAGGACCAACCAGCGCCAGGGTTTCTCCAGCCTTGATCGACAGGCTTAACCCTTCAAGCGCATAGCTTTCCGGTCGCGACGGGTAGGAAAAATACAGATTCTCCACTTGCAGATTGCCCTCCACACGCGCCGGCAGCACCTGCAAGCCCTTGCTCGGTGGCAACACCAGACTTTTCGACTGCAAGAGTTCGGCAATTCGCTGTGCAGCACCGGCCGCCTGCTGCAGTTCGCCAATGACTTCACTCAGAGTGCCAAAGGCGCCGCCGACCACAAGGCTGTAAAACACAAACGCAGCCAGCTCGCCGCCCGTGATACGCCCTGCGATCACGTCCATGCCGCCGACCCAAAGCATGACGCCAACAGCCCCCAGCACCAGCGAGATCACCAGGGTGATCAGCCATGCCCGCTGAAAGATACGTTTGCGCGCCGTGGCAAACGCATCTTCGACAGTTTGCGCAAAGCGCTGCTGATCCTGTTGCTGATGGTTGTAGGCCTGCACCGTTTTGATTTGCCCCAGGGCTTCGGCCACATAACTGCCGACATCGGCAATGCGGTCCTGGCTCTGCCGCGACAGGTTGCGCACCCGCCGACCGAAAATCAGGATCGGTGCCAGCACCAGCGGCAAGGCAACCACCACAATGCTGGTGAGCTTGGGATTGGTGACAAACAGCAGCACGATGCCACCCAGTACCATCAGGCTGTTGCGCAGGAACAGGGACAACGAAGAACCGATCACTGACTGCAACAACGTGGTGTCGGTGGTCAGCCGTGACTGGATTTCCGAACTGCGATTGTTCTCGTAGAAGCCCGGGTGCAAGCCAATCAAGTGATTGAACACCTGTCGCCGAATGTCGGCGACAACCCGCTCACCGATCCAGGACACCAGGTAAAAGCGCACGAAGGTGCCTACGGACAGCCCCAGCACCAGCAACAGGAAAAAGCCGATGGACTGGTTGAGCAGTTCCGGGGATTGGGTCATGAAACCTTTGTCGACCAACAGGCGAATGCCCTGGCCCATCGACAGGGTAATGCCCGCCGTGACCACCAGCGCCAGTAAAGCCCCCAGCGCTTGCCAGCGATAAGGGGCAACAAAGTGAGTGGTCAGACGAATGGCGTGACGATGACGCGATGACAACATGAGGAGTATCCGAGTGGAGGATAAACGTGAAAAGCCTTGTATAGCCTACATCCTAGTTCGACTTGGCCCCGTAAACCTTTCTCAATCGTTTTGAATATGACCCGGGACACTACGCCCTAGGCCCGAATGGTCTAAATTCAGGGTGGAAGTTTCAGAATATTTCTGTTGGACTGAGATGGTCGCCAAGCTGTGTCACAGCTTGGTCATTAAACGGATCTACAGTAGCGCTACACCTTGATGAGGAGACAGGCCATGGATTTGCAACTCGATGCTCAAGCAGTACCGGTAATTCGGACCCAGCCCCACCAGTCACTGGGGTGTGCGATTATCGATGAGAATGGCCAGGAAGTGTCGATCACTGAAGAGATGATTCAAGACGCCTGCCACGAACTGGAGCAGCGTCTGGTCAAGCCTTCGCACAAGGATTGATGCCCTCGTATTTATAAACCGGCCCTTTAGGTTAATGCCGGTCAGTCAAGAACAATGGGATCAGAACCTGTAGGAGCGAGCTTGCTCCTGCACAGATCTCTTTGGCTTAACTGACCGGCATCACCCTTGAGGCCGGTTTTTTATGCCCGCCGGTATTAAACCAGCACCGCTCCCAGTGCTTTGACCAACTGGTTCAAAGCCACTGAGTCGCCCTTGATGTGTACGGGCAAGCCTTCTACTTCACGGCGTTCCGGGTAGTTCTTGCGCAAGGCATCAAAGGCCAGGCGCTGCGCTTCGACACTGCCGATCAGGCTGCGACGGAAGTCCGCATCGTCGCGTCGCGGGTCGTACACGCCACGGCAAAGCATCGCCAGGGCCCAGGCCGGATCGCTATTGGCGCTGAGCTCTACCTTCGCCAGCCATGGTTCGGGCAGCAAGTCGGCAAGCTGTACCTGCGGCGCTTGCCCGAGGAAATCACACAAGGCCTGATAGATCTGGGCCGTGCCCCGCTGCTTGCCATCCAGGCTGTAACCGGCGATATGAGGCGTTGCCAGCACGCATAAATCGGCCAGTTCCACGTCTACCTGAGGTTCACCTTCCCACACATCCAGCACGGCTTGCAGGTCATCGCGGCAGGTCAGCACCTCGCGCAGCGCAGCATTGTCGACCACCGGACCCCGGCTGGCGTTTATCAGCCAGGTGCCGGGTTTAAGCTGGTTCAAGCGCTGTTGATCCAGCAGGTGCCAGGTCGGGAAAGTGCCGGTTTTACTCAGCGGTGTGTGCAGGCTGAGCACATCGCACTGTTCGATAATCTGTTCGAGACTGACGTAGTCGCCGCCTTCGGCTGCCTCGCGCGGCGGGTCACAGACCAGAACCTTCAAGCCCAGGCCACGAAGAACGGTGACCAGGCGCCCGCCCACTTCGCCGGCGCCAATCACGCCGTAGGTGCGGTGCATCAGTTCGACACCTTCGATTTCAGCCAGCGTCAGCAAGCTGCCCAGTACATAGTCCACCACGCCGCGGGCGTTGCAACCCGGGGCACTGGACCACTGGATACCGGCCTGCTCAAAGTAATCGAGCGCCAGGTGATCGGTGCCGATGGTGCAGGTTCCGACAAACCGCACCGCGCTGCCTTCGAGCAACTCACGGTCGACCCGGGTGACCGAACGCACGAGCAGGATATCTGCGTCATGAACGTCTGCGCGGGTGATCTGGCGCCCCGGCAAGCGGCGTATTTCACCGAAGCCAGCGAAGAACGCTTCGATCAGCGGAATATTTTCGTCAGCAACAATCAACATGGCAGGCTCCTTTGGCGGAGTGGCAGTGTAGGCGTTGTTGTGAGGGATGGGCCAGCAAGGAGTGCCAAGTACGCAAAACTGGCTCTGACAATCCCTACATGAATACCGCCATACGCACCCAATTCAAGGGACTGATCCTACATTCAGTTGGCAGCCTTGCTTGGTACCTTTCGCGACTCATCGCCCGCCGACGTTCATCCCTGTCAGCAGGCTGCCGCGCAAGGAAACGCGAATGTTCCCCTCCCCCCTGCGCTGCAACCTCGCTGGCTACGAGTGTCTGCTTGCACCCCGCTCGCACGCGAACTGATGGCCCGACCTGACCACGCCCCAACCTGACGAGAGACGCCCATGCTTCATGTTGTGTTTTATCTGATGTTTATCATTCTATGCGTGATGGCCAACCTGCTTATTCCCATTAGCAGTTATGCCGCCATCGCCCTGTGTGCCGTTGCCGTCACCTTTATTCCCTTGTGGGTGACCGATATCTACCCGCCCCGCTCAAGGCCGCGGTACATCTGCCTGATCTCCACCGTGGGCAATGGATTGATCATGGGGACCCTCTTTGCCTCGATCTTTACCGTCTATGTGTTTTTCGGGTCCTTCGCCCCCTATGACATGCCTTACATCAACTTCAAAAGCCTCTTTTTAAACAGCCTGGCCAGCGCTGCGGCCGGCAGTGTCGCGGTGATTGTCCTGTATGGCTGGATGAAAACACGGGGCTGGTTTAATTACTGAGTGCGGTCATGTCCGCCTGACGAGGGAGCGCCATGCTGCCGTATATTGTTTTTTATCTGATGTTTGGCGCTTTGTGCGTGGCGGCCAACATGCACTTTTTAATTGTCAGCGTGCCTGACATCGTGCTGTACACCTCGCTCGCCAGCCTTATTACCCTGTGGGTGACAGGTAAATACCGGCCGCGCTTCAAGCCCCTGCATGATTCCTGGCGAATGGCCCTGGCCAGCGGGTTTATCTTGGGGGCGATCTTTGCCTTGCTGCTGGTGCTGAACTACTTTCTCCTGTCCCTTGCCAGGGACGCTGAAGGGCCAGCCTATCGCTTGCTTTACCTGACCTTCAAAGGCTTCTTTCTGGACAGCCTGGTCGTCGCCTCTTTCACCAGTGCGGTTCATATTTTCCTGTATGGCCAGGTCAGCATACAGGGCCGCCCCACACCCAAAACCAAACGCTGACCGGCGCCGGCACACCCTGCGGGATGTGCCGTGGATGCCGAGGGCGTATCAGTCCTGCTTTTTGCGAATCCAGTACAGGTAGGTGCCCGCCTCTTCCGCTTGCCCAACCAGTTCATGGTCCAGAAATACGCAGAATTTGGGGATGTCGCGGCGGGTCGACGGATCGGTGGCAATCACTTTCAACAAGCCGCCAGGCACCAGGTCGCGAATGTGCTGGTGCAGCATCATCACCGGCTCAGGGCAGTTCAGGCCGCTGGCGTCGAGCACGCCATCGACCGGCGTATCGGTGTTAAACAAACTCATCAATGACTCCTGAATCAGCGAGATTTAGGTTTTTTTACGTCCAGTCGACGCAAATGACAGGTAACTTCTTCACGGTCGTGATACAGCTGCTTGCAGCCGATTTCAACCTGGATACCCCGTGCTTTGAAGCCTTCGGCAATCCTGTCGAGCAAACGGCGTACTTCGGCATAACGCTGTTTCATCGGCAATTTCAAATTGACCACCGCCTCACGGCAATGCCCTTCACCGATCCACTCTTCCAGCATCGCAGCGTTGCGCGCCGGTTTTTCAACGATGTCGCAGACCATCCAGTCCACCGGTTGCTTGGGCTTGAAGGTAAAGCCATCCGCCATCAAGTGCTGAACCAGACCGGTGTCCATCAGGCTTTCCGCCATCGGGCCGTTATCGATAGCCGTCACGATCATGCCGCGATTGACCAGTTGCCAGGTCCAGCCACCCGGTGCGGCGCCCAGATCAACGCCGGTCATGTCGCTGTGCAAGCGCTCGTCCCATTGATCTCGGGGGATGAAATGGTGCCAGGCTTCTTCCAGCTTCAGCGTGGAGCGGCTGGGGGCTTCGCGGGGGAACTTCAGGCGCGGAATGCCCATGGGCCACATCGCGCAGTTATCAGACTCCGCCAGGCCGAGAAACACCTCACGTCCACTTTTAAAAGTCAGCAACAGCCGCGGCTTGTGGGCGTCGGTTTCCACCAGTTTGCCAGCCGTGATCAAGGCCTTGCGCAAGTGAGCTTCAAACTTTTTGCAGAAGTTGGACAGCTCTTTACCGTCATTGGTGTCGACCATTTCCAGCCACAGGCTGCCACACACCGGGAAATCGGCCATGTGCTCCAGGATGACGCTGATACGGTCTGTTTCTGGCAGTTCAACAAAACTGCCCCGTGCCCACTGCCGGGGGAAAATCAGTTCGGCGAAGCGCAAGCCGCGCATCAGACGCTCTGCCCCGCCTTCTTCGGTGCATACAAATTCGGCACAAGCGCTGCTCGGCTTGGCTTTGGCGTAGCCGGACACATTCAGGCGGGCAGCGTGCTCGGCGAATTCCGAGCAGACTTCACCTTCAAAACCAGGTCGGCAGTGCATAAAAACGGTGTTCATTGAATTACTCCTGGGCAGCTGGCGGAAATTGGCCCGCTGCGCAACCTTGCTTTGGCGCAAGGATTGTCACGAAAAGGCCGGCATGATAGCCGAGTTCGGAACCTTGAACGCCACCGGACAGTCCAGTTATTAGCCAGATCAACTATTCAGGGCTAGGTTAGAAGCTCTGTCCGTTCCATACGATCCGTTCCGTGCGGATCTCAAGGAGTCATGTCATGTCTTCCCTCGATAGCCTGAACACTCTCTCCACCCTAAAAGTCGACGACAAGACTTATCACTACTTCAGCCTTCCCGAAGCTGCGAAAACCCTGGGTGACCTGAGCAAGCTGCCCATGTCGCTCAAAGTCTTGCTGGAAAACCTGCTGCGCTGGCAAGACAACAAGACCGTCACCGAGCCCGACCTCAAGGCTCTGGCCGCCTGGCTCAAGGACCGGCGCTCCGACCGGGAAATCCAGTATCGCCCGGCCCGTGTGCTGATGCAGGATTTTACCGGGGTTCCGGCCGTGGTCGACCTGGCCGCCATGCGTGCGGCGATGGCCAAAGCCGGAGGCGACCCGCAGCGGATCAATCCGTTATCGCCGGTGGATCTGGTGATCGACCACTCGGTAATGGTCGACGCGTTCGCAAGCCCCACGGCCTTCGAACAAAACGTCGACATCGAAATGGAGCGCAACGGGGAGCGCTATGCGTTTTTACGCTGGGGGCAAAATGCCTTTGATAACTTCAGCGTGGTGCCACCCGGCACCGGCATTTGCCACCAGGTTAACCTGGAATACCTGGGCCGCACGGTCTGGACCAAGGACGAAGACGGACGCACCTACGCGTTCCCCGACACGTTGGTGGGCACCGACTCCCACACCACCATGATCAATGGCCTGGGCATCCTGGGTTGGGGCGTCGGTGGCATCGAAGCCGAAGCCGCCATGCTCGGACAGCCGGTGTCGATGCTGATCCCGGAAGTGGTCGGGTTCAAACTCAGCGGAAAATTAAAAGAAGGCATCACCGCCACCGACCTGGTGTTGACCGTCACACAAATGCTGCGCAGCAAGGGTGTGGTCGGGAAGTTCGTCGAGTTCTATGGTGATGGCCTGGCGGATCTGCCCCTGGCGGACCGCGCCACTATTGCCAACATGGCGCCTGAATACGGGGCCACATGCGGCTTTTTCCCGGTGGACGACATCACCCTGGATTACCTGCGCCTGTCTGGCCGACCGCAAGCCACGGTGAAACTGGTGGAGGCTTATTGCAAAGCCCAGGGCCTTTGGCGAATCGCCGGGCAAGAGCCGATTTTCACTGACACCCTGGCGCTCGACATGGGCAGCGTCGAAGCCAGTCTGGCCGGGCCAAAACGTCCGCAAGACCGGGTGTCGCTGCCCAATGTTGCACAAGCGTTCAGTGACTTCCTGACCCTGCAATTCAAACCCACCAATAAAGAAGAAGGTCGCCTTGAAAGTGAAGGCGGTGGCGGCGTGGCTGTGGGCAATGCGGATCTGGCCGGCGAAGCCGACTACGACCACGACGGTAAAACCTATTGCCTGAAAAACGGCGCCGTCGTGATTGCGGCGATTACCTCCTGCACCAACACCTCAAACCCGAGCGTCATGATGGCCGCTGGGCTGGTGGCCAAAAAGGCTGTCGAAAAAGGCCTGAAAAGCCAGCCTTGGGTCAAGACCTCCCTGGCGCCAGGCTCCAAGGTGGTCACCGAGTATTACGATGCCGCCGGGCTGACGCCCTACCTTGAGCAACTGGGCTTCTCGCTGGTGGGCTATGGCTGCACCACCTGTATCGGTAACTCAGGCCCGTTAGCCGAACCGATCGAAAAGGCCATCACTCACTCCGACCTGACAGTCGCCTCGGTGCTGTCGGGCAACCGTAACTTTGAAGGCCGGGTTCACCCGCTGGTGAAAACCAACTGGCTGGCCTCGCCACCGCTGGTCGTGGCCTACGCCCTGGCCGGCACCGTGCGTATTGATATCAGCCGCGAACCGTTAGGCCTGGACAAGGACAACAAGCCGGTTTATCTGCGCGATATCTGGCCGAGCCAACAGGAAATCGCCGATGCGGTGGCGCAAGTAACGACGGGCATGTTTCACAAGGAATATGCCGAGGTATTCGCCGGTGATGCACAGTGGCAAGCCATTGAGGTGCCGCAAGCCGCGACTTACGTCTGGAAAGAAGACTCGACCTATATTCAGCACCCGCCGTTCTTCAATGATATAGATGGGCCATTACCCGTCATCAGCGATGTTAAAGGTGCACGGATGCTGGCGTTGCTGGGCGATTCCGTAACCACCGACCATATCTCGCCGGCCGGCAACATCAAGGCCGACAGCCCCGCCGGGCATTACCTGCGGGACAAAGGCGTCGAGCCCCGGGACTTCAACTCCTATGGTTCGCGGCGTGGCAATCATGAAGTGATGATGCGCGGCACGTTCGCCAATATCCGGATCCGCAACGAAATGCTGGGCGGTGAAGAAGGCGGTAATACGCTCTACATTCCGACAGGCGAGAAGCTGGCCATCTACGATGCCGCCATGCGCTACCAGGCGACAGGCACACCGTTGGTGGTGGTTGCCGGCCAGGAGTATGGCACGGGTTCAAGCCGTGACTGGGCGGCCAAAGGCACCAACCTGCTGGGGGTCAAAGCGGTGATTGCCGAGAGCTTCGAGCGGATCCACCGCTCAAACCTGGTCGGCATGGGTGTGCTGCCGCTGCAGTTCAAGCTCGATCAGAACCGCAAAACTCTCAAGCTCAACGGTCACGAAACCTTCGACGTGCTGGGCTTGACCGGCACGGAACTGCAACCGCGGATGAACCTGTCCCTGGTGATCACCCGTGAAGACGGGCAACAGGAAAAAGTCGACGTGCTGTGCCGGATCGACACGTTGAACGAGGTGGAGTACTTCAAGGCGGGAGGCATCCTGCATTACGTGCTGCGGCAGTTGATTGCCTCTTGAGCATGCTTGATCACCTGGCCTGACCCGCTGGCCTGTACACCCCGAACCGTGTTCGGGGCGTACAGGCCAGCGGCAGCCGAAATTAAATTAAACAAATCCCCAAGCATGCCGAAACCCTGTCAAAGCCTTGCGGACAGACACGACATGCGTAACAACCAGCCCATCACCCAACGCGAACGCACTTTCCCCGCGCAACAACGGTTGATCTCCACCACCGACACCAAAGGCGTCATCAGCTACTGCAACGACGACTTTGTCGAGATCAGCGGGTTTACCCGTGAAGAGCTGATTCGCGCCCCACACAACCTTGTACGCCATCCTGATGTCCCTACAGCGGTGTTCGAGCACATGTGGGGCACCCTGAAAAAGGGTTCTCCGTGGATGGGCATCATCAAGAACCGTTGCCGCAACGGTGACCATTACTGGGTCAACGCTTACGTGACGCCGGTGTTTGAGAACGAGCGTGTAGTGGGCTATGAGTCGGTGCGCGTCAAACCGACCGCTGAACAAATCCGCCGCGCCGAAGCCCTGTACTCACGATTGAACCGCGGCAAGTCGGCAGTGCCCCAGCGCGACAAGTGGCTGCCGGTCGTGCAGGACTGGCTGCCGTTTATTCTGGTCAGCCAATTGAGCTTCATGATTGGCGCTCTGTTCAATTCCAGTTGGGGCTTTGCCCTGGCCGCCGCGCTGTCGATTCCACTGGGGCTGCTCGGTCTGAGCTGGCAACAACGCGGGATCAAGCGCTTGCTGCGCCTGGCCGAACAAACCACCTCTGACCCGCTGATAGCCCAGATGTACACCGACAGCCGCGGCCCGCAAGCACGTCTGGAAATGTCCATCCTGAGTCAGGAAGCACGCTTGAAAACCTGCCTGACCCGTCTGCAGGACACCGCTGAGCATTTGAGCGAGCAAGCCCGCCAATCGGACATCCTGGCGCACAAGAGTTCCACCGGACTGGAACGCCAGCGCCTGGAAACCGAACAAGTGGCCACCGCGGTCAACCAGATGGCCGCCACCACCCAGGAAGTGGCCAGCCATGTGCAACGCACAGCGGACGCCACTCAGGAAGCCAATCGCCTGACCAGCCGCGGGCGTGACATTGCCGGGGAAACCCGCGAGGCCATTGAACGCCTGTCCAACGTGGTGGGTGAGACCGGCGCTACCGTGACGCAACTGGCCAAGGACAGCGATGAGATCGGCGGCGTGGTCGACGTGATCAAAGGCATTGCCGACCAGACCAACTTGCTGGCCTTGAACGCCGCGATTGAAGCGGCGCGCGCCGGTGAAATGGGCCGGGGCTTTGCCGTGGTCGCCGATGAAGTACGGCAACTGGCGCAACGCACCAGCCTGTCCACCGGGCAGATTCACGGTTTGATCGCCAAGCTGCAGCAGACCGCCGCCACCGCCGTGCAGACGATGAATGCCGGGCACCGTCAAGCCGAAGAAGGTGTCGCCCGCGTACTGGAAGCCGACCAGGCCTTGGTCGGGATCAGTGAAGCCGTGGCCAACATCACCGACATGACCACCCAGATTGCAGCAGCGACCGAGGAACAAAGCGCCGTGGCCGAAGAGATCAGCCGCAATATCAGCACCATTGCGGATCTGGCCGACCAGACCTCGGAACAGGCGCAACACTCCGCACAACTGAGCGAAGAACTGACCCGAACCGTCAACACCCAGTATTCACTGGTAGAACGCTTCAACCGCTAGCCTGCAGAGTCCGGCATGCAACCTGGACGCAGCCTCGTTCCACTCGTCAACTGCTACAGGTTGGGGGATTCTTGAGCCAATGCGCAATGTTGTCCGCCGCGGCGTCAAGGTGCTGCTCATGGGTAAAGCCTGAGGCTTTAAGCGGTTTGAGGTCGTGATCGCCTGCCACATACCAGCTCAGCTCAATGCCTGGAGCCAGGGCATAGGCTTCAACCGCCTGCCGGTTGCCCAGGGCATCGCGCTCGCCCTGCAGGATCAGTGTCGGCGTTTGTAGCTCGGCCAGGTGCGCCACACGGGGCTTTTCCGGTTTGCCAGCAGCGTAAAACGGATACCCCAGGCACACCAATCGATCAGCACCCAGTTCATCCGCCAGCAGACTGGCCATTCGCCCGCCCATGGACTTGCCGCCAATGGCCAATGGTCCCGTGACATGCCGTCGCACCTCGGCATACACCTCGCGCCAGCATTCGAACAATTTGACCTGCGGATTAGGAGGCCTTTTGCCTCCATCCAGCCGTCGCTGGGCCATGTACGGGAATTCGAAGCGCAATACGCTCACCCCGCGTGCAGCAAGGCGCTCAGCCATGCCCGTCATCCATTCGCTGTCCATCGGTGCACCTGCGCCGTGGGCCAGTATCAGGGTGCTCGACCGGGGCCCGCCGACCCCGCTGACAGCCGCATTCCACAGCCAGCCACGAGCCTGCGCGCACTGCGCCCATTGATCCCCGTCAATACCGACACCGCCTGTTACACCCATGCTTGCCTCGCTTTTAGTCTGCCTATAACTCCAGGCGCGCATCTGTACGCGCCTGATCCGTGGATGGGGAACCATGAACACTTCTACAAGTACCGCCTACAACTACAAGGTGGTCCGCCAATTTGCCATTATGACGGTGGTGTGGGGCATCGTCGGTATGGGGCTCGGCGTTTTTCTCGCCGCGCAGTTGGTCTGGCCGGAACTCAACTTCAATTTGCCCTGGACCAGCTTCGGGCGCCTGCGCCCTTTGCACACCAACGCGGTGATTTTTGCCTTCGGCGGCTGCGCCTTGTTTGCCGCTTCGTTCTATTCGGTTCAACGCACCTGCCAGGCCACACTGTTCGCGCCAAAAATTGCCGCTTTCACGTTCTGGGGCTGGCAGTTGGTGATCCTCCTGGCGGCCATCAGTCTGCCGTTGGGCTTCACCAGTTCCAAGGAATACGCCGAGCTGGAATGGCCGATCGACATTTTGATCACCATTGTCTGGGTCGCTTATGCCGTCGTGTTCTTCGGCACCATCATGAAGCGCAAGACTCGGCACATTTACGTGGGCAACTGGTTCTTCGGCGCATTTATCGTGACCGTGGCCATTTTGCACATCGTCAACAACCTGGAAATTCCGGTCAGCTTTACCAAGTCCTACTCGCTCTACGGTGGCGCCACTGACGCCATGGTGCAGTGGTGGTACGGCCATAACGCCGTGGGCTTCTTCCTGACGGCTGGTTTCCTGGGGATGATGTACTACTTCGTGCCGAAACAGGCCGAACGTCCGATCTATTCCTATCGCCTGTCCATCGTGCACTTCTGGGCGCTGATCACCCTGTACATCTGGGCCGGTCCGCACCACTTGCACTACACCGCACTGCCGGACTGGGCCCAGTCCCTGGGCATGGTGATGTCTCTGATCCTGCTGGCACCCAGCTGGGGCGGCATGATCAACGGCATGATGACCCTCTCTGGAGCCTGGCATAAGTTGCGCAGCGACCCGATCCTGCGCTTCCTGGTGGTGTCACTGGCGTTCTACGGCATGTCGACCTTCGAAGGCCCGATGATGGCCATCAAGACCGTCAACGCCCTCTCCCACTACACCGACTGGACCATCGGCCACGTACACGCCGGTGCGCTGGGCTGGGTTGCCATGATCTCGATCGGCGCGCTGTACCACATGATCCCGAAAATCTTCGGTCGCCCGCAGATGTACAGCCTGGGTCTGATCAATGCGCACTTCTGGCTGGCGACGATCGGCACCGTGCTGTACATCGCGTCGATGTGGGTCAACGGCATCGCCCAAGGCCTGATGTGGCGCGCAGTCAATGCCGACGGCACGCTGACCTATTCCTTCGTCGAAACCCTGGTGGCCAGCCACCCGGGCTATGTCGTGCGCCTGATCGGCGGGGCGATCTTCTTCATCGGCATGTTGCTGATGGCTTACAACACTTGGCGCACCGTGCGTAACGCCGAGCCCGCCGAAGTCGTAGCCGCCGCGCAGATGGCCTGAGGAGTTCGCCATGAACCATGAAGTCGTAGAGAAAAATATTGGTCTGATGCTGCTGCTGATGATCCTGTGCGTAAGCGTCGGCGGTCTGACACAGATCGTCCCGCTGTTCTTTGAAGACGTGACCAACACCCCGGTGGAAGGCATGAAGCCCTACACCGCCCTGCAACTGGAAGGCCGCGATATTTATATCCGCGAAGGCTGTGTGCAGTGTCACTCGCAGATGATTCGTCCGTTCCGGGCCGAGACTGAGCGTTACGGCCATTACTCAGTCGCCGGTGAAAGTGTCTGGGATCACCCGTTCCTGTGGGGTTCCAAACGCACCGGACCGGATCTGGCAAGGGTCGGCAGCCGCTATTCGGATGACTGGCACCGCGCACACTTGTACAACCCGCGCAACGTGGTACCCGAGTCGAAAATGCCGGCCTATCCGTGGCTGGTATCAAACCCGGTCGACAGTAGCCATACCGAGAAAAAACTCGAAGTCATGCGCACCCTCGGCGTGCCGTATACCGACGACGACATCGCCAACGCCAAACAGTCGGTGCAGGGAAAAACCGAAATGGACGCGCTGGTGGCGTACCTGCAAGTACTCGGCACTGCCATCAAGAGCAAGAGGTGAGTCATGGTTGAGATGAGCAGTGGAATGATTCGCGGCCTGGGCACCGTCGTGGTGGCGGTGGCTTTTATCGGCCTGTCGCTGTGGGTATTCAGCCCTCGGCGCAAATCCGAGTTCGACGACGCAACCTTGCTGCCCTTCAAGGACGATCCAGAGGCCATTCAACACGTCGAGCAAGAGCAAGCATCTAGGAGTAACAAAGCATGACCACCTTCTGGAGTGTTTATATCTGCGTGCTGACCATCGGTACGCTGATCGGCCTGAGCTGGCTGCTGTTCGCTACCCGCAAGGGAGAAACCAAAGGCGAAACGATCGAAACCATGGGGCACAGCTACGATGGCATCGAGGAGTACGACAACCCGCTGCCACAGTGGTGGTTCATGTTGTTCGTGGGCACCCTGGTGTTTGCCGTCGGGTATTTGATCCTCTATCCGGGCCTGGGCAACTGGAAAGGCCTGCTGCCCGGCTACGAAGATGGCTGGACCGGCGTCCACGAGTGGGAAAAGGAGATGGACAAGGCCGATGCCCGCTTCGGGCCGATTTTCGCCAAATACGCCGCCATGCCGGTGGAGCAAGTCGCTCAAGACCCGGCCGCGCTGAAAATGGGCGGTCGCCTGTTCGCTTCCAACTGCTCGGTGTGCCACGGCTCGGATGCCAAGGGTGCTTTCGGCTTCCCTAACCTGGCTGACAACACCTGGCGCTGGGGCGGGGATGCCGACACCATCAAGGCCACCATCATGGGCGGACGCATGGCCGCGATGCCGGCCTGGGGTGAAGTGCTGGGCGAGGACGGGGTCAAAAACGTCTCGGCGTATGTGCGCCATGACCTGGCCGGCCTGCCCTTGCCCCAAGGCAGCAGCATTGACCTGAATGCGGGCAAGCAAGCCTTCGAAACCACCTGCGTGGCCTGTCATGGCAGCAACGGCAAGGGCAATGCATTGATGGGGGCACCTGACCTGACACAACCCGCGGGCTTTATCTACGGCACCAGCCTGGCGCAATTGCAGCAAACCATCCGTCATGGTCGCCAGGGTCACATGCCTGCGCAGAGCGAGTTGCTGGGTAACGACAAGGTGCAACTGCTGGCTGCCTACGTGTTCAGCTTGTCACACGATAATCAAGAGGGAAAAACAGCCCAATAATTACCGGACATTTCCTGCCGCATCATTCTGATGCGGCAACTCCCGCGACCAAGTGTCGCACCTCTTTTTAGTCCGTCTTTGCTCTCCGGCCATTCAGGACTAAGCTCTTCTATGACGTGAGCGTCGGTCACCGGCTTCATGCCATGTGAAATCAATCGGCACGTTGAAGGACACTGTTACGGGCCACACGAGCGGGTTTGCACCGGCTATCGTCCATTGCGATTTTCGCCATGATGTCGCTGTGCCTTCTCCCCTCCCGGGATTACCCGTCTCCCCCCTTCGGCTTTCCCCTCCATGCGGCATTTCGTCCGAGGCCTGTTTGACCTTACTCTCAGCATGGAAAGGCCGCAGAATAAGCCTTGGAAAGCAATGACCGGGGTCATGCTTCATTGCAATAACCCTACGCTTTATCCATACTTGCGACCGATTTTTATCCTAATAAAACACCTAAACCGTGGAACCTTAGAATGAGCACAGCAATCAGTCCGACTGCTTATAACTATAAGGTAGTCCGCCAGTTCGCCATCATGACGGTGGTCTGGGGGATCCTTGGCATGGGGCTTGGGGTTTTCATCGCGTCACAGCTTGTGTGGCCTGAATTGAACCTTGGCCTTGAGTGGACGACCTTTGGCCGTTTGCGTCCCTTGCACACCAACCTGGTGATTTTTGCCTTTGGTGGTTGTGCGTTGTTTGGTACTTCCTATTACGTCGTGCAGCGAACCTGCCAGACGCGATTGATCTCCGACGCACTGGCTTCGTTTACCTTTTGGGGTTGGCAGGCGGTCATTGTCGGCGCGATCATCACGTTGCCGCTGGGCTACACCACGACCAAGGAATACGCAGAGCTGGAATGGCCTTTGGCTATCCTGCTGGCCATCGTCTGGGTGGTCTACGGCATTGTGTTCTTCGGGACCATTACCAAGCGTAAAACCAAGCATATCTATGTCGGCAACTGGTTCTACGGTGCGTTCATTGTCGTGACGGCCATGCTGCACATCGTCAACCACGCCTCCCTGCCCGTGAGCTTCTTCAAGTCCTACTCAGCTTATGCGGGTGCGACGGATGCCATGATTCAGTGGTGGTATGGCCACAACGCTGTAGGTTTCTTCCTGACTACCGGCTTCCTGGGCATGATGTACTACTTCGTGCCGAAGCAGGCCGAGCGTCCGATCTACTCCTATCGCCTGTCCATCGTGCACTTCTGGGCGCTGATCACCCTGTATATCTGGGCCGGTCCGCACCACTTGCACTACACCGCACTGCCGGACTGGGCCCAATCCCTGGGCATGGCGATGTCGATCATTCTGCTGGCACCAAGCTGGGGCGGCATGATCAACGGCATGATGACCCTGTCGGGTGCCTGGCATAAGCTGCGCACCGACCCGATCCTGCGCTTCCTGGTCGTGTCCCTGGCGTTCTACGGCATGTCGACCTTCGAAGGCCCGATGATGGCCATCAAGACTGTCAACGCCCTCTCCCACTACACCGACTGGACCATCGGTCACGTTCACGCCGGTGCGCTGGGCTGGGTTGCCATGATTTCGATCGGTGCGCTCTACCACATGATCCCGCGCCTCTACGGCCAAAAGCAGATGCACAGCATCGGCCTGATCAACGTGCACTTCTGGCTGGCAACGATCGGCACTGTGCTCTACATCGCTTCGATGTGGGTCAACGGCATCACCCAGGGCCTGATGTGGCGAGCAATCAACGACGACGGCACGCTGACCTACTCGTTCGTTGAAGCGCTGCAAGCCAGCCACCCTGGCTTTATCGTCCGCGCCATCGGCGGTGCTTTCTTCGCCAGCGGCATGCTGTTCATGGCCTATAACGTGTTCCGTACCGTACGCGCCTCGAACCCGGTAGAAGCTGAAGCAGCGACCAAGATCGCTGTAGTTGGAGCCCACTGATGAAGCACGAAACAGTCGAGAAGAATATTGGCCTGATGGCCTTCTTCATGGTCATCGCCGTCAGTATCGGTGGCCTGACCCAAATCGTTCCGCTGTTTTTCCAGGATGTCACCAACACGCCGGTTGAGGGTATGAAACCCCGTTCAGCGCTGGAACTGGAAGGCCGCGACATTTACATCGCCAACGGTTGTGTCGGCTGCCACTCGCAGATGATCCGCCCGTTCCGCGCTGAAACCGAACGCTATGGCCACTACTCGGTCGCTGGTGAAAGTGTCTGGGATCACCCGTTCCTGTGGGGTTCCAAGCGTACCGGTCCGGACCTGGCCCGAGTAGGCGGTCGTTACTCCGATGACTGGCAGCGTGCGCACCTGTACAACCCGCGCAACGTTGTACCCGAGTCGATCATGCCGGCTTACCCGTTCCTCGTAGAGCGCAAACTGGACGGCAAGTACACGGCGAAAAAAATGGAAGTCTTGCGTGATCTTGGCGTTCCTTACACCGACGAAGATATCGCCGGAGCCAAGGATGCCGTGAAAGGCAAAACCGAAATGGACGCGCTGGTGGCCTATCTTCAGGGCCTGGGCACCATCATCAAAAGCAAACGGTGATCTGAATGGATATCGGGATGATTCGTGGCCTGGGCACCGTCGTTGTGATGGTGGCTTTTATCGGTTTGGCATTGTGGGTGTTCAGCCCTCGGCGCAAGTCTGAGTTTGACGACGCCACACTATTGCCGTTCAAGGATGATCCCGAAGCCATCAAGCACGTCGAGCAAGAGCAAGCTTCTAGGAGTAACAAAGAATGACTACGTTCTGGAGTCTGTACGTTACAGTCCTCACTCTGGGTACTATCTTCGCCCTGACCTGGTTGTTGCTGGCCACCCGCAAGGGCCAGCGCAGCGAGCAGACCGACGAGACAGTCGGGCACGCTTACGACGGGATCGAAGAGTACGACAACCCGATGCCCAAATGGTGGTTCATGCTGTTCGTCGGCACCATCGTTTTTGCCCTCGGCTACCTGGTGCTCTACCCGGGCCTGGGCAACTGGAAAGGCCTGTTGCCGGGCTATGGGTACCTGGATACTAAAGCCGAGACCGGGTTTGCCGATGGCAAGACCGGCTGGACCGGTGTTCACGAGTGGGAAAAGGAAATGGCCAAGTCGGACGCCAGGTTTGGTCCGATCTTCGCCAAATTCGCCGCCATGCCGATCGAAGAAGTCGCCAAGGATCCGCAAGCCCTGAAGATGGGTGGCCGCCTGTTTGCCTCCAACTGCTCGGTATGCCATGGCTCGGATGCCAAAGGTGCTTACGGCTTCCCGAACCTGACCGACGCCGACTGGCGCTGGGGCGGCACTCCGGCAGACATCAAGACCACCATCATGAATGGCCGTCACGCGGTCATGCCGGGCTGGTCTGAAGTGATTGGCGAACAAGGCGTCAGCGACGTCGCCGCCTACGTCCTGACCAACCTTGACGGGCGCAAGCTGCCCGAAAGTGCCAAGGCCGACCCGGCCAAAGGCAAGGAACTGTTCGCCACCAACTGTGCGGTGTGCCATGGCCCGGAAGGCAAAGGCAACCCGCTGATGGGCGCGCCTGACCTGACCCACCCAGCGGCGTTCATTTACGGTTCGAGCTTTGCGCAACTGCAGCAAACCATCCGTTACGGTCGTCAGGGGCAGATGCCTGCCCAGGCCGATCTGCAAGGCAACGACAAGGTTCACCTGTTGGCCGCCTACGTCTACAGCCTGTCCCATGGCGATGAGGCCAAGGCAGCCGAGTAACGCAGTCGCCTGAACGCTCCAGACTGCGGCCCCGCCAGCTCATGTTGGCGGGGCCGTTTTTGTTTCAGGCTGTCTTTTCGGGCAAGGTTCCCGGAGGGGCATTGCAGGACGACTCGCACCCGCCACGAAGCCAGAAACAGAGCAGGTGCAACTGACCCGCCGACCGATGTCAATTGATCCAGGTCACGACTTGTTACAACTGCTATACCAACTTGATCATTTTCGGAACGCGACCAAAGGTCGCACCCTTGAACTAGAGTCACAGGCGTATCATTACGCCACTGCTATACCTTCTGACCGCGGTCGGCATGTACTGACCGAGGCATTTTCCACTGCCGTGGGACGCACTAATGAGCAATCAGATTCCAGTACGCAACGTCACTCCGCCTGCCCCGAAAAAAACTGAAAGTGTCGATTTGTACGCAGCCCGGGAAAAAATCTACACCCGCGCTTTTACCGGACTTTTCCGTAACCTGCGCATGATCGGCGGTGCCCTGCTGTTCTTGCTGTATTTCGGCACGGTCTGGCTCAACTGGGGCGGACACCAGGCCGTCTGGTGGAACCTGCCCGAGCGTAAGTTCTTTATTTTTGGTGCCACTTTCTGGCCACAGGATTTCATCCTGCTGTCCGGGCTATTGATCGTCGCTGCCTTCGGCCTGTTCTTTATTACCGTATACGCAGGCCGCGTGTGGTGCGGCTACACCTGCCCGCAGAGCGTCTGGACCTGGGTGTTCATGTGGTGCGAAAAGGTCACTGAAGGTGATCGCAACCAGCGCATCAAACTCGACAAGGCGCCCATGAGCGCCAACAAGTTCCTGCGCAAGTTCAGCAAGCACACGCTCTGGCTGTTGATCGGCCTGGTCACGGGCCTGACCTTTGTCGGTTACTTTTCGCCAATACGTGAGCTGGTCATCGATTTCTTTACCGGCCAGGCCGACGGCTGGTCCTATTTCTGGGTAGGCTTCTTCACCCTTGCCACCTATGGCAACGCCGGTTGGTTGCGCGAGCAAGTGTGTATTTACATGTGCCCATATGCCCGGTTCCAGAGCGTGATGTTCGACAAGGACACGCTGATTGTTTCGTACGACCCACGTCGCGGTGAAGTCCGGGGCCCGCGCAAGAAAGACACTGATTACAAGGCACAGGGCCTGGGCGACTGTATCGACTGCACCATGTGCGTCCAGGTGTGCCCGACCGGCATCGATATTCGTGACGGCTTGCAGATTGAATGCATCGGCTGCGCTGCCTGCATCGATGCCTGCGACAGCATCATGGACAAGATGAACTACCCGCGCGGCCTGATCAGCTACACCACCGAGCACAACCTCTCCGGGCAGAAAACCCATAAGCTGCGTCCACGCCTGATAGGCTACGCACTGGTGTTGCTGACCATGATCGGTCTGTTGGCGGCGGCCTTTTTCACCCGCACGCTGGTCGGCTTTGATGTGAGCAAAGACCGTGTGCTCTACCGCGAAAACGCCGAAGGCCGCATCGAGAACGTTTACAGCCTGAAGATCATGAACAAGGATCAACACGACCACACCTACGTGCTGGAAGCCAGCGGCCTGCCTGACCTGAAACTGCAGGGCAAGCGTGAAATCAAGGTGGCCGCCGGCGATATCGTGAGCCTGCCGGTCGAGTTGTCGATTGCCCCTGAACAGCTGCCGTCGAGCACCAACGAGGTGTTTTTCACCCTCAAGGATGCCGACGACAACGACATCAACGTCAAAGCCAAGAGCCGCTTCATCGGCCCTCAAATCAGATAAGAGAAATGTGTCATGCCTCCAGCGAACATGCCCTGCCCCTGGTACAAGCAACTCTGGCCATGGATCATCATTGCCATTCTTGCCTGCTCGGTGACCCTGACCCTGTCGATGGTGACCATTGCCGTTAACAACCCGGATCACCTGGTTAACGACAATTACTATGAAGCCGGCAAAGGCATCAACCGTTCGCTGGATCGCGAGTTGCTGGGCCAGACATTGCAACTCAAGGCCAAGCTGCGACTGGACGAGATGACCGGTGAAGTCGTGTTGCTGCTTGAAGGCAACAGCGCGCCCCAGACCCTGGAATTGAACCTGATCTCCCCGACCCAACCCGAAAAAGACCGCAATATCAGCCTGAGCCAGAGTGGGTCAGAGCCAGGCCGTTATGTCGGGCAACTGGATGACAAAGTCGAAGGTCGCCGGTTTGTCGAGCTCCTGGGCGTTGAAGAGGGCAAGACCTGGCGCCTGTTTGAAGAAGAGCGGGTCGAGCATGACAAAGACCTGCTGCTGGGCGACGAGCCACTGCAAGGTGCTGAAGACCACAACAAGCGCTAACCCCATCGCCCGCCTGCGCCAGCACAAAGCAACGCGAACCGTGTGCAGGCGGGCGGTGATGACAGCCGTCCAGGCAACACCCTATCGCGACAGACAGCCATGACCACGCCCACCCCCTGCTATCACTGCGCCCTGCCCGTTCCACCCGGCAGCCGGTTCACCGCCACGGTACTGGGCGAGATCCGCGAGTTCTGCTGCCCGGGCTGCCAGGCGGTGGCTGAAGCGATCGTGGCTGGCGGCCTTGAGAGTTATTACCAGCATCGCAGCGAAGCATCAGCCAACCCTGAAGCGCTTCCCGTGCAACTGACCGAAGAGCTGGCGCTGTACGATCGCCCCGAAGTGCAAAAACCCTTTGTCCGTCATGAGGGCGAACAGGCCGAGACCACGCTGCTGATCGAAGGCATCAGCTGCGCGGCGTGTGGCTGGCTGATTGAAAAACACTTGCGCGGTCTGCCCGCCGTCAGCGAAGCACAGCTCAACCTGTCGAATCACCGTCTGCATGTACGCTGGGCCGACAGCCAGTTGCCGCTGAGCAAGGTGTTGAACGAACTGCGTCACATCGGTTACGCGGCGCACCCTTATCAAGCGGATCGCGCCACCGAGCAACTGGCTCACGAAAACCGCCTGGCGCTACGCCAGCTGGGCGTCGCCGGCCTGCTGTGGTTCCAGGCCATGATGGCCACCATGGCCACCTGGCCTGAATTCAACATCGACCTCAGCCCCGAAATGCACACCATCCTGCGTTGGGTGGCACTGTTTCTGACTACACCCATTGTTTTCTACAGTTGCGCACCGTTCTTCAAGGGGGCGATGCGTGATTTGCGCACCCGCCACCTGACCATGGATGTGTCCGTCTCGCTGGCCATCGGCGGCGCATATATCGCGGGTATCTGGACCGCGATCACCGGCACTGGTGAACTGTATTTCGACGCAGTCGGCATGTTCGCCCTGTTTTTACTTGCTGGACGCTACCTCGAACGCCGTGCCCGCGAGCGTACGGCCGCCGCCACTGCGCAGCTGGTCAATCTGCTGCCCGCCTCCTGTCTGCGACTGGAAGCCGACGGCCAGAGCGAGCGCATCTTGCTCACTGAGCTCAACGTCGGTGACCGTGTGCTGGTTCACCCCGGGGCCATTCTCCCGGCGGACGGCAAAATCCTTGATGGCCAATCGAGCGTCGACGAATCGCTGCTGACCGGCGAATACCTGCCACAGCCCCGTAGCGTGGGGGATGCGGTGACCGCCGGGACCCTGAATGTGGAAGGCGCGCTGACAGTTCAAGTCATGGCGCTGGGCCAGGACACCCGTTTGTCAGCCATCGTGCGCTTGCTCGATCGTGCACAAAACGAAAAACCGCGCCTGGCCGAAATCGCCGACCGCGCCGCACAATGGTTTCTGCTGTTCTCACTGATCGCCGCGGTAGGTATCGGTCTGCTGTGGTGGCAACTGGCCCCTGAGCGGGCCTTCTGGATCGTGCTGGCGATGCTGGTCGCCACTTGCCCCTGCGCCCTGTCACTGGCGACCCCCACGGCGCTCACAGCTGCCACCGGCACCTTGCACAAGCTGGGCTTGCTGCTGACCCGCGGTCATGTGATCGAAGGCCTGAACCAGATCGACACCGTGATCTTCGACAAGACCGGCACCCTGACCGAGGGCCGCCTGGCGTTGCGGGCCATCCGCCCCTTGCGCGACCTGGACAGCGATCAATGCCTGGGCTTGGCCGCCGCACTCGAAAATCGCTCGGAACACCCGATTGCCCGCGCTTTTGGGCGCGCACCGCAGGCCGCAGATGAAGTCCATAGCAGCCCCGGGCTGGGCCTTGAAGGGCTGGTCGAGCAACAGCGACTGCGCATCGGCCATCCCGGTTTCGTCTGCGCGCTGAGCGGCTGCAATGTGCCGCAAATGCCCGACGAGCCGGGCCAATGGCTGCTGCTGGGCGACACCGAAGGTGTGCTGGCCTGGTTTGTCCTCGATGATCGCCTGCGCACGGATGCACCGGCATTGCTGGCCGCCTGCAAAGCGCGGGGCTGGCACACGCTGCTGCTCTCTGGTGACAGCTCACCGATGGTCGCCAGCGTGGCGGCGGAACTGGGCATCGATGAAGCCCGGGGCGGTCTGCGCCCGGACGACAAGTTGCAAGTACTGCAACAGCTGCACGCACAGGGGCGCAAAGTGCTGATGCTGGGCGACGGGGTCAATGATGTGCCGGTGCTGGCCGCTGCCGACATCAGCGTGGCCATGGGTTCGGCCACCGACCTGGCCAAGACCAGCGCCGATGCGGTGTTACTGTCAAATCGCCTGGAAGCGCTGGTGCAAGCCTTCAGCCTTGCGCGCCGCACCCGTCGGGTGATCATTGAAAATCTGCTGTGGGCCGGTTTATACAATGGTCTGATGCTACCCTTCGCCGCCCTTGGCTGGATCACGCCCATCTGGGCCGCGGTGGGTATGTCGCTCAGTTCGTTGACCGTGGTGCTCAATGCCTTGCGCCTGACTCGCATGCCCCGCCAGGCGCATACTCAAGCCACGTCACACACTCGCCCGCTGCCGGTCTGAGCCGGTCGCCTGGAGCCTATATGCCAGCGCTTTACGTCATGATCCCGGCTGCCCTGCTGATTGTCGGCATCGCCATCTACATCTTTTTCTGGGCCGTCGACAGCGGCCAGTATGACGACCTCGACAGCCCGGCCCACAGCATCCTGTTTGACGACCAGGACCCGCAGCACACTGCCGCCGTGGAAGAGGCCAAAGGCAATCGCCCGGACTCCGCCAGCGACGCTGACAGCCACACCCCGCCCCATGCTTGAGTTGGCGCCGCTGCTGGTCTCTGCCCTGATTCTGGGGTTGCTCGGGGGTGGCCATTGCCTGGGCATGTGCGGGGGCCTGATGAGCGCCCTGACCCTGGCTATCCCCAAAGAACAGCGCAGCCGACGCTTCAGGCTGCTCCTGGCCTACAACCTGGGGCGAATCCTCAGCTATTGCGCTGCCGGGCTGTTGCTCGGACTCGCAGGATGGGCGGTGGCCAACAGCCCCGCAGCCCTGTACATGCGCATTCTGGCCGGGCTTCTGCTGATTTGCATGGGGCTGTACCTGGCCGGCTGGTGGAGCGGCCTGACCCGGATTGAGAGTCTGGGGCGCGGTCTGTGGCGACATATCCAGCCGGTCGCCACCCGCTTGCTGCCTGTTTCAAGCCTGCCCCGTGCCTTGCTGCTGGGCGCACTGTGGGGCTGGCTGCCGTGTGGACTGGTCTACAGCACGCTGATCTGGGCCGCCAGCCAGGGCAGCGCAACCGAGAGCGCATTGCTGATGCTGGCGTTTGGACTCGGTACCTGGCCCGTATTACTCGCCACCGGCCTTGCCGCCGAACGCGTCACCGCACTGCTGCGCAACCGCGGTGTGCGCATGGGCGGCGGCCTGCTGGTCATCCTGTTCGGCCTCTGGACCCTGCCCGGTCCGCACCAGCACTGGCTGATGGGGCATTGAGCCTTCGGCAACTGCGCGCTTGCCCGAAAATCAGACGCCCCTTGATTCACTGAGAAATCCTGTCCTGCATTGCCGTTGATGCAAATCAAGGTGCATCAAATCCCCACCCCCTAGACTCCAGCGCATTGTCAGTCATCCCAGGGGAATGCACGCATGCTCGACGCCATTCGTTGGGACTCAGATCTCATTCGCCGCTACGATCTGGCCGGACCGCGCTATACCTCGTACCCGACAGCCCTGCAGTTCCACGACCAGGTCAGCCCGTTCGACCTGTTGCATGCGCTGCGCGAAAGTCGAAAGGCTCTGCGCCCGCTATCGCTGTACGTGCACGTGCCCTTTTGCGCGAACATTTGCTATTACTGCGCCTGCAACAAGGTCATCACCAAAGACCGTGGCCGGACACAGCCCTACTTGCAGCGGCTCGAACAGGAAATCCAGCTGGTAGCCTGCCATCTCGACCCGAAGCAAAAGGTCGAGCAACTGCATATCGGCGGGGGGACTCCCACGTTTCTCAGTCACGACGAACTGCGCCAGTTGATGGCCCACCTGCGCAAGCACTTCAATCTGCTGGACGACGACTCGGGGGACTACGGGATCGAGATCGACCCGCGTGAAGCGGACTGGTCGACCATGGGCCTGCTGCGCGAGCTGGGCTTCAACCGGGTCAGCATCGGCTTGCAGGACCTCGACCCGGACGTACAGCGGGCAGTCAATCGCCTGCAAAGCCTGGAGGAAACACGAGCCGTCATCGACGCTGCCCGCACGCTGCAGTTCCGCTCGATCAATATCGATCTGATCTATGGCTTGCCCCGGCAAACCCCTGACGCCTTTGCACGCACCGTTGACGAAGTGATCCGTCTGCAACCGGATCGCCTGTCCGTCTTCAACTACGCGCACTTGCCCGAACGCTTCATGCCACAGCGCCGGATCAACACCAGCGACCTGCCTTCTGCGACCGATAAATTGCTGATGCTGGAACGCACCATCGAACAGCTCACCGGCGCGGGTTATCGGTACATCGGCATGGACCATTTCGCGCTGCCGGATGACGAACTGGCCATCGCCCAGGAAGAATCAACCCTGCAACGCAACTTCCAGGGCTACACCACCCATGGTCACTGCGATCTGATAGGCCTTGGTGTGTCGGCCATCAGCCAGATCGGAGAACTGTATTGCCAGAACACCAGCGACCTCGCGCAGTACCAGCACACCCTGGGCAGTGCTCAACTGGCGACCAGCCGCGGCTTGCTGTGCAATCAGGATGACCGGATACGGCGCGAAGTCATCCAGCAAATCATCTGCAACCTGCAGCTGCCATTCGCGTACGTAGAACAACGTTTCAACATCGACTTCAGAGGTTATTTCGCTCCACAGTGGCCGTCTCTGGAACAGATGGCCGCAGACGGGCTGATTGCACTCGACAACCAGCAACTGACGGTACTGCCTGCCGGTCGACTGCTGGTACGTTCGGTGTGCATGGTGTTCGACGCCTACCTGGAACAGCAAAACCGTCAGCGCTTCTCGCGGGTCATCTAACGCGCCACCAACGAAGCCGCCTTGAGCGCATCGTCGGCACTCAGGTCTTTCATGGCCTTGGCCAGACTGGCCGTTGCCGTCATCAAGGCCGCCGTCAAACTGGCTATTTGCGTTTGCAGTCCCGCCACTTGAGCGCGGGCCTGGTCAGGACTCAAGCGGCTATTGGTCATCACCTGCTGCAATTGGGCCTGCTTTTCGGCGATCTGCTTTTTGATCTCGCGGATCATCTTCAGGATCTTCTGGGTCTGATCCGGCAAGCCGCTTTCTTCGATATCACTGTTCTGGCTTTTCTGTTCACGGGCCGCTTTCATGGCGGCCCCGGAAATTGTCACCCTGACACCTTCTACAGGTGCCGTCACGGCCTCATCCGGTGCCGGATCCTTGGTACCGGATGCGGCATTGCGGGGAGGCGTAACCGGTTCTGAAACCGGCAACATCCCGCTTTGACTCAGGGTAACTCCACCCAGTGATGACATCGTCAGTGCTTCCTGCTGTTCGCTGTTACCGGGTTATCGGCACTGCCAACGGCAACTTGAGAGAGGCATCAGGGCAGTGCTCGCGCTGGTCTCGATTCCCCCGCTGAGTTACCCTTGCAGATTATGTGTGTTTTCCCACAAGGATCGAAGAAATGTCCGAGCCAGTAAAACTGCGCGCCCTCAACCAGGCTCACTGCAAGGACTGCAGTCTGGCACCTCTGTGTTTACCGCGTTCGTTGAATCTGGAAGACATGGATGCACTGGAGGAAATCGTCAAGCGCGGCCGCCCCCTGAAAAAAGGCGAATTTCTGTTTCGTCAGGGCGACACCTTTGGCTCGGTCTACGCCGTACGCTCTGGTGCGCTCAAAACCTTCAGCCTGAGTGACAACGGCGAAGAGCAAATCACCGGTTTCCACCTGCCGAGCGAACTGGTCGGCCTGTCAGGCATGGACACTGACACCTACCCGGTATCGGCTCAGGCCCTGGAGACCACCCCAGTCTGCGAAATCCCCTTCGAGCGCCTGGATGAGCTTTCCGTGCAACTGCCCCAGTTGCGCCGCCAACTGATGCGTGTCATGAGCCGAGAAATTCGTGACGATCAGCAAATGATGCTGCTGCTGTCGAAAAAGACCGCCGATGAGCGTATCGCGACCTACCTGGTCAACCTCTCGGCACGCTTCCGCGCTCGCGGGTTCTCGCCCAATCAGTTCCGCCTGAGCATGTCGCGCAATGAAATCGGCAACTACCTGGGTCTGGCCGTTGAAACGGTGTCACGGGTATTTACTCGCCTGCAAGAAAACCAATTGATCACCGCCGAAGGCAAGGAAGTCCACATCCTTGACCCAATCAGGCTCTGCGCCCTGGCGGGTGGCACACTGGACGGTTAAAACAGGCGTGACCGGGCTATACTGGCGCGCTTAACGCACGCCAGGACACCCGATAATGGTCTTCGACGACTTCTGCCTCAAAACCCTGATTCGCCCTGTGATCGATTTCCCCAAGCCGGGGGTCATTTTTCGCGACATCACCCCGCTGTACCAATCCCCCCGCGCCATGCGCGTGATCGCCGATAGCTTTATCGAGCGCTATGTCGAGGCTGACTTCAGCCATATCGGTGCGATGGACGCCCGAGGATTTCTGATCGGTTCAGTACTGGCCCATCAACTCAACAAGCCGCTGATCCTGTTCCGCAAGCAAGGCAAATTGCCCGCTGACGTTTTGGCCGAAGGCTATCAGACCGAATATGGTGAAGCGTTCCTGGAAGTTCACGCCGACAGCCTGTGTGAAGGCGACTCACTGCTGATTGTCGATGACCTGATCGCCACCGGCGGAACGCTGATTGCAGCAGCCAACCTGGTTCGTCGCATGGGAGCACAGATCTTCGAAGCTGCCGCCATCATTGACCTGCCGGAACTGGGCGGTTCCAGACGCCTGCAAGAAATGGGCATCCCGAGCTTCTGCCTGACCGAGTTCTCGCTGACCGAGTAAAATTGCGCAGCCTTCGGCAGCGGCTACAGGAGGCCCGTAGCCGTTGACGAGCGGAGCGAGGCTACGTCCCAAGGCGGGAACACTGCACCCCACACTGCTACGCAGTCCGACGCGGCCTCGCTCTACTCGACCGCTGCTACAAACAGCCTCTGTAGCCGCTAAACAGTCCGGATTTACAAGGTGATCGGTTTGCGCCCGGCGAACGAGTGAGCCAGGGTGCCGCCATCCACCAGCTCCAGCTCGCCGCCCAGCGGTACACCGTGGGCAATCCTCGAAGCGATCAGGCCTTTGCTGCTCAATAGCTGGGCAATGTAATGCGCGGTGGCTTCACCTTCGACGGTCGGGTTGGTCGCCAGGATCACTTCACTGAAGGTGCCCTGCTCTTCAATACGCGCCATCAGTTGCGGAATGCCGATCGCCTCGGGCCCCAGCCCGTCCAGTGGCGATAAATGCCCCTTGAGCACGAAGTAACGACCGCGATACCCGGTCTGCTCGACGGCGTAGACATCCATCGGACCCTCTACGACGCACAGCAACGTGTCGTCCCGGCGCATGTCCGCACACTGCGGGCACAAGTCGTCTTCGGTCAGGGTTCTGCACAGACGGCAATGACCCACGCCTTCCATCGCCTGACTCAAGGCCAGCGCCAAACGCGAGCCACCGCTGCGATCACGCTCGAGCAATTGCAGCGCCATGCGCTGGGCAGTCTTTTGGCCCACACCCGGCAAAGTACGCAAGGCATCGATCAGTTGGCGAATCAGGGGGCTAAAGCTCATAGGGAAAAGTCCGACAAAACAACAAGACGCGGTTTATACCCGCGGACCGGGCCAGCGTCAAATACCTGCGACCGTTCGATTCGACGCTGCCTGCCGGGCAGGCAAAAAAATGCCAGGCACATGGCCTGGCATTGTCGAACCCGCCTTAGAAAGGCAGCTTCATGCCCGGCGGCAGTTGCATACCGGCAGTCACACCCGACATTTTGTCCTGGCTGTTGGCTTCGACCTTGCGCACGGCGTCGTTGACGGCGGCGGCCAAAAGCGCCTCGAGCATTTCGAGGTCTTCTTCGCTGACGCCTGCAATCACGGACGGGTCAATGCTGACGCGCTTGATGTCGTGACGACCGGTCATCACCACACTCACCATATCGCCACCTGCCTTGCCGGTGACTTCAGCATTGGCCAGTTCTTCCTGCATCTTGGCCATTTTTTCCTGCATCTGCTGCGCCTGCTTCATCAGGCCGGCCATGCCACCTTTCATCATGGGAATCACCTCAAACGTTATTTGGACAATGCACCCGCGATCAACACTGACCTCGGGCTGTAAGTGCCTATCCTGGTGTTACGAAGCCTTGGCCTCGACAACATCGACAGGTTGAATCGTATCGTCGCGGACAGCCGCGCCAAACTGTTGAATCATTTGCTGGATCAAAGGATCGGCATAAATCGATTCTTCTGCCAATCGCTGACGCTCAGCCCGGAAGCGGGAAGCTGCCTGAGCCGGGGTTTCCTGCTCGGGCTTGACCAGCTCTATCGTGACTTTGAGTGTGCGCTGGTGGTACTGGTTCAGTGCATCGTTCAACCGGCGCTGCTGAGTCGCATTGAACAGCGCACTGTGGGCCGGGTCCAGATGCAGCAGCCAGTCATCACCGTCGACCGCAATCAGGGTGCAGTTGGCACCGATGCTTGCCGTCATGCCCGATACCGGTAATTTGGGGAACATGCTCAGCCATTCAAGGGCCAGCCCGGTTGCAGGCATCGCAGCCGGCAAGGGTTCTGGCTCAGGTGCAGGCTCGGAAGCATGCTCACTGGCGAGCTCATCGAGGTAGCTGTACGCCGCCGAATCCATATCGGGCTCGATGTAATCTTCGTCCAGCGGCGGCTCATCGTCACGATCCATGCCAGACAGCGCAGCATCCACCTGACCGGCGGTTGGCTCAGGCAGCGGCGCGGCGGTCCAGTCCGGCGCATCCGGAACCACACTGTCCGGGATGGGCAGCGGCATGGGCGGCAAATCCGGCTGCTCACCCGCCGTATCCAGAACGGGCTCAGGCTCAGGCGCAAGCTGCTCCTCCACCTGCGGAGCTGACGGCTCGTTCCAGGGCAAGTCCTTGGGCACGGCAACCGCTACAGGCGCAGGCTCGATGACAGGCGCCGGCACGGGCGCAACCACCGGCTCGGATTCATGGGCAACTACCGGAGCGACAGGTGTCGCACCCGCCACGGCCTGGGAGGAATCAACTGTGGCCTGGCTGATCCCCACTGGCTTTAGCGGCTGACTCGGTGTGTCAGCGGTATCAGCCGGACGGAACGCCAGCATCCGCAGCAGGACCATTTCAAAGCCACCCCGCGGATCCGGTGCCAATGGCAGGTCACGCCGGCCGATAAGGCCCATCTGGTAGTAAAACTGCACGTCTTCGGCGGGTAACGCCTTGGCCAGTGCCAACACACGGTTGCGGTCTCCGTGCCCGTTGTCGACACCCTCGGGCAACGCCTGGGCAATCGCCACACGGTGGAAAACGTTAAGGATTTCCGACAGCACGCCATTCCAGTCCGGGCCTTGTTCAGCCAGATGGCGCACGGCTTCCAGCAATGCCCGCGCATCGCCTTCAATCAAAGCATGCAACAGATCGAACACCTGACCGTGATCAAGCGTCCCCAGCATGGCACGCACATCGGCGGCCAAAACCTTGCCCTCACCGAAAGCAATGGCCTGGTCCGTCAGACTCATGGCATCACGCATCGAGCCGTCAGCGGCGCGCCCCAGCAACCACAGGGCATCGTCTTCAAACGGAACGTTTTCGACACCGAGTACGTGGGTCAAATGCTCGACCACTCGCTCGGGCGTCATGTTTTTCAGCGAGAACTGCAGACAGCGGGAAAGAATAGTGGCCGGCAGCTTTTGCGGATCCGTGGTCGCCAGAATGAATTTGACGTAGGGCGGCGGCTCTTCAAGGGTTTTCAACAGCGCATTGAAGGAATGGCTGGACAGCATGTGCACTTCGTCGATCAGGTAGACCTTGAAGCGCCCACGGCTTGGCGCGTACTGCACGTTGTCGAGCAGCTCACGCGTGTCCTCGACCTTGGTGCGGCTGGCGGCGTCGATTTCGATCAGGTCGACAAAGCGCCCCTCGTCGATTTCGCGACAGACCGAACACGTTCCGCAGGGCGTCGAAGTGATACCTGTTTCACAGTTCAGGCATTTGGCGATGATCCGCGCAATGGTGGTCTTGCCGACGCCACGGGTACCGGTAAAAAGGTAGGCGTGATGCAGGCGCTGACTGTCCAGGGCATTGATCAGAGCCTTGAGCACATGGGTCTGGCCGACCATTTCGCGGAACGAGCGCGGACGCCATTTACGTGCAAGAACCTGATAACTCATTGATAACCGTCGCGTCTGAAAAGCGGAGGGGGCTAATGCTAGCGGAGCAAGGCCAAAATTGCATCTGATGCGCTCGCCTAATATGCCGGCACGGGCATTTAAACAACCCGAACGGGCTGAAAATCCGGACGCGACAAAACATCAACCGTTCACGGGAACGTTGAATACGGGCTTGATCGGGAATGACACGGCAACGCCGGAGCGCCTGTGAAGCGGACTCGCTTCGCTTTGAAGCAACAACCCTATGGAACAGGGTTCTTGAAATGGAGGCAACCCCACCAGCCACACCCCGGCACACAATGTTCCCGCTGTGGCTGCTTCCTTCCGGATCTGACCAGGTTCACGGGTAATCGTTGCGGGGGGACCGATAGGGTCACCATAACAACATCCGCCTAGCAGCGAACGGCGCCATTGTACCTGTCTGACGAAAAGTTACAACCGCTCGGGCAAGAATAAAAAAATGAGCGGGTTCAAGCACTTGGATTCAGCTTGCTCGCCCCCGCCGCCCTTCAGATGCCCGGCTGGCTCAAAAACGCTACAAAGGCTTCTTCATCCAGCACCTTGAGCCCCAGCTCATTGGCCTTGACCAGTTTTGAACCGGCTCCCGGCCCCGCCACCACGCAATGGGTTTTACCGGACACCGAGCCCGAGACCTTGGCGCCCAGGCTTTCCAGCCTGGCTTTGGCTACATCGCGGCTCATCAATTCCAGCGAGCCGGTCAGGACCCATGTCTGTCCAGCCAGCGGCAAGCCTTCAACGGTCTTTTTCTCGCTCTGCCAGTGCATGCCGAAGTCCCGCAGTTGCGCTTCGATCGCCAGCGCAGCCCGGGCGTTGTCAGGCGAGTCGAAAAACTCACGCACCGATTTGGCCTGCTTCTCGGGCAACGCCTGACGCATGTCCAGCCAGTCGGCCTCGATGACACCCTGCAGCGAGCCGAATTTTTCGGCCAGCTTTTGTGCGCCACCCGGCCCAACCGAAGGAATGTGCAGCTTGTCGATCAACCCGCCCAATGTGGTACTGGCCGCAAATTCAGCACCCAGCTCACCTTGATCCTGCAGCTCCAGGCCTCGCTCCAGTAACTGACCGATCACCTGCTGGTTGTGCGCATCGCTGAAGAAGCTGTGGATCTCATAAGCCACCTCCAGACCGATATCCGGCAAATAGGTGAGCACTTGCGGCAACGCGCGCTGTACGCGCTCCAGAGAGGCCAGCGAGCGCGCAAGCACCTTGGCGGTTTCTTCACCAACGTCCGGGATGCCCAGGGCATAGATGAAGCGTGCCAAGGCCGGGCGTTTGCTGTCGGCAATGGCCTGCAGCAAGTTCTTGCTCGACAGCTCGGCAAAGCCTTCGAGGTCGACGATCTGCTCGAAGGTCAGGGTGTACAGGTCAGCCGGTGAGCTCACCAGGCCTTCGTCCACCAACTGTTCAACACTCTTCTCACCCAGGCCTTCAATATCCATTGCCCGGCGAGAAACAAAATGAATAATCGCCTGTTTAAGCTGGGCACCACAGGCCAGACGCCCGACACAACGATACACCGCGCCTTCACTGATGGTTTCACGGCCCTTGCTGCGCTTGACCAACTGTGTGCGCTCGACATGGGAGCCACACACCGGACAGCGCTCAGGAATATGCACCGGCCGCGCATCCCCGGGGCGACGCTCAAGCACCACCTGCACCACTTGCGGGATCACATCTCCGGCGCGACGAATGATCACCGTATCGCCGATCATCAGCCCCAGGCGCGCGACTTCGTCCATGTTATGCAGCGTGGCATTGGACACCGTGACACCGGCCACCTTGACCGGCTTGAGGCGAGCCACCGGGGTCACCGCACCGGTACGCCCGACCTGGAATTCCACATCCAGCAACTCAGTCAGCTCTTCCATTGCCGGGAATTTATGCGCAATGGCCCAGCGCGGCTCACGGGCACGGAAGCCCAGCTCGCGCTGCGATGCCAGGCTGTTGACCTTGAACACCACGCCATCGATCTCATAGGGAAGAGAAGCCCGGCGCTCACCAATGTCACGGTAGTAATCCAGGCAGTCGGCAATGCCCCGGGCCAGCTTCAACTCATGACTGATGGGCATGCCCCACTGCTGCAGTTGCTTGAGATTGCCGATATGAGTGTCCGAAAATTCTTCAGACACTTGCCCCAGGCCGTAGCAGCAGAACTCCAATGGACGGCTCGCGGTGATTTTCGAGTCCAGTTGACGCAAGCTGCCTGCTGCAGCGTTGCGCGGATTGGCAAAGGTTTTGCCGCCTGCCGCCAACTGGGCCTCATTAAGTCGATCGAAACCGGCCTTGGACATAAAGACTTCGCCGCGCACTTCCAGCACCGCAGGCCAGCCGCTGCCATGCAGCTTGAGCGGAATATTGCGCACGGTGCGTACGTTGACGCTGATGTCTTCACCCGTGGTGCCATCACCTCGGGTAGCGCCGCGCACCAAATAGCCATCCTGATACAGCAAACTGACCGCCAACCCGTCCAGCTTGGGCTCGCAACTGTACTCAACCTCGGCACCGCCACCGAACAGATCACCTGCCGGCAGGTCCAGACCTTCGCTGACACGCCGGTCGAACTCACGCATATCGGTGTCGTCGAAGGCGTTGCCCAGGCTTAGCATGGGCACTTCATGACGCACCTGAGTAAAAGCTGAAAGCGCCGTACTGCCGACGCGCTGGGTGGGCGAATCCGCCGTGACCAGCTCCGGATGCTCAGCCTCAAGCGCTTTCAGCTCACGGAACAGGCGATCGTACTCGGCGTCCGGAATGCTCGGCTCGTCGAGCACGTGATAACGATAGTTATGCTGATCCAGTTCAGCGCGCAGCTCTAGAATGCGGGTGTTGGCGGCGGTCATGGGGTGTTCTCTCACAAAGCAAAAGAGCAGCCGAGGCTGCTCCTGTGTTAATCATTTTGCTCCGCACCGGGGGCAAGCCTGCCGCCCCCAGGGGATTTCAACGTTTTTGGGTCAAGGCCCGACGCTCGAACTCAACAATGCGCTGACGGTAATGCTCGATGGTCTGCGCGGTCAAAACACTGCGCTGATCATCCTTGAGCTCACCGTTAAGCTCCTGGGACAGTTTGCGTGCTGCGGCAACCATCACATCGAAAGCCTGCTTTGGATGGCGCGGACCAGGCAAACCGAGGAAGAAGCTCACAGCTGGTGTGGAGAACAGGTCAATGTCGTCCAGATCAAATACGCCCGGCTTGACGGCGTTGGCCATGGAGAACAGTACTTCGCCATTGCCGGCCATGCTTTCGTGGCGATGGAAAATATCCATCTCGCCAAAACGCAGACCGCTTTCAAGGATGTTCTGCAGCAGCGCCGGGCCTTTGAATCCGGCCGGATCGCGGCTGATCACGCTGATTACCAGGACTTCCTGAGCGGCCTGCTGAGGCTGCTCTTTTTCCTCAACCGCGGACACGTTTGGCACTGAACGCCCACGTGAGCGGGTTTCGTCCGGAAAATCATCATCACGGGCGCTCAGGCTCGGGCCGCCATCCAGGTCGAGGTCCAGGTTCAGGTCGCCCTGGCTTGGCTCACCGCCACGCTTGCTGCGCTTGGAACCCTTGTCACGCGCCGACATGCTCACTGATGGCAAATCGTGCTCATCGAGCTGGGGCTCTTTGTGGTTAGGCGTGTCCAGGACACGTGAAGGACCCAGCAACTCAGGGCTGGTTTCTTCCTCGTCAGGGGCGTTGGAGAAGCTGCGATCAAGGCGAAACTTGAGCTTGCCCTTGCCGCCACGCATACGGCGCCAGCCATCAAAAAGAATACCGGCGATGACCACTATGCCGATGACTATCAGCCACTCGCGCAGACCGATTTCCATGTAATCCCGTGCCCCTAAAAAATGATTCTATAAAGAAGAGCCTAAAGCCCTTTAAAACGTGGCGCCAACTCTATGTTCTGAATGGCGTTTTACCCACGTACAAAAAAATTAGACGTTAAATTAACACGACCAAAGATAACTTTACACCGTCTGTCGCATTGAGCTAAGCCCATGTAGCCGCAGACCTACAAGTCATATCAGTCAAATCCTTAGGAATTTTCTGACAAGAAGAAAATTTTGGCCCTACTTGCTTATAGCTCAAGCGTCGACCATTGCCATTGCCTCCTCGACATCAACCGCCACCAGACGCGAACAACCCGGCTCATGCATCGTCACGCCCATCAACTGATCCGCCATCTCCATGGCGATTTTGTTGTGAGTGATGTAGATGAATTGCACCGTCTGCGACATCTCCTTCACCAGGCGTGCGTAGCGACCCACGTTCGCGTCATCCAGCGGCGCATCAACCTCATCGAGCATGCAGAACGGTGCCGGATTGAGCTTGAAAATGGCGAAAACCAACGCTAGGGCTGTCAGCGCTTTCTCCCCACCGGACAGCAAATGAATCGTGCTGTTCTTCTTGCCCGGTGGTCGCGCCATGATTGTTACCCCTGTATCGAGTAGATCTTCGCCCGTCAGTTCCAAATAAGCGCTGCCGCCCCCGAAAACTTTTGGGAAAAGTGCCTGTAATCCACCATTTATCTGATCAAAGGTGTCTTTGAAGCGACTACGAGTCTCTTTGTCGATCTTGCGAATGACGTTTTCCAGCGTATCGAGCGCCTCTACCAGATCGGCATCCTGGGCATCCAGATAACGCTTGCGCTCGGACTGCTGCTGGTACTCATCGATGGCGGCTAGGTTGATCGCCCCCAACCGCTGAATACGCGCAGCAATCCGCTCCAGCTCTTCTTCCGCCTGCTGCTCATTGAGCTCGCCATCCAGGGTAGCCAGTACCCCGTGCAGGTCATAGCCATCGGCCAGCAACTGATCCTGCAACGCCGTTCGTCGCACCGTCAGCGCCTGCCACTCCATACGCTGCTGCTCCAACTGACCACGTATCAGCTGCGATTGTTGCTCGGCCTGATTCCGGCGCTTTTCGGCGTCGCGCAACTCGCGATCGGCATCCTCAAGCGCTGCCTGGGCGACCTTAAGCTCTTCGTCCACGCTCAGGCGCTTGTCGAGCAGCTCTTCGAGCTTGAGGCGCAGCTCTTCGAGAGGTGCTTCGCCCTCCTCCAGATTGAGCGTGAGCTGCTCGCGCTTTTCAGCCAAGCGCTCGGCCTGCAGCTCCAGACGCTCCAGTGCCTGGCGGGTCGAGTCGTGCTGTGCTTTGAGGGCTCCCATGCGAACCGCCAGCTGGTGGGCGTGATCCTTGTGTTGACGCGCGTCCTGGCGCACCCGGTCGAGCCGCTCGCGCAGGCTGTCACGCCGGGCCAGCAACAGTTCTCGCTGCTCGGTGTCGGTGGCCATGGCCTCCAGCGCATCCTGCAACCTCAGGCGCGCCTCACCTACATGTTCATGCTCCAGTGTTCGCTGCTCAGCGAGCTCGGCCAGTTCTTCGTCCAGTCGACGGCGACGTAAAGTCAATTGCTCGACCTTGGCTTTGCTTGCAGACAGTTTGGCCTTGATCTCACCCTGCTGCCGCGCCTCGTCCTGCAAACGACGACGAACTTGCTCACGGGCGTCTTCTTGCGTGAGCTGCTGCTCACGCAAATGTTGAAGCTGTTCTTCAAGACGCGCGAGCGTGGCCTCACGTTCTTCGCGTTCAAGCCCAAGACGCTGGATTTCCTGACCGCGGGCCAGTACGCCGCTTTCGGCTTCGCTGGCACGGCGCACGCGCAAAAAGTGACGTCCGACCCAATACCCGTCGCGAGTGATCAGGCTTTGGCCCTCGCCCAACTGAACACGCAATGCCAGCGCCTGCTCAAGGGTTTCGACCGGCCGGACTTGCCCAAGCCATGGCGTCAGATCAACATCGGCCTCGACCTTGTCCAGCAGGCTGCCTGAGGGATGCACGCCTTGCGAACCGGCACTGAACAGACGCAAATCGCCCTGGGCGAACCCCGCCAGGTCCAGTGTCGAGAAATCATCTACCAGCACCGCCTGCAAATCTGCACCCAGCACGGTTTCTACTGCCAGTTCCCATCCAGCTTCTACCCGCAACCCTTCGGCCAGTCGCGGACGCTCGACGAGCTGCTGCTCACTCAACCATTCACTGGCGCCAGTGCCCGGATCAAGCGCTGCCTGCTGCAAGGCCTCCAACGAAGCCAAACGGCCGTTGAGACGCTGCAAGTCGCCCTGGGCCTGCTGCTGATTCTGCGTGGCTTGCTGCAGGTCATGCCGCACTTGCTCCAGGCGCTCAACCAGCTGTTCCTCGGCGATCTGCAGTTCCTCGTGCGTCAGTTCGCTGGTCGCCAGGTATTCGCTCAACTCGAGGATCGCTGCGTCTTCCGGGTCTGCGGCCAGTAACGCGCGCTCTTCAGCCAAACGGCGCTGGCGTTCAGCCACACGCTCCATGCTGGTTTCCAGCTGCTGGATACGCGCCTGCAACACCTCGGACTGACGCTGCGGTTCGGCCGAGCGCAAGTTGAAGCTGTCCCACTGTTCTTGCCACCCGTGCATCCCGAGTTCGGATTCTTCCAGAGCGACAGCAGCTTCTTCAGCGGCAGCGCTGGTCACTTCCTGCTCCGGCTCAAGCATTTCAAGCTCTTCGCCGAGGGTCGCGAGCATCGTGCGGTCATGCCCCAGATGGGACTCGGTTTCGAGACGCGAGCGTTCGGCTTCGCGCAAATCATCCTGCAGTTGGCGCAAACGCTGCTGACCGTGCTGGATGCTTTGCTCAACCCGGGCAATGTCGCCACCCACCGAGTAGAAGCGCCCTTGCACCAGATTGAAGCGCTCGGACAGATCATGGTGCCCGTCACGCAAGAGTTCGATGCTGGCATCGGCGTTACGCTGCTCGGCCACCAAGGCCTCGAAGCTGACTTCCTGGTTGCCGATGACTGCTTCGCGCTGCCCCACTTGTTCATTCAGGGCCTGCCAGCGCAGGGCTGACAACCGGGCCTTGAGCTGACGCTCCTCGGCCTTGTATTCCTGATACTTCTCGGCCGCCTGAGCCTGTCGATGCAAGCGTTCGAGCTGACGACCCAGCTCTTCACGCAGGTCGGTCAGGCGAGCCAGGTTTTCATGGGTACGGCGAATGCGGTTTTCGGTTTCGCGGCGGCGTTCCTTGTATTTGGAAATGCCGGCGGCTTCTTCAATAAAGTTGCGCAGGTCTTCAGGCTTGGACTCGATCAGCTTCGAGATCATGCCCTGCTCGATGATCGAATAGCTGCGCGGCCCCAGGCCCGTGCCGAGGAAAATATCGGTGATGTCACGCCGACGGCACTTGGTGCCATTGAGGTAATACGTGGTCTGGCTGTCGCGGGTGACCTTGCGCCGGATCGAAATCTCGGCGTAGGCCGCGTATTCGCCCAGCAAGGTACCGTCGGAGTTGTCAAAAACCAGCTCGATGCTGGCCTGGCTGACAGGCTTGCGCGTGGTCGAGCCATTGAAGATGACGTCCGTCATCGACTCGCCGCGCAGGTTTTTGGCCGAGCTTTCGCCCATCACCCAGCGCACGGCGTCGATGATGTTCGATTTGCCGCAACCGTTCGGCCCGACGACAGCAGCCATGTTGCTCGGGAAGGTTACCGTCGTCGGGTCAACGAAAGACTTGAAGCCTGCGAGCTTGATACAGGTAAGGCGCACGCTCAGGCAACCGTCAAGGCAGACAGCACCAGATCACAGCTGCGCTGGGCATACTGGCTCAGCACCACGCGAATTTGCGGCAGATCCCGCGCCAGCACAGCCTCGAGCAACTGCGCGAACAGCGCTAGAAACTCGCTCATCTCTGCCTTGCGCTGCTCAAGCGCCAGGTAGTAGGCGCGACTCATGGCCGGGTGCAGGTTTTCGACGGTTTCTTGCAAGTACGGGTTGTCGGCAAACGGGTAGGCGGCACGCATCACATTAAAGCTGTCGTCAACGAACGCGCTGATGTCCTGGCGCTCGTAGCTGGCAATCAGCCGCTGCTGAATTTGCAAAAACGGGCCAAGGTCGGCTTGCACAGCCCAGCGCTGGGCAACGGCATTGCCCAGCAGGATGTACATCTCGCTCATCAGCGTGCACAGGCTCTGCACCTTGTGCGGCGTCAGCTCGGTCACATGGGCGCCACGCCGCGGAAGGATGGCGATGAGGTGTCGACGCTCAAGAATCAGCAACGCTTCGCGCACAGAGCCGCGACTGACATTAAGCGCCAGCGTCACCTTCTGTTCTTGAATGCGCTCCCCAGGCTTGAGCTCGCCGCGAATGATGCGTTCGGCGAGGTGATGAGCGATTTGCTCGGCGAGGCTATCCGGCGCCTTGAACGTCATGTTTACCTTCAAAATCTTTGATCAATGCAAGCGGCGCAGTGTAACGCACTTGATACCCGCTCGCGGAGTGCCCCAAGTGCTGAATTTGGCACGAAACAAGCAAATAAATCGGCAATATCTGCCACAGAACATCGATTGGCCAGGCTTTACTCATTTTATTGACCCGCAAGTCAGTTATGACTAAATTCAGCTTGAGCTGCTCGAGAACAATGACGATTATGCGAGGTCTTCCGTGATCCAGTTCCTACTCAATCAGACACTGCGCACCGAGCACGCACTGGACCCGACTCTGACCGTACTCAATTACCTGCGCGAGCATCTGCACAAGCCCGGCACCAAAGAAGGCTGCGCCAGCGGCGACTGTGGTGCCTGCACCGTCGTCATTGGTGAAGTACACACCGATGAACAAGGCCTGGAGACTTTGCGTTACCGCAGCCTCAACTCATGCTTGACCTTTGTGTCTGCGTTGCACGGCAAACAACTGATCAGCGTAGAAGACTTGAAACACGAGGGCCAGTTACACAGTGTGCAAAGCGCAATGGTCGACTGCCACGGCTCCCAATGCGGTTTTTGCACACCAGGTTTTGTCATGTCGCTGTTCGCGCTGCAAAAGAACAGCAGCGGTGCCAATCCTCAGCAAACCCACGAAGCACTGGCGGGCAATCTATGCCGCTGCACCGGTTATCGCCCTATCCTCGCCGCCGCAGAGCGCGCCTGTACGGTGCAAGCGAACGATCAGTTCGACCGGCACCAGGCCGAGACACTGGCCCGGCTCAAAGCCATTACCCCGCGGCAGACCGGCGAACTCAACAATGGCGATAAACGCTGCCTGCTGCCTTTGACCCTGAGCGCCCTGGCCGACCTGTATGACGCACACCCTCAGGCGCGCCTGCTGGCAGGCGGCACCGACCTCGCGCTGGAGGTCACGCAACTGCATCGCTCGCTGCCGGTGATGATTTACGTTGGCCACGTGGCCGAGATGAAGCGCATCGAATACTTTGAAGACCGTATTGAAATCGGCGCCGCGGTGACGCTGACCGATGCCAGTGACGCACTCACGGCCCAATACCCGGACTTCGGCACGCTGTTGCAACGGTTTGCCTCATTGCAGATCCGCAATCAAGCCACGCTGGGGGGCAACATTGGCAACGCCTCACCGATTGGCGATTTGCCGCCCTTGCTGATTGCCGTCGACGCGCACCTCGTTCTGCGTAAAGGGGAGCGCCGCCGCACGCTGGCGCTCGAGGATTACTTCATCGATTACCGGGTCACGGCACGCGAGGCAGGTGAGTTCATCGAGAAGATCATCATCCCCCGGGCCGACCCTGCGGACGCATTGCGCGCCTACAAAGTCTCGAAACGGCTGGATGACGACATCAGCGCGGTGTGTGCAGCGTTTAACCTGCGTGTCGACAACGGTTGGATCCGCGAAGTCCGGGTGGCCTTCGGCGGCATGGCTGCCACTCCCAAACGCGCCCGGGCCTGCGAGGCGGTCCTGCTGGGTGCGCAATGGTCGGCTGCCAGCATTGAGCGCGCCTGCCACGCATTGAGCGAAGATTTCTCGCCGTTGTCGGACTTTCGCGCCAGTAAAGAGTACCGCTTGCTGATCGGGCAAAATCTGCTGCGCAAATACTACATCGAGCGACAACATCCACACCTTGATACGCGGGTGACGGCTTATGTCTGACCATCACAGCACCGGGCTGACCCAAGCCGGGATGATCGCCCGGTTTCAGCAGGACTTGCAGACCGGCGTAGGCCGCAGCCTCCCCCATGAAAGCGCTGAAAAGCACGTATCGGGCGAAGCGCAGTACGTGGATGACCGGCTGGAGTTCCCGAACCAGTTGCACCTCTACGCTCGACTCTCGGACCGCGCTCACGCCCGCATCATTCGGGTCGACACCACTCCGTGCCTGGCCTTCGCAGGCGTGCGCCGAGTGATCACTCATGAAGACATTCCCGGCCTCAAGGACATTGGCCCGCTATTGCCGGGCGATCCGTTGCTGGCCATCGACAAGGTGGAGTTCGTCGGGCAGCCGGTGCTGGTCGTGGCCGCCTGCGACCTGAACACCGCTCGCCAGGCGGCGATGGCCGCGATCATCGAATACGAAGATCTGGAGCCGGTGCTCGATGTTGTCCAGGCACTGCGCAACCGGCATTTTGTGCTCGACAGCCACACTCACCGGCGCGGCGACTCGGCCGGCGCCCTGGCAACCGCCGAAAACCGCCTGCACGGCACGCTGCACATCGGCGGGCAGGAACACTTTTACCTGGAAACCCAAGTGTCATCGGTCATGCCGACCGAAGATGGCGGGATGATCGTGTACTGCTCCACTCAGCATCCGACCGAAATCCAGAAGCTGGTGGCCGAAGTACTCGGCGTGTCCATGAACAAGGTGGTGGTCGACATGCGCCGTATGGGCGGCGGTTTTGGCGGCAAGGAAACCCAGGCCGCCAGTCCGGCCTGCCTGTGTGCTGTGGTCGCTCACCTCACGGGCCAGCCGACCAAAATGCGCCTGCCACGGGCCGAAGACATGCAGATGACCGGCAAGCGCCACCCGTTTTACGTCGAATACGATGTCGGGTTCGATGCCTGCGGTCGGCTACAAGGCATTCAGATAGATCTGGCGGGTAATTGTGGCTATTCACCTGACTTGTCCGGATCAATCGTGGACCGCGCGATGTTTCATGCCGACAACGCCTACTACCTGGGCGATGCCACGATCAACGGTCATCGCTGCAAAACCAATACCGCTTCGAATACAGCGTTTCGTGGCTTCGGCGGCCCGCAAGGCATGCTCGCCATCGAGGAGATCATGGACCGTATCGCTCGCCATCTGGGCCTTGATCCCCTGGCCGTGCGCAAGGCCAATTACTACGGCAAGACCGAGCGCAATGTGACCCACTATCACCAGGTCGTGGAGCATAACCTGCTGCAAGAAATGACTGCCGAGCTTGAAGCCAGCAGCCAGTACGCCGAGCGCCGGGCAGCCATCCTGGCCTTTAACGCCGGCAGCCCGATCCTGAAAAAAGGCCTGGCGCTGACCCCGGTAAAATTCGGCATTTCCTTTACCGCCAGCTTCCTCAATCAGGCCGGGGCGCTGATCCATATCTATACCGACGCCAGCATTCACCTGAATCATGGCGGTACGGAAATGGGTCAGGGGCTCAATACCAAAGTTGCGCAGGTGGTCGCCGAAGTGTTTCAGGTCGACATCAGCCGCGTGCAAATTACCGCCACCCACACTGGCAAAGTCCCCAACACCTCCCCCACTGCCGCCTCCAGTGGTACGGATCTCAATGGCAAGGCTGCGCAGAACGCTGCTGAGATCATCAAGCAGCGCCTGGTCGAGTTTGCGGCTGGCAAGTATCAGGTCAGCGAGCAAGAGGTGGTCTTTCACAACGGGATGGTGCGCGTTGGCCAGCAGATCCTGAGCTTTGAAACCCTGGTACAACAGGCTTATCTCGGCCAGGTGTCGCTGTCGAGCACCGGCTATTACAAAACGCCGAAGATCTTTTATGACCGGACCCAGGCCCGCGGACGGCCGTTTTACTACTATGCGTTTGGTGCCGCTTGCACCGAAGTGATCGTTGACACGTTGACTGGCGAATACAAAATGCTGCGTACCGACATCCTGCATGACGTCGGCGCGTCGCTAAACCCGGCCATCGATATAGGCCAGATTGAAGGCGGCTATGTGCAGGGCGCGGGCTGGCTGACAACAGAAGAACTGATCTGGAGCCCCAAGGGCCAGTTGCTCACCGCCAGCCCGGCCAGTTACAAGATTCCGGCCGTGGCGGACATGCCGCTGGACCTGCGCGTCACCCTGGTTGAAAACCGCAAGAACCCCGAAGACACAGTGTTCCACTCCAAGGCCGTGGGAGAGCCGCCCCTGATGCTCGGCATCGCCGCCTGGTGCGCAATCAAGGATGCAGTCGCCAGCCTGGCCGACTATCGTGTACAGCCTGACATCGACGCGCCGGCCACCCCTGAACGGGTGTTATGGGGCTGCGAGCAGATGCGCGCGAGCCGCTCGGGTAAGCCTAAATGACCACCGAACCACGGGAGGCTCGCCATGAATGACTGGATCAGCGCACTGGCCGACCTGCAGCGACAGGGCGAGCCCTGCGTGTTGGTGACGATCATCGAGGAGCAAGGCTCGACACCGCGCAATGCCGGCTCGAAAATGGTCATCAGCGCCACGCAGAACTTCGACACCATCGGCGGCGGCCACCTGGAATACAAAGCCCTGCAGATCGCCCGCGACATGCTCGCCAATGGCAAGCACGATACCCATTTGCAGCGCTTCATCCTCGGCGCCAGCCTGGGCCAATGCTGTGGCGGGGTGGCGGTACTCCTGTTTGAACCGATGGGCCAGGTGCAAGCGCAGATCGCCGTGTTTGGCGCCGGCCATGTTGCACGGGCCCTGGTGCCGTTGCTGGCCAACCTACCCTGCAGGGTGCGCTGGATCGACTCCAGGGAGCAGGAATTCCCGGCTGCAGTACCTCAAGGTGTACGAAAAATTGTGACTGATGAGCCCGTGTTTGAAGTGGCTGACCTACCAAGCGGTTGCTACTGCATCGTCATGACGCATAATCACGCCCTGGATCTTGAAATATGCACCGCCCTGCTCAAACGCAACGACTTCACCTACTTCGGTCTGATTGGCTCAAAAACCAAACGCATGAAGTTTGAACATCGTCTGCGCGAGCGCGGCATCAGCGCATCACAGGTGCAGCGCATGCGCTGCCCCATGGGACTGAGCGAAGTCAAAGGCAAACTGCCGATCGAAATCGCCATTTCCATCGCCGGCGAAATTATCGCCACTTACAACACCCACTTCGGCCAGCACACTGCCTGCGCTGAATCCGCTGCCGTTGAACCCATTAAAAAATGGCTACCGTCCTCACGACGCAGCCACGCCACGAATTGAGAAACGTCATGACCTGTAAAGCCTATCGCGCCGCCATTCTGCACAGCATCGCCGACCCCGCCGAAGTCGGGATCGAGGCTTCGTATGAATACTTCGAAGACGGCCTGCTGGTGGTCGACAACGGTCAGATCAAAGCAGTCGGCCACGCCACCGAGTTACTCGCGTCGCTGGCAGCAGATACACCGATCACTGAATACACCGACGCACTGATTACCCCCGGGTTTATCGATACCCATATCCACTTCCCGCAAACAGGCATGATCGGCGCCTATGGCGAGCAATTGCTCGACTGGCTCAACACCTACACGTTCCCCTGCGAGAAACAGTTCGCCGACAAGGCCCATGCCGACGAAGTAGCCGATATCTTCCTCAAGGAACTGCTGCGCAACGGCACCACCACGGCGCTGGTGTTCGGCAGCGTGCATCCGCAATCTGTCGACGCCTTGTTCGAAGCCGCACAGCGCCTGGATCTGCGCCTGATTGCTGGCAAAGTGATGATGGACCGTAATGCACCGGAGTACCTGACCGACACGGCCGAAACCGGCTACAGCGAAAGCAAGGCACTGATTGAACGCTGGCATGGCAAAGGCCGCCTGCATTATGCGGTCACCCCGCGCTTTGCTCCCACCAGCACCCCTGAGCAATTAACCCTGGCCGGTAAACTGCTGGGCGAATACCCGGATCTGTATTTGCACACTCACATCAGCGAAAACCTGCAGGAAATCGAGTGGGTCAAGTCGCTCTACCCGGAACGCAAAGGTTATCTGGACGTATACGACCATTACCAATTGCTGGGTGAGCGTTCGGTATTCGCCCACAGCGTGCATCTGTGTGATGAAGAGTGCGCGCGACTGGCCGAAACCGGCTCGGCCGTGGCCTTCTGCCCGACCTCCAACCTGTTCCTGGGCAGTGGTCTGTTCAATCTACCCATGGCAGAGAAACACAAACTCAATGTCGGATTGGGAACAGACGTTGGCGCCGGCACCAGCTTTTCGCTGCTTAACACCTTGAACGAAGCCTATAAGGTCATGCAGCTGCAAGGCGCACGCCTGAATCCGTTCAAATCGTTATATCTGGCGACGCTGGGTGGCGCACGCGCACTGCGCCTGGAAGAGCGGATTGGCACTCTGCAACCGGGCACCGATGCCGACTTTGTGGTGCTCGATTACAACGCCACACCGCTGCTCAGCTACCGCCTCAAGCAATCAACCGGCATTGCCGAGACCCTGTTTGCATTGATGACTCTGGGCGACGACCGTACCGTTCAGCAGACGTACGCCGCGGGCAATCTGGTGCATCAGCGCTGATCACTGCAAAAAACCTGTAGTCGCAGCCGCAGCCTGCGATAAGGTCCGAAGGGCCTTCATCCCGGCATGGATGCCGGGCTACAGAGTGCCTACAGGGAATGCAGGCAACGGTTAAAGCTTGACCGAGGACCGGGCTGGCTTGCCCTTGGTTTGCAGCAAGTGCGAAAACACCGCGTGCAGGTCATCAGATGCGCTTTCTTCGTCAAGATTGAGCTTGCTGTCGATGTGATCCATATGGTGCATCATCAGGTTCACTGCCAGGGTGACATCCCGTGCTTCGATGGCATCGATCAGTTGCATGTGCTCGTCATAGGAACAATGTGAGCGGTTGCCACTTTCATACTGGGCAATGATCAACGACGTTTGCGACACCAGGCTGCGCTGAAAGCTGATCAGAGGGGCATTTTTTGCCGCTTCTGCCAACTTCAGGTGGAACTCGCCCGAGAGCCTGATCCCGGCCCCGCGGTCGCCGCGCGAAAAGCTGTCACGCTCTTCCTGCACCATTTTTCGCAGTTCCGCGAGGTCTTCGGCAGTCGCATGCACGACGGACAGTTCGGTGATGGCCCGCTCAACCAGGCGTCTAGCCAAAAATACCTGGCGCGCCTCCTCGACGCTCGGGCTCGCCACCACCGCACCGCGGTTGGGGCGCAACAGCACAACACCTTCATGGGCCAGGCGCGACAGGGCACGGCGAATGATGGTGCGACTGACTCCAAAGATTTCTCCCAGCGCTTCTTCGCTCAATTTTGTGCCAGGCGCCAGACGCTGTTCGAGAATCGCCTCGAAAATATGTGCGTAGACGATATCGTCCTGGGTTCCACTGCGGCCGGCCTTGCCAGCACGGGATTGTTTCTTGAGAGGCTGCAACTGTTCGTTCATGGTCACTCGTGTGGGGAAGCTGCGGCGAATAAGGCGTTACGTTAATACGTTAACGGGCGTCGCGGGCAAACAATTAATGCAAAAAAAACATGACGCATTGTACACAAGCCAGAGTGCCAGTACGACTGTACGGTCGTTTGCGACCCCGGCTGTATCGCAATGAAATATGAACTTTGCGTTTAGGCTGACGCCCTGTTCATGCATCTTCAAAGAACACCCTTTAGAACAAGTTAGAACAAGGAAGACCGCTCCATGACCGACGTGACTCAACCGCGCCTGCATCCGTTGGCGGACTCTTCGCCTTCGGCAGTGGTCGCAGGCTTCATTGCGATGATGACCGGCTACACCAGTTCACTGGTGCTGATGTTCCAGGCCGGCCAGGCAGCAGGTCTCACCAGCGGTCAAATCTCATCGTGGATCTGGGCGCTGTCCATCGGCATGGCTGTTTGCAGCATAGGCCTGTCGTTGCGATATCGCACGCCCATCACCATTGCCTGGTCGACACCGGGAGCAGCATTGCTGATCACCAGCCTGGGCGGAGTCAGTTATGGCGAGGCGATCGGCGCCTACATCACCTGCGCCGTACTGGTGATTATCTGCGGCATGACCGGTAGTTTCGAGCGTCTGGTCAAGCGCATTCCAGCCTCTCTGGCTGCCGCCTTGCTGGCCGGCATCCTGTTCAAGATCGGCAGCGAGATTTTCGTCGCCGCCCAGCATCGCACCGGGCTGGTCATCGGGATGTTTTTCACTTATCTGATCGTCAAACGCCTGTCACCACGCTACGCGGTGCTGGCGGCATTACTGATCGGCACCCTGCTCTCGGGCCTGCTGGGCCTGCTGGATTTTAGTGGCTTCGCACTGGAGGTGGCTGTTCCGGTATGGACCACACCTTCGTTCTCGCTGGCAGCCACCATCAGCATCGGCATCCCGCTGTTTGTGGTCGCCATGACGTCGCAAAACATGCCGGGCATCGCCGTTCTCAGGGCCGATGGCTATACCGTACCGGCATCGCCATTGATCACCACCACCGGCGTGGCCTCGCTGCTGCTCGCTCCTTTCGGCTCCCACGGGATCAATCTGGCCGCCATCAGCGCGGCGATCTGTACAGGGCCACATGCCCACGAAGACCCTAAAAAGCGCTACACCGCGGCCATGTGGTGCGGCATTTTCTATGGATTTGCCGGCATCTTTGGCGCCACCCTGGCGGCGCTGTTCGCCGCGCTGCCCAAAGAACTGGTGCTGTCGATCGCCGCACTGGCCCTGTTCGGTTCGATCATCAACGGCCTGAGCATTGCCATGAGTGAAGCCAAGGAGCGTGAAGCCGCCCTGGTTACTTTCATGGTCACGGCTTCCGGCATGACACTGTTCTCGGTTGGCTCGGCATTCTGGGGGATTGTCGCTGGCGTGCTGACCTTGATGATCCTGAACTGGAAAACACGCTAAGCAAACCGCAGGCTCAGATCGCCATCGCCCCGCCATCAACCGCCAGGGCGTGGCCGGTGGTGAACGCAGCGCCATCGGAACATAAATACAGTACGGCACTGGCCACTTCCTCGACCGTGCCGATACGACCGACCGGATGCACCGCTGCGGCATAGTCGGCTTTGCGTGGATCCAGTTCATACGCACGCCGGAACATATCGGTATCGATGACTGCCGGGCACACGGCGTTAACCCGAATATGCTTTCTCGCATACTCGATGGCGGCCGAGCGGGTCAGGCCAATCACCGCATGCTTGGATGCCGAGTAGATACTCATTTTCGGCGCTGCCCCCAGCCCTGCCACAGAGGCCGTATTGACGATTGCCCCGCCGCCCTGAGCCAGCATCAGCGGTAGCTGATATTTCATGCACAACCAGACGCCTTTCACGTTCACACCCATGATCGCGTCAAATTCATCCTGAGTTCCATCGGCCAGGCGACCGTGCTCAATCTCAATCCCTGCGTTGTTGAATGCATAGTCGAGCCGACCATAAAGGTTGATGGTTTCTGCCATTAACTGCTTGACGTCGGCCTCCAGGGTCACGTCGCACTGCATGAAGACTGCCGTGCCGCCTGCTGCCATGATCTGTTCTGCGGTGCCCACTCCCCCTGCTGTGTCCAGGTCAGCGACAACCACCTTCAACCCCTGCGCTGCAAACGCCAACGCTGCTGCGCGCCCGATACCGGCTCCTGCGCCAGTGACCACCGCCACATGCCCTGCAAACGTCATACTCATCATTCTTATCCTCAGAAGGTAATGGCGCTCAGCCTTGTGCCTATCTATAGAAGTGATAAAAGCATGCATACCAACATCACTAATATTGATAAATATCCATTTCAGTTGACTCACTCACTTGCCCTGAACCTGAAGAGGGTTTATCAACAGGCATCACTTCCTGAAGAGTTATTGCAATGACTGACCAGACAAACCGCCAATTCCTGCTCGCCAAACGTCCAGTCGGCGCAGCAACCCGCGAGACGTTCACTTACCAGCAAGTACCCGTCGTCCAGCCCAAAGACGGCCAGATTCTGGTCGAGAATCAATTCCTGTCCCTCGACCCGGCCATGCGCGGCTGGATGAATGAAGGCAAGTCCTACATTCCGCCCGTCGGCCTTGGTGAGGTCATGCGAGCCTTGGGCGTCGGCAAAGTCATCGCATCCGCTCACCCCGGTTTTGTGGCAGGCGACTACGTAAACGGCGCACTGGGCGTCCAGGATTATTTCGTAGGCGAGCCTAGAGGCTTCTACAAAGTCGACCCGACACTCGCCCCCCTCCCGATGTATTTGTCCGCCTTGGGCATGACCGGCATGACCGCCTATTTCGCACTGCTGGAAGTCGGCGCCCCCAAAGCTGGAGAAACAGTGGTCATTTCCGGTGCCGCCGGTGCTGTTGGCAGCATTGCCGGGCAAATTGCCAAGTTGAAAGGCTGTCGCGTGGTGGGTATCGCCGGCGGAAAAGAGAAGTGCTCACTGCTCAAAGAAGAACTGGGCTTTGACGGGGTGATCGATTACAAAAGCGAAGACGTGATTGCGGGCCTCAAGCGCGAATGCCCTGAAGGCGTCGACGTGTACTTCGACAACGTGGGCGGCGATATTCTTGATGCCGTCCTCAGCCGTCTGAACTTCAAGGCGCGCGTGGTTATTTGTGGCGCCATCAGCCAGTACAACAACAAGGAGGCCGTAAAAGGGCCGGCGAACTATCTGTCGCTGTTGGTGAATCGCGCACGCATGGAAGGTTTTGTGGTGATGGACTACGCCGATCGGTATGTCGAGGCCGGGCAAGAAATGGCGGGCTGGCTGACCAAGGGTCAATTGAAAAGCAAGGAGCACATTGTCGAAGGTCTGGAAACCTTCCCCGAAACCCTGATGAAGCTGTTCAACGGGGAAAACTTCGGGAAGTTGATCCTGAAGGTGTAAACCCTGGGCAGCTTGAGAGAGCAGCATTGCGCTGCTCTCAAGGTCCAGGCGTTTACGCCAGCTCAGCGACCACAGCAGCCAGCGCCTTGGCCGGATCAGCCGCCTGACTGATCGGACGGCCGATCACCAGGTAATCAGAGCCAGCGTCCAGCGCCTGACGCGGAGTCAGGATGCGACGTTGATCATCCAGGGAGCTGCCCGCCGGGCGAATCCCCGGGGTCACCAGTTGCAGGCCCGGATGCGCGCTTTTCAGCGCTTGTGCTTCCAGGGCCGAGCACACCAGACCATCCATGCCGGCCTTCTGCGCCAACGCAGCCAGACGCAGCACTTGCTCCTGAGGTTCGATATCCAGGCCAATCCCCGCCAGGTCTTCGCGTTCCATACTGGTCAGCACGGTCACACCGATCAGCAACGGCTGAGGACCGGTACGCTGGTCGAGCACTTCACGGCACGCAGCCATCATGCGCAACCCGCCCGAGCAATGAACGTTAACCATCCACACACCCATTTCGGCAGCGGCTTTCACAGCCATGGCCGTGGTGTTGGGAATGTCGTGAAACTTGAGATCCAGAAACACATCAAAACCCTTGTCGCGCAATGTGCCGACAATTTCCGATGCACAGCTGGTGAACAATTCTTTACCCACTTTGACGCGGCACAGCTTCGGGTCCAATTGATCAGCCAGCTTCAGTGCGGCGTCACGCGTCGGGAAATCCAGGGCGACGATAATAGGAGTCTGGCAGTCGGACATTAGCGGGTTCTCAGGCTGGTCGAAATCGGCGCGCATTGTAGCGGAACATGCTACCTGCCGGCACCCGATGATCGCAATTTAGAGATTTTAGTCACTTTGTGACGCTTCACGGCCACAACCGGACAAGCATCACCCCGTTGGAACCACTACACTCTTGTTTGTTCGAAGAAGGTAAAGAGACACCGTGACTCACTGCGCAAAATCCTTGCTCAGTGTTTACCCATCAAGGAGAGAACATAATGCCCTGGTATGCTTGGTTAATTTTGATTGTTGCCATCGGTGGCATCGTAGGCGGGCTGATGACCCTGCGTGACACTGCCAACAAAGTTGAACTTACTGACGAGCAACGCAAGCGTGTCGCTGAACGGAACGCTGAGATGGACGCCAAGGACTCGGATGACCGGTAATACCCACCGCTGAACAAAACATCCGGCGGGCGGGTTACCGAGGACAGTCTCTACGCACAACTTCGTGCACAACCTGTCCCGCACAAGCCTGCAGCCTCCCATGCCAACCTCCGGGGCTTACCCGTAGGGCTTGATCTGCCCGCCCGGGCTTTGAATACGGGCAGCCGATACATTGCACAGTACGGCAATGTAGAAATGGGCGTTCCCTACCACCGCATTTTCGACATGTCGCATTCAGCTAGTCTTCCTTGACGGCCCACTTTACTATCCCACCACGATTTGGCCCATAAGAAGGCCTACGTCTACGTTGAGCGCAATCCATTGCCTCCCGCATGGCATGTATGTTCTCAAAAACAAAAAATATCCTGCTGAGCGGGCGGCCAAGAAAAATGAAGACTGAGTACTCAATAGAAACAGCAATGATCACGCTCCTGATCATTTCCCTGTTCTTGATATTTTCTACGCTCTTCAAGCACAAAATAGAACAAGCAGAAACCCAGCATGCCTACAAATTCATTAATGGCATGCGCGGGTTGGCGGCCATCTTTGTCGTCGTTAACCATGCACCGTTCATGCTTGCCAACATGGGCATCAAGAACGAAGTATTCTCTTCATGGGGATGGATATATGCCAACCTGGGTTCTTTTGGCGTGCAAATCTTTTTTTGCATCACCGGGTTCTTGTTCTTCGACAAAATAATGAAATCACCCGCTATCAAGTGGGAGCACTTCTTCGAATCACGCGTCCGCCGCGTCGCACCTCTTTATTACTTCGCCTCATTAATCGTGTTTTTGATAGCGTGTTTTTTCTCCAGCACCGATATCTTTAACAAGGATACGTTAATGACGGCTGCAGGGCTCTTGACCTTCAGCTTTCTGGATAACCCGTCCAAAATCGGTGACATCGCATTAACGCCTTTAAACTCTGTTACCTGGACACTCATTCACGAATGGCGTTTTTATGCCGTGTTGCCACTCGTCGCGCTAACCTACAAGTCCAGGTACAACAAGCTGGTTCTCCTGATCGCCATGCTATTGGCTGCCATTGATCTGGGTACCAGTGCGATCGTCTGCTGGGCCTATTTCCTGACAGGTATCATCGCAGCCATCCTCCACAAAAACGCTCACTACAAACGGCCACCTGCATGGCTACTGTCCATCATTGCCTTATGCATATTCCTGCTCACATCCGGAATCACTGAGAGCCAAGGATATGGTTACGTCAGATTCTTACTGACCTCCGCATTCTTCTTATGCATAACGATTGCAAACCCTAAAATACTCCATGCGCAGTGCTTGAACCGCCTGAGCGACATTAGCTACAGCATTTACCTTATGCATTTGCCGGTACTGTATTTAACGTTCAAGGCCGCCGCTCTGTATTTTGATCTGAGCCATATCTCCAGGCTGACATTCTGGTCTATCAATTTGGCTGCCATTCCTCTCATCACCTTCGTTTCAGTGCTCACTTATGTTCACATTGAAAAACGCTTCATGAGCCAGAAGAAACCGGCCCCCTCGGTACCTTCTGCCACCAAGGCCGAGTACGGCGTTTAAAAAAAAGGCCAGTCAAATCAATGACTGGCCTTTTTAGTATGGTGACACTTCAGTTCACAGCCACCTTATCGCGGTTCTTCTCATAGATGGCTTTGCCTACCCCTTTGACTTCCAGCAACTCATCTGCCGAAGCAAAGTCACCGTTAGCCTCACGGTAAGCCACTATCGCCCTGGCTTTGGCAGCCCCAACGCCAGTGAGCTCACGCTGTAGCGTCGCCTCATCGGCTGTATTGAGATTAATCGTCACTACCTGAGCATCAGGCGCGAGTTGTGCAGCCACCAGGGACTCAACATGATCTGCCGGTGAAGCAGCATGAACCACACTGGAAATACCGACTATCAAAGCCAAAAAGATCGAAGAAAGAAAGGCAGTACGCATAGGTGACACTCCAATACATCGTTAAGTGGAAACAGCTTTCCTGAGCTGTATTTCAAACCTAGGCGATGACTGGAGCGTGTCAAAAATCAGTGCGTTGCAGGGTGTGTAATCAAGAGGGTTCAGAACGACGCTGCTGGTAGATCCAGTCGACTATTTCACCTTCTGGTGCATAACCACTGACCGTGTCCCGCAACAGTTGTCTGACCCGGGCATAGTCATCTTCATCAACCGCATCGAGCAAACTGGCCAGGCGATCCTTGAGGACCTCCCAAGGCAGCATGTCTTCATTGGCACTCATGATCATCGGGTGCCGGGTGGCCACTACGTTGTCACCAATCAGCAACTCTTCGTAAAGTTTTTCACCTGGGCGCAGGCCGGTAAACTCGATCTCGATATCACCGTGCAGGTTTTTCTCGGAACGGACACTCAGGCCTGAAAGGTGGATCATCTTCTCTGCCAGCTCGACGATGCGCACCGGCTCACCCATGTCCAGCACAAACACGTCACCGCCCAGCCCCATGGAGCCTGCCTGAATGACCAGTTGTGCAGCCTCGGGAATGGTCATGAAGTAACGTGTGATTTTAGGATGCGTAACCGTCAACGGCCCACCAGCTTTTATTTGCTTGTGGAACAACGGAATCACAGAACCGGATGACCCCAGCACATTGCCAAAACGCACCATGGTGAACCGCGTTTTGTTGACCCGTGAGATATTCGCCTTGTCGCCAAACAACACCGGAGCCATTTCGCAGCTCAATGCTTGAAGCGTCATCTCGGCCAGACGCTTGGTGCTGCCCATCACATTGGTGGGCCGTACAGCCTTGTCGGTAGATATCAGTACAAAGTTCGCCACGCCCGACTGCAAGGCGGCCTGAGCGGTATTGAGCGTGCCGATGACATTGTTCAGAACGCCTTCGGCAATGTTGTGCTCAACCATGGGCACATGCTTGTAGGCCGCGGCGTGATAGACGGTGTCCACATGCCAGGTCTTCATCACGTCCAGCAATTTGTGCGCATTGCGCACCGAGCCCAAAATTGGCAGCACTTTCACTGACAGCGACTCACGATTAACCCGCTGCTCCAGTTCGGAAAGAATGCTGTAAAGATTGAACTCACTGTGCTCATACAACAGCAGCGTAGTGGGTTTGAGCACCAGAATCTGCCGACACAGTTCAGAGCCGATGGAACCACCTGCACCCGTGACCAGGACACACTGGCCCTGGATGCAGTGTTCAAGCAATTCGTCTTGCGCAGGAACCGCATCACGGCCCAGCAAGTCGGCAATGTCCACTTCCTGAATATCGTCGACCTTAACCCTGCCGCTGGCCAGATCCATAAAACCGGGGACACTGCGAACGTGCAGCGGGAAACCTTCAAGCAAACCCAGAATCTCGCGGCGACGACCACGAGATGAAGAAGGGATCGCCAAAAGAAGCTCTTGCGCTCCGGTACGGTCGATCATTTTCTGTATGTCTTCAGGCTTGAAAACCTGCAAGCCGGAAATGACGCGATCCGCGATGCTTTCATCATCATCAATGAAAGCCACAGGACGCATCAGCCGCCCCATGCGCAATGCCGCGACCAACTGGTTTCCCGCAGCGCCGGCACCATAGATCGCAACACGTGAAAGCCTGTCATCGCGACTGGTGAACGGCACATGCTGAGCAGCTGCAAACCAGTCGCCCAGGAAATACTGGCGCATGGCTAGACGCAAGCCGCCGAGCATGATCAGGCTCAACCACCAGTAGTTAAAAATAATTGAGCGCGGGACAACGTTATCAGGCGTGCTGTACCAGTACATCACAACAGCCAGGATCAATGAAGACAAGCTGACGGCCTTGATGATCACGACCAGGGCGTCGTTGCCAAAGTAGCGCATCACGGCACGGTACATGCCAAAGCGGACAAAGAGCGGGATAGCGATAACGGGTGCACAGATGAACAACCACAAGTGCAACTTGAGTGGATTGACCATATCGTCAACACCCAGCCGTACGACAAATGCAAACCACAGTGCAAGCCAGACCAATACAACGTCTGTTGCGACCTGAATAACCCGCTTTTGCTGCCGCGAGAGACTGAGTAAATATGCGCGAATCCTATCCATAAATCCTTATCACACCTAGACCGCTCTTATAAACCATCAACCCCTCACACCTCAGGGCCAATTCATTATCGCAAGGTGGCACCTCACGCCAATGTTGCGTCCTGAACAACTTGACTCAAGACGCTGCATGTCAAATTCATCTCTTGCTCAGTCAACGTAGGATGAACCAAGAACATCATACTCGTCTCGCCCAGCTCTTTGGCATGCTGGAGACGTTGTGCAGGGCGCCAGTCCGTATTGTCGAATGCCTTCTCAAGATAGACTTCAGAGCATGACCCTGAAAAGGCAGGCACTCCACGTGAAACCATTTCATTGAGAATGCGATCGCGGGTCCAGTCGGCTTTCAGCAACTCAGGACGAACAAAGACGTAGCATTTATAAGCGGCATGTACATCGCTGGCCGGAATGACAGGCACACGCAGTGCGGGTAACTGCGATGCCGCACTCCAGATACGCTGGGCGTTATTCAAGCGAGTTGCCTGCCACTCTTGCATCCGGCGTAGTTGAATGCGGCCAATGACGGCTTGAACTTCCAGCATCCTCCAATTCGTGCCGAAGCTTTCATGCAGCCAGCGAAAACCCGGGGCATGCTCGCGCTCATAAACGGCCTCCCAGCTCTTACCGTGATCCTTATAAGCCCACATATCAGCCCAGAGCTGACGATCATTCGTGGTAACCATTCCACCTTCACCCCCAGTGGTCATGATTTTGTCCTGACAGAATGACCACGCACCGATATGACCGATGGAACCCACCGGGCGGCCTTTGTAATAAGCACCATGTGCCTGGGCGCAATCTTCGATGACTTTCAGCCCGTGGGTGTCGGCCAACGCCATGATTGGGTCCATGTCACATGGCCAGCCAGCCAGGTGCACACAGATCAGCGCTTTGGTTCGAGGCGTCAATACCGCACTGATGGTTTCGGCGGTGAAGTTCTGCGAGTCAAGATCCACATCGGCAAATACAGGAATCGCACCCGCGTTGACAATACTCGAAACCGAAGCCAGGAACGTTCGAGAGGTCACAATCACCTCATCCCCCGCACCTATGCCCAACGCTTTAATCGCCACGTCCAGCGCTACGGTCCCGTTGGCCAAGGCCACCGCATGCTCCGTACCCGACCAGGCGGCAAACTCCCGTTCAAAGCTGCGTGCCTCCTGCCCTGTCCAATAATTGACCTTGTTGGATAAAATCACGTCGCGAACAGCGTCTGCCTCTTCTTCAGTGAAAGATGGCCACGGAGAAAACGGGGTGTTAAGCACGATCGAGTACCCTTGATTAAAATTAGAATAAAAACTTACCCGTACCCATCAACAATATCTCTGACGTTATCTAACGCCAATTACTGCTGTTAGTCTGCCAAAACCTTGGCCGGGACACCCGCAACCGTCAACTCATCAGCAATGTCACTTACCACTGCCGCCCCCGCCCCGACTACGACTTTAGAGCCTATGTTGATCGACTGCCTGACACTCGCCCCGATTCCGATCCAGCTGAGATGGCCGACACGCACTGAGCCTGCCAGCCTGGCCCCCGGACTGAGGTGTACGCACTCACCCAGATAGCAGTCATGATCAACACTGCAGCCGGTGTTGAGAATAGTACCAGCGCTGACGGTCGCACCTGTATTGACAACCACTCCGCCAAAAGCCACGACGCCTTCGCCAAGACTAGCGTAGCGACTGATTGTTGCTGCCGGATGAATCAGTGAAATCAACGGAGCACCTGCGTCATTCAAAGTACCCATTTTTGCAGAACGAATTTCGTTATTTCCAATGGCCACAATCACGCCACCAAACTCATTCAGACGTCCCAACAAATCAGCCGTATTACCGGTCACATTCCAAATGCCGACCTGCTGTGTGGAAGGCCAATCATCATCGAAAAACTCAATTTCACTCCAGCCGCAACACTCAGCAGTGTCAGCGACCACTCTGGAATGCCCTCCAGCTCCCAGAATGGCGAGTTTTCGGGTCTTGGCGCCCCCTGTAAACTTTGTCATAGTCGCTTCACCAGCAGCATTTATGCCTTCACGTATAAATACCTTTTTGAGCGTGAGGGCAATAATTTTCAAATCCAGCCAGAACGATTGGTTATCGACATACCAATTATCGTACTGAAATTTTTGCTCCCAACTAATTGCGTTTCGTCCGTTGACTTGTGCCCAGCCAGTAATGCCTGGCTTCACGTCATGACGTCGTGCTTGTTCAGCGCTGTAAAGTGGCAGGTACTCGACAAGCAGCGGTCGAGGGCCGACCAGACTCATATCACCCTTTAAAACATTCCAAAGGCCTGGCAACTCATCCAGGCTGCTTGAACGTAAAAAAGAACCAAATGATGTTAAACGCTCCGCGTCAGGCAGTGGATTACCCTGACTGTCAACAGCATCTCTCATGGTTCTGAATTTCAGCATTTCGAAGGGAACGCCCTTCAGCCCGGGTCGGACTTGCCTGAAAAGAACAGGACTGCCTAATTTCCGGCGAACGGCCCACGCCAATAATGCAATGATCGGAGACAGCAGTAACAAGCCGAAAAAAGAAGCCGTCACATCAAATAAACGTTTAATCAAGACCCAGCTCCTGTAAATAAAAATCTTTCATTCGAACACGGTGAGCGGCTTGATCAAAACGCTCAGCAATTCGCGAGCGGGCAAATTTTCCCAACGCCTCGAGTTCTACCTTAGGCGTAACCATTGCTTGCGCCATTGCCACTTGAAGCGCATAGGCATCTTTGGAAGGAACGACCCAGCCGTTCAATCCCGGCTCAATGATCTCGTTACTCCCACTGATATTGGTCACGACAGCCGGCTTGCCCAGCGCACCGGCTTGTAAAACCACATTCGGAAAACCTTCCCTGTAACTTGGCAGAACAAGAACATTCGAGGTTGCCAGTGCTACACGAATATCCGCCTGGAAACCGAGCACATGGATCCTGTCATGGTCCCTGAACAACTGGAGAGTGGCATCATCCACAGGAGCCGCTGAATCCAGGCCTCCAACCAGTATCAAGCGGGCTGTATCAGGCAGCGCTTTAAATGCAAGCCCCAATTCCTTCAGGCCTTTATCTCTATTCAATCGTCCGACATAACAAAAAACAAAATCTGTACTCGCTATGTTCAGCGCCGCCACCAACGCTCGGGATTTGTCATCCACCTCATCAATGCCAGGTCGAAAATAATCCAAGTCCACACCGGCAATATTCCCATGGCCGATAACATCCAGTGGTTTGCGGGTAATACTGTACTCGACCAGGTCTTTTTTAACCCCCCGGCCCTCCGGAACAATCCGGGTGGCACAAAAGCATATTAAACGGTCAATATTAATAAGGAGCTTTTGTTTAACACCCGTTTGCGTTGGAAAAATAAGACCGGTAAATGTATGGACCCGAACAGGCACCCTGCAAAGAAAACCGGCAACCATCGCAACCATGCCGGCCTTGGGCGTATAGGAATGTACAACGTCAGGCTTGAGTTTGCGCAGCAGACGACACATGGCGAAAATTGAAACCAAATCACGAAACGGACTCATTCCACGCTGCATCGTTACTTCATGAACCGGGACACCTTCGCGGGCAGACAGTTTTTGCATCTCGCCTGCGCCGGAACTGGCCAAGTGCACTTTAAATGACTGGTTCAAAAAACCGGGTTGAGTGGCCAGGATGGTCATCAACGTCTCAGGCACGGTGGTCACTATAAGCAACGTTTTATCTTTCATCATTCAATCCAGAAGCACCCCGTAAACCATTGGTTTTCCGTCAGGATGTATAAATTTCGTGCCATACGTTGACGATTTCTGTGAGGGAGTAGTTTTGAATAATTCGAGCTCTCGCCGCCGCGCCCAATTTAATCTTTTCATCCGGTGAAAGCAGCAATGCGTTTTTCATGGCGGCCCCCAAAGCGACAGGATCTTTGATCGGCACCAAATAACCACAGTCACCGACAACCTCCTTCACTCCGCCGCAGTCTGTGGCCACCACGACCTTCTCCGTGGCCATCGCTTCGGCCACTACCAGGCCAAAGCCTTCCCAGGCAGAAGACAGGACGTATATATCCGCGGCGTTATAAATCTTCGCAACGTCCGATCTCACGCCGAGAAAACTGATTTTGTCGGCGAGTTTCAATCTGTCTACAAGATCAAGAATTTTTTGCTTTTCGATTCCGTCACCAATGATCCATAACCTGACATTGTCAGACTCCCTTGCCACATCATTAAAGGCATGCACAAGGTTTTCATAATCTTTGGCGGGCATCAGGCGACCGACTGCCAGGATCACGCGGTCATCTTCAGAGACGCCGTTCTCCTCCCTGATCACGAAACGAGCCTGCGAATCAGGCTTGTATACCTCGGTATCAATCCCGTTCGATATAGCGCGCATTGTCCCTATCGGACAGGCTTTTTTCTGCTCAAATACCCTGACGGCTTCCTGTGTGACGTTGGTCGTCACATCTGCCAGCCGATGCGTCAATCGATAAGCCAGCATTCGAGCCTGGCCACCCTCGTTAGTATTATGTGCCGTGTTGATCAATTTAGTGATCGGACAAATAAGCCGTACCATGCGCGAAAATAAATTGGCATGCACCATGTGTGCGTGAACGACATCAGGCGCAAACGCTTTAATAATGGCTCGCAGCCTGACGATCCCTTTCACAAACCCCGCAGCCGACTTTTCAAGTCCCACACCCAGTAATTCAACGCTGTCATGTTTAGGTCGTAACAGTACAGGCTCAACCAGATAACAAATTTTGACAGTGTGCCCCTGCCCGGCAAATTGATCAGCCAGGTCGAGTACCTGTCTTTCGGCGCCACCGACACCGAGTCCGGTGATGATATAGAGTATTTTCATGTCAGCTCTTTCTTCCCTTCAACACGCCAAACACTCGACATTGAACATATCGAACGAGGCACTTGACCTTCCTGGTCAAACTTTTTTCACGCCCTATCTGGTGTTTATAATACACGCCAAAACCACGCGGGTTACGCCGTAGATTCTGAGCAAAATTAGCGGAATATCCGTCTTCCAGATACTCACACAAATAAATGATCTTATGATCAAAATACTGGATGCTACCTTCGTCCGAAAGTCTGTTCCAGATTAATAGTTCCGGTACAAACTTCTCGCCTTCAAAGGTCGGAAAAGGATGTTTGAGCATTGCCTCGCGCCTGAATATATAGGCAAGGTCCCCCTGGTATAAGGCGGCCGCTTCAGTCGGGCTCACAGGCTCCGCAAGGCGCGGCGCAGTGATCACATTCCCTACCATATTTCCCGCCAGATCAGCCTTCCGATAGCAATAGCCGACGCTGTTTTCTCTTGTGCTGTCTTTCACATCACTCAAGAACATCTCGATGGCGTCAGGTGGCAGCGCATCATCGCTGTCGACCAAAAAAATCCACTCGCGCCCGGCCAGAGCAACACCGGTATTGATGGCTACATGCTTGCCCGAGTTCCGCTGCTCCACCACCCTCATCGGGAAGGTGGCGGTCTGTTGAAAACCATCCAAAAGGGCTTTGCTGTTGTCGGTGCTGCCGTCGTCCACCACGACCCACTCGAACTGCTTATTGGTTTGACGCTCTAAACTTTCATATAACCTGGCCAAGGTATAAGCACGATTATAAGTCGCCGTCAGGACAGTGATCATACACGCACACCCGCTTGTTTTATTTTTATCGCCAACATGATCAACGACACAGAGAACAGCACTTCCGATATCACAAAGCCGTACACAATACCCTCCAGTGCAAACCAGTAAGACAAGAGCGCTGCCAGCAACAGGGAGAACATTGAAAACAGCATTAACATCCCGCTGAGGACTTTATCTTTACCCAAGGGCATGAACACGGTCAGACCCAGCGCCTGATTCATCATTCGAAATGGAATGATCAAGACAAATAAATGCAGTATGCCGATCGCCTGCTCGAACCCTGGCCCCAGCATCATCTGGATCAGAAATTCCCCTAACGCGTAGATAATACCGGCCCCAATAACACCCAGTACAAATATTACCGCCACGATCACACTGGAAAGCTTAAGGTTCATCGACGTGGACTGCAGTAACTTCCGACTCAGGTAGGGATATAACCCAATCAAAACGGGGCTCACCAACCCGACAGACGCCTTTATGATTTTCTCGGCCGGCGCAAATTTTGCCACTGCGGCCTGCCCGCACATAACACCTACCAAGGCAGGCCCGGCACTGAGCATAATGTTGTTCGAGCTTTTATAAATAAAACTGTGGAACCCGCTTTTGACCTGCTCGACCCCGGCCCTGACATTGAGCGCAAACCCTCCCACCACTGTATAGGCGAGGTAGAAACCGACCAGTGTATTTACCAATGCAAAGCTGGACATGATCATGAGTGCGCTGTTTGCATCCGCAGGCCCAGAGATGAACAGATACAACCCCAAGAGGCAGACAAATCTCAAGCACACTTCAAATATGATGATAAATGAAATTCTTTCCAGCCCCTGAAACAGCCAGACATTACTAAAACCAAACGCAAAAAAGTACAGGTAGCCCCAGACAATCGCCTGAGCATCGAGCCCGGTCTGAAAAAGTGCCAGCACGACACCTGCAACGGCGCCCATTGTCAGTGACAGCAGTAACTTTGCAGAAATCACACCACTGTAAATACGGGCGAGTCGAGGCTTGTCGTTGTCACACAATGCCACCTGCCTCGCACCACTCAACGAAAAACCATATTCCACCACCAGCGAACACAAAAGCGCCGTGGTTTGAATCAGTAAGATCTGTCCATACTTTTCAACCCCCAGCGCTTTTGCCAATATTGGAATTTCCAGTATGGGAATCAAGTAGCTGACCAACTGAGCAATGAACAGCAAGCTCACATTTTTGAACTGCAAAATCATATTACGCACCCAACTGATACTTTAATTCCGGATCGTCGTTCGTCATGCGTTGCGACATCACCGACAGTGCAGAAACCATGACAATCCAGATACCCCATTCCGAAAGCTCTGTGCTGAAGGGATGAAGCATGAGTAACAGGATGTACCCCGCCACCCCTCCAAATGCAGCCACTGCATAGGCGAGGTCTCGCGCTGGTTTGTACTTGAGCGCGCTGTACTTATACAGCCGGGTAAAAAAGAAGAGCACGGGGGAGAACATCAGAATGGCCAAACCCATCAAGCCCCCCAAACCCAAATCGCCCACTGAGGACAGGTAGGCGTTATGGACAACCATCACGCCCCCCTCCACATCCGATACTGTTGTACCGAATCCACATCCCAGCGGCAGGCACTCCAACGAATGTGCAACGCCATCAACCAGCATTTGCATTCGCACCGGATCTCCGGCAGCCAGTCGATCCAGAACCAGCGGTGCATCATCAGGATTCATGGATGTGAAACCGCCACTGTACAGCAGCAAGCCTAATATTCCGGCACAGACACATCCGATAAACGCACCCACAACCGTTTTGGGGCGGGTGTAGAGTCCTAACAACCCCATCAGTAAGACGACCAGTGCAAAAATAATAAAGCCTGTTCGACTTGAGTCTGCGATCAATAAATAAAACCCTATTATAAAAGCGGTGACCGCTATTTTTTTAGCCCGCCCATCAAACAGCATCCCTACGATCACAAACCCGATAAAAAAGGCGCAGGTTTTCCACAGGACACCCGGAAAGGCAAAAAGGCTACCCTGCCTTCCATCACCCAGTACGACATAAAAGGCTGGAACTGCGTACTTTGACATGAGAAAGAACAGCAGTCCCACACACAGAACGGTCACACTGATAGCATAAAACTGCCTTCCTTCCAGGTGCTGGGCATGAATATAAATACATACAAAAATAGCGGCCACACAGCATATTTTCACACCCTGATACAGCGTCGCTACATCGCTATTCATGATCGCACTGAGTACAAATGACATGACCACCATGAAGAAGCCTGCCAAATAGGTAAACAATTCAGCACTGACTCTAAAACTGAATACGCACCCCTTGGAGGCATACCCGAAAAGCCCTACCAGGCACCAAGCAGCCCAATATCCCGCAGGACTTATCAGCGAGCGTATATCACCGAGCGCGACAAGGACACATGCACACAACACAATGCAGTACGAAGTTGTATTACCTTTCAAACCCGCCCTCCCGAGCCACTAGCCTCATCATAACTATCCGGCATCAAAAGGTGGCCGCACAATGGCAGAACAACGCTTGAATGCATATACAATGTTCGCTCTAACTTGATAAGCAAGGTGCATTTTTATCTTTATCACTGAGCAGGTAACGTTCCAGCCTTGGCCATTTAATCCCTAATAACTGATCCTTCCAAAACACACTGCACTCAGCCTCTTTATTATAGTAACGGGTGGTCTTGTAGTTCACACAGGTCTCATCCTCAAGGGCCAGAAAACCATGGGCAAACCCCTCAGGAATCCACAGCATCTTTTTATTCCTGGCATTTAATTCAAGTGCAAACCATTTTCCATACGTGGCTGAGGTCGAGCGAAGGTCCACAGCCACATCAAATGCAGCGCCTCGAGTGACACTTACCAGCTTTCCCTGTGCATGAGGCGCACGTTGATAATGCAAGCCGCGCAGCACCCCTTTCTTTGAGCAGGATTGATTATCCTGAACAAACGATTCCGGTGCCGGAATACCCAAATCCTGCAAACCCTTGCTAAAACAGCGCTGGTTGAAACTCTCCATGAACCAGCCCCGCTCATCGACAAAAGTACGAGGCTCAATGACAACCACACCGGGAAGATTCGTCGCTAAGAATTTCACAAGCCGGCACGCTCAGACAATAGCCGGGACAAGTAGCATCCATACCCTGTCTGCTTCAGCTTTTCAGCCTGTTCGGCCAGTTGCCCGGGTGTGATCCAGCCGTTATTGAAGGCTATTTCCTCGAGGCAGGCGACTTTCAAGCCTTGACGCTGCTCAATGGTGCGCACAAAAGAACTCGCTTCCAGTAATGACTCGTGTGTGCCTGTGTCCAGCCAGGCAAACCCACGCCCAAGTACTTCAACGGTCAACTGCTCGCGCTGAAGGTAGATACAGTTCAGGTCTGTGATTTCAAGTTCGCCACGCAAAGAGGGTTTTATACGCTTGGCGATGTCGACCACTTTGTTATCGTAGAAATATAAACCGACAATGGCAAAATTCGATTTTGGTGCCACAGGCTTTTCTTCAATACTTAACACACGACCTGAACTGTCGAACTCCACCACCCCAAAACGCTCTGGTTCAGAGACGTGGTAACCGAATACTGTCGCACCTTCGGTTTGAGACATGGCGGCCCGGAGATTGTCCGAAAAATGATGACCGTAGAAAATATTGTCACCCAGGATCAGGCAGACAGGATCGGTGCCAATGAACGCCTCCCCGATAATAAATGCCTGGGCCAACCCATCGGGACTCGGCTGTTCAGCATAGCTAAGCTCAATGCCGTACTGACTACCATCGCCCAGCAACTTTTTAAAGCAGGGCAAATCATCAGGCGTTGAAATGATCAGAATTTGACGCATTCCCGCCAGCATCAGTACCGAGAGCGGGTAGAAGATCATTGGCTTGTCGTAAATTGGCAACATCTGCTTGGACACACCCATGGTGAGCGGGTACAGACGCGTACCTGAACCGCCGGCGAGGATAATGCCTTTACGGTTGATAGTAGCCATGGTGAGTGTTTTACCTCAATTGAGCGGGTACAAGCCCTACTGCGACAGATAACAGGTTGGATGGGGCATCTGAAAAACACGCTACCGCCCCAGGATTTATCGTTGATTTCCTGAGAACGGCTCCATTCAGAATACTCTGACAAGGTGACCGGTTAACGACAGGCAATCCTCGCGAGAGGCAAGCTGATCTGCTGCTGACGACTCATTAGATTGATAAGCAGAATAACCCGCTCTTCCCCCTCCATTGCCATGAATATCGACTCAATGCCCGCAAAGCCTTGATCTAGAATCGTGACGTTGTCACCCGGACTGAACGTAGAAATGACGTGTGATTGCGCACGACCCTGCAACTGGAGAATCAACTCGTGACCGACAGCCAATGGACGACTACCGAAAGCAACTACACGGGCTACGCCGCGAGTTGAGCGCAACGGGGCCCAATTTGCACCGTGTGGCATATGAATAAACAAGTATCCAGGGAACAGGGACTCCTGGGCACATTGCACCTGCCCGCGCAGAGTTTTCTCACGCCGGCAGACAGGACGTGAACAGGTATACCCTTGTCGCACGAGGTTCTCCTCGGCACGTTCATCCTGTTTGGGCTTGCATTGCACCAGATACCAGTCGCGAGATCCGGATGCGGCAGGCTCCTGGGCGAGCAGGGAGCTTGTCATGTATATAGGCAGTTCATAATGGTTCTTCCGTGTTTTATCATCATGCCAGGCAGCGGGAGCGTTCTTTAAAGGGCTGCCACACTGAATCGAAAGAGACAATGCATCGACAAAGTCATTTTGAGCTCGACATCGCCCTCACAGTTCATCTGCAAAGGCTCATTTGATCTGTATTTCGCTATACCTGAAACAAAACCAATCACATCCTGTTGATCTGCATGAGCGGAATATCCACTCAATGGGTAATGCCTGCTCGAATGATACAGCCCTCGCCTTCCAATTCAACAAAACCTCCTCCCTGCCCGCACTTTTACGTGGTCGCGTATAGCGGGTCGGGTTCTCTAGTTGTCGCCTGAATCCTTCGACGGTGCAGCCGGGCCAGCGGACTGAAGACGGGCAGCACGGCTGGCCACAAAGTGCCTGACCAAAGCAATCAACACACCTAAAAACCCTCCCAGGAGCAACCCCAGCACGACGACCAAGACCTTCTTGGGCTTAATCGGCTCCATGGGTTCCAGCGCCCTGCGATCGACTGCCACCAATTTAATGTTGCTGGTATCGAGACTACCCACATTGCCCAAACGCACAACCTCGGCACGCAGGGGTTGCACGCCACTTAGAAACAGATCTTCATTCTGGCGCTGCTTGAGCACTTCAACTTCTCGGTTGCTTTGCAACAACTGCAGTTCGTGGGCAATTTTAGCGATACGGGCTTCAGTGAAATCATCGGTTTTACGGTTCTGCAATGCCGTGCGCTCTGCTTCCAGCGCATCAACTCCCATGAAATACAAGGGAGTCTGCTGATTGTTGATTTCCGTACGCATGACATTGGTATTGCTGGCGTCAGTCGACCCACCCAGAGCCAAAGGTGTCGTCGGTTTTTGAATACCCAGGGATTTGGCAATACCTATCGCCTCATTCAACTCGGCTATGCGATCGAATCGGCCGACCTTGAGCTGTTGACGCAACGCCTTGAGCTCGTCCTGCAGTTGCGCACGCTTTATATTGTCCGATTCGAGCAAGGTCGCAATTTGCGCGCTTTTTTCTGACTCGTAATTTGAACGCGCTGCGTCAATCTTGCCTCTCAGCTCAGTCAAGCGATTATTGACAATGACCTTGAGGTCAGCGGCAATCTGCTTTTGCTCGGCATCCACAGCGTAGTCTACAAAGCCGTTGAGAATCTGAACGCCGTCAACACCCTCGGGATAACTTAACTCCAGGCCGATAAAAGCACCGAGAGAGTCAGCTTTATTGGGGTCAGGAAGAATAAGTTTCAATGAAGAGCGATTGAAGTGCTCAAAGCTTTGCTCCAGCGTTCGGCCCGGGCGCTCGAACTGACTGAACAGCGCCTGGTTAGCCCTGAAAAAGCCCAGCCGCGTATCGTAGGACTCAAGGGAAGCGCCTACCTTCAACAAGGCTTCACTCGGCGGCAGGGTATAGACGCCGGAACGGTTGAGCGCATCCAGTTCGTTGATCGCAGCCGGACGGATAACGCTGCTCACCTGATACTCAGGCGTCACTAACGATGCATAACCCCAGGCAGCAAGGCCACACAGCACCGACGCCGCAATGATGATATTTTTTTGCAGCCAGACAGCCCGGACCAGAGCAACAAAATCTACGCCGTCAGAGGCTGCGCCGTGGGAGATACGAGAAAAACTGCTCATCTAGACCTGCTAACGGGAATATGCTGCGGACTTGTAATGCAGGGATTTTCATACACTGGCAACCACTTACCAATAGACATATGCATCCATGCACACCCAAGAAGTATATGAACAGCTGATAATCGGGTTCGGCCTGAATTCTGCCAGTACTGACCAACAATACAAAGCCGCACTTTGCGTAGGAATACTTACCGCATCTTGAATGCTTCGGCGGAAAACCTGCCGTCATGTAGCGAGCACGCATCCCGCGGCCTGAGCATTTCAAGCCACGTCATTCATCGCCAGCGTCATTCACCTTCACCTATTAGCCAGTCGGCATAAGCCCGGGAGAGCGCCTTACGGTTGAAGCTAGTTATGCTTTAATCTGGCCGCTTTTCGCCTGTAGGCTACGAACCCCATGACAGGCCCGATCACCATGCCAATCAGGAGCGCAGCAATAAAGAACAGCGATGCAGGCAATTCTGCTGAGCGCCACCCCATGAACATCAAGGAGGTCGGCTGCTGGTTCTCGAGGATAAAAACCACCACCCCGAAAAGCACAATGAGGGCAAGCACCACCAGCATTGCTCGCTTAAAATTACGCATCAACAACTCCTTGTTCCTTAAGGGTTAAACGTCTTCTTCCTCATCTTCATTCACTCGATCGCGGAGCTCTTTGCCCGGTTTGAAATGAGGAACAAATTTACCATCGAGACTGACAGACTGGCCGGTTTTCGGATTCCGACCTACCCGGGGTGCTCGGTAGTGCAGCGAGAAACTGCCAAAGCCACGGATCTCAATTCGATCTCCGGTCGCCAGGCACTGTGACATTTGCTCAAGCATGGTCTTGATAGCCAGCTCAACATCCTTGGATGAGAGTAGCCCTTGATGGGTGACAATTCGTTCGATCAACTCCGACTTCGTCATATTTTTCCCTTCTTTTTCAAGCAGCTAGATCAGCGCTTCAAAGGTTTTAGCATGATCGAATGACTTTGAACAGCCCAGGATTTGACTTATCTTTTCACACATCACGGCAAGAGCTGGCAACCAACAAGGGACATGAAACAACTATGGCAAATGGATATCAGCCCGCTCCGACCGGCCTGCGCCTCCTGCAGAGCCTTGAACCCTCATACACCGCCAATACCCGCCCACGGCTCTGAAGCACCTGTTGCGCCAGGACCCCGCACAGACACCTTTAACAACTATAAGCCCCACTCCCAGCACCTGACTCAAATTTCAGGCACAAAAAAGGGCGACCTAAGTCGCCCTTTTTTAATGGTCAGTCAGAACTTAGTTCTGCTTTTCCATTTGTGCACGCAGCAGGTCGCCCAGAGTGGTCGGACCAGCAGCAATGTCAGAGGTAGCTGGCTTGTCGCGCAGGCTCTGAATTGCTTCTTTCTCTTCAGCATCATCTTTCGACTTGATGGAGAGTTGGATTACGCGGCTCTTGCGATCAACGCTGATGATCTTGGCTTCTACTTCTTCGCCTTCTTTCAGAACGTTGCGCGCGTCTTCAACGCGGTCACGGCTGATTTCGGAGGCTTTCAGAGTCGCTTCGATATCGTTGGCCAGAGTGATGATGGCGCCTTTAGCGTCAACTTCTTTCACGATGCCCTTAACGATTGCGCCTTTGTCGTTCTCTTGTACGTACTCGGAGAACGGATCGCTTTCCAGCTGCTTGATACCCAGGGAGATGCGCTCGCGCTCTGGATCAACAGACAGGATAACGGTGTCAAGCTCGTCGCCTTTCTTGAAACGACGTACGGCTTCTTCGCCCACTTCGTTCCAGGAGATGTCGGACAGGTGAACCAGGCCGTCGATGCCGCCGTCCAGACCAATGAAGATACCGAAATCGGTGATCGACTTGATGGTGCCGGAGATTTTATCGCCCTTGTTGAACTGGCCAGAGAAATCTTCCCATGGGTTAGATTTGCACTGCTTGATGCCCAGGGAGATACGACGACGCTCTTCGTCGATGTCCAGAACCATAACTTCCACTTCGTCGCCGACTTGTACGACTTTCGAAGGGTGGATGTTTTTGTTGGTCCAGTCCATTTCAGAAACGTGTACCAGACCTTCAACGCCTTCTTCCAGCTCAGCGAAGCAGCCGTAGTCGGTCAGGTTGGTTACACGCGCGGTAACGCGAGTGCTTTCTGGGTAACGGGCTTTGATAGCAACCCATGGATCTTCGCCCAGCTGCTTCAGGCCCAGGGAAACACGATTGCGCTCGCGATCGTACTTCAGAACCTTGACATCGATCTCGTCGCCAACGTTGACGATTTCGGAAGGATGCTTGATACGCTTCCAAGCCATGTCGGTAATGTGCAGCAGGCCATCGACGCCACCCAGATCGACGAATGCGCCGTAATCGGTGAGGTTTTTGACGATACCTTTGACTTGCTGGCCTTCTTGCAGGGATTCCAGCAGAGCTTCACGCTCAGCGGAGTTCTCTGCTTCAAGAACGCTACGACGCGAAACAACAACGTTGTTGCGCTTCTGGTCAAGCTTGATGACCTTGAATTCCAGCTCTTTGCCTTCCAGGTGCGTAGTATCGCGCACTGGACGAACGTCAACCAGAGAACCTGGCAGGAACGCACGGATGCCGTTAACGTCGACAGTGAAGCCGCCTTTAACCTTACCGTTGATAACGCCCTTGACCACTTCTTCTGCTGCGAAGGCTGCTTCCAGAACGATCCAGCATTCAGCGCGCTTGGCTTTTTCACGGGACAGCTTGGTTTCGCCAAAGCCGTCTTCGACCGCGTCCAGCGCAACGTGAACTTCATCACCGATGTTGATGTTCAGTTCGCCAGCGTCGTTGTGGAACTGCTCCAGCGGGATGAGGCCTTCAGACTTCAAACCAGCGTGAACGGTTACCCAACCAGCTTGGTAATCGATATCAACGATGATAGCGGTGATGATCGAGCCAGCCTGAAGATTCAGGGTTTTTAGGCTTTCTTCAAAGAGTTCTGCAAAGCTTTCGCTCATTTTAATTCCTGTTGTTCAAGGGCGAAGGAATACGCCCATCAGCCACATTCCAGACAATGTGGGTTACGTTCATATAAAAGAAGGCATGCAGGACTATTTCTGGTCTCCTGCACGCTTTCTTGGTCATCCAGTGATATCGCGAAGTGCGATTTCACTCATGATGCGTTCAAGCACCTGCTCGATGGATAACTCCGTAGAGTCCAGCTGTATCGCATCAGCCGCCGGTTTGAGCGGGGCTATTGCTCGCTGCGTGTCACGCTCATCGCGGGCACGAATCTCATCTAGCAGACCAGAGAGACTAACATCATCGCCCTTGGCCTTCAACTGCAAGTAACGACGACGCGCCCGTTCCTCGGCGCTAGCCGTCAAAAACACCTTTAGCGGCGCATCAGGAAACACCACGGTGCCCATGTCGCGACCATCGGCGACAAGACCCGGCGCCTCCTGAAAAGCACGCTGGCGCAACAGCAAGGCCTCGCGCACAGCAGGCAGGGCCGCGACTTTCGAGGCACCGGCAGCGACAGTCTCACTGCGGATGGCGTGGGTTACATCGTCACCTTCGAGAATAATGCGCGCAGATGTACCTTCCGTCGCCCCGACGAACTGCACATCAAGATGTGCAGCCAGTTTCTCCAGCAAGGCTTCATTATCCAGGGCAACGCCATGGTTACCCGCCGCGAAAGCCAGCAAACGATACAAGGCACCGGAATCCAGCAGATTCCATCCCAAACGCTTGGCCAGGATCCCGGCCACAGTGCCTTTGCCCGAACCGCTTGGGCCATCAATGGTAATTACAGGAGCCAGAGCCATCACGAGTTCGCCTCTTGCGCAACGCGCATGCCCACTTGCTTGCAGAGTGCAAGGAAGTTCGGAAATGAAGTGGCTACGTTGGCACAATCGTGGATACGGATCGGAGCGGTTGCCCGCAATGCCGCCACGCTGAACGCCATCGCAATACGATGATCACCATGACCATGAACTTCACCACCACCGATCGGACCGCCGTCGATAATGATGCCGTCCGGCGTAGGCTCGCATTTGACACCCAGCGTCAGCAGACCATCAGCCATGACCTGGATCCGGTCTGACTCCTTGACACGCAACTCCTCTGCCCCGCGCAGGATCGTACGACCCTCGGCAACAGCAGCCGCAACAAACAATACCGGGAACTCATCGATTGCCAGGGGCACCAGCTCCTCAGGAATGTCGATGCCTTTGAGGCGGGCCGATCGCACACGCAAATCAGCAACCGGCTCACCGCCCACTTCGCGCTGGTTTTGAAGGGTGATATCCGCCCCCATCAAACGCAATATGTCGATAACCCCGGTACGCGTCGGGTTGATGCCTACGTGCTCAAGCAACAGGTCAGAGCCTTCAGCGATCGAAGCCGCCACCAGGAAGAATGCCGAGGACGAGATGTCACCCGGCACTTCAATGTGGGTCGCCGTGAGCTTGTGCCCCGACTCAACGGAAGCGGTAGCCCCCTCGACACTGACCGGATAACCAAAACCGCGCAGCATGCGCTCGGTATGATCACGGGTCGGCGCAGGTTCCGTCACCGAGGTTTTGCCCTCAGCGTACAACCCGGCCAGCAGCAGGCAAGACTTCACCTGGGCACTGGCCATCGGCAGGGTGTAGTCCATGCCTTTAAGCGCGTGACCGCCACGAATGGTCATTGGCGGACGACCTTCGGCAGCGGTATCAATGACCGCGCCCATTTCACGCAGCGGATTAGCCACGCGATTCATCGGACGCTTGGTCAGCGAGGCATCGCCCGTCAGGGTGGTATCAAAGCTCTGCGCGGCCAAAAGGCCGGACAGCAGGCGCATTGAAGTCCCCGAGTTACCCAGATAGATGGGCCCTGGCGGCGCTTTCAAGCCATGCAGGCCAACACCGTGAATAGTCACGCGACCATGGTGAGGGCCTTCAATCACCACGCCCATGTCACGAAACGCCTGCAGTGTTGCCAGGGCATCTTCGCCCTCAAGGAAGCCTTCTACTTCGGTAGTGCCTTCAGCCAGCGAGCCGAGCATGATCGAACGGTGCGAAATGGACTTGTCGCCCGGCACACGGATCTGCCCGGTTACGTTGCCACCAGGTTCAGCCAGGAAAATCAGATCATTTGAATTCATAGGGTCCACATAAGCCCGGCGGGCCAGGATTTTACTGAAATGTTCGCGAGCAACCCGGGCGCGGGTAAAAACGCCCAGCAATTGATGCCCGTCCCCAGCATCGACCGCGTCGCGCAAGGCGTCGAGATCGCTGCGAAACGTATCTAATGTGCGTAACACTGCTTCGCGATTGGCGAGAAAAATGTCATGCCACATTACCGGGTCGCTTCCGGCGATTCTTGTAAAATCGCGAAAACCACCCGCCGCATAACGAAAGATATCCAGATTTTCATTACGCTTGGCCAGAGAGTCCACCAGCCCGAAAGCCAACAAATGAGGCAAATGACTGGTTGCAGCCAACACCTCATCGTGACGCTCGACCTGCATGTGCTCGACGTCCGCCCCCAGCGCTCGCCACATCATGTCGACCAGCGCCAGCGCCTGCGCGTCAGTTTCAGCCACAGGCGTCAAAATCACCTTGTGCCGCTGGAACAGGCTGGCATTGGAAGCCTCGACGCCGCTTTGCTCGGAACCGGCAATCGGATGCCCGGGAACAAAGCATGCAGGCATCGCACCGAATGCCTGCGCCGCAGCCCGCACGACATTGCCTTTGGCACTGCCCACATCGGTCAACACGGCCTTGCCAAGATCAATGCCCGCCAGCAACCCGAGCATTTTTTCCATGGCCAGGATCGGCACGGCCAGTTGAATGACATCTGCATCACGGCACGCTGTTGCCAAATCCGCCTCACAGCGATCGACAACACCCAGCTCCACGGCAAGCGCACGGGATTCCGGGTCAAGATCGACCCCCACCACCTCCGTGCACAAACCGCTTTCGCGCATGCCTTTAGCGAAGGATCCACCAATCAGGCCCAACCCGACAACGACCAGCCGACCTACGACAGGCTTTACCGACATGACATCAACCACGAGCAAGAACCCTGCCTAGCGCTTCAAGCAGACGCGCGTTTTCTGCCGGCAGGCCAATGGTGATACGCAAGTGGTTCGGCATGCCGTAGTTGGCCACCGGACGCACAATCACGCCTTCGCGCAGCAAGCCTTGATAAACCGGCATTGCCTCTCGCCCAAGGTCCACCGCAATGAAATTGCCCCGCGAAGGAATCCAGCCCAGCCCCAGCTCACGAAAGCCGTCCTGCAACTGCAGCATGCCCGCTTCGTTAAGACGGCGACTTTCAGCAAGGTAGTCAACATCCTGCAGCGCGGCACAGGCCGCAGCCAGCGCCAGGCTGTTGACATTGAATGGCTGACGAACCCGGTTCAGCACATCTGCAACCACCGCCGTTGACAGGCTGTAGCCCACTCGCAGGGCAGCCAGACCATAAGCCTTGGAAAACGTACGCGACACCAGCAGGTTTGGATAAGCCGAAAGGAATTCCAGGCCATCCGGCAGATCACCACCTTCTGCATATTCGATGTAAGCCTCGTCCAGCACGACCAGAACGCGCTCGGGTACATCCTGCAAAAACTCGTTCAACGCATCCGCACCAAACCAGGTACCGGTGGGGTTGTTCGGGTTCGCCAGGAAGACCACGCGGGTATTGCTGTCGATGGCCTCAAGCATGGCTGGCAGGTCATGCCCCCATTCCTTGGCCGGCACGACACGCGCCTGCGCGCCCACCGCCTGAGTGACGATCGGATACACGGCAAATGCATGCTCACTGAACACGGCATTCAGACCCGGCGCCAGATAAGCCCGTGCGACCAGCTCCAGAATATCGTTGGAGCCGTTGCCCAGCGTCACCTGATCGAGCTGCACACCGCAGCGCCCGGCCAACAGCTGCTTGAGCGCGAAACCATTGCCGTCCGGATAACGCGTCAGCTCAGCCAGCGCTTCACCAATGGCCGCCAGCACGCGAGGGCTTGCACCCAACGGGTTTTCGTTGCTTGCCAGCTTGACGATGGTGGCCGGATCGATATCCAGTTCACGCGCCAGTTCATCCACGGGTTTGCCCGGGACGTAAGGCGAAAGTTGTTGCACGCCCGGCTGTGCCAGGGCGAGAAAATCACCACTCATGTATGACCGCCTCAGAGAACCGCTTTAGGGTAAGAACCCAGCACTTTAAGTGCGACTGCTTCTTGACTGATTTGCTCCAGCACACTTTTAACCAATGGGTCGCGGTGGTGGCCAGCAAAATCGATGAAGAATACATAGGTCCATTTACCGCTACGCGAAGGACGTGTTTCGATGCGCGTCAGGTCGATACCGTTCTCATGGAACGGCACCAATAGCTCATGCAACGCACCTGGACGGTTGCTCATCGACACGATGATCGAGGTCTTGTCGTCACCGGTCGGCGGCACTTCCTGATTACCAATCATCAGGAACCGCGTGGAGTTGTCCGGACGGTCCTCGATCTTTTCAGCCAGACGGGTCAACCCATACAAGCCTGCGGCCATATCACCCGCAATGGCCGCCGAGTTCCACTCGCCCTTGACCCGCTTGGCTGCCTCGGCATTGCTCGACACAGCAACACGCTCGACATTCGGGTAATGCGCGTCCAGCCATTTGCGGCATTGAGCCAGCGACTGTGCGTGGGAGTAGATGCGACTGATGCTGTCGGTCTTGGTGTTCTCGCCAACCAGCAGGTGATGGTGAATGCGCAGCTCGACTTCGCCGCAAATCACCATGTCGTGCTCAAGGAAGCTGTCCAGCGTATGGTTCACAGCCCCTTCAGTGGAGTTTTCCACCGGCACCACACCGAAATTGACAGCACCCGCCGCCACTTCACGGAAAACTTCATCGATCGCAGCCATTGGCTTACTGATGACGGCATGCCCGAAGTGCTTCATCGCCGCGGCCTGAGTGAAGGTACCTTCCGGCCCCAGGTACGCCACTTTCAGCGGCTGCTCCAGCGCCAGGCAGGAAGACATGATCTCGCGGAACAAACGCGCCATCTCTTCATTACCCAACGGCCCCTTGTTGCGCTCCATGACGCGCTTGAGCACCTGCGCCTCACGTTCAGGCCGATAAAATACCGGCACTTCACCCTCTGCCAGCGAAGCCATTTTGACCCGCGCAACTTCTTGAGCGCAGCGGGCGCGCTCGCTGATCAGCTCCAGAACCTTTTCGTCCAGGCTGTCGATACGCACGCGCAGCGCCTTGAGTTCTTGCTCAGACATTAGCCGTGTTCCTTTTCGAACTCTGCCATGTACGCCACCAACGCATTAACCGCGGTGATGTCCACAGCGTTATAGATCGATGCACGCATGCCGCCTACCGAACGATGCCCCTTGAGGTTCAGCAGGCCGCGCGCTTCGGCACCCACGAGGAATGGCTTGTCGAGACGGTCATCCGCCAGACGGAACGGCACGTTCATCCAGGACCGGTCAGACTTGTTGATCGGGTTGCTGTACAGGCCGCTTGCATCGATAAAGTCATACAGAGTGCGCTTCTTGACTTCGTTGAGCTTGCCGATCGCCTCAACCCCGCCCTGCTCTTTGAGCCACTCGAACACCAGGCCAGACAAATACCAGGCCAGTGTCGGCGGCGTGTTGTACATCGAACCGTTATCCGCTGCGACCTTGTAGTCAAGCATCGTTGGACAGATAGTGCGCGCACGCCCCAGCAGGTCTTCACGAATAATGTTGACCACAATACCGCTTGGCCCGATGTTTTTCTGGGCGCCTGCGTAAATCATGCCAAAACGCGAGACATCCACCGGGCGCGACAAAATGTCGGAGGACATGTCAGCGACCAACGGTACATCACCGGTTTGCGGGATCCAGTCGAATTCCAGGCCACCAATGGTTTCATTTGGCGCGTAATGAACGTAAGCCGCATCACTCGACAGCTTCCACTCGTTCTGGCCTGGAATGGCGAAGTAATCATAAGGCTTGGCCGTTGCTGCCACGTTCACGCGACCAAAGCGCGAAGCCTCTTCAATCGCCTTTTGCGACCAGATGCCGGTGTCGATGTAATCTGCCTTGCCATTCTCGGGCAGCAGATTCAACGGAATTTGAGCAAATTGCTGGCTGGCGCCACCCTGCAGAAACAGGACCTTATAGTTCGAGGGAATAGACAGCAGGTCCCGCAGATCCTGCTCGGCCTTGGTCGCAATGGATACAAACTCATCACTGCGGTGGCTCATCTCCATGACGGAGAGGCCCTTGCCGTGCCAGTCGAGCAACTCGGACTGGGCACGCAACAGGACGGCTTCAGGGAGCGCAGCAGGACCTGCGCAGAAGTTATAGGCTCGTTTGCTCACATCCACTCTCACTCTGATTTGGTGGGTCACGCGATAAATCATGATATCAGTCGACACTGACCTGATGCGGAGCGAACTGCGGCCCGAACGGCAAACCGCGTTGCTGCTATCGCGAGCAAGCTCGCTCCTGCAGGTGGTCGATACTTTCATACGGGACATACAACAAGGGGGCGAATTTTCATCCGCCCCCCCTGTGTGTCCGCTTACACCTGCGGTGCTTCTTCGTCAGCGCCAGCGTCTACTGGTTGCTCGCATTCAAGCTCGACACCCTCCTCGCCTTCACCTTCGAGTTCTTCACCCTCGACTTCCGACGGTTCCTGAACGCGCTCCAGCCCGACCAGCGTTTCATCACTGGCAAGCTTGATCAGGGTGACGCCCTGAGTGTTACGCCCCAGGCTTGACACTTCGTCGACACGAGTACGCACCAGAGTGCCCTGGTCGGAAATCAGCATGATTTCTTCCCCGTCCTGAACCTGAACCGCACCGACCAGACGGCCATTACGATCGTTGCTGACCATGGCAATAACACCCTGACCGCCACGCTTGTATTCAGGGAACTCGCTGATGGCCGTGCGCTTGCCGTAACCACGCGCCGAAGCGGTGAGGATCTGGCTGCCTTCTTCAGGGATCAGCATCGAAATCAGCTTCTGCCCTTCCGGCAGACGCATGCCGCGCACACCGCGAGCCGTACGGCCCATGGCACGTACGTCGGATTCCTTGAAGCGTGTCACCTTGCCACCATCGGAGAACAGCATGACTTCGCGCTCGCCATCGGTGATGGCAGCACTGATCAGCACGTCGCCTTCGTCCAGTTCCAGCGCGATCAGACCGACGCTGCGTTGACGGCTGAAGGATTCCAGAGGGGTCTTCTTCACGGTGCCGTTAGCGGTTGCCATGAAGATGAAGTGACCTTCGGTGTACTCCTCGACCGGCAGCATGGTGGTGATGTATTCACCCTCGCCCAGCGGCAGCAGGTTGACCAGCGGACGACCCCGCGCAGCCCGGGAAGCTTCCGGAATTTCATAGGTTTTGAGCCAGTACACCTTGCCTTTGCTGGAGAACAGCAACAGCGTGGTGTGGCTGTTGGCAACCAGCAGGTGAGCGATGTAGTCCTCATCCTTGACGCCAGTTGCCGACTTGCCTTTACCGCCACGACGCTGGGCCTGGTACGCAGCCAATGGCTGGGTCTTGGCATAACCACCGTGGGAGATGGTCACAACGCGCTCTTCTTCCGGGATCATGTCACCCAGGGTCAGATCGAGACGGGCATCGAGAATTTCGGTACGACGCACATCGCCGTATTCGGCACGGATCAGTTCCAGCTCTTCACGGATCACTTCCATCAAACGCGTAGAGCTGTTGAGGATGCGGATCAGTTCGCCGATCTGGTTGAGGATCTCTTGATACTCGGCCAGCAGCTTTTCGTGCTCCAGACCGGTCAGGCGATGCAGACGCAGCTCCAGAATGGCTTGAGCCTGCTCCGGCGACAGGAAGTACTTGCCTTCACGCAGACCGTATTGCGGGTCAAGGTTGTCTGGACGGCACGAATCGGCACCGGCACGTTCGACCATTGCAACCACCGCACTCGACTCCCAAGGCGTGCTGACCAGCGCTTCCTTGGCTTCCGATGGCGTTGGCGAAGCCTTGATCAGCGCGATGACCGGATCGATGTTGGACAAGGCTACAGCCTGGCCTTCAAGGATATGGCCGCGTTCACGGGCCTTGCGCAGCTCGAATACGGTACGACGGGTAACCACTTCGCGACGGTGACGAACGAAGGCTTCCAGCAGATCCTTGAGGTTCAGGATGCGTGGACGGCCATCGATCAGCGCGACGATATTGATACCGAACACCGCTTGCAGCTGGGTCTGGGCGTAGAGGTTGTTGAGGATCACCTCAGGTACTTCGCCGCGACGCAGTTCGATCACGACGCGCATGCCGTCCTTGTCGGACTCGTCACGCAGCTCGGTGATGCCTTCAAGCTTCTTCTCTTTAACCAGCTCGGCGATCTTCTCGATCAATCGCGCCTTGTTCAACTGGTAAGGGAGTTCGGTAATGACGATCTGCTGACGGCCACCGACCTTGTCGATATCTTCGATGATCGAGCGGGCACGCATGTAAATACGGCCACGCCCGGTGCGGTAGGCTTCGATGATGCCGGCACGACCGTTGATGATCGCAGCGGTCGGGAAGTCCGGACCGGGGATGTACTGCATCAGCTCATCGATGCTCAACTCAGGGTTGTCGATGAGTGCCAGGCAACCATCGATGACTTCACCAAGGTTGTGCGGCGGGATGTTGGTGGCCATGCCCACGGCGATGCCGCTGGAGCCGTTGACCAGCAAGTTGGGAATTCGCGTCGGCATGACCGCCGGGATCATTTCCGTGCCGTCGTAGTTCGGCACCCAGTCCACGGTCTCTTTGTGCAAGTCGGCCAGCAACTCGTGGGCCAACTTGGTCATGCGCACTTCGGTGTATCGCATGGCCGCAGCGTTGTCGCCGTCGACCGAACCGAAGTTGCCCTGACCATCTACCAGCAGGTAGCGCAGGGAGAATGGCTGAGCCATTCGAACGATGGTGTCGTAAACCGCGGTATCACCGTGCGGGTGATACTTACCGATCACGTCACCGACCACACGGGCAGATTTCTTGTACGGCTTGTTCCAGTCGTTATTCAGTTCGCTCATCGCAAACAGCACGCGCCGGTGCACGGGCTTCAAGCCATCGCGTGCATCAGGAAGCGCCCGCCCGACAATTACGCTCATCGCGTAGTCGAGGTAGGACTGTTTCAGCTCGTCTTCGATATTGACCGGGAGGATTTCTTTGGCCAGTTCGCCCATGAGAAGCCTGATTCCTTTTTCGGGTGAAACTTCGCCACATCCATTCGGGACGAACGAAGCTCGCCGCTGCTGACCACGTGCCATGCAACGACTTACGACAAATCAACGAGTTATGCTACGGATTTGCGCAGTAAGGGCAACCATTGTGGGCCACCCTGGAAACCGCCGAATGTTATCACAAACGCCGCCACGCACCTATCCCTCAGATGCGCATGGATCACAGTAAGCGAGCCGGTTATCGGCCTGAGCGCGCTCAGAGGGGCCGAGAGCGGCAAATGACCCGCGCCACCAGGCTCGTGATTGACTGCTTCATGCGGCCGCGATGCACCTCAATGCAAACGCTTGCGACACATCAGCTGCGCCATTTTTGCCGCATCCGGACGCTCGACAATACCCTTCTCGGTCACGATGACGTCGATCAGATCGGCCGGCGTCACATCAAACACCGGGTTGAACCCCCGGACATTGGCACCCACCCGAACGCCACCTACATCCAGCAGCTCGCTGCCGTCACGCTCTTCAAGGGCAATGTCCTCACCGCTGGCCAGTGCCATGTCGATCGTAGCGCTGGGGGCAACCACCATAAAGCGCACACCGTGGTGCATGGCGTTAACCGCCAATTGGTACGTGCCTATCCTGTTCGCCACATCACCGTTGGCGGTAATAATGTCCGCTCCCACAATCACCCACGTCACACCCTTGGTTTTCATGATATGCGCCGCCGCCGAGTCGACATTGAGCGCCACCGGGATACCCTCGCTCTCCAGCTCCCACGCGGTCAGGCGGGAACCTTGCAACCAGGGCCGGGTTTCGCCTGCGTAAACCTGCTCGATCATGCCGTCCAGCCAGGCCGCCCGAATCACTCCCAGCGCCGTCCCGAAACCACCGGTTGCCAACGCACCGGTGTTGCAGTGGGTCAGCACGGCCTGCGCATTTCCCTGGTGCCGACGAATCAGCTCGACACCCAGTTGCGCCATCGTCAGATTGGCCTCACGATCACTCTCATGAATCGAGACCGCCTCAGCTTCAAGCACCTGAAGCGCATCAGCGCTGGCCTGGATTCGCCGCAACCGGTCACGCATCCGGTTCAAGGCCCAGGTCAGGTTCGCTGCCATCGGGCGAGAATCGGCCAGCAACGTGAAGTCGTCTTCCAGTGCTGCTACCCAGTCACCTCCGGCAGCCTTTCGCTCACGCGCCGCCAGCACCACACCATAGGCCGCGGCTATACCAATCGCGGGCGCACCGCGCACCACTGCGTCGCGGATCGCCTCGGCGACACCCTGCGCATCCGCGCATGCCAGCCAGTTTTCCTCAAAGGGCAGACTGCGCTGATCCAGCAGGTAAAGGGCTTCACCCCGCCAATCGATGGACTTAACCTTTTCCGCCGCCAACAGTCGATCGCGCATGCCTTCCCCCAAACCCAGAAACAAAGCCGCCGATTATAGCGAGCCCACCTGTAAGGCGCTCGGGTATACTTCGTCTCCTTTTAGAAAGCACTGGAAGCCGTTTTTGATGCCGACACCGACCACGCCCCTCGACTTACTACTCTTGCCTACCTGGCTCGTGCCGGTCGAACCTGCCGGTGTCGTCCTCAAGGACCACGGGGTCGGCATCCGGGACGGGCGGATCGTGTTCATTGGTCCACGCCACGAAGCCTTGCAGTACACCGCCCTCGAAACCCGCGAGCTGCCCGACACGCTGCTCGGCCCGGGCCTGATCAACGCCCACGGCCATGCCGCCATGACGCTGTTCCGCGGCATGGCCGACGACCTGCCTTTGATGACATGGCTAGAGCAACATATCTGGCCGGCAGAGGCCAAATGGGTCGATGAAGGCTTCGTACGCGATGGCACCGACCTAGCCATTGCCGAGCAACTGAAGGGGGGAATCACGTGTTTCAGCGACATGTATTTCTACCCCGGGATCGCGACCGAACGCGTGCACAACAGCGGCATCCGCGCACAAATTGCGATTCCGATCCTCGACTTTCCGATCCCCGGTGCAAGCTCGGCCGATGAGGCCCTGCGCCAGGCCATCGAATTGTTCGGCGACCTGAAACACCATTCGAGGATAAAAATCGCTTTCGGCCCTCATGCGCCCTACACCGTCAGCGACGAAAATCTCGAAAAAGTCCGGATCATCGCCGACGAGCTTGACGCAGCCATTCAGATGCATGTGCATGAAACCGCTTTCGAAGTGCAGCAGGCTGTCGAACTCAATGGCGAGCGCCCCATGGCCCGTCTTGCCCGACTGGGCATGCTGGGGCCCCGCTTCCAGGCCGTGCATATGACCCAGATCAGCGACGACGACCTGGCCATGCTGGTTGAAAGTAACGCCTGCGTGATTCATTGCCCCGAGTCCAATCTCAAGCTGGCCAGCGGTTTCTGCCCTGTAGAACGCCTGTGGCAAGCGGGAGTCAATGTCGCGGTCGGCACCGACGGCGCGGCCAGCAACAATGACCTCGACCTGCTTGGCGAAACTCGCACCGCCGCCCTGCTGGCCAAAGCCGTCGCAGGTTCGGCCACCGCCCTGGATGCCCACCGCGCCCTGCGCATGGCAACCCTGAACGGCGCCCGCGCCCTGGGCCTTGAAAATGATATCGGCTCGATCGAGAAGGGCAAGGCGGCCGACCTGGTTGCGTTCGACCTCTCCGGGCTGGCCCAGCAACCCGTCTACGACCCTGTTTCACAATTGATCTATGCCTGCGGCCGCGATTGCGTGAAACACGTCTGGGTTGCCGGCAAACAATTGCTGGACGATGGCCGCCTGACCCGCATGGACGAGCAACAGCTCTGCGCAACAGCCAAAGCCTGGGGCGAGCGCATCAGCAACCATACTCACTGATTCAGACGCTTGGGCCTGCGCCCGAAGCATTACCAGGATTTTTCAGCTTTAGAGGAATGACCCATGAGCAACGTCGACCACGCCGAGATCGCTAAATTCGAAGCCCTTGCCCATCGCTGGTGGGATCGCGAAAGCGAGTTCAAGCCGCTGCACGATATCAACCCGCTACGCGTCAACTGGATTGACGAGCGCGTGCAACTGGCAGGCAAAAAAGTATTGGACGTCGGTTGCGGCGGCGGCATTCTCAGCGAATCCATGGCTCAACGCGGTGCGACCGTAATGGGCATCGATATGGGCGAAGCCCCGCTGGCCGTGGCGCAACTGCATCAGCTCGAGTCCGGGGTGAGTGTTGAATACCGGCAGATCACCGCCGAGGAGCTGGCCGTCGAAATGCCCGAGCAATTCGATGTCGTTACCTGCCTTGAAATGCTGGAACACGTTCCGGATCCTGCCTCAGTGATTCAAGCGTGCTATCGCATGGTGAAGCCCGGTGGCCAGGTCTTCTTCTCGACCATCAACCGCAACCCGAAATCCTACCTGTTCGCGATCATTGGCGCGGAATACATCATGAAGCTGATCCCCCGCGGGACACACGACTTCAAAAAATTCATCCGTCCATCCGAACTGGGTGCCTGGAGCCGTCAGGCCGGCCTGAGCGTCAAAGACATCATAGGCCTGACCTACAACCCGCTGACCAAGCATTACAAGCTGGCCGACGATGTTGACGTCAACTACATGATCCAGACCCTTCGCGAGGAGTAATACATGCGTTTAAGAGCAGTTCTTTTTGACATGGACGGCACCCTGCTCGACACCGCGCCGGATTTCATCGCCATCTGCCAGGCCATGCGTGCCGAGCGCGACCTGCCTCCTCTTGCAGACAAACTGATCCGCGATGAAATCTCCGGCGGCGCCCGCGCCATGGTTGCCGTTACCTTCAACATGGACCCGCAAGCCCCGGGCTTCGAGGCGCTGCGCCTGGAGTTCCTTGAGCGCTACCAGCGCGATTGCGCGGTGCACACCCGGCTGTTTGACGGCATGGCCCAATTGCTGAGCGATATCGAAAAAGCTCATCTGGTCTGGGGTGTTGTCACCAACAAACCGGTGCGCTTTGCTCAGCCCATCATGGAGCGACTGGGCCTGGCCGAGCGCTCAGCGGTGCTGATCTGCCCGGATCACGTAACACGCAGCAAGCCCGATCCCGAGCCGATGATACTGGCCTGCAAGCTGCTCGATCTTGATCCGGCCAGCGTGCTGTTTGTAGGCGATGACCTGCGCGATATCGAGTCCGGACGCGATGCCGGGACCAAGACGGCCGCCGTACGCTTTGGCTATATCCACCCGGACGACAACCCGGATCACTGGGGGGCCGACATCGTTGTCGATCACCCGAGTGAGTTGCGCAAAGTCCTTGATAACGCGATGTGCAGCTGCTGACATGCACGTCGGGCTATCGATGAATACTGCTGAGGTTTTTTATGTTTGATTACTCCGCCCGACCCGACCTGCTTCAAGGCCGGGTGATTCTGGTCACAGGCGCGGGTCGCGGCATTGGCGCTGCGGCTGCGAAAATCTATGCCAGCCACGGTGCGACCGTGCTGCTGCTGGGTAAAACCGAGGCCAACCTGAGCCAGGTTTACGACGAAATCGAAGCTGCCGGGCACCCACAACCCGCAGTGATACCGTTCAATCTCGAAACGGCCCAGCCCCATCAATACGATGAGCTGGCCGCGATGATCGAAAATGAATTCGGCCACCTGGACGGGCTGCTGCACAACGCCTCGATCATTGGCCCGCGCACGCCCCTGGAACAGCTGTCAGGCGAAAACTTCATGCGGGTCATGCAGGTTAACGTCAACGCCATGTTCATGCTCACCAGCACGCTGCTGCCTCTGCTCAAGCTGTCGCAAGACGCCTCGGTGATATTCACCTCCAGCAGCGTCGGCCGCAAAGGTCGCGCTTACTGGGGTGCATATGGCGTGTCAAAGTTTGCCACCGAAGGTCTGATGCAAACCCTGGCAGACGAAGTCGACGGTGTGGCTGCCGTGCGTTCCAACAGCATCAATCCTGGTGCGACTCGCACCAGCATGCGCGCACTGGCGTACCCGGGAGAAAACCCCGAGAACAACCCGAAACCGGAAGAAATCATGCCGGTTTACCTGTACCTGATGGGCCCTGACAGCACAGGAATCAACGGTCAGGCATTCGACGCGCAATAACACGGCCACATAAAAAACCGCAGATTGCGACAAGCGCAGCCTGCGGTTTTTTTATGCCGGATCCGGCCGGAGTCAACCTTCAGCCAGTTCCCGTCGCTCAGACACCACCAGGTTCTTTTCGAACTGCAGGCAGCTTTGTAAAAACAGGTGCATGTAGTCATAACTCTTGCAAATAGCCTTGCGAAGCTCCGTCTGCAGCGCCCGGCTCGGGTTCATGCCCGCCAGCGTACAAATGATGTCCAGCGCCTCCCACGGATGCTCATCATCATACTGAGCGTGCATTTTAAGCCACTTCATTGCGCGCTTGCGCTCCTCAGGGGGAAATGACTCCTCATAGACAGGGCTGGAGCACACCACCGCGGACCACTCGCCCACCGCCCCTTCAATGGCATAGTTGGTTGCGGCCATGGCCACCGCCAGAGAATCACTCACGCAGGTGTGCCAGCACCAATCATTGAGCGCCTGAAACTCAACCGGAATGTCCTGCGCGCTCATCTTTTCAAGGGTTATGCCGTGTGCCCCGGCCCAGTTCACCCAGTAATCGGCATGGTTGAGCTCAACCCGTATATTACGAATCAGCCAGCGACGCGCCTTGTCTTCGCCGGGATGACGCCCATAACGGGTTTTGCCCAGATTACGCCCCATATACAACGAAAACTGCTCGACTACAGGCCAGCCGCCGATCAGATACAAGCGCAAGGTTTTGGGGCTCAGCGTGTTATCGCGCATGCGCCTGTAAAAATCATGCTCGACAACCCGACGCTTGCTCTCGCTACAGTCACGAATCAACTGCTGAGCCCAGTCCGGATAACTGGCTGGCTCCATGAGCGGCCCAGTACGGTTGAATGCATCAATCACTATCGAATTCCTTTTGATGGGTGATGTTTCAGTATCCTGCGCGCTGTCAACGCAACGCTCCTGGCGACTTTAAAACCTGGGATTTACGTCGCTCAGGTCGACACAACAAGCTTTCGCAGTTGAATAACTTTGGACGTTCAATTGTATACCCTTGGGCAAAATCGACACCGATCTCGATCAATGCCCGCTCAATTTGCGGGCTCTCGACGAACTCGGCAATCGTACGTTTACCCATCACATGACCAATGTGATTGATGACCTCAACCATAGCCCGGTTTATCGGGTCATCGAGCATGTCCCTGACGAAGCTGCCATCAATTTTCAAAAAATCCACCGGCAAATGCTTCAAGTAGGCAAACGAGGACATACCGGCACAAAAATCATCCAGGGAAAACTGGCAACCCAGCCCCTTCAAATCATTGATAAAGCGAATCGCGCTGCCCAAATTGGCAATGGCACTGGTTTCGGTAATTTCAAAACAGATCATCTCGGGGGCGACGCCATAACATTCGAACTGCTCATGCAGGAACGCTAAAAAGTCCTCGTCACCAATGGTGGTACCCGACAGGTTGATAGCGCATACCGCCATCGGACGGCCCGGAGACCGGGCTGCGCATTCAGAAATGATCCTGAACACGTTTTCGACCACCCAACGGTCAATTGAAGACATCAAGCCATAACGCTCAGCGGCGGGTATAAAACTGTCAGGCAAGATCATTCGCCCGCTTTCATCATACAAACGCAATAAAATCTCGATGTGGCCAGCAGCGTCCCGAGTGCTACCCAGCTCGGCAATTTCTTGTGCATACAGGCAAAAACGGTTGTCTTCCAGGGCAACATGCAAACGCTGAACCCATGCCATTTCGCCAAAACGCAGAGACAGCTCGGAGTCATCGGCGTGGTAGACCTGGACCCGATTGCGGCCCTTCTCCTTGGCCATGTAGCACGCCATGTCCGCTGCCTGCAGCAGGCCTTCAATCGTTACGGGGGCCAGGTGAATGTGTACCAGTCCGATACTGATGGTGGTCAGGAATGGCCGGCCCTTCCAGACAAAATGCAAACTCTGTACCGTCTGGCGCAGGCCATCAGCGATTGTCTCCGCGACATCGGGCGGGCAGTTTTCCAGCAGGATGCCAAACTCATCTCCTCCGAGGCGCGCAAGCGTGTCTCCCTCACGCAAACCGGCTTGCAGCAACGCACAAACGTGACGCAAAAGCTCATCGCCCGCCGCATGGCCGCAGGTATCGTTGACCAGTTTGAATTGGTCAAGATCGAGATACAGCAAGGCATGACGGCCTTGCTGGCGAGCCAGGTTTTGCAATACCAGCTCCAGCCGGTATTCAAACTCACGGCGATTGGTCAGCCCTGTCAGCGAGTCATGGGTCGTCTGCCAGGACAGATTGGCGAGGTATTGCCGCTCACGGGTCATGTCGTGCAGTACCAGCACGGCCCCGCTCACTTGTCCGGCGTGAAGGATCGGGGCACCCACCAGCGTGACAGAAACCGTACTGCCATCCGCGCGCTGAATCAGCTTGGCGTGCTCACTGTGGTTGCCCAGCTCGCCGCCGAGAATGCGGTCGATCAACTTGAAGCCATCATCCTGGGCATTTTCGTCGAGCAACTTGAACAGCGCGGCCAAGGGTATGCCCTGAGCATGCTCGGACCTCCAGCGGGTCAGTTGCTCCGCTGCAGGGTTCATGTAGGCAATTGCGCCATTGACGTCCGTGCTGATGACCCCGTCGCCAATGGACTCCAGGGTTATTTGCGCCCGCTCCCTTTCCATTTGCAACGCTTCGGCAAATGCGCGGCGCTGGGCAAGTATTTTGCGTGTGCGCAACAGGGCCAGCAGAATCAGGCCAAGCGCAGTAGCGAGATTCGTCAACACCAACAGGTTCAGGATAAATCGCGACCCTTCGCCCAAGGCGTCGCTAAAGGCTTTGGCCGTTGGCGTGACGCCTTCATTGATGGCGAAGATATCAGCCTTCCAGCGCTGGATATCGGCAGCGCTCGCTTGATGGGCAGATGTATCCCGGTGTATTTCCCGGGCCAGCGCATCGAGCTGATCCAGATAGCTGTCACCCACGACCCATTTCTCAATGGCCCGGTCCAGGTAACTGAAGTTCCGAAAGTACCGGTAGAACCAGATAATGCTCGAGACGTCTTCCGGGCTATTGCCGCCCTGCAAAATACCTTCGCGAGCAGCGTCCAGATCAGGGGGCGTCTGGTCCAGCGCCTTACGCAGGACGTAGCCGCCCTTGGGCACCCTGATCGCTTGTTCATATTTGGCGAAAATGGCCGGGTCCTGGCCGTCGGCATACAGTGTGAGGAAGTAGATGGCGTCTTTTTGCCCCTTGGACCATAAGCTCTCGCCTGCGACATAGCCTCTCACGGCCGAGAGCATGTATAGGCTGACACACCCCAATAACGCCTGAAACAGCACGACTGCGATAAAGGGCCAGACAATGCCCAACAACCGCGGCGCGTCGAGGGTACGTTCTTGCTTCATGAGCTCCCTTTGCGTCAGCTGACCGGTCAAAAACCAGAGAACAACCTCTCCACAACACATCAGCCTAGGCTAATTTGCGAATAACAGAGCAACGGCAGGAAGGGCACTAGCAAAAAGCCTGCAGCCAGTCCCTGCCACGCACAGCTAAATGCCTGAAAGACGTCAGCCAATCAGCCCGCAAGCCTGCCCGGCATCAGTTCTGTTGCAGGTGTCCGTACAGCCTTGCGTAAAGGCCGCCATCGGCGATCAACTGCTGGTGATCACCCTCTTCGGCAATGCGTCCACCATCAAACACCAGCACCCGATCTGCCTGTTTTACCGCAGACAGGCGATGAGCGATGATTAATGTGGTGCGACCATTCAAGAATTTTCCCAAAGCGTGATGCAGGTTGTATTCCGTGGCCGCATCGAGCGCGCTGGTGGCCTCATCGAGAATCACCACGCGAGGCTCGGCCAGGACCATTCGGGCAATCGCCAGGCGCTGGCGTTGACCTCCCGACAGGCGCACACCCGAACGCCCGACAATACTGTCCAGCCCTTGCGGCAGGTTCAGAATGGTGCCGTCGAGCTGAGCGATTTCCAGCGCCCGCCAACAGGCTTCGTCAGAGCGCTCACGGCCCATGGTCAGGTTGGCGCGTACCGTGTCGTTGAACAGTGCCGGGTGCTGCAGTACCACGGCAACGTGTTCGCGAATGGTTTGCAGACCAATTTGCGACTGACTGGCGCCGGCAAAGTAAATATCTCCCGACTGTGGGGTGTAAAGCCCCAATAGCAGCTGCACCAGCGTGCTCTTGCCACCGCCACTGGTTCCCACAATGGCCACCTTCTCACCTGCTGCAATGTTCAGGTTCAGGTGATCCAGCACCTTTTCTTCGCCGTAGCTGAAGCTCAGGTCCCGCACTTCTATGCCTACGGTCTGGAGCCCCGCAAAGGGATTCACGCCGCCGGGATATTGCGGTTCATCGGCACGGGCCAACAGCTGGTTGATCCGCGTCACCGCCCCGCCTGCCGCATAAAAAGCGTATTGCAAGTTAAGCAATTGCTCGACAGGACCGATCATGAACCACAGATAACTGAACACGGCGAGCATCTGGCCGATCGACAGATCCGAAAACAGCACAGTCAACATCGCCGCCGCACGGAAAATGTCGATCCCGAACTGGAACAACAAACCGCTGGCCCGGTTCGAAGCGTCGCTTTTCCACTGCGAAGCCACCGCAAAGTCACGCACTTCACGAGCACGTTGTCCCAAGCGACCCAGGAAAAACCCCTGGCGATTGCCTGCGCGTACTTCCTGAATGGCATCCAGGGTTTCGGTCAGGGCCTGGGTAAAGCGTGCCGTGCTGTCGTTTTCCAGTTTTTTCAGGTGTTTGACGCGCTTGCCCAATTGCACCGTGGCGTAAATCACCAACGGGTTGAACAGCAGGATCAGCAGCGCCAGTTGCCAGTGCATCCACAGCAAAATCGCCGAAGTCCCCACCAGCGTGAGCATGGCGACCAGAAAGCGGCTCAGCGTCTCACCGACAAACTTGTCCAGCGTATCCAGATCCGTGACCAGGTGCGTGGTCACGGTGCCGCTACCCAGGCTTTCGTACTCGGCCAGCGAAATGCGCTTCAGGCGCTCGATCAAACGCAAGCGGATGCGAAACACAATATCCTTGGCCAGGCTCGAAAACAGCCGGGCCTGAAGCACGTTGAACAGCAACGCTCCGCAACGCAGCACAAGGGTAATCGCCAGCATCAGGCCGATATAGCCCACCGCGCCTTGCCAGGCCTGTGGCAACGCGTGATTCATGATTTTCAGGGCCGCATCGCCATTGCCCAGCAACACCTCATCGACCAGCAAGGGCAGCAGCAAGGGGATGGGAACACTGCACAAGGTGGCCAGTACGGCGACCCCGTTGGCAATCCACAAGGCTTTTTTATGGCGCAGGGCCAAGCGCCGGATCTCGCCCCAAGTCAGGCGATCCGGTGTTTTTCCGCAAGGCGGCACCTCAGAAGGATCAAACACGCGTAGCGCGTTCTAGCCAGCGACCGAGCAAGTCCGACAAAGGCCCAAGCGGTTGATAACCGTTGGTCAGTAACGCGAGTTGCCCGTCGCGCTCAGCCAGCAAGGTCGGGAACCCGGCAATGCCCAGGTCTTGCACCCAACTGAAGTCGGCAGCGGTGGCGGCGTGTTGTTCCGCAGTGTCAAAGGCTGCCGCAAACTCGATACGCGGCAACCCTGATGCCTCTGCCAGCTCAACCAGGACACTGGCTTGAGTGACATCCCGACCCTGCATGTAAAACGCCTGCTGGATCAGCTTTACCAGTTTCCAGGCGCAATCGGGGGCCAGACTGCGGGCTGCCACCAATGCCCGACAAGCGGGCTCGGTGTCGTACACAAAGCCCTCGGACAAAGCACCTTCAAAGGTAAACGGTTGACCGGTGGCGTCTGCGACGGCCTGCCAATGCTCAAGGATGTAGCGACGCTTTGCGGCGTCCATTGACGCGCCGCTGCCGGTACGCAGACCACCCACCACCAGGTGCAACTCGACACCTGCGGCCTGCGCCTGCTCTACCAGGGCTTCGGCGACGGGTGAAAAACCCCAGCACCACGAGCACATCGGGTCCATCACATAGAGCAAGCGCGCAGACATCATCAGGCCTCGGCAGGTTTACGGTAGTTATGACCGATCGGATGTGGTTGATTGCGGGCCTTGGCCAGTTCGATCTGCTTTTGGCGATCAATGGCACTGCGCCGCGTCTTCTCGCTCAGTTTGTCCCAGCAATACGGGCAACTGATACCCGGCTGATAGTGCTCGGACTCGCGGTCGGCCGCGCTGATCGGGGTGCGGCAGGCGTGGCACTGGTCGTATTCGCCTTCGCTCAAATCGTGACGCACGGTGACACGATTATCAAACACGAAGCAGTCGCCCTGCCATTTGGTTTCTTCCTGCGGCACTTCTTCGAGGTACTTCAGGATCCCGCCCTTAAGGTGATACACCTCGTCAAACCCTTGGCTGAGCATGTAGCTCGAAGCTTTTTCACAGCGAATGCCACCGGTGCAGAACATGGCGACTTTCTTGTGCCTGGCCGGGTCGAAGTTGGCCTTGATGTAGTCGGGAAACTCGCGAAAGCTGGTGGTCTTGGGGTCAATTGCCCCCTCAAACGTACCGATGGACACTTCGTAATCATTACGGGTATCGATCAGCAGCACCTCTGGATCGCTGATCAGCGCGTTCCAGTTCTCGGGGTCAACATAGGTTCCGACTTTTTTGTTCGGATCTACGCCTTCTACGCCGAGGGTGACGATTTCTTTCTTCAGTTTGACCTTGGTCCGGTAGAACGGCTGGTCATCGCAGTAGGATTCCTTGTGATCGATGTCGATCATGCGCGGGTCGGACTTCAACCAGTCCATCAGCCCGTCAATTCCTTCGCGGCTACCGGATACAGTGCCGTTGATACCTTCTTCGGCAATCAGCAATGTCCCCTTGATGCCGTTATCGACCATGGCCTTGAGCAAGGGCTCACGCAGTTCGACGTAATCTTCAAGGGTGACGAATTTGTACAGTGCAGCTACTACAATCGGCGATGTCATCGCGTCTCTCTCCAGGTGGCTACCCTCGTAAAGGGTGAACCGGATGCAAAAAAAACGCGCCGACTAAGCGGCGCGTTGCAGATTCTAACAAAAAGCCAGCTGACTGCGCTAACTCAGTGCCCACCGCCGGCACAGGTCGGCGAGGCCGGGGCTGTGCCGATTTCTGCCCATTCCTCAGGCGTGTATGTGTGCAAGGCCAACGCATGGAATTCGCCCATCAGGTCACCCAGTGCGGCGTAAACCTTCTGGTGACGCTTGACCCGGTTGAGCCCGGTGAACTGCTCGCTGACCACCACCGCCTTGAAGTGGGTCTGTAGCCCGCGACTGTGCATGTGGCTTTCATCCAGCACGCTCAGATGCTCGGGTTGCAATGCGCCAAGCGCCAATTCGATACGATGTTGCATGTCCATTCAGGCTCCGCTTACTTCTTTTTGGCCGGGGCCGCTTTTGGCGCCAGTTCTGTCGTCATGTCTTCAAGCAACTTGTTGACGACCGGCACTGCGCCTTCCAGCTTGGCCTGGGTCATTTGCGCCGATTGCTGGGTCAGCTGCGGCATTTTTTCCAGGACTTTTTTGCCCAGGGGCGACTGATAGAACGCCACCAGATCCTTGAGTTCGGATTCGCTGAAGTTGGTGGTGTACAGCTTGACCATGTCCGGTTTCAGCTTGTCCCAGCCAATGGCCTGATCCAGAGCCGTGTTGGCTTTGGCCTGGTAGGTTTCCAGCAAGGCTTTCTTGGAAGCAGGTGCCTTTGTCTGCTCAAAACGCTGAGCAAACATTTGCTGCACTTGCATGTACACCGGGGTACCCAGCTTGTCGGCATGTGCCAGCTTCAGGAACGTTTCAGCACTGGCGGCGTGACTGGCGGTATCGGCGAAAACCTGGCCGCTGGCGCAAACCAGAGCAACCGCAGTACAGATGGCGCGAAGACGGGTCATCGAGTTTCCTTTTCTAGCAAGCGAGGCAGAACCCCAAGGGCGCCCATTCTGCGCCTAACAAAGTGCGTCACTCAACCCCGAGACTGATAGACGTTCTCATCAACCGACCAAAAGCCCTCTAAACACAAGATTGAACCCCTGCCCGCAATCTACGCCTAAGCTGTCTGGTCAGACCTTAAGGAGAAAGTGACGATGAGCCGTATCGAAACCGACAGTCTGGGTGAAGTTAGCGTCGCCGATGAGGCCTATTGGGGCGCCCAAACCCAGCGGTCGCTGATCAATTTTGCAATCGGCAAGGAAAAAATGCCGCTTGCCGTGCTGCATGCCCTGGTGTTGATCAAAAAAGCCGCCGCACGGGTCAACGACCGCAACGGTGACCTGCCTGCCGATATCGCCCGCCTGATCGAACAGGCCGCCGACGAGATACTCGATGGCGAACACGACGACCAGTTTCCGCTGGTTGTGTGGCAAACCGGTAGCGGCACCCAGAGCAACATGAATGCCAACGAAGTGATTGCCGGACGAGCCAATGAGCTGGCAGGCAAAGGTCGGGGGGGCAAGTCGCCGGTCCACCCCAATGACCATGTCAATCGCTCGCAAAGCTCGAATGACTGTTTCCCGACCGCCATGCACATTGCCGCCGCCAAAGCGGTCAATGAGCATCTGCTGCCTGCCATCAATGAATTGTCCGGGGGGTTGGCCGAGTTGTCGGCGCGCCACATGAAGCTGGTTAAAACCGGCCGTACCCACATGATGGATGCCACGCCGATTACTTTTGGCCAAGAGCTGTCAGCGTACGTCGCACAGCTGGACTACGCCGAGCGGGCCATCCGTGCAGCCTTGCCGGCCGTCTGCGAACTGGCCCAGGGCGGCACTGCCGTCGGCACCGGGCTTAACGCCCCCCACGGTTTTGCTGAAGCCATCGCCGCTGAAGTCGCCGCCCTGTCCGGCTTGCCGTTTGTCACTGCACCGAACAAGTTTGCCGCCCTGGCCGGGCACGAACCACTGACCACTTTGTCGGGTGCGCTCAAGACCCTCGCCGTGACCTTGATGAAGCTGGCCAATGACTTTCGCCTGCTGGGTTCCGGGCCACGGGCCGGGCTGGCCGAAATCAAGCTGCCGGCCAACGAGCCCGGCAGCTCCATCATGCCGGGCAAGGTCAACCCGACCCAATGCGAGGCGCTGTCCATGCTGGCCTGCCAGGTCATGGGCAATGATGTGGCGATCGGTTTTGCCGCCAGCCAGGGGCATCTGCAACTGAACGTGTACAAGCCCGTGATCATCCATAACCTGTTGCAGTCCATCCAGTTGCTGGGGGACGGCTGCAGTAACTTCCAAAAACACTGCGTTACAGGTCTTGAACCGGATGCCGCAAAAATGGCCGAGCACCTGGAGCGGGGGCTGATGCTGGTGACGGCGCTCAACCCTCACATCGGCTATGACAAATCTGCCGAAATCGCCAAGAAAGCCTATGCCGAGGATTTAACCTTGCGCGAAGCGGCACTGGAGCTTGGCTATCTCACTGATGCCGAGTTCGATCAGTGGGTACGCCCGGAAAACATGCTGGGGCCTGGCAAGCATTAAGCCGCGTTAGCCTGGGCTTCTCCGGCAGGAGAAGCCCAGGCGCGGGTTCAAAACACCTTACTTCTTACGCTTTTTATCGTGTTTATCGCGCTTGTCGAAGGCCGCTTCCAGGGCTTCGTTGATCGTGCGTAACACCTTGACCCGCGCCCAGCGCTTGTCATTGGCTTCGACCAGTGTCCAGGGCGAGATTTCAGTGCTGGTACGGTCAACCATGTCGCACACTGCACGCCGATACAGGTCCCATTTTTCCCGGTTGCGCCAGTCGTCTTCGGTAATTTTGAAGCGTTTGAAGGGGATTTGTTCACGCTCCTGGAAGCGCTCCAGCTGCGTGTCCTTGTCGATTGCCAACCAGAACTTGACGACGATCGCTCCCGCATTGGTCAGTTGTTCTTCAAAGTCGTTGATCTCGCCATAAGCACGCATCCAGTCGACCCGCGTACAAAACCCCTCGACCCGCTCAACCAGTACCCGGCCATACCAGGAGCGGTCGAAGATGGTGAATTTGCCCCGTGCCGGAATTTGTCGCCAAAAGCGCCAGAGATAGGGTTGCGCACGCTCGTCTTCCGAAGGTGCCGCAATGGGCACGATGTCGTATTGACGCGGGTCCAGCGCAGCCGCTACCCGGCGTATCGAGCCCCCTTTACCGGCGGCGTCGTTGCCTTCAAATACTGCAATGAGTGCGTGGCGACGCATGCGCTTGTCACGCATCAGCCCTGACAAGCGGGCCTGCTCGGTAATCAGTTGCTCCTCGTAATCGTTCTTGCCCAGGCGCAAGCTCATGTCCAGGCAATCAAGCAGGCTCACGCCACTGAAGTCGTCGATAAAAGGCGCTTCATGGGTAGAGTGCGCCGTGACGGGGGGCGCATTGAGCGCTGCCTGCAGCCCTTCCAGCAGGATTTTGCCCACCGTAAGGCTGCGATAGTACGGATCAACACCCTCGACAATGTTCCACGGGGCATAGTCACGGCTGGTGCGGCGAATGGCTCGCTCGCCATAGCGCACAAATTTTTCATACGTCTTTGACTGCTGCCAGTCGAGCGGGCTGATGCGCCAGCTGTGCAACGGATCGTCCTTAAGTGTGTGCAAGCGCGCCTTCATTTGTTTTTTGGACAAGTGAAACCAGAACTTGAAAATGATCGCACCTTCATCGCAAAGCATTTTTTCCAGACGCTCGGCACCATTGATCGCCTGATCAAGCACCGCGTTGTTGAACAGGCCGTGCACCCGACCTTGCAACATCTGGCTGTACCAGTTGCCAAAGAACACACCCATGCGGCCTTTGGCCGGGAGCAACCGCCAATAACGCCAGGCCGGTGGATGCGCCAGCTCTTCGTCGGTCTGGCGGTCAAAGGTGCGTACCTCAATCAGGCGCGGGTCCATCCACTCGTTGAGCAACTTGACCGTTTCACCCTTGCCGGCTCCTTCAATGCCGTTGATCAGCACAATCACCGCAGCATTCTTCTGTTGGTGAAGCTCAAACTGAACTTCAAGCAACGCCTCACGTAAGGCAGGAGCCTCTCTTTCGTAGGTTTCTTTGTCTATGAAATGACCGATTTCCGCAGATTCGAACATGGAGAGCTCCCTGGCAAGTTGTCACAAGACTAGCGGAGTGCTCTCTAAGGTGTAGGAACAATCCGCACAAACCTGTCACAGAGCAATACCTTGGGGGCTGATCAGCTAGAATGGCCGCCTTGCCGTTGCCGAGCCGCACATGACTATTGAAACGCCCAATGCCCAGATTGACTGGGATGACCAAGGCCGCCCTCATTCTCGGGCGTTTGATGATGTGTATTTTTCGGACCAGTCCGGTCTCGAAGAAACCCGTTACGTATTTATCGAGCAGAACGCTCTCAAAGAGCGCTTCAGCGCCCTGCCCGCCCATGGCGAGCTGGTGATTGGCGAAACCGGATTCGGCACCGGGCTCAATTTTTTGTGCGCCTGGCAACTGTTTGAGCAGACAGCACGGCCCGATGCCCGTCTGCACTTCATCAGCGTCGAAAAATACCCCCTGACCCGCGACGACTTGCAGCGCGCCCTCGCCCTGTGGCCAGAGCTGACGCGCTACAGCGAGCAATTGCTGGCGGTCTATTTCGCGATTCACCCCGGTTTTCAGAGCCTGTGCCTGGACAACGGTCGAGTGACGCTCACCCTGCTGATCGGTGATGTACTGGAACAGCTGCCGCAACTCGACGCACGCATCGACGCCTGGTTTCTCGACGGCTTCGCCCCGGCGAAAAATCCGGACATGTGGTCCCCCGAGCTGTTCGCGCAACTGGCTCGCCTTGCGGCGCCCGACTCCACCATCAGCACCTTTACCAGTACTGGCTGGGTGCGCCGGGCGTTAAACGACGCCGGCTTCAAAATGCGCCGTACGCCAGGCATTGGCCACAAGTGGGAAATCCTGCGCGGCGCTTTTATCGGTTTGCCGGAGCAAGCAACCCCCAGCCCAACCATCAAGCCTTGGTACGCCCGCCCGCCTCAGATCGAGGGCGAGCGTAAAGCCCTGGTGATCGGTGGTGGTCTGGCGGGCTGTGCCAGTGCCAATAGCCTGGCCAAAAGAGGTTGGCAAGTCAGCTTGCTGGAGCGCCATGAGAAACTGGCCAAGGAAGCCTCGGGCAATCCGCAAGGGGTGCTGTATCTGAAGCTTTCCGCCCACGGCACAACCCTGTCGCAACTGATTGTCAGCGGTTTTGGCTATACCCGCCGCTTGCTGGAGCAACTGCAGCGCGGACGCGACTGGGATGACTGCGGTGTGCTGCAATTGGGCTTCAACGCCAAAGAGAGCGAACGTCAGGCGCAATTGGCGGGTGCCTTTCCTCCGGCGCTGGTGCACTTGCTCGACCAGCCCCAGGCCCAGGCATTGGCCGGCATCGAACTGGCCCATGGCGGCCTGTTCTACCCGGAAGGTGGCTGGGTGCATCCACCAGCACTGTGCCATTACCAGGCGCAGCGCCCAGGCATTCAAGTCCTGACCCACCATGATGTCGTGCAACTGCGCAACGTCGACGGCCAGTGGCAGGCCTGCCAGGGCGATGAGGTACTGGCCAGTGCGCCGGTGGTGATTCTGGCCGGGGCTGCCGAGGTCAAGCGTTTTGCCGCCAGCAGCGGCTTGCCGCTCAAACGCATTCGCGGCCAGATCACCCAACTGGTCGAGACCCAGGACAGCGCCGCGTTGAACACCGTGGTATGCGCGGAAGGTTACGTTGCCCCCGGGCGCTTGGGTGAGCACACCCTGGGCGCCAGTTTCGATTTCAATAATGAAGACCTGACCACGACACCAGCCGGCCATCAGGGCAATCTCGATCTGCTCCAGGAGATCTCCCCGGACATGGCGCAACGCCTGGGTGGCGAGCACCTGGACCCCGAACATCTCAGCGGCTGGGCAGCTTTCCGTTGCACCAGCCCTGACTACCTGCCGATCGTCGGGCCGCTGGCCGACCCCGAGGCCTTCACCGAGGCTTATGCTGTGCTGCGCAAGGACGCACGCCAGGTGCCCGGCACCGAATGCCCATGGCTGCACGGCCTGTACGTCAACAGCGGTCACGGTTCGCGCGGCCTGATCACCGCCCCGATCTCCGGCGAGCTACTGGCGGCCTGGATCGATGGTGCACCCTTGCCTGTCCCCCGCAGCATCGCCGAAGCCTGCCACCCCAATCGCTTTGCACTCAGGGCGTTGATCAAAGGGTTGTAACCCCCCTCTGGACGGGCGCTCGGGACGCCCTTCAGGCAGGCGGCCGGGTGCCACTCATCCACCCGACGTGAAAATTTATTGAACGATTGCGACGCCTGGGTACTCGAAAAAAACGATTACTCGCGGCGGCGCGCTCTGACAGTGTGTTCGCGCCGCAAGGATCGGGAGAAAGGTCAGAGCGCTGTGTCCGATCCAAAACAGGACCTGAGCGCTACGGGGTGCAAGCATTGCCGGATTTTTTCGGCTTGCGCCTTTGCACGGTGGACCCGCTCGCCGATTGACGGGAGCGAGCCGGTGAACCCGAAAAGGCTGTAGAGGGTACGCATCAGGTACCCAGGAATCAGCAGTAGCGCTGCAGGCCCGGATTCAAAAGGGTTAAAGCAGCATGTGCGGATTAGCTGGAGAGTTACGTTTTGATCACCAACCTGCCAACCTGGCAGCCATCGAACGCATCACCCATCACCTTGCACCACGCGGACCCGACGCTTGGGGATTTTACAGTCAGGGGCCAGTTGCCCTGGGGCATCGGCGCCTCAAGATCATGGACTTGTCAGACGGTTCCGCGCAGCCGATGGTCGACAACTCACTTGGCTTGTCGCTGGCCTTCAATGGCGCGATCTATAACTTCCCCGAATTAAGAGCTGAACTGCAAGACCTCGGATACACCTTTTACTCCGAGGGTGACACCGAAGTCCTGCTCAAGGGCTATCACGCCTGGGGCGAAGCCTTACTGCCCAAACTCAATGGCATGTTTGCCTTCGCCATTTGGGAACGCGACGCCCGGCGTCTGTTCATCGCCCGTGACCGCCTTGGGGTGAAACCGCTGTACCTGTCGCGTACCGGTGAACGCCTGCGCTTTGCTTCCAGCCTGCCGGCGCTGCTCAAGGGTGGTGACATCAACACCTTGCTCGACCCGGTAGCGCTCAACCATTACCTGAATTTCCACTCTGTAGTGCCCGCCCCCAGGACGCTGATTGCCGGGATTGAGAAACTGCCGCCGGCCACCTGGATGCGCATCGACGCCAACGGCAGTACCGAACAGAAAACCTGGTGGACACTGCCCTACGGCCCCCATGCCGATGAAACTCATCTGACCCTTGAAGACTGGCGCGACCGCGTGCTCGACAGCACCCGCGAAGCCGTCGCCATACGCCAGCGTGCAGCCGTGGATGTCGGTGTATTGCTGTCGGGCGGGGTCGATTCGAGCCTGCTGGTGGGGTTATTGCGCGAGGTCGGTGTACAAGACCTGTCGACTTTTTCGATCGGTTTCCAGGACGCTGGCGGCGAGCGCGGTGACGAATTCCAGTACTCGGATCTGATCGCCCGGCACTACGGCACGCAGCACCACCAGTTGCGGATTGGCGAAAACGAAATCATCGAACAGTTGCCAGCGGCCTTCCGTGCCATGAGCGAGCCGATGGTCAGCCATGACTGCATCGCTTTTTACTTACTGTCCCGCGAAGTCGCCAAGCATTGCAAAGTGGTACAGAGCGGTCAGGGCGCGGACGAACTGTTTGCCGGTTATCACTGGTACCCGCAAGTGGATGGCGCCCGCGATCCCTACGCCGCCTACCGCGAAGCATTTTTCGACCGCAGCCATGACGAGTACAAAGCCACTGTCCAGCCACAGTGGTTAACCGCCAATGATGCGGCGGGAGATTTTGTCCGGGAACATTTCGCCCAACCGGGTGCCGACGCCGGAGTGGACAAGGCCCTGCGCCTGGACAGCACGGTGATGCTGGTGGATGACCCGGTAAAACGGGTCGATAACATGACCATGGCCTGGGGCCTTGAAGCCCGCACACCGTTCCTCGATTACCGTCTGGCTGAACTGTCGGCCCGGATTCCGGCCCGTTTCAAACTGCCGGACGGTGGCAAGCAAGTGCTCAAGGAAGCGGCGCGACTGGTGATTCCCAGCGAAGTCATCGACCGTAAAAAGGGTTATTTCCCGGTTCCTGGGCTCAAACATTTGCAAGGCGACACCTTGAATTGGGTACGGGACCTGCTGCTGGATCCGAGTCAAGACCGCGGGCTGTTCAAGCCGGCCATGCTTGACCAGTTGCTGACCAATCCCCAAGGTCAGTTGACCCCCTTGAACGGTTCAAAGCTGTGGCAACTGGCAGCCTTGAACTTGTGGCTGAGCGAACAAGGAATCTAACCAATGAAACCCCTCGCTACGGCTTACAGCCAGCGCTTGATACGCGGGCAAACACCGTCTTATGAGCGCCTCCAGGCGCGCTTCGCCGAAGACGGCAGTGAATTGGGCGCCCTACCTGTCGCCGTGCATTGCGGCTGGGGCCGGCTACTGATCGGGCATACTTTCCCCGACCCGCTGAGCCTGGCCAACGAGTTACTCAAGGAACGCCCCGGCGAGCGCGATATCGCGCTCTATGTGGCCGCGCCCCAGCAGGTGCTGGCGCAATCTCCGCAACAGCTGTTTCTCGATCCCTCGGACACCTTGCGTCTGTGGTTCAGTGACTATCGCCCGGCCACCCGGGTATACCGCGGCTTCCGGATCCGGCGCGTGCAAAGCGAGTCCGACTGGGCAGCCATCAACAGCCTGTATCTGGCGCGCAATATGCTGCCTGTCGACCCTGCCCTGCTGACCGCGCGGCATAAAGGCGGGCCGGTGTACTGGATGGCCGAGGATGAAGACAGTGGCGCGGTGATTGGCAGCGTCATGGGCTTGAATCACCATGCAGCGTTTCATGACCCGGAGAACGGCAGCAGCCTGTGGTGCCTGGCGGTTGATCCTCACTGTACCCGACCCGGGGTCGGTGAAGTGCTGGTGCGGCACTTGATCGAACACTTCATGAGTCGCGGCCTGAGCTATCTGGACTTGTCGGTGCTGCACGACAACGCACAGGCCAAGAATCTTTATACGAAGCTGGGGTTTCGCAACCTGTCGACGTTTGCCATCAAACGCAGAAACGGCATCAACCAGCCGCTCTTCCTTGGCCCCGGTCCTGAAGCCGGGCTCAATCCCTATGCGCGGATCCTGGTCGAAGAGGCCTACCGGCGCGGTATCGACGTGCAGATTGATGACGCCGCAGCCGGACTATTCACCCTCAGCCATGGCGGGCGCCGGATCCGCTGCCGGGAATCGCTGAGTGATCTGACCAGCGCCATCAGCATGAACCTGTGCCAGGACAAAAGGCTGACCCACAAAGTATTGAGCCAGGCGGGGCTGAATTTGCCGGTCCAGCAACTGGCCAGCAATGCCGATGACCATCTGGCATTTCTGGAGGAGCACGCGCGGATCGTGGTCAAGCCCGTGGATGGCGAGCAAGGCAATGGTGTGGCGGTGAACCTGGACACCCTCGAACAGGTGCAACAGGCCATCGAAACGGCGCGTGCGTTCGACAGCCGGGTGCTCCTCGAAAGCTTCCATGAAGGGCACGATCTGCGGATTGTGGTGATCGGCTTTGAAGTCGTCGCCGCCGCCATCCGCCGACCCGCACAAGTGACGGGCGATGGCCTGCACAGCGTTGCACAATTGATCGAGGCCCAAAGCCGTCGGCGGCAGGCCGCCACCGAAGGCGAAAGCCGCATTCCGCAAGACGCCGAAACCCTGCGCACGGTGCAGGCGGCAGGCTACGAGTACACAAGCATTTTGCCCGCAGGTGAACCCCTTGTCGTACGCCGCACTGCCAATTTGCACACCGGCGGCTGCCTGGAAGATGTCACCGACATACTGCACCCGACGTTGGCCGACGCGGCGATTCGCGCGGCCCGGGCACTGGACATTCCCGTGGTAGGCCTGGACCTGCTGGTCCCGGCCGCCGATCAACCCGAGTATGTGTTTATCGAGGCAAACGAACGTGCCGGCCTGGCCAACCATGACCCGCAACCGACGGCAGAACGCTTTATCGATTTGTTGTTCCCCCATAGTCAGCCGGCGCCCTGACCCGCGTCGCTGAACGTCATCCCGAGCCGCGCTGCGTTCACAAGACGCAGCGGGCCTCGCCTCTGGAGCTTTCATGAATCCCACAATCCCTGAACCCGACCTCGAGTACCTGCAACGGGTATTGCTGGAAATGCTCGCCATTCCAAGCCCTACCGGCTTTACCGACACCATCGTGCGCTATGTCGCCGAACGCCTCGAAGAGCTGGGGATTCCGTTTGAACTGACCCGGCGTGGCACGTTGCGCGCCACGCTCAAGGGCCAGAAAAACAGCCCGGACCGCGCCGTCTCCGCTCACCTCGACACCATCGGCGCCAGCGTGCGGGCAATCAAGGACAACGGCCGGCTGGTCCTGGCCCCCGTGGGCTGCTGGTCCAGTCGCTTTGCCGAAGGCAGCCGCGTCAGCCTGTTTACCGACAACGGCGTGATTCGCGGCAGCGTATTGCCGTTAATGGCCTCGGGTCATGCGTTCAATACCGGCGTCGATGAGCTGCCGATCAGTTGGGATCACATCGAGCTGCGTCTGGACGCGTACTGCGTCACCCGTGCCGACTGCGACTCTCTGGGGATCAACGTCGGCGATTTCGTCGCCTTTGACCCTCTGCCGGAATTCACTGAAAGCGGTCATATCAGCGCTCGGCATCTGGATGACAAAGCCGGTGTCGCGGCCCTGCTCGCCGCCTTGAAGGCGATTGTCGAGAGCGGTCAGCAACCCTTGATCGACTGCCACCCGCTCTTCACCATTACCGAAGAAACCGGAAGCGGTGCGGCCGCAGCCTTGCCGTGGGATGTGAGTGAGTTTGTCGGTATTGATATTGCGCCGGTAGCGCCGGGGCAGCACTCCAGTGAACATGCGGTCAGTGTGGCCATGCAGGATTCAGGCGGGCCTTACGACTACCACTTGTCACGGCACTTGTTGCGCCTGGCCAGCGAAAACGAACTGCCGGTGCGCCGGGACATGTTCCGCTACTACTTCAGCGATGCCCATTCAGCGGTGACCGCAGGGCACGATATTCGTACCGCGTTGCTGGCCTTCGGCTGTGATGCCACCCACGGCTATGAGCGCACCCACATTGATAGCCTCGCAGCGCTGAGTCGCTTGCTGGGTGCCTATATGCTCAGCCCGCCGGTGTTTGCCAGCGATGCACAACCGGCACAGGGGTCACTGGACCGCTTCAGCCATCAGCTTGAGCATGATGCACAAATGGAAAGCGACACACGGGTGCCGTCGGTCGACAGTCTGGTAGGGGATAACCGGAGTTAGTCATGGCCTGCAGGAGCAACCGGCGGAAAACCGATTGCTCCTGCGGGAAAGGCCGGAGGCCTCAGACCTGAGACTGCGCGCCTTCGAACCAGGCAAGCTTTTCACGCAACAGCACCACTTCACCCACAATCACCAGGGTTGGCGCATGAACTTCGTGCTCTGCCACCAATGATGGCAAATCCTTCAGCGTACCGGTGAACACCCGCTGGTTCGCGGTGGTGCCTTGCTGAATCAAGGCTGCCGGGGTATCCGCCGAACGACCATGTTTAATCAGTTGTTCGCAGATGACCGGCAAGCCCACCAGGCCCATGTAGAACACCAGTGTCTGTGCCGGCGCGACCAGATCGCTCCAGGGTAGATTGCTGGTGCCGTCCTTCAAATGCCCCGTGACAAAACGCACGGATTGCGCGTAATCACGATGGGTCAGTGGAATCCCGGCATACGCCGAGCAACCACTGGCAGCCGTAATCCCCGGCACCACCTGAAAGGCAATGCCATGGGCTGCCAGCTCTTCAATTTCTTCGCCACCTCGGCCGAAGATGAACGGGTCGCCGCCCTTGAGCCGCACCACCCGCTTGCCTTGCCGAGCCAGGTCCACCAATTGCTGGTTGATCTGATCTTGCGGCACGGCGTGGTCAGCGCGACGCTTGCCGACATACACCCGCTCGGCATCACGACGGCACAGCTCAAGAATCGCCGGTGCCACCAAGCGGTCGTACAACACCACATCCGCTTGTTGCATCAGACGCAAGGCGCGGAAGGTCAGCAGATCGGGATCACCCGGCCCTGCCCCCACCAGATAAACCTCACCGGTGGTCTTGACCGGTTCACCCTTGATTTTCGCCAGCAACATGCGCTCGGCTTCAGCCCCCTGCCCGGCCAGTTGACGGTCGGCAATCGGCCCCTGAAACACGTCTTCCCAGAAGCCGCGGCGCTGCTGTACGTCCGGAAACAGGCCTTTGACCTGAGTCCGGAAACGCGCCGCAAGACCGGCAAGCTGCCCGTAAGTCGAAGGTATCCAGGTTTCAAGCTTCGCGCGAATCAACCGCGCCAGTACCGGTGCATCGCCGCCGCTGGAGACGGCAATCACCAAGGGCGAACGGTCAACAATCGCCGGAAAAATCACACTGCACAAGGCCGGAGCATCCACCACATTGACCGGTACGCACCGGCGATTGGCATCCGCGGACACCTGGGCATTGAGCGGCTCATCGTCGGTCGCTGCGATGATCAGGACGCAGCCGTCCAGATCCGCTTCAACATAGCCGCGCAACACTTGCTCGCCGCCACTGCTGTTTACCAACTCGCACAACTGAGGTTCTATTTCGGGTGCGACAACCCGCAGCACCGCGCCGGCATCGGCCAGCAGCCGGGATTTGCGCAAGGCAATCTCCCCGCCGCCAACCACCAGCACACGGCGGCCACGCAGGTTATGAAACAGCGGCAGAAACTCCATTTAGCCGATGACCTCGATGCCGCCCATGTAAGGCTTGAGTACTTCAGGCACACGGATCGAGCCGTCTGCCTGCTGATAGTTTTCCAGCACGGCTACCAGGGTACGGCCTACTGCCAAACCGGAACCGTTCAAGGTGTGGACCAGTTCCGGTTTGCCGGTTTCCGGGTTACGGAAACGCGCCTGCATGCGACGGGCCTGGAAATCACCGCAGTTGGAGCACGACGAAATCTCGCGGTACTTGTCCTGGCTCGGAACCCATACTTCCAGATCGTAAGTCTTGACCGCGCTGAAGCCCATGTCGCCGGTGCACAGCGCCAGGGTACGGTATGGCAGTTCCAGCAGTTGCAAGACTTTCTCGGCATTGCCGACCAGGCCTTCCAGCGCGTCCATCGACGTCGATGGCTCGACGATCTGCACCATTTCAACCTTGTCGAACTGGTGCTGACGAATCATGCCGCGGGTATCACGGCCTGATGCACCGGCTTCACTGCGGAAGCACGGTGTGTGCGCCACAAACTTGATCGGCAGGGTTTTGTGATCGACGATTTCGCCGGACACGATATTGGTCAGCGACACTTCAGCGGTCGGGATCAGGTACAGATCGGCTTCGCCTTCGCGGCTGATCTTGAACAGGTCTTCCTCGAACTTCGGCAACTGGCCGGTGCCCTGCAACGCAGGCGCCTGGACCAGATAAGGCGTGTAAGCCTCTTCATAGCCGTGTTCATTGATATGCAGGTTGAGCATGAACTGTGCAAGGGCACGGTGCAGGCGTGCGATTGGCCCGCGCAGCAAGGCGAAACGCGCACCAGACAGTTTGGCAGCGGTTTCGAAGTCGAGCCAGCCGTACTGCTCGCCCAGTGCAACGTGGTCCTTGATTTCAAAATCGAAGACCTTGGGCGTGCCCCAGCGACGGATTTCGACGTTGCCGTCTTCGTCAGCGCCGACCGGCACCGATTCGTGCGGCAGGTTTGGCAGGCTCAGCAGGATCGAGTCCAGTTCAGTCTGAATCGCTTCCAGCTCGACTTTACCGTTGGCCAGATCGCTGCCCATGGTTTCGACACTGGCCATCAATGGCGCGATGTCTTCACCGCGCGCCTTGGCCTGGCCGATGCTCTTGGAGATGGCATTACGCTCGGCCTGCAGCTTCTCGGTCAGGGTCTGGACTTCTTTACGCTTGGCTTCCAGCGCGTCGATGCGCGCCACGTCCAGCTTGAAGCCACGGGATGCCAGGCGATCCGCTACGTCCTGCAGGTTGCTACGTAACAGTTTGGAATCGAGCATGTCGGTTTCTCGTTTATCAAAGTTTGGTCAGGGACAGGCCAGCCCAGGTTGCGAGCAGCCCGCCGAATACGCTGAGGGCCGCATAGCCCAGTGCCAGCGGCACTTGCCCGCTTTCAAGCAGGCGCACCGTATCCAGTGAAAAGGATGAAAAAGTGGTCAAGCCGCCCAGGAAACCGATCATCAGCCCGGCTCGGACTTCAATCGGTACTTCCGGGCGCATCAAAAAAAGGCCGTAAAGGATGCCAATCAGCAGGCAGCCCACGATATTAACGGCCAATGTCGCCGTATAAAAGTGCCGAGGCCAATTGGCGTTGATCCAGTTACCCGTGGCAAAGCGCAACAAGGTGCCCGCAACACCGCCGGCCGAGACGGCAAGAACAACAGGAATCAAGGTTTTCTCCGCTGTATCGGGCTGGCACGGTCCAGAGCGGCAAGGTGCTTGAGCTTCTCGCCGATTTTGAGTTCCAGCCCGCGAGGCACCGGTTGGTAGAGCGCCAAGGGCTCCAGCTCGTCCGGAAAATAGTCTTCGCCCGCAGCATAAGCCTCGGGCTCGTCATGGGCGTAGCGGTATTCGTCACCGTAGCCGAGCTGCTTCATCAGCTTGGTCGGCGCATTGCGCAAGTGCAGCGGCACTTCGAGCGAGCCATATTCGGCCGCGCTGCGCAGTGCAGCCTTGAAGCCCATGTATACGGCGTTGCTTTTTGGCGCGCAGGCCAGGTAGGTAATGGCCTGCGCCACTGCCAGCTCACCTTCCGGACTGCCGAGCCGCTCTTGCACGTCCCAGGCCGAGAGGCACAGGCTCAAGGCCCTGGGGTCGGCGTTGCCGATGTCTTCACTGGCCATGCGTACCACTCGCCGGGCGATATACAACGGGTCGCAGCCGCCATCGATCATGCGGGCAAACCAGTACAGGGCACCATCCGGGTTGGAACCGCGCACCGACTTGTGCAGGGCCGAGATCTGGTCGTAGAACGCTTCGCCGCCCTTGTCGAAACGACGCTGGGTGTCGCCCAGCAAGCTTTGCAACAGTTCGGTGCCAATTTCGCTGTGGTCTTCAGCCAGGTCCGAGGCGTTCTCCAGCAGGTTGAGCAAGCGCCGGCCGTCACCATCCGCCGCCCGCAGCAGCGTCTGGAAGCCTTCATCGCTAAGGGTCAGATCACGCTTGCCCAGACCACGTTCTTCGGTCAACGCACGCTGCACCAGCTTGTGCAGAGCCGCTTCATCGAGGCTTTTGAGCACATACACCCGCGCCCTGGACAACAACGCGTTATTGAGTTCAAAGGAGGGGTTTTCAGTAGTCGCCCCGATGAAGATCAAGGTACCGTCTTCGACGTAGGGCAAAAACGCATCCTGCTGCGACTTGTTGAAGCGATGCACTTCGTCGACGAACAAGATGGTGCGCCGGCCATACTGCGCGGCCTGCTGCTTGGCGATCTCAACGGCCTGGCGGATCTCCTTGACCCCGGCCAATACCGCCGAAACCGTCTCAAAGTGCGCATCCGAGACTTCAGCCAGCAACCGCGCCAGGGTGGTTTTACCCACCCCCGGCGGGCCCCAGAAGATCATCGAATGCAGCGCACCCTGCTCCAGCGCTTCGCGCAAGGGCTTACCGCGAGCGAGCAGGTGTTCCTGACCGACATACTCATCCAGGTTGGCTGCGCGCAGACGGGCAGCCAGCGGTTGAGCGATCGGGGCACTTCGAAACAAATCCATGGGCAGCGTTTCAAACCTCTTGTTCCAGGATTACTCCTGGATGACGTCAGCCCCTTTCGGGATCTCGAACTTGAATTTTGAGGCTGGGATCGGCTTGTTGACCTCAACCCCGTTGAACAGAATGTTGGTGCGCTGTCCTACGCTGTCGATCAGTTGCATGTCGTTGATCTTGCCGCCGCGAAACGACAGACGCAGGGAGTCGAACAAGGTGTCCTTGGTTTTCGGCTTGAGGGTGAAGTCCATCACGTCACCGGCCTGTTTTGAGGTGATGTCAAAACTTTCACTGATCTTCGACACATCACCGGACAGCAGCAGGGCCGGGGTCTGGGTCAGACGCTGATCCAGCTTCTTGATAGTGGCCTGTTCCAGGTCCGGGTCCCAGAGCGTCACTTTCTGCCCGTCGGATATCATCGTCTGCTCTTGCGGAGCATCGGTGTGCCAGTAGAACAGGCCCGGACGCTTGACCGCCATCTCACCGGCGGTTTCCTGCAGCTGGGTGCCGCTGCCATCCAGCGTCAGCTGGGAGAAACGCGCAGTGATGGTGTCCGACTGCCCGAGCAATTGGCCAAGACGCTTCACACTGTCAGCGTCAGCGTGGGCCGAAAGCGAAGAAAAAGCCAATACCGGTAGCAAAAGCAGGCTGGCAAAACGCATGGAATTCCTCATTGATTAGTGCAAGGCCGCTTGCGGATTTTCCGCAGGCCGGTCAATCGCGTACAGGGGCTGGCGCCAGCACTTCGCGGGAGCCATTGGTGTTCATCGAGGTCACAACCCCGGCCATTTCCATGGACTCGATCATACGGGCCGCACGGTTGTAGCCGATTTTCAGTTTGCGCTGTACGGCAGAAATTGAAGCACGGCGGCTCTCAAGGACGAACTGCACGGCCTCGTCATAGAGCGCATCGGTTTCAGCGTCATCGCCGCCTTCGCTGCTGCCACCGTCAAACCCGCTGCCAGGTTCTTCGACGCCAGCCAGGATGTCATCGTTGTAATCCGGGCTGCCGCGCAACTTCCAGGCTTCAACGACGCGGTGAACTTCTTCATCGGAAACGAACGCGCCGTGAACACGAATCGGCAAGCTGGTACCTGGCGGCATGTAGAGCATGTCACCATGCCCCAGCAGTTGCTCCGCGCCACCCTGGTCGATGATGGTGCGCGAGTCGATCTTGCTCGAAACCTGAAACGCCATACGGGTCGGGATGTTGGCCTTGATCAGGCCGGTGATGACATCCACCGACGGACGCTGGGTGGCCAGGATCAAGTGAATGCCTGCGGCACGGGCTTTCTGGGCAATACGGGCGATCAGCTCTTCAACCTTCTTGCCAACGATCATCATCATGTCGGCAAATTCGTCGACCACCACCACGATGGTCGGCAACTTGGTCAACAGCGGCGCTTCGTCGTGAATGCTTTCTCGCTTGTACAACGGATCGGTCAACGGCTCGCCTGCCGCTTCAGCCTCTTTGATCTTCTGGTTGAAGCCGGCGAGGTTACGCACGCCCATCTTGGCCATCAACTTGTAGCGACGCTCCATCTCGGCCACGCTCCAGCGCAAGGCGTTCGCGGCGTCTTTCATGTCCGTTACCACCGGGCACAGCAGGTGCGGAATGCCTTCGTAGATCGACAGCTCAAGCATTTTCGGGTCGATCATGATCAGCTTGGCGTCTTCCGGGCCCGACTTGAACAGGATCGACAGGATCATGGCGTTCACACCCACCGACTTACCGGAACCGGTTGTACCGGCCACCAGCAAGTGCGGCATTTTCGCCAGATCGGTAATCACCGGCTTGCCACCGATGTCATGCCCCAACGCCAGGGTCACAGGGGACTTGGCATCATCAAACTCCGGGGTCGACAAGACTTCGGAGAACCGTACGATCTGACGGTCCTCGTTAGGGATCTCGATCCCCACCGTGGTCTTGCCCGGAATCACTTCAACCACCCGCACACTGGTCACGGCCAGCGAACGGGCAAGGTCTTTGGCCAAGTTGGCAATACGGCTGACCTTGACCCCGGCTGCAGGTTGAATCTCGTAACGGGTGATCACCGGCCCCGGGTGAATCGAATCGACCGACACCTCGACCCCAAACTCCTTGAGCTTGATTTCAAGCAGGTGGCCAACGGCCGCCAGGGATTCAGGGGAATAGTTGAGCTGTTTCTTCTCGGCCGGGTCAAGAATCGAGATTGGGGGCAGCGTACCTTCCACCGCGCTGTCGACGAACAACGGGGCCTGCTTTTCTTTCTGCACACGCTTGCTTGGCTCGGGGGCTTTGGCAGGTGCGGGCGCAATCACAGCCGGCACGTGTTTTTCGCGCTCGGACATATGTTTGGTCAGCGCCTGCTCGCGTTCGATCAAGCGTTCCTTGGCCTTGGCTTGCTCACGCTTGTCGGAGACGCTCGGCGCAACCACTTCATTGACCCGGCTGTCGGCTTCACGCAATTGAGCCACCAGTTGCTTGCGCTCGTTACGGTCCGCCCACCAGCGATTGGCAGCCCCCTGGATCAGCTCAAACAGGTCCAGGGTGATCTTGCCGGTCACGTCCATCACCTTGAACCATGACAGGTCAGTAAATACCGTCAGGCCAAACAGGAACAATGCAATCAGCAGCAAAGTGCTGCCCTGGACGTTCAACGCGTTCTTGGCCAGATCTCCCAGGCTCTCGCCCAAGGCCCCCCCGGCACCTGCGGGCAGGCCCGCCGCCGAGTGGAAGTGCAGATGAGCCAGGGCCGCGCCCGAGAGCACCAGAAACAGCAGCCCGACCAGGCGCCACGAGAACAGCCAGCCGCTCCACTGCCACGGCTGATGCCGCTCACGAAAAATCTGGTAAGCCTTGACCGCCAGCAACAACGGGAAGATGTAGGCGAAATAACCCAGCACCATGAACAGGATGTCAGCGCTGTAGGAGCCTGCCGGCCCGCCGAAGTTCTGTACATCCACTACGCGGCTGTTATGACTCCAGCCGGGATCGTCCTTGCCGTAGGTCAGCAGGGCCATCATCAAAAACAGACATAAGGCCCCAATAGCGATCAATGCACCTTCCTTGAGCCGGTAGTGCAATTGCTGACGCCAGAGAGGAACTGCTTTGGGTGCTGCTGTGGATTTCTTCAAAACGCGTCTTTTCCTGCGCCTGTGGCGCGCCCAACTATTGATTGACTGCAAAATACTGCTCGCATCGAGCAGGTGACAAGTTCAGACATGAAACTGGACTAGCCTTGCACACGGCCTTGTATGATTACCTGCAACTGCATGACCAGCCCGCCATGCAACCCAGTGAATTCTGTGCAGTTTAGAACAGCTCAAACAAGCGGGCCATTGTACGGGTTTAAGCCGTGGATGCCATGCCGCCGCCAGGGACGCTGACATTTACCGTCCATAGGCCTGAGAGGCGCTAATTTGAGCATGCATTGCCTTTTGTGACAAAGACTTATACCACTGTCAAAACCGACGTTGCATTTAACTGGCAGATCGACTGAGACCACACCCGTGCGACAGAGTTGCAGCCGCCCTCCCCTACTTCAGTAAGACTGATTGCCATGCTGACCTGGTTAAAACGCGACACCCTCACCTTCCCGCCCTTGAACAAGGCCATGCGCGAGCCCAATGGACTGTTGGCGGCAGGCGGCGACCTGTCGGCCGACCGGTTGATCCAGGCCTATCGCCACGGCTGCTTCCCGTGGTTTTCCGAAGGCCAGCCGATCCTCTGGTGGTCACCGGACCCGCGTACCGTGCTGTTCCCCGAAGAACTTCACGTTTCGCGCAGCCTGGGCAAGCTATTGCGCCAACAGCGCTATGACGTGAGCTTTGACCGCGACTTCGCGACCGTCATACGAGCGTGCGCAGCGCCCCGCGCCCATGCGGATGGCACATGGATCACCGATGACATGCAAGCGGCCTACATCGAGCTTCATGCACGGGGCCACGCCCATTCGGTTGAAGTATGGGACAACGGCGAACTGGTGGGCGGCCTGTATGGCCTGGCAATGGGCCAGCTGTTTTTCGGTGAATCCATGTTCAGCCGCGCCGATAACGCCTCGAAATTCGGGTTTGCGACGCTGGTCAAGCAACTCCAGGCCTGGGGATTCGTCCTGATTGACTGCCAAATGCCCACCGACCACCTGCAAAGCCTGGGCGCCCGCTCTATTGCCCGCAACCAGTTCGCCGAGTATCTGCGCAATCATCTGGATCAGCCTGCAACTGCTCAATGGGTTTTGTAGGCGAGTTCTGTACGCTGGCTTACACTTAATTCAAAGATTTTCCGAGGGCCAATCATGACCGAGCTGGCGCGCTTGAAGTTTTATGCCACTCAACCTCACGTTTGCAGCTACCTGCCCGACGAACAGGCCACCACGCTGTTCCTCGATCCCAGCCAGCCGATGGATGTGCAGGTCTACGCCGACTTGTCCGAAATGGGCTTTCGGCGCAGTGGCGACCATCTTTATCGGCCGCATTGCCTGAAGTGCGACGCCTGCACGCCTGCGCGCATTCCTGTGGCGCTATTTACCCCCAATCGTCAGCAAAAACGTATTTTCAAGCGCAATGCCGACTTACAGGTACAAGCCAAAAAACCCGGCTTCAGCGAAGAGCATTTTGACCTTTACAAACGCTATATCGAGCAGCGGCATGCCGATGGCGACATGTTTCCACCGAGCCGCGATCAATTTTCGACCTTCCTGGTACGCGACCTGCCGTTCTCGACCTTTTACGAGTTCCGCCTTGGCCCACGCTTGCTCGCCGTCGCTGTCACCGATGTGCTACCCAACGGTTTATCGGCGGTCTACACCTTTTACGAACCCACCGAAGAACGCCGCAGTCTGGGTCGCTACGGGATTCTCTGGCAAATCGCCGAAACCCGGCGACTGGGGCTGGACGCGCTCTATCTGGGGTACTGGATCAAAAACTGCAAAAAGATGAATTACAAGACCGAATATCGGCCCATTGAGCTGCTCATCAATCAGAGATGGAGCACTCTTAACTGAACCCTTGGCTTAAACCCCATTTTTCGGGCACAATGCACGCCGCTTTTGCCTGGCGCAGTTGCACCGGGCCATTCATTGGACACCGAGGGCTTTACTGCATGTCGAAAGAAGACAGCTTCGAAATGGAAGGCACTGTCGTCGACACCCTGCCCAACACCATGTTTCGCGTGGAGTTGGAAAATGGGCACGTCGTAACCGCGCATATTTCCGGCAAGATGCGCAAGAACTACATTCGTATTCTTACCGGTGACAAAGTGCGCGTCGAGCTGACGCCCTATGACTTGAGCAAAGGGCGTATTACTTACCGCGCTCGCTAAGCAAGTCAATACAAAACGCCCGGCTCTGCCGGGCGTTTTTGTTTGTCTGCGATTTGTGTACCCGTGGTAGCGAGCCCGCTCGCGAAGCAAGCGAGGCGATCTTTTGGAAAAACCACTGCGCTGCCTTCGCGAGCAGGCTCGCCCCCACAAGGATGGCTTAATATATAAATCTTGAGCCGCTGTCACTATTTTGTCTTATTAGTTATAGATCTAACTCAAACTTCCACACCCTTCAAACTACCTGAACCGATGCTGTACCGGACACACTTTCCGGGCTTTAAAGTTGACGGACCACCGCCCAGTGAGTAGATTGCACAGGCCGGTCATTCAGGCCGCCTATAAACTTCACAAAAGAAGCCAATGGACACAGTATCTAGACGCTGTCCGGTCACCGTGTATACGGAGTACCGGACGCCTAACCCAGACATTGACGGGACTCGCCTGCACGGCGAGGTCAACTGCGCTAGAGCCTGACGCTCCAACGTAACGACCTCACCGGCATCAGTCCGGTCACGAGGTGTGTTATGACCTTTAAAACCCATGTTCTACCCGGCGTTCGCGCCTTTACCTCCAGCATGCGCGTAAAACTGTCCCGCGAGCCCACCTATGCTCGCTCGGCAAAATCACCTTTTTCCACAGCCGTTCCCGGCAATAAACCAGCGCACCGCCAGGTGCATTGGCGCGTCAGCCCGGCCACAGGCCAACTGGAACAGCGCTGGAGCATGGCCGACTCTCAGGACCCGCAGAGTCGCTTCTTGCGCTGATTTTAAATCAATTAATAACACCTGTTAGTTAACTGGAGCTCCTTATGGAAGACGCCAGTAGTTACCCGCTGCGCGAGTATTAATTACCTCGTAGCAGCGGGCATTTGAAGCGCACTTAACACTTCAATTAAACCGATTGCGAAGTTTGCGACTCGGCCTGCATTGGCGCGCCTTTAAAAAGGTAAACCACTGTTAGTCGGGTCAAGAGTTGGCGACAGGAGTACTCATCATGAGCGCCGTAAAAAACACTAAAGTTCGAGACAAGAACAGCGCCAGCGACAACAGCAAACTGTCCATGCGTGCCGCACGGGAAGCACAAAACGGCCTCAGCGCCACCCTGGCCAATGTGCGCACAACAACCACCGGCCTGACCGAACAGGACGCCGCAGAACGCCTGAAGGACGACGGCTACAACGAGGTGGCCCATGACAAGCCGCCTCACGCCTTCGTTCAGTTCATGCTGGCCCTGCATAACCCATTCATTTATGTACTTCTGACCCTGGGCGTTATCAGCTTTTTCACCGACTATTGGCTGCCGGAGCGCGATGGCGAAGAAGGCGACCTGACCAAAGTCATCATCATTGGCTTGATGGTCGGCCTCAGCAGCTTGCTGCGCTTCTGGCAAGAACACCGCTCTGCGAAGTCTGCCGAGGCACTCAAGGCCATGGTCCGCACCACCGCTACCGTTGTTCGGCGAGACAAGACCAGCGGAAAAACCTCGGTGCACGAAGTGCCGATGCGCGAACTAGTCGCCGGCGATATCGTCTGGCTATCCGCTGGCGACATGATTCCGGCAGACGTTCGCCTGATCGAATCCCGGGACCTGTTTATCAGCCAGGCCGTGCTCACTGGCGAAGCCTTGCCCGTAGAGAAATACGACACCCTGGGAGATGTTGCACAAAAGTCCGCCTCCAGTACCGCCGCAGACCAGAGCAACCTGCTGGACCTGCCCAACATCTGCTTCATGGGCACCAACGTGGTCAGCGGCACGGCCCGGGCCGTGGTGGTGGCCACCGGTCCGCGCACCTACTTCGGCTCGCTGGCCAAGGCCATCGTCGGCTCTCGCACGCAAACCGCGTTCGACCGCGGGGTCAACAGCGTCAGCTGGCTGCTGATCCGCTTCATGCTGGTCATGGTGCCCATCGTGTTTTTCCTCAATGGGTTCTCAAAGGGCGATTGGGGCGATGCCTTCCTGTTTGCCCTGGCGGTGGCCGTAGGCCTGACCCCTGAAATGCTGCCCATGATTGTCAGCGCTAACCTGGCCAAGGGCGCTAACGCCATGGCCAAGCGCAAAGTCGTGGTCAAGCGCCTGAATGCGATTCAGAACTTGGGCTCGATGGATGTGCTGTGCACCGACAAGACCGGCACGCTGACCCAGGACCACATCATCCTTGAGCACCATGTCGATTCCACCGGCAAACGCGACGAGTCGGTGCTGGCCCTAGCCTGGCTCAACAGCCATCACCAGAGCGGCATACGCAACCTGATGGATCAGGCAGTGGTGCAGTTTTCCCGGCAGGACCCACAGTTCAACGAACCTCTCAACTACAGCAAGGTGGATGAGCTGCCCTTTGACTTCGTGCGTCGGCGTCTGTCGATCATCGTCAAGGACACCCGTGGCGACCACCTGATGGTGTGCAAGGGCGCCGTGGAAGAGATGCTGGGCATTGCCACCCATGTGATGGAAGGCGATACCGTCGTCTCGCTGGACGCTGCTCGCCGCGAACAATTGCTGGCCCTGGCCACCGAGTACAACGAGGATGGTTTCCGCGTGTTACTGGTCGCCACCCGCGAAATCCCGAAAGCCCATTCGCACAAGCAATACAACACCGCGGATGAGCGCGATCTGGTAATACGTGGTTTTCTGACCTTCCTTGATCCTCCAAAGGAAACCGCTGGCCCGGCGATTGCCGCCCTTCAAGATATCGGCGTAGCGGTCAAGGTACTGACCGGTGACAACGCCGTGGTCACCAGCAAGATTTGCCGTCAGGTGGGCTTGGAGCCTGGTACCCCGCTGCTGGGCCCGCAGATCGAGACAATGGACGACACCGCGCTCCAACTGGAGGTCGAACAGCGCACGGTGTTCGCCAAGCTCACCCCGCTGCAGAAATCCCGTGTGCTTAAAGCGTTGCAAGCCAATGGCCACACCGTTGGGTTCCTCGGCGATGGCATCAACGACGCCCCTGCCCTGCGCGATGCCGACGTAGGCATTTCGGTGGACAGCGGAACGGATATCGCCAAAGAGTCGGCTGACATCATCCTCCTGGAAAAGAGCCTGATGGTGCTGGAAGAAGGTGTGCTAAAGGGTCGCGAGACCTTCGGTAACATCATGAAATACCTGAACATGACTGCCAGCTCCAACTTCGGCAACGTGTTCTCAGTACTGGTGGCTAGCGCCTTTATCCCCTTTTTGCCGATGCTGTCGATTCACCTGCTGCTGCAAAACCTGATGTACGACATCTCCCAGCTGGCGTTGCCCTGGGACAAGATGGATAAGGAATACCTGCAAAAACCGCGCAAGTGGGACGCCAAGAATATCGGGCGCTTCATGATCTGGATCGGGCCAACGTCGTCGATCTTCGACATCACAACGTTCGCCCTGATGTGGTACGTGTTCTCGGCCAACAGCGTGGAAATGCAGACCCTGTTCCAGTCCGGCTGGTTTATCGAAGGACTGCTGTCGCAAACCCTGGTGGTCCACATGCTGCGTACCCGCAAGATCCCGTTCTTCCAGAGCACGGCTGCATGGCCCGTCACCATGATGACCATCATTGTGATTGTGCTGGGGATCTACGTACCGTTCTCGCCGCTGGGCACCATGGTCGGCCTGGAGCCGCTGCCGCTGTCGTACTTCCCTTGGCTGGTTGCCACCCTGTTCAGCTATTGCTGCGTCGCACAGCTTATGAAAACCCTCTACATCCGTCGTTTCAAGCAGTGGTACTGACTTGAATCGCCATGGGCTGGTGCAGTACTGCGCCAGCCCATGCCTTCGTATTACGACCTCGTAAAACATGAATGTTTGTTCTGTGGAGATTCCTCATGTCGGGAACCACTCTGTTACTCAACCTCGCGGGCGCCATCGCACTTTTGCTGTGGGGCACCCATATGATTTCTACCGCCCTGCTACGTGGATTCGGTACTCAACTGCGCAACTGGATGGGGCGCAACCTCAATAACCGCTGGATGGCGCTGATCTCCGGGATTGGTATTACCGGCGTACTGCAAAGCAGTACGGCGGTCAGCCTGATGGCAACCTCGTTCACCGCCGCGGGCACCCTGAGCCTGGCACCCGCCCTGGCAGTGATGCTGGGTGCCAACATCGGCTCGACCTTAGTGGTGCAGCTTCTGAGTTTCGATACCTCGCTGGCGATGCCTGTCATCTTGCTGGTGGGCTTTATCGTCTTTCGCCTGCGCGATGATTCGCGCCATGAAAGCGTGGGCTGCGCACTGATTGGCCTGGGCCTGATGCTATTGGCCCTGGGTTTGCTCAGCGCCAGCCTGGGCCAGATGGAAGCGACCTCGGTGTTTCGCGCCGTAATGCAAAGTCTGGAAGGTGACGTGATCATTGCGGTGGTCGCCGCCGTGCTGCTGACCTGGATCTGCCACTCCAGCGTCGCGGTCGTGCTGCTTATCGCCTCTTTGGCAGGCGCTGGCATGATGACCCCGACCACCGCCATCGCCCTGATGCTCGGCGCCAATATCGGCGGCGCCTTGCCATCCGTGATGAGTGCCAGCTCGCCAGTAGCGCGACGCCTGCCCGTGGGCAACCTGTTGATCCGCCTGCTCGGCACCTTGGCATTGCTGCCATGTCTGCCGCTGATGGCCACCTACATAACCAGCACCGATAGCGGTCTCGCGCAGTGGGTCGTGTACCTGCACACCGCGTTCAATCTGCTGCTGGCAGTGGTGTTTATCGGTTTGACCGAGCCTTGCGCTCGCCTGCTGACCCGCCTGTTTGCACAGCAGGAGCCGCCAGCAGACCCGGGCATGCCGCAATATCTAGACGAGGCCGGGCTGGAAGTCGCCAACATCGGGCTGTCAAATAGCGTACGGGAAGCCTTGCGCCTGGCGGACATGACATCCTTGATGCTTAACTAGGTCTTGCAGCTGTTCGAGAAGCCTAACCAGCAGACGATGGATAAGGTGCGCCAACTGGATCACTCCGTGGACCTGCTCAGTGCGGCGATCCGCGCCTATCTTGCCGACATTGGCCAGGATGGCCTGAGCGATGCCGATGCCGACCGCGCGCAGGAAGTCCTGATGTTTGTGATCAACCTGGAGCATGCCGGTGACATCCTCAACAACCTGGCGCAGTTGGCTATTCGCAGAACTCGCCGGGGTGAGCGCTTTTCCTCGTTCGAACTGGTTCATATCCAGGCCATGCACCTGGCCCTGCTGGACAGCCTGAACCTGGCCATTACTGCGTTTCTACGCGAAGACGTAGTCGCGGCTGACACGCTGATCAGCCACAAGGAAACCATGCGCAAGCTGGAAGCAAGAGCCAGCCGTGAGCACTTTCGCAAGCTGCAAAATGACAAGACGGCATGGGCAGAATCAGGGGATATCTTTCAGCGTGTGCTGCGCGACTACCGTCGCGTTCATCACCACATAGCCGCCCTAGGCTACCCGGTGCTGGAGCGCAACGCCGAGCATGCACCAACCCCGATCCTGATCTAACTCCAGACAGCGAAAAGGCGCCCGAAGGCGCCTTTTTTACTGCGTGACTACATCAAGCCATCTCGACAGCCGTTTCAAACTCAAAGACCAGCTCGCCATCCTTGAGATCGACGTGAACCACACCGCCGTGATCGGCCAGCTCTCCGAAGAGGATTTCCTCGGCCAGAGGACGCTTGATCTTGTCCTGGATCAGGCGAGCCATTGGCCGCGCACCCATTTGCACATCGTAGCCTCCGGCAGCCAGCCAGCCGCGGGCAGCATCTGACACCACGAGCTGCACGTGCTTGTCGTCCAGCTGGGCCTGCAGCTCGGTCAGGAACTTGTCCACCACATGCTTGATGACCTCATGGCTGAGGCGACCAAACTGAATGATGGTGTCCAGACGGTTGCGGAACTCCGGAGTGAAGCTCTTCTTGATCGCTTCCATGGCATCGGACGCGTGGTCCTGAATGGTAAAACCGATCGAAGCCCTCGCCGCTGTTTCGGCACCGGCGTTAGTGGTCATGATCACGATGACGTTGCGGAAGTCGGCCTTGCGCCCGTTGTTATCGGTCAGCGTGCCGTGATCCATAACCTGCAGCAGCAGGTTAAAGACCTCGGGGTGCGCCTTCTCGATCTCATCGAGCAGCAATACGCAGTGCGGTTGCTTGGTGATGGCCTCAGTCAGCAGACCGCCCTGATCAAAGCCCACGTAACCTGGAGGTGCACCGATCAAACGTGAAACGGTATGGCGCTCCATGTACTCGGACATGTCGAAACGCACCAGCTCGATCCCCAGCGCCTTGGCCAGTTGACGGGCAGCTTCGGTCTTGCCCACACCGGTAGGCCCGGCGAACAGGAAGGAACCCACTGGTTTGTCAGGCGACTTGAGGCCGGCACGCGACAACTTGATCGCGGTCGACAACGAATCAATCGCGGCATCCTGACCGAATACGGTCAGGCGCAGATCGCGCTCCAGATTACGCAGCAGCTCTTTGTCCGAGCTGGAAACATGCTTTGGAGGAATACGGGCGATTTTCGCCACGATGTCTTCGACCTGTGCCACTTCGATGCGCTTGACGCGATTTTCAACCGGTTGCAAACGCTGGTAAGCGCCCGCTTCGTCAATCACATCAATTGCCTTGTCCGGCATGTGCCGGTCATTGATGTAACGCGAGGCCAGTTCAGCCGCCGCGCGCAGGGCTTCGTCACTGTATTCGATACCGTGATGCAGCTCGAAACGCCCTTTCAGGCCACGAAGAATACCGATCGTGTCTTCAACCGAAGGCTCGGAGACGTCGACTTTCTGGAAACGTCGCGCCAGGGCACGGTCTTTTTCGAAGATCCCGCGGAACTCCTGGAACGTCGTCGACCCGATGCAACGGATGTCGCCCGAAGACAACAACGGTTTGAGCAGGTTGGATGCATCCATCACGCCGCCGGAAGCAGCGCCGGCACCGATGATGGTATGGATTTCATCGATGAACAGAATGGCCTGCGGGCGTTTTTTCAACTCACCCAGCAGCGCCTTGAAGCGCTTCTCAAAGTCGCCGCGGTATTTGGTACCGGCCAGCAAGGCCCCGAGATCCAGTGAGTAGACGATGCTGTTAGCCAGCAGATCCGGCACCTGGTTGTCCACGATGCGCTTGGCCAGACCTTCGGCGATGGCAGTTTTACCCACACCCGCCTCGCCGACCAGCAGCGGGTTGTTTTTGCGTCGACGCGCCAGAATCTGAGCGACACGCTCAACTTCCATTTCACGCCCGACCAGCGGATCAATACGCCCCTGACGAGCCAGCTCGTTCAGGTTGCTGGCGTAGGCATCCAGCGGGTTGCTGGAGGACGACGACTCGCCGCCCTCTTCATCCTGCATGTCATGATCGCCATCGGAGTGATCCCCATGCCCGGGCACCTTGGAGATCCCGTGGGCAATAAAGTTGACCACATCAATGCGGGCAACGCTCTGCTGCTTGAGCAGGAACACCGCTTGGCTCTCCTGCTCGCTGAAAATCGCAACCAGGACGTTGGCCCCCGTAACTTCGCGCTTGCCGGAGCTTTGCACATGGAAGACGGCACGTTGCAAGACACGCTGAAAACCCAGGGTTGGCTGGGTTTCGCGGTCTTCATCGTGAGCGGGGATCAGCGGGGTCGTAGAATCAATAAACTCTTGCAGGTCATGCTTGAGTTTGTCGAGGTTTGCGCCACAGGCGCGTAGAACGGTTGCGGCCGCCTCATTATCCAAAAGCGCAAGAAGGAGGTGCTCAACCGTCATGAACTCATGACGCTTGGAGCGGGCTTCCTTGAAGGCAAGATTGAGGGTGACTTCGAGCTCGCGATTTAACATGGCTTCACCTCATACCCAAGTGGTCGGCGTTAACCGTCCTTCTCGATTTCACAGAGTAGCGGATGCTGGCTTTCGCGTGCGTACTGGTTTACCTGCATCGCCTTGGTCTCGGCAATATCGCGGGTAAAAATGCCGCACACGGCCCGTCCTTCTGTATGAACGGCCAGCATAACCTTGGTCGCCAATTCGCGATTCAAGTTAAAAAACACCTCAAGTACTTCGACAACAAAGTCCATGGGCGTGTAGTCATCATTGAACAAAACCACCTTGTACATCGGTGGCGCCTGAAGCGCAGGCTTAGCCTCTTGCACAGCCAAGCCCGCGGAGTCTTCGCCATCAAAATCGGGCTGATCCTGATTGAATGTTAGTCGAGTCTGGCTAATTGCATGCATGGAAAGAAAGGTTCGTCGTTGAGCGAATACAGTGATGGAGGCAAACGTATCAAATTTCAACAGCGCTGCCGCGTGGCCTTGACTATCGGTAAAACGGTGTTACAACCATTAGAAGCCACAATGTGGAATAAAGGTCCGCACAGTCAACCATTTTAGTGGGCAATGTGCGAGTCAACTGGATGATACTCCAGTGATGGAGTCGTTTGCAGCAGAGGGATATGAGTATGCAAGGCAAAGTCAAGTGGTTCAACAACGCCAAAGGCTTCGGCTTTATCAATACGGAAGCCAAGGAAGGCATTGATGAACACGGACACCCGATCGACTTTTTTGCCCATTTTTCAGCTATCCAGATGGACGGCTATAAAACACTCAAGGCTGGCCAGCCCGTGAGCTTTGAAATCACCCAAGGCCCCAAGGGTTTGCATGCAGTCAACATTACCGACGCCAATGCCATCCTGCTGCCTCAAACGGCAGTGACACAGGTACACACGGTGTCGGTCTGACCTGACGGAACCGTCGCCATCTGCAAAAAAGGCCGACTCATTCAATGAGTCGGCCTTTTTGTTGGCCACACGTTTACATATGGGAGATCAGGGCATCACCGAAACCGGAGCACGACACCAACCGGGCACCGTCCATGAGCCTCTCGAAGTCATAAGTCACGGTTTTGGCCGAAATCGCACCATTGGTGCCCTTGATGATCAGGTCCGCAGCCTCGGTCCAGCCCATGTGCCGCAACATCATTTCAGCGGACAGGATCAGTGACCCTGGGTTGACCTGGTCCTTGCCTGCGTACTTGGGCGCGGTACCGTGGGTCGCCTCAAACATGGCAATTGTGTCAGACAGGTTGGCCCCCGGCGCAATACCGATACCGCCCACCTCGGCAGCCAGGGCGTCAGACAGGTAGTCGCCATTGAGGTTGAGCGTCGCAATTACGTCATACTCTGCCGGACGCAACAGGATTTGCTGCAGCATGGCATCGGCGATGGCGTCTTTGACGATCACGTTACGCCCGGTCGCGGGATTCTTGAACTGCATCCACGGTCCACCGTCAAGCAAGGTGGCACCAAATTCCTCAGCAGCCACTTCATACGCCCACTCTTTGAAGGCACCTTCGGTGAACTTCATGATGTTGCCCTTGTGGACGATTGTCAGCGACTCGCGGTCGTTGTCGACCACGTACTGCAGCGCCTTGCGCACCAGGCGCCGGGTGCCTTCCCGGGAGACCGGCTTGACGCCAATGCCGCAGTCCTGATCAAAGCGGATTTTGGTCACACCCATTTCTTCTTTCAGAAACTTGATGACCTTGATCGCTTCCGGCGAACCGGCCTTCCACTCAATACCGGCATAAATATCCTCGGAGTTCTCGCGAAAGATAGTCATGTCGACATCGCCGGGCTTTTTGACCGGACTGGGCACGCCTTCGAACCAGCGCACCGGGCGCAGACACACATACAGGTCAAGCTGCTGGCGAAGCGCGACGTTCAGGGAACGGATGCCGCCACCGACCGGAGTGGTCAACGGGCCTTTGATCGATACGACGTAGTCTTTGACGGCATCCAGTGTTTCCTGAGGCAACCACGTGTCCTGATCATAGACCTGGGTCGCCTTCTCGCCCGCATACACCTCCATCCAGGAGATTTTGCGCCGGTCGCCATACGCCTTGCTGACGGCTGCATCGACAACCTTGATCATGACGGGGCTGATGTCGACACCGATGCCATCACCTTCAATGTAGGGAATGATCGGGTTGTCAGGCACATTCAGGGAGTGGTTTGCATTCACGGTGATTTTCTCACCTGCGGCTGGAACCTTGATCTTGTTGTATCCCATGCTGAACTCCATTTATGAGTGGAACATCATGCCGAGCACGAGCGTAACCCAGTTGAATCGGCACGCAAACCGAATGTTCCACACAGGCGACCACCGCCCCTTCCCACCCCGTAAATACAAGGGGAAATCGCCAAAACCCGGCCTGTTTCAGCCGCACACCTTAGACCAAAGGATGCCCTTCGATTCGCCTCCCCCCTCGCAGGAACATTAGTGACCTATGTATACTGCGCCGGTGACCACGGAGTCACAGCGAAATACCTACAGGAATGAGTCTTTCAGGCCTAGAAAGGCTGAGCTGTTACCCCGGCTCGACCGCTTGACGCTCTACTGATGCATTCACATCACCGCGAAGAACCTCGACTTTCGGCTCATTGTTCACTGTGAACGAAAGCGCCTACCCTGCGCATCTCGAGAATCTGAGCACGCTCAGCAAAGAAGAGAGTTAATCCGAAATGCCCAACCGTTCGAAGATCATCTATACCTTCACCGACGAAGCTCCGGCGCTCGCCACCTATTCACTGCTGCCTATCATCGAAGCCTTTACTGCAAGCGCTGATATCGCCGTTGAGACGCGCGACATCTCTCTGGCAGGCCGTATTCTCGCCAGCTTCCCCGAGCAATTGGGTGCAAAGGCCGTAGCAGACCACCTCGCCGAACTTGGCGCCCTGGCCGTTACCCCTGAAGCCAACATCATCAAGCTGCCTAACATCAGCGCCTCGGTCCCGCAATTGCAGGCCGCGATCAAAGAACTGCAAGCGCAGGGCTTTAACATTCCGGACTACCCGGAAACCGTGACCACTGACGCCGAAAAAGAAACCAAGGCGCGCTACAGCAAGGTCATGGGCAGCGCCGTAAACCCGGTTCTGCGTGAAGGCAACTCTGACCGCCGCGCTCCGCTGTCGGTTAAAAACTACGCTCGCAAGCACCCGCACAAAATGGGCGCCTGGACCGCAGACTCCAAGTCCCACGTTGCTCACATGAGCGAAGGCGATTTCTACGGCAGCGAAAAAGCCGCCCTGATCGAAGCCCCGGGCAGCGTTAAAATCGAATTGATCGCTCAAGACGGCACTACCACCGTCCTGAAGGAAAAAACCGCCGTACAAGCCGGCGAGATCATCGATTGCTCCACCATGAGCAAAAAAGCCCTGCGCCAGTTCGTAGCGGCCGAAATCGAAGACGCCAAGAAACAGGGCGTACTGTTCTCCGTGCACTTGAAAGCCACCATGATGAAGGTCTCGGACCCGATCATGTTTGGTCAGATCGTCGCTGAGTTCTACAAGGATGCGCTGGAAAAACACGCTGACGTCCTGAAGGAAATCGGCTTCAACCTGAACAACGGTATCGGCGACCTGTACGCTCGTATCAAGGTGCTGCCAGCCGAGAAGCAAGCTGAAATCGAAGCAGATATCCAGGCTGTGTATGCCACCCGTCCTGCGCTGGCCATGGTCAACTCCGACAAGGGCATCACCAACCTGCACGTGCCTAGCGACGTTATCGTCGACGCCTCGATGCCGGCCATGATTCGTGATTCCGGCAAAATGTGGAACACCGAAGGTCAGCTGCAAGACACCAAGGCCGTGATCCCGGATCGCTGCTACGCCACTATTTATCAGGCGACCATCGAAGACTGCCAGAAGCACGGCGCTTTCGATCCGACCACCATGGGCAGCGTGCCAAACGTTGGCCTGATGGCGCAAAAAGCCGAAGAATACGGTTCCCACGACAAAACCTTCCAGATCAAGACCCCGGGCGTTGTGCGGGTTACTGACAGCAACGGCAACGTGCTGATGGAACAGAAAGTCGAGGAAGGCGATATCTGGCGCATGTGCCAGGCCAAAGACGCGCCGATCCGCGACTGGGTCAAGCTGGCCGTCAACCGCGCTCGCGCCAGTAACACCCCGGCCGTATTCTGGCTGGACCCAAAGCGTAGCCATGACGCAGAAATGATCAAAAAGGTCGAAACCTACCTGAAAGATCACGACACCAGCGGCCTGGACATTCGCATCATGGCCCCGGTAGACGCCATGAAGCTCACTCTGGAGCGTACCCGCGCCGGCCTGGATACTATCTCGGTCACCGGCAACGTACTGCGCGACTACCTGACTGACCTGTTCCCGATCATGGAACTGGGCACCAGCGCCAAAATGCTCTCGATCGTACCGCTGATGAATGGCGGCGGTCTGTTTGAAACCGGCGCCGGCGGCTCGGCACCCAAGCACGTGCAACAACTGCTGGAAGAAAACTTCCTGCGTTGGGACTCGCTGGGTGAGTTCCTGGCACTGGCCGCTTCCCTGGAACACCTGGGCACGACCTACAACAACCCGAAAGCGCTGGTGTTGGCCAAGACCCTGGACCAGGCTACCGGCCAGTTCCTCGACAACAACAAATCGCCATCGCGTAAAGTCGGCAACATCGACAACCGCGGCAGCCACTTCTACCTGACGCTGTACTGGGCACAAGCCTTGGCAGCCCAGACCGAAGACAAAGAGCTGCAAGCACAATTCGCCCCTGTGGCAAAAGCCTTGACCGAGAACGAAGCAACCATCGTTGCCGAACTCAACGCGGTACAAGGCAAGCCAGTCGACATCGGTGGTTACTACCACGCTGATGCTGCACTGGTGAGCAAGGCCATGCGCCCAAGCGCAACCTTCAACGCGATCATCGCGTCGCTGGTGTAAGAGCAACAGGCAACACCACAAACCCCGGCCCACGACGCCGGGGTTTGTGTTTTCCGAGAGACAGAAATGCCGTAGCCGCTGCCAAAGGCTGCGTATGGCGACACAGTCGTCGTAGAATCAATTCCCGCGACCCGTCAGTACAAACCCGGTTCTCAGGTTTTACGATTGCTTCGCAACCGACGCAGCCTTTGACAGCGGCTACGACTCATCATCCGATACAACGAGACCTGCCCATGGAATGGAAACCCCATATCACCGTCGCCACCGTTGTCGAAGACAATGGCCGCTTCCTGATGGTCGAGGAGCTCAAGGGCGAACGTGCCGTACTCAACCAACCGGCGGGCCACCTTGACCCGAACGAAAGCCTGATCGACGCCGCAATCCGCGAAACCCTCGAAGAAACCGGCTATGACGTCGAGCTGACCGGCGTCATCGGCATTTACCTCTACACCGCCCCCAGCAATGGCGTGACCTATCAGCGTGTCTGCTTCGCCGGCAAAGCCCTTCAGCACCACCCCGACTACGCCCTGGACACCGGCATCATCGGCCCGCTCTGGCTGACCCGTGACGAACTGCTGGAGCAACGTCACCGCTGGCGCAGCGAGCTGAGCCTGCAGTGCATCGACGATTATCTGGACGGCAAACTGTTCGACCTCACGTTAATCCGCCCTTCGGTTTAGCCTTGAGCGCTCGGGCCTGTTAGAATCGCGTCCTTTTTCAAGACACTCATTGAAACCTTATGCGTGATCCAGCCTTAGTCGCCCCCGAAAAACAGCGTGTCATCGTCGGCATGTCCGGCGGTGTAGATTCTTCCGTTTCCGCCGTTCTGCTCATGGAGCAGGGCTACCAGGTGGAAGGCCTGTTCATGAAGAACTGGGAGGAAGACGACGGAACGGATTACTGCACCGCCATGGATGACCTGGCGGACGCCCAGGCCGTGTGCGACAAAATTGGCATCAAGCTGCACACTGCCAACTTTGCCGCCGAGTACTGGGACAACGTGTTCGAGCACTTCCTGTCCGAATACAAGGCCGGTCGCACCCCGAACCCGGACATCCTGTGCAACCGTGAAATCAAGTTCAAGGCGTTCCTTGACTATGCCCTGATGCTGGGCGCCGACCTGATCGCCACCGGGCACTATGTGCGCCGCCGCGACATCGACGGCCGTACCGAGCTACTCAAGGGGCTGGATCCGAACAAGGATCAGAGCTACTTCCTGCACGCCGTCGGCGGCGAGCAGATCGCCAAGACCCTGTTCCCGGTCGGCGAACTGGAAAAGCCGGAAGTACGCAAGATTGCTGAAAAGCATGACCTGGCCACCGCCAAGAAAAAAGACTCTACCGGTATCTGCTTTATTGGCGAGCGCCGCTTCAGCGACTTCCTCAAGCAATACCTGCCTGCCCAACCGGGCGAGATCAAAACCACCGAAGGTGAAGTCATCGGCCGCCACCACGGCCTGATGTACCACACCATCGGCCAGCGCCAGGGCCTGGGCATCGGAGGCCTGAAAGACGCCAGTGACGAGCCGTGGTACGTGCTGGTCAAGGACCTCGAGCACAACGAGCTGATCGTTGGCCAGGGCAATGACCACCCCTGGTTGTTCTCCCGCGCCCTGCTCGCCTCGGAAATCTATTGGGTCAACCCGATCGACCTGAGCAGCCCGCTGCGCCTGACCGCCAAGGTCCGGTATCGCCAGAGCGACCAGCCCTGCACCCTAGAAAAGACCGCCAACGGTTATCGCGCCACGTTCGATGACCCGCAACGCGCCGTGACACCCGGCCAGTCCGTGGTGTTTTACGATGGCGACATCTGCTTGGGCGGTGGCGTGATCGAAGTCGCAGAGCCCTGCACCCGGGACAGCCGCGCATGACTCCCACTCAGGAGCAACTGATCGCCCTGGGTGGCGTGTTTCTCGCCGCCGTGCTGGTGGACAAGATAGCCAAGACCGGTCAGGTCAGCGAGGCCGACCTGAGCTGCATGCTCGGCAGCCTGTTGATTCGCGACCCCAAAGACACGCTGGAAGTCTACGGCGGTGACGACATCAACCTGCGCGAAGGTTATCGCGCCCTGATCGGCGCCCTCGAACGCGACCCCAACACCCTGCAGCGCGAACCCTTGCGCTATGCCCTGTCGATGCTGGGCCTGGAGCGCCAACTGGCCAAACGCAACGACATGCTGGAGCTGATCGGCAAACGCTTGCCGCAGATCCAGTCGCAGGTCGAGCACTTCGGCCCGGCGCACGAAAACGTGGTTGCCGCGTGTGGCGCGCTGTATCAGGACACCCTGAGCACTTTGCGCCAACGCATCCAGGTGCATGGCGACATGCGCAACCTGCAACAACCGAACAATGCTGCAAAAATTCGTGCCCTGCTACTGGCCGGTATCCGCTCGGCGCGGCTTTGGCGTCAACTGGGTGGTCACCGCTGGCAGCTGGTCATCAGCCGCCGCAAGCTGCTCAAAGAGCTTTACCCCATGCTGCGCAACTGAAACACGCCAGCAGGCACACCTTGTAACGTCGATACGCGTATGACGCCGGTCAGTTGGCAACGGACCGGCCGTTTTTTTCATGTATGATACGCGCCCCATTTCGTTGCCCGACTGTCCGAGAACACCCCATGCAGCTTTCTTCGCTCACTGCGGTTTCCCCTGTTGACGGCCGCTACGCCGGCAAAACCCAGGCCCTGCGCCCAATTTTCAGCGAGTACGGCCTGATCCGTGCCCGCGTTCTGGTTGAAGTCCGCTGGCTCCAGCGCCTGGCAGCTCACGCCGCCATCCCTGAAGTCCCGGCCTTTTCCGCCGAAGCCAACGCCGTTCTGAACGAACTGGCCGAAAACTTCTCTCTGGAGCACGCCGAGCGCGTGAAAGAGATCGAGCGCACCACCAACCACGACGTAAAAGCCATTGAGTACCTGCTCAAGGAACAGGCCGCGAAGCTGCCTGAACTGGCCAATGTCAGCGAATTCATCCACTTTGCCTGCACCAGCGAAGACATCAACAACCTGTCCCACGCCCTGATGCTGCGCGAAGGCCGTGATGACGTGATGCTGCCGCTGATGCGCCAGACCGCTGAAGCCATCCGCGAGCTGGCCATCCGCTTCGCCGACGTGCCGATGCTGTCGCGCACCCACGGCCAACCGGCTTCGCCGACCACCCTGGGCAAAGAACTGGCCAACGTGGTGTACCGCCTGGAGCGTCAGATCGCTCAGGTCGCTGCGGTACCGCTGCTGGGCAAGATCAATGGCGCCGTAGGTAACTACAACGCCCACCTGTCGGCCTACCCGCAGATCGACTGGGAAGCCAACGCCCGCGCCTTCATCGAAGACGAACTGGGCCTGGGCTTCAACCCGTACACCACTCAGATCGAACCACACGATTACATCGCCGAGCTGTTCGATGCCATCGCGCGCTTCAACACCATCCTGATCGACTTCGATCGCGATATCTGGGGCTACATTTCCCTGGGCTACTTCAAGCAGCGCACCATCGCGGGCGAAATCGGCTCCTCGACGATGCCGCACAAGGTCAACCCGATCGACTTCGAAAACTCCGAAGGCAACCTGGGTATCGCCAACGCCCTGTTCCAGCACCTGGCCAGCAAATTGCCAATTTCCCGCTGGCAGCGCGACCTGACGGACTCCACCGTACTGCGCAACCTCGGCGTCGGCTTTGCCCACAGCGTGATCGCGTACGAAGCCAGCCTCAAAGGCATCAGCAAGCTCGAACTGAATGCTCAAAAGATCGCCGCCGATCTGGATGCCTGCTGGGAAGTGCTGGCAGAGCCCATCCAGACCGTGATGCGCCGCTACAACATCGAAAACCCGTACGAGAAGCTCAAAGAGCTGACCCGCGGCAAGGGCATCAGCCCAGAAGCCCTGCAAACGTTCATCGACGGCCTTGAAATGCCGGAAGCGGCCAAGGCCGAGCTGAAGCTGCTGACACCTGCCAACTACATTGGCAACGCTGTCGAGCAGGCCAAGCGCATCTGATTGCTGCAACGACCTACTAACGCCCGGCCGTGCCGGGCGTTTTTATTCCCGAATACAAAGCGCAATTTTTCAATAGGTTACACATGAATCCTGATACTCCTCTTCAACTTCTGGGCGGCATCACTGCACGCGAATTCCTGCGCGATTACTGGCAGAAGAAACCGCTGCTGATCCGCCAGGCCATTCCTGACTTCGAAAGCCCGATCGACGCCGACGAACTGGCCGGCCTGGCACTTGAAGAAGAAGTCGAATCGCGCCTCGTGATCGAACACGGCGAGCGCCCATGGGAGTTGCGCCGCGGCCCGTTCGGCGAAGACGAATTCGGCAAATTGCCAGAGCGCGAGTGGACCTTGCTGGTACAAGCGGTTGACCAGTTCGTGCCGGAAGTCGGCGAATTGCTGGAAAACTTCCGCTTTCTGCCAAGCTGGCGCATCGACGACGTGATGATCAGCTACGCCGCCCCGGGTGGCAGCGTCGGTCCGCACTTCGACAACTACGACGTGTTCCTGCTGCAAGGCCACGGCAAGCGCCACTGGCAGATCGGTCAAATGTGCGATTCGGACAGCCCATTGCTGGAGCATGCCGACCTGCGCATCCTTGCCGACTTCCAGGCGACTGACGAGTGGACCCTGGAACCCGGCGACATGCTGTACCTGCCACCGCGCCTGGCCCATTGCGGCGTTGCCGTGGATGACTGCCTGACCTACTCGGTGGGCTTCCGTGCACCAAGCGCCGCTGAAGTGCTGACTCATTTCACCGACTTCCTCAGCCAGTACCTGCCGGATGAAGAGCGCTACACCGATGCCGATGCGCAACCGGTCAGCGATCCGCACCAGATCCAGCACGACGCTCTCGATCGCCTGAAAGGCCTGCTGACCGAGCACATGAGCGATGAGCGCATGCTGCTGACCTGGTTCGGTCAGTTCATGACCGAGCCGCGTTATCCGGAACTCGTGGTGGGCCCTGAGCTCGAAGAAGAAGACCTGTTGGGCAGCCTGGAACAGGGCGCCGTCCTGATTCGCAACCCGAGCGCCCGCCTGGCCTGGTCTGAAGTGGACGAAGACCTGCTACTGTTCGCCAGCGGCCAAAGCCGCCTGCTGCCGGGCAAGCTGCGCGATTTGCTGAAAATGATCTGTGCCGCCGACGCGCTGCACAGCGACAACCTCGGCCAATGGCTGGCCGATGAAGATGGACGCAACCTGCTCTGTGAGCTGGTTAAACAAGGAAGCCTGGGGTTCGCTGATGAATAGCATTCACGTACGTGTCGCCGACTGGCAAAAGGACAACGCCGAACTTCGACGCATCCGTGAGGCGGTGTTTATTGCAGAACAATCAGTTCCTCCAGAACTGGAGTGGGATGCAGATGATGCCGACGCCGTGCATTTCCTGGCCTACGAAGGCGACTTTCCGATCGGTACCGCCCGGCTGCTGCCGGACGGTCATATCGGCCGCGTGTCGGTCCTCAAGGACTGGCGCGGACTTAAAGTCGGTGACGCCCTGATGCAAGCGACCATCAGCGAAGCTGAAAAGCGCGGGCTCAAGCAACAGATGCTCAGCGCACAAGTGCATGCCACCCCGTTCTACGAGCGCCTGGGCTTCAAAATCGTCAGCGCGGAATTTCTGGAAGCAGGAATTCCGCACGTTGATATGGTGCGCGAGGGCTGAGCAAACCTTGCGACTGGCGCTACAGATCGTACAGGTGTAGTCGCTGCCGAAGGCTGCGAAAAGGACCGAAGGACCTTCAGGGTCACTTTGTAACCCGTCGCAGCCTGCGGCAGCGGCTACAGGCTCTGTATTAAACGCCCTGCCATCCTCCCCGGATCGCAGGGCGTTTTGCTATCTGGCACACTCTCCACAAGCACTTTCGAGCATTGCGGAGATAACGGACATGTCCCTACGCCCCTTCATCGTCGGTTTGCTGATGCTTTCAAGCATCAGCGCCGTCGCCGACACTCAGCCTTCACCCCCCCGACGCCTGCTGATCACCGTCGAAACCCGTGACGGCAACCTGCCCGCCGACAACAGCCAGACCCGCACGATCAGCACCGACAGCCGGGAGGGAGGCACTCAACAAATCCAGGTCACCGAAGGTGTACCCGCCTTCATTCAGACCGGGCAAAGCGTCCCCCTTACCAGCATGGGGACCGATGCTTATGGCCGCCCGATGGCGCAGACGGAGTATCGCGACGTCACACAAGGTTTCTATGTCACGGCCAATGTAAAGAATGACATCGTAAATCTCGCCATCAGCACCGAACAGGACCGAATCAGCCAGGAACGTCGCGATGTAGTAGAAATACGAAGAGCCAACACGCAGATCAGTGGCCCACTCGGCCAGTGGATCACCCTGGCCAGCTTCAACGCTCACAATCAGACCGGACAACAAGGCTCAACCCTTACGTACTCTACTCAAAGCCGGGACGGCCTGAGTTTACGGGTCAAAGTCGATGCGCTCGACTAACAGGGCCAAAACTGACTGACAGGTCGTATTAGACCAAATATGTAGTGCCGCAAAAAAAGCACTACAAAACGTTTGACGACACAAAAAAGCAGAGGCATGATGGCCCCGCTCCCGCTGATCAGAGGCCCTGCCAAGCGCCCCGGATCGTTAGCGAGCAGCCATTCACGCACTCACTCAAACAACATTTTGTGTGCCTGGTGGAGCAGAATTTTCAACCCAGACCTATGCGACGAGGTTTATCTCCATGGCACTGACACGCGAACAGCAAATTGCAGCCCTTGAAAAAGACTGGGCCGAAAACCCGCGCTGGAAAGGCGTGACTCGCGATTACTCCGCTGCTGACGTGGTCCGCCTGCGCGGCTCGGTTCAACCCGAGCACACCTTTGCGAAAATGGGCGCCGATAAGCTGTGGAAACTGGTGACACAGGGCGCACACCCGTCCTTCCGTCCTGAGAAAGATTTCGTCAACTGCATGGGCGCCCTGACCGGGGGCCAGGCAGTACAACAGGTTAAAGCCGGCATCCAGGCTATTTACCTGTCGGGCTGGCAAGTGGCGGCAGACAACAATTCTGCCGAATCCATGTACCCCGACCAGTCGCTGTACCCGGTGGACTCCGTACCTACCGTGGTCAAGCGCATCAATAACTCATTCCGCCGCGCCGACCAGATCCAGTGGAAAGCAGGCAAGAACCCGGGTGACCAAGGTTACATCGATTACTTCGCACCGATCGTGGCCGACGCCGAAGCCGGTTTCGGCGGCGTACTGAACGCCTACGAACTGATGAAAAGCATGATTGAAGCAGGCGCCGCCGGCGTTCACTTCGAAGATCAGCTGGCCTCGGTTAAGAAATGCGGCCATATGGGCGGCAAGGTGCTGGTGCCTACCCAGGAAGCCGTACAAAAGCTGACGGCTGCCCGACTGGCTGCTGACGTTGCCGGTACACCGACAATCATTCTGGCCCGTACCGACGCCAACGCCGCCGACCTGCTGACCTCGGACTGCGACCCTTACGACCAACCCTTCGTCACAGGTGAACGCACCAAGGAAGGTTTCTACAAAGTCCGCGCCGGTCTTGATCAAGCCATTGCCCGTGGCCTGGCCTACGCACCGTATGCCGACCTGATCTGGTGCGAAACCGCCAAACCGGATCTGGCAGAAGCGCGCCGCTTTGCTGAAGCGATCAAAAAGGAATACCCGGACCAACTACTGTCCTACAACTGCTCGCCTTCCTTCAACTGGAAGAAAAACCTGGACGACGCGACCATCGCCAAGTTCCAGCGCGAACTGTCAGCCATGGGCTACAAGCACCAGTTCATCACCCTGGCCGGCATTCACAACATGTGGCACAGCATGTTCAATCTGGCGCACGATTACGCCCGCAACGACATGACCGCCTACGTGAAACTGCAAGAACAGGAATTTGCTGACGCCGCCAAAGGCTACACCTTTGTGGCGCACCAGCAGGAAGTGGGTACTGGCTACTTCGACGACATGACCACCGTAATTCAGGGTGGCTCGTCATCGGTCACCGCCCTGACCGGCTCCACCGAAGAAGAACAGTTCCACTGACAGCAGAACCATGGCCATTGCCTGACATGCACAGAACAAGCGCAAGGCCTTGAACATTACGCCCCGACTGGTTCGGGGCGTTTTTTATCCAAAAGGTGACTGACCTCTTCACGTAGCAACTGGCGCAGGAACGAGGCGATCACACCAGATCACCAAAACCTTGACCCAGATCCATACCCCAACATCCAGACCCGGTTACAAAGCCAAGTCCCAAACTTGCCAACCGTACATATATAAGCCAACTTGGGAGGGTTCAGCGGTAATCAGCACTTCCGGCAAGCGCCCAAACGATATTAATTATCATTTAGAGTTGCTGTTGTTGATTATCCCGCCAACAAAACACAATCATCAAAATTTGCTGTAATGCCCGCACTGCACGGCTTACACAGACTTTACGGAAGGCTATACCACTAAAGGATTGAATTAATTCATCTTAGAAAATTTACTTGCTGGGTGTTTAGCCATAAAATCGCGCCCATCAATTGAGCTGCGACATATCGTCACTGCTTTATTACCTTTTCAAGCTCAGAGACCGTTGCTCTCTGTTAAGGATTACCAGCATGCCCGAAGCGACAGGACTCATAGCCCACAACTGGGGCTTTGCCATTTTCCTTCTCGGCGTTGTCGGCCTTTGCGCCTTCATGCTTGGCGTGTCCAGCCTCCTTGGGTCAAAAGCCTGGGGTCGCAGCAAAAACGAACCGTTCGAGTCCGGCATGCTACCTACAGGTGGCGCCCGCTTACGGCTCTCAGCCAAATTCTATCTGGTCGCGATGCTGTTCGTGATCTTCGATATCGAAGCCCTTTTTCTCTTTGCCTGGTCTGTGTCTGTACGCGAAAGCGGCTGGACCGGATTCGTCGAAGCTCTCGTTTTCATAGCAATTCTGTTGGCAGGCCTTGTCTACCTATTTCGGGTGGGTGCTCTTGATTGGGCACCGGAAGCTCGTCGCAAGCGGCAGGCCAAGCTGAAACAATGAGGCTTTGGCGATGCAATACGAACTTACCAGGATCGACCCGGACGCTCCTAACGAGCAGTATCCGATCGGCACACGGGAAACCGTTGCCGATCCGTTAGAAGATCAAGTCCACAAAAACATCTTCATGGGCAAGCTTGAAGACGTGCTGAACGGCACGGTCAACTGGGGGCGTAAAAACTCCCTGTGGCCGTACAACTTCGGCCTGTCGTGCTGCTACGTGGAAATGACCACCGCCTTCACGGCGCCCCACGACATCGCGCGCTTCGGCGCCGAAGTTATCCGGGCATCGCCGCGTCAGGCGGATTTCATGGTTATTGCCGGTACCTGCTTCATCAAGATGGCGCCCATCATCCAGCGCCTCTATGAGCAAATGCTCGAGCCTAAATGGGTTATCTCCATGGGTTCTTGCGCCAACTCCGGTGGCATGTACGACATCTACTCCGTGGTTCAAGGGGTCGACAAGTTCCTGCCCGTGGACGTTTACGTGCCAGGCTGCCCACCCCGCCCTGAGGCTTTCCTGCAAGGCTTGATGCTCTTGCAAGAGTCGATTGGCCAGGAGCGTCGCCCACTTTCCTGGGTTGTCGGCGAACAAGGCGTTTACCGCGCCGAGATGCCGTCGCAAAAGGAACAGCGCCGTGAACAGCGTATTCAGGTCACTAACCTGCGCAGCCCCGACGAAGTCTGATCCAGACCGCTTCTTACATAGAACGAAACCCTGGCTTCATTCTTTACGTTGACCGAAAGCGATAAAAAACCATGACTACAGGCTCCGCTCTGTACATCCCGCCTTATAAGGCTGACGACCAAGATGTGGTTGTCGAACTGAACACTCGTTTTGGCCCTGATGCGTTCACCGCACAGACCACGCGCACCGGCATGCCGGTGCTTTGGGTTGCCCGCGCAAAACTGGTCGAAGTACTGACTTTCCTGCGCAACCTGCCAAAACCTTACGTCATGCTCTATGACTTGCATGGTGTGGACGAACGTCTACGTACCAAGCGTCAGGGCCCGCCATCGGGTGCAGACTTCACCGTCTTCTACCACCTGATGTCGCTTGAACGTAATAGTGACGTAATGATCAAGGTCGCCTTGTCCGAGAGCGACCTCAGCGTACCGACCGTGACCGGTATCTGGCCGAACGCCAACTGGTACGAGCGCGAAGTCTGGGACATGTTCGGTATCGACTTCAAAGGTCACCCGCACCTGTCGCGCATCATGATGCCGCCGACCTGGGAAGGTCACCCGCTGCGCAAGGACTTCCCGGCCCGTGCCACCGAGTTTGACCCGTACAGCCTGACCCTGGCCAAGGTGCAGCTGGAAGAAGAAGCCGCGCGTTTCCGCCCGGAAGACTGGGGCATGAAGCGTTCCGGCGAAAACGAGGACTACATGTTCCTCAACCTGGGCCCGAACCACCCTTCGGCTCACGGTGCCTTCCGTATCATCCTGCAGCTGGACGGTGAAGAAATCGTCGACTGCGTGCCAGACGTCGGCTACCACCACCGTGGTGCCGAAAAAATGGCCGAGCGCCAGTCCTGGCACAGCTTCATCCCGTACACCGATCGTATCGACTACCTCGGCGGCGTGATGAACAACCTGCCGTACGTGCTGTCGGTCGAAAAGCTGGCCGGCATCAAGGTTCCGGATCGGGTCGATACCATCCGCATCATGATGGCCGAGTTCTTCCGTATCACCAGCCACCTGCTGTTCCTGGGTACCTATATCCAGGACGTGGGCGCCATGACCCCGGTGTTCTTCACCTTCACCGACCGTCAGCGTGCCTACAAGGTAATCGAGGCCATCACCGGCTTCCGTCTGCACCCGGCCTGGTACCGCATCGGTGGCGTTGCCCACGACCTGCCGAACGGCTGGGAGCGTCTGGTCAAGGAATTCATCGACTGGATGCCCAAGCGCCTGGACGAATACCAGAAAGCCGCTCTGGACAACAGCATTCTGCGTGGCCGTACCATCGGCGTTGCCGCCTACAACACCAAAGAGGCCCTGGAATGGGGCGTCACCGGTGCCGGCCTGCGTTCGACCGGTTGCGACTTCGACCTGCGCAAGGCACGTCCGTACTCGGGCTACGAGAACTTCGAATTCGAAGTCCCGCTGGCAGCCAATGGTGACGCCTACGATCGTTGCATCGTGCGTGTCGAAGAAATGCGCCAGAGCCTGAAAATCATCGAGCAGTGCATGCGCAACATGCCGGCCGGGCCGTACAAGGCGGATCACCCGCTGACCACGCCGCCGCCTAAAGAGCGCACGTTGCAGCACATCGAGACCTTGATCACGCACTTCCTGCAAGTTTCGTGGGGCCCGGTCATGCCGGCCAACGAATCCTTCCAGATGATCGAAGCGACCAAGGGCATCAACAGTTATTACCTGACGAGCGATGGCGGCACCATGAGCTACCGCACCCGGATTCGTACTCCAAGCTTCCCGCACCTGCAGCAGATCCCTTCGGTGATCAAAGGTGAAATGGTCGCGGACTTGATTGCGTACCTGGGTAGTATCGATTTCGTTATGGCCGACGTGGACCGCTAAGCATGAACAGCACGCTTATCCAGACAGACCGTTTCGCCCTGAGCGAAACCGAGCGCTCGGCCATCGAGCACGAGATGCATCACTACGAAGACCCGCGCGCGGCGTCTATCGAAGCCCTGAAGATCGTCCAGAAGGAACGCGGCTGGGTACCGGACGGTGCGGTATACGCCATCGGCGAACTGCTCGGCATCCCGGCCAGCGACGTTGAAGGGGTGGCCACGTTCTACAGCCAGATCTTCCGTCAGCCGGTTGGCCGTCACATCATTCGCGTGTGCGACAGCATGGTCTGCTACATCGGTGGCCACGAATCCGTGGTCAGCGAAATCCAGACCAAGCTGGGCATCGGCCTGGGCCAGACCACTGCAGACGGCCGCTTCACGCTGCTGCCGGTGTGCTGCCTGGGCAATTGCGACAAAGCGCCGGCGTTGATGATCGACGACGACACATTCGGTGACGTGCAGCCTGCTGGCGTCGCCACGTTGTTGGAGGGCTACCCATGAGCCTGACTTCTTTCGGTCCTGCCAACCTGATCAAGCGTTCGGCAGAGACCCATCCCCTGACCTGGCGTCTGCGTGACGACGGCGAGCCGGTATGGCTCGACGAATACCAGGCCAAGGACGGTTACGCGGCGGCGCGCAAGGCATTTGCCGACATGGCGCAGGACGATATCGTCCAGACCGTCAAGGACGCCGGCCTTAAAGGTCGAGGCGGTGCAGGCTTTCCCACGGGTGTGAAGTGGGGGCTGATGCCTAAAGACGAATCCATGAACATCCGTTACCTGCTGTGTAACGCCGATGAAATGGAGCCCAACACCTGGAAAGACCGCATGCTGATGGAGCAACTGCCCCATCTGCTGATCGAAGGCATGCTGATCAGCGCCCGCGCGCTGAAAACCTACCGTGGCTATATCTTCCTGCGTGGCGAATACACCACCGCTGCCGTGCACCTGCGTCGTGCAGTGGAAGAAGCCAAGGCAGCCGGTCTGCTGGGCAAGAACATTCTGGGCAGCGGCTTCGACTTCGAGTTGTTCGTTCACACCGGTGCCGGGCGTTATATCTGCGGTGAAGAAACCGCACTGATCAACTCCCTCGAAGGCCGTCGTGCCAACCCGCGTTCCAAGCCGCCGTTCCCGGCAGCCGTGGGCGTGTGGGGCAAGCCGACCTGCGTGAACAACGTCGAAACCCTGTGCAACGTGCCGGCCATCATCGGCAACGGCGTTGACTGGTACAAATCCCTCGCTCGCGAAGGCAGCGAAGACCACGGCACCAAGCTGATGGGCTTCTCCGGCAAAGTGAAGAACCCTGGCCTGTGGGAACTGCCATTCGGCGTGACCGCACGCGAGCTGTTCGAGGATTACGCCGGTGGCATGCGTGATGGCTTCAAGCTCAAGTGCTGGCAACCAGGCGGTGCCGGCACCGGCTTCCTGCTGCCCGAGCACCTGGACGCACAAATGTATGCCGGTGGCATTGCCAAGGTCGGCACCCGTATGGGTACCGGTCTGGCCATGGCCGTGGACGACAGCGTCAACATGGTCTCGTTGCTGCGCAACATGGAACAGTTCTTCGCTCGCGAATCGTGCGGCTTCTGTACCCCTTGCCGTGATGGCCTGCCCTGGAGCGTCAAGCTCTTGATGTCCATCGAAAACGGCGAAGGTCAGCCCGGCGATATCGAGACCCTGCTGGGTCTGGTGGGTTTCCTCGGCCCGGGCAAGACCTTCTGTGCTCACGCACCGGGTGCCGTGGAGCCATTGGGCAGCGCGATCAAGTATTTCCGTCCAGAGTTCGAAGCCGGTATTGCGCAAGCAAAACCTGGCGTTCCTCCCCTGGCACGCCCGATTGTAATCGGCGCGTAACACTTTGAAGGAGGGTGGCCCGTGCCGCCCTCTGATCGTTCGATAACGCCGTAAGGCTGAGTTGTTTCGAACGCATAACAAGATTCCATTAGCCACGCCCGCTGACACCGGGCCAACGAAGACCTTTGAACCATGGCCACTATCCACGTAGACGGCAAAGATCTCGAAGTCGATGGGGCAGACAACCTGTTACAGGCGTGTCTGTCGCTAGGGCTCGATATCCCGTATTTCTGCTGGCACCCAGCCCTGGGCAGTGTTGGCGCTTGCCGCCAATGCGCCGTCAAGCAGTACACCGACGAGAACGACAAGCGTGGTCGTATCGTCATGTCATGCATGACTCCGGCCACCGACGGTAGCTGGATCTCCATCGACGACGAAGAAGCGAAAGTATTCCGCGCCAGCGTCGTTGAATGGCTGATGACCAACCACCCGCACGACTGCCCCGTGTGCGAGGAAGGCGGTCATTGCCACCTGCAAGACATGACCGTGATGACCGGCCACAACGAGCGCCGTTATCGCTTCACCAAGCGTACCCACCAGAACCAGGAACTCGGCCCGTTCATTTCCCACGAAATGAACCGCTGCATTGCCTGCTATCGCTGCGTGCGTTTCTATAAAGACTACGCCGGCGGTACTGACCTCGGTGTATTCGGTGCCCACGACAACGTGTACTTCGGGCGCGTTGAAGACGGCGTGCTCGAAAGCGAGTTCTCGGGCAACCTCACCGAAGTCTGCCCGACCGGTGTGTTTACCGACAAAACCCACTCCGAGCGCTACAACCGCAAGTGGGACATGCAGTTTGCGCCAAGCATCTGCCACGGTTGCTCCAGCGGCTGCAACATCAGCCCGGGCGAACGTTATGGCGAGCTGCGCCGCATCGAAAACCGCTTCAACGGTTCGGTCAACCAGTACTTCCTGTGTGACCGTGGCCGTTTCGGCTATGGCTACGTCAACCGCACCGATCGTCCACGTCAGCCGCTGCTGGCCGACGGCACCAAACTGAGCCTCGACGCTGCACTGGACAAGGCCGCTGACCTGCTGCGCGGGCGCAACATCGTCGGTATCGGTTCGCCTCGTGCCAGCCTCGAAAGCAACTACGCGCTGCGCGAACTGGTCGGTGCCGAGCATTTCTACTCGGGCATCGAAGCCGGTGAACTGGAGCGCATCCGTCTGGTGCTGCAAGTTTTGAAAGACAGCCCGCTGCCTGTGCCGAACATGCGCGAGATCGAAGATCACGACGCCATTTTCGTCCTCGGCGAAGACCTGACCCAGACCGCCGCCCGTATGGCGCTGTCGCTGCGTCAATCGGTCAAGGGCAAGGCTGAAGACATGGCTGACGCCATGCGCGTTCAGCCATGGCTTGACGCTGCGGTTAAAAACATCGGTCAGCACGCGCTGAACCCGCTGTTTATTGCCAGCCTGGCCGAAACCAAGCTCGACGACGTCGCTGAAGAATGTGTACACGCCGCTCCGGATGACCTGGCGCGCATCGGTTTCGCCGTGGCCCACGCCATCGATGCCAGCGCACCTGCCGTCACCGGTCTCGACGCCGAGGCCCTGGAGCTGGCCAAGCGTATCGCTGACGCCCTGCTCGCAGCCAAGCGTCCGCTGATCATTGCCGGTACTTCCCTGGGCTCCAAGGCCCTGATCGAAGCCGCAGGCAACATCGCCAAAGCCCTGCACCTGCGCGAAAAAGCCGGTTCCATCAGCCTGGTCGTGCCGGAAGCCAACAGCCTTGGCCTGGCCATGCTCGGCGGCGAATCGGTAGACGCCGCGTTGCAAGCCGTGATCGACGGCAAGGCCGACGCCATCGTGGTGCTGGAAAACGATCTGTTCACCCGCGTTGATGCCATCAAGGTCAATGCTGCGCTGGACGCCGCAAAAGTGGTGATCGTGGCCGACCATCAGAAGACGGCGACCACCGACCGTGCCGACCTGGTACTGCCGGCCGCCAGCTTCGCCGAAGGCGACGGTACCCTGATCAGCCAGGAAGGCCGCGCCCAGCGCTTCTTCCAGGTGTTCGACCCGACTTATCTGGACGCCAGCATTCTGGTCCACGAAGGCTGGCGCTGGTTGCACGCCCTGCGCAGCACCCTGCTGAACAAGCCGGTTGACTGGACCCTGCTCGACCACGTCACTCAAGCCACTGCTGCAAGTACGCCTGCTCTGGCCCGCATCGTCGATGCCGCGCCGTCTGCTGCGTTCCGCATCAAGGGCATGAAACTGGCCCGCGAACCGCTGCGTTACAGTGGCCGTACCGCGATGCGCGCCGATATCAGCGTGCACGAGCCGCGTACCCCGCAAGACCCGGACACCGCGTTCGCGTTCTCGATGGAAGGTTACTCGGGCTCCGTTGAACCACGCCAGCAAGTACCGTTCGCCTGGTCGCCGGGCTGGAACTCGCCACAAGCGTGGAACAAGTTCCAGGACGAAGTCGGTGGTCACATCCGCGCTGGCGACCCGGGCACACGCCTGATCGAAAGCACAGGCGATTCGCTGACCTGGTTTGCCAGCATTCCGGGCGCTTTCAACCCGGCGCGTGGAACCTGGCAAGTGGTGCCGTTCTATCACCTGCTCGGCAGTGAAGAGAACTCTTCGAAAGCCGCGCCGGTTCAAGAACGCATTCCGGCCGCTTATATCGCACTGGCCAAGTCCGAAGCCGACCGCCTGGGTGTCAACGATGGCGCCCTGCTGAGCCTGAACGTTGCTGGTGTGACCCTGCGTCTGCCGCTGCGTATCAATGAAGAGCTGGGTGCAGGTCTGGTGGCATTGCCAGCAGGACTTGCCGGCATTCCGCCTGCAGTCTTTGGCCTTACCGTTGACGGATTGCAGGAGGCAGCCCAATGACCTGGTTTACGCCTGAAGTGATCGACGTGATTATCTCGGTGGTCAAAGCCGTGGTGATCCTGCTCGCCGTAGTGGTTTGCGGCGCGCTGCTGAGCTGGGTTGAACGTCGCCTGCTGGCCCTCTGGCAGGACCGTTACGGTCCGAACCGCGTAGGCCCGTTCGGCGCGTTCCAGATCGCAGCCGACATGATCAAAATGTTCTTCAAGGAAGACTGGACGCCACCGTTTGCCGACAAGGCGATCTTCACCCTGGCGCCGGTTGTGGCCATGAGCGCGTTGCTGATCGCCTTTGCCATTATCCCGATCACCCCGACCTGGGGTGTGGCGGATCTGAACGTCGGTATCCTGTTCTTCTTCGCCATGGCCGGGTTGTCGGTCTATGCGGTGCTGTTCGCCGGCTGGTCGAGCAATAACAAGTTCGCCCTGCTGGGTGCCTTGCGTGCCTCGGCCCAGACCGTGTCGTACGAAGTGTTCATGGGCCTGGCGCTGATGGGCATCGTGGTGCAGGTTGGCTCGTTCAACATGCGCGACATCGTTGAATACCAGGCACAAAACCTGTGGTTCATTATTCCGCAGATCTTCGGTTTCCTGACTTTCTTCATTGCTGGCGTGGCCGTGACTCACCGTCACCCTTTCGACCAGCCGGAAGCGGAACAGGAACTGGCCGATGGTTACCACATTGAATACGCCGGCATGAAATGGGGCATGTTCTTCGTCGGTGAATACATCGGGATCGTGTTGATCTCGGCACTGCTGGTAACTTTGTTCTTCGGTGGCTGGCACGGGCCTTTCGGCATCCTGCCGCAGATCCCGTTTATCTGGTTCGCCCTGAAGACCGCGTTTTTCATCATGATTTTCATCCTGCTGCGCGCTTCGATTCCGCGCCCACGGTATGACCAAGTGATGGACTTCAGCTGGAAGTTCTGCCTGCCGCTGACCCTGATCAATTTGCTGGTGACCGCCGCAGTCGTGTTGTTGAACACGCCCGCCGGCGCGGTTCAGTGAGGATAGAAACCCATGTTCAAGTATCTGTTTGACATCGTGCATGGCACCTACACCCAGCTTCGCAGCTTGGTGATGGTATTTGGCCATGCCTTCCGCAAGCGCGACACGCTGCAATACCCGGAAGAGCCGGTGTATCTGCCACCGCGCTACCGTGGCCGTATTGTCCTGACCCGCGACCCGGACGGCGAAGAGCGCTGTGTAGCCTGCAACCTGTGCGCCGTGGCGTGCCCGGTGGGCTGCATCTCGCTGCAAAAAGCCGAAACCGAAGATGGCCGCTGGTACCCGGAGTTTTTCCGCATCAACTTCTCACGCTGCATTTTTTGCGGCCTGTGTGAGGAAGCCTGCCCGACCACCGCGATCCAGTTGACCCCGGATTTCGAAATGGCCGAGTTCAAACGTCAGGATCTGGTGTACGAGAAAGAAGATCTGCTGATCTCCGGCCCCGGTAAGAACCCTGATTACAACTTCTATCGTGTTGCAGGTATGGCCGTTGAAGGCAAGCCGAAAGGCGCTGCCCAGAACGAAGCCGAGCCCATCAACGTGAAGAGCTTGCTGCCTTAAGGAAGAACGATGGAATTCGCTTTCTATTTCGCATCGGGTGTCGCTGTTGTGTCCACGCTCCGCGTGATCACCAACACCAACCCTGTGCACGCCCTGCTCTACCTGATTATTTCGCTGATTGCCGTGGCGATGACGTTCTTTAGCCTGGGTGCACCGTTTGCCGGTGTACTCGAAGTGATCGCCTACGCCGGCGCCATCATGGTGCTGTTCGTGTTTGTGGTGATGATGCTCAACCAGGGCCCGGCCTCGGTGACGCAAGAACGCCATTGGCTCAAGCCTGGCATCTGGGTCGGACCGACCATTCTGTCCGCCCTATTGCTGGCCGAACTGCTGTACGTGCTGTTCGTTCAGCCAAGCGGTGCGGCAATCGGTCAAACCACCATTGATGCAAAAGCCGTGGGCATCAGCCTGTTCGGCCCGTATCTGCTGGTGGTCGAACTCGCCTCGATGCTGTTGCTTGCTGCAGCCGTGACGGCGTTCCACTTGGGCCGTACTGAGGCGAAGGAGCAATAACATGCCAGGAATACCTCTCGAACATGGCCTCGCGGTAGCGGGCATCCTGTTCTGCCTCGGCCTGGTTGGCCTGATGGTCCGTCGCAATATTCTCTTCGTGTTGATGAGTCTGGAAATCATGATGAACGCCTCTGCTCTGGCATTCATCGTGGCCGGTGCACGCTGGGCTCAGCCGGATGGACAAGTCATGTTCATCCTGGTGATCACCCTGGCAGCTGCCGAGGCCAGTATTGGCCTGGCAATCCTGCTGCAGCTGTATCGCCGCTTCCATACGCTTGATATCGATGCTGCCAGTGAGATGCGCGGATGAACCTTCTCTTTCTGACTTTCGTATTCCCCCTGATCGGCTTTTTGCTGCTGTCGTTCTCCCGTGGACGCTTCAGTGAAAACCTCTCGGCCCTGATCGGCGTCGGCTCCATTGGCCTGTCGGCCATCGTTGCCGCGTATGTGATCTGGCAATTCAACGTCGCACCGCCTGAAGGCGGTCACTACACGCAAGTGCTGTGGCAGTGGATGTCGGTGGAGGGCTTCCAGCCCAACTTCGCCCTCTACCTCGACGGCCTGTCGGTGACCATGCTCGGCGTGGTAGTGGGCGTAGGCTTCCTGATCCACGTGTTTGCCTCCTGGTACATGCGCGGTGAAGACGGCTACTCGCGCTTCTTTGCCTACACCAACCTGTTTATCGCCAGCATGCTGTTCCTGATCCTGGCCGATAATCTGCTGTTCGTGTACTTCGGCTGGGAAGGCGTGGGCCTGTGCTCCTACCTGTTGATCGGTTTCTACTACAGCAACCGCAACAACGGTAACGCGGCACTCAAAGCCTTCATCGTGACCCGGGTCGGCGACGTGTTCATGGCCATCGGCCTGTTCATCCTGTTCCAGCAGTTGGGCACGCTGAACATTCAAGAGCTGCTGGTTCTGGCACCTCAGAAGTTCCAGGCCGGTGATTTCTGGATTGTGCTGGCCACCCTGATGCTGCTGGGCGGTGCTGTCGGTAAATCGGCACAACTGCCGCTGCAAACCTGGCTGGCGGATGCCATGGCCGGCCCTACCCCGGTTTCGGCACTGATCCACGCCGCAACCATGGTAACTGCCGGTGTGTACCTGATTGCCCGTACCCACGGCCTGTTCGCCCTGGCGCCGGACGTGCTGCACCTGGTCGGCATCGTCGGTGGTGTGACCCTGGTGCTGGCCGGTTTTGCTGCCCTGGTGCAAACCGACATCAAGCGAATCCTCGCCTACTCGACCATGAGCCAGATCGGTTACATGTTCCTGGCACTGGGCGTAGGGGCATGGGACGGTGCGATCTTCCACCTGATGACCCACGCCTTCTTCAAGGCCCTGTTGTTCCTTGCTTCCGGTGCGGTGATCGTTGCCTGCCACCACGAGCAGAACATCTTCAAGATGGGCGGCCTGTGGAAAAAACTGCCACTGGCCTACGCCAGCTTCATCGTGGGTGGCGCGGCATTGGCTGCCCTGCCGCTGCTGACCGCCGGTTTCTACTCCAAGGATGAAATCCTCTGGGAAGCGTTCGCCAGTGGTAACAACGAGCTGTTGTATGCCGGTCTGGTGGGTGCGTTCATGACCTCGCTGTACACCTTCCGCCTGATCTTCATCACCTTCCACGGTGAAGCCAAGACCGAAGCCCATGCAGGTCACGGTGTGACCTACTGGCTGCCGCTGAGCGTGCTGATTGTGCTGTCGACCTTTATCGGCGCCATGATCACCCCACCGCTGGCGGGCGTGTTGCCACAAAGCGTGGGTCATGCCGGCGGCGAAGCCAAGCACAGCCTGGAAATCGCCTCGGGCGCCATTGCCCTGGCCGGTATCCTGCTGGCAGCCCTGCTGTATCTGGGCAAACGCCGCTTTGTGACGGCTGTTGCCAACAGCGGCGTGGGTCGCTTCCTCTCGGCCTGGTGGTTCGCCGCGTGGGGCTTCGACTGGCTGTACGACAAACTGTTCGTCAAACCGTACCTGTTGATCTGCCGCTTGCTGCGCAAGGATCCGCTGGACCAGACCATTGGTTTGATCCCGCAGATGGCCAAGGCCGGGCATAACGCCCTGAGCCGCAGCGAAACCGGTCAACTGCGTTGGTACGCTGCTTCCATGGCCGCCGGTGCTGTACTGGTCATGGGCGCCATCGTACTGGTAGCGGTCTGATATGAACCTTCGACTTTGCGAAAGGAATTGAGCCCGTCATGATTCTGCCTTGGCTAATCCTGATCCCCTTTATCGGCGGCCTGCTGTGCTGGCTGGGTGAGCGCTTCGGCCCTACCCTGCCACGCTGGATTGCGTTGCTGACCATGTCCCTTGAGCTTGCCCTCGGCCTTTGGCTGTGGTCCCAGGGGAATTACACACTGGCACCTGCGCCGGGCGCCGATTCGGCCTGGGCGCTGGAGTTCCAGCACACCTGGATCGCACGCTTCGGTATCAGCGTGCACCTGGCGCTGGACGGCCTGTCGCTGCTGATGATCCTGCTCACCGGTTTGCTCGGTGTGCTCTCGGTACTGTGTTCGTGGAAAGAAATCCAGCGTCACGTGGGCTTCTTCCACCTGAACCTGATGTGGATCCTGGGCGGTGTGGTGGGCGTGTTCCTCGCCATCGACCTGTTCATGTTCTTCTTCTTCTGGGAAATGATGCTGGTGCCGATGTACTTCCTCATCGCGCTCTGGGGTCACAGTTCTTCGGACGGCAAGAAAACCCGCATCTACGCTGCGACCAAGTTCTTCATCTTCACTCAGGCTTCCGGCCTGATCATGCTGGTGGCGATCCTGGGCCTGGTGCTGGTCAACTTCAACCAGACCGGCGTGCTGACTTTCAGCTACGCCGAGTTGCTGAAAACCAAGATGTCGCTCACCACTGAGTACATCCTGATGCTCGGCTTCTTCATTGCGTTTGCGGTGAAGCTGCCGGTGGTGCCGTTCCACTCCTGGTTGCCGGATGCCCACGCACAGGCGCCAACCGCCGGTTCCGTCGACCTGGCCGGTATCCTGTTGAAGACCGCTGCGTATGGTCTGCTGCGTTTCGCCTTGCCGCTGTTCCCGAATGCTTCGGCCGAGTTTGCGCCGATTGCCATGACCCTGGGCCTGATCGGGATTTTCTACGGTGCATTCCTGGCCTTCGCGCAAACCGACATCAAGCGCCTGATCGCGTTCTCCAGCGTTTCGCACATGGGCTTCGTACTGATCGGTATCTACTCCGGTAGCCAGCTGGCGCTGCAAGGTGCCGTGATCCAGATGCTGGCCCACGGTGTTTCAGCTGCTGCGCTGTTTATCCTCAGCGGTCAGCTGTACGAGCGTCTGCATACCCGCGACATGCGCGAGATGGGCGGCCTGTGGTCGAAGATCGCTTACCTGCCGGCCATCAGCCTGTTCTTTGCAGCCGCATCGCTGGGCTTGCCGGGGACCGGTAACTTCGTCGGCGAGTTCCTGATCCTGATCGGCTCGTTCGCCAGCTTCCCGTGGATCACGGCAATTGCCACCACCGGCCTGGTATTCGGCTCGGTCTATTCGCTGATCATGATTCACCGCGCCTATTTCGGCCCTTCCAAGTCGGACGCTGTCCTGGCCGGCATGGATGCACGTGAACTGATCATGGTGCTCGGTCTGGCGGTATTGCTGGTGCTCATCGGCGTCTATCCGCAACCGTTCCTCGATACCTCCGCTGCGACCATGCATGGCGTGCAGCAATGGCTCGGCACCGCCTTCACTCAACTCGCTTCGGCCCGGTAAGAGCGCTATGGAATTTACGATCCAACACTTTATCGCGCTTGCTCCACTGCTGATTACCAGCCTCACCGTTGTTGTGGTGATGCTGGCAATCGCGTGGCGCCGCAACCACTCACAGACCTTCCTGCTTTCGGTGGCCGGTCTTAACCTGGCACTGTTGTCGATTTTCCCGGCGTTGAAAGTTGCTCCACTGGCTGTCACTCCGCTGTTGATGATGGACAACTTCGCCTACCTGTACATCGGGGTGATCCTGGCCTCGACCCTGGCCTGCGTTACCCTCGCCCACGCCTATCTGGGCGATGGCGGCACGGGTTACCCGGGCAACCGAGAAGAGCTTTACCTGCTGATCCTGCTGGCTGCGACCGGCGGTATCGTGCTGGTCAGCGCGCAACACCTGGCCGGCTTGTTTATCGGCCTGGAGCTGCTCTCGGTGCCGGTCTACGGCCTGGTGGCCTATGCCTTCTTCAACAAGCGCTCGCTGGAAGCCGGTATCAAGTACATGGTGCTGTCGGCCGCCGGTTCTGCGTTCCTGTTGTTCGGTATGGCCTTGCTGTACGCCGAAGCCGGCAGCCTGAGCTTCAGCGGTATCGGTCACGCCCTGGCAGCCACTGGCGTCCCTGCGCCGCTGGCCCAACTGGGCCTGGGCATGATGCTGGTGGGGCTGGCGTTCAAACTGTCGCTGGTGCCTTTCCACCTCTGGACCCCGGACGTGTACGAAGGGGCTCCGGCTCCGGTCGCGGCGTTCCTTGCCACCGCATCCAAAGTGGCCGTGTTTGCCGTGATGGTGCGTTTGTTCCAGATCACTCCATCGGCGACTACTGGTGTGATGAGCGATGTACTGACCGTGATCGCGATTGCCTCGATCCTGTTCGGTAACCTGCTGGCCCTGGTCCAGAACAACCTCAAGCGTCTGCTGGGTTACTCCTCGATCGCTCACTTCGGTTACCTGCTGATCGCCCTCGTGGCGAGCAAAGGCATGGCGATGGAAGCGATCGGCGTGTACCTGATCACTTACGTGCTCACCAGCCTGGGTGCGTTCGGCGTGATCACCCTGATGTCTTCGCCTTACAAAGGCCGCGACGCAGATGCCCTGTACGAATACCGCGGCCTGTTCTGGCGTCGTCCGTACCTGACCGCGGTCCTGACCGTGATGATGCTGTCGCTGGCCGGTATCCCGCTCACCGCAGGCTTTATCGGCAAGTTCTATATCATTGCCACCGGCGTTGAGGCTCACCAATGGTGGCTGGTCGGTTCACTGATCCTGGGCAGCGCCATTGGCGTGTTCTACTACCTGCGCGTGATGGTGACCCTGTACCTGGTCGAGCCAAAACTGCATCGCCACGATGCTCCGCTGAACTGGGAGCAAAAGACCGGCGGCGTGATGCTGCTGGCCATCGCGGTACTGGCGTTCTTCCTGGGCGTTTACCCTCAGCCGATGCTGGAACTGGTGCAACACGCAACCTTGGGCCTTGCTGGCTAAGCGTTGCCTGCCCCCCTAAACCCCGTGAAGGCCTGGCCTTCACGGGGTTTTTTTTAGCCGCTTGCATGACCCCTTGCGGGCCTGCCGGGCTGATTGCAGAGGCGTTGGCTTACACCGCAGGTTAAATCGTAAGAATTACCCTACAAAATCTTGAGCGATTTCATCTCGCCACCTGTTCAGGTGATCCCTATCCTGTGCCGCATGCAACAGGTAAGCAATTAATCGCTTTCCCGCCCTGAGTCATCTCTTCATCTTTCTTTACAGGGCACTTTTTCAGGGGGCACACCATGTGTGCCCCCGGGGCTCGTAAACCGAGCCTGATGCATGGGCTGACAACCGAACGTATTCAATCATTATCCCCTCAAACAACTTTATATTTAATCGCACTTCGACGCGTCGTGCTTTATATCCGTTCGTCTTGTGTTTTATTGACAGCACTCGGCTTTATCACTTTACCCAAATAACGTGAGGGCGTTTAACCGTCGTGCTACTCCAGTTATTGAAGATGATCTCTGAGACTATAAACAAGGAAGTTTGCGAGGCTGGAGTGAGCCTATGGATCCCCATAAGCCGTCATTATTTCCCCGCTCTTTACTCAGAGGTTCAAATGCGCACTGCCCTGATTGTGGATGACCATCCGTTTATTCGTTCGACCGTTAACATGATCCTCAAGGATCAACACTTCAACGTCGTCGCAGAAGCCGATAATGGCTCGGATGCGGTACAACTGGCTCGCGAACATAAACCGGACCTTGTTCTGCTCGATATCTCGATGCCCAAGCTGGATGGCCTGGAAGTTCTTAATCGCCTTTACGACCTGGGGCCAGCGGTCAAGGTCATCGTGTTGACGTCCCTCTCGCCCACCTTTTATTCGATGCGCTGCATGAAGGCCGGGGCCGTGGCTTATGTCTCGAAAACCCACGGGCTCAATGAGCTGGTCAGGGCCATCAATGCCGTGATGTCAGGCCATACGTTCTTCCCGTTGCTCACCGCTGACTCTGTGCGTCGATCCGATGGCTGGACATCGGAGCTGGAGTTGATCCAGCGGCTTTCCGAACGTGAACTGAGCATTTTTCAACAGCTCGCCAAAGGCATGAGCAACAAGCAGATTGGCGAGGAAATGCTGCTGAGCAATAAAACCATCAGCACCTACAAGGCGCGCCTGATCGAGAAGCTCAATGTCAGTTCACTGGTGCATCTGGCCGACCTGGCCAAACGTAACGAACTGATCTAAGCGCTCCCACTCTTCCCCCTCTCCCCCCCCACTTAGCAATAGAGTCGCCTGTTGCCCGAAGACTCTATTGCCGCCTTTTTTTTTGCCTCCGTACAGTGTTTAACAACAACTTCAGCACCTGAAAATAGTGTTTTAACGACCCCACCACAATAAAGCCCACCAAACCTTTATCACCCTCCTGCGCTACAGATGCTCATTTAAAAAACAGCACTAAATACTCGGGAATATTTCCTACAAATCCTTAAGCGGTTTCGTCTCGTTACATCTTCACGTGATCTATATCGTGCGCACCTCACTTTACTCAACCGCACTATCAGGAACTAAAGACCGTGAAAAACAAATCGATTATCGCCATGACCCTGGCCGCTGCCGCCGCCGGCATGATCAGCTCTTCCGCCTTCGCCGCAGATGGCGTCATCAACTTCACCGGCGAAATCAAAAACGCCACCTGTGAAGTCGGTACCGGCGGCACCCAGGCAATCAATATGCCTGCACTTGCCAAAGGCAACCTGGATGTCACGGGCGCAACCGGCCCTCAATACGGCTTTGACGTTGAACTGTCGGGGGCTGATTGCACCGGCACCAATGTGCAAATCTCGTTTGAGCAAGACCCGAGCACCATCGACCCGGATGGCACCCTGGTGAACACCGACGCCACGACTGGCTCTAGCGTTGCCGTTGAATTGCTGGACGGTACCGGTACCCGCATCAATCTGGCGGACACCACATACAAAACCACACCGGTGGTGATCAACAACAGCCAGGCCAAGATCCCTCTGCGCGCTCGCTACAAAGCCAAGACCGACACCGTTGTCGCGGGTCCGGTCCTGGCCTCGGTTGGCGTGATTGTCGAAACCAACTGATCACGCGCCCCCACTGAACTTGCGTTGCCCTGTTGCGGCGAATGAAGTTACGGCATTGAGTCCCGGTTTTGCACCGGGACTCAATGGAGGCTTATTGCCTAATTGGATTTAATTGACATGCACTATTCATCCCGTGTTCTGCCACGTTGTTTCGCCGTGGCCACTTTGTGTCTCACCACGTGGTTATCCATCTCACCGGCCCAGGCCGGGATCGTCATCAGCGGCTCACGCCAGGTCTACCCGGCTCAAGAGCGCGAAATCACCGTTCAGTTGAGCAATGAAGACAAGAAACTCCCGTGTCTTGTGCAGGTGTGGCTCGACGCTGGCAATGAAAAACTGACACCGGAACAAAGTGATGTGCCCTTCACTATCACCCCGCCCGTATTCCGCATTGAAGGTGGCAAAAGCCAAGCCTTGCGTCTGTCCTACACCCAAGAGCCACTGCCGACCGACAAAGAGTCCGTGTTCTGGCTCAACGTGCTGGAAGTCCCACCGGTTGTGGCCAGCAGCGAAGACCAGTTGCGCTTCAGCTTCCGTATCCGCAGCAAGGTGTTTTTCCGCCCGCAAGGCCTGGCCGGCACCCCACAGGACGCCGGATCACAGTTGCGCTGGTCGTTGCACAAGACCGCCAAAGGCAGCGAACTGGAAGTCCATAACCCCTCGGCTTATCACGTGTCGTTTCAGGAAGTTGCTCTGGCGTTGGGCGCCACGCCGGACGCCAAACGCAACAAAAGCGAGCACTACACCATGGTCGCTCCCGGCGGCCGCGAGCGTTACCCGCTGAAGGACACCGTTGGCAACCTGCCAGCCGGCGCCCATGTCGCGTTTTCGTTCCTCAATGACTATGGCACCGCCGTACAGGTGCAAGCGCCTCTGCAACCTGCCACCCACTGATTCCGTCTCCAGCCACTGGAAAGTCGCCTGTCCACAGGCGTCGGTGCTGTCTTTCGTCCGTTGTATTTTTTGAAGAACGCCTAACCATGATCCGCTCAAGAGCCATCCGTTACTCACGGCACCGCAGCCACAACGCTGCCGTGCTGCGACTGCAGCCGAACCTGCTAAGCCTGATGATCGCCAGCCTGATTTCGGGTGCCTTGGCAAGCCCCGGGGTCAGCGCCGCACCGGCCACACCCGATGTGGCTGCCATGACGTTCGACGTCGGCATGTTTGCCGGGCGCAGCCGGGCGGATGTCGATTATTCGCGCTTCAATCAGGGCAACGTGATTTTGCCGGGTACCTACCGGCTGGACATCATGGTCAATGAAAACCGCATGGCCCGGCGCGACGTCAGGTTCAGTGCAGTCGATGGCCAGGACAGTGCCAGCGTGTGCTTCAGCCGCAGCATGCTGGCCGAGCTCGGGGTTGATCCGGACAAGGTGGCGCGCGGCACTCCGGGTGCTGACACCGCAGACGGTACGCCGATCCCTGACGGCCAGCTGTGCGGCGATCTGGGTACCTGGATCCCGGGGGCCAGTGCCGAATACGATGCCGGTGAACAACGGCTGGCGTTGAGCGTGCCGCAGATTTTCATGAACCTGTCGGCCCGCGGGTATGTCGACCCTAAAGAGTGGGACAGCGGCATCGATGCCGGGCTACTGGCCTATAACTTCAGCAGTTCGACCGCCACCCGTGGTGATGGCGGCCGCCAGGGGTATCTGGGCCTGGTCGGCGGTTTCAACCTGGGCGACTGGCGTTTTCGGCACCAGGGCGCCCAGGGCTGGAGTTCGTTGCAAGGCCGTTCGTCCTACCAGAACACCGCCAGCTACATGCAACGCAGCATTGCCGCCTGGAAATCGCAGCTGACCATCGGCGACAGCTTCAGCAGCGGCAGTATTCTCGACAGCGTGCGCTTGCGCGGTGTCAGTCTGGCTTCGGATGACCGCATGCTGCCGCAATCGCAGCAAGGGTATGCGCCGGTGGTTCGCGGGATCGCCGAAGGCAACGCCACGGTGAGCATCACCCAGAACGGCTACAAGATTTATGAAACCACGGTGGCGCCCGGGCCGTTCATCATTGATGACCTGTACCCCACCGGGTACGGCGGTGACCTGACGGTGACCGTGACCGAAGCCGGCGGTCGCCGGAACACCTATGTCGTGCCATATGCCGCGGTGCCGGAATTGCTGCGCGCCGACACCACAAAATACGCCCTGGCCGTGGGCCAGTTGCAGCAATACAGCACCGCCGCCAGCCAGCCGACGGTTTTGCAGGCGACCCTTCAGCACGGCCTGAGCAATTCGCTCAGCCTGTATGGCGGCACCACCCTGAGCAGCGGCTACACCCAGACCAAACTGGGGACCGCATTTGCCACGCCCATCGGGGCCATCTCGCTGGACGCTACCCACTCCAGCACGCGTTTGCCGGGCCAGGGCACCCTGCAAGGCCAGAGCTTCGGCATGGCCTACAACAAGAACATCCCGGAAACCGGCACCAACTTTGCGCTGGGTGCCTATCGCTTTTCCACCCGAAACTACCTGACGCTGAACGACGCCATGAACCTGCGTGATCGCACGGGCGTCGACCAGACCAACGGCCAACTGGCCCGGCAAAAAAGTCGCCTCGACCTGAACATCCATCAAAAGGTCGGTGACGGCACATTGACCCTGTTTGGCAGTTCGGTGGATTACTACGCCAGCAACCTTGGGCGCCAGACGTCGCTGACCGTGGGCTACGGCTCGCGCTGGAAAGACGTCAACTGGAACCTTTCGCTGCAACGCTCACGCATCCAGTCAGTGCCCTTGAGCCTTGAGCAGGAACGTCAGCAACAAAGCGACAATATTTTCTTCGGTCCCGGCTACAACAGCGACCGCATCGACAACCGCCTCATGCTGACCCTGAGCATGCCGCTGGGACGCGCGTCGAATGCCCCGCACATGACCACCAGCTACTCACACAGCACAGGCGACACCCAAGGCAGCAACCTCAATACCGGGATCAGTGGCAGCCTGGGCGAACAGCACAACATCACTTACGGCGCCTCGGCGTCCCACAGCAATGCCGATGGCCGTGCCAGCAGCAACTACAACCTGAATGGCGGTTACCGAGGCAGCAAGGCCACCTTGCGCACGGGCTACAGCCAGTACGGCGACAGCAGCCAGCTTTCGTTCGGTGCCGACGGCGGCATCGTCCTGCACGGCAGTGGCGTCACCCTGGCGCAGAAACTCGGCGACACCGTGGGCCTGGTGCATGCACCAGATGCCGAAGGCGCGGGCATCACCAATGCGTCCGGTGTAACGCTCGACGGCAATGGCTACGGTGTCGTGCCTTACCTGACGCCCTTTCAGAACAACAACGTCGGCATCGACCCCAAGGGCACTTCGCACAATGTCGAGCTCCTGGAAACCACGCAAAGCGTTGCGCCAACACTGGGGGCCGTCAGCCTGCTGCACTACGAAACCGTGAGCGGCCGCGCCGTGGTGTTCAAGGCAAGGCAACCGGACGGCCAATCGCTGCCGTTCGCCGCTCAGGTCTTCGACGAAGCCGGCCAGGCCATCGGGGTAGTCGGTCAGGGCAGTAAAGCCTTCGTCCGTGGCGTCGCCGACAGCGGCATCCTGCTGGTCAAGTGGGGCGAAGCCGCCGACAGCCAATGCCGCATCACCTATGCATTGGCACCGCCGGCCAGGGATCAGAAGTATTCAGAGGTGATTGAGGGGCGTTGTACGCCATGACCGTGATCCATTCCATGCCCCCAACGCACATGCACCATGACAGGATAATGAAGATGAACAAGTGTGTATTAACCGGCGTACTGTCCCTTGCTTTGAGCGGGTACTCGGCCATTTCCCATGCCCTCTGCACGACAGTCCCGCCACAAAGAATAACCGTGGCTTTTCCAGATCTCGTGCTCGCTAAAGACATACCCGTCAACACGGTACTGCACGAGTTTACTGATTCGACCATCAACGCAATCGGCGTCGCGTTCAACTGCGGGACTGGGAGTGTGGCTGACGCAACGCTGTGGGAGGCGGTGAACGGGTTTCCCTTGCCCCAGATAGGCTCAACGAGCCCTACCAATATTCCCGGTATTGGATTGAGTGTAATAACTGAGCGGGCGTTCACGCAGGATGGCAGTATCTTCAGGAGGCGATCGGCGCTCTGGTGTAACAGAAATCCCTATCAGATGTGCGGGCCCGCCTTTGGACCGGTTACTTTTCAGTTGATCAAGACCGGCGAAATCGATAGCGGTGGTGTACTGACTATCCCGGGCACATTTGCTATCTCGGCCAGGCAAACCAGGATATCGAGCGGGTCGCAGTATGCATTTACATCCTCTCAAGTCAGCCTTGCGGCGTGTTCGGTCACCGTGCCCGGGCCCGTCGATCTGGGCACCGTCGACAAACGAAAGTTTCCTGGCCCGGGTGTCCCTTACCCTGACGAAGCGCCGTTTGAACTTGAGCTCACTGGATGCGACCCGCGAAACATACAAATCGATCTGCGCCTGGACGGCACCACGGATACCCAGCCCGATGTGTTGGCACTGACCCGCCCCAATTCCGGTGTTGGGATTCAGGTACTGGACAAAAATACCAATACCCCCATTACGTTTAATCAGGATGTGAACGTTGGCAACACCGGTGGCGCAACAACCTACAAGATCCCCTTGGCAGCACGTTATTTCCAGGTCGGCCAGCAGATCGTACCTGGCGACGCCGGCGCCAATGCCCAGTTCACCGTGATCTACAAGTAACCCGCTCTTCTACCATGTCTTGCTGCAACTGTTTCAGCGCACCGTGCCCACGGCCGGGCTCTGCGGCAGTTGCAGCGCATTCCGGGCTTGTATAGGCTGGCGCGCCGCCTGCCTCTCGACCCGGAACTGACGTTAATGCGCCCCGCCCTTTCTTCACTGTTGCCTTTGGCTTTTGTCTGCACTGCCCCGGCCTATGCCGGCCCGCTGGAGTTGGGGGAGGTTCAGGTGCGCACTGAGCAGAGCAGTGAGCTGGACATGGCCCGCGCCGCGCTGGATGAGGTGCCGGGGGCCAGCAACCTGATTGACTTGAACCGGGTCGAAAACGGGCGGACTGCCAGCAACACCGATGTGCTGGCCTATCAGCCGGGGATTTACGCGCAGTCGGCGGGCAACGACGGGGCCAAGGTTTCAGTGCGCGGCTCGGGCCTTAACCGGGCACCCAGCGCTCACGGTTCCGGGCTGTATGTGCTGTTCGACGGTTTGCCGCTGACCGGCCCCGGCGGAACCCCCTACGAGCTGTTCGAACCCCTGTGGCTGAGCCGCGCCGAGGTGCTGCGCGGTGCCAATGGTTTTGAGCGCGGCTCGCTGGCCCTCGGCGGTTCGATCAATTACGTAACCCACACCGGGTACGACGCCCCGGCGTTGCAAGTGCGTTACGAAGCCGGCAGTTATGGTTACCAGAAGCGCCAGATCAGCTCCGGGCAGGTACTGGGCGATCTCGACTATTACGTGGCACTGACGGATTCCGACACCGATGGCTATCAGGACCATACCCGCGGCAGCAGCAAAGGCTTCGTGGCCAACGTCGGTTATCGCTTCAGCCCCCAGCTGGAAACCCGTTTTTATATGCGCTACCGCGAAACCGACAACCAACTGGCAGGCCGGGTTACCAAAGACCAGATCAAACACCACCCGCGCTCAGCCAATCCGGTGTACGTGACGGGCGACTACACCCGCCCTCAACCCGGCAGTACCTGGCTGGGCAACAAAACCACGATGTACCTGGACGATGACTCGCAGCTCGAAGTCGGGCTGGTGTATCACGACTACCCGATGGACCTGCACGAAGGCCCGAACCGGTTAAAAGTCGCCTACACCGATGTCAGCGGCACCCTCAACTACAAGCGGCGCGACACCCTGTTCGGCCTGGAAAGCAAAACCACGCTGGGCCTGCGTTCGACCAAGCACCTGCCCAACAGCGGCGCATCGGAATACGTACGTCTGCCCCGGGGTAACACCGCAGGCTATGCACCGGGCAGCAAAATCCGCGATTTCAGCTATCAGGGTTCGGATACGGTGTTGCAGGCCAGCAATGACCTGGAACTGATCCCCGACCTCTGGCTGACCACCGGCATGGCGTTGATCTACACCCGACGCGAAAGTGACGTGAGCTACCCGGACAGCGGTGGCAAGGTCAGCCAGCACGATTGGGATTACGCGCCACGGGTCGGCCTGCGCTATGAATTCAACCCGCACCTGCAGGTGTACGGCAACCTCAGCCGCTCGGTCGAGCCGCCGCACCCATGGTCGATGATCTGGGGGTCGCCGACGCGCTTCCCGTCGGGCAGCGGCCCGGCCACCGGTCAGCAAAGCACACCGGTGGCGTTGCACAATCAAACCGCGACCACCCTCGAGCTGGGCACCCGTGGCGAATCCTGGATCGGACAATGGGACCTGGCCTGGTACTACTCGGCAATCCGCCATGAATTGCTCAGTGTCGAAACCCAGGCTGCCACCGCGGATCAAGTGGCCATTGTCGGCGAAGCCAACGCCAGCCCTACGGTGCACCAAGGGGTCGAAGCCGGGTTGAGCAGCCTGCTCTGGGAAGGTCGGGCCGCAGGCAAGGTGTCGCTGCGCCAGGCCTACACCTTCAGCGACTTCCGCTACCGCGATGATGAACGCTTCGGTGACAACCGCCTGCCGGGCATTCCTCAGCATTACTACCAGGCAGAAGTCCGTTACGACCATCCGCAAGGCTTCTATGCGGGCCTTAACACCCAAGTAGCCTCACGCATGGCGGTGGATTACGCCAACTCGTATTACGCTTCGTCGTACAGGCTGTTGGGTGCGACCCTGGGCTACGCCTCACCCAAGCAGGACTGGCAAACCTGGCTTGACCTGCGCAACCTGACGGGCGAACGCTACGCTGCCACGGTCACTCCAGGCTACGACGACAAAGGCCTGGACGCAGCACGCTCCACCCCGGGCGAAGGCATGGGCGCCTACGTCGGGGTGTCGTACAGTTTTCGTTAATGCCCGGTGTTGCTATCGGCAGGCAGACGCACTCGGCGACGTGTGCCGCCGAACAGGCCCCAACTGGCCAAGAACAGCGCAGCAATCAACGGCCCGATCACAAAACCGTTGAGGCCAAAGATCGCCATGCCGCCCAGGGTTGAGATCAAAATCAGAAAGTCCGGCATCTGGGTGTCTTTGCCGACCATGATCGGACGCAGCACGTTATCCACCATACCGATCACGAACACGCCGTACAGCGCCAGCACCACGCCTTCCCAGACCATGCCCGAGATCAGGAAGTAGACCGCCACCGGCCCCCAGACAATGCCTGCGCCAACCGCCGGCAACAACGACAGGAACATCATCAGCACTGCCCAGAACAGCGTGCTTTGAATGCCCAGGTACCAGAAGATCAGCCCCCCCAGCGTCCCCTGGGTAATGGCCACCGCCAGGTTGCCCTTGACCGAGGCCCTCACCACGCGCCGCAACTTGAGCTGCAACAAGCGTTTTTGTTGCTCGGCCAGCGGGACTGCATTGCGGACGGCGCGGACCAATTGCTGGCCATCGCGAATAAAGAAATACAACAGGTAAAGCATGATGAAAAAGCTCACCACCAATTCAAAGGTACTCTGACCGAAGCTGAACACCTGCGTGGCAAAAAACTGGCTGCCTTCCAGCGCGCCCTTGGAAACCTTCTCGCTCAAGCCCGCGATATTGCCCATCCCCAGGCGGTCAAGCCAATCCTGGATGGTGGGTGGCAGGATATCCTTGAACTTCATGACGTAACTGGCGACGTTGATCTTGCCGCTCTCCACGTCTTTATAAAGTGTGGCCACCTCTTGCACGAGCAGTCCCGTGGTGATGATCACCGGCAAGATTGCAATCACCGTGCATACGCACAGCGTCGCGAACGTCGCCAGGTTTCGGCGGCCTTTGAGCTTGAGCAGGAATTTGCGCTGCAAGGGCGCGAACAGAATGCCCAACGCCACAGCCCAGAAAATCGCGCCGTAAAACGGCAGCATGATCCAGATAAATGCGATGGTGACCAAGGCCAGCAACAAGAGCAGGGTTTTACGTTGAAGACTTGTCTCGTTCATAGGCCGTCCATGTCAGTAAAGCGCCGCAATTTGGGCTAGCCGCAGTTTAGCCAGCAAATGCCCAAGAGGATGCCTTCTTTCGGTTCGGCCTCTCCTTACCGCGAGACTTCAACCGCGTTGCGCTTGCGCCTCTTCATGGGCATGGCGCAGGCGCTCACGGCTGTTGGTCAGGTGCAGGCGCATGGCCGCGCGTGCAGCGTCGGCATCCTGACGGGCAATGGCTTCGTAGATTTCTTCATGCTCGCGGTTCAGGCGCGTCATGTAGTGCTGTTGGTCATCGTGGGCCAGGCGCGCCGAATTGAGCCGGGTACGCGGAATGATGCTGGTGCCCAGGTGGGTCATGATGTCCGTGAAGTAGCGGTTACCGGTCGACAGCGCGATCTGCAGGTGAAACTGAAAATCCGAGGCCACCGCATCGCCCTCACGGGCAGTGCTGTCGTTCAAGGCATCCAGCGCCGCCCGCATGCCCGCCAGTTGTTCGGCGCTGCGCCGTTGCGCGGCCAGCCCGGCCGACTCGACTTCAAGGCTGATGCGCAGCTCCAGAATCGCCAGCACATCGCGCAACGTCACCACGGTGGCCGGGTCGATGCGAAAGCCGCTGGGGCTTGGCGTGTCCAGCACGAAAGTACCGATGCCGTGCCGGGTCTCGACCTGCCCTGCCGCCTGCAGCCGGGAAATCGCTTCACGCACCACCGTGCGGCTGACGCCATGGGCCGCCATGATCGCAGACTCGGTGGGCAATTTATCGCCTCGCTTGAGCAAGCCATCGCGGATCTGCTCGGACAATACCGTCACCAACTCTTGCGCAAGGCTGCGGCGTTTGCGAGGAAGGCGCGGGACGTCGATCTGGTTTTCCATGGTGAACATTTATCTCGGATTCAAGGGATTACGGGGTGGCACAGGCCTGTATCATAGCTTAAGGCGGTTGTACGATCACAGACTGCAGACGACATCAGCCCCGGTTAATACCGACCAAGGCTTTAGCCCGGGGCCTCGGAATTGATTAACAGGCACTGGATTGACAAAGCGATTGCAGCTGTAAATAATCGGGCAAAGTTGTACGACAACGGATAACAAAAACAACAATAATGAGCAAGGAATTTCCGTATGCCAACGCTCCTCTGCGTACTCCGTCCTGCCGCATGCACCCCACATGCCCGCTGCCCTCATGCGTCAGGCAGTGAATCTTTCTTTCGAGTCCGTCCCTCAACCTGTACGATCCCTCCCGATTTTGCTGGGGGTTAGTCCACACGCAAAAGACTCGCTCGCATTCGCGGCTTGAGTCATCGCCCATATGGGCACTCCATATCGCCTCCGCATAACGGGTCGCAATACAGGCCGAGGAGGACATATCTGTCAAAAAGGGAGCAAAACAATAATGAAACACAAAAATACTCGACCGTTGATTCTGATGGGGCTGGGGAGCATGGCTATGGCCTTGCCGCTAGCAGGCATGGCTGAAGGCTTTATTGATGACACCAAAGCCACATTGAATCTGCGTAATGCCTACATCAACCGCAACTTCACCAACCCGGCATATCCTCAGGGCAAAGCCGAAGAGTGGACCCAAAGCTTCATCCTCGACGTCAAGTCCGGCTTTACCCAGGGCACCGTCGGCTTTGGCGTGGATGTACTGGGCCTGTACTCGCTGAAACTGGATGGCGGTAAAGGAACCGGTGGAACCCAATTACTGCCAATCCATGACGACGGCCGCCCGGCCGATGACTTCGGGCGCCTGGCTGTCGCTGGCAAGGCAAGAATATCCAACACGGAACTGAAAATCGGCGAATGGATGCCGGTGCTGCCGATCCTGCGCTCCGATGATGGTCGCTCACTGCCTCAAACCTTCCGCGGTGGCCAGATCACCTCCAAGGAGTTCGACGGCCTGACCCTGTACGGCGGTCAGTTCCGCGGCAACAGCCCGCGAAACGATGCGAGCATGGAAGACATGTCGCTCAACGGTAAAGGGGCCTTCACCTCCGACCGTTTCAACTTTGGCGGTGGTGAGTACAGCTTCAACGAGAAACGCACTCAGGTCGGCCTGTGGTACGCCGAGCTGGAAGATATCTACCAGCAGCAATTCCTCAATGTCTTGCACAGCCAACCGTTTGGCGACGTGACCCTGGGCGCAAACCTTGGCTATTTCCAGGGCAAGGAAGACGGCAGCAAACTGGCAGGCGACCTGGACAACAAAACCGCTTACGCCCTCCTCTCCGCCCGGTATAAAGGCAACACCCTGTATGTCGGCCTGCAAAAAGTGGGCGGCGATGATGGCTGGTTCCGCGTCAACGGCACCAGTGGCGGCACATTGGCCAACGACAGCTACAACTCCAGCTATGACAATGCCAAGGAAAGGTCCTGGCAACTGCGCCACGACCTGGACTTCGCCGTACTCGGGGTTCCGGGCCTGGTCATGATGAACCGCTATATCAGCGGTGATAACGTGCACACCGGCACGATCACCGACGGCAAAGAATGGGGCCGCGAGTCGGAACTGGCCTACACCGTGCAAAGCGGCACCTTCAAGAACCTCAACGTGCGCTGGCGCAACTCAACCATCCGTCGTGACTACAGCAGCAACGAATTCGATGAAAACCGTATTTTCATCAGCTATCCGCTGTCCCTGCTGTAACCCCCCTCCTCACCCTCAGCGGCCGCAGGAACGCGGCCGCTTTCTACGGGTCAATGGCTAGCGGACATCCCTGGCCGTTGCACCATATCCAAGCTTTGTGTCGGTCCTTACGTCGGCTTTTCAGCCCGGCGCGACCTCTCCTCACTCCCCACCCTGCTGCTGATGACGGGCGCTGTCCCGGACAGATGGCAAATTGACTTCATCCCGCGCATTTTTCGCCTCACTGCGCATTGACAACCACTGCATTGACTGTGAATAATCCGACCCAAGTCATACGACAACAGATGACATTAATAAGAAATGCAGGGATTTTTGATGACAACCACTCGTACTGTCCAAACCCCCTTCAATCGCCTTCTCCTCACCGGTGCTGCCGGTGGCTTGGGGAAGGTGCTCCGCAACAGCCTGAAGCCTTATGCCAAGGTTCTGCGTCTCTCAGACATCGCCCCCATGGCACCTGCTGCCGATGCCCGTGAAGAAGTCCAGATCTGCGACCTCGCCGATAAACAGGCGGTTCACCGGCTGGTCGAGGGTGTCGATGCGATTCTGCACTTTGGTGGGGTTTCGGTAGAGCGCCCGTTCGAAGAAATCCTCGGCCCGAATATCAGCGGCATCTTCCACATTTATGAAGCGGCACGCCGTCACGGCGTCAAACGTGTGATCTTCGCCAGCTCCAACCATGTGATCGGCTTTTATAAGCAGGACGAAACCCTCGACGCCCATGTGCAGCGTCGTCCCGACAGCTACTACGGTCTGTCCAAGTCCTACGGCGAAGATATGGCCACGTTCTACTTCGACCGCTATGGCATCGAAACCGTGAGCATCCGTATCGGCTCGTCCTTCCCCGAGCCGCAAAACCGCCGAATGATGAGCACCTGGCTGAGCTTTGATGACCTCACCCAGTTGCTCGAACGTGCGCTGTACGCGCCGGATGTCGGCCACACCGTGGTCTATGGCGCCTCGAACAATGCCAACGTGTGGTGGGACAACCGCTTTGCTGCGCACCTGGGGTTTGAACCCAAGGACAGCTCTGAAGTGTTCCGCGACAAGGTTGAAGCCCAGCCGATGCCGGCCGCCAATGACCCAAGCATGGTGTATCAAGGCGGTGCCTTCGTCGCAGCCGGGCCGTTCGGGGACGAATAAACCGCGTTCAGCTCCCGAATAATAAAACCGACAGAGATCGAGCTGCCATGACCGCTGAACTGATTATCGATGCACGCAATGCGACCGGCGAAAGCCCGGTCTGGAACACTGCGCAACAGGCGTTGTACTGGGTGGACATTCCTGCCGGCCGTCTGCACCGCTGGACCCTCGCCGATGGCCGCCACCAAAGCTGGGATGCCCCACAAATGCTCGCGTGCATTGCTCAAAGCGGTGATGGCAGCTGGATCGCCGGCATGGAAAGCGGCCTGTTCAACCTGCAATTGCACAGCGATGGCCGACTCGATGCCAGCCTGTTGAGCCCGGTCACCCACGCCCAACCGAACATGCGTTTCAACGATGGCCGTTGTGATCGACAGGGCCGTTTCTGGGCCGGGACCATGGTGATGGACATGGCCGCAGGCGCACCGGCAGGCGCCCTGTACCGCTACGCAGCCGGACAAGGCGCCCCGCTCACCCCTCAGCTTGAGGGGTTGATTGTCCCTAACGGGCTGGCCTTCAGTCCCGACGGCACCCTCATGTACCTCTCCGACTCGCATCCAGACGTGCAGAAAATCTGGGCATTCGACTACGACATCGACAGCGGCACCCCCCACAACCGCCGTCTGTTGGTGGACATGAATCACTATGCCGGCCGGCCTGACGGCGCCGCGGTCGACGCCGAGGGCTGTTACTGGATCTGCGGCAATGACGCGGGCCAGATTCATCGCTTCACCCCCGAAGGCAAGCTCGACCGCTCATTGCACGTTCCGGTGAAAAAGCCTGCGATGTGTGCCTTTGGCGGCGCGCACCTGGACACCCTGTTTGTCACCTCGATCCGTCCTGCAGGCGACATCAGCGATCAGCCGCTGGCAGGCGGTGTATTTGCCCTCAATCCCGGTATCAAGGGGTTGCCAGAGCCCGAATTCAAACACTGAAGACTGACTGCTTTCCCGGTAATGCGGATCCGACAACTTTTATAAAAACAACAAAATTTGGAGTTTCACATGAATTTCAAACGCAAATTGCTCATCGCTGCCCTGCCGCTGGCTTTCTGCCTCAGCGGCGTCGCCCAGGCCGAAATCAAAATCAAGTTTGCCGAAGTTCACCCGACCGGTTACCCGCCCGTGCTCGCCGAACAGGAAATGGGCAAGAAGCTTGAGTCACAAAGTAACGGTGACATCAGCTTCAAGATGTTTGCCGGCGGCGTGCTGGGCTCCGAGAAGGAAGTGGTTGAACAGGTGCAGTCCGGCGCAGTGCAAATGACCCGGGTCAGCCTCGGTATCCTCGGCCCCGTCGTACCGGAAACCAATGCATTCAACCTGCCGTTCGTGTTCCGTGATCAGGCCCACATGCGCAAAATCATCGACGGCGAAATCGGCCAGGAGATGCTGGATAAAATCACCAATTCCGATTTCAACATGGTCGCATTGGCCTGGATGGATGGCGGTACCCGCAACCTGTACACCAAAGAGCCGGTCCGCACACTGGCCGACCTCAAGGGCATGAAAATCCGCGTCCAGGGCAATCCGGTGTTTATCGACACCATCAATGACATGGGCGGCAACGGTATTGCGATGGCCACCGGAGAGATCTTCAGTGCCTTGCAAACCGGTGTGATCGACGGCGCGGAAAACAACCCGCCTACGTTCCTTGAACACAACCATTACCAGAACGCCAAATACTTCACCTGGACCGATCACCTGATCCTCCCGGAACCGATCGTGATCGCCAAAACCACCTGGGCCAAGCTCAGCCCTGAGCAACAGGCGCTGGTGCAAAAGCTGGCCCGTGAGGCGCAGATGGAAGAACGCGTGCTGTGGGACAAGAAATCGGCCGAGAGTGAATCCAAACTCAAGGCTGCCGGCGTGGAGTTCATCACCCTCACTGCGGAACAGAAAAAAGCCTTCTACGATGCGACTCAGCCCGTTCGTGACAAATACGGTGCGAACTACAAAGACCTGATCTCTCGCATCGAAGCCGTTCAATAAGCCAGTCCGATTACGCCGCGGTGGCGGGCGCAAGCCCGTTTGCCGCCGCAGTGGTGAGCCCCATGAAAAATACCGTGCTGCGCTTCAATGACATGCTTTACAAGGTCTGTATCGGGATCGCCGGGTTGTCGGTACTGACCATGACCCTGATCATTCCGTGGGGCATCTTTGCCCGTTATGTACTGGGCAGCGGTTCCAGTTGGCCGGAACCCACCGCCATTCTGTTGATGGTGGTCTTCACCTTTTTTGGTGCCGCCGCCAGCTACCGAGCCGGCGCCCACATGGCCGTGTCGATGGCCGTGGAACGCATGCCTGAGCAGGTGCGCAAAGTGGCTGCGGTGCTGGTACAGATTCTGATGGTAATCGTCTGCCTGTTCATGACCGTCAAGGGCTTCAAGCTCTGCGCCACGACCTGGAATCAATTTGTCGGTGAAATGCCGTCCTTGCGGGTAGGGATTTCTTATCTGCCGATCCCGGTCGGCGGTCTGGTAACCCTGATCTTCGTCCTGGAAAAACTCTTCCTGGGTGACCAAAGCCACCGCCGCGTTGTGCGGTTCGACATCGTAGAAGCCAGCGAAGAGGCCGTATAAATGGACGCTTTCGTACTGTTGGGCAGCTTTATCGCCCTGATCCTTATCGGCATGCCGGTTGCCTACGCGCTGGGCCTCTCGGCACTGATCGGGGCCTGGTGGATCGATATTCCGTTCGATGCCCTGATGATCCAGGTCGCCGGTGGCGTGAACAAGTTCTCTCTGCTGGCGATACCTTTCTTCGTCCTGGCGGGTGCAATCATGGCCGAAGGTGGCATGTCACGCAGGCTGGTGGCGTTCGCCGGGGTACTGGTGGGCTTCGTGCGCGGCGGTCTGTCACTGGTGAACATCGTGGCCTCAACCTTCTTCGGCGCAATCTCCGGCTCGTCGGTGGCGGACACGGCATCGGTCGGCTCGGTGCTCATCCCGGAAATGGAGCGTGCCGGTTATCCCCGTGAGTTCTCCACGGCGGTGACGGTCAGCGGCTCGGTGCAAGCCTTGCTGACCCCGCCAAGCCATAACTCGGTGCTCTACTCGCTGGCAGCCGGCGGTACAGTATCGATCGCTTCGCTGTTCATGGCCGGGATCTTGCCCGGGTTGCTGCTCAGTGCCGTGATGATGGGCCTGTGCATGATCTTTGCGCGCAAACGCAACTATCCCAAGGGCGAAGTCATTCCCCTGCGCACGGCCCTGAAAATCGCCGGTGAAGCGCTCTGGGGCATGATGGCCATGGTCATCATCCTCGGCGGCATTCTGTCGGGCATTTTCACCGCCACCGAGTCAGCCGCCATCGCGGTGCTGTGGTCATTCTTCGTCACCATGTTCATCTACCGTGACTACAAATGGCGCGACCTGCCCAAGTTGATGCACCGGGCGGTACGTACCATTTCCATCGTGATGATTCTGATCGGTTTCGCCGCCAGCTTCGGCTACATCCTGACGCTGATGGAAATCCCGATGAAGATCACCACTGCGTTCCTGACACTGTCGGATAACCGCTACGTGATCCTGATGTGCATCAACGTCATGTTGCTGCTGCTGGGTACCGTGATGGACATGGCGCCGCTGATCCTGATCCTGACGCCGATCCTGCTGCCCGTGATCATCGGCATCGGCGTCGACCCGGTGCATTTCGGGATGATCATGCTGGTCAACCTGGGGATAGGCCTCATCACACCGCCGGTAGGCGCCGTCCTGTTCGTCGGCGCGGCAGTGGGTAAAGTCACGATCGAAAACACCGTCAAAGCCTTGCTGCCGTTCTATGCCGCGCTGTTGATGGTGCTGATCCTGGTGACCTACGTTCCGGCCATCTCGCTGTGGCTGCCAAGCATCGTGCTGTAAGAAGCACTTCAACCCTGTAGCCGCTGCCGAAGGCTGCGATGAGAGACACGCGTCCCCCATCGCACCTTCGGCAGCGGCCGCAAGGTTACCGATTCTGTCCAGCCAAGGAGGCTGGTTACTTATGTCTGCTCCTGCCTTGTTCCCCCGCCACATCGCGGTATTGATTCTCGTGCTGCTGGCCTGCGCCTTCGCCGGTAACCATATTGCCGCCCGAATTGCCTTCGACCATGACACCGGCTTGCTGCTGGCGATACTGTGCCGCGCCGGAGTGACCTTGCTGGTGCTTACCAGCCTGGTGCTGTGGCAACGTGAACGCCCGCGACTAACGCCCAGTCAATGGCGCTGGCAATTACTCCTCGGGCTGCTCATCGCGGCTCAGAGTTTTTTCATTTATTCCGCCGTGGCACGGATTCCAGTGGCACTGGCCCTACTGATTGCCAACGTGGCACCCATCCTTCTGGTGCTGCTGACCTGGGCTCTGGGCGGTGCTGCCCCGAGTCGGCGTGCCGCCTTGCTCATGGGCCTGATCATGTGCGGCCTGGTCTTTGCCCTGGACGTACCTGAGCGCCTGTCCAGTCAAGGCAGCACTGAAGCGCAATGGGGGGAAGGTATCGCCTTCGGCTTCGCCGCGGCCTCGGTCTTTGCCTGTGCGCTCTGGATCACTGATCACAAGCTGTCGAGTGTCCGGGGCAGCGTACGCAGCATGCTGACGATGATCATTGTGTTTTGCGCCGCCGCGCTGGCAGGCACCAGCGGCGTCATGCCGGGCGGTGTGTCGCTGCCCGGCTCGTCGACCGGCTGGATCGCCCTGGGCTGCCTGGTGGCGCTCTATGGGCTGGGGTTCTGCCTGCTGTTCATTTGCCTGCCGCGCCTGAACATGGCCCGCAACGCACCCGTCATGAACGTTGAACCGGTGGCAAGCCTGATGTTTGGCTGGCTGATCCTGGACCAGGTACTCAGCAGCGGGCAAATCATCGGCGGCCTGATCGTCGTAACCGGGATTGTGTTACTGACCTGGCGGCGTGCCGCTGATTAATCTGCCCCTTGGCAGTGGAGTCCCATGAACACAAGCCTATTGACCCTCGAAGACGGACTGACCCGCCTGACCCTGGCCCCGCAGATCGGCGGCAGCATCCTGGACTGGCGCGTCATTGCCAGCGGCCACCCGTTATTGCGCCCCAGCAAGGCCGGAGCCCTGGACAAGGGGCAGGCCAACCAATTGGCCTGCTTCCCGCTGGTGCCGTGGTCGAATCGCATCGGGGCTGGCGGTTTTGACGGGCCGCAGCACTGGTTCGCCTTGCTGCCCAACAACCCTCCCGGGCCTTTGCCCATCCATGGCAGTGCCTGGCAACAAGCCTGGCACGTGATGGAGCACAGCGACCGGCATGCCTGCCTGCAACTGGAGAGCCGACTGCCCTTCGCCTACCGTGCGCAACTGCGCTACAGCTTGAGCGATGGCCAACTGAGCATCGAGCTTGAGGTCACCCATCAGGACGCCCAGGCCGCCTGGCATGGCCTGGGCCTGCACCCTTACCTGCCACGCACCGCGCGTACCCGGTTACAGGCACAAGCCGAACACGTCTGGCTGTGCGATGACGCCGGGCTGCCCACGCAGCGGGTGCCCATTCCGGCTGAATGGGACTTCAACCACGCCGGCAACTTGCCTGAGGCACGTCTGGACAACTGCTTTACCGAATGGGATGGCTGTGCGCTGATCAGCCAGCCAGATCTGGGTTACACGCTGGAATGTCGAGCCACGGGCAGCCCGTACTACCTGGTATATTGCCCGCCGAAAGAGGATTTTTTCTGTTTCGAGCCGGTCAGCCACCCGGTCAACGCGCACCACCTGCCCGGCCGGCCGGGCTTGCAATTACTGCACGAGGGGCAATCCGCACGCATGAGTTTCAGCCTGCGTTATCGCGCCCTGTCACAAGCTCGCGATTAGTAGACCCAGATCAATGGCTCCGTGGGCAGGCTCGTCTAGGATCGCGCCTTTTTACGAACGATCTGACTATGCGCCTTGCCCCGCCCGAACTCCTCGCCCCTGCCGGCACCTTGAAAAACATGCGCTACGCCTTTGCCTATGGGGCTGACGCCGTCTATGCCGGCCAACCCCGCTACAGCCTGCGAGTGCGCAATAACGAATTCGACCACGACAACCTGGCCATTGGTATCGCCGAGGCGCAAGCACAGGGAAAACGCTTTTACGTAGTGGTCAACATTGCCCCGCACAACGCCAAGCTGCGCACGTTCCTCAAGGATCTGCAGCCCATCATTGCCATGGCCCCCGATGCGCTGATCATGTCCGACCCGGGCCTGATCATGCTGGTGCGCAGCCACTTCCCGGACATGCCGATCCATTTGTCGGTTCAGGCCAATACGGTGAACTGGGCCAGCGTCGAGTTTTGGCGCCAGCAAGGCCTGAGCCGGATCATCCTGTCGCGCGAGCTGTCACTGGAAGAGATCGAAGAAATTCGTCAGCAAGTGCCTGGCATGGAATTGGAGGTTTTCGTGCATGGTGCGCTGTGCATGGCGTACTCCGGTCGCTGCCTGCTGTCCGGTTACATGAACAAGCGCGACGCCAATCAGGGCAGCTGCACCAATGCCTGCCGCTGGAAGTACGAGGCCAGACCGGGCACGGAAAACGAACTGGGCAATATCGTCAATGTGGTTGAACCCACACTCGGGGCGGGCACACCCAGCAATGAGGTATTTGTGCTGCATGAGTCCGGGCGCCCGGATGAGCCCATGCCCGCGTTCGAAGACGAACACGGCACCTACATCATGAACTCCAAGGATTTGCGTGCCGTGCAGCACGTTGCACGACTGATCGAAATGGGTGTTCACTCACTGAAAATCGAAGGACGGACCAAATCGCACTTCTACTGCGCACGCACGACCCAGGTGTATCGCAAAGCGATTGACGATGCCCTCGCAGGTCACGCGTTCGATCGCAGCCTGATGACGGATCTGGAATCTCTGGCCCAGCGCGGCTACACCGAAGGCTTTTTGCGGCGCCATGTCCATGATGAATATCAGAACTACCTGCATGGCAGCTCTCTGTCGCAGCGCCAGCAATTTGTCGGTGAACTGACGGGCGAGCGGCGTAACGGCCTGGCAGAAGTCAAAGTCAAAAACCGCTTTGCCCTGGATGACCATCTGGAGCTGATGACACCGCAAGGCAACTATCACTTCGACCTTGACCGCTTGCACAACAGCGTCGGGCTACCGATCCAGATCGCGCCGGGTGATGGTCATACGGTGTACCTGCCCATCCCCGAGCAAGTGAACTTGAGCTACGGATTGCTGATGCGGGACTTGAAGGTGAGCGAGGTCATGCAGCGTTCGCTGTGAGCGCTGCTTCGGACCTGCTGCACTGGCAAGATCAGTCCCTGAACACTTCATCCAGCAGATTATGCATGGCCATAAACGCTCGGCTGGCGGTTTTAGCGTCATACATCATCTTGCCGGGGACGTTGGCGTGGGGATCGGTGAACGAATGCACCGCGCCGCCATAGCTGGTCAGTTGCCAATCCACGCCAGCAGCATTCATCTCGGCTTCAAACGCCGGTAGCTGCTCGCTTGGCACCAAAGGATCAGACGCCCCGTGCAACACCAGCACCGCCCCTTTGATGCTCTGCGCATCGACCGGGTTGGGGGTATCGAGTGTGCCGTGGAACGATATGGTCGCTTTCAGCGGCGCGCCGCTGCGCACCAGCTCCAGCGAACAGCAACCGCCAAAGCAGAAACCAAAGGTCGCCAGCTTATTGCTATCGACCTGGGCCAGCCCCTGATTTTTCAGCATGTCATAGGCCGCCCACATGCGCTTGCGCAACAAGGCGCGGTCATTCTTGAGCGGCATCATCGCTGCGCCCGCCTCGTCCGCATTGGCCGGGCGGGTAGCCTGGCCATACAAGTCGGCAATAAGCACCACGTAGCCTTGTTCTGCCACGGATTTGGCGATCTCTTCAGCGCCATCGCTGATGCCCATCCAGTTGGGGGCCATCAACAGGCCCGGCAACGGATCTTCGCGGCTCGGGTCAAACGCCAGGCGGCCTTCGTAGGGTTGGCCATCGATTTGATACGCCACAGAAGTGACCGTAATGGATTTCATGAAAAACTCCTGAGTTCAGAACAAAAAAAAACCCGCCGAAGCGGGTTTTTTATAGCGTTGTTACACCGACAACTCAACCAACAGCTTGTTCAGACGACGGACATACGCCGCCGGGTCCTTCAAGCTGTCACCGGCTGCAAGGGCAGCCTGATCGAAGAGAATGTGCGACAGATCGCCAAAACGCTCTTCGCTGTGCTCCGCATCGAGTTTTTCAATCAGCGGATGGGCTGGATTGAATTCAAAGATCGGCTTCGAATCCGGTACTTTCTGGCCGCTGGCCTCAAGAATCTGACGCATTTGCATGCCCAGGTCCTGCTCACCAATAGCCAGAATGGCTGGCGAGTCGGTCAAACGGTGCGATACCCGCACTTCGCTGACGCTTTCGCCCAGTGCCGTTTTGATACGCTCAACCAGGCCTTCTTTAGCCTTGGCGACTTCTTCTGCGGCTTTTTTGTCCTCTTCGGAGTCCAGATTGCCCAGGTCGAGGTCACCGCGTGCCACGTCGACAAATGTCTTGCCGTCGAAATCGCTGAGGTAGCTCATGAGCCACTCGTCGATGCGATCGGTGAGCAGCAGCACTTCGATGCCTTTCTTGCGGAAGACTTCGAGATGCGGGCTGTTTTTCACCTGGGCGTAGGTTTCGCCGGTCAGGTAGTAAATCTTGTCCTGGCCTTCTTTCGCACGCTCAAGGTACTGAGCCAGGGAAACCACTTGCTCGCCACCGTCTTCGTGAGTGGACGCAAAACGCAGCAGGCCGGCGATTTTTTCCTTGTTGGCGAAGTCTTCAGCCGGGCCTTCTTTCATGACCTGGCCAAAGTTCTTCCAGAAGCCCTGGTATTTCTCAGGCTCGTTCTTCGCCAGTTTCTCCAGCATGTCGAGGACACGCTTGGTCAGCGCCGACTTCATCGAGTCGATAATCGGGTCTTTCTGCAGGATTTCACGCGACACGTTCAACGACAGGTCGTTGGAGTCGATTACACCTTTGATGAAACGCAGGTACAACGGCAGGAACGATTCGGCCTGATCCATGACGAATACACGCTGCACATACAGCTTCAAACCTTTGGGTGCTTCACGCTGGTAAAGGTCGAACGGCGCACGGGCCGGTACGTAGAGCAACGAGCTGTATTCCAGCTTGCCTTCAACCTTGTTGTGGCTCCAGGCCAGCGGGTTCTCGAAGTCGTGGGCGATGTGTTTGTAGAACTCCTGGTATTCCTCGTCCTTCACTTCAGTGCGCGGACGGGTCCACAGGGCACTGGCGCGGTTGACGGTTTCCCATTCCAGCGCGGGCGCCTCTTCGCCTTCGGCCACGGTCTGTTCTTTAGGCAGCTCGATCGGCAAGGCAATGTGGTCGGAGTACTTTTTGATAATGTTGCGCAGGCGCCAGCCGTCAGCGAACTCTTCGTCGCCCGACTTCAGGTGCAGAACAATTTTGGTACCGCGCTCGGCTTTCTCGACGGTGGCGACTTCAAACTCGCCCTCCCCCTTGGAAGACCAATGCACGCCTTCACTTGCCGGGGTGCCGGCACGGCGGCTGAACACGTCAACCTTGTCGGCCACGATAAAGGCGGAATAGAAGCCCACCCCGAATTGACCGATCAGGTGCGAATCTTTTTTCTGGTCGCCCGACAGGTTTTTCATGAAATCGGCCGTACCGGACTTGGCAATCGTCCCCAAGTGGGTGATGACGTCATCGCGGTTCATGCCGATACCGTTGTCTTCAAGCGTGACGGTATTGGCGGCCTTGTCAAAGCTCACACGAATTTTCAGCTCGCTGCCGCCTTCAAGCAATTCTGGCCTGGATAGCGCTTCAAAGCGTAATTTGTCGACAGCGTCAGAGGCGTTAGAGATCAATTCGCGAAGGAAGATTTCCTTGTTGGAGTACAGCGAATGGATCATGAGGTGCAGCAGTTGCTTGACCTCGGTCTGGAAGCCCAGGGTTTCCTTTTGAGTTTCCACGCTCATTGTTATCAAACTCCGATCAGATGGCATGAGCCACGCCCTAGAGGGTTAGCGGCGGGATGTCATCAAAGTTGGGGCCCGCGCTTCAAATTTCAAGGCCCAGCGGATCTACGTCACAGCTTTCTCTTTAAGCCGGGGCCCCACGCAAGATGACACTGCCTTTGGCGCACAAATTAAACTATGCTCCTTGAGCCCTCTGAACTGAGCTTTTCAGTTATTAAGCGAAGCCTCTGTCCGGGGTCGTGACGTGAATTTTGTGTGCGGTGTCGATCTCGCCGGTGACGCACCGTTTATATATCTGCACGCCTATGGAACTTAAACTGCCAGCCTGTGCTCAAACGGCCAGTAGATATATCAATAAGGAGATACACCCCATGCGTAATACTTTCGCTGTTGCCTTGATGTTGGCTGCTTCCCTCGGTCTCGCTGCTTGCGACAAAAAATCCGAAGATAAAGCCCAGGACGCTGCTCAACACGCTGAGCAAGCTCAAGAAAAGATGTCTGAAGCACAAGACAAAGTAAACGACGCTGCCAAAGAGAACGCTGACGCGGCTAAAGCCCAGGCAGAATCGAACGAAGCAGCAGTTGAAGAAGCAGCACCGGCTACCCCTGCTGCACCTGCGGCCACTCCAGAAAGCAAGTAACAGGCTTTTTGAGTCGCATAATAAAGCCCGCCTTGCGCGGGCTTTATTTTGTCCGGGATTTAACGATTCACCCGCAACAGGTTAACTTTTTGATTAAGGTGCTTCCCGGGACGGATCAGGCAATGGCGCATCTGTCGGGGTAAAGACCATCACCGCCAATACATCGGAATGAAACTCGCGTCGGTACAACACAACTACGACCCCGGCACTCATCAACATGAATAACCAGGGGCTCACAAACCAGGCAAGCATGGTCATGCCGAAGTAATAAGAGCGCAACCCGAAGTTGAACTGGTTGGCCGCCATTGATATGACTTTCGCCGCCCTTAATGCAAATGCCTTGCGTTCCTGCTCAGTCACATCACGCTCACCAATCATCGGTGCAGATCCGATCAGAATCGCCGCAAAGTTGTATTGGCGCATACACCAACTAAACGTGAAAAACGCGTAGACAAACACCAGCGCCAGGCACAACAACTTGATTTCCGACATGCCCTGCGATGCCTGCTGCACCATGGGAATGTCCGCCAGCAACGACACTGCGCGCTCGGAAGCACCGAGCACGGTCAATATCCCCGCCAGGATAATCAGGGTGCTTGAGGCAAAGAACGATGCATTGCGCTCCAGGTTACCGATCACACTGGCATCGGCAATGCGGTTGTCGCGCAGCAACATCCGGCGCATCCAGTCTTTGCGATACAGGTGCAGCACACTGGCCAGGCAAGCGGTATCGCGGCCTTTCCAGGTCGCATAGCGGGTATAGCCGCCCCAGCATATGACGAACCACAGGGCCGCCAGAAGGTGGATCAAGTTAGCGTGGATGAATGACATGGGTTTTCCCGAAGCCTGAAAGGTACGCACCCATCTTCGACGCTTTAACGGGCAAAAAGACACGCCCATAAAAAAAGCCCTGTATCTAATTGATACAGGGCTTTTCGAGTGACTCAAGGCGCGCTTTTGGCGCGCCGAATCATTACGCCAGTGCTTCCTGGCGTTTGCCCAGCAGACGGTCGCAGACCACCGCACCGAGCAAGGTGATGAGCGAAGGCACCAGCCATGCCAGACCTTGCTCACTGAACGGCATGTTCGCCAGCACGGCAGGAATCGAATCGCCAAAGCCCGCGCCTTTCAGCGCATCGATCGAACCGAAGATGAACGACACCAGCATCACCGGGCCGACAATCCGGGCCTGTGCATGCCACAGGCCTTTGCAGAAGCTCAAGGCCACCAGCACGATGCAGGGCGGATAGATTGCCGTCAGCAGCGGAATGGAGAACGCAATCAACTTGGTCAAGCCGAGGTTCGACACCACCAGCGAGAACACTGCCAGAATCACCACCAGAGTCTTGTAGGACAGTGGCAATATCTTGCTGAAGTACTCCGCACAAGCGCAGGTCAGACCTACCGCGGTCACCAGGCAAGCCAGGGCAATCAACACGGCCAGGAAGCCGCTGCCCAGCGAACCGAAGGTGTACTGAACATACGCGTGCAATACCGCAGCACCATTGGTAGCACCGGCGGCAACTTCATGGCTGCCCGAACCCAGGCGGAACAGACTGAGGTAGACCAGCGCCAGACCCACACCCGCGATCAGACCGGCAATGATCGCGTAGCGCGTGATCAGCTTCGGAGATTCGACGCCACGGGAGCGAATGGCGTTAACAATCACAATCCCGAACACCAGCGCGCCCAGGGTATCCATGGTCAGGTAACCATTGATAAAGCCCTGTGAGAACGGTGCAGCTGCATATTCCGGGGTCGCAACACCGATATCACCGGCAGGCAAGACGAGCGCGGCAATACCCAGAATCGCCAGGGCGATGATTTTCAACGGTGCCAGGAAGCGACCGACTGTATCCAGCAAGCGGCCCGGGTACAGCGACACGAAGAACACGATCAAGAAATACACTGAGCTGTACAAAAACAGCGCCAGCGGGCTTTCGCCAGTCAGCGGGGCCAAACCGACTTCAAACGAAACGGTAGCGGTACGCGGGGTGGCGAACAACGGGCCGACAGCCAGGTAGCAAACGGCTGCCAGAATGCCACCCGCCAATTTGCCGATCGGGCTGCTCAGTGCATCCATGCCGCCGCCGACCTTGGCCAGCGCAATAACGGTGATGACCGGCAGGCCTACAGCGGTGACCAGAAAACCCAATGCGGCCATCCAGACATGAGGTCCGGACTGCAGGCCAACGATTGGCGGGAAAATGATGTTGCCAGCCCCAACGAACAGGGCAAAGGTCATAAACCCAAGCGCCAGGATGTCCTGGCCTTTCAATACTTTCATTACGGAAATACCACACTACTGAATCGGAATTTAGAGGGGAATTTCCCGTGCGGATGTGGGAAATGCTGTCGACCTGAATAGGGCCAACCCGTCTAGCGCGTGGCTTCCTTATGGGATGCACACGCAGAAATGCAGAATGCCGGCAAGATTACCGATTTTTTTCCTACAACGCACTGTTACAGGGCAGCCTGTCCGATGAACGCACGTAGTTGTCGCCTGAATGACATCGAAAAATGGTTTGCTGTGGTTTTCCTACAACGAAGTACATGGAACGTGTAGGAACAGGCGGGTGCGCGATTCAGGCAATGTGTTTTACCTGACGCCATGCCCTCTCCTGTCGAGAGCCAGCGCGCTGTTGCAGATTACGATTGCCCAGAATGCACAAAGGCCACCCGAAGGTGGCCTTTGCCTGGCGTAACAATCAGTTAAGCGCGTGGCTTATTTGATTGCCCAGCCAGTCAGCTCGGACAGAGCCTTGCCGATGTCTGCCAGCGAACGCACGGTTTTAACGCCTGCGTCTTCCAGAGCAGCAAACTTCTCGTCTGCAGTGCCCTTGCCGCCAGAGATGATTGCGCCAGCATGGCCCATGCGCTTGCCAGCAGGGGCAGTCACACCAGCGATGTAGGAAACAACCGGCTTGGTCACGTTTGCCTTGATGTAGGCAGCCGCTTCTTCTTCAGCCGAACCGCCGATCTCACCGATCATGACGATCGCTTCGGTCTTCGGGTCTTCCTGGAACAACTTCAGGATGTCGATGAAGTTGGAGCCCGGGATCGGGTCACCACCGATACCAACGCAAGTCGATTGACCGAAACCGGCGTCAGTCGTTTGCTTCACAGCTTCGTAAGTCAGGGTGCCGGAACGCGACACGATGCCTACTTTGCCTGGCAAGTGAATGTGACCTGGCATGATGCCGATCTTGCATTCGCCTGGCGTGATAACGCCTGGGCAGTTAGGGCCGATCAGGGTAACACCCAGCTCGTCGCACTTAACTTTAGCGTCCAGCATGTCCAGGGTAGGAATGCCTTCAGTGATGCAAACGATCAGCTTGATGCCGCCGAACGCTGCTTCAAGGATGGAGTCCTTGCAGAAAGGAGCTGGAACGTAGATGACGCTGGCGGTTGCGCCAGTGGCTGCTACGGCTTCTTTCACGGTGTTGAAAACAGGCAGGTCCAGGTGAGTGGTGCCGCCTTTGCCCGGAGTAACGCCACCTACCATCTTGGTGCCGTATTCGATGGCTTGCTGGGTGTGGAAGCTACCCTGCGAACCAGTGATGCCCTGGCAGATAACCTTGGTGTCTTTATTGATCAGGACGCTCATTACTTGCCCTCCGCAGCTTTAACAACTTGTTGAGCAGCGTCGGTCAAGCTGGTAGCAGCGATGATGTTCAAACCGCTTTCTGCCAGTACTTTAGCGCCCAGTTCAGCGTTGTTGCCTTCAAGACGAACAACCACCGGGATTTTCACGCCGACTTCTTTCACTGCACCGATGATGCCTTCGGCAATCATGTCGCAACGAACGATGCCGCCGAAGATGTTGACCAATACTGCAGCGACATTGCTGTCGGACAGGATGATCTTGAACGCTTCAGTTACGCGTTCTTTGGTTGCACCGCCGCCCACGTCAAGGAAGTTGGCTGGCTTGCCGCCATGCAGGTTGACGATGTCCATGGTACCCATGGCCAGGCCAGCACCGTTGACCATGCAACCGATGTTGCCTTCCAGCGCTACGTAGTTCAGTTCGAACTGGGCAGCGTGCGCTTCGCGCGGATCGTCTTGCGACGGATCGTGGAAAGTTTTCAGCTTAGGCTGACGGTACATGGCGTTTGCGTCGATGTTGATTTTCGCATCGAGGCAGTGCAGATCGCCGTCAGTCTTGATAACCAGCGGGTTAACTTCCAGCAGGGCCAGATCGTGGTCCTGGAACAGTTTGGCCAGACCAACGAAGATCTTGGCGAACTGGGAAACCTGCTTGCCTTCCAGACCCAGCTGGAATGCCAGCTCGCGACCCTGGAATGGCTGTGCGCCAACCAGTGGATCGATAGTGGCTTTCAGAATTTTTTCTGGAGTGTCGTGAGCGATTTTCTCGATGTCCACGCCACCTTCGGTGGAAGCCATGAACACGATGCGACGGCTCGAACGGTCAACGACAGCGCCCAGGTACAGCTCTTTAGCGATATCAGTGCACGACTCAACCAGGATCTTGGTGACCGGCTGACCATTGGCGTCAGTCTGGTAAGTCACCAGACGCTTGCCCAACCACTGTTGTGCGAATGCTTTAGCGTCTTCTTTGCTGCGAACCAGCTTAACGCCGCCCGCTTTACCACGACCACCTGCGTGAACCTGGGCTTTTACAACCCATTCGGTTCCGCCGATTTTATCGCAAGCTTCTGCGGCCGCTTCCGGGGTATCTACTGCATAACCCTTGGATACTGGCAGGCCGTACTCAGCGAACAGCTGCTTACCCTGATACTCGTGAAGATTCATGCTTTTTACCGTCTTCGTTAGGTACTGCGCATTCGGCGCTGCACTTTAATTAGTGCCGCACCACCTGTGACTGCTGCTTGTGCTGCTTCGACAAACCTGGCACCCGCTATTGCGGGGCCAGGCCCGACTGAAACAAGACAAGACTGCGTCCGGCGGAGGTTCCGCGGTGAGGCTTGCGAGCAAGGCTCACGACGGGCAAACCGCCGTGGTTTCTTATTGTCTGGTCTTAACGTTTCTTACGGTTGGCAATGTGGATGGCGCCGCCATTCACTGCCAGCGCTGCTTCATGCAACGCTTCGGACAGGGTTGGATGGGAGAAAACCATCATGCCCAGATCCTCGGCACTGGTGCCGAATTCCATACCGATTGCGCCCTGCTGTACCAGCTCTGCTGCGCTCGGGCCAATCACGTGGACGCCCAGAACGCGGTCAGATTTAGCATCAGCAATGACTTTGACAAAGCCACCGGTGTCGTTTGCTGCCATGGCACGGCCACTGGCTGCGAACGGGAAGGTGCCGACGTTAACTTCAACGCCTTCAGCTTTCAAGGCCTGTTCGGTTTTCCCGACCCACGCGATCTCCGGGTGAGTGTAAATAACCGATGGAATCAGGTCGTAGTTCATCTCGGTCTTGTGACCTTTGATGCGCTCGACAACCATGATGCCTTCTTCCGACGCCTTGTGCGCCAGCATCATGCCGCGAACCACGTCACCGATGGCGAATACGCCCGGTACGCTGGTGGCGCAATGATCGTCAACAAACACGAAACCGCGCTCGTCAATGGTCACGCCGCTGTCGGCTGCCAGCAGTTCAGTGGTCACTGGACGACGGCCAACCGCTACGATCAGCTTGTCGAAGGTGATGGTCTGTTCGCCGTTGGAATCGGTGTAGGTCACAACGACTTCTTCGCCATTCACCTTGGAACCGGTCACACGAGCGCCCAGCTTGATGTCCAGACCTTGTTTGGTCAGGGTCTTGTAGGCTTCCTTGGATACGGCAGCGTCAGCAGCCATCAGGAACGTGTCCAGAGCTTCCAGAACCGTTACTTCAGCGCCCAGACGGGACCATACTGAGCCCAGTTCCAGACCGATTACGCCAGCGCCGATAACGCCCAGACGCTTGGGTACGGACTGGAATTCCAGAGCGCCGGTAGAGTCAACGATCACGTTGTTGTCTACTGGAGCCGGTGGAATGTCGATCGGGCGCGAACCCGAAGCCAGAATCACGTTCTCGGCTTCGATGATTTCAACGCTGCCGTCCGGCTTGGTCAGTTCAACTTTCTTGCCGGCCAGCAGTTTGCCGTGGCCTTGCAGGGAAGTCACACCGTTGGCCTTGAACAGCGTAGCAACGCCGGAAGTCAGGCCTTTAACGATGTTGGCCTTGCGGCCGACCATGGCGGCCACATCCATTTTCACGTCACCGGTGGTGATACCGTGGATGGCAAATGCATCCTTGGCTTCGTGATATTTCCAGGAGCTGTCCAGCAGCGCCTTGGAAGGAATGCAACCGACGTTCAGGCAAGTACCGCCCAATGCCAGCTTGCCTTCCTTGTCAGTGTACTTTTCGATGCAAGCAGTCGTGAGACCCAGTTGTGCAGCCTTGATGGCAGCAACGTAGCCGCCAGGGCCAGCGCCAATCACTACGACGTCAAATTTCTGTGACATGAAAAAGAGTCCTCTTTTAGCTACCAGCTTCAAGCTGTAAGCCACAAGCCAAACCGCAATTGTTTGCAGCTTCACACTTGCGGCTCATAGCTGTTTCCTATTATGCGGACCCCGGGGCCGGACTGCCGTTAGCAGCAACCTGACCCTCGAAGTACACAGCTGCTTCTATCAGATATCAAGCAGCAGACGAGCTGGGTCTTCCAGCAGGTTTTTGATTGCTACCAAGAAACTTACAGCTTCTTTGCCGTCGATCAAGCGGTGATCGTAGGACAGAGCCAGGTACATCATCGGACGAATAACAACTTGCCCGTTGATCGCCATTGGGCGTTGCAGAATGTTGTGCATGCCCAGGATAGCTGCTTGCGGCGGGTTGACGATCGGGGTCGACATCATCGAACCGAAAGTACCACCGTTGGTGATCGTGAACGTACCACCGGTCATTTCGTCGATCGACAGTTTACCGTCACGGGCTTTCTTGCCGTAAGCAGCGATGCCGCCTTCGATTTCAGCCAGGCTCATCAACTCGGCGTTACGCAGAACCGGAACAACCAGGCCGCGGTCGCTGGATACGGCAACGCCGATGTCAGCATAACCGTGGTAAACGATGTCGGAACCGTCGATCGAAGCGTTGACCGCCGGGAAGCGTTTCAGCGCTTCAGTAGCGGCTTTCACGAAGAAGGACATGAAGCCCAGGCGTACGCCGTTGTGGGACTTCTCGAACAGGTCCTTGTACTTCGAACGCAGCGCCATGATTTCGGTCATGTCGACTTCGTTGAACGTGGTCAGCATCGCCATGTTCGATTGAGCTTCTACCAGGCGCTTGGCCACGGTAGCGCGAACGCGGGTCATTGGAACACGCTTCTCAACGCGGTCGCCTGCAGCCATTACCGGTGCAGCCGGTGCAGCAGGAGCCTTGGCCGGTGCAGCAGCCGGAGCGGCTTTCTTGGCGGCAACAGCCGCTACCACGTCTTCCTTGGTGACACGACCGCCTTTGCCAGTACCGGCAACGGAAGCGATGTTGATACCGTTCTCTTCAGCAATCTTGCGTGCAGCAGGCGCTGCTACAGGATCGTCTTCACCATCGGCAGCTGGAGCAGCGGCTTGTGCAGCCGGTGCAGCAGCAGCGGCTGGAGCGGCAGCAGCGCCGCCTTCAACGATGGAGCCCAGGACTTCGTCGGACAGAACGGTGTCGCCTTCGTTCTTGACGATTGCGCCCAGTACGCCGTCGGCAGTTGCCAGTACTTCCAGTACCACCTTGTCGGTTTCGATGTCGACAATCAGGTCGTCACGCTTTACAGCGTCGCCTGGTTGCTTGTGCCAGGTGGCAACGGTGCCATCGGCAACCGATTCCGGAAAAGTAGGGGCTTTGATCTCGATAGCCATGTTCGTGGTTCCTTAAATTCGGTTTCAGTGCGCGAAGGCGTTAAACAGTAAACGCGTCTTGCAACAGTTTTGCCTGTTGCTCAGCGTGCATCGATGCATAACCACAAGCAGGAGCAGCAGAAGCGTCACGGCCGGCGTACTCAAGTACGAGCGACTTGTTGTGACCGCTGATGATGCGGCGCATGTGATGCTGGCTGCAGTACCAGGCACCCTGGTTCATCGGCTCTTCCTGACACCAAACGATATGTTTGAGGTTTTTGTACGGAGCCAGGACTTCAATCAAGTCGTCCTCAGGGAACGGGTACAGCTGCTCAAGACGCACGATGGCGATGTCATCACGACCTTCGGCACGGCGTTTTTCCAACAGGTCGTAGTAGACCTTGCCGCTACACAGCACAATGCGTTCGACTTTCGCCGGATCTTGCGCATCGATTTCCGGAATAACGGTCTGGAACGAACCTTCGGCCAGATCTTCCAGGGTCGAGACTGCCAACTTGTGACGCAACAACGACTTCGGCGTCAGTACGATCAGCGGCTTGCGCAGCGGACGGATAACCTGACGGCGCAGCAGGTGATAGATCTGCGCTGGAGTAGTTGGTACGCACACCTGAATGTTGTGCTCGGCACACAATTGCAGGTAACGCTCAAGACGTGCGGAGGAGTGCTCCGGGCCCTGCCCTTCATAACCGTGTGGCAGCAACATGGTCAGACCGCACAGACGGCCCCACTTGTGCTCGCCGCTGGTGATGAACTGGTCAATTACAACCTGGGCGCCGTTGGCGAAGTCGCCGAACTGGGCTTCCCAGATAACCAGGGCATTTGGCGTAGTGGTCGAATAACCGTATTCGAACGCCAGGACCGCTTCTTCCGACAGCAGCGAGTCGTACAGGTCAAAACGAGGTTGACCTTCGTACAGGTGCTTGAGCGGAATGTAGGTGCCGGCATCTTTCTGGTTGTGCAACACAGCGTGACGGTGCGAGAACGTACCGCGGCCGATGTCCTGACCGGTCATGCGGATCGGGTGACCTTCGAACGCCAGGGTTGCGTATGCCATGGTCTCGGCATAACCCCAGTTGATCGGCAGGCCGCCGGCTTGCATTTTCTGACGGTCTTCGTAGATCTTCGACACCTGACGCTGAACCACGAAGCCTTCTGGAATTTCCAGCAGCTTGGCTGACAGCTCTTGCAGGGTTTTCAGATCAAAACGGGTGTCGTGACGCGCAGTCCAGGCGTGGCCCAGGTATGGACGCCAGTCAACGAACAGCTCTTTGTTCGGCTCTTTGACCAGACTTTTCACAACATGCAGGCCGTTGTCCAGCGCGTTGCGGTACTCGTCGATCTTGGCCTGAACGCGTTCTGCGTCAACCACGTTTTCTTGCGTCAGACGTTCGGCATACAGTTCACGGGTCGTGCGCTGCTTGGCGATTTGCTGATACATCAACGGCTGCGTACCGTTTGGCTCGTCGGCCTCGTTGTGACCGCGACGGCGGTAGCAGAACAGGTCGATCACGACATCACGCTTGAACTGCATGCGGTAGTCGATTGCCAGCTGGGTCACGAACAACACGGCTTCCGGATCATCACCATTCACATGGAGGATCGGTGCCTGAATCATTTTCGCAACGTCAGTGCAGTACTCGGTGGAACGCGAGTCTTCAGGGTTGCTGATGGTGAAGCCAACCTGGTTGTTGATTACCAGGTGAACCGTACCGCCCGTCTTGAAGCCGCGAGTCTGCGACATCTGGAAGGTTTCCATCACCACGCCCTGACCTGCGAATGCAGCGTCACCGTGGATGGAAATCGGCAGAACCTTGTCGCCCGCCGCGTCGTTACGACGGTCCTGACGAGCGCGTACCGAGCCTTCAACCACTGGAGAAACGATTTCCAGGTGGGAAGGGTTGAACGCCATTGCCAGGTGAACTTCACCACCGGAGGTCATGACGTTGGAGGAGAAGCCCTGGTGATACTTGACGTCACCCGAACCCAGCTCGATTTTTTTCTTGCCTTCGAACTCGTCGAACAGGTCGCGCGGGTTTTTGCCGAAGGTGTTCACCAGGACGTTCAGACGGCCACGGTGGGCCATGCCGATAACGACTTCCTTGGTGCCGTAGTTGCCCGAACGCTGGATCAGTTCGTCCAGCAAAGGAATCAGGCTTTCGCCGCCTTCGAGACCGAAACGCTTGGTGCCCGGGTACTTGGTGCCCAGGTACTTTTCCAGGCCTTCTGCGGCAGTTACACGCTCAAGCAAATGACCTTTGACTTCAGCCGAGTAGGTCGGGCGGCCACGTACGCTTTCGAGGCGCTGTTCAAACCAGTGGCGCTGTTCGGAATCGACGATGTGCGTGAACTCTGCGCCAATGGTGCGGCAATATGTCTGCTGCAACGCTTCGAGAATTTCGCGTAGGCTCGCTTCCTCTTTGCCGATGTACAGGTCGCCGGCACGGAAGGTCGTATCAAGATCGGCATTGGTCAAGCCGTAATGATTGATCGACAGGTCTGCAGGTGCAGGACGCTGCCACAGCCCCAGCGGATCAAGCTGGGCTGCCTGGTGGCCGCGCATCCGATAGGCCTGGATCAATCGCAGCACTTCAACCTGCTTCTTCTCGTGCTCACTGCTCACGCTCCCGGCAGAAACCGGTTGGGCGCGGCGCTGGTTCTTTGCCAGCAGCACGAAATGGTCGCGGATTGTGGAGTGCGAAACATCGATGGCAGAGTTGCCGTCATTCGGCAACGTCTGAAAGTAGGTGCGCCACTCTTCTGGCACAGCGTTAGGGTCGTGCAGGTAGAGCTCATAGAGCTCTTCCACATAGGCAGCGTTACCACCTGAAAGATAGCCGCTGTTCCACATGCGCTGCATCACGCTTTCTTGCATGCTTGGTCACCCTCGGTTAGGGGACACCATCGGCGAAAACACCAGAGCATGCTTGAAAAAGTCCGAATACAGCGACTAGAACAAGCCACTTAGGATCACGCTGATAGTCCGGGTACCAGCCCGGATGCCCCTGCTGGTCTCATTTCTTCAAAATAAGAGCCGCAGCTTCATGAGCTGTTGCTCAGGTTAAAACCACGGCGCCGGTTGAAGCCTGCGCCGCAGTATCTACGGTTACAGCGATGCTGCGGTATAGCTGTGTATCAAATGCCGCTTTGCAGCAGCATGCTACGCACGTGACCGATGGCCTTAGTCGGGTTCAGGCCCTTCGGACACACGTTGACGCAGTTCATGATCCCGCGGCAGCGGAATACGCTGAACGGGTCATCCAGTGAAGCCAGACGCTCCGTGGTCCTGGTGTCACGGCTGTCAGCCAGGAAACGATAGGCTTGCAGCAGTGCAGCAGGGCCCAGGAACTTGTCCGGGTTCCACCAGAAGGACGGGCACGAAGTCGAGCAGCAAGCGCACAGGATGCACTCGTACAGACCGTCGAGCTTTTCACGCTCTTCTGGCGATTGCAGACGCTCGATGGCCGGAGCCGGAGTATCGTTCTGCAGGAACGGCTTAACTTTTTCGTATTGCTTGTAGAAGATGCTCATATCGACGACCAGGTCACGGATAACCGGCAAACCTGGCAGAGGACGAACGATCAGCTTGTTGCCTTTAACAACAGCGGACAGCGGCGTTACGCACGCCAGACCGTTTTTGCCGTTGATGTTCATGCCGTCGGAGCCGCAAACGCCCTCACGGCAAGAGCGACGATAGGAGAAGCCCTCGTCCTGCTCTTTGATCAAGGCCAGCACGTCCAGCACCATCAGGTCTTTACCGTTGGTATTGACCTCGAACTCTTGCATGAACGGCGCGGCGTCCTGATCCGGGTTGTAGCGATAAACACTGACTTTCAACATATCGGCCACCCTTAGTAAGTACGAACCATAGGTTCGAAGGTCGGAACGGTTTTCGGCGAGAAGTTCACCGAACGTTTGGCTACGCGCTTCTCACCCGGGAAGTACAGGGTGTGGCACAGCCAGTTAACGTCGTCACGATCTTCGAAGTCTTCACGGGCGTGAGCACCGCGCGATTCTTTACGGACTTCAGCAGCGATTGCAGTTGCTTCAGCCACTTCGAGCAGGTTTTGCAGCTCAAGGGCTTCGATACGGGCCGTGTTGAATGCCTGGCTCTTATCGTTGATCTTCACGTTGGCAATGCGCTTGCGCAGGTCTGCGAGCTGGGCAATACCCTTCTGCATGTATTCGCCAGTACGGAATACGCCGAAGTAGTTCTGCATGCAGCTTTGCAGTTCTTTACGCAGGGTTGCCACGTCTTCGCCGTCGGTACGCGAGTTCAGGCCATCCAGTCGCGCCAGAGCAGCGTCGATGTCGGACTGACGAGGACGAGCGTAATCAACGCCTTCTTTCAGGGTCTGCTCAAGGAACAGGCCGGCAGCACGACCGAACACCACCAGGTCGAGCAACGAGTTGCCGCCCAGACGGTTGGCACCGTGTACCGATACGCACGCCACTTCACCCACTGCGAACAGGCCAGGGATGATCTGGTCAACGCCTTCAGCGTCCTGAGTGATCGCCTGGCCATGAATGTTGGTGGCAACGCCGCCCATCATATAGTGGCAAGTCGGAACCACTGGAACTGGAGCCAGCACCGGGTCTACGTGAGCGAAAGTCTTGGACAGTTCGCAAATACCTGGCAGACGGCTGTGCAGAACTTCTTCACCGAGGTGATCGAGCTTCAGCATTACGTGGTCGCCATCCGGACCGCAACCGTTGCCCGCGATGATTTCCTTCACCATCGAGCGAGCTACAACGTCACGACCTGCAAGGTCTTTGGCGTTCGGAGCATAACGCTCCATGAAACGCTCACCGTGCTTGTTGATCAGGTATCCACCTTCACCACGGCAACCTTCAGTAACCAGTACACCGGCACCGGCAATACCGGTCGGGTGGAACTGCCACATTTCGATGTCCTGTACTGGCACGCCTGCACGCAGGGCCATGCCGATACCGTCACCGGTGTTGATCAGGGCATTGGTGGTCGACGAGTAGATGCGACCTGCACCGCCTGTCGCCAATACGGTCGCGTTAGCGCGAACGTAAGAGGTCTCACCAGTTTCGATACAAATAACGATCATGCCTACAAAGGCGCCGTCTTCGTTCTTAACCAGATCGACACCGTAGTATTCGTTCAGGAATACAGTGCCAGCCTTCAGGTTGGCCTGGTACAGGGTGTGCAACAGCGCGTGACCGGTACGGTCGGCAGCTGCACACGTACGGGCAGCCTGGCCACCTTTACCGAAGTCTTTCGACTGACCACCGAAAGGACGCTGGTAGATACGGCCCTGCTCGGTACGGGAGAACGGCAGGCCCATGTGCTCGAGCTCGAACACGGCTTCCGGACCAACGGAACACATGTACTCGATAGCGTCCTGGTCACCGATGTAGTCGGAACCCTTGACGGTATCGTACATGTGCCAGCGCCAGTCATCGTTCGGATCTGCAGAGGCGATTGCGCAGGTGATGCCACCCTGAGCCGATACCGTGTGCGAACGAGTCGGGAAAACCTTGGTGATTACAGCGGTCTTGTGACCGCCCTGGGCCAGTTGCAAGGCAGCGCGCATGCCGGCACCGCCGCCGCCAATGATAATGGCGTCGAACGAAAGTGTATTAACTGTGTTAGTAGCCATGAATCAGATACCCCAAAGAATCTGCACACCCCAGACGAAGTAAGCGAACATTGCAACGCCGCAGACTGCCTGGAAGAGGAAACGTACCGCTGTTGCGGACTTGCCCAGCGCCATTGGCGTCAGGTAGTCAGTCGCGATGGTCCACATGCCGACCCAGGCGTGAGCGCCCAGAGCAACGAGGGCCAACAGGCTGAAAATACGCATCCAGTTGCTTGCGAACAGCTCATGCCATTGGGCATAGCCCAGGCCCGGGTTCGCAACGAGGTACCCGATCAGGAAAATGAAATAAGCCGCTAGAACAACCGCAGACACACGCTGTGCCATCCAGTCATAGAGGCCCGAACGCGACAGGTTCGTAACGCTGGTTACCATATCCAAACTCCCGCCAGAACGATCATCACCACGGAAATGACGATCACGATTTTCGAGCCCAGCTTGCCGCCTTCCAGCGTCTCACCGATGCCCATGTCCATGATCAAGTGGCGAATACCGGCCACAAGGTGGTACAGCAAGGCAGATAGCAGGCCCCACGCAACGAATTTGGCCAGCGGACTGGTCAAGCATGCCTTCACCTCGGCATAACCTTCTTCGGAACCCAGGGATTTGCTCAATGCATAAAGCATGATGCCCAGGCCGAGGAAAAGAATAATGCCCGATACACGGTGCAGAAATGACGTAACGCCGGTAATGGGGAGTTTGATGGTCCTTAGGTCTAGGTTTACAGGTCGTTGGCTATTCACGGCTTTTTCACACTGAAGAGCCCCTAACAATCAGGGCAAAGTTGTTGGGATGTGCACTGGTCAGGTACCCACCATCCAGGGAGTGACGACCCCCATCTAAACGGGCCCAAAAGCCCCTGGCGGTCGGCTGCCGAGTATAGACAGTTAGGTCGCTAATGACAACGCAATCACCTGCCTCTAATAGCTCATTGCGCTCTTGCGATAAAAGGCGTAAACGGCTGGGATATTCGCGGAAAAAGACTGCCCAAAGCCTTGTACAGCAAGACTTTAGGCAAATTGACATTCAAATTTATCTCACTATAGTGGTGCGGGCCCTGCGTGGGGGGTCTGTCTGATGATTTCAAGCATAAATAGGAGGCCACATGGCTGACAAAAAAGCGCAGTTGATCATCGAGGGCGCAGCCCCCGTCGAGCTGCCCATTTTAACTGGCACCGTGGGTCCCGATGTAATCGATGTGCGAGGCCTTACGGCCACGGGCCGGTTTACATTTGACCCTGGCTTCATGTCGACTGCATCTTGCGAGTCGAAGATCACCTATATTGATGGTGACAACGGTATCCTGCTGCACCGTGGCTACCCGATCGAACAGCTGGCCGAACACTCTGACTACCTTGAAACCGCTTACCTGCTGCTGAACGGCGAACTGCCGACCGCAGAGCAGAAGGCTCAATTTGTCAGCACCGTAAAGAACCACACCATGGTTCACGAGCAGTTGAAGACCTTCTTCAACGGCTTCCGTCGTGACGCCCACCCGATGGCAGTCATGTGCGGTGTAGTCGGCGCCCTCTCGGCCTTCTACCACGACTCCCTGGACATCAATAACCCGCAGCATCGCGAAATTTCCGCGATCCGCCTGGTTGCCAAGATGCCGACACTGGCCGCGATGGTTTACAAGTACTCCATGGGTCAACCCATGATGTACCCGCGTAACGACCTGACCTACGCCGAAAACTTCCTGCACATGATGTTCAACACACCGTGCGAGATCAAACCGATCAGCCCGGTGCTGGCCAAGGCCATGGATAAGATCTTTATCCTGCACGCCGACCATGAACAGAATGCTTCGACATCAACCGTACGCCTGGCGGGCTCTTCGGGTGCCAACCCGTTCGCCTGTATTGCTGCCGGTATCGCTGCACTGTGGGGCCCTGCCCACGGCGGTGCCAACGAAGCCGTGCTGACCATGCTCGACGAAATTGGCGATGTGTCAAACATCGACAAGTTCATCGCCAAGGCCAAGGACAAAAACGATCCGTTCAAGCTGATGGGCTTCGGTCACCGCGTTTACAAAAACCGCGACCCTCGTGCAACCGTCATGAAAAAGACTTGCGACGAAGTGCTTAAAGAGCTGGGCATCAAGAACGATCCGCAACTCGAACTGGCCATGCGCCTGGAAGAGATCGCCCTGACTGACCCGTACTTCATCGAGCGCTCGCTGTACCCGAACGTCGACTTCTACTCGGGGATCATCCTCAAGGCGATCGGCATTCCGACCAGCATGTTCACTGTGATCTTCGCCCTGGCCCGCACAGTCGGCTGGATCTCCCACTGGAAAGAAATGCTCTCCAGCCCGTACAAGATTGGCCGTCCACGCCAGCTGTACACGGGTTACGAGTCGCGCGACCTGATCAAGCTGGAAGACCGCAAGTAAGCCTTTATCCTGCGATAACTGCCTGATTGCATCGAATACGGCCTCTATTTATATAGAGGCCGTATTTTTTTGCGCCCGGAATACCTCCGTCGCAGCCTTCGGCAGCGGCTACAGAAGCACGCGAGTCTGCAGCGGGCGCGTCCAGAGAACCTTGGTAGCCGCTGCCGCAGGCTGCGATAAGGGCCGAAGGACCTTCAAGAGCAGGGTCGCAGCGCAACCCGCCGCAGCCTTCGGCAGCGGCTACAGCAGCATTCCGGACCGCCCCATCCACTTGACCGCTGCTACAAAAGGTCTTTGTGGCCGCACAAACAAAAATACCCCTGCCTTTCGACAGGGGTATTTCATGAGTGCTTACAACGTTTGAGCGTTTTAGTGAGACACCGCCCCGCTCGCCCCCAGCCCTGTCTGTGAACGCACAAACTGCGGGAAGAACAGCGCACGCTCTTTCTCGGCCGACTTGGATTTGTCGGTAATCGAGAAGAACCAGATACCCACGAACGCGATGATCATCGAGAACAACGCCGGGTATTCATAAGGGAAGATGGCTTTTTCATGATGCAGAATCTGCACCCAGATGGTCGGGCCCAGGATCATCAAGCCAACCGCGCTTATAAGCCCCATCCAGCCACCAATCATTGCTCCGCGAGTGGTCAGGTTTTTCCAGTACATGGAAAGCAGCAGGACCGGGAAGTTGCAGCTCGCGGCGATGGAGAACGCCAGGCCCACCATGAACGCAATGTTCTGGCTTTCGAACAGGATGCCCAGGCCAATAGCCAGAACGCCCAGGATCACAGTGGTGATTTTCGAAACGCGAATCTCTTCCTTGTCATTGGCTTTGCCTTTTTTGATCACGCTGGCATACAGGTCGTGAGATACCGCCGACGCGCCGGCCAGGGTCAGACCCGCAACCACCGCCAGGATCGTGGCGAAGGCCACTGCCGAAATAAAGCCCAGGAAGATACTGCCACCGACCGCATCCGCCAGGTGCACGGCTGCCATGTTGTTGCCACCCAGCAAGGCACCCGCAGCGTCCTTGAATGCAGGGTTGGTGCTGACCAGCAAGATCGCGCCGAAACCGATGATGAAGGTCAGGATGTAGAAGTAACCAATGAAGCCCGTTGCGTAGAGCACACTTTTACGTGCTTCTTTGGCATCGCTCACCGTGAAGAAGCGCATCAGAATGTGCGGCAGGCCCGCAGTACCGAACATCAGCGCCAGCCCCAGAGAGAACGCCGAAATAGGGTCTTTCACCAGGCCGCCCGGGCTCATGATGGCATCGCCTTTAGGGTGAACCTTGACGGCTTCGGCAAACAGCGAGTTGAAGTCGAAGTTGACGTGCTTCATTACCATTACGGCCATGAACGTCGCACCCGACAGCAGCAGCACCGCCTTGATGATCTGTACCCATGTAGTCGCCAGCATGCCGCCGAACAATACATACAGGCACATCAGGATGCCCACCAGAATCACCGCAACGTGATAGTCCAGCCCGAACAGCAGTTGTATCAGCTTGCCAGCACCCACCATTTGCGCGATCAGATAAAACGCGACCACCACCAGAGAGCCGCAGGCCGACAACGAACGGATCTGGGTTTGACCCAAACGGTACGAGGCCACGTCAGCAAAGGTGTACTTGCCTAGGTTACGCAGACGCTCTGCGATCAGGAACAGGATGATTGGCCAACCGACCAGGAAGCCGATCGAATAGATCAGGCCGTCATAGCCAGAGGTGTAAACCAGCGCGGAAATCCCCAGGAAAGACGCCGCAGACATGTAGTCGCCGGCAATCGCCAGACCGTTCTGGAAGCCTGTGATTTTACCGCCCGCAGCGTAGTAGTCCGCTGCCGACTTGTTACGCTTGGAAGCCCAGTAGGTGATGCAGAGGGTTGCGCCGACAAACAGCACAAACATGATGATTGCCGAGACGTTGAGTGGCTGCTTTTGCACCTCTCCGGTCAGGGCTTCCGCCGCCCAGACACTCGGGGCAAAGGCAGCAACGCCCAGTGTTGCCAGTAGACGCCGGCTCATTTCCCTGCCTCCTTGAGAATTGCATTGTTCAGGTCATCGAATTCACCATTGGCGCGGCGCACATAGATGCCGGTCAAGATGAAGGCTGAAACGATCAGCCCGACACCGATGGGGATACCCCAGGTAATCGTCGAATCGGGGGTTATTTTTGCCCCCATGATGTGTGACCCGTAAGCAATCAAAAGGATAAAGGCGGCATATAGCCCAAGCATGATCGCCGAGAGAATCCAGGCGAAGCGCTCCCTTTTTTTAACCAGCTCCTTGAAACGCGGGCTGTTTTGAATCGAGAGGTAAATGCTGTCGTTCATTATTTTTGTCCTCGCAGCACAGATAAGATGGAACGTTTTCACTATTGGGGCGCTTCAAAATCTAAGCCAGACGACTTTAGTAGTAGAACTTGAAATCTGGCGTAGCCCCCGGTTTCTCTAGGCTGCAAGGAAAATGACTACAAGCGTAAAAGCCAAAAAAAGCAAAACCGTTTGGCGTAAACACCAAACGGTCTTGTGTGCTGCGGACTAGACGCTTCGCCGTTATTTAGCCGTCCACTCGGCTACACGCTGAGGATGTTTGGCCACCCACTCTTTGGCAGCCGCTTCAGGTTTTGCACCCTCTTGAATGGCCAGCATCACCTCACCAATTTCGTCTTTTGAATCCCAGGAAAACTTCTGCAGGAAATTCGCCACCTCAGGCGCCTTGGCCTCAAGCCCCTTGCTGCCGATGCTATTGACGGTTTCTGCTGCGCCATACACACCTTTGGGATCATCCAGGAAGCGCAGTTTCCATTTGGCGAACATCCAGTGAGGCACCCACCCGGTCACGGCAATAGGGTCTTTCTTGGCATAAGCACGCCCCAACTCCGAAGTCATGGCAGCCCCCGAACTGGCTTGCAGCTTATAGCCCGCGAGGTCGTAATCCTTGATTGCCTCATCGGTCTTCAGCATGACGCCCGAGCCCGCGTCGATCCCGACAATCTTTTTCTTGAAGCCGTCGTCGGTTTTTAAATCTGCAATGGACGTGGCTTTCACGTACTCCGGCACGATGAGACCGATCCGGGCGTCTTTGAAGTTCGGACCGTAATCGACCACCTTGTCTTTGTTCTTGGTCCAATACTCGCCATGGGTAACAGGCAGCCAGGCGGACAGCATGGCATCCAGCTTACCCGTGGCGACGCCTTGCCACATGATCCCGGTCGCCACCGGCATCAGCTTTACGTCATAGCCGAGCTTCTGCTTGATGACTTCAGCCGCGACATGGGTGGTCGCCACACTGTCGGACCAACCGTCAACGTACCCAATGCTCAAGGTGGGTTTATCCTGTGCGCTTGCCTGGCCGGCACTTATTGCCAGCACTACGGCAGCCCCCACGCCCAATAGTCGTCGCATTCTCATTATTGATTCCCCACAGTGCCGGGCCCGACGAGTGCCGGACCGCATAAGGATCGTTTTCAGGGCACAATGCGCGCCCAAGCCAAACCCTCCCCTTGATCATCAACCTCACCCGGCGCCCGTCCTTTGCTGACGACGACATCAAGGCACCCGCCAGCGACATTCAGCAAAGGTGAAAGCACACAGCGGCTTACTCTGCCCAAACTTTGCATGTCAAAATCATACGGAGGCGCTGAGCGCTTCTAATTACAGGTAAGATGCGCGGCTTTGTTCCCATACGGCCCGACCATGTCCGCGACTGCCCGCTTCCCCGTCCTGCCTTATCTGTTTGCCTGTCTACTGGGCGCATTTGCCATTGCCGGTTTCTGGTACGGGCTGGGTCAACCGGTAACGCTGCCCGACGCCGCCACTCCGACGCACAAACTGCAGTGCGCGTCCTACACGCCATTCGATAAGGATCAGTCCCCCTTCGACCAGCCTTTCGTACCTCGCGTTGAACGCATGGACGCAGACCTGGCGCTGCTCGCTACGCGCTTCGAGTGTATTCGCACCTATTCACAAACGGGCCTCGAAGCCCTGCCGGAACTGGCCCGCAAGCATGGTTTGAAAATCATGAGCGGTGCCTGGGTAAGCCCCAACCCGGTGGACACGGCCAAGGAAGTCAACGCCTTGATTGCCTCCGCCAATGCCAATCCGGACGTGATCAGCGCGGTCATCGTGGGCAACGAAACCCTGCTGCGTAAAGAGGTTACCCCTGCCCGCCTGGTCATGCTGATCAACCAGGTTAAAAGTCAGGTCAAGCAACCCGTAACTTATGCCGATGTCTGGGAGTTCTGGCTGCAACATCCGGAAATTGCCCCGGCAGTCGACTTCCTGACCATCCACCTGCTGCCTTATTGGGAGGATGACCCTGCCGGTATCGACCAGGCTGTTAATCATGTCGCCCAGATCCGTCAGGTATTCGGCAATAAATTCGCCCCGAAAGACATTCTCATCGGCGAGACCGGCTGGCCGAGCGAAGGCCGTCAACGTGAAACAGCCCTGCCGAGCCGGGTCAATGAGGCCAGGTTCATTCGCGGCTTTGTCACTCAAGCCGAGCAAAATGGCTGGAAGTACAACTTGATCGAGGCCTTTGATCAGCCCTGGAAACGCGGTAGCGAAGGTGCAGTGGGCGGCTACTGGGGTCTGTTCGATGCCGATCGCCAGGACAAAGGCATCCTGGCTGGCCCCGTGTCCAACCTGCCGCACTGGCCGATCTGGCTGGGACTCGGTGGCACATTGTTTATCGGCACTCTGGTGTTGGGCGGACGGCTTCGTCATACCCGCGCCGCCTTGCTGCTCCCGGCCTTGGGGGCTGTCGCCGGGTGCAGCATCGTGGCATGGGCCGAACTGGCCTCGGTGACCAGCCGTTTTGTCGGAGAATGGCTATGGGCCGGCCTGCTGATTGCCCTGAACCTGATCGTGCTGGCCCATGCAGCATTGGCGCTTGGCGACAGAAGCGGATGGCGCGGACGCTGGTTCAATGCCTTCGAGCGTCGTGCTGGATGGTGGCTGGCGGCTGCGGGCTTTGCGGGTGCCGTGATGATGCTGGGGCTGGTGGTCGAGCCGCGCTATCGCAGCTTCCCGAGTGCCGCCCTGCTATTGCCGGCGCTGGTTTACTTGTTGCGCCCGGTCAAAGACGGACCTCGCCGGGAATTCGGCCTGCTGGCGTTCATCGTGGGTGCCGGGATTCCATTGCAGCTGTATCGCGAAGGTCTGAACAATCAACAGGCCTGGGTCTGGGCACTGGTCAGCGCGTTGATGGTGCTGGCGCTATGGCGCAGCTTGCGCACGAAGACCGCTCGATAATCAACGTCTTCACAGCCTGCCGGCTTTTGCAGCATGGCCGCAGGCTGTGATCAGGCCTGAAGGCCCCTCAAAGACGAGACGTACGTGCCCGAACCAGTCTCAGCCCGGCAATGACCACTGCAAAGACCGCCAGGCTGGCGTTATACAACGCCAGTGCCGGCAGCCCGAACAACAGGCCCAGCACCGCCAGTCCGCTGCCAAGCCGACCTGGCACGGCGACTGCGAGCACCGCCACTGTCAGCGCTGCCCAACCCATCACCCTGAAATGTATCAGCCACCCCAGGCTCGCACGCATCTGACATTCCCACCGGGCAGCCTCCGCCACACACGCCCCCACCCATTGCGGATCCTCCATGAAGCCATAGCGCAGGCCATAACTGGCAGCCAGCCATACGGGCAGAGCAATAAGCAGCAAGACAAATGGCATACGAAAACGCATAGAAACTCCGATAGGCAAAAGCGGCGCCCAGCTTAATCGCCCTCATTGGGTATGCAAGCCTTGCAATCAGATATCTGTTCACTAAAGTCATTCAACGTGTATCGTCTGGTAGTTTTTGCCTGCCTGCGACTCTTGGGGGATTTATTTAGTGCCTTCGCACGGCACTTCGGCGGTAGCCCTGTGGTCATAGCCTGCGAATCTTCTCCGCACCTTTTCTTGGGAAAGTCGTCATGCTTCGTTCTCTACCCCTCGCTGCCTTATTGGCCGGCCTAATATTGAGTGCGTCAGCACAGGCGGTCGATATCGACCCCGCCACCTATGGCTACCCCATCACCAACCCGTTCGAGGCTACGATTGCCACGACGCCACCGGAGATGCGCCCTCTACTGCCCCATGAAGAGGACATCAACCAGTCGGATTACAGCCTTAGCCTGCGACCAGAACGTGAGTTCACGCTGCCGGCGAACTTCTGGGCCGTGAAAAAACTGACCTACCGCATGGCCAAGCAAGACCATCCAGCCCCCTTGATGTTCCTGATTGCCGGTACGGGTGCCGCCTATGACAGCAGCCTCAACGAGTACCTGAAAAAACTCTTCTACCAAGAGGGTTATCACGTTGTGCAGCTGTCATCACCCACCAGCTATGACTTCATGAGCGCTGCCTCGCGCCTGGCCACTCCGGGTATCAGTCAGTACGACGCCGAAGACCTGTATCACGTCATGCAAGCGATACGCGCTCAGCAAGCCGATGTGCCGGTCACCGACTATTACCTTAGCGGCTACAGCCTGGGCGCTCTGAATGCTGCTTTTGTCAGCCACCTGGACGAAACCCGCAAATCGTTCAACTTCAAAAAAGTATTGATGCTCAACCCCCCCGTCAATCTCTACACCTCGATCAGCAATCTCGACAAGCTGGTCCAGACCGAGGTCAAGGGCATCGACAACAACACCACCTTTTACGAGTTGGTACTGGGCAAGCTGACCCGCTTCTTCCAGCAAAAAGGTCATATCGACCTGAATGCGGCGCTGGTCTACGACTTGCAGAATTCCAAGGAACGGTTGACCAACGAACAGATGGCGATGCTGATCGGCACCATGTTCCGCTTCTCGTCGGCCGATATCGTGTTCACCTCGGACCTGATCAACCGCCGGGGCCTGATCACCCCACTGAATTACCCGATTACCGAAAGCACCAGCCTGACGCCGTTCCTCAAGCGTTCGTTGCAGTGCGACTTTGACTGTTACCTGACCGAGCAGGTCATCCCCATGTGGCGCGCTCGAACAGATGGTGGGGGGTTGTTGCAGTTGATTGACCAGGTCAGTCTCTACGCGCTCAAGGACTACATGCAGAACAGCCCGAAGATTGCCGTGATGCACAACGCCGACGACATTATTCTCGGCCCCGGCGACCTGGGTTTTCTGCGCAAAACCTTTGGCGACCGTCTGACGGTTTACCCCTATGGCGGCCACTGCGGCAACCTTAACTATCGTGTAAACGCTGACGCTATGCTGGAGTTCTTCCGTGGCTAAACGACTATTGCTTCTCGCCGCGCTACTGGGTGCAAGTTTCGCCCAGGCGGACAACAGCAAAGCGCATACCGAGCGCACGCAAGACATCGACGGCTTCACTCAGCCGCTGAAATTGCTGAAGTTCAATCCGGGTCTCGACCAGCGCGAGTTCGAGCGCGCCACCATGAACGCGCTCAACGTGTATGACCCGCTGGAATCGATCAATCGCAGGATCTACCACTTCAACTACCGCTTCGATCAGTGGGTCTTCCTGCCTGTGGTCGACGGTTACCGCTATGTCACCCCCAGCTTTCTACGCACCGGGGTGAGTAACTTCTTCAACAATCTGGGTGATGTGCCCAACCTGTTCAACAGCCTGTTGCAGCTCAAGGGGCAGCGCTCGCTGGAGACCACCGGCCGCTTGTTGCTGAACACAACGCTGGGGGTCGCAGGACTGTGGGACCCGGCCACGGCAATGGGCCTTCCCCGCCAGAGCGAAGACTTCGGGCAAACCCTGGGGTTTTATGGTGTACCGGGCGGCGCGTACCTGATGCTGCCGATTCTCGGCCCTTCAAACCTGCGCGACACCACCGGGCGGCTGGTCGACTATGGCGCCGAACAGCAGATCAACTTCCTCAATGTGGCTCATGAAAGCACCCGTCATCCGGAAATCTGGGTACTGGGCGCGGTAGACAAACGCTATACCACCAGCTTCCGCTACGGCCAGTTCGACTCGCCATTCGAATATGACAAGTTACGCTATATCTACACCGAAGCCCGCAAGTTGCAGATCGCCGAATAGTCACGTGTCATCCGGGCTGCGCTGCGCGCAGCCCGTTCAATCTGCCTGCAAAAAACGACAAAGCTCTTCGCGCTTGGCCAGGGCATCACGTCGACCCAACGCGATCAGTTCCTGACAGTAACCCGACTCAAACAACAAATAGCTCAACACACCGGCGCCGCTGGTTTTTGTGGCACCCGGCCCACGCAAAAACATGCGCAGGGCTGAAGGCAGCTCGTGACGATGTCGGGCGGCAATTTCATCGATAGGTTGGCTCGGGGCAATCACCAGCACCTCAATCGGCGCCAATCCCAGACTATGGGGTTGTGCAGGCAACAAACTGCTGAAGTGGTTAAGACGCTCCAGCAACTCGATATCGCTTTCGAGACTGTCAATGAACGTACTGTTGAGCATGTGCCCGCCAATTTGGGCCAGCGTCGGCTGCTGAGCACTGTACTGTCGTTGCTGGCCGCCCTGCATATCCGGGCCTCGCGGGTTGCCGCTCACGCCAACCACCAGCACCCGGGTCGCCCCCAAATGCAACGCAGGGCTGATGGGCGCAGACTGGCGCAACGCGCCATCACCAAAATACTCTTCGCCAATTTTGATCGGCGCGAACAGCAGCGGGATCGCCGAGCTTGCCAGCAGGTGCTCGACAGTCAACAACGTGGACAAACCAATCCGTCGATGCCTTAGCCAGCCATCGATCACGCCCTTGCCCTGGTAAAAAGTCACCGCCTGTCCGGAAGAGTAACCAAACGCAGTCACGGCAATCGCATGCAATTGCTGTTCGGCAATGGCCTGCTGTATGCCCGAGAAGTTGATTTTTTCATCCAGCAAATCGCGCAAGGGTGAACTATTGAGCAGTGCCACCGGCACATCGGCGCCAACCCCCAGCAGGCTGTGACCGACAAATCGCCCGGCCTGGTGAATCACTCCCGGCCAATCGCTGCGCAGGACGCGATGACTCTCGAATCCTTGCCAGAATGCAGTCAGGTGCTCGACAGCCCGGGCGAAATCCAGTGCGCCACTGGCCAGGCTGACCGCATTGATTGCCCCCGCCGAGGTCCCGACAATCACCGGGAACGGGTTGGCAGCACCACCGGGCAGCAGTTCTGCAATTGCTGCCAATACCCCCACCTGATAAGCAGCCCGCGCGCCGCCACCTGAAAGAATCAGCCCCGTGACCGGCGCGCCCGTGCTCACGGATGACGCCCTTGGTCAGCGACGCTTGTCGTAGAGCTTTGGCTCGCCCGGCGGGCGGGTCTTGAAGCGGCGATGGGCCCACAAGTATTGCTCGGGACACTCACGCACCGCTCGCTCGACCCAGTGATTGATTCGCAGGCAATCAGCCTCATCGCTTTCTCCGGGAAAGTCCTTCAGGGGAGGATGAATGACCAGTTTATAACCGCTGCCATCGGCCAGCCGTTGTTGAGTAAAGGGCACAACCTGCGCCTTGCCCAGTCTGGCGAATTTACTGGTCGCGGTGACGGTCGCCGCCGGGATACCGAATAGCGGCACGAAAATGCTTTGCTTGGCGCCGTAATCCTGGTCGGGCGCATACCAGATCGCCCGCCCGGAACGCAGTAACTTGAGCATCCCGCGAACGTCATCACGCTCCACTGCCAGCGAGTCGACATTGTGCCGCTCACGGCCCCGTCGCTGGATAAAGTCGAACAGCGGGTTCTTGTGCTCACGGTACATGCCATCGATCGTGTGCTTCTGACCGAGCAGCGCAGCGCCGATTTCCAGCGTGGTGAAGTGAAACGCCATCAGGATCACGCCCTTGCCATCCAGCTGAGCCTGCTTGAGGTGTTCCAGCCCTTCGACATGAGCCAGCCTGGCCAGCCGCGGCCTGGACCACCACCAGCTCATGGCCATTTCAAAGAACGCGATACCCGTGGACGCAAAATTGTCCTTGAGCAAGCGCTTGCGTTCAGCGGCGGTTTTTTCCGGGAAGCACAATTCGAGGTTACGGGCAGCAATGCGTCGACGGTCCCCCGCTACCCGGTACATCAGCGCACCCAGCCCGCGACCGATGCACAGCTGGGTTTTATAAGGTAATTGAACGACCAGCCATAGCAGCCCCAACCCTGACCAGAGCGGCCAAAAGCGCGGATGAAAAAAAGCAGCTCGAAAACGCGGGCGATCCATGAGTGATTCCGGACAGACAGATGGCCGGGCATTCTACATCGTTAGACCCCGCTTGCGGCTCGCCAGCGTTCTCGTTATAAGTCTCAGCACTTTAAGTGACAAGCTGTGTTAAACAAACCATGAGCCCAACCGAATCGCTAGACCAAGCCCCTGTGTTCCAGTTAAAGGGCAGTATGCTCGCCATTACGGTGCTGGAACTGGCACACAACAACCTTGAAGCCCTTGATCGCCAACTGGCTGCCAAAGTGGCACAAGCACCGAATTTTTTCAGCAACACTCCGCTGGTACTGGCACTGGACAAGTTGCCCGCCAGCGAAGGTGCAATCGATCTGCCGGCCTTGATGCGCGTGTGCCGCCAACATGGCCTGCGTACCCTGGCCATTCGTGCCAGCCGTATCGAAGATATCGCCGCTGCCATCGCCATCGACCTGCCCGTGCTGCCACCCTCCGGTGCACGTGAGCAGCCGATCGAGCCTGTAGAGGCCGTGCCCAAAAAACCTGAAAAACCGGCCGAGCCCGTGATCAGGCCAACCAAGATCATTACCAGCCCGGTACGTGGTGGCCAGACGATATACGCCGAAGGCTGCGACCTGGTCGTCGTCGCTTCAGTGAGTCCCGGTGCGGAACTTATGGCCGATGGAAACATCCATGTGTACGGGCCTATGCGCGGTCGAGCGCTGGCTGGCCATAAAGGCAATGCCAAAGCGCGCATTTTTTGCCAGCAACTGAGCGCCGAGCTGGTGTCCATTGCCGGCAAGTACAAGGTCAGTGAAGACCTGCGCCGTGATCCCTTGTGGGGAGCAGGTGTTCAAATCAGTCTGTCAAGCGACATGTTGAACATCACCCGTCTTTAACGGATACTCTCGCCATTTTCCAACCATCTCAAAATCGTAGAGAAAACAGATTAAAACTTGTAGGAAGTCAGCAAGCAGGAAGCGCCTACGTCATGTAGACCGACCCGAAACGATGGCCCGCCAAGACTGTTGACCTGCAGTCGTTACAGAGATGTTATTCAGGGGCTAAAAAGTCCTTTTTCCTTAGGGGTGAAACACCTTGGCCAAGATTCTAGTGGTTACATCCGGCAAGGGTGGTGTGGGTAAGACCACCACCAGCGCCGCTATCGGTACCGGCCTCGCTCTGCGCGGCCACAAAACAGTGATCGTCGACTTCGACGTTGGCTTGCGTAACCTGGACTTGATCATGGGTTGCGAGTGCCGCGTGGTGTACGACTTCGTCAACGTGGTCAATGGCGAAGCCAACCTGCAGCAGGCCCTGATCAAAGACAAGCGTCTGGAAAACCTCTACGTACTGGCTGCCAGCCAGACGCGTGACAAGGAAGCCCTGACCAAGGAAGGCGTCGAAAAAGTTCTGATGGAACTTAAAGAAACCTTCGAATTCGTGGTCTGCGACTCCCCGGCCGGTATCGAAACCGGCGCTCACCTGGCCATGTACTTCGCCGATGAAGCGATTGTCGTGACCAACCCTGAAGTGTCTTCGGTACGTGACTCCGACCGCATGCTCGGCCTGCTGGCCAGCAAGTCGCGTCGTGCCGAACTGGGCGAAGAACCGATCCGCGAGCACTTGCTGCTGACCCGCTACAACCCCGAGCGCGTGAGCAAGGGCGAGATGCTGGGCGTAGAAGACGTTAAAGAGATTCTGGCCGTAGCCCTGCTGGGCGTGATTCCAGAATCCCAGGCGGTACTCAAAGCATCCAACCAGGGCGTGCCCGTGATCCTTGATGATCAGAGCGACGCCGGTCAGGCTTACAGCGATGCGGTTGATCGCTTGCTGGGCAAAACCGTGGAACACCGTTTCCTCGATGTGACGAAGAAGGGATTCTTCGAGCGCCTGTTTGGAGGCAACTAAGCAATGAATATTTTTGACTTCTTTCGTGCCAACAAAAAGACCACTACCGCGTCGGTCGCGAAAGAGCGTCTACAGATTATCGTGGCGCACGAACGCGGCCAACGCACCAGTCCTGACTACCTGCCAGCCCTGCAAAAAGAGCTGGTCGAAGTGATCCGCAAATACGTCAACATCGAGTCAGATCAAGTACAGGTTGCACTGGAAAACCAGGGCAGCTGCTCGATTCTGGAACTCAATATCACACTGCCTGATCGCTGATCGATCCGGCTGACACCACGGCGGCTTGGGCGCCTTCTCTGCAGAGGAGGTTCCCACGTCGCCGTTGGCGTTTGTTAAGAGGCTGTTTTAATGCCGTTGTCGAATATCCACATCATCCATCAGGACGCAGGCGTTCTGGTCGTCAACAAACCGACGTTGCTGCTTTCGGTGCCGGGCCGGGCCGAAGACAACAAGGATTGCCTGATCACTCGCCTGCAAGAAAACGGCTATCCGGAAGCGCGCATTGTCCATCGCCTGGACTGGGAAACTTCCGGAATCATTCTGCTGGCCCGGGATGCGGATACCCATCGAGAATTGTCGCGCCAGTTTCACGACCGCGAAACTGAAAAAGCCTACACCGCTTTGGCCTGGGGTCAGCCCGAACTCGACAGCGGCACCATTGATCTGCCCTTGCGTTACGACCCGCCCACCAAGCCTCGGCATGTGGTCGATCACGAGTTTGGTAAAAACGCACTGACGTTCTGGAAAGTCCTGGAACGCTGTGGCGACTATTGCCGAGTTGAGCTGACGCCCATTACCGGACGTTCGCACCAGTTGCGCGTGCACATGCTGTCTATCGGTCATCCACTGTTGGGTGACGGGCTTTACGCTCACCCACAGGCCCTGGCCGCCTGGCCGCGCCTGTGCCTGCATGCCAGCATGCTCAGCTTCACCCACCCGCAAACCGGCGAGCGCCTGCGCTTCGAGTGTCCGGCACCGTTTTAAACCGCCGCCGGCCGCGGCCTTAGTAACCTCCCAGATCCGTAGCCGCTGACGCGCGGAGCGAGGCTGCGTCCAGGGCATCAAGCGCCTTGGCCGCTTGATGCCCCGCCTTCTGCAGCGGCTAAGGATCAAAAGATCGCAGCCTGCCAGCTCCTGAGGGAAATGCGTTAAACTCGCGGCCTTGCTGTCTGGAGTAACTTATGCGCGAAGAGTTGAACCAAGGCCTGATCGACTTTCTGAAGGCCTCCCCTACCCCCTTTCATGCCACTGCCAGTCTTGTTCAACGTCTGGAGGCTGCAGGTTTTCAGCGCCTCGACGAACGCGAAACATGGTTCACCGAAGCCAATGGCCGTTATTACGTCACCCGTAATGACTCTTCCATCGTTGCTTTCAAGCTGGGTCGTCACTCTGCGCTGCATGGCGGCATCCGCATGGTCGGTGCTCACACAGACAGCCCCTGCCTGCGGGTCAAGCCACAACCCGAATTGCAACGTCAGGGTTTCTGGCAGCTGGGTGTCGAAGTCTACGGCGGCGCCTTGCTGGCTCCCTGGTTCGACCGCGACCTGTCGCTCGCCGGGCGTGTCACCTTTCGCCGCGATGGCCAGGTTGAAAGCCAGCTGATCGATTTCAGGGCGCCAATTGCGACCATCCCCAATCTGGCGATCCACCTCAATCGCGCCGCCAACGAAGGCTGGCCAATCAATCCCCAGACCGAACTGCCGCCAATCCTGGCTCAGGTCGCCGGCGATGAGCGCGTTGATTTCCGCGCCCTGCTCACCGACCAACTGGCGCGCGAGCACGGTCTCAACGCTGACGTCGTGCTCGATTACGAGTTGAGTTTCTACGACACTCAAAGCGCCGCAGTCATCGGTCTCAATGGCGACTTCATCGCCGGCGCACGCCTCGATAACCTGCTGTCGTGTTACGCCGGCCTGCAAGCCCTGCTCAATACCGAGACCGAAGAAACCTGCCTGTTCGTGGCCAACGATCACGAAGAGGTCGGCTCGTGCTCGGCGTGCGGCGCCGACGGTCCGATGCTCGAACAAATCCTCCAGCGCCTGCTGCCTGAGGGTGACGAGTACGTGCGCACCATTCAAAAGTCGCTGCTGGTATCAGCCGATAACGCTCATGGCGTGCACCCCAACTATGCCGACAAGCACGACGCCAACCACGGCCCGAAACTCAATGCCGGACCGGTGATCAAGGTCAACAGCAATCAGCGTTACGCCACCAACAGCGAAACAGCCGGTTTTTTCCGTCATCTGTGCATGGCCGAAGAAGTTCCGGTGCAGAGCTTTGTCGTGCGCAGCGACATGGGCTGCGGATCAACCATTGGCCCGATCACCGCCAGCCATCTGGGCGTGCGCACCGTGGACATCGGCCTGCCGACATTTGCCATGCATTCGATTCGAGAGCTGGCCGGCAGTCATGACCTGGCACACCTGGTCAAAGTATTGAGCGCGTTCTACGCCAGCCAGCAATTGCCATAACGCCTCCTGCCCCCGCTACCGCAATCTGCGGCAGCGGGGTTGCTGCATCAAAAAACAACTCACATCATTTTTTGATGCGCATCACTCCCCCTCTGCACAAAGCCGCCTAGACTCAGAGCATTCATTCCTTCAGGTTCATAACCATGATTGAGCTGTCTGCGTTCCACTCCATGATGATTCCCATTGTCTGTGGCATGTTGTTGCTGACCATAGGTTTCAACTTTCGCGAACGCCCTAGCGGTATCGGCGTGCTGATGATCTGGTGTGGGATGCTGCTGATTTTTGGCACCATCATCTTCAAAATCCTGGCCAAACTGAACGAATAGGAACCGGCGTCTTCTGCACCCGCCCTGCGATCATTCATTTTTGTGTGACAAAAAATGAATGATCGCAGGGCCTAGCGTACACTCGGCCAAATCCGTATTTCTCGAGGTTGATCGCCTAGTGTTCCTTCGTCTGTTCGCACTGCCCTCCTACCTGCTTATTTGCTTGCTGGCCTTGCTGCCCGTGGCGTCAACTCAGGCCGCGGGCTTGCCAGGCTTGCTTGGCAGCTCGACAAGCCAGGCGCAACCGACTGAGCCGTTAGGGCAGTCGCTGGACGAGGTGATCAAGAACCTGGAGAACGATCAGCAACGCAGCAAGTTATTGGCTGATCTGAAGAAGCTGCGCGACGCGACCAAACAGGCGCAGCCCGAAGCCGAAATCGGCGTTCTGGGGCTGATCGGCAGCACCCTCAGCGACCTCGAAAAACAATTTTCGGGCGATGACAGCCCTACCTATCGCTGGTCCCGGGAAATTGAACAGGCCAAGGATGAGCTCGTCGCATTAATGCTGCCGGCGAGCCAATGGCTACCGATCATTTTTGCCTTTGCGCTGATTATCATGGTGTGGAGCCTGCTGGCCGCGTTGCTGATTTGGGTGAGCCATCGGGTACGCCTGCGCTTTGGCCTCAGCGAAGAATTGCCACAACACCCCAAAGCCGTCGATATGTTGCGTTTTGCCTTGCGCAAGCTGGGCCCCTGGCTGGTGGCGCTGGTGATCACCGTGTACATGAGCTATGCCTTGCCGTCGTCGCTGGGCAAAGACCTGGCGATGGTGCTCGCATATGCCCTGGTGATCGGCACCTGTTTCTCTGCCACGTGCGTCATCCTCTTTTCCTTGCTTGACGGCCCGCACCGCCACCATGCCCTGCATATTCTTCGGCATCAGGCCTTTCGCCCGCTGTGGTGGATCGGCAGTTTTGCGGCCTTTGGCGAGGCGCTGAGCGATCCGAGACTGGTCGCCACACTCGGCGTGCATCTGGCCCATACCGCCGCCACCTTTGCCAATGTCATGGCTGCACTGTCCACCGGGCTGTTCATCATTCGCTTCCGGCGCCCCATCGCCCACCTGATCCGCAACCAGCCGCTGTCCCGTCGTCTGACCCGACGCGCATTGAGTGACAGCATCGAGCTCATCGGCACCTACTGGTACGTGGCGGCATTGATTCTGGTAGGCGTTTCACTGGTCGCGACCTTTATATCGGCGGGCGATACCAGCACCGCCTTGCGCCAGTCGCTGATCTGTACCGTACTGGTGGTGTTGTGCATGGTGATCAACGGCCTGGTACGCCGGCATGCGCTAAAACCCCAGCGCGGACACAAACGCCACGCACTGTATTCCGATCGCTTGAAAAGTTTCGTCTACACCCTCGTCCATTTAATGGTCTGGCTCGTGTTCATCGAACTGGGGCTGCGGGTGTGGGGCATGTCGCTGATTAGCTTCACCGAGGGCGATGGCCATGAGGTCAGTGTCAAATTGTTCAGCCTCGGCGGGACGCTGCTGTTTGCCTGGCTGATCTGGATTCTGTCCGATACCGCCGTGCACCATGCCCTGACCCGCTCACGCAAAGGCTTGGCCAATGCCCGCGCACAAACCATGATGCCGCTGATCCGCAACGTTCTGTTTGTAGCAATCTTCATCATTGCGCTGATCGTTGCCCTGGCAAACATGGGCATGAACGTAACGCCTCTGCTGGCCGGTGCGGGCGTCATCGGTCTGGCCATTGGTTTCGGTGCTCAATCACTGGTTGCCGATCTGATTACCGGCCTGTTCATCATCATCGAAGACTCCCTGGCCATCGACGACTACGTGGATGTCGGCGGCCACCTGGGGACAGTAGAAGGCCTGACAATTCGAACCGTGCGCCTGCGGGACATCGATGGCATCGTGCACACCATCCCGTTCAGCGAGATCAAAAGCATCAAGAACTACTCTCGTGAGTTCGGTTACGCGATCTTCCGGGTAGCGATCCCCTACAACATGGAAATAGACGACGCGATCAAGCTGATGCGTGATGTCGGCCAAAAAATGCGCACTGATCCGCTGCAACGTCGCAACATCTGGTCGCCGCTGGAGATTCAGGGCGTGGAGAGTTTTGAGTCGGGCAGTGCGATTCTACGTGCGCGCTTCAAGACGGCACCGATCAAACAATGGGAAGTATCCCGCGCCTTCAACCTGTCGCTGAAGCGGCACCTGGATGAAGCCGGCCTGGACCTCGCCACCCCGCGCCTGAGCGTGCAGGTGGTGACCACCAGCGGCGGGATTTTGCAGAAGGATTGAGCACAAGCTAAAAATCGTGGTGTAGCCGCTGCCAAAGGCTGCGAAAAGGGCCGAAGGACCTTCAATATCAGGCTCACTGCGCACAATCCATCGCAGCCTTCGGCAGCGGTTACAGGGTGATTGCGCGCCCTTTCAACGCTCCAGCACATCGGCGCCGACGTGAATCGCATCATGTCGCCAGTATTCCAGGTCGCAGTCGATCAGCCGCTGGTGCTGGTCATAATTGACCCGGGCAATTCTCAGACCCGGGCTCCCGGTTGATACTTTCAGGGCCGCTGCCGCGTCCAGGGGCAAGGCCGTGGGGACGATCTCGAAACGCACCCGCCCGTACTGCAAATCGTAATGCCGCGCATACAACTCAGTGATCGACTGCGTTAAATCGAACTGCAAGATCTGAGGGAAGTATTGCGGATTCAAGTAGTGCTCAACGTACAGCACCAATCGCCCGTCAATTCTGCGCCTCCGACAAATCTGGATCACGCTGGACAACGCTGGCAACTGCAAGCGCTCACACACCACCGCCGAAGCCGGCTGCAAACGCGCCGAAATTACTTCGGTCGTGGGCACCCGGCCTTGGGCGCTGACCATGGCATGAAAGTGGCTGCGCTGCATCAGGTTGTAGGCCAGGCGCGGAGGTGAAACAAACCAGCCACGCCGCTCTTCACGGTAAACCAGACCTTGGGATTCAAGCTGCAGCAGGGCCTCGCGCACGGTCACCCGGGTGGTGGCAAACAACTCGCTCAGCTTGCGTTCTGCAGGCAGCTGTCGCCCGTACGCCAGCAAACCGTGTTCAATCTGCTATTGAAGCGTGCGACTGATCGCTGTAACCGCCTTGGGTGCACCTTCTCGCATCATCGTTACCTATCTGGACTAGGCCAACCTGCAAAGCACGCAGGATGAACCTGCAAACCGTCATTCTCTGAGCTCGCCAGCCTAGGCAGAACACATGACTGTTGGATGACAGCGCCTCCCTCTAAAACCCCGCATGAGACGCCAGGGGCCTTGCCGGGCGGGGGCTGCGCCATGGTCTACGCTTACTCGCAATGAGCACATTGGTCTGTGGCAGGCCCATCACAGGCGACACCGACATTAAAGTGTCATCCATCCGGCTTAAATTGGCTCAGGTATTGCTGACCTAGACCAACACCCTGCAGAAAATCAATAAAACCCAGCGTTGAAAACGACCAAGGAGCTACGGATGAAACAGTTTTTCCTGGCATCACTGTTAGGTTCAAGCATCGCCCTGTGCACCACTGCCATGGCCGCCGATGTCGATTTGAAAACCCTTGAAGCCGCAGCGCGGGCAGAAGGCGCAGTCAACAGCGTCGGCATGCCGGACGATTGGGCCAACTGGAAAGCCACGTGGGCAGACTTGAACAAACTGTATGGCCTCACGCACATCGACACCGACATGAGTTCGGCACAGGAAGTGGCCAAGTTTGCGGCGGAAAAAGACAACGCCAGCGCCGACATCGGCGACGTCGGTGCAGCCTTCGGCCCGATTGCCGTGGCCAAGGGCGTGACTCAACCTTATAAACCCACGACCTGGGATCAGATCCCGGAGTGGGCCAAGGACAAAGACGGCAACTGGGCACTGGCCTATACCGGCACCATCGCCTTCATCATCAACAAAAAACTGCTGCACGGCTCCGAGGCCCCTACCAAGTGGGCTGACCTGGCCACCGGTAAATACAAGGTTTCCATCGGTGACGTGAGTACCGCTGCACAGGCCACCAACGGCGTGCTGGCTGCTGCGATCGCCAAGGGCGGCAGTGAAACCAACATTCAACCCGCCCTGCTGATGTTCGCTGACATCGCCAAGCAAGGGCGTTTGTCCCTGGCCAACCCGACCATCGCCACCATGGAAAAGGGTGAAGTCGAAGTGGGCGTGGTCTGGGATTTCAATGGCCTGAGCTATCGCAACAAAATGGTCAACCCGGACGACTATGTGGTGCTGATTCCTTCCGACGGTTCGGTGATCTCGGGTTACACCACCATTATCAATAAATACGCCAAGCATCCGAACGCAGCCAAACTGACCCGCGAATTCATCTTCAGCGATGCCGGGCAAACCAATCTGGCGCGGGGCAATGCACGTCCGATTCGGGCCGAACACCTGAAGCTGCCTGAGGACGTACAAAAACAGCTGCTGCCCAACGAGCAATACAAGAACGTGACTCTGATCAAGGACGCGGCTGCCTGGGAAAAAACCTCCAAGGCCTTGCCACAGCTGTGGCAGGAAGAAGTCATTATCAATATGCAGTAACTGACTGGCCAACACCTGTAGCCACGTGCCGCAACCTGCGGCAATGGCTGCAGAGTGCTGCCCGGCTACCTGTGCCAACGGAGTCGCTGTACATGACACACACCGTTATTCTGGTCGTGCTCGACGGGTTGAACTACACCGTCGCCCGCCACGCCATGGGCCATCTACAGGCTTATGTCGGGGCCGGACGCGCCGCGCTGTATCAACTCACCTGTGAATTACCCGCGTTGTCGAGGCCTCTCTACGAGTGCATCCTCACCGGCGTGCCCCCCATTGAAAGCGGCATCGTGCACAACAACATCGCTCGCCTGTCCAACCAGCGCAGCGTGTTCCATTACGCCCGCGACAGCGGGCTGAGTACCGCTGCTGCGGCCTATCACTGGGTCAGCGAGCTGTACAATCGCTCCCCCTTTGTCATCCCCCGCGACCGTCACACCCGGGCCGCCGATTTACCGATACAGAACGGGTATTTCTACTGGAGCGATCATTACCCCGACTCCCACCTGTTCGCTGACGCCGAAAGCCTGCGCCTGGCGCATGCACCGGATTTTATGCTGGTACACCCCATGAACATCGACGATGCCGGGCACAAGCACGGCCTCGACACGGCGCAGTACCGCAACAGCGCACGTTCGGCCGACATTATCCTGGCGGACTATCTGCAAGGCTGGCTCGATGCCGGGTATCAAGTCCTGGTCACAGCCGATCACGGGATGAACAACGACCGATCCCACAACGGTCTGCTGCCGGAGGAACGCGAAGTCCCGCTCTTTGTATTGGGCGACGCCTTCAGCCTCGACCCACAAGCCACACCACGCCAAACGGAGCTCTGTGGCACGATTTGCGAACTGCTTGGCGTTGCTCACGACAAGCCGGTGTGCCGGGACTTGTTGAGACTTGCGTCATGAGCCGGGGTAAATGGCTGGCGCTGTTATGCCTTGTGCCCTTCGCCGTTTTTTTCATCGTGTTTCAGATCGCCCCCTTGGTCTGGGTGCTTATCCACAGCGTGCAATCGGAAGACAGTGGCTGGGGACTGGCCAATTTCAGCAAGATATTCAGCTCGAAATTCTATTTGCAGGCCATCCGACACAGCCTGGAGATCAGCTTTTGGTCCAGCCTGTTTGGCATCGTGATCGCCGTACTCGGCAGTTATTCGCTGCGCAAGGTGGACTCGCGGCTACGCAACTTCGTCAACGCATTCGCCAACATGACCAGCAACTTTTCCGGTGTGCCGCTGGCGTTCGCCTTTATCATTTTGCTGGGCTTCAACGGCAGTATCACGATCATGCTCAAACAGGCGGGGATCATCGAGGATTTCAACCTCTACTCCAAAACCGGCCTGATCATTTTGTACACCTACTTCCAGATCCCGCTCGGGGTGTTGCTGCTCTATCCGGCCTTCGATGCCTTGCGTGAAGACTGGCGCGAGTCGGCTTCATTGCTCGGTGCCAGCAGTTGGCAATTCTGGCGGCATATCGGGCTGCCGGTGTTGACTCCGGCGCTGCTCGGTACGTTTGTCATTCTGCTGGCCAACGCCCTCGGGGCCTATGCCACGGTGTACGCCCTGACCACGGGTAATTTCAACGTGCTGCCCATCCGCATTGCAGCGATGGTCTCGGGCGACATCAGCCTGGACCCCAACATGGCCAGCGCCCTGGCGGTGATTCTGGTCGGCTTGATGACCCTGGTCACACTGGTGCATCAGTGGCTGCTTAAAAGGAGCTACCATGTCGCGCGCTGAATCTTCCCAGGCCAGCCTCTACCACCGCAGCGTGGTGTGGCTGCTGTTTATCATTTTGCTGCTGCCGCTGGCCGGCACCCTGATTTACTCCATTGCCAGCAGTTGGTCTGCGACCGTGCTGCCCAGCGGATTCACCTTCAAGTGGTACAGCCAACTGTGGAGCGACCCGCGCTTTCTCGCTGCATTCGGTCAGTCGCTGCTGGTCTGTGTTGCGGCGCTGGTGCTGTCGGTTGTACTGATCTTGCCGTTGCTGTTCGTGGTGCATTACCACTTCCCCAAACTCGACGCCTTGATGAACATCCTGATCCTGCTGCCATTTGCCGTGCCTCCGGTGGTGTCGTCGGTGGGCCTGCTGCAACTGTACGGCTCCGGCCCGCTGCAAATGGTGGGTACGCCGTGGATCCTGATCGGTTGCTACTTCACCGTGGCGCTGCCGTTCATGTACCGGGCCATCACCAACAACTTGCAAGCGATCAACTTGCGCGACCTGATGGATGCCGCCCAACTGCTGGGAGCCAGCACCTGGCAGGCGGCGTTCCTGGTGGTGCTGCCCAACCTGCGCAAAGGCTTAATGGTCGCACTGCTGCTGTCGTTCTCCTTCTTGTTCGGCGAGTTTGTGTTCGCCAATATTCTGGTCGGCACCCGCTATGAAACCTTGCAGGTGTTCTTGAACAACATGCGTAACAGCAGCGGCCATTTCACAAGTGCGCTGGTGATCTCCTATTTCCTCTTTGTATTGGTGCTGACCTGGGTCGCCACCTTCCTGAACAAGGACAAAAACCAATGAGTTTCGTCAGCGTCGAACACCTGCAAAAAAGCTATTCAGGCACCCCGGTATTCAGCGATATCAACTGCAGCATCGCCAAAGGTGAATTTGTCACCCTGCTTGGCCCTTCCGGTTGCGGCAAATCCACACTGCTGCGCTGTATCGCCGGACTGACGCCGGTAGACGGCGGGAAAATCTTGCTGGATGGCCAGGACATCGTGCCGCTGAGTCCGCAAAAACGCGAGATTGGCATGGTGTTCCAGAGCTATGCCCTGTTCCCCAACATGACGGTTGAACAAAACGTGGCCTTCGGCCTGCGCATGCAGAAGGTCCGCGCCAACGACAGCCACAAGCGAGTGGCCGAGGTCCTGCAATTGGTGGAGTTGAACGACTTCGCCAAACGTTACCCGCACCAGTTGTCAGGCGGCCAGTGTCAGCGTGTGGCCCTGGCGCGCTCGCTGGTGACCCGGCCACGCCTGTTACTGCTGGATGAGCCGCTGTCGGCGCTGGATGCGCGCATTCGCAAACATTTGCGCGAACAAATTCGCAGCATTCAGCGAGAACTGGGCCTGACCACGATTTTCGTCACCCACGATCAGGAAGAAGCCCTGACCATGAGCGACCGCATCTTCCTGATGAATCAGGGGCGCATCGTACAAAGCGGCGACGCCCAGACCCTCTATGCCGCACCGGTGGATGCCTTTGCCGCAGGGTTTATCGGCAACTACAACCTGCTGGACGCCGAAACCGCCGGCAGGCTGCTGCAGCGTCCGGTCAGCAAACGTATAGCCATTCGTCCGGAAACCCTGGGGCTGAGCCTGCAAGGCGAGCCCGACACCGTTATTCGCGGCCACAGCCTGCTGGGGAATGTGATTCGCTACCGCGTAGAAGTTCGCGGTGTAAACCTGATTGTCGATGTACTCAACCGCTCACCCGACGATCTGTACCCCGATGGTCAACGAGTCGCCTTGTCCATCGATTCGAACACCCTTTGTGAGGTAGCCTGATGCCCCTGAAATCATTGAAGAGAGAGTTGCGCTGATGGCCCTGGCAATTTTTGATCTGGACGAAACCCTGATTCACGGCGACTGCGCCACCTTGTGGAGCGAGCAAATGGGGCGCTTGGGATGGGTCGATGCGGTGCCGTTCATGCAGCGTAACAACGAACTGATGGACGCCTACAGCCAAGGCCGATTGAGGATGGAAGAGTACATGACCTTCAGCCTTGAGCCGATGGCCGGCCGTACGCCTGAAGAGGTTGAGCACCTGGTCGGCCCCTGGGTTGAAGACTGCATCGAGCCGATCATCTTCAGCGATGCCTGCACCGCCATCGCCGCGCACCGCAAGGCTGGCGATCGCATTCTGGTGATTTCAGCGTCAGGCACCCACCTGGTCAAGCCCATTGCAGAACGACTGGGCATCGACGAAGTGCTGGGCATTGAGCTGGAAGTCAAGAATGGCGTGTACACCGGCAATACCGTAGGCACCCTGACCTACCGCGAGGGCAAGATCACTCGGCTGATGGAATGGCTCGATGAGCATGAAGAGAACCTGGAAGGTGCCAGCTTTTACTCTGACTCGCGCAACGACTTGCCACTGCTGCTCAAGGTCGACCACCCCCACGCAGTCAACCCCGACCCGGTACTGCGCGAACACGCAGAAAAGGCGGGATGGCCGATTCATCACTGGAAATAACCGGCCTCGGCAGCTTCTACGCAATCCTGTAGCCGCTGCCGCAGCCTGCGACGAGTTGCGCAGCGACCCCAGCTGAAGGTCCTTCGGCCCTTTTCGCAGCCTTCGGCAGCGGCTACAGAGTTCCCGTACCGTTGTTACACCAGGCTGCTGTCGATCACCAGCACCAGCTTGCCGGACACCTGATTACTGGCCAGTTCGGTAAAAGCCGCCTGGGCCTCTTCGATCGGGAAGGTTTTGGCCAGTTGCGGGCTGAGCCGGCGCTCGGTAAATAATGGCCACACCTGTTGCCCAAGGTCGCTGAGCAAGTCCGCCTTGAACTGGTCGTCACGACTGCGCAAGGTTGAACCCAACAGCTGGATACGCTTGCCCAGCACCAACGCCAGATCCAGTTCAGCCTTGCGCCCCCCCATCAAGCCGATCAATACCCAGCGCCCGTCGAGCGCCAATAACTTGAGGTTGGACTCGACATAGTTAGCGCCGACCGGGTCCAGTACCACATCGAAAGGTCCGAGCGACTTTAAGCTGTCCAGCCCGTCGGTGCGTACTACCCCGCCCTGGGCGCCCAATGCCTGGCAATACTCAAGACGCTCCGATGAGCCCACGGTCACCCAGCAGGGACTTCCGAACGCCTTGCACAGCTGAATCGCCGCGGAACCCACGCCACTGGCACCGGCATGCAGCAGCACTTTTTCACCGGGCTTGAGGCCGGCCAGCTGGAACAGGTTCAGCCACGCGGTGCTGTAAACCTCGGGCAGAGCCGCCGCTTCAAGCAGTGACAGGCCTTCAGGTACCGGCAGTGCGTGACGCGCATCCACAACCACTTCTTGCGCCATGCCGCCACCGGCCAACAGGGCACAGACCCGATCACCGATTTTCCACGATGAACCCGGGCCGACTTCGCTGACCACGCCTGAACATTCCAGGCCCAATACCTGACTGGCGCCAGGGGGTGGCGGGTATAAGCCGGCGCTTTGCAGCAGATCGGCCCGATTGAGTCCTGCCGCGGCCACACGAATCCGAATTTGTCCTACATCACAGGTGGGGCTTGGCTCTTCAACCCACTTCACTTGACCTTCAACGCCTTGCAATGCTTTCACAGTGCCTCCATAGTGAGTCTGGACTGAGCCCGGAGCTGTTGCGCCGGGTTTCTTGCATTATGCGGCCGGTTCTTACGGAACCGGCGACTTCAAAGACGGCCTAATATGCGTTATCAATTGCCCCCGCGTCGAATCAGCATGAAGCATTTATTCCCTAGCACCGCACTTGCCCTCTTCATTGGCCTCGGCGTTTTGCCGTTTTCAGCCAATACGTTCGCCGCTAACAGTTGGGATAACCTTCAGCCCGATCGTGATGAGGTGATTGCCAGTCTTAACGTCGTTGAGCTGCTCAAGCGCCATCATTACAGCAAGCCGCCACTGGATGACACCCGCTCTGCGATCATCTATGACAGCTACCTGAAGCTGCTCGATCCGTCGCGCAGTTACTTCCTGGCCAGCGATATTGCCGAATTCGACAAATGGAAAACCCAATTTGACGACTTCCTCAAAAGCGGCGATCTCAATCCAGGCTTCACGATCTACAAACGCTACCTGGACCGAGTCAAATCGCGCCTGGAGTTCACCCTGGCCGAACTGAACAAGGGTATCGACTCGTTCGACTTCACGGCCAAGGAAACCTTGCAGATCGACCGCAAGGATGCGCCGTGGCTGACCAGCGAAGCCGAACTCAATGACCTGTGGCGCAAACGCATCAAGGACGAAGTCCTGCGCCTGAAGATCGCGGGCAAAGAGCCGGCGAAGATTCAGGAGTTGCTGACCAAGCGCTACAAGAATCAACTATCACGCCTCGACCAGACACGCAGCGAAGACATCTTCCAGGCGTACATCAACACGTTCGCCATGTCCTATGACCCGCACACGAACTATCTGTCGCCAGATAATGCGGAGAACTTCGACATCAACATGAGCCTGTCGCTGGAAGGCATCGGCGCCGTGCTGCAGAGCGATAACGACCAGGTGAAAGTGGTGCGGCTGGTGCCTGCCGGCCCGGCCGACAAAACCAAGCAGGTCGCACCGGCTGACAAGATCATCGGTGTAGCCCAGGGCGACAAGGAAATGGTCGACGTGATCGGTTGGCGCCTTGATGAAGTGGTGAAGCTGATTCGTGGCCCCAAAGGCTCGGTCGTGCGCCTGGAAGTGATTCCGGCGAGCAACGCTCCGAACGACCAGACCAGCAAGGTAGTCTCCATCACCCGTGAAGCGGTGAAGCTCGAAGAGCAGGCCGCGAAAAAATCGATCCTGAACCTCAAGCAAGATGGCAAGAACTACAAGTTGGGCGTAATTGAAATCCCGGCGTTCTACCTGGACTTCAAGGCCTACCGTGCTGGCGACCCGAACTACAAGAGCACGACCCGCGACGTCAAGAAACTGCTGACCGAGTTGCAGAAGGAAAAAGTCGATGGTGTGATTATCGACCTGCGCAACAATGGCGGCGGCTCGTTGCAGGAAGCCACCGAGCTGACCAGCCTGTTTATCGACAAGGGCCCTACGGTGCTCGTGCGTAACGCTGACGGTAAAGTCGACGTACTGGAAGACGAAAACCCGGGGGCATTCTACAAAGGCCCGATGGCGTTGCTGGTCAATCGCCTGTCAGCCTCGGCCTCGGAAATTTTCGCCGGCGCCATGCAGGACTACCATCGAGCTCTTATTGTCGGCGGCCAGACTTTCGGTAAAGGCACCGTGCAGACCATCCAGCCGCTGAACCATGGCGAGCTTAAACTGACACTGGCCAAGTTCTACCGGGTATCCGGTCAGAGCACCCAGCATCAGGGCGTGCTGCCTGACCTTGCGTTCCCGTCGATCATCGACACCAAGGAAATCGGTGAAAGCGCACTGCCTGAAGCGATGCCATGGGACACCATTCGCCCGGCCATCAAGCCGGCGGTCGATCCCTTCAAGCCATTCATTGCCCAGCTTAAAGCTGAACATGAAGCGCGGGTGGCCAAGGATGCCGAGTTCACGTTTATTCGCGACAAACTGGCCCTGGCCGAGAAGTTGATGAACGAGAAGACGGTCAGCCTGAATGAGGCCGAGCGTCGCGCCCAGCATGCCGACATCGATGCCAAGCAACTGACCATGGAGAACATCCGACGCCAGGCCAAAGGCGAAGCACCGCTCAAGGAAATGAAGAAAGAAGACGAGGACGCCTTGCCGGTCGAGCCTGAAAAGACCAAGCCGGAAGACGATGCCTACCTGAGTGAAACCGGGCGGGTTCTGCTGGACTACCTGAAGCTCAACACTCAAGTGGCCAAGCAGTAAGGAGCCAAAGCTGCGGGGGCACCTGTGTGCCAGCCGCTCAGCATCAAGGGAACGATGCAAAAAGGGCGGGCCGCACAAGCGGACCGCCCTTTTTTATTGGCGAATGAGTGACGACTAACGCATCCCGGACCGGTAACGCTGCGCCAGCTCCGGATCGGCAAGCACGCCCGGACCGCCCTGCTCATATAGCGCCACCAGCCGCGACGCCGCCAAAGGATGCCCGGCCTTGGCCGCTATCGTCCACCAGCGCACAGCCTCGGCAGCATCCGGTGCTTTAGAGGGCGTACCTGCCAGACTGAAAACCCCCACCTGGTAGGCCGCCTTGCCATCGCCTCCCAGTGCCGCCAGACGCAATAAGCGCACGCCCTCCTCGCGTGCGCCCAAACCCTGGCCGCGAAAGGCCAGGATGTGCCCATAGAAGCTTTGGGCGCGAATGTCCCCCAGATTGGCCATGCGTGCAAACTGGCCCTCCATCCACTGCCAGATACGCGGCTGCCGGACGCACCAGGACTGGTGAAACAACCGGCGCGCCAGCCAATAGCCAAGACGCGCCCTAAACCGCAGCAACATCAGGCTTCTTCGTGTTCGTAAACGAACTCAAATACTCGCACCACCTCAGAAGCATGCCACGAGGCTGCCGCCACCCCATCGGAGGGGCCTGAGAAACGCCCCAGTTTTTCTGCACACTCGAAAAAACCGGTACGCGGCAACCGGCTCGCGCCCTGGCTGATCACCAAGGAACTGCGCAACGGCTGATCAGCCTTGGCATCCATACCGGCCAGATGCTCAAGAGCTGCCGTCAGCGTGAGCATTGCCGGACTGGGCAATTGCAATCGTTCCAGCAACGCACGATAGGTCAGCAAGTGACGCTGTCGTCGCGCTTGTTCGAGCTCAGCCAGCAACCCATCCCAGTGTTGACGACTGATACGTACATTCATGATGCTTCCCTCCAGCCTGCAACACCCAGCTCCCACGCCAGGCTACGACGAATGGCGAGGTCAGGCAGACGCTCACCGGTTTCTATCATTCCAAGATAAGAAGGGCTAATGCCTACAGTACGTGCCAGCGCTTCAAGAGCCAGGCCCTTGCGCTCGCGCAATCCACGCAATTGATCGAGCCCGGGCAGCGTCGGTTCAGGCGCAGGGGAAGGTATATCGCTGGGCGGGGCTGCACCGGGCGCTGCCTGATCGCTCAGACCTGCTGCCTTGAGCAGTACTTGATAGCTTTCCCATGAGAGAACCGCGTATTCGGGTTCACCATTACGCTTGATGATTTGAAGATCCATTGTTAAACCCCGTCAGACTGATAGACAAATCGAGTCAGAACTTTCCTTAGAAGCTTAACCCTAACAGTAGCTAAGGTCTCGGGGGTTTTTAATCTACAGCGCAGTCTTTATGGAAAATGGAGAAAAACAGCCAGGTTCGATGCCCCGAACGGTAAATGTTATCCACACAAATTGTGGATAACCTTGTGAACAGAGCAGATTTTCATGGCTGAAAGGCCCGCCCCATAAGGGCTTCAGTCAAATCGGGCATTTTTTACACACATAAAAAAACCCATAAATTCATTGACTTGAAGGTCAGTAGCCACTACCCCGACCCGAGCATGGAACAAATCGACGCAGGCCCATGCCCGCGATAAACGCAGAAACGGGCCCTGCAAAAACAACAACGCCCCGTCGAAACGGGGCGCTGGGCGTACAAGATTTCGCTTATTTGGCAGCGTCGCCTTGCTCGGATTTTGCAGGGTCTTTGATACCCAGCAGTTCCAGATCGAACACCAGCACCGAGTTGGCCGGGATTGCAGGGCTTGGGCTTTGCGCGCCGTAAGCCAGCTCGCTTGGAATGTACAGCTTGTACTTCTCGCCTACGTGCATCAGTTGCAGGCCTTCAACCCAGCCCGGAATCACACCGCTTACCGGCAGATCAATCGGGCTGCCGCGCTCAACCGAGCTGTCAAAAACCTTGCCGTCGATCAGCTTGCCTTCGTAGTGGACAGTCACAACGTCAGTGGCCTTAGGCTGCGGACCGTCGGCTTTTTTGATCACTTCGTATTGCAAGCCGGAAGCAGTGGTCACTACACCTGCTTTCTTGCTGTTTTCTTCGAGGAATTTTTTGCCTGCAGTAGAGGCTTCTTCGCTCATTTTGGTCAGACGCTCTTCTGCACGTTTTTGCAGGGCTGCGAACGCCTCAATCAGTTCTTCGTCCTTGAGCTTCTGCTCTTTCTTGCCAACAGCATCTTCGATGCCTTGGGCTACTGCCTTGGAATCCAGATCATCCATGCCTTCTTGGGCAAGGCTCTTGCCCATGTTCAGGCCGATGCCATAAGAGGCTTTTTGTGCCGGTGTTTTCAGCTCTACGCTGGTCTGCGAATCACAACCCGCCAGTACCAGGCTTACCAGGGCCACAGCTGCCGCCAACCGATGCTGTTTCATGCTTTTTCCTTGTTCATGCGCCAAATGGGCAATCGAATAAAGCCGCGAGCTTATCAGGCGGCCGCGACCAATGGCTACAGGCATGAGAGGGGCAAACGGCTGATAAGTTCATACCGCAAACACAATTCATAACTACCGCAACTATTGCTAACACTTCTGAGAACCTGTCAAACCCCGCCCTCTTCTCACTGTAGAAACTTATACCGACTTGATGCTGGGCGGTAGCTAAGGCATAAGACTGTAAAAATTCTTACAAGGAGAGTTACTGTGCGTCTGTTTTACCGTTTGTTGCTGGTGCTGGTTGTGGCATTGGCCGTCGTGCTTGGCCTGGTGATTTACTTCACCGCCAACCCAAAATTGCCCGCCTATACCCCCCCGCAGAAGTTGCATTACCTGGATCAGTGGAGCCCTGCCGATCGCCAGACTTATTACTTCACGCCCCAGGGCACGCAGGTCAAAGGCCTGCATTACGACTGGTTCAGCGCGCTTGAACTGCCTTTTTCGCAACAGCGTTTCGCTGCACCGGAGTACTTGGCGCGCTTTGGCTTTTTAGTTGATCCCGCGCAACAGGCCAGCCCTGCCAATCCGGCCAATTTGCCCGTAGGGTTCACCCGCCATCAGAACCCGGGCAGTGACACACAGTACCTGGACATCACTTGCGCGGCCTGTCACACAGGCGAATTGCGCTATAAAGGCCAGGCTTTGCGAATCGACGGTGCCCCGGCACAGCATGTGCTGCCCTCCAGCGTCCCGACCTTGCGCGGTGGCAGTTTTGGCCAGGCACTGGTCGCGAGTCTCGCAGCCACCTATTACAACCCATGGAAATTCGAGCGTTTTGCCCGCACCGTGCTGGGCGAGCGCTATGACGAGCAGCACAAACAGCTCCGTACGGACTTCAAGGCGTCTCTGGACAACTTTCTGGCCGTGGCGTGGAACGACACCCATCGCGGTCTCTATCCGACCCTGGAAGGGCCGGGCCGTACCGACGCATTTGGCCGGATTGCCAACGCCAGCTTTGGCGATGCCATTTCACCCGACAACTACCGTGTGGCTGACGCGCCGGTGGACTACCCGCATTTGTGGGATATGTGGACGTTCGACTGGGTGCAGTGGAACGGCTCAGCCAAGCAACCCATGGCGCGCAACGTCGGAGAAGCCCTCGGGGTCGGTGCGACCCTGAACTTTTTCGACAGCAATGGCCAGCCCCTGCAAGGCGATGCCCGCTACCCGTCCAGCGTGCGAGTGCACGATTTGTATCTGATCGAGCAAACCCTGCAAAAACTCAAGCCCCCGACCTGGCCTGAAACCCTGTTTGGCACAATCGACAAGCCACTGGCCGCCAAAGGCCGGGCGCTTTTCGCCGAGAACTGTGCTGCCTGCCACGTACCGCCTGAAGTTGAAGAGAACGGGCGCATGGTCAAGCAGTTGCGCATGTTGCCTGTCGACGTGATCGGCACGGATCCCAATACCGCGAATAACATCGCCGACAATCGCTATGACCTCAGCGCCCTGCAATGGGACCCGGCTGAGCTGTCGCAGCTCGATGTGACCTTGTCACCGACGCCCGAAGCGCCGCTGGACATGAGCAATCTGTCGGTGGCCAAAGGCCTGGCCTATGTAACCGCCTTCGTCGAAGATCATGCTTACCGCCAGGCCGGGGTCAGCCCTGAAGAACGGGCACGCCTTAATGGTTATGGCTTACCGATTGGTGTCATGGAGTTGCGTGCCTACAAGGCGCGACCTCTCGACGGGATCTGGGCCACCGCACCGTTCCTGCACAACGGCTCAGTGCCCACGATTTATCAACTGCTCTCACCTCAGTCGGAACGGGACATCACGTTCTATCGCGGCAGCTTTGAATATGACCCGCGCCACCTGGGCTATCGCACGGAAGCCTTTGACGGCGGGTTTGTCCTCGACACGCGCGTCAGCGGCAATCACAACAGCGGTCATGAATTCCGTGCCGGCCCACGGGGCAACGGCGTCATTGGTCGCCTGCTGCAACCCGAAGAACGCTGGGCCTTGCTCGAATACCTGAAAGTCTTGGGCGGCCCTCTCGAACAGCAGCTACCGACCCCATGAAGCGACCTGAACACACCCACGACTTTGCTAAAAGGATATTTGCATGTTGAGCACTTTCTGGCTTCGCCTCGGCTCCTGGCTGGGCAAGTCACTGTTGATCCTGATCGGCCTGGGGTTGCTGGCCTGGGGCATGGCCAGCGGCTGGTACGCCTGGCAGCATCGCGGCCCGGTCTCGACTCAGGAAGAGATCCCGGCCGATGAAGCCGGCATGACCCAGGACACCCTGCAGACGGCCATCCGCATCGTCGACCAGCATCGCGAAAACACTCGCTATCTGCGCGATGCCCACGCCAAGGCGCATGGCTGCGTCAACGCGCAGGTCCGGGTGCTGGATGACCTCGACCCGGAGTTGCGCCAGGGTGTATTCAGCGAACCGGGTAAAACCTGGCAAGCGGTGATGCGCCTGTCCAATGGCAATGCCTACCCGCAGTTCGACAGTATTCGCGATGCCCGCGGCATGGCGATCAAGTTGCAGGATGTACCGGGGACTCAGCTACTGGCCAGTCAGCACGATCGGGCCGAACAGGACTTTGTGATGTTCAACCATCCCAACTTCTTCGTCAGTGATGTAGCCGAGTACCGTCAGAACATCGCGGCACAGGCCGAGGGTAAAAAAGTCATGGCGTTCTTCCCGTCATGGGACCCGCGCACCTGGCAAGTCCGCCATTTGTTTATCGCACTGGCCACCTTGGCACCGGCGCCGGCCAGCCCGACACAAACCACCTACTTTTCGGTATCGCCTTACAAGTTCGGCACTGCGAATGCAAAGTTTCGCGTAGCCCCCGACCCTGACAGCTGCCCAGCCTACACACTGCCCGAGCAAAATCAGGCCCTGCCCAACTTCTTGCGCAGCGCCTTGAATCAGCAATTGTCGACCGATCGGGTGCCCGCGTGTTTTGTGCTGCAGATCCAGCGCCAGAATGCCAATCGCTACATGCCAATTGAAGACACCAGCATTGAATGGCAGGAGTCGGATTCGCCTTTCGAGACCGTGGCCCGAATTGAAGTGCCAGCGCAGGATTTTGATACGCCCGGCCAGAATCTGAGATGTGACAACCTGTCATTCAGCCCTTGGCACGGTCTTGAAGCCCATCAACCCATTGGTGGCATCAATCGTCTGCGCAAGGCGGTGTACGACGCGGTAAGCCAATACCGTCACACCCGTAACGCAGAGCAATAAGGCCCGCCCCTGCAGGAGCGAGCGGGCTCGCTCCTGCAGGGGGATGGTTGGCTGATCAGTGAACCGGCAGCTCGACACCTTCGAACAGGTCTTCGAGCTCTTGCTTGTTGTGGCAGGCGATCGCCTTGGCCATGACTTCACGGGTCAGGTGCGGGGCGAACTTCTCAATAAAGTCACACATGAATCCCCGCAAGAAGGTGCCACGACGGAAACCGATCTTGGTGATGCTGGATTCAAACAGCTCGCTGGCATCCAGTACCACGAGGTCACTGTCGAGCTTGGTATCAACGGCCATTTTGGCCACGATGCCAACCCCCAGGCCCAAGCGCACATAGGTTTTGATCACGTCGGCATCGGCGGCGGTAAACACCACTTTAGGCGTCAGGCCACGATGGCTGAAGGCTTCGTCCAGCTTGGAGCGGCCGGTAAAGCCGAATACGTAAGTCACGATCGGGTATTCGGCCAGCGCTTCAAGGGTCAGCTTCGGCAGTTTGGTCAGAGGGTGACCCTGGGGCACGACCACGCAGCGATTCCAGCGATAGCACGGCATCATCACCAGATCGCCGAACAATTCCAGAGCTTCAGTGGCAATGGCAAAGTCAACAGTGCCGTCTGCCGCCATCTCGGCGATTTGCATCGGCGAACCTTGATGCATGTGCAGCGCGACATCCGGGTATTGCTTGATGAAGTTGCTGATCACCGGTGGCAAGGCATAGCGCGCCTGAGTGTGCGTGGTGGCGATCGACAAAGTGCCTTTTTTCTCGTTGGAGAATTCTTGCGCGATCTGCTTGATGCTTTCGACCTTGCGCAGGATTTCGCCAGCGGTGGTGATGATCCGCTCACCGGCGGGCGTTACGCGGGTCAGATGCTTGCCGCTGCGGGCAAAAACTTCGACGCCCAGTTCGTCCTCGAGCAGGCGGATCTGTTTGCTGATACCCGGCTGTGAGGTGTAAAGGCTCTGCGCAGTAGCCGAAACGTTGAGGTCGTGGTGCGCCACTTCCCAGATGTAGCGCAATTGTTGAAGCTTCATATGCATCCCTCAAAGCAGTTAGACGCCAAGGGTATCGGCGGCGATATATAACTATATGGAAGGTAAGAAGAATAAATCTAGAACTTTTTTATCATTCCCGCCGTTCACTGACCTCACCTGTCGGCACGGTGACGACGCTGCATAAGCGGCACCAGATACACCGGAACCTGCGCCAGGTCGATAACCCGGGCAGCCGTGCGCCCCAAATGGCTGATACTGCCCGTTGGCTGACCGTGGCTGCCGAGGATCAGCAGGTCAACCGACAACTTGCGTGACTGCCTCAGAATGACGTGTGCCGGCTCCCCCTGAATAACCTTGACCGAGCGAATCAGGGCCAGATCCTGCTGCCCCTCTGCCAGTTCATCGCGCAGACTCTCCAGCACCCGCTGTTCGATATTTGAGAGCATGGTCGCCATGCCCTGACGGTGCAGTTCGCTGAAGGCCTGCTCATCGAGATAGCTTTGCAACACCGACTCGGCGAACAACCCCATGGGTTCTACGACGTGGACCACATGCAAATCTGCACTAAAACTGCGAGCCAGCCCGAGGGCATGCTGCATCACAACCGGTGCGTAAATCCCGAGGTCAGTGGCGAACAGTATCGAGCGAATCATACGACCTCCTCGACTGCCTGAATGGCCGAGATCAAATGAGCTTAGCAGCGCCATGACAATCGGTATTGCCCGCGCGATGACTTACCCGCTGGGGCTACTCGGGTATCCGATCAGGCCGCTCGTTGCTGATCCCGTGGGGAACATGACCGGTGGCAACCACCTGACGGGCCCTTTCGCAATGACCGGTCTGGTCATCGAAAAACACATCGGCCGCAAAAGCCTCCAGGAATGCCGACTTGTCGAGCCCGCCGAGAAACAACGATTCATCCAGACGGATATCCCAGTCACGCAGCGTGCGAATCACCCGCTCATGGGCGGGCGCGGAGCGTGCGGTCACCAGCGCCGTGCGAATCGGGCACGTCTCGTCGGGGAATTCGCGCTGCAGCAGGTTCAGGGCTTCGAGAAACCCCTTGAATGGCCCGCCGCGCAATGGACTGTGCGCTGACGTGCGCTCCAGCGACTGAAACGCCTCAAGCCCTCCAGACTGGTACACCCGCTCGGACTCATCAGAAAACAGCACGGCATCCCCGTCAAAGGCAATGCGCAGCTCGTTGTTTTCCGCACGCCGCGCTCCCCCCGAGAGAATCGTCGCGGCGGCAAAGCCCGCATCCAGTGCGCTGCGGACATCTTCAGCGTGGGTCGACAGAAACAGGTCACAACCAAATGCGTTGAGATACGGGTGCGGGTTGCGCCCACCGGAAAAAGCCGCCCGGGAGATGGCCAGATCGTAATGTTGTATGGAGTTGAATACGCGCAGGCCCGTGTCAGCGCTGTTGCGCGAGACCAGCACCACCTCGACCCGCTCACGCCCGAGGCTGGCATTGATGCTGAGGAGTTTTCTGACCAGGGCGAATGCATCGCCTGGCTCGAGCACCTCATCTTCATGTTCGATCTGATATTGGCGGTAAGCCTCGATTCCTTGCACCATGTACACCTGATGGCTGTCACTCAAATCGAATAACGCCCGGGAAGAGATGGCCAGTACCAGCTTGCCGTTCAAGCCTTTACTCATGTTGCCTCCGCAGGATGGGATGGGTATGCAACGCCGGTTCAAGGGAGTTCGTCAGGCTCAAGCATCAAGGCAAGCCGAATGTGGTGCGCCAGCTCGCCCTCGCTCAGGCGCGATTTCAACTCGCCGTGGAATGCCCCGTCCCGCACGACGAACAGGCTTGGCAAATGGAAGATGCCGTAGCGCTCGACCAGCCCGCCGTTGTTCCCCGCGTCAATCCAGCACAGTTGATCGATGGGCAACTGCATACCGGGCAACAGCCTGCGCGCCGTCCGGCACCCCGAACACCCATCGCTGGTGAAGACCACCAGCGAGGTACCGGGCAGCGCCAGCAAACGCTGATCGGCATCAAAATCAGTCAGTTCCATTTCGCTCACTATACTCAGGAAAACAATATCGAAGCGCTAGCACTTGGAGTGTGCGTTCATGGGTCGTTTCTTACCTCACCCAGATGATGTTCCTGTTGAGATAACACCCCGCAACCAACCATCCCTTTCACGCCGCAAGTTGCACTCTATCAGCCTCGGCGGCGTGTCATGCAATAGTGATAGACGCTGGCGACGTGGCGTCGCTGTGGAGATGCGCATGCCTACCCTGGGTGCGAGTGCGCATTACCCCGGGTATGTTGCCTGGTGCGAGAAAACCCCCGAGGGGTATCGCATCGGGGTGGCCTTTACCGATGAACAAACCCTTTTTGGTGCGCGGATGGGTGAACAGGTATGCCAGATCGAACACTATTACCGGCTCCAGCAACAGCTCAACCTGACGCCCGAAAGCATGAATACCCTGGCCATCGAATGGGTCAGCCATCACGCCCCGGAGTTCTCACGGGCCACTATGGACCGCAAGCTCGCGCTGCCATTGCTGGATTAAAGCTGCGCCTGCCCATTGTCGAATAACGGGATAACGCGTTAAGGTTCGGCTCCCCGGTGCGCTCAATCATGCTGTGCTCCGCCGCTCGGGGATCGCTGGCGGCCGGCACCCGTGACCTGACGAGTAACACGATGGCTGATTTACCGATCGACGACCTAAACGTTGCCTCCAACGAAACCCTGATTACACCTGCACAACTCAAGCGCGAGATGCCTCTTAGTGAAGCCGCGCTGCAGACGGTAACCAAGGGACGCGAGGTGATTCGCAACATCCTGGATGGCAAGGACCATCGACTGTTCGTTGTCATCGGGCCTTGCTCGATCCACGATATCAAGGCGGCTCACGAATACGCCGAGCGCCTCAAGGTGCTCGCTGCAGAAGTCAGCGATACCCTGTATCTGGTCATGCGCGTCTATTTCGAAAAACCACGTACCACCGTGGGCTGGAAAGGGCTGATCAACGACCCGTACCTGGATGACTCGTTCAAGATCGAAGACGGCTTGCACATCGGTCGCAAACTGCTGCTGGATCTGGCTGAAATGGGTTTGCCAACCGCAACCGAAGCCCTTGATCCGATTTCCCCGCAGTACCTGCAGGACCTCATCAGTTGGTCAGCCATTGGCGCACGCACCACCGAATCCCAGACTCATCGCGAGATGGCGTCGGGCCTGTCTTCGGCCGTGGGCTTCAAAAACGGCACGGATGGCGGCCTGACCGTTGCCATCAATGCCCTGCAATCCGTGTCCAGCCCGCACCGTTTCCTGGGTATCAACCAGGAAGGTGGCGTGTCGATCGTCACCACCAAGGGCAACGCTTACGGTCACGTGGTACTGCGTGGCGGCAATGGCAAGCCGAACTACGACTCCGTCAGCGTGGCTCTCTGCGAGCAAGCACTGAACAAGTCGAAAATCAGCCCGAACATCATGGTGGACTGCAGCCACGCCAACTCCAACAAAGACCCGGCCCTGCAACCGCTGGTAATGGAGAACGTGGCCAACCAGATCCTTGAGGGCAACCAGTCGATTATCGGCCTGATGGTCGAAAGTCATCTGAACTGGGGCTGTCAGGCAATCCCGAAGAACCTCGAAGACTTGCAGTACGGTGTTTCAATCACTGATGCCTGTATCGATTGGGCCAGCACTGAAAATACCCTGCGCAGCATGCATGCCAAACTCAAGGATGTACTGCCGGCACGTGAACGCGGCTAACAGCGTCCACTGAAAGCAAAAACGCCAGCGACCTTAAACTAGTCGCTGGCGTTTTTTATTGCCTGTTCTCAGGGAGCGCAGTGTGCTCAGAGCTTGGCCATCTTGAGCTGATGGCGCTCCATGTAGCGTTCGACATAAGAACATGACGGGATAACCGAATACCCCATGTCTTCCGCGTACTTGAGTGCAGCCTCGGTCAATGCCGCCGCGACACCGCGACCGCGCAAGGCATTGGGCACAAACGTACGATAGATATCCAGCGTCTGTTTGCCCAGATCCATATAGGTCAGGTAAGCACGATGACCGTCGACAGTGGTCTCAAACTGGTGACCTGCCTGGTCATGGTGGATGGACAACGCCTCGCTCATCATTGCTCCTTAGCGGGTCTTGAACCGTGACCCCTACATTACTGATGTTTTTCCGCCGAGGGAACCACTAGGGGAACGCTCGCAAAACAAATGCTCAATCGCATACGGTCATGGCGTCGAGGTCGTGCGCAGAAACATCTGCTCAACCATCTCATCAGGCAGACAACATGAGAGTAACCCTGAACATTTTCCGGAAGGTTGAGCCTATGACGTACGCGCACACATAAAGTCACGTACTAACGTATCGGGCACGTCTTCTTCAGCAACTCCGGACTGACTATTTTTCAAGCACAATCAGATAAATTTAGCCCATCTATATTGGTTGCCAATTATTTTTTTTGGTTCTTGCGCTCGGTCAGTTTACTTACTACAAGTAATGGGTACTATGTACGCCGGCTGTATCCTCACGTTGAAGGAGCAGCTTCAATTAGAAAGTCCTTGAAGGGGAACACGATGAACAACGTTCTGAAATTCTCTGCTCTGGCATTGGCCGCAGTTCTGGCTACCGGTTGCAGCAGCGTATCTAAAGAAACTGAAGCCCGTCTGACTGCAACTGAAGACGCAGCAGCTCGCTCCCAGGCTCGTGCTGACGAAGCCTACCGTAAAGCTGATGAAGCTCTGGCTGCTGCTCAAAAAGCACAGCAGACTGCTGATGAAGCAAACGAGCGCGCTCTGCGCATGCTTGAAAAAGCAAGCCGCAAGTAATAGTCCTTCGGGATTGTTACCAAGCCGCCCCATTTATGGGGCGGCTTTTTTATTGCCCGTCACTCAGTCGGCAGGCAATAAAAAACCGCCGCGGGTATTAACCGCGGCGGTTTTTTTAGTCCATGCTTACTGCACGTAGTCCAGCGACTCTCCGGATGTTATGGTGGTGTCGACCCCCACTTCGGTGGGCACTCCAGTCTCCGCACGAACAACCGCCAATGCCTTGTCCCGGTCGATCTGAATATTCATCTTCAGATCGGGGCGATTCAACACCTTATTGACCACCGCGGCATATCTTTCTGCCACTTCTTCGTCGGAAGCTTCCGACGGCGCACCTTTGGCAACCAGAGAGCCGTCGCTGACATTCAACGGCTGATGAAGCTCAAGGTAAACCTTGCCACCGCTCACGCCGAGCTTGTACGGCTCATTAATGATTCTGACCGGCGTACCGACCGGCACCATGTCTGCCATTTCCAGTACGTTCTTGTTGAACATGCGGAAGCAGCCATGACTGGTCCCTGTACCGATTCCAAATTTCGCATTCGAGCCGTGGATCAGATAACCCGGCATCCCCAGGGTGAACTTGAAAGGCCCCAGCGGGTTGTCCGGCCCCGCGGGCACGACGTTGGGCAGCGGATCACCATTCATAGCGTGTTCGGCCTTGATCGAAGCCGGAGGCGTCCAGGTCGGATTAGGGGTCTTGGCGGCGATCCGGGTAGTCCCTACAGGCGAACCCCAGCCTTCACGGCCAATGCCCAGCGGGAATGTGTAGACCACATCCCGGCCTTTCGGATAGTAGTACAGGCGGTACTCGGCGAGGTTGATCACGATCCCTTCGCGTTTGCCCGGCGGCAGGACAAACTGGGTCGGCAACACCACGTCGGCCTCTTCACCCTTGGTCTTCACCGGCAGCCAGGCGTCTACCCCCGGGTTGGCCGCGACCATTTCCGAGTACCCCAACTCGTACGTTTCACCCAGATCAGCGAATGAGTCTTCGTATTGAGCCTTGATCACCTGCACCTGGCCGACGACATCCTCACCAGGCGGCGGCAGCGGAAATTCAAGCGCAGCAACGGGACCCGCAACACACAGTGCGGCAACTGACAGGTAGCGGGTGACGGCAGGTAGGCGCGGCAACATCCGGAACATCCTTCGCATAATCAACGGGGGATAAAAGAGCGAGTGTACACCTCGCCCACAGGCACCGGGAGGCGCTAAAGCGTCAGATCAATTGCATCATAATTCAAAGCGCAGTTCCGGCCAGATCGGCTCGGTTCCACGGCGCTGCGATTCGATAATCGCCCGGCACAGCGGACACAACCGATGATCCTGGAAAACTTTGCGCGTGACATCCGACCAACGCGGCTGCGCGGGCAACAACGAACCGCACAAGGTGCGATCGATCGTGCCTCCCAGCTCCAATTGACGCGTCACCAAATGTACCCGAACCTCCTGGCAGGCGAACAAATCGAGCTGCTCATCGGGCTCGATCAGTTGATAGGCGTATAAAGACCAGGCAGGACGCGACATCGGGGGCTCCAAATCGGGGGGGCGCCACCTTAGCCGAAACACTGCAACTAGAAAAGCATCAAAGCAGGGGTTTTAACGCTGGCCACACATTATCCAGCAGTTTGCCCTGGGCACCGACAGCCGGATGCACGCCATCAGCCTGCATCAGCTCAGGATGCCCACCTACGCCCTCAAGCAAAAACGGCACCAGTGCCACGTTCTTTTCGCTGCCCAGTTGGCTGTAAACCTCGGCAAAGGCCCGGGTATACCGCGCACCATAATTGGGTGGCAGTTGCATCCCCAGCAGCAGGACTTTGGCACCGGCCTTTTGCGACGCTTCAATCATGCTTGCAAGATTCTGTTTCAATTGAGCGGGCTGCTGGCCACGCAGGCCATCATTGCCGCCCAACTCGAGGATCACCACCTCGGGTTTATGCGCTGCAAGCAGCGCGGGTAAACGCGCCAGGCCTCCTGCGCTGGTATCACCGCTGACCGACGCATTGACCACTTTATCGTCGTATCCCTGCTGCACGAGCCGCTGCTCCAGCAATGACACCCACCCAAGACGGGTATCCAGGCCGAAAGCCGCGCTGATACTATCGCCGACAATCAGGATTGTTCCCGCCGTTGCATTTTGCGCCATGCACATCAGGGCCAGAGCAGCACTTAAAAACCACACACGCATTGGATTCTCCATGGGCGAAAGTATTCTCACCGCGCAGAACCTTAGCAAAGTGGTCTCCAGCACGGAAGGCGCTTTGACCATCCTCCACCCGTTGAGCCTCGAGCTGAACAAGGGCGACAGCCTGGCCATCGTCGGTGCTTCCGGTTCCGGCAAGTCGACCCTGCTGGGATTGCTGGCCGGCCTCGACCTGCCAAGCCAGGGTGAAGTGATCCTGGCCGGGCGCGCCTTGAGCACCCTCGACGAAGACCAGCGAGCACGGGTACGGGCCGAACACGTCGGCTTTGTGTTCCAGTCGTTCCAGCTTCTCGACAGCCTCAACGCACTGGAAAACGTCATGTTGCCTCTGGAACTCGAAGGCCGCAAAGATGCCCGCGAGCACGCCCGGCACTTGCTGGAACGGGTCGGCCTGGGCCAGCGCCTGAGTCATTCGCCCCGCCAGTTGTCGGGAGGCGAGCAACAGCGGGTCGCCATTGCTCGGGCGTTTGCGGCCAATCCGGATGTGCTGTTTGCCGATGAGCCCACCGGCAACCTCGACAGCCACACCGGCGAACGCATCACCGACTTGCTCTTCGAGCTGAACAAGGAAAGCGGTACCACACTGGTACTGGTTACCCACGACGAGCGCCTGGCCCATCGTTGCCGACGCCTGATCCGCCTTGAAGCCGGCCATCTGGTCGGCCCCCTGGAGCCTTGATGGCACGCTTGCCGCTGTCGCGCCTGTTTAGCCTGGCCGTACGCCAACTGCTGCGCGATGCCCGCGCCGGTGAACTGCGCGTACTGTTCTTTGCGCTGCTGGTGGCGGTGGCCGCCAGCACCGCCATCGGTTATTTCGGCGCTCGCCTCAACGACGCAATGCTGCTGCGCGCCACCGAGTTTCTAGGCGCCGATCTGGTGCTCGATGGCAGCTCTCCGGCGCGCGACGAGCAAATCAGGGTCGGCAAAGAACTGGGGCTCGAACATGCCCGAGTGGTCGAGTTCTCCAGTGTGATCGCGACCGACACCGGCATTCAGCTGTCCAGTATCAAGGCCGCCGATGAGGCTTATCCGTTGCGCGGCGAGCTTAAAAGCGCGGCCCGACCTTATGCTGAAGAACAGTCGGGCGGCGGGCCAAAACCCGGAGAGGCATGGGCCGAGTCCCGTCTGTTGACGGCGTTGGACCTGAAGATCGGTGATGAGATCGATGTCGGTTCCAAAACCGTGCGCATTACCCGGGTCCTCACCTACGAACCCGACCGCGCCGGAAATCTGTACAGCCTGACCCCACGGGTCCTGATCAACCTTGAAGACCTGGCGGCCACCGGCATCGTGCAGCCCGGAAGCCGGGTGACATTCCGCGAGCTGTGGCGCGGTACCCCCCCCGCGCTGGCGTCGTATCACCAGGTGATCGAGGCCGGCCTCGAACCTAACCAGCGCCTGCTGGATGGCCGTGATGGCAATCAACAAATCGGCGGCGCGCTGGGCAAGGCCGAGCGTTATCTGAATATGGCCAGCCTGGTGGCAGTGCTGTTGTCCGGTGTTGCCGTGGCCTTGTCTGCCACCCGCTTCGCCAACCGACGCTTCGATGCCAGCGCCCTGTTGCGTTGCCTGGGTTTGTCCCGTCGCGAAACCCTGCTGCTGTTTACCCTGCAACTCACAATCCTCGGACTGCTGGCCAGCCTCGTCGGAGCGGCGCTCGGCTGGCTGGCGCAACTGGGGCTGTTCGCCTTGCTGCACGACCTGCTGCCGGCCAACGTCCCCGGCGGTGGCCTGATGCCCGCCATTGCCGGCATTGGCACCGGGCTGGTGGCATTGGCCGGCTTTGCCTTGCCACCGCTGGCCGCACTGGGCCGCGTACCGCCACTGCGTGTGTTGCGCCGCGACATGCTGCCCGTCCCGGCCGGCACCTGGGCCGTTTACGGTGCCGCGCTACTGGCACTCGGGCTGATCATGTGGCGCATGAGCCTTGACCTGGTGCTGACTTTTGCCCTGCTCGGCGGTGGCGTAGTGGCCGCGCTGGTACTCGGTGGTCTCTTGCTGCTGGGTCTGCAAAGCCTGCGTCGCCTGCTGGCACGCGCTTCATTGCCCTGGCGCCTGGGGCTGGGGCAATTGCTGCGTCACCCGTTGGCAGCGGCAGGCCAGGCCCTCGCTTTCGGCCTGATTCTGCTATCGATGGCCCTGATCGCCCTGCTGCGCGGCGAACTGCTCGACACCTGGCAAAACCAACTGCCGGAAAACGCCCCGAACTATTTCGCCCTGAATATCCTGCCGGCCGACAAAGATGCCTTCGGTGCCCGCCTGCATGAACTGCAAGCTCAGGCTGCGCCGTTGTACCCCGTGGTACCGGGGCGCCTGATCAGCATCAACGGCCAGCCGGTGCAAGACATCGTCAGCAAGGACTCCAGCGGCGACAAAGCCATCCAGCGCGACCTGAGCCTGACCTGGGCCGCCAACCTGCCTGCAGGCAACGCGTTGACTGCAGGTAGCTGGTGGACCCAGCCGCCCGCCGGCGCAGTACCCGGAGTATCGGTTGAAGCCAAGGTCGCCGAGAGCCTGAAGCTGAAGCTGGGCGACCACCTGATGTTTACGGTCGCCGGGGTCAACCGCGAAGCCCGGGTCACCAGTTTGCGCAGCATCAACTGGGACAACTTCCAGCCGAACTTCTTCATGATCTTCCAGCCCGGTACGTTGCAGGACCTGCCCGCCACCTACCTCACCAGCTTCTATCTGGCACCGGGGCACGACCCGCAGATCATCGAACTGTCGCGCAGCTTCCCGGCCGTCACCATCCTGCCCATCGAAGCCTTGCTGGCACAGCTGCGCAGCATCCTCGCGCAAGTGACCATGGCGGTTGAATATGTGCTGCTGTTTGTATTGGCCGCGGGGATGGCGGTGCTGTTTTCCGGTTTGCAATCCACCCTTGACGAACGTATCCGCCAGGGTGCGTTGCTGCGTGCGCTGGGGGCCGAGCGACAACTGCTGATCAAGGCACGGCGCATCGAGTTCGGCTTGCTCGGCGCCACCAGCGGCTTGCTCGCCGCACTGGGCGCCGAACTGGTCAGCCTGGTGCTCTATCGTTTCGCCTTCGACCTGCCCTGGCATCCACATCCGTGGTTACTGCTGCTGCCTGTCATCGGCGCCTTGATGGTCGGCGGCGCAGGCGTATTCGGCACTCGCAGGGCACTCAATGCCAGCCCGCTGACAGTGTTGCGCGAGGGCTGATAGACTCGCGCCCTTTCCTGCAAACGGATTGCCCATGAGCCGCTATCGCCCTCCCCGCCCTGCCGGCACCGCGCTGATCACCCCTGAAGGTGAAGCGCGGATGCGCGCCGAGCTGCACGAGCTGTGGCACGTGCGCAGGCCCAAAGTCACCCAGTCTGTCAGCGAGGCAGCCGCTCAGGGCGACCGTTCGGAAAATGCCGAATACACCTACGGCAAGAAGATGCTGCGCGAGATCGACAGCCGCGTACGCTTCCTGACCAAACGCCTTGAAAGCCTCAAGGTAGTCAGCGAAAAGCCCAGCGACCCGAACAAGGTCTACTTTGGCGCCTGGGTCACCATTGAAGACGAGGACGGCAAGCAGTCCCGCTACCGCATCGTCGGCCCCGACGAGCTGGACCTCAAACTGGGCCTGATCAGTATCGACTCGCCTCTGGCGCGGGCGCTGATCGGCAAATCACTGGATGCTGAAGTCCGGGTGCAAACACCCACCGGAGAACAGTGGGTGTACATCGTCGCGATTGAATACCTCTAGACCGTGAGCAGGCTGCTCACTGCGCCGTTGCCTGCCGGTACAGGCGCGGAGTAAAGCCGGTCAATGCCTTGAACTGACGAGTGAAGGCACTGTGGTCGGTATAACCGCATTGCAGTGCCACTTCGGTAATCGGAATGTCAGTGTGCAGCAGGCGATGCGCATGCTCGAGGCGAACCTTCTGGATCATCTGACGCGGTGTCAGATGGAACACCCGCTTGCAGTACCGCTCAAGCTGGGCTACCGAGATCCCGGCGATCCGCGTCAGCTCCCCCAGCGTGATCCGTCGATTGAAATGCGCACGAATATGTTCGTCGACAGCTGCCAGTCGCTGGTAGGCCGGGTGTGTGTCGCTGGCCGACTGCAGGTCGACCGAAATGCCGGCCAGGCCGATGATTTCACCTTCACGGTTATACAGCGGCCGCTTGTGGGTCAGGCACCATCCGGGTTCCCGGCTGCCATACAGGTGCAACTCCAACTGATCCTCCAGTACCCAGCCTTGCTCCAGAACACGCCGGTCCTGTTCGGTGTAGCCAGGCCCCAACTGTTCCGGAAACACCTGCGCACTGGTCTTGCCCAGCAACGGCTGCAGATGCTTCAAGCCACAGCGCTGCACCAGGGTGCGATTGGCCAGGACATACCGTGCTTGGACATCCTTGATAAAGATCGCCGCATTCGGAATCACATCCAGCATTGGTAACAGCAGCGCCACTCCCCTCAGTAATTCCTCAAGGGTTTCAGGACGATTCATGTCGTCGCCCTGGCACAGGATCGCAAAAGCGCTCTGCGTCATGAACATCATTCCCCGCTGTCCGGATGGTGAAAATATGCTGATTTCGTCATCAGCACCTGCAGAAAACATCAATCGCGTGCCTGCTCGGCGGTTCACTCTATAGCCATTGAACGCTGAGCTAAAACCGCAGGCGACATGACAAACGAATATCACCCCGGACACAAGGAAACGACGATTACCTGTCCTGGGGATGTGAAGAACAACGGTTGCCGGCGATCAGGACAGGCCGGCATTAGAACCGATTTTTAATAAAAACGCGGCTGATTGGCCGCATCGCCATCTTCGGTATTTCGAGGCTGGCGCTTCCAAGTGACATCACACCTGCCTATCCAATAACTCACAAGAAGGCGACCCAATGTCAGGCAAAGGCAAATTCAAAAAACAGCTCTCACTGATGGACCTCACCTTTATCGGTCTGGGGGCCATCTTCGGTTCAGGCTGGCTGTTTGCAGCCAGTCACGTTTCGGCCATCGCCGGGCCCGCGGGAATTTTCTCCTGGTTGCTGGGCGGCTTTTCCGTGTTGCTACTGGGCATTGTTTACTGTGAACTCGGCGCCGCGTTGCCCCGAGCCGGGGGCGTAGTTCGCTATCCGGTGTACTCCCACGGCCCGCTACTCGGTTACTTGATGGGCTTCATCACGCTGATCGCTTTTTCCAGCCTGGTGGCGATCGAAGTGGTCGCGGCTCGCCAATATGCCGCGGCCTGGTTCCCCGAATTGACCAAGGCCGGTTCAAGCAATCCGACAATCCTTGGCTGGCTGCTGCAATTTGCCCTGCTGTGCCTGTTCTTCATGCTCAACTACCGCAGCGTGAAGACCTTTGCCACGGCCAACAACCTGGTCAGCGTGTTCAAGTTCATCGTCCCGCTGCTGGTTATCGGTGTGCTGTTTACCTTCTTCAAACCGGACAACCTCCACTCTCAGGGCTTTGCTCCCTTTGGCCTGTCGGGTGTCGAAATGGCCGTTTCCGCCGGCGGCATCATCTTTGCCTATCTCGGCCTGACACCCATCATCTCGGTGGCCAGCGAGGTCAAGAACCCGCAACGGACGATTCCCATTGCGTTGATCCTGTCCGTACTGCTCTCCACCGCTATCTATGTGTTGTTGCAGATCGCTTTTATCGGCAGCGTACCCGTCGAAATGCTGGCCAACGGCTGGGCCGGTGTAACCAAAGAACTGGCACTGCCTTACCGCGACATCGCCCTGGCACTGGGCGTGGGCTGGCTAGCTTATCTTGTGGTGGCTGATGCGGTGATCTCCCCCAGCGGTTGCGGCAACATCTACATGAACGCCACTCCCCGGGTGATCTATGGCTGGGCGCAAACCGGCACATTCTTCAAGATCTTTACCCGGATCGATGAAAAGTCCGGTATTCCACGCCCTGCACTGTGGCTGACCTTTGCCCTCTCGGTGTTCTGGACCTTGCCGTTCCCGTCCTGGGAAGCGCTGATCAACGTTGTCTCCGCCGCACTGGTCCTGAGCTACGCCGTTGCTCCCGTGTCCGTGGCCGCACTGCGCCGCAATGCACCTGACATGCCGCGCCCTTTCCGGGTCAAGTGGATGAGTGTGCTGGGCCCGCTGTCCTTCATCATCGCGTCGCTGATTGTCTACTGGTCAGGCTGGAACACCGTGTCCTGGCTGCTCGGCCTGCAGATTCTGATGTTCGTCGTGTACCTGCTGTGTGGGCGCTATGTACCTACCGGGCACCTGAGCCTGAGCCAGCAAGTGCGGTCGTCCGCCTGGCTGATCGGCTTCTACATCACCACCATCGTGCTCTCAAAACTCGGCAGCTTCGGCGGCCTGGGCATCCTCAGCCACCCCTTCGACACCCTGATCGTGGCGACCTTCGCGATGGCTATCTATTACTGGGGCGCTGCCACCGGTGTGCCGGCGCACCTTGTCCGCCTGGAGCAGGACGACGATGAAAGCGAGGCCGAGCCCGCTCCCGCCAGCCCTGCTTCAGGTCAGCGCCCTGCGGCCGCATACCGCCAGGCGTCGTCATGAGATTCCGGCAGCACTGCCTTTTCACGTCTTGGCGCTCTTCTAATGGATAGATTTATGAAACGAGTACATGTCATTGATTCCCACACCGGCGGCGAACCGACTCGCCTGGTAATGGATGGCTTCCCGCCCTTGTCCGGCCAGACCATGGCCGAGAAGCGCGACGCCCTGCGCGACCACCATGATCAATGGCGCCGGGCCTGCCTGCTGGAGCCCCGCGGCAATGATGTGCTGGTCGGCGCGCTCTACTGTGAACCGGTCTCGGCGGATGCCACCTGCGGTGTGATCTTCTTCAACAACACCGGCTACCTGGGCATGTGCGGGCACGGCACCATCGGCCTGGTCGCATCGCTGCACCACCTGGGTCATATCAGCCCGGGCGTGCACAAGATCGACACACCGGTGGGCCCGGTCAGCGCCACGCTACATGAAGACGGCACCGTCACCCTGTGCAACGTGCTCGCCTATCGCTACCGCCAGCAGGTGCCGGTGGATGTCCCGGGGCATGGCCGCGTGTATGGCGACATCGCCTGGGGCGGCAATTGGTTCTTTCTGGTGAGCGATCACGGCCAGGTCGTGCACATGGACAACGTCGAAGCTCTGACCGAATACACCTGGGCAATGCTCAAGGCGCTGGAAGCCCAAGGCATTCACGGTGAAGACGGCGCCTTGATCGACCATGTGGAACTGTTTGCCGACGACGACGTGGCCGACAGCCGCAACTTTGTCATGTGCCCAGGCAAAGCCTACGACCGTTCGCCCTGCGGCACCGGCACCAGCGCCAAGCTGGCGTGCCTGGCGGCGGATGGAAAACTGGCGGCCGGTGAGCCGTGGATTCAGGCCAGCATCACCGCGAGCCAGTTCGAAGGCAGCTACCAATGGGAGGGGGAACGCATCCGCCCATTCATTACCGGACGCGCCTACATGACCGCCGACAGCACGCTGCTGATCGATGAACAGGATCCCTTCGCGTGGGGCATTTGAGCAGCCACGCGGGATGCCGCCCTGGCGGCCAACTTTTTAACACCCTCTGAATAAACGCCTCAAGGAGTTACAACAATGAGCGATAACATCTTCACTGGCTGCATTCCTGCACTGATGACCCCCTGCACCGCAGAGCGCAAGCCGGACTTTGATGCACTGGTGGCCAAGGGCCGCGAACTGATCGATATCGGCATGAGCGCCGTGGTGTATTGCGGCTCTATGGGCGACTGGCCTCTGCTCACCGAAGCCGAGCGCCAAGAAGGTGTCGCACGTCTGGTGGCCGCGGGTATTCCGACCATCGTCGGTACCGGTGCCGTCAACAGCCGCGAAGCGGTGGCCCATGCCGCCCATGCTGCCAAAGTCGGCGCCCAGGGCCTGATGGTGATTCCTCGACTGCTGTCCCGTGCAGCGTCGCCGGCCGCGCAAAAAGCCCACTTCGCCGCCATCCTCAAAGCGGCCCCGGGTCTGCCTGCCGTGATCTACAACAGCCCGTATTACGGCTTCGCTACCCGTGCGGACCTGTTCTTCGAATTGCGCCGTGAATACCCGAACCTGATCGGTTTCAAGGAATTCGGCGGCGCCGCCGACATGCGCTATGCCGCCGAGCACATCACCTCCCAGGACGATGACGTAACGCTGATGGTCGGCGTTGACACCCAAGTGGTGCATGGTTTCGTCAACTGCAACGCCACCGGAGCCATTACCGGTATCGGCAACGCATTGCCCCGCGAAGTGCTGCAACTGGTGGCCCTGAGCAAGCAAGCCGCGCAAGGCGATGCCAAGGCCCGTCGTCTGGCCAGAGAGCTGGAGTCTGCATTGAGCGTGCTGTCGTCGTTCGACGAAGGCACCGACCTGGTGCTCTATTACAAGCACCTGATGGTGCTCAATGGCGACCAGGCCTACAGCTTGCATTTCAACGACACCGACGTCCTCAGCGATGCCCAGCGTCGCTATGCCGAGAACCAGTACGCGCTGTTCCGCCAGTGGTACGAAATCTGGTCAGCCGAACAGAACGTCGCCTGATCCCTGCCTGTATGGCGGCGCGCCGGATGCGCGTCGCCCCTGTTATTACCCGTTGCGTTACACCCCTGTTTCGCAACGGCGCCCAGCTCGTTTCCCGCCTTACTTATCCAGGAGCACGTCATGACTCTGACAGGCAAGATGCTGATCGGTCAGCACGCCATCACCGGTAACAGTGCAGCAATCAGGGCGATCAATCCTGCCACCGACCTGCCGCTCGAACCGGCCTACCCGGGCGGTTCCGGCGAGCATGTCGAACAGGCCTGCGCCTTGGCACGAGCTGCTTTTGACAGTTATCACGCGACCTCGCTGGCCACCCGCGCCCGTTTTCTCGACACCATGGCCGATGAGATTGAAGCCCTTGGCGATGAGCTGATCGAGCGCGCGGTTGCCGAGTCCGGTCTGCCGCGTCCGCGCATCCTCGGTGAACGGGGGCGGACCTGCCAGCAACTGCGCACCTTTGCCCGCACCGTGCGGGCGGGCGAATGGCTGGATGTACGAGTCGATCCGGCATTACCGGAACGCCAGCCCTTGCCACGCTCGGACCTGCGTCAACGCCAGGTGGCCTTGGGCCCGGTGGCCGTGTTCGGTGCCAGCAACTTCCCGCTGGCCTTCTCGGTCGCCGGCGGTGACACCGCTTCGGCACTGGCCGCGGGCTGCCCGGTGATCGTCAAGGCTCACAGCGCTCACCCCGGCACCAGCGAACTGGTGGGGCGCGCCGTTGCCCGCGCCGTGGAAAAATCAGAACTGCACCCGGGGGTCTTTTCATTACTGTTTGGCTCGGGGCGCGAAGTGGGCATCGCTCTGGTCAGCGACCCGCGCATCAAAGCCGTGGGCTTCACCGGCTCGCGCAGCGGCGGGATGGCCTTGTGCAAGGCGGCTCAGGCCCGTCGCGAACCCATCCCGGTGTACGCGGAGATGAGCTCGATCAACCCGGTCGTACTCTTTCCGGCAGCCCTGCAGGCACGAGGCGAAGCGCTGGCGCAGGGATTTGTCACCTCCCTGACCCAGGGTGCCGGCCAGTTCTGCACCAACCCCGGTCTGGTCATTGCCCGTCAGGGCCCGGCCCTGGAGCGCTTCATCAGCGTGGCAGCAGATCTTGTGCAGCGCAGCCCGGCGCAAACCATGCTGACGCCCGGTATCTTTCAGGCCTATGAGTCCGGTATCGGCTCATTGCTTGAGCATGCTCATGCACAGCCAGTGGCAGTCGGGTTGAAGAGGGAAGCGCCAAACCAGTGCCAGACCCATCTGTTCGTCACCCGCGCCGAGGATTTTCTGGCCGACACTGCCTTGCAGGCTGAAGTGTTCGGGGCTGCAGCGTTGATCGTTCAATGTGCCGACGATGAGCAGATTCGTCAGGTGATCGAGTTCCTGGAAGGTCAACTGACCGCCACCCTGCACCTGGATGACGCTGACGTAGAGGCTGCCCGGGCGTTACTGCCAACCCTGGAACGCAAGGCCGGACGCCTGCTGGTCAATGGCTGGCCAACGGGCGTTGAGGTGTGTGATGCAATGGTTCACGGCGGGCCGTTCCCGGCCACTTCTGATCCGCGCACGACCTCGGTCGGCACTGCTGCCATCCAGCGCTTTCTACGCCCGGTGTGCTACCAGGACTTCCCGGACACTCTCCTGCCTGCCGCGCTCAAGCACAGCAATCCGCTGCAGCTGCGTCGCTTGCTCGACGGTCAGAGAGAAGCCTGAAACCATGCCCAATCACCCGACTTCAAACACCCTGCACGACACCCCCGACATTGCCGTGGTCGGCGCCGGCATCATCGGCGTCGCCAGTGCGCTGCAACTGGCACGCCGGGGGCTGCGGGTGGTCGTCATCGATCAGCAAGACCCTGGCCGCGGTGCTTCGTACGGCAATGCCGGGCATCTGGCCACCGAACAGGTCTTCCCCATTGCCGACCTGTCCATCCTGAAACGGCTGCCCGCCATGCTCATGGACCCGATGGGACCGCTGCGCCTGGACTGGAAGTACATGCCGCGCGCCCTGCCCTGGTTCGCACGCCTGCTGCTGAATCTGCGCCCAACCCCTTACCAGCGCACGGTGGCCGGTATTCGCGCACTGAATGAAAGCAGCCTGGGCGCCTGGAATCGGTTGCTGAAAGAGATTGCCCGCCCTGATCTGTTGAAAGAAGACGGTTCATTGCTGGTATTCGAGCGCCCCGATTCACAGCAAGCGATCGATGCGCTGCTGGCTCGCCTGCACGGGCAACACGTGCCGGTCGACAGGTGGCAGGCCAGTGCCGTGCGCGAGGCAGCACCGCAATTGAGCGAGCATCTCCAGGGCGGGTTGTTCTTTCCGCGTACCGGACATTTTCTCGACCCTTATCAGGTTGTCAGCGAGCTGGTGCACGCCGCCAGGCTCAGCGGTGTGCAGTTTCTCAAGCAGCGGGTTGAAGGCGGGCATCTGGAGCAAGGTGGCGTTTCGCTGATCACCGATCAGGGCCGGGCCACCGCTCGCCAGGTATTGATCGCCTGCGGTGCCCACTCGGCGAAACTCACCGCTGCCCTGACCGGCAAAAAGGTGCCACTGGATACCGAGCGCGGGTACCACTTGATGCTGCCCCATGAACATGGGCGATTGCCTTTCGCCGTGACCTCGCTGGAGCGAAAATTCATCATGACGCCGATGAGTGATGGCCTGAGGCTGGCTGGCACGGTCGAGTTCGCCGGCCTCGAGCGTCCGCCGAGCATGGAGCGCGCCTGGCAGTTGCACCGGCTAAGCAAGGGCCTGTTCAAACGCGACTTGAACGCAGATGCGGCGACGCCCTGGATGGGGTTCCGCCCGTCTTTGCCAGACTCGTTACCGATCATCGATAAAGTATGCGACGGCAAGGTGCTGCTCGCGTTCGGCCATCAGCATCTGGGGTTGACGCAAGCCGCGATCACGGCCGAACTCATCGGCCAGCTGGCAGTACCCGGAACGGCTACCGGCACTCATGGGTTACCGTCGATCGAAGCCTATCGATTGCAGCGTTTTTGAAGATCACCGGCGGGGGCCTGCGGTCTGTCGAGTCCCCGCAGGTGCCTCAGCGCAGGGTAATCAACCCTTGTCGAGAGACCCGGGTCAGGTTGCCAATCACCTGTGCGGCCAGCTCTGCGCTCGGCGACTGAATCACCGCCAGGTCAAAGCTGTCATTGGCAAAACGCGCCAACCCGTCGCCCTGCTCGACAAACTGAATCACAAACGCAGTGGCACGTCCCTTGCGACGCGGCCAGCCGTCGAGATAACGCAGCAACGTCGGCTGATGCTTACCGCCCAGAAGGATTTTTGGATTGCGTAACGAATGGCCCGCCGTAATCGGCGCAAGACGTACCAGGGGACGTGGTTGACTCATGTATCGGTTCTCCGCCTCAAGATTCTGCGTGGCAGGTGAGAGGCAACACCGAACCAGCGCTTTAGCGGTATTTCGAGGCCTGCTTCAAGCCTCTTAGGTGATCTTTCGATAACCTGGCGCCCCGCAAGTAGCTGTTTAAATCGGCGCAAGAAAACATCCTAGATAAACCGGCTTATAACTGTCAAGAATCTCGTATAACGAAAAAGGCCCGTACTAGACGGGCCTTTGACAGAACGCAGAGGGTTACTTGCTGATTACACCGTCGAAAGACACCTTGCCTGCACCTTCAATCAGTACCGCAACCGTGCCGCCCAGCAACGCCAGGGCAAACTCGTAACCGTTGTTGGCCATAAACAGACCGTTACTGATATGCACGGTGAAAATCGCCACCAGCAAGGTGAACGTCAGACCCAGAGCTGCAGGGCGAGCCAGCAAACCGATAATCAGGGCAAGACCGCCAAAGAACTCGGTGCCACCCGACAACAGGGCCATCAGCACGCCGGGTGCAAGGCCAATACTTTCCATCCATTGGGCTGTGCCCGCCAATCCGTTACCACCGAACCATCCAAAGAGCTTTTGCGAGCCGTGAGCGGCAAAAATGATGCCTACGAAAATACGCAGAACAGTCAGGCCATAACCGGCGTGAGTGCCTAGAACGGTTTGGGTCAGTTTGCTCATGTTGAAATCCTTTAAGTGATCAGTTGGGAATGGCCGCCATATTAATCAGCTTTTAAAATAGTAAAAGTCGAATAAACCCTAAATAACAATCGAATAATTCGATTATTTGCGGAGGGCAAACTTATCCCCTGCAGGCTCCAGCGAGCCGCGCTCACGGTCGAAAGCCAAGTAGTATTTATTCACACTGTTAACATAGCTGACAGCGCCCATTCCCACCTGCTCCATGGCAATCCGTTCCACCTGAAAGAACCATTGATTGGGATTAAGCCCACGTCGCCGGGCCTCCGCACGCATCCCTTGAACCCTCTCCGGGCCCATGTTGTAGGCCGCCAGCATAAAAGCCATGCGCTCTCGCTCATTGAGTTTTGGGCTGGAAAAAAACTTGCGACGGATCAATGACAGGTACCTGACCGCGGCCAGCACATTGTTATCGACATTTTGAATGTTGCTGACCCCCACCCGCCGGGCCGCCGAAGGGGTGATTTGCAGCAACCCGGTCGCCCCGCCACCGCCCCTCGCATTGGGATTCAGCGTGGACTCCTTGAACGCCAGCGCGGCCAGGTTCAGCCAGTCCATGCCCTGCTGCCGGGCGTGCTTCTGCAACACCGGCCTCAATTTTTCAAGTTTTTGGCGATCGGCCCGGGCCAACGGGTAATGCACCCGATACAACCGGCGATAAACCCGTTCAAACGCTACATCCTGATCGGCCGGGACCTTATAGAGGGTCAGAAACCGGTCAATGCTGGCACGCAACATGGAGGCATCACGCCGCACATACCAGCGCATGGCCGCCGGTTCACTGATCAGCACTTTGCGTTCGAAGCGCAATTTTGGCATCAGCCTGGCCCAACGCTCGGCAATGGGCTTTTCAACGATGGTCAGGCGAAAAATGCCGGCCTGCACCATCTCCAGCACGTCTTCGACGGCCAGGGTCGGATCCACCCATTCGATCGTGACCGGGGGTAATTTGCGCAAGGCCAGTTTTTGATTGAGCTGATTAATGGCGGCACCCGCGACACTGCCGGTGGTCAATGCGACGGTGCGACCCGAGAGCTGTTCAAAGCGTGTAAAGCGCTTTCCGCCCTTGCCTCCCACCAGCAACAAAGGCACCTGGTGGATGATCGGGGCGCTGGCGCTGATGCCGCGACTGGCTTTGGCGTCGATCAACTCGCCAGGAGCAACCAGATCGCCTTCTCCACGCGCCAGGGCACCCAGCAACTGATCCTTGGCCTTGGGAATGATTTTCAGGGTGATTTCCTGGCCGTCCCGGGCCTGAACATTGAGGTAGCGCTCAAAGGCGCGCAAACGGTGATATTCAACGCCGATATCCTGACCCTTCACCTCACCCGAACTGTTGCGGCTCTGGTTGACCAGAACACGCAGCACCTGGCTGCTGCGAATTTGCGCCAGATCGCGGACCTGACTCGGCTGACCCACCTGCAAGGGGCCGGCCACACGAGCCAATACCGGCAATGGCATCAGCATCAGGCACAGCACAATCAATAGCGTCGGTCTCGTCATCCGTTCTCCGGAAGGAATACAGTCCAGCACCGTGGCGGATTACCCGACCACCGGTGCCCTTTTTCAGGGCTAATCACGCTGGAAACAGTGTACGAACGCGTTGCAACAGCCAGGAACACGCTGGGCATTACGCGGTCGCGGCATTCAAAGACAACCATAACTGCCTGTAGTTCTTGGTTTTTCTTATAAATCTACAGCTCTGATATGCTTTCCGGCCTGTGGCCTGAGGTAGCACCATGCAACTCATCGATATCGGCGTCAACCTGACCAACCCTAGCTTCGACAACAAGCACCAAGCGGTTTTAGACCGTGCTTACGCAGCCGGGGTCAGCCAATTGGTGCTCACGGGCACCAGCGTGGACGGCAGCGAACAGGCCTTGGAGCTGTGCCGCGCGCTGGATGAAAGCGCTCAGCAACTGTTCTCCACCGCCGGGATTCACCCCCACTCTGCCAGTGACTGGAACGGCGACAGCGCCCAGCGTTTGCTGGCCCTGCTGAAAGAGCCGACGGTGCGTGCCGTGGGTGAATGCGGGCTGGACTTCAACCGCGACTTCTCGCCCCGCCCTCAACAGGAAAAAGTTCTGGAAGCCCATCTGGCGATGGCGGTGGACTTGCAGCTGCCGGTGTTTTTACATGAGCGCGATGCCAGCCAGCGACTGCTTGAGATCCTGCGTGACTACCGCGACCGCCTGCCGGCTGCTGTGGTGCACTGCTTCACCGGCGAAAAGCAGGCATTGTTCAGCTACCTCGATCAGGACCTGCACATCGGCATCACCGGCTGGATTTGTGATGAACGTCGCGGCACCCACTTGCACCCGCTGGTGCGCGACATTCCCCGCGGCCGCTTGATGCTGGAAAGCGACGCACCTTATCTACTGCCGCGCACCCTGCGGCCGAAACCGAAAAATGGCCGAAACGAGCCGGCCTACCTGACCGAAGTACTGCGCGAAGTCGCCGTGCATCGGGGTGAAAGCGAGCAAGACCTGGCAGAGCACACCACCGCCTGCGCCCGAGCATTTTTTGGCCTGCCACGGATCTGACGTCGCAGCGGCCGAGCAGAGCGAGGCCGCGTCCGGCATCGACATCCTGTAGCCGCTGCCGAAGGCTGCAACGGGTTGCGCAACAACCCTGAAAGCCTGCCTACAGAACCTGTCTCGGGTTGACCCACATCAACCCAGCCTGCCCTCGATGACGGCACAATGATGGCACCTTGCCAATATTGTTTGCGCGACCTCAGAGAAGACCTTCCATGGGTGCCTGGCTTAGCAACATCTCGCTTAAATACAAATTCTGGGCCGTCAACGCGGTGGCCTTTGTCACCACGCTGTTGCTGGTGCTGTACGCCGTGCAGCTTGAGCAACAATCGCGCAGCGCTGCCGCTCAGGCTGGTGCCCAGGCTCAGGCGCAATTACTCCAGGTCTGGCCTGCCGGGCAACCGCTGCCCCAAACCCTCCCGGTTCAGCTTGAGGCCCCCAGCCTGGCCCAGGTGTTTATCGAGCGCCTGCCCAACTATGCCGTTGCGGTACTGGTGCTGATGCTCGCCATGCTTGGCGCCTCGCAGTTGCTGATCCGCTTCTTGCTCAGCCAGCTCAACACCCTCAAGGACGTGATGCTGCATGTGGAACAAAGTGGCGATTTGTCTGCCCGCGTACCGCTGGCCGGTACAGACGAAGTCGGGCAGATGGCCAGTGCTTTCAATGCCATGCAGGCCGGTTACCAGCGCGTTGTGAACACGGTGGCCGACACCGCCGCGCAGCTGGACACCGGGGCCGCGCGACTGGCCCACAGCATGGATGAAGTGCGTCACGGCATGCTCGGTCAGCAGAGCGAAACCGACCAGGCCGCCACTGCGATCAACGAAATGTCGGCCACGGTCTACCACATTGCCCAGCACGCCAGCGCTACCCGTGATCTTTCACAAACCGCCGACAACCTGGCCGGCAGCGGGCAGCAAGTGGTCAGCCGGGTGCAAGACTCCATTTCCAGCCTCTCCAATGGCGTGCAAACCACGGCCCAGATGATCCAGCAGCTCGCGCAGGAGAGCCAGAAGATCAATGGCGTGGTCAGTGTGATTCACAGCATTGCCGAGCAAACCAACCTGCTGGCGTTGAATGCCGCCATCGAGGCCGCCCGGGCGGGCGAGCTGGGACGTGGCTTCGCGGTGGTGGCCGATGAAGTGCGGCATTTGGCCAAGCGGGTCCAGACCTCTACAGACCAAATCACCTCGATGGTGTCAGTGTTGCAGACCGGCACCCGGGATGCGGTGGACTTCATGCAGGAAAGCTCATCCAAGGCGGACGACTGCGTGAAACTGGCGCAAGAAGCCGGCATGGCCCTGGCCGAGATCACCCATGCCGTGGCGCAAATGCGTGAAAACAATACGCAAATTGCCGTGGCTGCCGAGCAGCAAAGCCAAGTGGCGGAAGAGATGAACCGCGCCGTGGTCAGCATCCGTGACGTCACCGAAAATACCGTCCAGCAAACGGTTGACTCCGCCACCACCAGCTATCAACTGGCGACCCTGGCCGGGGAATTGAACCGGGCCATAGGCCAGTTGAAATTGTAGATCGTGGCATTGATAGAGAACGCCCTATCAGGTTTATAGCCAGAGTTGATTCGCCCCCTGAACGCCCCGGACTTATGCTTTGTCTATCCGGTTCAGACAGCCCTGAACCCAGACAAAACAAGGAGTGCACTCATGGGCAAACGTCACCCCAACCTGCCTGCATGGCAATGGCGCTCGAACCCGCAGAGCCATCAAACCCCTGCGCACCAGGCACTGAACATGATCGCAGTGCCAATGATCGTTGTGGCCTTTCTGCTGCTGGTATCAGGGATATTCAGCAGCAATGCGCCAAGCGCCATCATCGGCCTGGTCGCATTGGTTGCAGCATTGGGCTTGCAGCATCAGGGCCGCCGGCTCGATGCCCGGCCAGAGCGCAGCAAAACCTTTTAATCAACCAAAAACGGTCACGGTCTGGCGACTGATAGCAATCAGCTCGCCTCCGGGGCCCCAGAGGTTGGCCGCCACATGGCCGTAGCCGTCACGCGCATGTTCGATGACCGCCAGGTATTTGCACCACTCCCGCGTGCTGACCGCCGGCAACGGCTGCACGAACTCGATGGTCCAGGTCAGCGTACTGCCGGCTACCGGTTTGCTCAGCAGCGGCAACAAGGCCGGTGGCCAGGCATCCACCAGCGCCAGCAGATGCGTCTCGGTCAGGGCCTCGTCTTTGACCTCCCCGGCAAGGCGCACCCAGCCGCCCATTTCCCGCGTGCCCTTGCCAGTAAACGGCAAGGCACCCACCGCCCACCCCATCGACAGATGACGCATGAACTCCGGCGTGATGCCTTTGATGTAGGGCAATAACGGGCATTCGTCGACGGTTTTCATCTCTGGCGCAGGCAACGCTTCGACACTCACCACTGACTCACTCGATGCGCCAAAACTGCCCTGGACCAGGGTCACGACCTGACCGTTTTGTACGGCCCGCCCCAACACCTGACTGACCGCCTTGCCTTCACGCAGCACGTCGACCTCAAAGCGGATCGGAACGCCCGGCTCGGCAGGGCCGACAAAGGTCACGGCCAGCGATCGCAAGGCTCGCTCGCTGGACACGCGCGCCCGCATGGCCTCGTACTGCAAGGCCGCCATCAGCCCGCCGAAACTGGCGCGCCCCTGTCCCCAGTCCTCACCGATCGTCACGTCCAGCGGGTTATTGCGCACCGCTTCAACCAACTCTGAAAACTGCATGAGCACCTCGATACAGGAAAATACCCGAGGGATGGTACCCACACAGTCGGGACTGCGCAGCGCCCATATCGGCCAAATCCTAGGAGTGGAAGCAAGCCGCACTCAATTTGATCAGCGCCTTGTCAGCCTGTTTTTCCCCGCTGACAAGGGCTGCGCGCCATTGCTCAACGCAAGGTTGCAGGTCGGGCTGCTGCTCGGCCTGAAGCAACCACTGCCACGCATCGTGCCACTGTCCCAAGGCTTTTTGAGCCGTTTTGAGTCGGGTCACCACCTGTTCAGGCAAGTGATCCAGCTCGGGATAGGCTTCGCCCGCATAACGCACCCGCTTGATCAGCAGGCGGACGCGATGCCGATCATGCCCCGGATCGTTGAGGGTTTTTTCGAGGGTCAGCCACTGTTTATCCAGCACCGCTTCAATGCGCTGACGCAGACCGCGCAGCATGTCTTCACGCTGTGCGGCACGGAGAAAGCGCGGAAAGACATCGAGGATCAGCAGCAATTGCTCAAGCTGCACGCTCTCGGCAATGGCCGCATACACGCCGGACAGTTGCTCCCGGCGCCGCTCGGCCAGTTGCCTATGCCCGTGCTGCTGCAAGTAGGCCGCCATGACCTCCAGGTCTCGCCAGGGCGTGGTCAGGGTGCCGACCTGCGAGGCGGCCATTTCCAGTTGCACCACGCCCGGCAAACCGCGCAAGGGACGCAACAGGCTGCGTAACCGGCGAACCGTGGTGCGCAAGTCATGCAGGGCCTCTGGGTCCGTATTGGCCTGCAAGCGCGCCTGGCAGGCCAGCAACCTGACCTCCAGACGCAAAATGTTCGCCACAATCCGGTCAACCAACACTGACATCCTTATCCTCCCCTCGTCACCGCAATGGCTTAACGCCCTGCACGGGACTCACGAATATAGAAACGCGCCTTCTCGGCTTTTTTGCTGCACCCTTCAAATGCTTCGAACTGCTGCTGGGTTTTGGCCCCGGTCAGCAAAGACAACGCTTTCGAGTAACTGATGGTGCCGGCAAAGCCTTCTGCCTTGGCCAGATCAAGCTCATGCCACGCCGCATCCAATTGCGAGGCGCAACTGTCGCGATAAGCTGTTTTACCCGCACAACCGGCCAGCACGACGGCCATCAACGGCACAAAAATCCAGGCTTTCATGGTGTATTCCTCAAAGAAAAAACAGTTCAGTGCAAGATAAGACGGGTAACACGTGCAAAAGTGCCCTTCGCCCTGATTAGCCTAGCTGGCGAACACAGGGTTTGAACCCGGCAGGCGCTAGACTACACAAAAAGGCATGATGGACACCGGTAAGGCGAAGGATCGACTCATGAAAAAACGTATTGCACTGGTATTGGGCTCAGGTGGGGCGCGGGGTTACGCGCACATTGGCGTGATCGAAGAGCTCGAAAGTCGTGGCTATGACATCGCCTGCATTGCCGGTTGCTCGATGGGGGCCGTGGTCGGAGGCATCTATGCCGCCGGTAAACTCGACCTGTACCGTGACTGGATTCAAAGCCTGGACTACCTCGACGTGTTGCGTCTGGTAGACGTGAGCTTTCGCCTGGGTGCCATTCGCGGTGAAAAGGTGTTCGGGCAGATCCGCAATATCGTGGGTGAGATCAACATTGAAGACCTGCGCATTCCCTACACCGCGGTGGCCACCGACCTGACCCACCAACAGGAAATCTGGTTTCAGGAAGGTTGCCTGCACCAGGCCATGCGGGCCTCGGCAGCGATTCCAAGCCTGTTCACCCCCGTGATGCAAGGCAACCGCATGCTGGTGGACGGCGGCTTGCTCAATCCCTTGCCCATCGTGCCGGTGGTGTCCAGTCATTGCGACCTGATCGTGGCCGTCAATCTCAACTCGACCACCCAGAACCACTACCAGTTACCCGTGTTGCAACGTCCTGCCGCCTTCAAAAGCCGCTTTGATCAAGTGATCAACTCGCTGGGGTCGCACATCCCGTTCCGCAACAAACACGCCGAGCAGTTACTCAATCTCGAACAGGAAATGCTCAGCCCACTGCTCGAAGAAGTACCCGTGAATCCTTGGCTCGAATCAGCATCGCCCAAAGCCCAGCAACCAACTGGCGCCCCCACCCGCGAAGGCGCACCGAAATCCGCCACGGGTTCATTCATCGTCGATAACGTCGGGCCGGCTTCGTTGCTGGACCTGATCAACCAGAGCTTCGAGGTGATGCAAACCTCATTGGCGCAGTACAAGATTGCCGGCTATCCACCGGATATCCTGATCAACGTGCCCAAGCGTGTGTGCCGTTTCTTCGAGTTCTACAAGGCCCCGGAGCTGATCGCTCTGGGCCGTCTGATTGCCAAGGACACCCTCGACCGCTACGAAAGCGAAGAGCACTAAGCTTCCAGCAATCGATACCCCACACCGGCCTCGGTGGCAATAAAACGCGGATGGGTCGGATCATCCGCCAGCTTTTGTCGTAAATGGCCAATCACAATGCGCAGGTAATGGCTGTTTTCGACGTGAGTCGGGCCCCAAATATCCTTGAGCAGTTGCTGCTGGGTGATGACCCGCCCCGGATGCCGTGCCAGTTGCGCCAGCACCGCGTATTCCTTGCGGGTCAACGCCACTTCAACGTCCTCAAGCAGGACGCGCCGATAGGCCAGGTCGACCGTTAGCGGGCCAACCTGAACAGCCGTCTCCCGGGCTTCCCCCTGGGGCGCCTGGCGCAGCAAGGCTCGAATGCGCGCCAGAAATTCCTGAATCCCGAAAGGCTTGGTAACGTAGTCATTGGCGCCGCTGTCCAGCGCTTGAACCTTTTGTGCTTCGCTGGCGCGCACCGAAAGCACCAGCACCGGTACGTTTGACCATTCGCGAAATTCGCGCAGCACCTGCTGGCCGTCCATGTCCGGCAACCCCAGGTCCAGCACCAGGACATCGGGTTGCTGCAACGCAGCCATGCTCAGGCCTTCGGCCCCCGTGGCGGCCTCCAGCACGGTATACCCCTGGGAAACCAGGCTGATGCGCAAGAACTTGCGAATCTGCGGTTCATCATCGATGACCAAAATAGTCGCGCACAGGCTCATGGCATTTCATCGCGAGAAAAGAATGGCCGTAGAGTATCAGCCTTCATGTTCTGACTCTTCACGGTAAGGCTCGGGCTGCTCACGTAGTGGCAAATGAAACGTGATGCAGGTGCCTTGACCGGCAATCCCTTCGCCCACGCTGATTCGCCCGCCATGGGCGCCCACCATGCCCTGGCAAATCGCCAGGCCCAGACCAGTGCCATGGCCCCCGCGATCCCCTCGGGCTGCGGTGTAGAACATGTCAAAAATCTTGCTGCGCTCTTGCTCGGGAATCCCCGGCCCCTGATCGCTCACGGCAAACCATAGCTCGCCCGCTGCGGTACCGGCGCTCAATTGCAATTGCCCGTGGGGCGGCGAAAAGCGCGCCGCATTCTCCAGTACATTGACCAGCGCCTGCTCGATCAGCGCCGCATGCACATGCAGCAACGGTAATTGCGCGGGGACATCGACCTGCACCTGAAGCGGCGCCAGCACCGCTCGCAAGCGATTCAGGGCGCTGCCTGCAATGTCGGCCGGCGACACCCAGTCGCGTGCCAGCTTCAGCGCGCCGTGGCCCAGACGTGTCATGTCCAGCAAGTTCTGGATATAGCGATCCAGACGCTCGGCTTCGTCGCGGGTGCCTTCGAGCAATTCACGGCGGTCCTCCAGCGGAACGGCCTCACCCAAGGCCAGCAGGGTGTCGATACTGCCGCGCATGCTGGTCAGAGGCGTACGTAAATCATGGGACACCGAGGCCAGCAAGGCACTGCGCAACTGCTCGGTTTCGCCATGCAAGCGCGCGGCTTCAAGGTCCTGGGCCAGACGGGCGCGGGCCAGGGCCTGCGCCAGCGGTTGACTGAGCGCCATCAGCAAGCGCCGACGCTGGCCGCTCAACGTCTGCCCTTCCCGGGCGCGCACGCCGAGCAGGCCCAGCGGCCCGCCGTCCACGCTCAAGGGCCACCACCACCAGCGACCTGCGGGCAACGTTCCGGTACCCATCCCTGCCGACTGATCGTGTGCCCAGGCCCAGTCCGCTGCAGCCCGCTCGGTTTCGCTGAACTGGAGGGGGCCACCGGTTTCGGTACTCCAGTTACCGCTGCTGTCGCGATTGAGCAAACACACGCTGAGCTCTTTCCAGGCACTCAAATGCTGACTGGCAGCGTTGATCACCGCCTGACGATCAGTGGCCGCCGTGAGTTTGCGCGACAGGTCGAGCAGCTCGGTGGTTTCCTGTTGCGTCTCTCGCAATGCCTGCAACTGCCGGCGCTGTCGAGCAGCAAGCTTTCCGGTCAAGGCCGCCATCAGCAGGAAGAACAGCAGTGTCAGCACATCTTCTTCACGCTGGATGCTGAACGAGAAGTTGGGCGGGATAAACAGAAAGTCGTAGGCCAGAAATGACAATGCCGCACAGGCCAGCGACGGTCCGGGACTGCTGCGCACGGCCACCAGCAATACGGCGGCCAGAAACACCAACGAAATATTGGGCAAGGCCAGCACACTGGAGACGCCCCAGGCCAATGCACTGGCCAGGACCGTGGCGAGCAGCGCCAACCCATAGTCAAACCACACCCATGACCGCTCGCCACGACCCGGTTTGACCTCGGGTGTCGGCTCCTGATCGAGTACGTTGATTTCCAGGCCATGGGCATCTCGCAGCAATCGTACGGCCAGCCCGCCACCGAATAGCCGGCGCCGCCACCCGGGACGCGACTGCCCGACCAACAGCAAACTGGCGCGTCGTTCCGCCGCGTGCTGAATCAGGGTTTTCGCCACTTCCCCGGCGCGCAGCAGCACCACCTCGCCGCCCAGGCGTTCAGCCAATTGTTGAGCACTTTGCAAGCGCAGACGCGATTGCTCGTCACGTACGGTGCCGTTGTCGACGTGCACCAGACTCCAGGGCAAATGCCGTCGCTCTGCGACCCGGCTGGCGTGGCGTACCAGGCGCTCGGCATGTATGTCGCCATCCACGCCCACCAGCAGCCGGCCGCGCAATGCAGGCGCTGCCTGACCGAGCTGGCGATAGCCTTTGTCCAGTTCATCGTCGACATACACCGCAGCCGTCTGCATCGCCAGTTCGCGCAGGGCGTTGAGGTTGGTCTGGGTAAAGAACGCATCGATCGCCGCCCGTGCCTGCTCTGGCACGTAGACCTTGCCTTCGCGCAAGCGCTCCAGCAATTCGCGCGGAGGCAGGTCGATCAACAGCAATTCGTAGGCTTCCTGCACGATCCAGTCCGGCAGGGTTTCACGCACTTGCACCCCGGTGATGCCGCGCACCTGATCGTTGAGGCTTTCCAGGTGCTGGACGTTGACCGTGGTGTAAACATCGATCCCGGCGGCCAATAACTCCTGCACATCCTGCCAGCGCTTGGCATGTCGACTGCCGGGCGCGTTGCTGTGGGCCAGTTCGTCCACCAACACCAGTCCGGGACAGGCTTGCAGCAGACCATCGAGGTCCATTTCCTCGAGTTGCACCCCGCGATACTCAGAGCGCAGCAAGGGCTGTTGTGCCAGACCGTTGAGCAGCGCCTGAGTCTCGGCACGGCCGTGGGTTTCGACCACTCCCACCAGCACCGCCAGCCCTTGCCGAACCTGGGTGTGAGCGGCCTGAAGCATGGCGTAGGTTTTGCCTACGCCGGGGGCCGCACCCAGGAACACCTTAAGCCGTCCACGTCCTGCCCGTGGCAAATCAGCTAGCAGCGCATCGGCGCGACCGGAATCTGTCATGTCGTTACCTATTCACGTGGATAAAACTTGCCGTTCGCAATCCGTTGCAGCGGTCAAGCAAAGCGCGGCCGCTGCACTGTTTCATTTTTCCAGCTGCGCCAGAGCCTGGTTGAGCAGTAATACGTTCACCACCGGCGGGCCCACCAGCGGCTGCTCGATGTGACGTTGCAGCAACTGCTCCAGCGCTTGCAGCGGCAGACCTCGGGCCGTCGCCACACGGGCTAGTTGATAGCGTATTGCCTCTGGTGGCAAGTGCGGGTCCAGTCCGCTGCCGGAAGTGGTCAGCATCGCCAGCGGTACCGGCCCTTGGCCCGGCACCGCCCATTCGGCGGCGCTGTCCTTGATCCGCGTCGCCAGGGCCGGGTTGCTCGGGGCCAGGTTGCTGGCGGCACTGGAAACAGTGGCGAAGGCGCCTGCCGACGGGCGTGGGTGGAACCATGCCTCTCCGGTAAAAGACTGGGCTATCAGCGCGGAACCGTTGACCGTCCCGCCGGCATCGCGCACCAGACTGCCATTGGCCTGTTCCGGGAACGCCAATTGCGCAATGGCGGTAACGCTCAGTGGATAAATCACACCCGTGATCGCGGTCATCAACAGCATCAGGCACAGGGCCGGACGAAACAAAGTAGCCATGATGTTTACCTCCAGAGGTTTAAACCAGGTGCAGCGCCGTGAGCAGCATGTCGATCAACTTGATGCCTGCAAAGGGCACCACCAGCCCACCCACGCCATAGATCAGCAGGTTGCGCCGCAGCAACTGCGCCGCGCTCGCCGCCTGGACCCGTACCCCGCGCAGCGCCAGCGGGATCAGCACCACGATGATCAGGGCGTTGAACACAATGGCCGACAGGATTGCGCTTTGCGGGCTGCTCAAGTGCATCACGTTGAGTACACCCAATTGCGGATAGATCGAGGCGAACAAGGCGGGCAGGATCGCAAAATATTTGGCCACATCATTGGCAATCGAAAACGTGGTCAACGCGCCCCGGGTGACCAGCAGTTCCTTGCCGATTTGCACCACATCCAGCAGCTTGGTCGGGTCACTGTCGAGATCAACCATGTTGGCCGCTTCGCGCGCCGCCTGGGTACCATCGTTCATCGCCATGCCGACATCCGCCTGAGCCAGTGCCGGCGCGTCATTGGCGCCGTCGCCACACATGGCAACCAAACGGCCATCGTTCTGTTCGTGCCGAATGCGCGCCAGTTTTTTCTCGGGCGTGGCTTCGGCCAGCACGTCATCGACTCCGGCTTCGGCGGCGATGGCAGCGGCGGTCAACGGGTTGTCACCCGTCACCATCACGGTACGGATTCCCAGCTTGCGCAACTCGGCAAAGCGTTCGCGAATACCGGGCTTGACCACGTCCTTGAGGTGAATCGCGCCCAACAGGCGGCCCTGGACACACACCAGCAAGGGGGTGCCGCCACTTTGGGCAATGCTGTCGATTTCCCGCGATAACGCCGGAAGGACTTCGCTGCGTTGCAGACCGATAAAGGCCAGCACTGAATCCACGGCCCCTTTGCGGTAGGTCCGTCCCTGATAATCAATACCTGACAAGCGTGTTTCAGCGGTAAACGGCACCGCGTCAAATTCCGCGGCGGCCGGCTCCGACCAATGCCCCTGGGCGCGGATAAACTCGACAATCGACTTGCCTTCGGCCGTCTCATCCGCCAGCGAAGCCCGCAGCGCACCTTCAGCCAACTCAGAGGCGGTGACCCCGGGAGCGGCATACAGCGCGGTGCAGCGCCGGTTGCCGAAAGTGATGGTGCCGGTCTTGTCCAGCAACAGCACATGCACATCGCCAGCGGCCTCGACGGCACGCCCGGACTTGGCGATGACGTTCAAGCGCACCAGACGGTCCATGCCGGCAATCCCGATCGCCGACAACAACCCGCCGATGGTGGTTGGAATCAGCGTCACCAGCAGCGCCACCAAAAACACCAGCGGCAGGCTGCCGCCGGCAAAGTAAGCGAAGGGCTGCAAGGTCACGACCACGATCAGGAAGATCAGGGTCAAGCCGATCAGCAGGATATCCAGCGCCACTTCGTTGGGGGTTTTCTGGCGTTTGGCGCCTTCAACCAGCGCAATCATGCGGTCCAGCGTCGACTCGCCAGGGTTGCTGCTGATTTGCACCAACAACCAGTCCGACACCAGCCGTGTATTGCCGGTCACCGCCGAGCGGTCGCCGCCCGATTCGCGAATCACTGGCGCCGACTCGCCCGTAATCGCGGCTTCGTTCACGGCGGCAATCCCTTCGATCACCTCACCATCCCCGGGGATCATCTCCCCCGCCTCGACGCGCACCACATCACCTTTGCGCAGACGCGTTGCGGGGACCACCTCAAAGCTGCCCCCGGCGGTTCGCCGCCGCGCACTCAAGCCCACGCTGCCAGCCTTGAGGCTGTCGGCCCGGGCTTTGCCCCGGCCCTCGGCCAAGGCTTCGGCAAAGTTGGCAAACAACACGGTGAACCACAGCCACAAGGCGATTTGCAGCGCGACGCCTGTGGGGACTTCAGGCGCTGGCATCACGCACAGGACAGTAGTGAACACAGCCGTCAGTTCAACCACCAGCATCACCGGCGATCGCTTGAGCTGACGCGGGTCAAGCTTGACGAACGCACTCAGTAACGCTGGGCGCCAGAGGTCGGCAAATGCGGTTTTCGGTGACTCATGGAGTTTGGACTCAGGCGCCGGAGTCACACTTGAAACAGGTGCAGGCATTGTCATCATCGTCTCCTCAGAAACCCGGGGTCAGGTGTTCAGCGATTGGCCCCAAGGCCAGGGTCGGCAAAAAGGTCAGGCCGCCTACCAGCAATAAGGTCATGGTCAACAGGGCAACGAACAGCGGCCCGTGGGTCGGGAAACTGTCTTGACCGCTGGGCGCCGATTTTTTCAGCGCCAGGCTGCCCGCGAGCGCCAGGACCGGCAAGATGTAGCCGAAACGGCCGATCAACATGCCCAGGCCCAGCATCAGGTTGTAAAACGGTGTGTTGGCATTCAGGCCAGCGAATGCCGATCCGTTGTTGGCTCCGGCCGAGGTGAAGGCATACAGCAACTGGCTGAAACCATGGCTGCCAGGATTGCTTACTGAAGCCACGGCACTCGGCACACTGGCGGCAATTGAGCTCAGTACCAATACCCCCACCGGCATCACCAGCAAGGTCACCACCAATAACCGGACCTCCGGGGCTTGCAGTTTTTTACCCAGGTATTCGGGGGTTCGACCGATCATCAGGCCCGCGAGGAACACCGCGATCAGGACGTTGAGCAGCATTCCGTAAAGCCCGGCTCCGACACCGCCGAAGATCACCTCGCCGACCATCATATTGACCAGCGCCACCATGCCGGTCAGCGGATTGAGGCTGTCGTGCATGCCATTCACCGAGCCGTTGGAAGCCGCGGTAGTGGTTTCGGTCCACAGTACTGTGCCAGTGGTACCAAAGCGCACTTCCTTGCCTTCCAGGGGTGCCGAATGTTCAACCAGCGAACTGCTCAGCGCCGGATTGGGTTGATGTTCGGCATACAACGCGCAGGCACCGCCGATTGAAAACAGCAGCAGCATGCAGGCGATGATCGCCCTGCTCTGCCGCAGATCCTTGACGTAATGGCCGAAGGTAAACACCAGCGCCGCCGGGATCATGATGATCGACGCCATCTCGAACAGGTTGCTCCAGGCCGTGGGGTTCTCGAACGGATGCGCTGAGTTCACCCCGAAAAAGCCCCCGCCGTTGGTGCCCAATTGCTTGATGGCAATCTGGCTGGCCGCCGGGCCAAGCGGGATCACCTGCTCTGCGCCTTGCAGAGTGACGGCCTGTACGTAGTGAACAAAGGTTTGTGGCACGCCCTGCCACACCAGCAACAGCGCCAGAACCAGGCACAAGGGCAGCAGGCCATAGAGGGTGGCACGGGTCATGTCGACCCAGAAATTGCCCAGCGTGAGGGCCGAACGCCGGCTGATACCACGGCACAGTGCAACCAGCACTGCCAGGCCCGTGGCGGCGCTGACAAAGTTCTGCACGGTCAAGCCGGCCATTTGGCTGAAATAGCTAAGGCTTGCTTCGCCGCTGTAGCTTTGCCAGTTGGTGTTGGTGACAAAACTCACGGCCGTGTTGAATGCTTGCGTCCACTCCTGACCCGGCAACTGCTGAGGGTTGAGCGGCAGGTACTGCTGAAACAACAGGATCGAGAACAACAGCACAAAGCCCGCCAGATTAAAGGCCAACAGGGCCAGGGCGTACTTCTGCCAGCTTTGCTCGGTGTTCGGGTCGACCCCGGCCACCCGGTAACAGACTTTTTCGACCGGGCCCAGTAACGGCGTCAGCCAGGTGCGCCGGCCCTCCATGACGTTGTAGTAAAAACGCCCCAGCCACGGAGCCGGCAGCAGCACCAACACCAGGAAAGCCAGGATCAAGCCATAATCATAACTGTGCATAGCGGCTCCTAGTTCCGATCTGCGCGCAACAGCGCAACCAGCAGATAAATGAACAGCCCTATGGCCAACAGCAGCGACACCCCATCCAGAACGCCCATGCAAACTCTCCGCAAAACGGCAATTGCCGCGTGTGGGGAGAGTGTGCGCAACACAGGCGTAAAGGATCGAGATCGAGACAGAGGCAGGGGCGTAAAGAAGCTGTAAACAATGCGCCAGCGGGCGCGAGCGTGCTCACGTTCAGAACGACGCGGGCACGCTGTGAGGCGTCAGCGCAACAGCGGGCTGTCCAGGACGTCCGAAGAGCCGCCCAGTACGCTCTCACTGAGCTGGATAAAGGTCGGGGTGTCGACCTTGTCGAGTCGCATCAGCGCCTGGCTGACATCGTCCAGCGAGCGCTTGTTGTGGGTCTGCAGGCGAATTTCGCGATCGAGGGCCTGAAGCAATGTGACAGCCCGCGCCACCATGGCCTGGCTGGCATGCGGGCCACGCAAACGGGTGACGCCTTTGCCGGCGGCACTGAGCTTGTGCTGAAGGGTTTGATAGCGCTCGTCGCTCATGCCGCCGGCACGGCGCATGAGTTCGATGGCGTAGTATTCGCTGATCCCTTCTGTGATCCAGTCGTCACCGGGGGCTTCATTGATGCCGCTGAACACCTGCACCAGTTCACGCAACAACGGGCTGGTACCGGACTCGCTCACCAGCGGCAAGGCACTGTGAACATAGATCGAGTTGCGCGTGGCGACGCTGCCTTTCCACATGGGATTCCCCGCCCCCACGATCAGCAGTTTTGCCGGGTTACGCGGGAACACCGCTTGCACCTGCGGCCAGACGAAGGTCAGCAGTGTCAGCACATCCATGCGCCGCATCCCCTCCCCCTGCGGCGCGGACACGGTGACGTCAGTTTCACCCAGTGTCGTTCGGCGGCTGCCCAGATTCCCCGCAAGCACCCAGCCGGTGGGCCGATCAAACAGGCGCGCGGCATCATCGATCCGGAAGCGGTTTTTTCCGATACGTGGCCAGGCTGTTTCAACGCTTTTCCAGCCGGTCGGCAGCTCAAATGCAAGGCGCGCCACCAACTCGGTGCCGTCCTGCTGATCGAGGCTGGCCGCAGGCACCAGGTTCTCACCGCGCAGCAAGGCCCAGTGAGGGGTGATCAGCGTTTCAGGGCCGTTTTTTTTACGCGGCGGGTTCAAGTGCACGCGATAACTCAGGTGGGCCTTGCCCGGTGCCGGGTGCCAAAGGCCCCGGCTGTGGGTCGGGTCGGGGGTGAGTTGCCACGTGCCATCGGCCTTGAAATCGCTGTAACTGCCCGGCACGCCCAGATCGAAATCCAGGCTGCGCACGGCCGAGCCTTCGGCCAGGGTCAAGCGCACCTCAGCCTGGTTGCTTTGCGGCAACAGTCGAACGTGGTAGTCCAGATCAACTTTTTTGGCGGCCCAAAGCGGGCTGCAGAGCATCAATAGCAGCAGACCCGCGCCCATCTCCTTGGGCAATATGTAACGCAGCGGCATACGCACTCCTTGGAAACCGCTTCGGCCTTTAGCCGGCGCGGAAAATCAGATGATCTTCCCAGTCTTCTTCCGGCACGCTGCCTTCGGCGAGCATACGGCCTGACTGTGAGATGCGCTCATGGTGCACAGCGTCCGGATCACCGCAGACCAGGTGATGCCACAACGGCAAATCCTTGCGCTCGCTGACCAGGCGGTAGCCACAGGTCGGTGGCAACCACTTGAACGATTCGGCCTTGCCCGGCGAGAGCTGAATGCAGTCAGGCACTGAGTCCCGACGATTCGGATAATCGGTGCACTGGCAGGTTTTGAGGTCGAGCAATTTGCAGGCAATGCGCGTGTAGTAGACGCTGTTATCGTCTTCATCCTCGAGCTTTTGCAAGCAGCACAGCCCGCAGCCGTCGCACAGCGACTCCCATTCCTCTTGATCGAGTTGATCGAGGGTTTTGCGGATCCAGAACGGTTCAACTTTTGCGGCCATGGCTCAAACGTCAACATCAGGGAGTGGAAAAGGCCGCCAGTCTAGTACCCCGGGCCCTGTGGGCCAAGCGCTTGTGACTGACGGTGCAACAAGACTTGTCACGTTGGGGGCTTAACAGTAGTTTGACAGCCGGAATGGACCGTTAAATTCAAATTCAGGAAACTCGAATGTCTGCGAATCCCCGCATTGCCGATCACACGATTCATGAGCAATTCACCCAGCGCTGGTCGCCTCGCGCCTTCACCGACGCTACCATCGACAAGCCGACACTGATGAGCTTTTTCGAAGCCGCTCGCTGGGCCCCATCGGCTTACAACTCGCAGCCGTGGCGCTTCCTGTTCGCCCTGCGTGGCACACCCGACTTTGACCGTTACCTGAGCCTGCTGGTGCCGTTCAACCAGGGCTGGGCCCAGCATGCTGCGGCACTGGTGGTGATTGTCTCGAAAACCACCTACGCCTCGCCGGGCACGACCGAGCAAAAACCGTCCCCCACCAACGCTTTCGACACAGGCGCAGCCTGGGGCCATCTGGCACTGCAAGCGCAACTGAGCGGCTGGCACACGCATGGCATGAGCGGCCTGGATTACGAACGCGCCCACCAAGAACTGAAAATCCCCGAGGGTTATGCGGTTCAAGCCATGGTTGCCATCGGCAAGCTGGGTGACAAGGCAAGCCTGGTGGATTACCTGCAAGCCAAAGAAGTCCCAAGCCAGCGCGAGCCATTGAGCAAGCTGGTGGCTGAAGGTGATTTCAGCCTGTAACCCACATGCCCTGCAGCCGCTGCCGCAGGCTTCGACCGGCGGCAGCGCCGTCGTGAATTCACTGGTTGCAGGCGTTCAGATGAACCGCGTGCTCTGGCTCTGCGATCGCTTCGCAATCGGACGTAGCCTTCGGCAACTGCTACACAAGTAGCGCTCGGCACAAGCCCTTTAATCGGCGGCAGCGCCGCCGTGAGTTCGCTGGTTGCGGTGCGTGACGCGACGGTTAATACCCGCGTTCGAAGTCCACTTCGCCGCGCATGGCCTGTTCGGTCTGGTAGGCCCGCAGGTTGTCGACAAACAGTTGCACCATCATGGGCGGGGATGTCGGAGCAGAACTGTGGCCGGTCAACAACAATCCCCAGGCCGTCCAGAACGGGTGTTTGGAAGGCAACGGTTCCTGACGGCAAACGTCAATGATCGCGGCCGCAAGATGCCCCTGGCGCAAGGCTTCGACCAGATCGGCATCCACCACCGCCACACCACGGCCGACGTTGATAAACACACCTTCGGGCTTGAACTGCGCAAACAGCGGCGCATCGTATATATCGTGGGTGTCCGCGGTGTTGGGCAGCAGGTTGATGACGTAATCCATCTGCCCGACCAGACGCGGCAAATCGCTCAAGGTCGCCACTTCTTTAAACGGTGCCTGTTCGCGCGCCGTATTGGCAATGGCATACAACTCGACGCCAAACGGCTGCAGAAACTGCGCCACGGTCTGACCGATATCCCCGGCACCGACGATCAGCACCTTACGCCCGACCAGGCTCTGGCCTTTGCGCTCGTCCCACTTGCGCTCGACCTGGCTGACCAGCCGCGCCATGACTTCACGCTCGTGGCCGAGCATGTAGGTCAGCACATATTCAGCCATCACCTGGCCAAAGATCCCCACGGCACGGGTCAATCGATACGTGCGCGGCAAACCCTGCGCCAATAACGGTGTAATACCCGCCCAGGTGGATTGCAGCCACTGCGGCTTGTGCCCCTGGCGCAGCAGGGTGGCCAACAAGTCGGGCTGCCCCAGCCACACAGGGCATTCGGCAGCCATGCGCGACAGTTGCTCGGAGTCGCCGCTGGACTGTATCTCCAGATCGGGCGCTGCTTGTTGCAGGAGTCGGGTGTACAGCGAGTAGTCGTGCTCGGCAATCAGGACGCGCATGCTTGTAGCCTTTTTAAACACTGCCAGCGTCCGCCGCCGAGGTTCACCTCGTTGCGTTCGGCCACCGTCAAATCAAATGAGTCGGTTCAGACAGGTGCCCGGAACCGGGCACCTGGCGTTGCGTTTACATCGGGTCGTTGCGGCGCAACAGCTCTTCGGGCAAGTGCTCGATGTATTCGTCTTCGGCTGGCGGCATTTGCAAGTGATAGCCCTGGGCCTCCAGGTTGTCCAGCACCTGGGTAATGTCTTCACGGGACAGCTTGCGCTCTGGCGAAAGCACCAGGTCAAACGCATGCACCGGCTTGCCAAACGCCAGCATCAGGGTTTCCGGAACGCGCTCCAGGGCATCGGCCTTGAGCACGTACAGGTACATGCCATCTCGCTTGGTACTGCGGTAGATCGAACAAATGCGTTTCAAGACGGTTCTCCAGCGGTGGCCAGGCAATCGAGCAAGGCCTGGCCCATCAGCTCACGGCGCCAACCGCGCAATGATTCCGGTAATTGGTAAGGGCCATTGGGGAAGCCACTTTTAAGCAGGGCTTCCAGGGTTTTCTTGCGCAGCATCAGCTCGGGAGCGATGCTCAATCGTTCAGCCTGTGCCTGCCCGATGGCACGCAGGCGCTTGATCAATAGCGTGGCCTCGACCGGTAGCGGCTCAGGCACGGCTGGCGGCCATTGCTCTGGAGGCAGGCTACCGGCACGCTTGATCAGATCAAGCAGAAACTCGCCGTCCTGACGCACGGTACGCGGGTGCATGTCTTCAATGCGCGCCAGCGAAACCAGATTGTCCGGCTGAGTCTTGGCCAACAACCAAAGCGCCTGCTCACGTATGACGCGGTTGCGCGGCAAGTCGCGTGCCCGGGCTTCCTGCTCGCGCCAGGCGCAGATTTCACGCAGGACAGCAAGTTGGTCCCGGGAGAGTTTCCAGGCCAGCTTGGCTTCGCGATACACCTCGAAGGGGTCCACTTCACGGCGAAGATTGGCCACCAGTTCGGCACCATCCTCCAATACCCAGCCGTATTTTTCATCCGACAGGCGCGGACGCAGCAACACATAGACTTCGGCCAGATGCAGCGCATCTTCGGCCGCGTAGCTGATCTGGGTTTCTGACAGAGGGCGTTGCAGCCAGTCGGAGCGGGTCTCGCCCTTGGGCAGGTCGATATCCAGCACCTCTTTCACCAGGCGCGAGTAGCCCATGGAGAAGCCGAGGTTCAGGTAGGCCGCGGCCAACTGGGTATCGAACAATGGCGCCGGCAGGCTGCCGGTCAGGCGCAGCAAAACCTCGAGGTCTTCGCTGCACGCATGCAGCACCTTGACCACCGCCGGGTTTTCCAGCAGCGCCGCAAGCGGCTGCCAGTTATCGATTGTCAACGGGTCAATCAGGTAGGCTCGCGTCCCATCGCCAATCTGAATCAGACCGGCAATCGGATAAAAGGTGTCGACCCGCATAAACTCGGTGTCGAGAGCTACGAACGGCAAATGTTGCCATTCAAGGCAATGTTGGCTGAGGCTATCGTTGTCGCGAATCCAGTGAATATCGATGGCCACACGGCTCTCCCTTGAAGAATGGCGCGCAGTATATATCGCCGTCAGGGATTTCCGAGCATTGACTCTCAATCTTGCACACGAAAAAACCTACAAATAATCGGTCTACAACCTACATATAGATTCAGCTTTTCGATGTAACTTGCCGGAGCCGCCGAGCGCTTCCAGCTCAAATACCCCCTTGGGCGGTCAACCGTCCGGGAGCGTTCCCTGAGGCCCCGGTTAATGCTGAGCTTGATAAAACACAGGATCACTCGAATGCAGGTGCTGCGAAAACTACCCATGATCTCTCTTGCACTGATCGGCCTCTGTGCCTCTGCCAGCCTCGCTCAGGCAGCCAGTACAGAGCCCGGAATCGATGCCGTGGTACACACGGCGGCTACCCGGGTCATGCAGGAATATGCCATTCCCGGCCTGGCGATTGCGCTCAGCGTTGAAGGCAAACCGCGCTTCTATTCCTTCGGTGTCGCCTCAAAGGACACCGCTGCCGGGGTGACGCCCGACACGCTGTTCGAGGTGGGCTCGGTCAGCAAAGTATTCACCGCCCTCCTCGCCGCCCAGGCTCAGGGCCAGGGCCTGCTTTCGCTCACCGACAGCATCGAAACGTACTTGCCTGAACTCCAGGGCACGCCCTTGGGCAAGGTACCGCTCATCCATCTGGCGACCCATACCGCCGGCGGCTTTCCATTGCAGTTGCCCGACAACGTGCAGAATCCGCGTCAACTGATGGCTTATTTCAAGGAATGGAAGCCGACGTATGCCGCCGGCTCACAAAGAAGCTACGCCAATCCCAGCATCGGCCTGCTCGGCATGATTACCGCCAACCGCATGCAGCTCCCCTATGTCCAGGCGGTGGAGCAGCAGCTGTTCCCGGCATTGGGCCTGAAAAACAGCTACATCGACGTGCCTGCCAGCAAGATGGCGCTGTACGCCCAGGGCTACGACAAAAAGAACCAGCCCGTCCGGCTGAATGCAGGCTTGCTGGGTAACGAAGCCTATGCCGTGAAAACCAGCGCTCGCGACCTGCTCCATTTCACTGAATTGAACATGGGCCTGGGCAACGTTGCCGAACCGCTGCGTCAGGCCATGGCAGACACGCGCACAGGTTACTTCCAGGTCGGGCCCATGACTCAGGACCTGATCTGGGAGCAGTATCCTTACCCGGCTACGCTCAAGGCGCTGGAGGAAGGCAATTCCAACACGATGGCTTACGAGAACAACCGTGCCATCGCCCTCGACCCGCCGCTGCCCCCACAACAAGCGGTGTGGATCAACAAGACCGGTTCAACCAATGGCTTTGGCGCGTACGTTGTGTTCGTCCCCGAGCACCGTCAGGCAGTGGTGATCCTGGCTAACAAGAACTACCCCAATGCTGCCCGTGTCGAACTGGCCCATGCCATTTTCAATGCGCTGAACTAGGTGCCCTTGCGCACGATATAAATGCTGCCCCGCTCACAACCGGGCAGCACATCGTACTGTTTGAGAGGGCTGAAACCCGCTTGCATGAACTGCGTTTCGAGTTCGATTTTATTCACCACCACCCGCTGAGTGCCATCGAGGTGAGTCGCCGAACGGCCCACGCACACGGACAGGATCAAGGTGTCGCGGCTGACTCGATGAAGCTCGCGCAAGATGGCCAGTCGATGCGCGCTGTCGTGCACATGATGGAACAGCTGCATGCAAAAGATGCTGTCCACCGCGTTCTCGGACATGTCGATAGAGAACACTGAGCTTTTGAATGTCTTGATACGCGTCAGCAAGTGGGCTGAATGATGGGTCTGCGCATGATCGAGCATGCCCTGGGAGGGGTCGGCGGCCAGAATCACCCGATTTTCGTGCTCAGCCAGTACGGGCCAGAAGCGCCCGGCGCCGCAGGCCAGATCCAGGACCAGGCCCGGCTCCCCTGCTACCTTGAGGGCACGGCGAACCAGACACTTTTCGCGCCACACGGCCAATCGCCGGGCAAACCCTTGCGGGCGCACTTGTAGACAGACCCGCGCATGCTCACGGTCATAACGCTCGGCGAATTCAAGCTCAGTGGTGGACGGTAGCTGCGATGACATGGCCCGCGGACTCTGGCGTTTAATGATCTTCGGCACAGAGACTAACGGCACGCCAGTGAAAAAATTGTCAGAAAGGGATGAAAAGTACACATCGTTTTTATACCCCCCTGCCCTTGGCCATTGATGAGTCGATCAAGGCTGCGTCCGGCTGTGCGCTTGCCGGAGCATGTCGTTGACGGACGCGGCCTTGCTCCGCTGTGGCGCTGCGCCTTACGCCTGCTGCAGGTACCAGCGCCAATCCTGCTCCCCGACTTCCCCCATGAACTGGCGGTATTCTTCGTTTTTGACCGCCAGGTAAACCTTCAAAAATTCCGGCCCGAAGGCTTCTTTGGCCCATGCTGAGCCTTGCAGCGCGCGCAGGGTGGTCAACCAGTCGGTGGGCAATCTTTCGCTGGTCTGGGCATAGCCGTTGCCTTCAACCGGAGCACCCGGATCCAGCTGCTCGCGGATCCCGCGATGAATCCCGGCCAAAATGGCTGCCGCGGCTAGGTAAGGATTGGCGTCCGCACCGCAAATACGGTGTTCGATGTGTCGCGAGAACGCCGGGCCACCCGGCACACGCAAGCTCACCGTGCGGTTGTCCACGCCCCAGGTCGCCGCCAGTGGCGCATAGCTGTTGCTTTGAAAGCGACGATAAGAGTTGGCATTGGGGCAGAACATCAACAGCGAATCGAGCAACGTACTGAGCATTCCGCCCACCGCGTGCCTGAGCAAGGGCGTACCGTCCGGGGCCTCGCTGGCGAACAGATTGTTGCCGTCCTGATCGGCCAGACTCACATGCATGTGCATGCCGGTACCGGCCAGATCATCAAACGGCTTGGCCATGAAACAGGCCACCATCCCGTGCTTGTGCGCCACGCCCTTGACCAGACGCTTGTAGCGCACAGCTTCGTCCATCGCCTGCAAAGCATCGCTGCGATGCTCCAAAGTGATCTCCACCTGCCCCGGTGCGTACTCGGAAATCGCCGTGCGTGCCGGAATCCCCTGCAATTTGCAGGCGCTGTACAGGTCCGCCAAAAATGGCTCGATCTGCTCCAGTTCGCGCAGGCCATACACTTGGGTGGCACGCGGGCGCTGACCATCGGCGTCACGGGCCGGTTGCGGCCGGCCATTGCTATCGCGCTGCTGATCGAGCAAATAGAACTCCAGCTCTGCCGCCATCACCGGGTAATAACCGTCCGCCTTGAGCTCATCAATCACTTTGGCCAGCAAATGTCGGGGGTCGGCCACGGTGGCGGGCATGCCTTGCTGCGGGTGCATGCTGACCTGCACCGCCGCCATTGGCATCAGGCGCCACGGTATGCGCTGCAAACTGCCACTGATCGGGTAGGCCCGGCAGTCTATATCGCCCACGTCCCACACCAGTCCGGTGTTTTCGACATCATCGCCCTGGATGCTCAAGCCCAGAATCGTGCTCGGTAACGGCCGTCCACTCTCATACACCGCCAGCAACTCATCACGGTGCAACAACTTGCCCCGGGGCACGCCGTTATTGTCGAGGATGAACAGCTCGAACATCTCGATATCCGGGTTCAGTTGCAGAAAATCCAGGGCTTCTTGCGGCGCAGCAAAAGGAGAAGTGGCACTCATGGGAATACTCGTCATTTCGTATCTGACAGGCGCACAGGTGCGCCGATTCAGCCGAGCCCCTTAGGGGCATCGACCATCAAGACTTAACGGAACAGACCAGAATCCGGCGGGCGGGCGTGACGACAGTGATACAAGGCCCAAAAGGCCAGTTTTGAAGGGAGCGTGTGCAGACTGGAGGCAGGCTGGGTAAAAAATCGATCGGGTACAAGACACAGCAGAGTGTCCTGCATGTCCCGACGACCGATTATGCCCATTCGCCCAACGCCCATGACCCGCAACCGTGTTACCGAAGATCCGGCAGCCTCACACGACCGACCGGACACATTAAATGCAGAGTTTTCGACCTTTGGATGCCACACGACTAAACATTGAAGCTCATACCCGTTATGGGGGCTCCTCCTTAAACGTAGAGATTCGGCCTGCCTCGGGCAGATGAACGCGTATTCATTGAACGTATTTAAAACCGGTGAAGTCGGATCCTGTGTCTATCCTTCCTGGGCATCGCTTGCATCGCGAACCTGAAGCATTTTTTTGACTCTAAGGAGCTCCCATGACCAGAACGGTTGCCGATTTCATCACCGAAACTTTGCAGCAAGCCGGCGTCAAGCGGGTGTATGGCGTGGTCGGTGACTCCTTGAACGGTTTTACTGACTCGCTGCGCCGTCAGGAACAAATCCAGTGGGTTCATACGCGTAATGAAGAATCTGCCGCCTTTGCAGCCGGGGCCGAAGCACACTTGACCGGTGAACTCGCGGTTTGTGCCGGAAGTTGCGGTCCCGGCAACTTGCATCTGATCAATGGTTTGTTCGACGCCCATCGCAGCGGAGTACCGGTTCTGGCCCTGGCGGCACATATTCCCGGCAGCGAAATCGGGATTGATTATTTTCAGGCAACTCACCCTGAGAGCCTGTTTAGAGAATGCAGCCACTACGTTGAACTGGTGTCTCGAGCCGAGCAGTTACCGCAAATCCTCGAGCGGGCCATGCGGACTGCCATCGCCCTGCGCGGGGTTGCAGTGGTGGTAATTCCGGGAGATGTAGCCCTGCAAGCCTGCGAAACCAAGGTACCTAACTGGCTTAAACCCACACTGCCACTCATACGACCTGACGACACTGATATCCGCCACCTGGCGTCGTTTCTCAATGATGGCAAAAAAGTCACGTTGCTGTGTGGCGCTGGCTGCGCGGGAGCCCACGACGAAATCCTGGCGCTGGCAGAACGCCTGCAAGCGCCCATCGTGCATGCGCTGCGCGGCAAGGAGCACGTCGAGTATGACAACCCTTACGATGTTGGCATGACCGGACTGATTGGCTTTGCTTCCGGCTATAAGGCGATGATGAATTGCGACACCTTGTTGATGCTCGGTACCAACTTCCCTTATCGCCAGTTTTACCCCGAGCACGGCCATATCGCGCAAGTCGATTTGCGTGTGCAAGCGCTGGGCAATCGCTGCCCTCTGGAACTGGGGTTAGTGGGCGATGTAAAGCAAACGCTGCTGGCTGTTCTGCCCCATGTGCTGAAAAATCCTGACCGCGGCCATCTGGACGCCGCGCTCAAGGATTACAAAAAAGCCCGCGAAGACCTCGATGCACTGGCTGAGAGCAGCCCGAACAGCTCGATCATTCACCCGCAGTACCTTAATCGACTGGTCAGTGAACTGGCTGAAGACGATGCCATTTTCACCTGCGATGTCGGCACCCCTACTGCTTGGGCTGCACGCTACCTGAAGATGAATGGCAAGCGGCGATTGGTGGGTTCGTTCAATCATGGGTCAATGGCCAACGCCATGTTGCAAGCGATTGGCGCGCAAGCCGCTTTTCCTGACAGACAGGTAATTTCCATGTCGGGTGATGGTGGCTTCACCATGATGATGGGCGATTTCCTGACGCTGAATCAGGTGGGGCTACCAATCAAAATCATTGTGCTCAACAACGGCACCCTGGGTTTTGTTGAAATGGAAATGAAAGCCGCCGGATTCCCCGATGTGGGCTGTAACCTGAAAAACCCCAACTTCGCGGCAATGGCCGAAGCCATGGGTGTCAGGGGAATTCGCGTGGAACATCCGGAAGAATTGGAAACAGCCCTGCGCGAGGCCTTCAGCCATAACGGCCCGGTATTGGTCGACGTGGTAAGCGCCCGCCAGGAACTGGTCATGCCGCCGACCAAAACATTTGAGCAAGCCAAGGGTTTTAGCCTGTTCATGCTCAAAACCGTAATGGACGGCCGGGCGCGAGAGTTAATTGACCTGGCCAAGGTCAATATGTGGCGCTGACCTCGTCCCGTCTAAATAAGCCCTCGGGCGCCAGCCCAAGGGCTTTGCCCTCTGCGGGTCTCAGCGTGAATGAAAACGCCGGTTCAACGCGATTCTTTTCGCCAGGATAATGCGCGCACGTCGGCGCCGGACAGCCACCACCCCTCCCCAGAGACTGCCCATCAGCAGGAGCACGCCCGCCGACCAGAATACGTAAGGCATGGCGTTGAACTGCAACCCAAGCCAGAGCCCCGCCTGCCCGATCAGCGTACCGCTGTCCTCTGCCGCCCAGACCGGCGACGTACTGAGCAGACTGCATGCAGCAACGCTGGAAACCCGCCATGACATTCGCTGATTCATGGCTCTGCACCGCCGACACGGGTCAAGGCCAAGACTGATAAAAATAACGTTCTGCGCGATATCACTTACATCCCCCTGATCGTCTAAATAAAGGCTCATTGCCCGGAAACAAAGAACCTAGACCTTAAACACAGCGGATTGTTGCGTGAAGTGTAAAAAACATCTCTTTGCGATGGGGATGCCGTTGAGTTTGCGAACGCGCCTCTCAATCGAATAGTATACGTTTCATATACATTTCATATTGAGTCATTCAATGGGCATCGTGAAAATCTCAGACCACCTGCATGAAAACCTGCGGGTCGCCAGCAACGCACTGAGCCGCTCGATCAACGCGCAGGCCGAGCACTGGATACGGATCGGTATGTTGACCGAACTGCACCCCAACCTTGATCACAATCAGATCTGCCGCTTGCTGGTACGAGCGGAGCTGGCAGGCGACCTCGATTTGAAGCAGCTGTGCGAGCTGGTCGAGGTTGCCCAAAACGTCCAAAACCCTAGCGGAGCCAAACAATGAGAGCCAACGTCACCCTCAATAGCCCGGCGCAAATCGCCCAATCCAAAGTGGCGGGCAAATTGGCTGCCGAGGTCCTGGCCATGATCGGCCAACACGTGAAGGCAGGTGTGACCACCGACCAGCTGGATCAGATCTGCCATGACTACATCGTGAATGTACAGAAGGCCATCCCCGGCAATGTGGGCTATCACGGCTTTCCGAAAACCGTTTGTGCGTCGGTCAACGAGGTGGTGTGCCACGGCATTCCGTCGAATCGCGTGCTGAATGATGGCGATATCGTGAATATCGATATCGCCGTGATCAAGGATGGATGGTACGGCGATACCAGCCGCATGTACTTCGTGGGGGAGCCCGATCCGCAAGCCCGGCATCTGGTCAAGACCACCTACGACGCCATGTGCGCCGGCATCCGCGTGGTCCGACCCGGCGCAACACTGGGCGACATCGGGCATGCCATTCAATCGGTGGCAGAGAAACAGGGATTCAGTGTGGTGCGTGAATATTGCGGCCACGGCATCGGCAAGGTGTACCACGACGAGCCGCAAGTCCTGCATTACGGCTACCCCGGCCAAGGCATGAAGCTCAAGACCGGGATGATTTTCACCATCGAACCCATGCTCAACGCCGGCAAGCGTCATGTAAAAACCCTTGCCGACCAGTGGACCGTGGTCACCAAGGATTTGTCATTGTCAGCCCAGTGGGAACACATGGTGGCGGTCACGGACACCGGCTTTGAAGTACTGAGCCCATGGCCTGACAGCGTGGATGACTACCCGGTAATTACCTGACTCGAGGGTAGGCTCACGGGACAATATCGGCGCAGAGTCACGCATGTTGGCGCATGACGACCAACGAAGAAAAACCGGAGCCTGCCATTTTATTCAGATCACAAACGAGCGCCCTCAAACGGGAGCACAACCTCGATACGCTGGTCATTTTTATCATAAGACCAGCGATCCAAATCCAATAGCCAAAGCTGCTCAATCGTCAGTTCGTAAAAACTGCGCTTTTCTGATTGCTTGAATTCAGCGAGCGGAAGCACCCATTGCGCCCTGATACGCTCATCGGGGAAATTTATCCGGTAATAGCTTTCGTGAGCCGATTGAACCTCGTCGTCCGGTACTGAACGAGCAGTGCCGCAGAACTGTATGCCATCAAGCCCGACCGGCGGGGCCTCAGCACCTAAATCCGTCCTGAATAAAGAGCCTGAGAGCACTGATACTTGTTCAATGTTACGTGAGTGCCGGGCATCCGACATCGAGTACCACAACAGTGTTTGCGTTTCACTTCGATAAACATAGTTGACGGTGGATGCCCACGCCTCACCGTCTGCCGACACCGTCGCCAATGTGACAAAGCGAGTGGTATTCAACAGTCTTAGGCATCTCTCTTCCAAGGAAAGTGTCATGGGGTGTTCCTTCTTGGAACGGGAGCATCGTTCACTAAACGGGCGTCCAGAATTTCCCACCACTCATCTTGCTCAACCCGTTTCTTTTCCCAGCTTTCGATATGGGAGCGTGCCGAAACAGCTTTACGATAAGCCCCCCATGCTGCTTCATCAGCAAACGATATCCAGTGTTCAACGGAATGAACATGGGGGGCAATGGTTTGCACATACCACCGGGGATTAGACGCCATGTCCAGGCCATCATAAAACCAAGCTTCCCGCTCCCGAACCCACTCCCAAAACTCGGCATGTCGGGATCTGGCTTTTGCACTAGGACGAAGCAAATAGATGAGGTGCAACATATGAATCTCCTTTACAAATGCGTTAAAAGACGCCAGTCCGCGCTTAAACTCGATTTGAATCGCGTTTTATAGTCTTGGGCAAAGCGGTAATTATGCTGGCGCACAGCATCTCGATTAAACGTATCTTCACCAGAAATCACCACCGCCGCCAAAGGTTCAATCAAACTTCCACGCTTGGCTTTGGCCTCTAATGCAGAAGTGGAGAGGCAGCACTTTTTCAGCCCGTGAAATGCCGCGTAATCCAGAGAAAGATAATAGGTGAGTACAAAATAGCGGTAGTCGTTGTCAGCCAACGTGTAATCGGACCCAAAGTATCGTGCGTGCAGGGATTCGCCAAATTTATAAAAGACCGTTACAGCACTCACTTGATCCCCCCGTTCGGCAAGCACAGCAATGGCACTGTGAATGACGCCGGACTTTCTTTGCCCCCTTAAGTTTTCAATCATCCACTGTTTATCTTGAGCCGATCCATACTTGTTTCGATTATTGGTAATGAGCGTCGCCACACGGTCATCTAAATCACTCGTCAGCGGAAGCCACCGCACCTTGTTTTCATATTTTTCAAATGCCGCAATTTCTGCCTTGCTTCGTACACGATCATGAGACCGCCAGGAGTCGAGCATCTCCGTTAATCCTCCTGCGGGTACAGGCATCACGGCTTCTGCTGCATGCAGGAGGACATGAGCTTCAGGCGTACAGTCGACAATTTCCAATGCTCGACGCAGAGGCATGTACGGGATCAGAAATCCAGAAAAGTTGTGCTCGCTCGCATACGTACAGCCAGAGTAAAACACTTGGCGAAGCGCCTCCTGGCGGCTGGCACCCTGGGTACAGACAAGCTCATTATGGGTACTGCGACGGGCTCCCCCCCAGAGATACTTGTTCCCCCACTGTTCCGACATATTGGGGAACAGAGCTTGAGGAGTGAACAGTGTGGTCCCTGCGTCTCCAGTCCAGAGCGGGCAACCAGCCAAGAGCCCGGAGGCCCCGTAGACTTTCAAAATATCGGCGGGGCCCTGCGCATGCTCCAGGCTTGCAAGCCAGTCATATGAATTATAAAAATTCTCATCGTTTATCAAACCGTCCCACTCATGTCGATCAACATAAGCAGCCAGGCAAGAAACGGCAGAGGTTAAATCACTTCCACGACCTTTTTTAAAGGAATGAGCGACGGCGTCCATTTCAGTGCCCCATGCTGCAATCTAAGATGGCCGCATGGGGGGAGTCTTTGTAGTTCTTCCAATAGTGCGCGCCTAAACGTTCAAGCCCTTCTGGCGTGGGCTGATTTTTTCGCCAGTGCACCCTCTTGAAGCCTGCTTGATTCAAGGCTCTCTCGAGCGCGTCGGCAGTCCAATAATAGGCTGTCACTTGGATATCATAAGGGGGCTGACATAGATCCAGGGTCACTTCAGAGGCATCACGCGCATTGTCATCGCCTGCCGGAATAAGTCGCAAACCATAGGTTTCATAGTAATCAGGACGGGGACAATAATCAGGGTGGATAGGCAGCGTGATGAGCCTTCCGCCCGGTTTAAGCAACGATGCCATGCTTGCACACATGGCATCGAGCGTAGAAACATCCCCCGCGTACGGAAGCACATAGATAGCAACAACCACATCAAATTTATTCAACAAGTCCGAATTGATCGCCGTCGTAAATTCAATACCCAGTTGCTCTTTTTCCTCCCGACGCCTTGCATAATCAAGCATGCCCATTGATTGATCGTAACCAACAACCCTGTGCGCCCCTTGTTTTTTCAGCATTCGTGAATACAGCCCGTTGCCGCAGCCGAAGTCAAAAATATCCAGCCCTGAGACGTCACCAAGGGCGTCAAAAACAGAAGGAATTTCACAGTACTTTCTGAACGGCCATTCAGCCATATTTTCATAAAGTGCTGCCAGCTCATCAAATTGACTGGTCATCGATAATTCATCCCTGATAATGCGTGAATGAGTACAATTGAGCCGTGAAATATTCGCGACCGACGCACTGGCGTCAGGACCGAAAAAAAACTGTAGATTAATACTTTAGTCTTCGCAAATATCAAACAGAGATAACGCTTCCGTGTTTTACACAATTTAATCCTGCCCCCTGCAAGCGGCATATAAACTAACGTACGGTATATTTTTAATTTCCATTCAATCTAAGCGATATCATCAGATGCGCTAGGGTCCTCTGAGCCCTTCTTAGCGCGGGGGAGATTCAATATTTATAAGGCAGCGACGGTCCAGGGAGGTAACTCGATGTTCAGAAAATCAATGCTTGATAGTGTTATGGGAGGGCTGGTTGTTTCGTGTCAGGCACTGGAACATGAGCCTTTACATGGCTCCCTTCACATGAGCGCCATGGCATTAGCTGCGGCCGAGGCTGGCGCAGCAGGTATCATTGCGAATGGAGTATCCGATATTGCCGCGATAAAAAACTGCATATCCTTACCTGTCATTGGAGTCTTGACCGCTCGTTACCCGCAATCAGATATCACGCTGACCCCTACCCTGTTAGAAATCGCAACGCTGGCGAGGGAAGCACCGGACATGATCGGGCTGGATGCTACTGATCGCAGGCGCCCCAACGGGGAGTCACTCGAGGGCTTTATCGAAGCCATACGCTCGCAGTTTCCAGACCTGTTACTGATGGCCGAAATCGCAACTGTCGAAGAAGCCATTTACGTACAATCCCTGAAGTTTGATTGCATCTCCACAGCCGCCTACGGCGCCACGCCAAATACGGCCGGAAAACGACTGTATCAGGATGATTTCGCACATTTTACAGCCATACGCCAGGTCGTTTCCCAGTGCCCGCTGGTTGCTGAAGGAGGAGTCGGTAGCCCTGAACACGCTTGCCGGGTGCTCCAGTTAGGAGCTGACATAGTCGTGGTGGGAAGCGCGATAACCCGGCCACAAGTCATTACCGAGTCGTTCATCAATGCGATGATTGAAGGTCGCCGCCCGTCCGCCTTGCACGGCTAGCAATCACCACCGACATGCCTGCGCGCCCATAGGGCAACTGCCTGATGGCGATTGCCCCGCAAATTGAGCATCCAGGTCTGCAGGCAATACACCACTCACGACAACCTGACCTCGCCGCGGATCAATCCGAATGGGGCGCTTCCCGGACGCCCTCCATGTTCAAGAGTATCTGCAGCATCGCTTCAGCCTGAGGCCGGGTGGCGTTTCGAAACTCGATAGTGACATCTTCGAAATCCTTCTCTACGCCCTGCTCGACAATGACCTGCCTGATACAGCCCGCGCGCTCACCTAAAATCTGTTTCAGATGCATCAGGGACAACGAGCCGGCCGGGGCCACCAGCTTGATGACATGCACTTTCATGTAGTCCCGGTACTTCTTTTCCAGAGGGCCTATCGCGACCAGGATCGTCAGGATAATGAGCGTGGCCACAGTACCCAGCACATAAAGCCCACCACCGACGGCTAACCCTATCGCTGCGACCGCCCACAGACTGGCAGCTGTGGTCAGCCCCTTGATCACTTCACCGCGCAGAAGAATCGAACCGGCGCCCAGAAAGCCAATGCCGGTGACAACCTGGGCCGCAATACGAGAAGGGTCCAACTGAGTACCGGTCTGGGTCAACGCCTGCTGGAAGCCGAAAGCCGAGACCATCATGAACAGGCATGACCCGGTTGCCACCAGCATGTGCGTGCGCAGGCCAGCCGTCCAAAACAGGTGTTCGCGCTGAAACCCGACCAAGCTGCCCAGCACCACCGCCAACAATAAACGCAGACACATTTCCCAATCAGAAATCATAAGACCTCCCTGTCCCGATGCGAGTCGAAACGACTCTGAGCCTAAGCAGCATAGAACGCCTTGCATCCAGGTCGGTTTTTTTCACGACCCAGGCCGAGCAGCAACGCAGTGCTTTAGCTGATAGCGACTGACTTCAGGCCCAGTGCTCAGCAGTAATGCGCCCATGAGGATATTTTTATGAAGACCATCACGAATTCACCCATCTCCGATAAAAAATATTTACATACGATTGCAAATGATTACTATTAACGCGCATTCATTCTGAAGGATATGCGTCAGTGATACGAACCTCTCCGGTGTTTTCCCGGCTACAAAAAGGGGACAACGTCTACGGCCTGCTCAACTCTCTGCCTTCGCCGATGCTGTGCGAAATGCTCGCGTTTGCGGGCTACGATTTCGTCATTCTCGACCTTGAGCACTTGCTGCGTTCTGAAGAAGACCTCATGCATTGTGTCCGTGCCTGTGAGGCCGCAGGCATTTCGCCTTGGCTGCGTATCCCTCAAGTGGATGAAAAGCTGATCGGCCGCGCACTGGATGCCGGTATCGAAGCCATCGTGCTGTCACGCACCGAAAGTGCTGCGCAAGTTCAACGCGCCATCGAAGCAGCCTTCTTTCCTCCCTTGGGAAAACGCGGAATCACCGGCGGCCGCATTACCGGATTCGGGCGCCTGCCCTTGCCCGAGTACATCGCCCTGGCCAACCGTCAAACCCCCATTATTCCCATGATCGAAAGCCGCGCCGGGGTCGACGCGCTTGGCGAAATCCTCAAGCTGCCGGGTGTCGGCATGATCATGGAAGGCGCACTGGACCTGTCCCTCGACCTCGGCCTGGGGCCAGACCCTCTTCATCCTCAAGTCTGGCAAATGCTGCAAGACATGGCTGATGCCTGCCTCAGCGCCACAATCCCGTTCTGCGCAAACCCGCGTACGGCTGAACAGAACACGCTGTGGCGCGCGCGCGGGATTCAAAGTTTTCTGGCCGGGGAAGACCGCGGCTTGCTGCACAACGCATTGAAAGCCCGCCTGCACTCTCTCCAATAGCAAAAATATGAGCCAACGTCGCCCAAATGAAAATAACAACAACACCCCTGCATTTTTCACTCAGCCTTCTCACATTGGGCATCTGTCACGCTGCCATCGCTGCTGAACCACCCAGCGAATTGACCACGGCCCCCGCCAGTAGCGTGCAACTGGCGCCCATGACGATTCAGGGCGATGTTCTCGGTACGGCCAGTGACCAAGAGGTGCGCACCTATGCCGGCAGCCGTAGCGTTATCGACGCCAGCGAACTGAAAAAAGCCAGCGTCCGCGGCCTGGACGACGCGCTGCAACGGGTCCCCGGGGTCAAGATCTTTGACGAAACCGGCACAGGCGCTTTGCCACAGATTTCAGTACGCGGCTTGTACGAAAGTCGCAGCGGCAGAATCCAGGCGCTATCGGACGGTATTCCTCTGGCCCTGGCGCCCTACGGCCAGACCGGCCTGTCACTGTTTCCAATGACCATGGCGACGGTCGACCGCATTGATATCGTGCGTGGGGGCGCAGCGGTGCAATACGGCCCGAACAACGTCGGCGGGGTGATCAACTTCATCAGCAAGCCGATTCCGCATACGTGGGAAACCACGCTGCAGGAGAAAATCACGTTCAACCCCGCTGGCCGCCAGTTGTGGGACAGCTACCTGGGAACCGGCGGCTACCTGACCGACAACTTCGGCCTGCAACTGGACATCAACACCCTGAGTGGCGAATACGGGCGCGAACACTCCGACACCGATGTGCAGAACTACCGCCTGCGCGGTCAGTGGAACATCGATGACGATCGCGATCTGAGCTTCGGCATCCAGCGCTACAAGGCCGACATGGACCTGGCCGGAGCCCTCAGCGTCCAGGACTACAAGCATGATCCGCGGCAATCGACGCGCCCGCTGGACCGTTTCGAGGGTGACACCAACCGCGTATGGGGCACCTATACCCAACGGCTGGGCGCCATGGGGCCGTTCGACTCAGTCGAGTTCAGCTGGACCAACTTCGCCCACGACAGCTACCGCAATTTCGTGGTCGGACTGCCCTTCACACCTGACGGAACAGCGGTGACCAAACAGGATGGCCCGCGCGACTTTAAAGTCTGGGGGACGGAGCCGCGTATCAGTGCCACCATCGATGGCGACACTGTCGGGCAGACCTGGTTGCTGGGTGCCCGTTATGTGAGCGAAGACATCGACTACAAAGTGAATCGCCAGAACATCACGACCGGCGTCACCGCGCCTTTCCGGGACTGGAAGTTTGATGACGACGCCCGTGCGTTCTACATCAGCAATGCCATCACCCTGCTCGATCATCGCCTGACAATCACCCCGGGCGTGCGCTACGAAAACGCCCGCATGGATTACGCTGACGGTATCACCGGAGCCGCCCGCGAGAACAAATCAGAAGAGTGGCTGCCGGGCCTGACTGTGGGTTATCAGGCGACCGACACCTGGTACGTCTACGCCAACGCCCAGAAGTCCCTGCGTCCACCGCAAGTCACGCAAATCGTCAAGGAAGGCGATGTCGGCGCAGAGCTGGCGTGGAACTATGAGACTGGCGTGCGCTACACCCCTTGGGACGGCCTGCGCGCCGACTTCAACCTGTACCGGATCGATTTCGACGACCAGATCGTCTACAACGCCACCACTGACCGCTTCGACAACCTTGGCAGCACACGTCACCAGGGCTTCGAGACCGAGTTGTTCTGGACGCCCGAAGCGCTGCCGGCTCTGGACCTGCATGCCAGCTATGCGTACCTCGATGCCAAACAGCGCAACGGCACATTCAAGGGCAACGAAGTGCCGTATTCCTCGCGCAATCAGTTCACCATCGATGGTCGCTACCGTTTTGCCGAGCACTGGACCTATAACCTCGATGGTCTGTATATCAGCAGCGCCTATACCGATGCCGACAACTCCAGAGATGAAAACGCCACTGCCAGCGTAGGCAAACTGCCTGCTTACTGGGTGTGGAACACCGCCCTTGAACGTGAGTTCGAGTTGGCCGACAAGAGCCTCCTGACCACGTCAGTGGGCATCAGCAACCTGTTCAACCGCGAATACTACTTCCGCGGTATCGACACCAGCCCTTGGGGTCGTCAACCCGCGCCAGAGCGCTCGCTCACCCTAGGCGTCAACTACCGCTTCTAAACCGCGCACTTGCGCCTCTGCAAACCAGTTGCCCGATCCTCCGGGACGGGCAACTGTTGCCCCCAGGAAACTGCCATGCACCGCCCATTCGTCATTCTTGCTCACGTCGCCCACCCGGCGATTCTCGAAGGCTTCCTGCCGGCCGCGCACAAACGCGGGCTGCCGATCGTGGTCATCACCGACCACGCTCAGGAACATCGACGCCTGCTCGCCACCTCGCACATATCGCCGGATGAGCTACGCGTTATCGAATGTGATGTGTTCAATCCGCTGGCTGTTATCGAAACACTCAACAGCCTGGGCTTGCGCCCCGCCGCCGTGTTTTCCAACAGCGATCACCTTCAGACCGCGACAGCGATAGTGGCTGAAGCCTTTGAATGCCCAGGCAAGGACTGGCGACTGTGCTATGCGGCAAAGAACAAGGCGGCCATGCGCGAGCGCATGCAACGCCTGGGCTTGCATGGCCCGTGGTTCCAGGTGCTGGCATCTCATTCAAAACTGCCAACCGATGCCCCTTGGCCCGTGGTCGCCAAACCCCGGGAAGGCGTCGCCAGCCTGGACGTCAGGCTGTGCCACAACGCCGCCGAACTGGCCGTTTACTGTGAGCAATTCTGGCAGCAACAACCGGGCCGGGCACTGTTGCTGGAGGCGTACATGGAAGGCCCCTTGTTCACCCTCGAGACACTGGGCGACGGACGCAGCCTGCAAGCCATTGGTGGCTTCGACGTCACCCTTTCAGCGCCGCCGAATTTCGTAGAACTCGCCGCGCGCTGGAATGGGCAAATCAGCCAGGCCCAACGTGCCGCAGCGCTGGCACAGGTGGCCGCGTTCGGGGTCAATTTCGGGGTTTGCCACAGTGAATTCATTCTGACAGCCCAAGGCCCGGTACTGGTCGAAATCAACTACCGCAGCATCGGCGATGGCCGCGAATTCCTGCTGGATCGATTGCTGCCACAGGGCTGGTTTGACCGCATCATTGCCTTGCACCTGGGAGAAAAACTGATCGAGGCACAACCCGCATGTGCCGAAGCAACCGTTCATTACCTTGTGGCCGACCGCTCGGGACGCCTGAACCAGGCCAGCGCCAGTTTCAATATCGAACGTGAAGGCCATTGGTGCGATTACCGAGCACTTCACAACACGGGCGACACCCTGACGATCAGCCACTCCAACAAGGACTATGTCGGCGTTCTCAGGCTGATTGCGCCTGACGACCTGAGCCTCGAAGCACAATTGAGCTCGACCCTGAACGACCTGAAATGGGTGATGGCATGAACCTGTCCCCGGACAACGCAGATCAGGCGTTCATGACCCGACGCATCATCGATTGCTGCCTGCGTGAAGACATCTGCGGGATCGTCAGCAAGGCCGAAATGTGCCAGCTGCCCCACGGGTTAAGCCACTGCTTGCCACAGCAGCCCGACACACACTGGCTACGCATCACACACCTGGGGGCCGATGAACTCTGGCTGCCGGTGGTCAAGGCGTATCCGCTGCAAGACTGGATCGGTACCGGTGACGCCTGGATTGCAGTGTCACCGCACAGCCACACCGAGGTTGAACGCGGATACCGCACCTGGTTGCAGCGTTTGAGCCACGGTCTGGACGAAGAAAGCCTGACATTGTTCGGTGCTTACCTGAAAGAAGCGGATTGCGCAGCCGAACACCGGACCCTGTGCAATCAGGCATACCGCCAATATGCCCCCGCGTTGAGCGACGTGATCGAGCTGAAGGACTGGTCGCAAAGGCTGCTGAAGATCGACCAGCTGGCGAGCTATCTGGACCATCCGTTCTACCCGACAGCACGCGCCAAAAGCGGCTTCGATGGCGCCGCGCTCAAACGCTACGCGCCGGAGTTTGCACCGTGCTTCGAACTCAACTGGCTGGCCATTCCCAATGAAGCCATGACCCTGACGAGCCCTCAGCCAGCGCACTGGCCGGACTTTGAGGACGTCGGCTTGTCGCCGGCCTTGCAAGGCAGCCATTCATTAATGCCCGTTCATCCGCTGACGTGGGAGGTGCTTGATCAGTATGGCCTGCCTGAAGGTACGCTCAGGGCTCCCCGTACCGCCATGCAGGTCGAACCTACGCTGTCCGTGCGGACCGTGGCCTGCACCCGTCAACCTCAGTGGCACATAAAACTGCCGCTGTTGGTCAGCACCCTCGGCGCACGTAATTTACGCCTGATCAAACCCGGCACCTTGTATGACGGTCATTGTTTTCAGACGCTCCTGCTGGCCCTGAAAAAACACGATCCGGCCCTGGCAGCACGCTATCTGCATGTCGACGAAAAACACGGCGGGCATGCCGCCGAAAGTCGCCATCTGGCCTATATCGTGCGTCGTTACCCGGACGGTCTGGAGAACATCACACTGGTGCCTGTCGCTGCGCTGGCCAGCCCGCTCGTCGATGGGCGCCTGTTCCTTGAACAACTGGTCGAACGCTTTCATGCAGGTTCGCTGCAACACTGGCTGGACGCTTATCTCGATCTGCTGTTGCAGGTTCATCTGCGACTATGGCTGAAATACGGCATCGCGCTGGAAGCCAACCAGCAGAATGCCGTGGTGATGTTCGAACACGGCCAGCCCTTGCGCCTGCTGATGAAGGACAACGACGCCGCTCGCCTGTGGCCCCAGCGTTTCGCTTCAGCCTGCCCGGATCTCGCCGATCTGCCGGCAGCCTTGCAGGATGAGCGCATTCGCGTCGACAGCAGCCAACCGTTGGCCGAGATGTTCTGCACCATCACCTTGCAGCTGAACATCGTTGCGATCCTGGAAGCATTGGCAACCGCCGGCCTGGCTTCTCGATCCAGCCTGTACGGCACACTGCGCCAGCGACTGGAGGCTTGCCTGCAACAACTCGAAGCAGAAGGCATCGACTGTCACGATGCACGCCGATGGCTGCTCGACAGCCCGAAATTGCCGGTGAAATACCTGCTCAGCGCCGGCAGCCTGTTCAGCAAGAAACACTCCGGCGCCAGCGACATCAACAAGTTTTATGGCTACAGCGCTGCAAACTTCCTGCTGGAGGACGCCCCATGCAGCGGCGTTTGATTTCCAGCGTCTTGCTCGGTCACTACCTCTCAGCCTTCACGGCGCTGGGTATTCCCTTGTACCTGCCGCGCATCCTGAGCGACCTGGCACCCGACACACCGGGTTGGGCCATTGGAGTGCTGTTCGTGCTACCGACGCTATGCACCGCACTGGCGGCCCCGCTCTGGGGACGATGGGCCGATAACAACGGATGTCGCCTGTCGTTGCTGCGTGCTCATGCCGGGCTGTTCGCCGGTTTTCTGCTGGCAGGGTTCAGCCCCAACCTGACGGTGTTCGTCCTGGCGTTGATCATCCAGGGGACTTTCGGCGGTGCAATGGCCGCCTCCAACGCCTATCTGTCGACTCAGTTCAAGGGCGGCGATTTGTCCCGAGCCCTGAACTGGACCCAGTACTCGGCACGCCTGGCAATGATCAGTGGACCGATCCTGCTGGGACTGCTGACCGCGCAGGGCTTGGGATTAGACCTGTACCGATACCTGGCCTGGTTACCGCTGCTGGCCTTCATACTGATCCTGCCGTTGCCCAAGGATGCCCCAAAGCATGCCCTGAAAAGCAAGCAGGCCGAGGGTGTGGGTGAACTGCCCGAAGACATGCCGCGACTGCTGGCCGTGCAGTTTCTGTTCAGCTTCGCGATGGTCGTGACGTTCCCTTACTTCATGCCCTTCGGCGAGCAACTGGGCATTGGCAACGATGCGCTGATCGGCCTGCTCTACAGCCTGCCGCATCTGGTTTACCTGCTCGCGCTGCCCTGGGTGCAGAAGCATCAGGGCAACCTGCTGTTGCCGGGGCTGGCGCTGCTGGCAATCAGTAATGCGCTGCAGTTCTGGAGCGTGCAGGCCGAACCGCTGTTTATTCTGCGCTTGCTCAGCGGCGCCGGCATGCTGCTCAGCTTTGTCGGACTGCACCGCTGCCTGAGCCAGCGCAGCCGCAAAGGCAGTGCCGGCCGCCTGTTCGGCTGGTTCGACTCCAGTGGCAAATGGGCCGGTGCCGCCGCCGGTGTCGTCGCGGCGCTGGTCAGTCAGACCTGCGGTATCGCCTCCCCCTTTCTCGTTGCCTGCCTGGCGGCCATGACGGCCATGGTCTTCGCGCGCCCTCTATTGATGACTTCCCGGGAGATTCCGGCATGACGTTCGCTCTCAATACCGCATCGTTGAACACGCTGTCCCTGCAGGATCATGCCCTCGACGGCGAAGCCCAGCGGCATGCCATCGAATGCCTGCTCAATTGTTATTTGCGCGAATACGCATTGCCGCGCAACGAAGCGAACCTGCACGATCAAACCCATGATTTGCCCATGAGCCTGCGTCAGGGCAACGGGCGCTGCATCAGCATTGCCCTGCCCAGCGGCCGGTTGGTAGTGCGTACCGAGCGCACCAGCCTCCTGGGCCGTTGCCATTACAACAGCGCGCCTTATTTCAAAGGCAATAACCAGAGCTGGCAACCCTTGCAGGCCAACGAACTGGCGCGCCTGCTCTGTACTCCACTCAGTGGTGCGGAGCGCGTGAGCGAGATGCTGCAACAGGTCGCCAATAGCCTGCAAATCACCCGTACCTTCCTTCGTCACTCACGCCCGGCCAATGACGAAGCCGACAGTTTGCTGGCGTCCGAGCAACATCAACTATGGGGCCATGCCCTGCATCCAACCCCTAAAAGTCGCGAAGGGATCTCCCATGACGATTTGCTGGCCTGCTCACCGGAGGTCGGGGCGTGTTTTCAGTTGTACTGGTTCAAGGTCGATCCCACGCTGCTTCGTCATCAGGGCGAAGACCCGCGCAATACCCTGAGTCAATTGTCAGGACGCGACGATGCTTATCCATGCCACCCCTGGGAAGTGGCCCGGGTACTGGCCGATCCGCTGGTCAAGCGCGCTCAGCAATTGGGCTTGATCCAATACCTCGGCCCTCTGGGTCAGGCCATGTACCCGACATCCTCGGTGCGCACCCTCTACCATCCGCAAATGGCCTATTTCCTGAAGTTCTCCATGCATGTGCGCCTGACCAACTGCGTCCGCAAAAATGCCTGGTATGAGCTGGACAGCGCGGTTGCCCTCACTCGCCTGCTCGCTCCGATCATGAGTGAACTGGCCATACAGCAACCGGGCTTTTTGTTGATGCCCGAGCCCAGCGCCACCAGCCTCGATCTCAGCGCTTTCGGCACACTGGAAGAGGCCCGCGAAGTCACCGAGTGCTTCGGCATCGTTTACCGGGAGAACCTTCCCCTCGCCGACCGCGAACAGTACCGGCCGCACGTGGCAATGGCGCTGTTCACCTGGGACCAGCAGGATCGCAGTGCCTGCCGTCAACACGTACAGCGCTATGCCGACAACAAGGGGCTGAGCCTTGAGCAGGCCACACTCAACTGGCTCGACGCGTACGCCGGTCAGATGCTCGGCGGCGTGCTGTATTGCCTGTTCGGCCAGGGCGTGGTGCTGGAACCGCACTTGCAGAACACCGTCATTGGCTTTGCCGAAGACGGGCTGCCCTGCCGGGTCTGGATTCGCGATCTTGAGGGCACCAAGCTGGTCCCTGAAATCTGGCCCGCAGCACGTCTGAGTGCGCTGGATGAGCGCACCCGCAGTTCGGTGTACTACAGCGCGCAGAAAGCCTGGCAGCGCGTTGGGTATTGCGCGCTGGTGAACAACCTCGGCGAAGCGATCTTCCATCTGGCCAACGGCAGCGACACCCTGGAGCAACAATTGTGGGCGCGAATCAGCGACCTGCTGAGGGCGCAATCCACGCGTCTCGGCCATCCGCCAGAGTTGCGTGAACTCTGCGCAGGGGGGCCTTTCCCGAGCAAGGAAAACTTCATGACACGTCTATTGATGCGCGCCGACCGCGAGGCCGGCTACACCTTGCTGCCCAGCCCGTTGGCGACCCCTGAAGAGAAGAAAAGCGCATGAGCCTGCCTGCCTCCGTAACTCGAAGCATCGAACAACTCAAGCATCAACACGAAGCGCCCTTGTGTGCCTACGTCTACGACCTGCCAGCCCTTGAACGACACGTAAAGGCAATGCGTCAGGTGCTGCCCGAAAACTGCGAACTGTTCTACGCCGCCAAGGCAAACCCGGAAGCCCCGGTTCTGAAAACCCTGGCACCGTGGGTAGACGGTTTCGAGGCAGCCTCGGGCGGCGAATTGACCTGGCTGCATGAGCAGTGCCCCGACCAGCCGCTGATCTTTGGCGGCCCCGGCAAACTCGATCACGAGCTGGACCTTGCCCTGCAATACCGGATTTCAGCGTTTCATGTGGAGAGCGTAACCGAACTGCGCAGCCTGGCACGCATCGCACGCCAACGCGGCGAGCGGGCGCCGGTCATGCTCCGGCTTAACCTGAAGCTGGCCCGGGCACCCCAGAGCCGATTGGTCATGGGAGGCAAACCCACACCGTTCGGACTGGATGAGGAAGGCCTCGCAAGCGCCCTTCAATTATTGCAACAAGAGCCGTCTCTGGAGCTCAAGGGGCTGCACTTTCACTTGCTGTCCCACCAGTTGGACGTCGACGCCCACCTTGAACTGATTCGCAGCTACTTCCTGACGTTCCGCCAGCTATGCGCCGACCATCACCTGCAACTGCCCCTGCTGAATGTTGGCGGAGGCATGGGCATCAACTATCAGGACGCGACACAGTCATTCGACTGGTCACGATTTTGTCAGGGCCTGAAAGTGCTCATCGAAGAGTACGACATGGGCGAGACCCGAGTGCGTTTCGAGATCGGGCGCTTCATTAGCGCAGCATGTGGCTACTACGTCATGCAGGTGCTGGACATAAAAAGCAGCCATGGTGAATTTTTTGCCATTGGACGCGGCGGCACTCATCACTTCCGCACACCGGCGGCCCAAGGCCACGACCATCCGTTCACGGTACTGCGAGGTTCTCAGCCAGCACAGCTGCGCGATCAGCCCGTCACACTGGTGGGCCAACTGTGTACGCCAAAGGATGTCCTTGCCAGACAACAACCGGTGGCCCAGCTCGCCATGGGTGATCTGCTGGTGTTCACCCTCGCGGGTGCTTATGCCTGGAACATCTCGCACCAGAACTTCCTGATGCACGAACCCCCGCTGAAGGTTTTCATCACGGACTAACCCTCGCGGTCCATCTCCAGGGCTGTTTGCCCATTGCGTTGCCAGCGCTTCGGGATACACAAACGGCCCTGTCGGGTTGAATGCCTTGATCCACCGCCACAGGGTTCACCGACTGGGCGGACTGAACAGCGATGTCCCCAAGCGGTAATCGTCGACAGTCTCAACACTCAGGGTTTCGAGCAGGAGCGGTTCCAGGATGGCAAAGAAATATTTGATGTGAGCCTGCTTCAACGCCTGAGGACGGGTGACCAGATAGACCTCCATATCCGGAAGTTCAAGATCCGGAAACAACTCGCTCAGGCCCTTCGCCAGAATACGGGGCATGACCGCCACCCCCATCCCTCGTCTTACCGCTTCAAGTTGTGCGACGAACGAGTTCACGCTGATCGGCGCACGATCCAGACCCGCCGCCTTGGCCGCACGTATTTGAGGCAACATGTCCAGCGGCGGAAGCAAGCCGATGCTGTCCGCCGTGGCCAGCGTCAACCCGGGAAACCGCTTCAGGTATCCGGCATCCGCAAAGACACCATAGGCGAGCCTGCCTACGGGTCGATAAATCAGCGAGGGCTCGCCCAGATGCGATGTGCGTAGCGCAATGTCTGCCACGCCACGGGCGACCTTGTGAAAGTCGGCGGTCACCAGCAACTCCACGGAGCAAGCCGGGTACAGGGCAGTAAAACGACGCGCGGCTTCCAGCACACAAGAGGAGAACCCTTCCCCTGCACTGACCAGGACATTGCCACACAGCGCTGCTTGCACCCCGGACAAATCAGCCGCCGCTTGACGCCTCAGGCCCGCTTCCGCTGCCAGCGCAACGTCCACCAGAGACTGGCCCCTCGAGGTCAGCCAGCACCCTTCAACACCCCGTTCGACGAGAGGCTCGCCCAGTGCCACCTCCAGCTGGGTCAGGCGACGGGATACCGTAGACGCCGCGATACCCAATAACTGGCCAGCCTGCAAAAAGCTGCCACGCCGCGAGACGGCCAATAACAGACGAAGATCGTCCCAGTTTGCTTGCAACGCCATACCTCCCATCCTCCCTGATGTGCAAATGCGCAAAGCCATTATGCAGGAGACGCTGTTTTTCAGGCGCCGTCTCAACGGTATATCTACAGGCCTTCGAAACCACTGGAATGGAATGTATGACTACGGGCCCTCAAGCGTTTGCAGAACGCGCCGCGCACTTCACCTTCCGAGACGGGCTGGCGATCCATAAAGAGGCCATCTTCGGCCTGGCAGTGTTGATACCGCTCACTGAACAGGACAAGGGATAAGCCATGCGCAGCACATTCGTTACCGGAGCAACCGGCTTGCTCGGCAACAACCTGGTGCGGGAGTTGGTCGCGCGTGGCTACGCGGTCAAAGCCCTGGTCCGCTCAAGAATTAAAGGTGAGCAGCAATTCAACGATCTGCCGGGTGTGGAACTGGTTGTCGGGGACATGGCTGACATCGAGGCGTTCGCAGCCGCCCTGCAAGGGTGCGACACAGTGTTTCATACCGCTGCTTTTTTCCGCGACAACTACAAAGGGGGCAACCACTGGGAAGCACTCGAAAAAATCAATGTCACCGGCACCCGCGAGCTGATTCACCAGGCCTATCGCGCGGGGATCCGGCGGTTTGTCCACACCTCTTCAATTGCCGTACTGGACGGTCCACCTGACACCGTTATCGATGAAACATGCCTGCGAGCCGAAGCCGACGCGGATAACTATTACCGCAGCAAAATTCTCGCTGACCGTGAGGTTCTGGCGTTTCTTGAAACGCATCCCGAGATGCAGGCCTGCATGGTTCTACCCGGCTGGATGTGGGGACCCGGCGACATTGGACCGACGTCCTCGGGGCAACTGATCAAGGATGTCGTCAACAGAAAATTACCCGGGCTGATTCCCGGTACGTTCTCCCTGGTCGATGCCCGCGATGTGGCACGGGCCCAGGTTTCGGCCGCCCAGCACGGCCGCCGAGGAGAGCGTTATCTCGCGGCAGGCCGCAACCTGACCATGCGTCAGATAGTCCCCCTGCTGGGGCGCATCGCAGGGGTCAAGACACCCGCTCGGCATCTGCCGATACCCGCGCTGTACATACTGGCCAGTGTGCAGGAGGCCTACGCACGCCTGACCGGCAAACCCGTTTTGCTGAGCATGGCAACCTTGCGCCTATTGATCCGAGAGGAGAATCGCACCTGTTTTAACCACCGCAAGAGTGAACAAGAACTTGGCCTGACTTTTCGGGGGCTGGAGCAGACAATAACGGACACCATTACCTGGTACCGGGAACATGGCGGGTTTAAAACCACCACCCCGATGCAGCACGCGGGATAGCCACAGATCGCTCGTAAAAGACCACTCACGCGCCGAAGAAGGGCCTGCCTGAAAATCCCGAAACAACGTGATGACATAGCGTCCTCCTTCCTAAATAAATCCCCAGAGCTTCAATAGCGAGCTATCGTGATGCACTCTGTCGCGTCGACAAAGCGCCTCTAAACGATGAGGCCGCCCTGAAGGATATCCAGAGCGACCTGACCAATGGAACCAATTGCCGGGGTGGTTTCAAAAATGTTTTCAAGCATCTGCGAGAGCAGTGGTTTTGGACCATGAACATGAACGTAACGGTGTTAGTGCTGGCAGCAGGTAAAGGAATGCGCTTTGCTTGCAGTGGTGGCCATACACATAAACTGCAAGCGCTACTGGCTGGAAAACCGGTAATGAGCCATGTGCTGGAAGCCGTGGAAAAGGCTGGCTTGCAGTGCCATGTAGTCAGTCCTGCAGGAGCAGAGACTGAGGGTATGGGTGACTCCATTGCCTGCGGTGTGCGTTCTACGCAGGGTGCGGCGGGTTGGTTGATCTTGCCTGCTGATATGCCACTGGTGTGCTCTACAACACTTCGCACCGTTGCGCAGGCTTTAATCACTGACGAACCCTATCAGGCCGTCGTGCCGTACTGGAAACAGCGCCAAGGCCACCCTGTCGCTTTCGCAGCGAGTTGTGCTGAGGCGTTGCTGGACTTGCGGGGTGACCAAGGGGCTCGCTCAGTACTGCAAGCCCTGGACAGTCAAGGGCAAGTCAAAGCCCTGTTGGTTGATGACCCAGGCATCGTGCATGACATCGACACCGTAGAAGATTTACAACGAGCCGAACTCTGGCTTTGTACCCATTGATCACACCTCACATGTGTCACAACGTTGTTGTCGGAGAAGCCATGGATGCTATCGATATAACAGTTTTGCGTGCTCTGCACGCATGGCGCCAAGCAGGGCAAGCCGCGTTGCTCATCACTGTTGTAAAGACCTGGGGGTCATCACCTCGTCCAGTCGGAGCGATGCTGGCCCTGCGAGTCGGGGCAGAAATGGTGGGGTCAGTCTCGGGCGGGTGCATTGAGGATGACCTGTTTGATCGCTTTAAAGATATTGAAACGACGCCATCAACCACTGTGGTTCGTTATGGCGTGACCGCAGAGGAAGCAAACCGTTTTGGCCTGCCTTGCGGGGGCACCATTGAGTTGATGGTGGAGCGCAACCCTTGTGCAGAGCGGCTTGAACAGCTACTGGAATATCTGGATGGCGGGGCCTTGGTGCGGCGTACCGTGGATTGCGAAACCGGGGATGTGCAGTTAACCGTCGTCAACAAGTACGCGCCTTTGTTTTTAGATGATCAGCAACTGGCAATGTACATAGGCCCGCGATGGCGCATGTTGCTGATCGGTGCCGGGGTACTCGCAAGGTATCTAGCGGCAATTGCCCAGAGCACGGGATTTACGGTCACGGTATGCGACCCTCGTCCTGAACATACATTCAGCTGGAACGAGAGCGAAGTCCCCCTGTTACGGTGTATGCCAGATGATGCAGTCACCGCTTTCAGGCCAGATCCAAGCTCATGCGTGGTGACGCTTAGTCACGATCCTAAACTGGATGATTTGGCGATAATCGAGGCGCTCCAGAGCCCCGCTTTTTATGTCGGTGCCATTGGTTCGCGTCAGAACAATGAGGCTCGGCGTGCACGATTGATTGAGCACTTTGAGATTGAAAAGGAAACGATGCAACGGCTGCATGGCCCCATTGGTTTATTCATCGACAGTAAAACGCCTGCTGAAATAGCGGTGAGCATTATGGCGGAGATTATTGCCATTAAAAACGGTGTCATCCTTGAACCTGCGATGCAGATTAGCGTGGGCAAACTAAAAAAAAGCAGCTTGAGCGCAGCCGACTTAGTCTGACCCCATGAAAGCCTTTAAAAAGCAAGTCATTCGACCTCAATATCAAAACTGGCGTGCGGGTAAATCTCCGCGACTGTTTTTAGAGAGAACGATCGGTACGTTTATTTAACTTTCAGGTGGCTTTCTATCGCTTTTTATCTAGGATTTTTATCTCTCGCCTAATGATTTTTTTCTTGCGTTTGCATCTATGCTCAATGACGACTTAAACCGGTATGACTGTGTTTAGAGGAAACAAACATGGCATCAGGCATCAATCGACGCGACTTTATCAAGCTTGGAACGTTTGCGGGTATCACTGTTATGTTCGGCCGCTTGCCTGCGCTTCAGGCGCGTGAAGTTCATTCAGGAGCGCAAACATCCGAATGGATGGCGCCCGATGGCAATGTGAAATATCGATGGGATGCGATACGAAAAGTCACGGGCGAAAAAGTATTCGCCCGTGACTTCCGCTCCAAAAACCTGCCTGGCTGGCCTGAAAAACAAGCACATGGTTTTTTCCTCAAAGCAACCGACGTCGAACATGCATTTGACGATATTGACCTGTCGATGCTTGGGCCAGACTTGCAGCCAGATCGGGTTTTAAAGCATGCCGATTTGGAAAAAGACGGTGTTCGGGTCCCCGAACTGGCAGATTTAGGCGTTGGGTTTTACGGTCAGGACTTTCTGCTGCCGGCGGGTAACACGGCCCCACTATACGGGCACCCTGTGGCTTTATTGATCTTCCATGACTTTGACCGTTTTGAAGCGGCCAAGCGGCGTTTGCGATTCGAAACCACTGCAGTCAAATATGGCAGAAAGACGGGATTGATCCAGCCTCCCAATTATGGAGCGGCGCGTTATGTGAGAATCGGTGGTGAGACGCCATCTGCCCCTCCTGCCTTTGCACCTATCCAGGATGCTGTTATTTGGGGGAATTTTGACGGTGATACGCCGACCTGGCCTAAAGCGGATCCGGACGGCATCTTTGTTCCGCGTTCAGTCTTGTTGCCCCATCGCGGCGGTGGCGGCGTTCGCGATCCATTAAAGGTCGCTCAGCAGACCGATGAGCCGATGCGCCGGGGTATGGCCGCTGCGGGCATTATTGAGGCAGAGATTGAAGCTGCACGTAACAACCCTGCAAAACTTGTTGTGCAACGCCAGGGTTTTTCGCAGTCCATTGACCCCAGTGCCATGGAGCCTGATAACGGCAATGCTTGGTACGATGCATCGACGCGTACCTTGCATGTACTGATTGCTGCGCAGTCTCCGTATGAAGTTGCGCGGGTTGCCGCGTTCATGGTCAAAGATAACAAGCGCTTTCCAGTTGAAAAGATTGAACTGGTGTCTGGCACCACCGTTGGATATGGCTCCAAAGATCACTCCATTTTCCCTTTCTACACGATTGCAGCTTGTTTTTATGGCGATGGCCTGCCCGTGCGCCTGGCAAATGACCGCTACGAGCAGTTCCAGTTGGGTATGAAGCGCCACAGTATCGAGATGGATCTAACGCTGGTCGCTGATCGCAAGACCGGGAAGTTCGAGGTGCTTAAAGCTTTCTATAATTGTAATGGTGGTGGTCGCGCCAACTTTTCTTTCTCAGTGGCGCAAGTCGCTGCCACCGCAGCTCAGTCCATCTATTATTTTCCCAAGTCCGATCTGGCCACTGCTGCGATTGCAACAGCCGCAGTCGAAGCGGGCTCGATGCGCGGGTACGGCACTCTCCAGGCCATGTCTATCACAGAGTTACTGATTGACGAAGTTGCTGCGCAGTTGGGAATGGACGCCATTGAGTTACGTAAGCGAAATGCATTGCAGGCGGGCGATCCAAACACTCAGGGTGCTGTCCAGCTGGGTGACCCACGTAATCTGGAGATGCTTGACCTCGCCTCGAGTCATCCACTGTGGCTAAACCGCGAGCAGGAAAAAGTTAAATACGAGGCAGCCAATCCCGGCCGTCGCTACGGCGTGGGCTTTGCACAAGTTCAGAAAGACTATGGAACGGGGGCAGATACAACGGCGCTGTTATTAGAGTTCGATGCAGCAGGCAAGATTACAATGCGCCACTGCGTACAAGAAATTGGTACCGGTGCTACGACGGCGCAGCAAGTCATGGTGCAGCGCTTGTTGGGCAAGGCACCTGATATCGCAATTTTTGGTGAAACCAACTTCGCTCAGTTGCCGCTCAAGAGTAATTTCGAACCGTTCTCCATTACACAGGAACAACAGGACGAGTTTGCACGGGACCCCTTCTGGGTACCCGCTATTTTGCCCGCGATGAGCGCTTCAAACAGTGTCTACTTCATCGGATTTGGTACACGTCAGGCTGCTCAATTTCTACTTGAAAATACTGTTTGGCCGGCTGCACAGGCCATTTGGAGCAGTGGTCCGGCAGGAGGCCAACTGGCGAGTGGCTATATGACCGCCAAAGACCTGCGGGCAGTGCCTGGCGGCATCGGCGGCGGTGGTATGGCGCCAATAGCATTCGAAGCAATCGCCCGTAAAGCGCATGAAATGGGACTTGTCACAGGCGTTGCCCTGCACTGCTTCAGCCGTTGGCAATGGGCTCGTGCCGATTTCGAGATTCCTGGACTGGGGATCAAGAATCTACCCGCAGATGCAATCGCAGTGCGCTATGGAGATGCGGCTCCTGAGTCGTTGAAGGCAAGAATGTCTACCGGAGGCTATGACTTCATCAAGCGCAGTAACGTTCAGTTTCCGTCTGCCCAGCGCAACAACGCGGGTGTCACCACCTATACACCCGCAGCCTGCCTGGTAGAACTAAATGTCAACACCTTCACAGGGCACGTTGAGATCATGAATCATCACAGCTTGCTCGATCCCGGCAATATCATTGTGCCTGCTCTGGTGTCAGGCCAGCAGCAAGGCGGTATCGCCATGGGTATTGGTCACGCACTGATGGAAGAACTCCCTTTGTACGGTGATGGCCCGGGGAACGGCACCTGGAACTTCAACCGCTACAGGTTGCCACGGGCCAAAGATGTCGCCGTGTGGACGCAAACGGCCACCTATCTTGATCCTCTCACTGAAACATCCCCACCCAAAGGGTTAGCCGAGGTGGTGATGATCCCGGTTGTCGCTGCGACGGGTAATGCCATTACTCATGCCATTGGAACGCGCTTCTATCACCTTCCCGTGACAGCCAACAAAATTAAAAAGGCGTTGATGCTATGAGTATTGAGAAACGCTCACTGACCCTCACCATAAACGGTCAGAAAGTAGGTCCGGTAGACGCGCCTGTGGGCATGCCCATGATCGATTTTTTGCATGATCATCTTGATCTGACAGGCACTCGTTTTGGTTGCGGGCAAGGTATTTGCCATGCGTGCACCGTCATGGAAATTCAACCCGACGGAATCCCCATAGAGACGCGTACGTGTATCTTTGACGCCCATTTTTTTAATGGCAAAACGCTGATTACCATTGAAGGCCAGGCTAAGCGGGATGAGCATGGCGAGGTGAGCGACCTGACCCCGATACAGCAGGCATTTATCGAACACTTTTCATTTCAGTGCGGTTATTGCACTCCGGGGTTCGTGACTGCAGCCACCGTGTTTGTTGAATCTTTAAAACGCCAACCTGTAAAACGTGCCGACTTACAAAGTCGAATCGAAACAGCGCTCAATGACCATATCTGTCGTTGTACCGGGTATGTCCGTTACTACCAGGCTGTTCAGGACGTCGCGCTGAAGACTCCTGGCTGTGTGATCGACTAAGGAGCAGGCGATGAAAAGTAATCGTTTACGCAATGGCTTGGTGGGTTTCATAGGTGTCGCGGTTTTGCTTGCTCTAGCCGTACTCCTGGGTGTGTTCCGTCCCTCAACGGTTGCACCTGATGTACAACAACCGCTGACAGATGCGCAGACCCGGGAGTTGCTCCCTCGTGGCCGTGAGTTGGCCCTGGCTGGAAACTGCATGGGCTGCCATTCGCTGCCTCAGGGGCCAAGAGGCGCCGGCGGTGTACCTATTGATACACCGTTTGGAACCCTCTATTCGACCAACATAACCCCTGACAAGACCTATGGCATCGGCAAGTACAGCCGTGAAGACTTTCATCGTGTGCTGCGTGATGGCATCGCACCCGGCAACAGGAATCTGTATCCGGGCATGCCTTTTGTTTTCACGCATATCACGCGCGCCGAAGACATTGATGCCTTGTATGCCTACATCATGAGCCTGCCGTCTATTACTGAGCCCAATGTTGCTAACACCGGAGTGTTCAGGCTGCCTGTGCGGCCATTCATGAACTTTTGGGCATTGATCAACTTTCCAGACCGTCAACCGCCTGTACGGGAGGGGGCATCGGAACAATGGTTGCGCGGCGCTTATTTAGTGGAAGGTCTGGGGCATTGCGGGGCCTGTCATACGCCGCGCAATGTCACGATGGGTGTTTCTTTTGCACGCTCCCTGGAGGGAGGTGACGTCGTTGATGGCCTGGTGGTCCCTGACATCACTGCACAGACGCTGGCAAAGCGAGGCTTCAACACTCAGTCATTGAGCGAGTATCTGAGCTCCGGCATCTCTGCCCAAGGCACAGCCTTTGGCAGCATGTATACCGTGACGCACTTCTCTACCAGTGCGATGCAAGCGGCTGATGTGGATGCTATCGCCTCATACCTGATGACCGGTAAGGATGGTCAATTGCTTAAGCCTGCAAAAGGACCTGAGCCACTACCTGCTGCCAGTGATACGCCGTTGCAGCGTGGCCGACTCAGTTACCTCTCCGCGTGTGCCGGATGTCACGGGACCAATGGGGAAGGCATTCCAAATGTTGCGCCGCCAATGAATGGCAATATTGCTGTCGTCATGGACAGCCCGGTTAATCTGCTGACCGTTATTTTGCAGGGGGTTCCTACACAAACGTTCACCGGGAATCAGCGTATGTATGCTATGCCGGGATTTGCGGATCGCATGAGTGCTGAGGAAGTGGCCGGACTAGCCTCCTGGATGCGTGCTCAATGGGGCGGCCAGGGCAAGGCAATTACGGCAGAGCAAGTCGAGGCAATCGCTCCTGCCAAATAAAGTACGCTTTCGTGGGATGATGAAAAACACTGTTCAATTGACCACACTGTTTGCTCTGTCCAACCTCTGGAAGGCTCGAAAAACATCTGGGGGGGTAAGTGTGAATTGCGTGATCGCGCCTCATTGAATCGTCCTTAAGTTCCGGTCTTTAAATACCATGCTATTGTTTGGCGGTTTAATCGATCTTCGGGCCGCGCGCACTGGCTTGAACATTTCAGGGTGTAAAGAGGAACAACATGAGAGACAAAATCAAGAAGCATCATGTCATCGTGGTGTGTTTGGTGGTATTTGCGGTATTCAGCTTTTTAATGACGAACTGGGATCAGTCATTATGATCTGTGGTTGTCCAAAAACAGCCCCGTGCGCATGACGTAGCGGCTGCCTTGAGTCAAGGCAGGCCTGTCGCGCCTGAATACCGAAACAAAAAAGGGTGAACGCCATGCGTTCACCCTTTTTTGCTGCCGCCTGCCCCGTTACATCATGCGTGCATGTTGATCCCACAAGATCCAGATGGTCCCCAATACAATCAGCAGCAGTATCAATGAAGTGAACAGGATGAGCATCAGGTCATCATGATGGGACTTGCCCAAATCGATGTGCAAGAAGAAGCGCAGGTGCACCACCACTTGCACCAGCGCCAACACCCCCAGCACAGCGAGAGCCTGAGTGCCGCTCACCATGTTCAGCCAGACCAGGCCGAACGCGATCAGGGTCAGCAACAGCGCCAGGCAGAGGCCGACACAATAGTTGCGCTGCTCATTGCGCGACTCGGCCGGCGGGACGCTGTTCGATGCGGTTTTTAGATTCATGCGGCGACTCCGAACAGGTAGACGAAAGTGAAGATCCCCACCCAGACGATATCCAGCATGTGCCAGAACAGCGCTAGGCGCAGGAGGCGCAGTTTGACAAGGGGGTTGGGCCCAAGCGTCATCACCTGAACCGCCAGCACGATCATCCACAAGAGGCCTGCCGATACGTGGACGGCATGGGTGCCAGTCAGCAGGTAGTAAGCGGACAGGAAGCCGCTGGTTTGCGGCCACGCATTATTGTTCTCGATCATCACGTAGTAATCGTGAAGCTCGAACGCCACGAACGCCGCACCGAGCAATGCCGTGACACCAAGCCAAGCCAGCAACCGCAGACGGCTGGTGCTGTACTTCATGGCCAATATGGCGAAGCCGAACGTGAAACTCGACAGCAACAGCAACAGCGTTTCAATAAACGCCGAACCGAGGTCAAAGACCTCGGAGGGGACCGGCCCTTGAGCAATGCCTTGTGTGCTCATGGCCGCATACGTGGCAAAGAGCGCGGCAAACAGCACCAGGTCGCTCATCAGGAAAATCCAGAAACCGAAGATGACTTCTGACGCTTTCTCATGGCTCTTGCGGTCAGTCACATCCAGGTTCACGCCTGGATGCAGAGGTTGAGATGCATTCATATCGCTGACTCCAGCACGTCATCAGGTCGTTTCTGGCCAGGCTGTCCAAGCCTGTCGGGAGCAGCCTTGCCTCGGTTTTCAGGGCTCATTTCCAGGTCACGCGTCACCCCGGGGGTGACGCGTGCAGCAGCCAGAAAAGCTTCGTTCTCGGCCTCTACCCGGCTGGCCGGGATGATTTCGTGGGTCTGCGAGACAAACGATCGAGCGATCACCCCCCCCCAGACCAAGATGAACGAAACCACGGCTAGCCACCAGATATGCCACACCAGGGCAAACGACAAGGTAAAGGTAAAGATGCCAATCAGCGGCGCGACCATGGAATTGCACGGAATTTCAATGTCGCTGTAAGCCGCCGGTGAGCGATAGGCCTGACCGTCTTTCTTGGCCTCGGTAAAGGCGTCCCGGCCGTCCACCTGTGGCACCACGGCAAAGTTCCAGGCTGGCGGTGGCGAGGGAATCGACCATTCCAGCGAGCGCCCGTCCCAAGGATCGCCCAGCGGTACGGCAAGCTGACGGCGCTGACGGATCGACACGCCGATCTGTACCAGCAAGAACACAGTGCCCACCAACAGCAGCACCGCTCCCAGCATCGCCAAGGCCAACCAAGGGTAAAAAGCGGGGTCTGCCCACATCACGGTGCGACGTGGCGCGCCATTCATGCCGAGCCAGTAGAGCGGGAAAAACGCCAATAAAAAGCCCGGGGCCAACGACCAGAACGCCGCCTTGCCCCAACCTTCGTGCAAACGGTACCCAAAGGCTTTGGGGAACCAGTACTGGACGGCGGCAAACATGCCAAACAGCACACCCGGAATGATCATGTTGTGAAAGTGCGCAATCAGAAACAGGGAGTTGTGCACCTGGAAGTCGACAGTGGGGTTGGCCAGCAGGATGCCGGTCATACCACCCAGTACAAAGGTCAGCAGGAAGTTGATATGGAAGAGCATAGGCGTGGTGATGCGGATCCGGCCCCGGTACATGGTCAGGATCCAGTCGTACACCTTAACGCCGGTGGGTATGCCAATGATCATCGTGGCAATACCGAAAATGGCGTTAACGTTGGCACTTTGCCCCATGGTGAAAAAGTGGTGCAGCCAAACGCCGAACGAAAACACCGCGATGCACATCGTGGCGTACACCAGTGAGGTATAGCCGTAGATTCGCTTGCCAACAAACGTCGACACCACTTCAGACCACACACCCAATGCCGGCAGCAGCAGGATGTAGACCTCCGGGTGCCCGAACAGCCAGAACAGGTTGGCAAAGTTCATCATGTTGCCACCGTCACCATTGGTGAAGAAGTGGAAACCGGCGTAGCGGTCCAGGGCCAACATGATCGTGGCGACGGTGAGTGGCGCCATGGCGAAGATCATCAAAATCGAGGTGCAAAGCGTCGTCCAGCAAAACAGCGGCATGCGGAACATGTCCATGCCCGGGCAGCGCTTTTTATAGAGTGTGACAGCGAAGTTGAGCCCGGTCAGGGTCGAGCCGATCGACGCCAGGGTGACGGACCATATCCAGTAGTCCACGCCCTCTCCGGGGCTGAACTCGATGCCGGTAAACGGCGGATAGCCGCTCCAGCCGCCGGTTGAGAACTCACCCACCACCAGCGACACCATGATCAGACCTGCGCCAGCCGCCGTCAGCATCAGGGAAATAGCATTGAGCAGCGGGAAGCTGACATCCCGCGCACCAATCTGCAGAGGCATCACATAGTTCATGAGCCCGGTGATGAACGGCATCGCCACGAAGAAAATCATGATGGTACCGTGGGTCGTGAACAACTGACCAAAGTGGTCAGCCGACAGGTAGCCGGCACTGTCGTAAGCGGCCAGTTGCTGAGAGCGCATCACACCCGCTTCGATCAGAGCTCTCAAAAACATGACGAGGGCGATCACGATGTACATGATGCCGATTTTCTTGTGATCGACACTGGTCAGCCAGTCGCGCCAGAGCGGCCCCCACCAGCGCATCGCGGTGAGCAGAACCACAACGGCGACGGCCCCCAGCACCACAATGCTACCCGCACCAAACGCCACAAACTCGCTGGCGGAGGGGTGTTTGATGGCACCGGTGAAGACCAGCGAGTCCCAGCCAAGTTGTCCGAAAATAGTCTCCCAACTCACTGCTCTGCCCCTTTTGCATTGTTCTGTGGGTGATGGTGCTCGCTCGGCGGTGTCGCCTCGGGGGCTGTTCTGCCAGCGTGGGCATGACCGCCGGTAAAACTGGAGAGAACGCGATCAAACAAACCGTTTTCAACCGTGCCGTAATAACGCGGTGCATGCTCGACACTGGGTTTTAGCAGTGCGTCATACGTGGCCTGGTCCAGTGTCTGAGTGCTTTTTCGCGTGTCCTGGACCCATCGGTCGAACTGCGAAGCGGGCATCACCGTGGTACGAAAGGATTGGGTGGCGAAACCATCGCCGTTGTATTGCGTGTTCCGCCCCAGATACTCACCCTCACGGTCGGCCATCAGGTTCAATTGCGTGGTCATGCCGGCCATGGTGTAAATCTGCCCGGCCAATTGCGGGATCATGAAGGACTGCATGACCGTACCGCTGGTGAGCTTCAGCCTGACAGGACGGTCTTGCTCAAGGGCCAGATAATCCAGCGTTGCGATGCCCTGTTGCGGGTAGATAAACAGGAATTTCCAGTCCAGCGAGACCACTTCAATGTCCAGCGGGTCGTTGCCAAGCGGACGGTAAGGGTCGTACTTGTGTGTGTGCGCCCACAGCGCCAAACTGAGGATAATGATCAACACAATGGGGACGCCCCACAAAACAGCTTCGTTGCCCCAGTTGAAATCCCAGTCCGGCCGGTACGCACCGCGTCCGCCCCGTCGGTAACGCCACAGCACCCACGGCACCAGAATAAAAATGGGCACGACGACGATAAGCATCAGCAAAATGATCGTCTTGAAGTGCTCGAATTGCGCGGCGGCGACCGGGCCTGCCGCGTCGATAAACCCGGCGGAATACACTTGCGTTTCGGCAGGTGAAGCGGCTAGTGCCAAGGTCGGCAACGAAAGGGCCGAAACAACCAGGGCCCACGTGAAAACTCCTTTCACACTGTAATCTCCTTGAGTCTTACTACTTGATCAGCACTTTTATGAGAGGTGCCTTTAGGCAAGGCATGCGCCGGGATGACGCCCCGTCCATGCCCTGTCAGGAGGCTGATTCGTAATTAACGCTTACCAAAGGCTCAGTTCAGGCCCGAACGCGTGACGCGTACCGGCACCGACTTGTAAGCCGGAATACCGCTCTGAGGGTCGATATTCTCCAGCGCGATCAAGCAGTTGGCTTCCGGGTAATAAGCCCCCACAGAGCCTGGCGTGATCTTGTGTTCCACCGCCGTGATTTTTTCATAGCGCATGCGTCGACCCGCATGAACGGTCTCGATGTCCACCAGATCCCCGTGGGCCAGGCCGCGGGCCTGAAGGTCTTCGGCGCTGATAAACAACACATCGCGACGACCAAAAACGCCCCGATAGCGGTCGTCCATGGAGTAAATCGTGGTGTTGTATTGATCATGACTGCGCAATGTCATCAGACGCAGCACGTCGGGGTCCTCCACGACCCAGTCTTCATCGACGCCCGGGTACACATAGAACTCAGCCTTGCCGGAAGGGGTTGGCCAAATGCGTTCGGTGGGCGGCAAGGGCAACCTGAAACCTCCGGGCACGCGGATTCGCTGGTTGTAGTCGTCAAAGCCGGGGATAGTTTTTTCGATCAGATCACGGATCCGGTCGTAATGCTCTGTCAGGTCCTGCCACTCGATCGGCAAATGAGGCAGTGTGGCGCTGGCCATGCCGGCCACAATGGCGGGCTCGGAGCGAAGGTGTTCGGAAGCCGGTGGCAAACGGCCTGAAGAGGCATGCACCATCGACATCGAGTCTTCGACCGTAATCGCCTGCGCGATACCGTTTTGCAGGTCCAGTTCGGTACGGCCCAGACAAGGAAACAGGTAGGTCTCTTTCGCCACCAGCAAATGCGAGCGGTTTAACTTGGTCCCGATGTGCACACTCAGGTCCAGTTGTTTCATGGCCGGGAAACATCGCTCGGGGTCTGGCAAGGCAACTGCAAAATTGCCGCCCAGGCAAATCAATGCTTTTGAGTTGCCTGTCACCATGGCCTGCATGGTTTGCACGGCATTGTGGCCCGCTGCAGCAGGCGGCTTGAAGCCCATGACCTGTTCAATTTTCGCCAGGAAGCTGGCCGAGGGTTTCTCGGTAATGCCCACCGTGCGGTTACCCTGCACATTGGAGTGGCCACGCAAGGGGCAGATACCAGCACCCGGTTTGCCCAGGTTGCCGCGCAGCATCAACAGGTTGCACAACGAACGCACGTTTTCAGTGCCCGCATTGTGCTGAGTGATGCCCATGCCATAGGTGATGATGGTGGCATTGGATTTGGCATACGCTGCCGCGACACGCTCCAGCGCATCGCGGGTCAAGCCACTGTGGTGCTCGATCACTGTCCAGTCAGTGGCGATCAAATCGGCTTTCAATGCTTCGAAGCCGTTGGTGTGCGTCGCGATAAAGTCATGGTCAAGCACGCCGCCCACACGCTCCTCAAGGGCCAGCACCGCCTTCATCACCCCTTTGATGGCGGCAACATCACCACCGGCCTTTACGTCCAGGTAGGTGGAAGCAATCGGCGTAGAACCATAGGTGGCCATCTCCACCATGTTTTGCGGGTCGGCAAAGATTTCCAGGGCACGTTCACGGATGGGATTGAACACCAGAATCGGCACCTTGCGCCGCGATACCTCATGCAGCGTACCCATCATACGTGGGTGATTAGTGCCGGGGTTATGCCCAACCGATATCACCAGCTCACACTGATCAAAGTCTTCCAGGGACACGGTGCCCTTGCCGATACCGATGGAGCGCGGCAGCCCGACACTGGTGGGCTCGTGGCACAGGTTAGAGCAGTCGGCAAAGTTGTTGGAGCCCAGCCCCCGGGCGAACAACTGGAACAGGTAGGCCGCCTCGTTAGAAGCACGACCGGACGTGTAGAACTCCACCTGGGTTGGGTCAAGGTTGCGCAGCACTTCACCAATGCGCTCAAACGCGGTTTCCCACGCCACGGGCTTGAAGGTGTCTGAAGCACGGTCGTAGACCAGCGGGTTGGTGAGGCGCCCGTAGTTCTCCAGTTCGTGATCGCTGCGATTCAGCAGATCGCTCACCGTGTGAGCCGCAAAAAGCTCCGGGGTCGCGCGTTTGCTCGTCGCTTCCCACGTCACAGCCTTGGCACCGTTCTCGCAAAACTCGAAGGTGGCGTGGTGCTTTTTGTCTGGCCATGCGCAGCCAGGGCAATCGAAGCCGTCGGGCTGGTTGGTTCTCAGGAGGGTGGTAACGGCATCCACATTCTCCATTTGCTCGCGAATGGCATTGGCCGTTGCCTTTAATGCACCCCACCCACCGGCGGGTGCCTTGTAATCACGAATACCATCGACTTTCCCTTCTTTAGACATGCTCACTCCTTGAACAGCTTGGAACCTTTCGCGCCTTGGCCGGACGTCATACCCGATGCAAAGCGTAGCCAACAGGCTCACTCAGGATTATTGGTATGCTTTTTATAGGGGTATTAGGAAACGATTGACCATAGGTAAGCGATATAGATCTGTCAAGAATGAGGCTACTGACCTTAGGGGCCGCTCTGAGCCAAGGTGTGGACTGCCCCCAGCAACCAAAATGAGGTTTGTGTAGCTGGTTGAGTGCATCATCTGCTTTTCAGCCATCTGCATCATCATTGCGATGTTTTTGTCACGCTCGCAGTACTGCTGAAATCTCTTGATGTCGTTGATCTCATTCACCACGGACTCCACCGCATTCTCCATGGCCTCATGCCAATTACCCTCACCTCGCCTCATAACGCCCCCTTAACGACTATCGTCCATGTGTAATTTCGTGAGGTGATCCGCATGCATTGCAATCCGCCATCAGTTGCCCGAATAGCACAGAAAATACTGCTACATTGAAGGCTAATTCATCGGGGGAAAACAGGAACAATGCCTGTTCGTCGAAGCGGCAATTTTGACCTTAACGCTGGCGTTGTGCAGCTTACACGAGAGAAGCTTGCAGGCTTCCTTGACGAGACAGAGCTTGCTCAGACTGAGGTCAAGCTTGAGGGAGGGAAGATCAGTTTTGTGGCCCCCGAATCCGTGCTGGCGAAAATAACTCAGCACTTAGGACAGCCAGCGGGCAGATTGAGTAGTACAACCGGAAAACAAAAAAGCCCCGCAGACGTTAATCTGCGGGGCTTTCATTTGTATGGCGGAGAGATAGGGATTCGAACCCTAGGTACTGTCGCCAGTACAACGGATTTCGAATCCGTCCCATTCGGCCACTCTGGCATCTCTCCAACGGCGCGCATGATAACAGCGCTTTTTGTTTCAGGCAAAGCCTTATTTCAAAAAAATCGCGTGCTATCAGTTGCTTGCGCGCTTTTACGGCTTAAAGCGGGACGCCAAGGCGCTGGGCAACTTCTTCGTAGGCTTCGATAACGTCGCCCAGACCCTGGCGGAAGCGGTCCTTGTCCATTTTCTTGCCGGTGGCCTTGTCCCACAGACGGCAGCCGTCCGGGCTGAATTCGTCACCCAGGACGATGGAGCCGTCGTGGAATACGCCGAATTCAAGCTTGAAGTCCACCAGCAGCAAGCCGGCGTCGTCGAACAGTTTGTTCAGGACTTCGTTGACCTTGAGCGACAGTTCTTTCATGCGAACCAGTTGCTCGGCAGTGCCCCAACCGAATGCCACAACGTGGGATTCGTTGATGAACGGGTCGCCCTTGGCGTCGTCCTTGAGGAACAGTTCGAAGGTGTGCGGGTTGAGCTTCATGCCCTCTTCCACACCCAGGCGCTTGACCAGGCTGCCCGCTGCGTAGTTACGCACAACGCATTCGACCGGGATCATGTCGAGCTTTTTCACCAGGCATTCGTTGTCGCCCAGCAGTTTGTCGAATTGGGTCGGCACGCCGGCTTCTTCGAGTTTCTGCATGATGAAGGCGTTGAACTTGTTGTTCACCATGCCTTTGCGGTCGAGCTGTTCGATACGCTTACCGTCGAACGCCGAGGTGTCGTTGCGAAACAACAGGATCAAGCGGTTTTCGTCATCGGTCTTGTAAACCGATTTCGCTTTACCGCGATAGAGTTCTTCACGTTTTTCCATGATGGGCTCCGCATGCTAAGTAGGTGGGCTAGGCGATTGTGCGCCAGTCGAGCCCTGAATCTTGATCGGCCAGTTGCAGCCAGTCCGGGTCGCACCCTAGGGTGTCGACAAAACATTGCCGGGCCAGCTGCGGCAGGTTGTTCTTGCTGCTGAGGTGAGCCAGTACCAGGTGTTGCAGGTCCTGCCAGCCCAACTCGGCCACCAGGCTTGCGGCCTGATGGTTGTTCAAATGTCCTTCCTGGCCACCGACCCGCCGTTTGAGAAACGCGGGGTAGTGACCACGGGCAAGCAGGTCGCGGCAATGGTTAGCCTCGATCATGAGCGCATCCAGGTCGCGGTAGCTGTCCAGGATGCCTGCGCAATATGAACCCAGATCGGTCAACAGGCCGAAACGCCGCTGACCGTCGCTGAACACATACTGGGTAGGCTCCTGGGCATCATGGGCGACGCGGGTCACATGGACACTCAATGCCCCGATCTGCAACGTCTCGCCATCCGCCACGAAGCCGGCAGGTTCCAACGGCTTGCGCATCCCGCGCTGAGTACCACGACTCATGTACACCGGCAAATTGTAGCGCCGAGACAGCAAACCCACGCCATGCACGTGGTCGGCATGTTCGTGGGTGACCAGAATCGCGCTCAGCTGGTGTGGGCTGACGCCCAACCGAACCAGGCGGCGCTCGGTTTCTCGCAAGGAGAAACCGCAATCGACCAGGATACAGGTGTTGTTGCTGGCTATCAGCGTGCCATTCCCTTGGCTACCACTGCCGAGAACGGCAAAACGCATGCTGTCAGCCCAGGTTGTCTTGAATGACGCCCAACACTTTGCGCGCCACTTCCGGCGAGGCAACCTTGTTGATGTTTTCTTCGACAGTCACTTGCACCGTCTCGCCAACCTTGCTCAGACGCACCTGATAACGCTCGGCACGTGCTTCAACTTCTTCCTGGTTCGGCTTGCTGCCAAAGAGGCCGGAGAAGAAACCGGGTTTCTCGTCCTTCTTCTCGGCTTTTTCGGCCAGGTTGATGTAGTACAGGCCCAAGGTACGGTTGATGTCTTCAACGCGCCATTCGCCCTGCTCAAGCGCACGGCCGACACTCGACCATGCACGATCGAGGTCTTCGTTGAGGCTCAGCACCGGGTTACCGCTGCCGTCTTCGCTCAGGCTGACGCGGGTCGGGGTATCGAAGTCCCGTGCGGCCAGCAACGACACCGAACCGCCCTTCTCGGCGTTGCGGTTCATGCTGATCAGCATTTCGTCAACCAGGGCAGCATCCAGACCGGTATTGACCGAACGGTTGCTGAACTCGGCATTGGCGGTGCTGCCGGCAGGCCGGTTGGCACTGACGATGTAGATTTCGCTGGTATTGCGCTGCACGCCGGGCTCGATGCGGACCCGCAGGCGGGTTTCGCTGTCGGCGGCAAGGCCGCTGCTGCCGATATGGCGGGCCATCGGCGCCGAAAGCTCGTCAGCGCGCTGCCAGGTCGTGGTGAACTCGCCGGTCTGCGGGCGTTGCTCGTCGATACGGAAACCGTTGTCCTGGAAGAACTGCGTCGCCACCGACCAGACTTCTACCGGCGGACGCTGCGCCATCACCCAGCGGCTGTCGCCACTCTTTTGCAGGGTGAAGTCGCTGGCATTCGCGGCCACCAGCAACGGTTGCGGGCGCGGCACTTCAAACTCGCCCTTGACGCTGTCGTCGGGCACGTTGCCGGGGATTGGCAACAGCGGTACAAGGCGCTTGTCAGTCTGGACACCCGGCGGCAATTGCATGGGCGGTGCTTGATGCGCTTCCAGATAATCGCTGCCACGGTCCCGGAAATAACCTTCTGGACCCCACAGCCAACCACAGCCGCTGGTGCTCGAAATAATCACGGCTAGTGCGGAAAGTCCGGCCAATCGCTTCATGCGTAGTGCTTCCTCAATTAAACCAAAACACCGGACTGGCGCAGAGCCTGACGCAGCGGTTCGTGGCAGGGTTCGCTGAGCCAGGTGAGCGGCAGACGGATACCGTCCGGCATCAGGCCCATCTCGTGCAGCGCCCATTTCACGGGGATCGGGTTGGATTCGATAAACAGGGTTTTATTGAGCGGCATCAGCTTTTCGTGAATCGCACGCGCTGTGGCCGCATCGCCACGCATGGCCGCCGCACACAATTCGCTCATTTCACGCGGCGCCACGTTGGCGGTGACCGAGATGTTGCCCTTGCCGCCGAGCAGAATCAGCTCGACTGCCGTCGCGTCATCGCCGGAGTACACCAGGAAGTCGCTGCTGACGCCGGCCAGGATGTCCGTGACGCGCTGCAGGTCGCCGGTGGCTTCCTTGATACCGATGATGTTCGGTACGCTCGACAGGCGTATGACGGTGGCTGGCAACATGTCGCAGGCCGTACGGCCCGGCACGTTGTACAGGATCTGCGGAATGTCGACTGCTTCGGCGATCGCACGGAAGTGCTGATACAGGCCTTCCTGGGTCGGTTTGTTGTAATACGGCGTGACCAGCAGGCACGCATCAGCGCCGGCGGCCTTCGCGTTGGTGGTCAGCTCGATCGCTTCACGCGTCGAGTTGGCGCCCGTGCCGGCAATCACCGGAATGCGCCCTGCAACCTGCTTGACGACGAAACGAATCACTTCGATGTGTTCGTTCACATCCAGTGTTGCCGATTCACCTGTAGTGCCAACGGCAACAATGGCGTTGGTGCCCGCTTGCAGGTGAAAGTCCACCAGTTTGCTCAGGGCGTCCCAATCGAGACGACCTTGTGCATCCATCGGTGTGACCAGTGCCACCATACTGCCCGCAATCATGCAACCGCTCCTGCCGGAAAAAGAGAGCCGTAATGGTACTGGCGCCATGACCCTTGCACAAGCAACAGCGCGCCCGATGAGCATTCCCCTTCGCGTTGCTTTTCGCTACCCTTCAGCCTTTGATTGGTACTGATGCGCGCGAGAGTCTGCCAAACAGCTCTATATCAAGCGCCCAAGGCCCCGCCCAAACGCCTCCGGACACGATTTGCAGAGTCTGCAAATCGTCCGCAACGGTGTATTGGCGGGGTTGTGGCGTTTGCGAGAAAACTGATATTGGATTCGCAACGCGTCGACCGTACTGACCGCTCATCGTTTTAGGAAGGCTGCATGTCCACCCCCACAGTCCGCGAACAATTCCTTGTCATCAGTGCCCTTGGCGCCAACCCAATGGAGCTGACTAACGTCCTGTGTCGCGCCAGCCATGAAAATCGCTGCGCCGTCGTGACCTCCCGCCTGACTCGCCACGGCGAATGCAGTGCGCTGGTCCTGGAAGTCACCGGTAGCTGGGACGCCCTGGCTCGCCTTGAGGCCGGGCTGCCGGCTCTCGCCAAGAAACACGCCTTCAGCGTTAACGTGGTGCGCAGTGCCGCGCTCGAAACCCGGCCCCAGGCGCTGCCGTACGTGGCTTATGTCAGCTCGGCGTACCGCTCGGACATCATCAATGAGCTATGCCAGTTTTTCACCGACCACAACGTCGAGCTGGAAAACCTGACCTGCGACACCTATCAGGCACCGCAAACCGGCGGCACCATGCTCAACGCCACGTTCACCGTGACCTTGCCGGCCGGCGTACAAATCAGCTGGCTGCGTGATCAGTTCCTGGACTTCGCCGACGCGCTGAACCTCGATGCACTGATCGAACCGTGGCGCCCACAGAACCCAATGTAAGGAAGCCGACTCATGGCCGTAGCAATTGATCAGCCGGTAGGCGAATTCACGCTCCCGGCAACGGGCGAGCAAACCGTCAGCCTGTCGCAGCTTAAAGGCAAGCAGGTGGTGATTTACTTCTATCCCAAGGACAGCACCCCGGGCTGCACCACTGAAGGCCAGGGCTTTCGTGACCATTACCCGGCGTTTCAGGCGGCCAATACCGAAATCTTCGGTGTGTCGCGTGACAGCCTCAAGTCCCATGAAAACTTCAAGGCCAAGCAAGGTTTCCCGTTCGAGTTGCTGAGCGACAAGGACGAAACCCTGTGCCAGCTGTTTGACGTGATCAAGCTGAAAAAGCTTTACGGCAAGGAATACATGGGGGTCGACCGCAGCACGTTCCTGATCGACAAGGACGGCGTGTTGCGCCATGAATGGCGCGGCGTGAAAGTACCGGGTCATGTTGACGCGGTGCTGGAACAGGCAACAGCATTGAACCAGGCCTGATTCCTGCTGCAGGAGCGAACGTGCTCGCTCCTGCACAGGCAACAGGTGCCGGGGCGTTATTACTGACGCACTAAGCGCAGATTCTGGAACTCAACCGCTTCGGTGCTGCGGTACGGGTTGATGTCCAGCCCGCCACGACGCACATAACGCGCATACACGGTCAGTTTTTCAGGCTTGAGCAGACGCTGCAGGTCGAGAAAGATCCTCTCCACACATTGCTCATGAAAATCCGAGTGCTGGCGAAAGCTGACCAGATACGCCAGCAGGCTGGCGTGATCCAGCGCCGCACCGCGGTACTCGACGACCACTGTCCCCCAGTCTGGCTGACTGGTCACCGGGCAGTTGGACTTGAGCAGATGGCTGTACAGGCTTTCTTCAATGACCCGTGACTCATCGCACTTGAGCAGCTCAGGACGTGGCTGGGCGTAATCACTGACGCTGATATCCAGCTCATCGATGCACACACCCGGCAAAGTACCCACGCCATCCGCCTGAACGTCATTCAAGCTGCGCACGCGCACGCTGACAGGCTTCCCGGAAGCCGCTGACAAATCAGCCTGCAAGGTCGCTTCAAGGCTTTGCACATCGGTAAAAACGGTCTGGTTCAGGGAGTTCAAGTACAGCTTGAAAGACTTGGATTCAACGATGTTCGGCGAATCTGCGGCAAAGCAGAACTCGCCAATGGCTACCACTGGCTTGCCTGATGGCAACAGCCATGACAGTTCGAAGCAGTTCCAGAAGTCCACCCCGACATAAGGCAGCGTTTCGGCGCTCAGGCCCAGCTCGGCCCATTTTGCTGCACGCGGGATCGGGAACAGCAAGGACGGCGTGTAAGTGCTGATGTATTCACTGGACTTGCCCAGCGGCGAATGTTCGGCTGCGGGATGCATAACAAAAACCTGGCTAGAAAAACCCGGCAATTCTAGCGGGTTTACGCCTGTCTTTCAGCGTTCACAGACGATCAGCCGTGTTCAAGGCCCAACCTTTACCGTTCCGACCATTCCCGCCTGATAGTGGCCGGGCACATTACAGGCGAATTCCAGGTTGTCCGCCTGGCTGAACGTCCAGGTCAACTCAGCGGTTTTACCCGGTTCCACCAGCACACTGTTGGGATCATCGTGCTTCATCTCGCCGCTGGCACCGTGCCCCATCGCGGCATGATCCATGTTTTCGTGATTCATGCCGGTCGGGGTCATCATCCCGCCCTGCTGCATTTTGAGCATTTCTTTCTGGTGCCCGGCGTGCATCGCCGCATCTCCCAGGTTGAACTCGTGCAGCAACTGCCCCTTGTTGACCAGGAAAAATCGCACTGTCTCCCCTGCTTTGACCTCCAGAGACGTGGGCGTGAAGGCCATGTCCGTCATGTGCACTTCAATCGTGCGCGTGGCACTGGCGGCAGCCGCTGGCTGACCAAAGGCATAGTGCCCCGCAGGTGATGCCAGCGCCGGCATGCTCAATACCAGAAAAAACCCCGCAAGGGCCAAACGAAAATGCACCGTCATACCGACTCCGGAAATAAATGATCGAACAGGTGCCTACTTTAAAAGCCCGGCGCTGGCACTCAACTGACCGTAAGATTACAACTTTGTCAGTTTGGCCCCGCATCGCGGGAGTCGGGGTATAAGGCTGAGGTCATTTTTTGCGATGAGTTGCCCATGAAACTGCTGATAGTCGAAGACCAGGCCAAAACCGGGCAATACCTGCGCCAGGGCTTGAGCGAGGCCGGCTTCAATACCGAACTGGCCGCCGACGGCATCACTGGCCAGCATTTGGCACTGACCGGTGATTACTCACTGCTGATTCTCGATGTCATGCTGCCCGGCCGTGACGGCTGGCAAATCCTGCAGGCAGTGCGCAGTGCCGGACTGAGCATGCCGGTGCTGTTCCTGACCGCCCGCGACGCTGTTGAAGACCGTGTACACGGCCTGGAACTGGGGGCTGACGACTATCTGGTCAAGCCCTTCGCGTTTTCCGAATTGCTGGCCCGGGTGCGCAGCCTGTTGCGCCGTGGCAGCAGCGCTCCCCAGGAAACCAGCCTGCAACTGGCCGACCTGCGCCTGGACCTGATCCGTCGCCGCGTCGAGCGTGACGGGCAGCGCATCGACCTCACCGCCAAGGAGTTCTCCCTGCTGGAGTTGCTGCTGCGCCGCCAGGGCGAAGTGCTGCCCAAATCCTTGATCGCCTCGCAGGTGTGGGACATGAATTTCGACAGCGACACCAATGTGATCGAAGTCGCGATTCGCCGCCTGCGCCTGAAAATCGATGACAGCTACGAGCGCAAACTGATCCATACCGTACGCGGCATGGGTTACGTCCTCGAAGAGCGCACCCCGTGATGCGCCGCCTGTCGCTGAGCAGCCGTCTGGCGCTGCTGTTCGCCGGGTGCACGGCCGTGGTGTCTCTGTTTGCCGGGGTATTGTTCGGGCGGGCCAGTGAAGTGCACTTCGTGGAGCTGGACCAGCAGTTGATGGAAAGCCGCCTCGCTGTTCTGCGCGGCACGCTGCAGGGTGCCGACACCCTGGAGAACTTCACCGGGCGCCTGCCCGCACTCCTGCAAGACCTGGCCCATCAACCGGACCTTGCCGTCCGGGTGCGAGGTCCGGACGGGCATTTGTGGTTTGACAGTTCACCGCGCCTGCCGCTGGAGCTGCCTTCGCGTCCGGGACTGGGCAGCCTGCAGATCGATGGCATTGACTACCGGGTATTGAATCCGGTGCCCGACACCCAAAACGCACCGCGCCTGACACTGCTGCTGGACATCACCCACCACCAGCACTTCTTGCAGCGCATGCAGCACTTGATCTGGATGACTGTCGGGCTCTCAGCCCTGGCCACTGCCATTCTCGGTGCCTGGGCGGCCCGTAGCGGCTTGCAGCCCTTGCGCCGCATGAGCGCGATTGCCGGCAGCGTCTCGGCGGACTCGCTCAATGCACGCTTGCCCCAGGCGCAAATGCCGGCCGAGCTGGCTGACCTGGCCAAGGCCTTCAACGCCATGCTGGAGCGACTGGACAGCTCATTTCAGCGCCTGTCGGCGTTCTCTGCCGATATTGCCCATGAGCTGCGCACGCCATTGTCGAACCTGCTGACCCACACCCAAGTCACCCTGACTCGCCCCCGCAGCCTCGAAGAGTACCGTGAGGCACTGCACAGCAACCTCGAGGAGTTGCAGTGGATGGCTCAGTTGGTCAACGACATGCTGTATCTGGCCAAGGCCGATCACGGCTTGCTCACCCCCCGACGTGAGCCTTTGGAGCTGGCCCGGGAAGTGGACGCCCTGCTCGAGTTTTATGCGCCCTTGGCCGAAGACTCGCAGATTGCTCTGAGCCGCACGGGTAACGGTCAGATCGCGGGTGACCGCAGCATGCTGCGCCGCGCCCTCTCCAACCTGCTGGATAACGCACTGCGCTACACCCCCGCGGGCGGAACGATCAGGGTGTTGATCACTGCCACGGCTTCCCACCTGCGCATCAGCCTGGAAAACACCGGCACCCAAATCCCCGCAGAGCAGCTTCCGCGCCTGTTTGACCGATTTTATCGAGCCGATCCGGCCCGTCGAGAAGGCAGCAGTGAACATGCCGGATTGGGGCTGGCGATTACCCAGTCCATTATTCGTGCCCATGGCGGGCAGATAGGATGCGAGTCGCAAGAGGGGTTGACCCGATTTGTGATTGAGCTGCCGCCAGGACAGACCCCGTAGCGGGACGCGGCCTCGCTCCGCTCGTCCGCTGCTACAAAGGCCAAGGACCTTCAAAAGCGGCCGCAAAGGCAGCACCGTGTCACGCTCAATGGAAATGTACAAAGGGCCCTTGTAGCCGCTGCCGCAGGCTGCGATAAGGGCCGAAGGACCTTCAAAAGCGGGGTCGCTGCGCAACCCGTCGCAGCCTTCGGCAGCGGCTACAAATCCCCCCGCTCAACGATCAGGAGTAGCGCAACGCATGCGCCGGCTGGATTTTGGCGGCACGGTATGCCGGGTACAAGGTGGCCAAAAAGCTCAAAACAAAACCCGCACCGCAGATCAAGGCCACATCGCCGCCTTGCAGTTCTGACGGCAGGTTGCTCACGAAATACACATCAGAACTGAAAATATGCTGTCCGGACACCCGCTCCATCCAGCCCACCAGTTCACTGACATTGAGCGCCGCGATAACCCCCAGCACACCACCAATCAACGTGCCGACAATCCCGATCACCGTGCCCTGCACCATGAAAATCGCCATGATCTGCTGAGGCGTGGCGCCAATGGTGCGCAAAATGGCGATGTCGGCGCCCTTGTCGTTCACCACCATAATCAACGTGGCGATGATGTTGAAGGCTGCCACGGCAACGATCATCAGCAGCAACAGGCCGATCATGGTTTTTTCCATTTTCATGGCGCTGAACAGGCTGCCCTGGGTATGGGTCCAGTCATCCGCCGCGTACCCGGCCCCCAAGCCCGCAGCAACCTGCTGCGACACCTTCGGCGCGGCATACAGGTCCTTGACCGCCAGGCGCACACTTTGAACCTGGTTCGGCTCCCAGCGCTGCAGGGCAGCCGCATCGGCCACGTGGATCAAGCCCATTGAGCCATCCAGTTCAGCCCCGACCTTGAACACACCCACCACGTTCAAACGCTGCAGACGCGGGGTAATCCCGCCGGGCGCGGTACTGGCCTCAGGCACGATCAGGGTGATCTTGTCTCCGACACCCAAACGGAAGCGCCGCGCGGTAATTTCACCCAGCACCACGCCAAACTCGCCGGGTTTAAGATCTTCCAGGCGCCCCTGGACAATATGCCGGGCAACGATCGACACGTTGCCTTCCAGCGCCGGGTCGACACCACTGATCTGAATCGGCTGCATCGATCCTTTATAGGACAGCATGCCTTCCATTTCGGTAAACGGCACGGCCCCGGTGACCTCGGGGTTTTTCATCGCAGCCTCGGCGACCGGGCGCCAGTCATCTATCGGCTTCACACCGACGATCGTGGCGTGCGGCACCATGCCAAGGATGCGATTACTCATTTCACGCTGAAAACCGTTCATCACCGACAACACCACAATCATCGCCAGCACGCCCAGGGCGAGGCCGATCATCGAGGTCATGGAGATAAAAGAAACAAAACGATTTCGGCGCTTGGCACGGGTATAGCGCGTGCCGATAAAAATCGATAACGGTCTGAACATTCGCGGGCACCGTATAAAAATTAAAGACCCGACACCGTCAACCGGTGTCGGGTGCTGCTCGATCAAATCGCGGTCAGGCAACCTTCCTGAAGGTGCAATACACGATCCATCTGACGGGCCAGGTTCATGTCGTGGGTCACCACCAGAAACGCCGTGCGCATCGAAGTGCTGAGCTCCAGCATCAGGTCTTGAATGCCCTGCGCGGTATGCGAGTCGAGGTTGCCCGTAGGCTCATCGAGCATCACCAGCCCCGGGTTATTGACCAGTGCCCGGGCAATGGCCACACGCTGGCGCTCCCCTCCCGACAACTCGGCCGGCTTGTGCTCCAGGCGATGGCCCAGGCCAACCCGGGTCAGCAGGGCCGTGGCGCGTTCGCGGGCCTGCGGGATCGGCGTCTTGCCGATCAGCAACGGCATGCAGACGTTTTCCAGCGCGGTGAACTCGGGCAACAGGTGGTGAAACTGATAGACGAAGCCCAGCGAACGGTTACGCAACAGGCCACGGGCCTTTTCATTCAGCGCCGAAAGCTCTTCACCGGCCAGCCAGACACTGCCAGAGGACGGGGTATCCAGGCCTCCGAGCAAATTCAGCAGCGTACTTTTGCCCGAACCCGAGGTGCCGACAATCGCCACTCGCTCGCCCGGGTGCAGCTGAAGCTGCAGGCCCGAGAGTACGACTACCGACTCCGGACCTTCCTCGTAGGACTTGCCCAGATCACGGCAACTCAACACTGCTTGTTCTTTCATGCCCAACTCACTCATAACGAAGCGCCTGCGCAGGCTGGGTGCGCGCAGCACGCCAGGCCGGGTACAAGGTCGCGAGGAAACTTAGAACCAATGCCGCGCCGCACACCATCAACACGTCCTCAGCCATCAATTGCGAAGGCAGGTAGTCGATGAAATATACGTCGGCGTTGAGGAATTTATGACCCAGCAGGCTTTCAAGGCCCGAGATTGCGGCGCTGACATTCAGCGCGGCGAGCATACCGACCACGGCGCCAATGGCGGTACCGACCACGCCGATCACGGTGCCCTGGACCATGAAGATCGCCATGATCTGGCCAGGCGTGGCGCCCAGGGTACGCAGGATCGCGATATCACCTTTCTTGTCATTGACCACCATCACCAGCGTGGAAATGATGTTGAAGGCAGCGACCGCCACGATCAGCAACAGCAGCAGCCCGATCATGGCTTTTTCCATGCGGATTGCCTGATACAGGTTGCCATGGGTGCGGGTCCAGTCGCGGGCGTAATACTGGCTCTCACCGAGCCTCTCGGCGATTTCCCATGCTGTACGCGGGGCCTCGAACAGGTCGTCGAACTTCAGGCGCAAGCCCTGGACCTGATCGGGTTTCCAGCGCTGCAGGCGCGCCAGGTCCTGCAGGTTGGTGATACCCAGAAAGCCGTCGATCTCACCGGCGCCGACATGAAAAATGCCCTGCACGGTGAAGCGCTTCATACGCGGGAACATCCCCGCCGGGGTCACCGTGACTTCAGGCGCGACGAACGTCAGCTTGTCGCCAATGGCCACGCCGAGCTTTTTAGCCGCCTTGTCGCCAATGATGATGCCGAAGCTGCCGGGAGTCAGCGAGTCGAGCTGCCCCTGCTGCATGAAGCGGTCGATGATCGACACCTTACGCTCCTGCTCCGGATCGACAGCATTGAGCAGTACTTTCTGCACATTGCCATCGTGGGTCAGCAAGCCCTGCATCTGGGTATACGGCGCTACCGCCTGCACCTTGGGGTTTTCCTGGACCTTGACGGCCAGGCTTTGCCAGTCGCTGATCGGTTGATCACCGACGATGGTCGCGTGGGGCACCATGCCCAGCACGCGGGTACGCATCTCATGATCGAAGCCATTCATCACTGAAAGCACCACGATCATTACGACCACGCCGAGGGCGAGTCCGATCATGGACGTCAGTGAAATGAACGACACAAAATGATTGCGACGCTTTGCACGGGTATAACGCGTGCCAATAAATACGAAGAGAGGTCTGAACATGTCGGGGCTTGTTCGAGGGAAAAGAAGACGTCCTTGTGGCGGGGCCTGATAAGCAGCTTTACACTCAGACCACAGCCGCCATCATGGGTTCGCCATGTCGACATTAGATGAAGCAGATCGCCGCGAATACTACCGTATCGAGGATGTGATCGCACTGGAAATAACCCCGCTGTCAGCCGCCGAGGCCGAGAGCGGCGAAGTGTTGCAGGATGCTTCTCCCCTGTTCAATTTACTCAGTGAATTGCACCTGAGCGAGTTCGAATCCCAGCACCTGCTGCGCCAGATCAGTGAACGCGACCGCACGCTTTCCAGCTACCTCAAAACCCTGAACAAGCGGGTCGACCTGCTCAGCCAGATCGTCGCGCAAACGGTACTGGGCAAGGTGGGCGAGTTGCAGCCGGTCAGACTGTCCGAAGCTGGCATCGAGTTTCATCACGCCCACGCCTACCCAACCGGCAGTCATCTCTCGGCCAAACTGGTACTGATGCCACAAGCCCTGGGCTTGTTGCTGCGCGCACGCGTCACTCATTGCCGGGCACAAGATGGCGGGTACGATATCGGCAGCGAGTTTGAATCCATCACTGACACACAACGGCAGCTACTGGCGCGATACATTTTGCAAAAACAGGCGCAGGCGCGCCGCCAGGCCCGTGAGCTGAACGAACCCGCAACGGAATAAGCCTCTACCGGCGCCCCATCGAAACGCAGCGAATGCTGCATGAAGGAGTAATTGTGACTCTGATTTATGGCCATCGCGGCGCCAAAGGCGAAGCACCGGAAAACACCCTTGCCAGCTTTGAACAGTGCCTCAAGCACGGCGTTCACCGCTGCGAGCTCGACCTGCACCTGTCCAAGGACGGTGAGCTGATGGTGATCCACGACTCCACCCTCAAGCGTACGACTGACCGCCGCGGCAAGGTCGCCGAACACACGGCCGCTGAGCTGGTGACGTACGACGCGCGCCAGGGAGGTCCGGGCTGGGTACAGCCGTGCCCGATTCCGCGACTTGAAGAGCTGTTTGAAAAGTGCAACTTCGAGCACTGGCAACTGGAGGTCAAAAGTGCCTCGCGCACCCGTGCCGCCAGTACCGTATTGGCTATCCGCGAAATGGCGCAGCGTCACGGTCTGCTGGACAAGGTCACCATCACTTCCAGCTCTCGCGAAGTGCTCAAGGCTGCCGTGGAGCTGACACCCGACGTATCACGCGGGCTGGTAGCCGAATACGCCTTGCTCGACCCGCTGAAGGTCGCCCAGAGTTATGGCTGCGAGATATTGGCGCTGAACTGGACACTCTGCACTCCGGAATTTCTGGAGAAAGCCCAGCGTATGGGGCTGCACGTGTCGGTATGGACAGTCAACGAGCCTGCGCTGATGCGCAGACTCGCCGACTTCGGCGTAGATAGCCTGATTACAGACTTTCCCGGTTTGGCCACTGCCACCCTCGGGAATGGCTGAAATCGGTCTCCCCGGCCGGCTCAGGCCACCGGCCGGAGCCGCTCAAAAAAGCCGGTTTAGACCATCGTAAGCGGCTACCCGATAGGCTTCGGCCATGGTCGGGTAGTTGAACGTGGTATTCACAAAGTACTTCAAGGTATTGAGCTCACCCGGCTGGTTCATGATGGCCTGGCCGATGTGCACGATCTCCGAAGCCTGGTAACCAAAGCAGTGAACGCCCAGTACTTCGAGGGTTTCACGGTGGAACAGAATCTTCAGCATGCCCTGGGGCTCGCCGGCAATCTGCGCGCGCGCCATGCTCTTGAAGAACGCTTTGCCCACTTCGTACGGCACTTTGGCCTGGGTCAGCTCTTGCTCGTTCTTGCCGATCGAGCTGATCTCGGGAATGGTGTAAATGCCGGTCGGCACATCATTCACAAAACGCCAGCTGCCATTGTCGACGATGCTGCCCGCAGCGGAACGACCCTGGTCGTGCGCAGCACTGGCCAGGCTTGGCCAGCCGATGACGTCGCCGGCGCCGTAGATGTTCGGCACACTGGTGCGGTAGTTTTCATCGACGCTGATCTGGCCACGGCCATTGACCTTGATGCCGATGTTTTCCAGACCCAACAGATCGGTGTTGCCGGTACGACCGTTACACCAGAGCAAGGCGTCCGCCTTGATCTTCTTGCCCGACTTGAGGTGCAGGATCACGCCGTTTTCGACGCCTTCAACCCGCTCGTACTCCTCGTTGTGGCGCACGGTGATGTTGTTGTTGCTGAAGTGGTAGCTCAGCGCCTGCGAGATCTCGGAATCGAGGAAGCTCAGCAGTTGCTCACGGTTGTCCACCAGCTCGACCAACACCCCCAGGCCGCTGAAGATGGATGCATATTCACAGCCGATTACACCGGCGCCATACACAATCAGTTTGCGCGGGGTATGACCGAGGCTGAGGATGGTGTCGCTATCGTAGATACGCGAGTGGCTGAAATCGATATCCGCAGGGCGATACGGACGCGAACCGGTGGCGATGATGATTTGCTTGGCCATCAGGGTTTCAACGACGCCATTGGCGCAGACCACTTCGATGGTTTGCTCGTCGGTGAAGCTGCCGGTGCCGAAGAACAGGTCTACCCGATTGCGGGCGTAGAAGCCGGTGCGTGAGGCGACCTGTTTGGAGATGACTCTTTCGGCGCTTTTCAGTACGTCCGGGAACGAGAACCAGCGCGGCTCACCAATGGCCCGAAACATCGGGTTGGTGTTGAACTGCATGATCTGCCGAACCGAGTGACGCAGGGCTTTGGACGGGATAGTGCCCAAGTGCGTACAGTTGCCGCCCACTTGACGCCGGCTATCAACCATTGCCACCTTGCGCCCTGCTTTTGCGGCGTTCATTGCCGCACCTTCTCCTGCCGGGCCGGAGCCCAGTACCACTACGTCGTAGTTGTAGACAGCCATGCGTACTCCTCAGAACAGGCCGAGGTCCCTCTTTGGACACCTGCGGCTAACTCATGGCGCGGCCAGCGCCATGAAAGATCAAAACGTGGTGCACAGTCTATAGAAGCCTGAACGCTGCGAACATTAACCCTTGGTCTCGTCGATGGCTATTTTTGCGTTCACTGCAGCAACCGCCTCCCCGCAGCCCTTCAGGAGAGGGCCTCCAGAGATCAACACACATTCAACATATGACATAAGCTCTAACAACTCAGTCACCAGAACCACCCTCATGCCCCATATATGGATCCTGCTGGTATTGATCTACAGCGCCGCCAGCCTGGCCGAGGAGTCTTCATAATTAAAGGCAGCCAACTTTCCAGCCCAATCGCGAGACGGATCACAACGCGGGCTGAATATCGAGCGCAATGGCACGGTCATTTCCAGTAGCCTGAACCATGAACCGGCCAAACGCTACCTCAGGATATGGCTGGCGCCCGAAGGCCTGCCGGAAAAATTGCGTCGCGATTTGCTTGCGCAAAAGCCTTGAGCCGGACGTGTAGCGCCCACACATGTGACCTACAACCTTTGGAGTACACTTCAGGCTACGGTTTAACCGGGTCACCGTAATGTTTTCATCGCAAACAGGTGCGCATCGAAAACCTGTAACGCTCGCCCGGCAAATCACGCCCATAAAAAAACCCCGAATGATCGGGGTTTTTTTATGGGCAGTTGCTTAGCGCGGGAACGCTGGCGGGTTGACCCCGGCCATGTCTTCCATCACGCGGACTACCTGGCAGCTGTAACCGAATTCGTTGTCGTACCAAACGTACAGTACAACGCGGTTGTCATTGCAGATAGTGGCTTCAGCATCCACCACACCGGCGTGACGCGAACCTACGAAGTCAGTGGAAACCACTTCCTGCGAGTTCACGTAGTCGATTTGCTTGTGCAGGTCGGAGTGCAGCGCCATGTAGCGCAGGTACTCGTTCATTTCTTCACGGGTCGCCGACTTCTCAAGGTTCAGGTTGAGGATGGCCATGGAAACGTTCGGCGTCGGAACGCGGATCGCGTTACCGGTCAGCTTGCCGGCCAGCTCAGGCAGAGCCTTGGCCGCAGCGGTAGCAGCACCGGTTTCGGTGATGACCATGTTCAGCGCGGCGCTACGGCCACGGCGATCGCCCTTGTGGAAGTTGTCGATCAGGTTCTGGTCGTTGGTGTACGAGTGAACCGTTTCAACGTGACCATTGACGATGCCGAACTTGTCGTTGACAGCCTTGAGCACCGGCACGATGGCGTTGGTGGTGCAGGATGCCGCGGAAACGATCTTGTCGTCTGCGGTGATTTCGCTGTGGTTGATACCGTGAACGATGTTCTTCAGCTTGCCTTTGCCAGGCGCGGTCAACACCACGCGATCGATACCCGGGCAGGCCAGATGCTGGCCCAGACCGTCGGCGTCACGCCATACACCGGTGTTGTCCACCAGCAATGCGTCCTGAATACCGTACTGGGTGTAATCCACCTCGGTCGGGTTCTTCGCGTAGATCACCTGGATCAGGTTACCGTTGGCCGTGATGGTGTTGTTGACTTCATCAATGACGATGGTGCCATCGAACGGGCCGTGCACCGAGTCGCGGCGCAACAGGCTGGCACGCTTGACCAGATCGTTTTCGGCGCCTTTGCGCACAACAATGGCACGCAGGCGCAGGCCATCGCCACCACCGGTTTTTTCGATCAGGATGCGCGCCAGCAGACGACCGATACGACCGAAGCCGTACAGTACGACATCAGTGCCTTTGCGGGCAGAAGCGTTTTGCTGACCTACAACTTCGGCCAGTTCTTCGCGTACGAACTGCTCGGCAGTCCGGCCATTGCCTTCGGCCTTGAACTTGACGGCCAGCTTGCCCAGGTCTACCGAAGCGGCACCGAGCTTGAGCTCGCTCATTGCTTTGAGCAGCGGGAAAGTTTCGTGCACGGACAATTCGCTGTCATCGGACTGACGATGACGCGCAAAGCGATGAGCTTTGAGAATCGCAATGACTGAACGGTTGATCAGGCTGCGGCCATAGATCGAGCTCACCACGTTGTTATTGCGGTAAAGCTGACCGATAAGCGGAATCATCGCTTCAGCGAGTGCTTCACGGTCGATCCATTCACCAAGACACTGGTCGGGCTTCTGAGTCACGGGAACCTTCCACATGTAGGGGCTGAAAAAAGGGGCTACATTATGCAGTTGTGTCCATACAGGGGCAATGCACGCCTGTCATACGCTGTAACTGAAACGATTAAGCCTCAATAAACTAAGGCAAAAAAAATTTCACCACCCCCCTTTTCAAGACCTCACCCCCTGCAACGCCCCGCTGCGCCCCTCTCTTTTCAAGTACCTCGCGTTGATTTCAGGCCTCCCCTGAAGACGGCAACTGACAGCCAGCCCTTTGGCCCGCTACAATTGCCAACTTTGTCGCAACGCTTGGAGCTCAACCTTCCGTGCCCGTCCTGCGTCTACCGAAACTCCCTGCCACCGCAGGTAAACAGCATTGGGGCAACCTGCCCGGTGCCGCCCTGAGCCTCGCGATTGCCGAGGCCGCCAGCGCCGCCAAGCGCTTCACCTTACTCCTGACAGCCGACAGCCAAAGCGCCGAACGCCTGGAGCAGGAGCTGCGGTTTTTCGCGCCCGAATTGCCAGTGCTGCATTTCCCCGACTGGGAAACGCTGCCCTACGACCTGTTCTCGCCCCACCAGGACATCATTTCCCAGCGCATTGCCAGCCTGTATCGACTCCCCGAACTCGATCATGGCGTTTTGGTAGTACCTATCACCACGGCCCTACATCGCCTGGCACCGACCAAATTTCTGCTCGGCAGCAACCTGGTCCTGGACATCGGCCAAAAGCTGGACGTGGAGCAAATGCGCACCCGGCTTGAGGCCAGCGGTTATCGCTGCGTCGATACGGTCTACGAACACGGCGAGTTCGCCGTTCGCGGCGCATTGATCGACCTGTTCCCGATGGGCAGCAAACTGCCCTACCGGATTGACCTGTTCGACGACGAAATCGAAACCCTGCGCACCTTCGACCCGGAAAACCAGCGCTCGATCGACAAGGTCGAATCGGTGCGATTGCTGCCGGCACGCGAATTCCCCCTGCAAAAAGATGCCGTGACCCGCTTCAAGGCTCGCTTTCGAGAGCGCTTTGATGTCGACTTCCGCCGTTGCCCGATTTTCCAGGACCTGAGCAGCGGGATCACACCGGCCGGCATCGAGTATTACCTGCCGTTGTTTTTCGATGAAACCTCGACCCTGTTCGACTACTTGCCGGGCGATACCCAGGTGTTTTCCTTGCCAGGTATCGAGAACGCGGCGGAGCATTTCTGGTCAGACGTGCGCAACCGCTATGAAGAACGGCGCGTTGACCCGTCACGCCCCTTGCTGCCGCCCGCCGAGCTGTTTCTCCCGGTCGAAGACTGCTTCGCCCGGCTGAAAAACTGGCCACGGGTTGTAGTCAGCCAGGACGATCTGGACACCGACACCCGCCGTGAGCGCTTCCCCGCCCGACCGCTGCCGAATCTTGCGATCGAGGCCAAGGCCAATCAGCCACTGGCCGCCTTGTCGGGCTTTATCGAGCAGTTTGATGGTCGCGTGCTGTTCACCGCCGAATCGGCCGGTCGCCGCGAGGTGCTGCTGGAGCTGCTTGAACGCCTCAAGCTGCGCCCGAAAACGGTCGACAGCTGGCCCGATTTCGTTGCCAGCAAACATCGCCTGGCCATCACCATTGCCCCGCTGGATGAGGGCCTGCTGCTCGATGACCCGGCACTGGCACTGATTGCCGAAAGCCCTCTGTTCGGTCAGCGGGTGATGCAGCGCCGACGCCGCGAAAAGCGCGCTGACGCCAATAACGATGCCGTGATCAAAAACCTCACCGAGCTGCGCGAAGGCGCACCGGTGGTGCATATAGACCACGGTGTCGGCCGCTATCAAGGGCTGGCAACCCTGGAAGTCGACAACCAGGTGGCCGAGTTCCTCACCCTGGAATACGCCGAAGGCGCCAAGCTTTATGTGCCCGTGGCCAACCTGCACCTGATCGCCCGCTACACCGGCAGTGACGATGAGCTTGCGCCACTGCACCGCCTGGGCTCGGAAACCTGGCAAAAAGCCAAGCGCAAGGCCGCCGAACAGGTACGCGATGTCGCCGCCGAGCTGCTCGACATCTATGCCCGTCGCGCCGCCCGCGAAGGCTACGCCTTTGCTGACCCCAAGGCTGATTACGCAACCTTCAGCGCCGGCTTCCCGTTTGAAGAAACACCCGACCAGCAGACCACCATCGAAGCCGTGCGCGAAGACATGCTCTCGCCCAAGCCGATGGATCGGCTGGTGTGCGGCGACGTGGGCTTCGGCAAAACCGAAGTGGCCATGCGCGCGGCCTTCATTGCCGTGCATGGCGGTCGCCAGGTAGCCATTCTGGTGCCCACCACCCTGCTCGCCCAACAGCATTACAACAGTTTCCGCGACCGCTTTGCCGACTGGCCGGTAACGGTTGAAGTGATGAGCCGCTTCAAGTCTGCCAAAGAGATCAATGCCGCCGTCGCCGATTTGGCCGAGGGCAAGATCGACATCGTGATCGGCACCCACAAGCTGCTGCAAGACGACGTCAAAATCAAAAACCTGGGCCTCGTGATCATCGACGAAGAACACCGCTTCGGCGTTCGCCAGAAAGAACAGCTCAAGGCCCTGCGCAGTGAAGTCGATATCCTGACACTCACCGCAACACCGATCCCGCGCACATTGAACATGGCCGTGTCAGGCATGCGCGACCTGTCGATCATTGCCACGCCACCTGCGCGCCGATTGTCGGTGCGGACCTTTGTCATGGAGCAAAACAACAGCACGGTCAAAGAGGCCCTGCTGCGTGAGTTGCTGCGTGGCGGCCAGGTTTACTATCTGCACAACGACGTCAAGACCATCGAGAAATGCGCCGCCGAGCTGGCCGAACTGGTACCGGAAGCCCGGATCGGCATCGGGCACGGCCAGATGCGTGAACGCGAACTCGAACAGGTGATGAGCGATTTCTATCACAAGCGCTTCAATGTGCTGATCGCCTCGACCATCATTGAAACCGGCATCGACGTCCCCAGCGCCAACACCATCATCATCGAGCGCGCCGACAAGTTCGGCCTGGCGCAGCTACACCAGTTGCGCGGCCGCGTCGGACGCAGTCACCACCAGGCGTATGCCTATCTGCTGACGCCGCCGCGCCAGCAAATTACCGGAGATGCGCAAAAGCGTCTCGAAGCCATCGCCAACACCCAGGATCTGGGTGCAGGCTTTGTGCTTGCCACCAACGACCTCGAAATCCGGGGCGCGGGCGAGCTGCTAGGTGACGGCCAGAGCGGCCAGATCCAGGCGGTGGGTTTTACCCTGTACATGGAGATGCTCGAACGCGCGGTGAAGTCGATCCGCAAGGGCGAACAGCCCAACCTTGACCAGCCACTGGGTGGCGGCCCGGAAATCAACTTGCGCGTACCGGCGTTGATTCCTGAAGCCTACCTGCCCGATGTTCATGCCCGACTGATCCTTTACAAGCGCATTGCGTCCGCCAGCGATGAAGAAGGCCTCAAGGATCTGCAGGTCGAGATGATCGACCGCTTCGGCCTGCTGCCGGAACCGACCAAAAACCTGGTGCGCATCACCCTGCTCAAATTGCAGGCCGAGCATCTGGGCATCAAAAAAGTCGATGCCGGCCCGCAAGGCGGGCGGATTGAGTTTGCGGCCGACACGCCGGTTGACCCACTGGTGCTGATCAAACTGATTCAGGGTCAGCCCAACCGTTACAAATTCGAAGGCGCGACGCTATTCAAGTTCATGGTGCCCATGGAGCGCGCGGAAGAACGTTTCAATACCATTGAAGCCCTTTTTGAACGCCTGGCGCCGAAGTCGTCCTGATGGCCAGACAATGACGCCCCCATGCCCTTGAGCCAGACACCTCGGCTGACCAAGCCGCTCGCAGCGACCTGGATCAGCCGTTTCAAAGAGCAAAGCCTTGAGCGTGGCCGGCGCTACGCACTGGAAAACCGTGTCAGGATCGTGCAAATCGGCGACAGCCTGATCACCGCCAGCTGCCAGGGCTCAAGCGACAACACTTACCGCCAGACCATTCAATTACGCGAGTCCGCCAAGGGCACGCTGCTCCTGGTGAGCGCGAACTGCACCTGCCCCGTCCGCACGAACTGCAAACACACCGCAGCCGTATTACTGAAGATTGAAGACACCTTGAATTACCCTGCCGCAGCCCGGGACGCCGAGCTTCTGGAAAAACTCCAGGCCGTACTCGACTCACGCCGCCCCGCTCAACTGCCCGAACACGTGGTCGATGATGCCCGGCCCATACCTCGCCTGTGGCTGGCCAGTGTCGAGTTCAGCGCCTTTGAACCGCGCAACGGCAAAATGCAACGCTACATCCAGCACCGAGCCGCATTGTCGTTCAACTACCTTGACCAGTACGTTTCGGGGCAAAAAAACGCTGACATCCTGATTCGCCAGGAGCAGCAGATCCTGCGCATCAAGCGTCACTCCGAAACCGAGAACGCCTGCCGCGAACAACTGCGCCGCCTGGGCTTCAAAATTGCCACGCGGCAAAGCAAGGCGCTGCCGGAAAGTGCCGGCGAACTGTTCGAGATGGTCAACGACAGTGCCTGGCTGAACTTCACCCTCAACGAGATGCCCGGCTTGCGCGAACAAGGCTGGGAACTGCAGATCGATGAAGACTTCGGCTTTGACCTGAGCCCGGTGGAAGACTGGTACGCCAACGTCGATGAAGCGCCGGAACGTGACTGGTTCGACCTGGAGTTGGGGATTATCGTTAATGGCCAACGCCTGAGCCTGCTGCCGATCCTGCTGAATCTGATGCGCTCGCACACCGACATTCTCAGCCCTGAAAAGCTCGCCCGGCGCCAGGATAACGAGCTGATCCTGGTGAACATCCCGGCCACGCCCAACAGCCCCCATGGCCCGCTGCAAGTTGCCCTGCCATATGGCCGCCTGAAACCGGTACTGGCGACTCTGGGCGAGTTTTACCTGAACGAGCCCGGGGCCACTACGCTACGCATCAAAAGTGCAGATGCACCACGCCTGAACGCCCTGGATGCGCTACCCCTGCGCTGGGAAGGCGGCGAACACATTCGCGGTTTTGCCCAGCGCCTGCGCGACATCAAGGACTTCGCTGTTGAAGCGCCCGAGGGGCTGAATGCCAATTTGCGCCCTTACCAGCTTGAAGGCCTGAGCTGGATGCAGTCCTTGCGTCAGCTTGAGGTGGGCGGAATTCTCGCGGATGACATGGGACTGGGCAAAACCCTGCAAACCCTGGCCCATATCCTGTGTGAAAAGAATGCCGGTCGACTGGACCGCCCGGCCATGGTGGTGATGCCCACCAGCCTGATCCCTAACTGGCTCGACGAAGCCGCGCATTTCACGCCGCAACTCAAGGTGCTGGCGCTGTTTGGAGCCTCGCGCAAAAAGCATTTCGAGCAACTCAACGATTACGACGTGATCCTGACCACGTACGCCTTGCTGCCCAAAGACATTGAGCAACTGGCGAAACTGCCGTTGCACATCCTGGTGCTGGACGAAGCGCAGTACATCAAGAATCCCGGCAGCAAGGCCTCGCAAGCGGCCTGTGAACTGGTTGCACGGCAACGCTTGTGCCTCAGCGGCACGCCGCTGGAAAACCACCTGGGTGAGCTGTGGTCGCTGTTCCACTTCTTGTTGCCCGGCTGGCTGGGGGACGTTAAAACCTTCAACCGCGATTACCGGGTACCGATTGAACGCCATGGCAACGACGAGCGCCTGCAGCACCTCAATGCCCGGATAAAGCCGTTCTTGCTGCGCCGCACCAAGGAGCAAGTGGCCACCGAACTGCCGCCCAAAACCGAGATCATCCACTGGGTCGACCTCAACGAAGCACAGCGGGACGTGTACGAAACCATGCGCTTGGCGATGGACAAGAAGGTTCGCGACGAAATCACCCGCAAAGGCGTGGGACGCAGCCAGATCATCATCCTCGAAGCGCTGCTCAAGTTGCGTCAGGTCTGTTGTGACCTGCGTTTGGTCAGCGACAGCCCGCCGAAAAAAGGCAGCACCTCGGGCAAACTCGACAGCCTGATGCTGATGCTCGACGAGCTGTTTGCTGAAGGCCGGCGCATTTTGCTGTTCTCACAGTTCACCTCAATGCTCGGCCTGATCGAGGCCGAACTGAAGAAGCGCAATGTCAGCTACGCCCTGCTCACCGGGCAAACCCGCGACCGCCGCACGCCGGTCAGGGATTTCCAGAGTGGCAAGCTGCAGATCTTCCTGATCAGCCTCAAGGCCGGTGGCGTGGGGCTGAACCTCACTGAAGCGGACACCGTGATTCACTATGATCCGTGGTGGAACCCGGCTGCCGAAAACCAGGCGACCGACCGCGCCTACCGTATCGGCCAGGAAAAACCGGTATTCGTTTATAAAATGATCGCGCGCGGCACCGTGGAAGAGAAAATCCAGCACTTGCAACAGGAAAAGTCAGACCTGGCAGCCGGTATTCTGGATGGGCGAATCGCCGGAGACTGGAAACTGCAGGACGACGACATCGACGCCCTGTTTGCGCCGCTGCCGCCGAAAAGCGAGAAGCGCTGAAAGCACCGCTCGCGCCTGCCAGGAATGGCTCAATCGATCAATTGAGCGTCTTTGAGGGCACCCATCGCCACCCGCCAGCGCGGGTCCTGACGATAATCGGTACTGGCCCAGGCCTGACCCCGCATGCGTGCAATCCGCGGCGAAGGGGTCACCTTCATGCGCTGGGCAGCGCTGAGCGCCAGCTCTGCCGCAGCACGGTCGTTGCACACCAGCCCCATGTCGCAACCGGCCGACAGAGCTGCCTCAATTCGACTGGCGGCATCACCCACCACATGCGCACCGGCCATCGACAGGTCATCACTGAAGATCACGCCATCGAACTGCAGCTCGCCGCGCAGGATGTCCTGTAGCCAGCGACGGGAAAAACCGGCGGGCTGACTGTCGACCTGAGGGTAGATCACGTGGGCGGGCATGACCGCGGCCAGGTGTTTGCTCAAACGGGCAAACGGCACAAGGTCATGGGCCCGAATCTGCTCAAGGCTGCGCTCATCGGTCGGAATGGCCACATGGGAATCCGCCTCAGCCCAGCCGTGCCCCGGAAAATGCTTGCCCGTGGCCGCCATGCCCGCGTCATTCATCCCGCGAATAAAAGCACCTGCCAGCACAGCGGCACGCTCCGGATCACCTTCAAACGATCGACTGCCCACCACCGCGCTGCGCTGGTAATCCAGATCCAGCACCGGTGCAAAGCTCAGGTCCAGCCCGACGGCCAGCACTTCGGTCGCCATGATCCAGCCGCATTGTTCTGCCAGATACTCGGCATTCGGGTTGTCGGCAATGGCGCGCATGGCCGGCAAACGCACAAAGCCCTGACGCAAGCGCTGCACCCGCCCGCCCTCCTGATCGACTGCCAGCAGCAGGTCCGGGCGCAGGGCACGAATCGATGCGCTCAACTCGCGCACCTGGCGTGGATGCTCAATGTTGCGTGCGAAAATAATCAGCCCGCCCACTTCAGGCTGGCGCAGCAAGTGCCGGTCTTCAGCCGTCAGCCAGGTGCCGGCGACGTCGACCATCAAGGAGCCTTGCAAGGCAGAACTCATGGGTAATCCTTTAAAAAGAGAATGTTCACCCCCCGCTCGGCATACCCGGGTACAGGCATGCGCACCTCAGGCAGACGTAGCATCAGCAAGTCGACAAGGTGTGCGGATGAGGGGAATGAATCGAGGTTAGGCATGGCAGCTAGCTTAGCGGAACTCAGCTGCCACGCCCACCCGCAGCGGCTCAAACCTTGGTAGCGGCCGGCGGGGTTTTGCTGCGAGGGCGCAACTGGGCTGCAGCCATAGCCGGATCGATCACGCCACTCTCGGCACGCATGCCCGCGGCCAGAAAGGGCACCATCAGGCGCATCACCTGCTCTATCGAGGTATTGACCCCGAAGTCGGTCTCGGCAATGGCACGCAGTGCCTTGATCCCGGACATGCTGAAAGCCGCCGCGCCGAGCATGAAGTGCACGCGCCAGAACAGCTCGATAGGCGGGATCTGCGGCGCAGCTTCATTAACCAGCAGCATGTAGCGACGGAACACCTTGCCGTACATGTCTTCGAGGTAGCGCCGCAAATGGCCCTGACTCTGGCTGAACGCCAGCCCCAGCAGGCGCATGAAGATCGACAGGTCGTTGCCGCTGCGCGGCTGAATGACCAGTGCCTGCTCGACCAGCATCTCCAACAGCTCTTCAAGCCCCGGGCGATTCTCCGGTTTGGCCTGACGGCGTTCCAGTTCACGGTCGAGGTTGGCACAGAAAGGCCCCAGGAAACGCGAAAAAACGGCCTGGATCAGCGCCTTTTTCGAACCGAAATGGTAATTGACTGCCGCGAGGTTAACCCCGGCCTTGCTGGTAATCAGCCGCAATGAGGTTTCGGCAAAACCTTTTTCCGCGAACAGCTGCTCGGCAGCATCAAGGATACGTTCAACGGTTTCCGACTGGGCCATGGCTACTCCGCCTGACAAACATTTAAACAGTTGTTTGAAACATACGTTTCAGCTTGTAAAAAGTCAAGATGACGCATTCGTTTTACGACCGGGCAGTTCTGCATTTAACCACAGCCTTGGCGAATCAGGACTTGCCTCATCCACCGCCCTTTACGCCACGTTGAAGCGACCGTCCAGCGGACGGCTTGAAATGGGTGATTGCCAATAAACTTTCACTGTATATAATCCCAGTCACTGTATAAAAAGACAGAGCGATCATCATGCTAAAACTGACGCCACGCCAAGCTGAGATCCTGGCCTTCATCAAGCGATGCCTGGATGACAACGGATACCCGCCCACCCGTGCCGAGATCGCACAGGAGCTGGGCTTCAAGTCTCCAAACGCTGCCGAAGAGCATCTCAAGGCCCTGGCCCGCAAGGGCGCCATCGAGATGACACCCGGTGCCTCGCGCGGTATTCGCATCCCGGGCTTCGAAGCCAAGTCCGACGAATCCACCTTGCCCATCATTGGCCGGGTTGCGGCCGGTGCGCCGATTCTGGCGCAGGAACATGTCGAAGAATCATGCAACATCAACCCGACCTTCTTCCATCCACGCGCCGACTACCTGCTGCGGGTACAAGGCATGAGCATGAAAGACGTCGGCATCTTCGACGGCGACCTGCTGGCCGTCCACACGTGCCGCGAAGCCCGCAATGGCCAGATTGTCGTCGCCCGTATCGACGACGAGGTCACGGTCAAACGCTTCAAGCGCGAAGGCAGCAAGGTCTGGCTCATCGCTGAAAACCCGGACTTCGCGCCCATTGAAGTCAACCTCAAGGACCAGGAACTGGTCATTGAAGGCTTGAGTGTCGGCGTCATTCGCCGCTAAAGGAGGCTTCATGCAGTTCCCACACACACCGCTTCCAGCACAACTCCCGCTGTTCGAGGTCTTCATGGCACAACCCATGGCACCTGCGATCAAAGACGTGCTCGATTCACCCTGGAGCGCCGAACCTGAAGTATTCAGTGAACTGTCGTTACGCGGTGCTGCCGGAAACTGCCTGAACCTGCTTGCTCCCATGCTGCGCGAACTGAGCGAACAGCAAGACGCTCGCTGGTTGACCCTGATCGCTCCTCCGGCGAGCCTCACACAAAGCTGGCTGCGCGAGGCAGGGTTGAACCGTGAACGCATTCTGCTGCTTCAACCCAACGGCAACAAAACCGCCTTGCAACTCACGTGCGAAGCCCTGCGCCTGGGCCGTAGCCACACAGTCGTCAGCTGGATCAACCCGCTAAACGCCACGGCACGCCAACAGCTCATTGGCGCAGCGCGCACGGGCCACGGGCAAAGCTTGAATATCCGATTGGGTTAAACAGACACTACTGCCGCAGGGCTTTTGCAGAACACAAAAGCCTCCCTGTGACATGTCTCGGTCATGGGTCGCTTAATGAAGAATACGCGGCCCATCATCTTTTTCGAGCTCGCCTTCAGCCAGCCGACCAGCCATCTGCACGCCTACGCTAAGCATGGCTTTCGCCACCTCGACGTGCTGCCCCTGAAGAAACTCTTTGGCATCTTCAGAGAAGTTCAGCGTCACCAAAGACCCTTCGTCTTCAGCCCGGCGCAACTCGATACGGCCGTCTGGCAACTCGACAATTTCTAGAAAGGACGTTGGCATTAAGTTTGTTCTCCACGAAAGCGCGAGATTATACCAGTCATCGTTTACAAATTTTCCAGGATATACGCCGCATTCACTCCGGACTGATGAATGACTGTACGGTTTTGGCGATAATCCTCAGCACTCATTGAGTCCATCACGAAACCGAATGGCCAGCCCTTTCAAGGACTGACGCCACGCCTCAAGGGTCTCCCGGCTCAATTCCTCGGACGCCTCATCCTCAAGATTGACCGCCTCGATCAGCGGCTGAAAGACATCGACCTTGACCTTTTTGGGCGCCTGCAAGGGCTGGTACAGCGCGGCATGGGTGGCCACCAGCTGCGCCAGCCATGTCTGCGGAGCCCGTGCCAGCTCGACCATTTCTGCAAGCTCGGGAATAGCTGTTGCATCCAGCACTTCCTGCGTCAGCAGTAGCTCAACACGAGGCGCATTGGCTTGCGGCAGGCGATAAAAACCTGCGATCTCATGGCACAAGCCCAAAAGCGCACCATACAAATGGAATATTGCAGACTCGCGCTCAGCCTGGACCAACCCCTGCGCATTCATGGCGCGCCCTTCCCCGGCCTTGTTCATGGCATCCAGGGCCAGGCCGGCGAAATAGATTTTCTGATTGGTGCGGGTATAGAGTTCATGAGCCATGAGGGCGCTCCACAGCGAATTGAATTAGGGCTGGCAAACAGTCTCAGGGATGAGAGGCTGTGGGCGCAAGGAGCAAAGCCGGATGCCCGCTTCGCAGCAGTTGCCGCAGGCTGAGCCCGATTGCGCGGTCATCATCAATACGCAGCGTCAAACTCAACTTTCAAACCGCAGTGCTTGAGTTTGCGACGACTACGTCGCCGGACGTAGCCTGCGGCAACTGCTACGGGATAGAGGTGCACTCACAAACAAAAACCGCGCAAGGCAGACAAGCCCTTGCGCGGTTTTTTTAAGCCAGCGGCTCAGATCAAGCGTCTTTTTCCTTACGCTTGTCTTCAACCTTCCAGCTGTTACCGTCATAGAACGCACGCCAGCCGGTCGGCTTGCCATCCACTTCAGTCTGCACGTACTGCTCTTTGGTTTTGCGACTGTAGCGAATCACGGCTGGACGGCCATCCGGGTCTTTTTTCGGTGCTTCACACAAGAAGTGGTACTTGGGGTCAATTTCGTCCTTGTGCGGAACAATTTCGATCACCAAAGGCGCACGGGTCTCACGGTTTTTCGGGAATTGACTGGCAGCCAGGAACAACCCCGAAGCACCGTCACGCAGAATGTACGTATCGTTAACCTTCTCGCACTTGAGCTCCGGCATTTTCACCGGGTCCATTTTCGGCGGCGCCGCTTCACCGCTTTTCAACAGCTTGCGGGTGTTCTTGCACTCGGCATTGGTGCAACCGAAGAACTTGCCGAAACGGCCGGTCTTGAGCTGCATCTCGCTGCCGCACTTGTCGCACTCCAGGCTAGGCCCTTCGTAACCCTTGATGCGGTAGCTGCCTTCTTCGATTTCGTAGCCGGTGCAATCCGGGTTGTTACCGCAGATGTGCAGCTTGTGCTTCTCATCCAGCAGATAGGCATCCATCGCAGTGCTGCAAATCGGGCAGCGATGCTTGCCCAACAGCACCAGCGATTCTGACTCGCCTTCATCGTCAGCAGCGATTTCGTCGCCCGGCACCAGGTTGACCGTCGCCTTGCAGCGCTCTTTGGGCGGCAGGCTGTAGCCCGAACACCCGAGGAAAACACCAGTCGATGCCGTACGAATCTGCATTGGACGACCGCATTCCTTGCACGGAATATCAGTCATCACCGGCTGATTGGCACGCATGCCGCCATCTGGAGCGGCTGCAACTTCGAGTTTCTTTTTGAAGTCGCCGTAAAACTCGTCCAGCACATTTTTCCAGTCGCGCTCACCGTGCGCGACGTCATCGAGATTTTCTTCCATGCCGGCGGTGAAGCCGTAGTCCATCAGGTCAGAGAAGCTCTCGGACAAGCGCTCGGTGACGATATCGCCCATTTTCTCGGAGTAGAAACGGCGGTTGTGCAGCGCCACGTAACCGCGATCCTGAATGGTCGAGATGATTGCCGCATAGGTCGAAGGACGACCGATACCGCGTTTTTCCATCTCTTTTACCAGGCTGGCTTCGGAGTAACGTGCAGGCGGCTTGGTGAAGTGCTGGCTAGGATCGAGATCGATCAATTTCAGCACGTCGCCCTGCGCCATGTCCGGCAACACATCGTCGTCGCCCGGCTTGGCGATTTGCGGCATGACACGGGTGTAACCGTCGAACTTCAGGATGCGGCCCTTGGCACGCAGCTCAAAGTCGCCAGCAGCCACGCTGACGGTGGTCGACAAATACTTGGCCGGCAACATCTGGCACGCCACGAACTGGCGCCAGATCAGCTCGTAGAGGCGCTCAGCGTCACGCTCCATGCCCGACAGCTTGGTCGGATGCATGTTGACGTCAGAAGGACGAATCGCTTCGTGAGCCTCTTGGGCGCCTTCCTTGCTGCTGTACACGTTCGGAGCAGGCGGCAGGTACGATGCGCCGAACTCACCTTCAATATAAGTACGCGCCATTTCGACCGCATCGGCCGAAAGGTTGGTGGAGTCGGTACGCATGTACGTGATGTAGCCCGCTTCATACAAGCGCTGGGCCATCATCATGGTTTTCTTCACACCAAAGCCCAAGCGATTACTGGCGGCCTGCTGCAAGGTGGACGTGATGAACGGCGCCGACGGTTTGCTGCTGGTCGGCTTGTCTTCACGTTTGGCGATGGTATAGCTGGAGCTCTTGAGCTTCTCCAGCGCCGCCATGGCCTGTGCTTCGTTCAGCGGCTTGAAGGCCTCGCCTTTTTCACGGGCCACATCAAAACGCACCTTGGCACCCTTGGCGGTGCCCAGGTCGGCATGGATTTCCCAGTACTCTTCAGGGTTGAAGGCACGAATTTCGCGTTCGCGCTCCACCACCAGCTTCACTGCAACCGATTGCACACGGCCAGCCGACAAGCCGCGGGCAATTTTTGCCCACAGCAATGGCGAAACCATGTAACCCACTACGCGATCGAGGAACCGACGCGCCTGCTGGGCGTTGACACGATTGATGTCCAGCTCGCCCGGCCTGGAGAAGGCTTCCTGGATCGCTTTCTTGGTGATTTCGTTGAACACCACGCGCTTGTAGCGGCTGTCATCGCCACCGATGGCTTCGCGCAGGTGCCAGGCAATGGCTTCCCCCTCGCGATCCAAGTCGGTTGCGAGATAGATGGTGTCAGCATCCTTGGCGAGCCGGCGCAGCTCTTCGATGACCTTTTCCTTGCCCGGGAGGATCTCGTACTTGGCTTTCCAGCCATGATCGGGATCGACACCCATGCGCGAGATCAGCTGTTTTTGAGCCTTCTCTTTTGGCGACAGGGCCGGCGCTTCGCCCGCCGCTGCCTTGCCACGCTTGGCAGCCGGTTCTTTGCTGGCGCTAGCCGAACCGCTGGTGGGCAGGTCTCGGATATGGCCGATACTCGACTTCACCACGTACTCGTTGCCCAAGTACTTGTTGATGGTCTTGGCCTTAGCCGGGGATTCCACAATGACCAGCGATTTGCCCATGGATCAGAAAATTCCTGAATTCTAGAAGTGAAAGGCGGTTCGCGCCTGACGCGGCACCGCTATATATAGTGGCTACAAGGTGAGGTCAAGCACAGGGTTCTGCGCGACCTCGCCTCAGGGCCGGGAAAAGAGGCTGGGTTCAGCCTGGATCAGAGCAAAGCGCGGCACCTGCTCACCTTCGACGGTGACGGTTTCCAGAAACATGCTCAACGGACGCACCCAAAAACCGAAATCGCCATACAGGGCCTGGTAGAACACGACTTCTTCTTCGGTTTCAGAGTGGCGAGCCACATTGAATACCCGATATTGCGGCCCTTTGTAATGTTGATAGAGCCCAGGTTGTAGCTGCATATTGCGGCCCTCCTCATACAAATAAAAAAATACACTCAAGAAAAAATAAAAACTGCCCAAAAACAAAAACCGGGGCACATGGCCCCGGCTTCCCTCAACGCAACGCTTAAACGCGTTCGAAGACGGTGGCAATGCCCTGGCCGAGGCCAATGCACATGGTGGACAACCCGAAAGTGCCGCCATTTTGCTTCATGACATTGAGCAAGGTGCCGGAGATACGCGCACCCGAGCATCCAAATGGATGACCCAGAGCGATGGCGCCGCCGTGCAGGTTAACCTTCTCATTCATCTTGTCGAGCACTTTCAAATCTTTCAGCACTGGCAGTGCCTGTGCAGCGAAAGCTTCGTTGAGCTCAATGAAGTCGATATCGGCCATATTCAAGCCCGCACGCTTCAATGCTTTTTGTGTAGCCGGTACTGGACCATAGCCCATGATCGCCGGATCCACACCGGCAACCGCCATCGAGCGAATCACCGCCAGCGGCTGAATGCCCAGGTCCTGGGCACGCTGCGCCGACATCACGATCATGCACGAAGCACCATCGGTGATCTGCGATGAAGTACCCGCTGTCACGGTGCCGCCCTTGGGGTTGAACGCCGGTTTCAGGGCGGCCAGGCTTTCCAGGGTGGTTTCCGGACGAATGGTTTCGTCATAGTCGAAAATTTTCAGGAAGCCGTTTTCATCATAGCCCTGCATCGGGATGATTTCGTCCTTGAACTTGCCTTCCAGCGTCGCCTTGTGGGCAAGCTGGTGGGAACGCACGCCAAAGGCATCCTGCTGTTCGCGGGTAATACCGTGCATCTTGCCCAGCATTTCGGCCGTCAGGCCCATCATGCCCGAGGCTTTTGCCGCGTACAGCGACATGTGCGGGTTAGGATCAACGCCATGCATCATGCTCACATGCCCCATGTGCTCGACGCCGCCAACCACGAAAACGTCACCATTGCCGGTCATGATTGCCTGGGCTGCGGTGTGCAGGGCGCTCATGGACGAACCGCACAGGCGGCTCACGGTCTGGGCTGCGGAAGTGTGCGGGATCTGGGTCATCAGCGACGCCATGCGCGCAATGTTCCAGCCTTGCTCCAGGGTCTGGTTCACACACCCCCAAATCACATCTTCGACTTCGTTCGGGTCAACCTTGACGTTGCGCTCCAGCACTTTGCTGATCAGGTGCGCAGACATGTCTTCAGCCCGGGTGTTGCGGTGCATGCCACCCTTGGAGCGGCCCATCGGGGTGCGACCGAAGTCAACAATCACCACGTCTCTAGGATTCAAGCTCATAATTTCACTCTCACTCTAATGGGGCGCTTAACCGAAGAAGCTCTGGCCGTTCTTGGCCATCTCACGCAGCTTCGCAGTCGGGTGGTACAGCGCGCCCAAGTCAGCGTACTGATCGGCCAGGGCCACGAACTCTGCAACACCGATCGAATCGATGTAGCGCAGGGCGCCGCCACGGAACAGAGGGAAGCCAATACCGTAGACCAGGCCCATATCGGCTTCGGCTGCGGTTTCAACGATGCCGTCTTCCAGGCAACGCACGGTTTCCAGGCACAACGGGATCATCATCCAGTTGATGATGTCTTCGTCGGTGACTTCACGCTGCTCGTAGACGATCGGCTTGAGCACTTCAAGCACGCTCGAATCAACGACTTTCTTCTGCTTGCCGCGCTTGTCTGCCTCGTAGGCATAGAAACCCTTGCCGTTTTTCTGACCCAGGCGCTTGGCTTCGTACAGAGCATCAATCGCCGAGCGGCGATCGTCTTTCATGCGATCCGGGAAACCTTCAGCCATGACGTCACGGCCGTGGTGACCGGTGTCGATGCCGACCACGTCCATCAGGTAAGCCGGGCCCATTGGCCAGCCGAATTTTTCCATGACCTTGTCGATGCGCACGAAGTCGACACCGGCACTGACCAAGCGGGCGAAACCGCCGAAATACGGGAACAGCACGCGGTTGACCAGGAAGCCCGGGCAATCGTTGACGACGATCGGGTTCTTGCCCATTTTCTTGGCGTAGGCAACGGTGGTTGCTACAGCCAGATCGCTGGACTTCTCGCCACGGATCACTTCAACCAGCGGCATCATGTGCACCGGGTTGAAGAAGTGCATGCCGACAAAGTTTTCCGGACGCTTGAGGGCCTTGGCCAGCAAGCTGATGGAAATGGTCGAGGTGTTGGAGGCCAGAATGGCATCTTCCTTGACGTGGTTTTCCACTTCAGCCAGCACGGCTTGCTTGACCTTCGGGTTCTCGACTACCGCTTCGACCACCAGGTCGACGTGGCCGAAATCGCCGTAAGACAAGGTAGGACGAATGCCGTTGAGCACTTCAGCCATCTTCGCCGGGGTCATACGACCTTTATCAACGCGACCAACCAGCAGCTTGGCGGCTTCCGCCAGGCCCTGCTCGATGCCGTGTTCATTGATGTCTTTCATCAGGATCGGCGTACCTTTGGAGGCCGACTGATAGGCAATACCGCCACCCATGATGCCTGCGCCAAGTACGGCTGCCTGCTTCACGTCCCTGGCAATCTTGTCGTAGGCCTTGGCCTTTTTCTTGAGTTCCTGATCGTTCAGGAACAGGCCGATCAGGCACTGCGAAGCGGACGTCTTGGCCAGCTTGGCAAAGCCGGCAGCTTCCACTTCCAGCGCCTTGTCACGACCGAAGTTGGCGGCTTTCTGGATCGTCTTGATCGCTTCAACCGGGGCAGGATAGTTCGGGCCTGCCTGGCCGGCCACGAACCCCTTGGCCGTTTCGAAAGCCATCATTTGTTCAATGGCGTTGAGCTTGAGCTTCTCGAGCTTCGGCTGACGCTTGGCCTTGTAGTCCAGCTCGCCACTGATGGCGCGCTTGATCAGGTCCAGCGCGGCATTCGCCAATTGAGCGGGGGCAACCACAGCATCAACGGCGCTGACTTTCAGCGCATCTTCAGCGCGGTTTTCCTTGCCGGAGGCAATCCACTCCACAGCATTGTCGACGCCAATCAGACGTGGCAGGCGAACGGTGCCGCCAAAACCCGGGTAAATGCCCAGCTTGACTTCAGGCAGGCCAATCTTGGCGCTGTCGGCCATGACCCGGAAGTCCGCGGCCAGGCACATTTCGAGACCGCCACCCAGTGCGATGCCATTGATGGCCGCAACTGTCGGTACGTTGAGGTCTTCGAAATCACTGAAGATTTTGTTGGCTTCGAGATTGCCTGCAATCAGCTCGGCATCCGGCAACTTGAAGTTTTCGACGAATTCGGTGATGTCTGCGCCGACGATAAAGACGTCTTTACCGCTGGAAACGATGACACCCTTGACCGAAGCATCTGCCTTGATCGCATCCACTGCCTGACGCAATTCGTTCAGGGTTAGACGGTTGAACTTGTTGACGGACTCACCCTTGAGGTCGAATTTCAATTCGACGATGCCGCTTTCAAGAGCCGTTACCGTGATGGCTTTACCTTCGTAAATCATCAACTGATCTCCACGATATGGAAGCTGAACAGTACACGTCGGACGCTAGCGTCTGGCAGTCATTGACCTTTGCGTCAATGCTAACGCCAATCCGTCAGGCACACCCGCCAACGCGATAGTCGGGGTTATGTGAGCGTTGTCTGACATGACAAACACTCGATTCATACGCCCGTTTGATTTGGGTGACGACACCTTCACGGAAAAGCCATCGATTGTCAATTGTCCAAAACAATGATGACAAACGCTGCAGCCGCTGCCTGTATCACGCCAGAGCCCTCAGGACCTGATCAATCGCTTTCAATACGTCAGCATCGCCCTTCTCGCCCCAGACCAGCACAATCATCTGCGTATCGGCCTCGATCTTGTATACGTTGCCCGGCAGCTTGCCGAACTGTTCCAGCAGGTGGGGATCCACGCATTCTTCCTGCCAGCGATTGAGCCATTTTCCCGGTACTGATTGCCAATAGCACCATACATCTGGCTTAGTACTGCGCCGCGGATGGTGATACTGCGCGCAGGGGCTAGGCGGCTCGGGTTCGATCCAGTGAGGCCATTCCTGAGGCGCCAGCTGCATAGCCAACCCCATGCGTCGTGCTTCCATGCGCAGGTTCATGCGCCCACTCTGACTTCGAGAGGGTCGCAACCACGCCAGGGGGCTCAAAACCAGCGCCAGGATTGACACCACTATCCATACCGTCATATCTGTACTCTCATTACTTGAAAAACGAGTGACCCTGACTTGAAGCAAGGCCTTGTAAAAGGTCCATACTCATAATTAATCGCCATTTACAGGAGCGACTCACATGCCCTACGAACATATTTTGGTCGCCGTCGACCTGACCGAAGAATGTGACCCCGTGATCAACCGCGCCAGCGAAAGCGCCAAGGCTAACGGAGCCAAACTGTCACTGGTACATATCGTTGAGCCAATGGCCATGGCGTTTGGTGGCGACGTGCCAATGGACCTCTCACAATTGCAGCAACAACAATTCGATCAGGCCAAGGAACGCCTTGAGCGCCTTATCCACAAATACCCGCAGCTCTCAAAAGACAACTGCCACCTGACCTATGGTCAGCCGCGCCAGGAAATCCATGCCCTGGCCAAAGCGCAAGCCTGCGACCTGATCGTGGTCGGCAGTCATGGCCGTCACGGCCTGGCACTGCTGCTGGGCTCTACCGCCAACGACGTACTGCATGGTGCACCCTGCGATGTTCTGGCTGTAAGCCTGAAGAAAGCCGAATAAGGGCACACGCCCGCCATAGCAAAAAAGCCCGGCACCTTGTTCAAGGTGCCGGGCTTTTTCATATCAGCAGGCGCTCAATCAGGCATCCAGCTCAGCCCAACGCTCGACCAATTGCTCAAGCTCTGCCTGCAGCTTTTCAAGCTTGGCGATCACTTCTGCAGTTTTGGCCGCAGGCAGCAGGTAAAAGCCTGAATCCGCCATTTCGGCTTCAACGACAGCAATCGCCTGCTCTTTCGCATCAATATCACCCGGCAAGGCTTCCAGCTCGCGCTGTAACTTGTAGCTGAGCTTCTTTTTTGCCACAGGTGCAAGCTGAGCGGCAGCAACCGGTGCCGGAGCGGCCTCCACTACGGCAGAGTTCAAGTCGGCTTTGCCGGACTTGCTCTCGGTCACGCCCAACAGGCGAGGTGAACCGCCCTGACGCAGCCAGTCCTGATAGCCGCCCACGTATTCGCGGACCTTGCCTTCGCCCTGGAACACCAGAGTACTGGTCACCACGTTGTCGAGGAATGCCCGGTCGTGGCTGACCATCAGCACGGTGCCTTTGAAGGTCAGCAAAACCTCCTCCAGCAGCTCCAGCGTTTCAACGTCCAGGTCGTTGGTCGGCTCATCCAGTACCAGCAGGTTGGCAGGCTTGCTGAACAGCTTCGCCAGCAACAGACGCGCACGCTCACCACCTGACAGCGCCTTGACCGGCGTACGGGCACGCTGAGGGCTGAACAGGAAGTCGCCCAGATAACTGAGCACGTGGCGGCTTTGGCCGTCGATCTCGATAAAGTCGCGGCCTTCAGCCACGTTATCGATAACGGTTTTTTCCAGGTCCAACTGGTGACGCAACTGATCGAAGTAAGCTACGTCGATTCGAGTGCCCTCTTCAACCGTACCCTCGGTAGGCGTCAGACCGCCCAGCATCAGTTTCAACAGCGTGGTTTTACCCGTACCGTTGGCACCCAGCAGACCGATACGGTCGCCGCGCTGGAGCACCATCGAGAAGTCCTTGAGCAGGAACGGACCACCCGGGTGAGCAAAGCTGACGTTTTCCAGCACCATCACCTGCTTGCCGGACTTGTCGGCGGTGTCGAGCTGGATGTTGGCTTTACCGGTGCGCTCACGACGCTCGCTGCGCTCGACGCGCAATTCTTTCAACGCGCGAACACGGCCTTCGTTACGGGTACGGCGCGCCTTGATGCCCTGGCGAATCCACACTTCTTCCTGGGCCAGGCGTTTGTCGAACAAGGCGTTAGCCGTTTCTTCAGCCGCCAGGGTCGCTTCCTTGTGAACCAGGAAGCTGGCGTAGTCGCCGTTCCAGTCGATCAGGCCGCCACGATCCAGTTCCAGGATCCGGGTCGCCAGGTTTTGCAGGAATGAACGGTCGTGCGTAATGAACAGAACCGCGCCCTGGAAATCCTTCAGGGCTTCTTCAAGCCAGGCGATTGCGCCGATGTCCAGGTGGTTGGTCGGTTCGTCGAGCAGCAACAGATCCGGTTCGGAAACCAGTGCTTGCGCCAGCAGGACGCGTCGACGCCAGCCACCGGACAATTCTGCAAGCGTTTTGTCAGCCGGTAGCTGCAAGCGGCTCAGGGTGCTATCGACCAATTGCTGCAAGCGCCAGCCGTCACGGGCTTCGAGGTCTTGCTGGACGTGCATCAGCTTGTCCAGATCGGCATCGGTCACGATGTTCTGGCTCAGGTGGTGGTACTGCGCAAGCAGTTCGCCCACACCGTCCAGACCTTCGGCCACTACGTCGAACACGGTCCGTTCGTCGGCAACCGGCAACTCTTGCGGCAATTCGCCAATCTTGAGGCCGGGTGCGCGCCAGACAGAGCCGTCGTCGGGCTTTTGATCACCTTTAACCAGCTTCATCATGCTGGACTTGCCGGTGCCGTTGCGGCCGATGATGCACACCCGCTCTCCACGGGCGATCTGCCAGGACACCTTGTCCAACAACGGCATAGAGCCGAAAGCAAGGGACACATCGCTGAATTTGAGCAGGGTCATGAGCTTCTCCAAAAACTGGGCGCGCATTCTACCTGATTTGAGGCCTCGGGCGGCCGGGTATTTACTGCACGCAGCCCTCTTGCCTTCATTTAGTGCCAAGTTGTGCCCGTTGGCCGACAAGCCGTTCACGACCCGCTGGCAAAAGGCTAAGCTACGACCCAATCAGTGCCGGGCGTCCCTGCACTTGTCGCATTTTCATCAGTACGGAAGCCTCATGCGCAGTCGTCTTTTCAACTTTTTATCCTGCCTGCTTCTCACTGGCTGCGCCGCGCACTACGCCCAGGCCGCAGACCTTACCCAACAACGCCAGCTGTATGACGATGCAAAACGGGCCTTGGGCAAGGGTGACTCCGGGCCGTATTTGCGCAATGCCGACGCCCTGAAAACCTATCCGTTGACGCCTTACCTGGCCTACGACGAGCTGACGGCGCGCCTGAAATCGGCCAGCAATCAGGAAATCGAACGGTTCCTCGCCGACCATGGCGATCTGCCCCAGGCCAACTGGATGAAATTGCGCTGGTTGCGCTGGCTGGCCGAGCGTGGCGACTGGGCAACCTTTGCCAAGTACTACGACCCCAAGCTCAACTTCACTGAACTGGACTGCCTGAACGGCCAGTATCAGGTCCAGCACAAGCTCAAGGCAGAAGGCTATGCCACCGCCGAGAAACTGTGGCTGGTGGGCAAGGCTCAGCCTGCCGCCTGTGATGCATTGTTCAGCCAGTGGGCCGCCGAGGGCCAGTTGACCGAGCAAAAACGCTGGCAGCGGGTGAAACTGGCGGCCGAAGCCCGGAATTACGGGCTGGCCACTTCTCTGGCCAATGGCCTCAACACCCTGGGCCCACAGGCAAGACTGATGATTGATGTCGCGCAGAAGCCCGACATGCTGAGCCAGCCTTCGCGCTTTCTACCGGCCAGCGAGGCCATGTCTGACGCCGTTGGCCTGGGCCTGCGCCGCTTGGCACGTCAAAATCCGGAAAAAGCCGCATCCCTGCTCGACACCTATGCCGCCAACATGCATTTCTCCCGCGACGAAAAAGTCGCCATCGCTCGGGAAATCGGCCTGACGTTCGCCCGCCGCTACGACAGCCGCGGCCTGGACATCATGACCCGGTACGACCCTGAACTGCGGGACAACACCGTCACCGAATGGCGCCTGCGCCTGCTGTTGCGCCTGGCCCGCTGGGAAGACGCCTACCAGTTGACCCGCAAGCTGCCGCAAGATCTGGCTACGACCAGCCGCTGGCGTTACTGGCAAGCTCGCAGCCTTGAGCTGGCCGAGCCCAAGAACCCGCAAGCTCAGGCCCTGTTCAAGACCGTGGCCAAAGAGCGTGACTTTTATGGCTTCCTGGCCGCCGACCGGGCGCAAACACCCTATCAGCTCAACAACCGTCCGTTGATGCTCAGCCCGCAGGTGATCAAAAAAGTACGCAACACCCCGGGTATTCAGCGCGCTCTGGAATTCCATGATCGCGGGCAAATCGTGGATGGTCGTCGCGAGTGGTACCACGTCAGCCGATTGTTCAGCCGTGATGAAATGGTCGCCCAGGCCAAGCTGGCCTACGACATGCAGTGGTATTTCCCGGCAATTCGCACCATCAGCCTGGCCAAGTATTGGGATGACCTGGACATTCGCTTCCCGATGGCTCACCGCGACACACTGGTGCGTGAAGCCAAGGTGCGCGGATTGCACTCGAGCTGGGTGTTCGCCATTACCCGTCAGGAAAGTGCATTCATGGCCGACGCCCGTTCTGGCGTGGGCGCCACCGGCCTGATGCAGTTGATGCCTGCCACCGCCAAAGAGACCGCACGAAAATTCAGCATCCCGCTGGCTTCGCCCCAGCAAGTGCTGATCCCTGACAAAAACATCCAGCTGGGTGCAGCCTACCTGAGCCAGGTCCACAGCCAGTTCAATGGCAACCGGGTTCTGGCATCAGCGGCCTATAACGCCGGCCCCGGCCGTGTTCGCCAATGGCTCAAAGGCGCGAACCACCTGGGTTTCGACGTATGGATCGAAAGCATTCCCTTCGACGAAACCCGCCAGTACGTACAAAACGTGCTGTCATATTCGGTGATCTACGGCCAAAAGCTCAACGTACCGCAACCGCTGGTGGACTGGCACGAGCGATATTTTGATGACCAATGATCCTTGCAGGAACTGAGCTCGCGCCTACAGGAGTTTGAGCACCGCCTGGCCCCTGTAGGAGCCGAGCTTGCTCGCGATGGCATCACCGCGTTCTCTCAGGGAGCTCCGCGACGCCTGGATCGCGAGCAAGCTCGCTCCTACAGAAGTTTGAGCACCACCCGGCCCCTGTAGGAGCCGAGCTTGCTCGCGATGGCATCACCGCGTTCTTGCAGGGAGCTCCGCGACGTCTGGATCGCGAGCAAGCTCGCTCCTACAGAAGTTTGAGCACCACCCGGCCCCTGTAGGAGCCGAGCTTGCTCGCGATGGCATCACCGCGTTCTCTCAGGGAGCTCCGCGACGTCCGGATCGCGAGCAAGCTCGCTCCTACAGGAATTTGAGCACCGCCCCGCCCCTGTAGGAGCCGAGCTTGCTCGCGATGGCATCACCGCGTTCTTGCAGGGAGCTCCGCGACGTCCGGATCGCGAGCAAGCTCGCTCCTACAGAGGTTTGAGCACCACCCCGCCCCTGTAGGAGCCGAGCTTGCTCGCGAAGGCATCACCGCGTTTTTACAGAGAGATTCGCGACGCCCGGATCGCGAGCAAGCTCGCGCCTACAGAAGTTTGAGCACCACCCGCCCCCTGTAGGAGCCGAGCTTGCTCGCGATGGCATCACCGCGTTTTTGCAGGGAGTCCTGCGACATCTGGATCGCGAGCAAGCTCGCTCCTACAGAGGTTTGAGCACCGCCCGGCCCCTGTAGGAGCCGAGCTTGCTCGCGATGGCATCACTGCGTTCTCGCAGGGAGCTCCGCGACGTCTGGATCGCGAGCAAGCTCGGCCCCTACAAAGCGGGGGATTATTCGAGAATCGTCACCGGCATGCCGACTTCCAACAGGCCGTTGCCGTCGTTCACCAGGTTCTGGCCGAACATTGTCCCCTCTGCCTGCTTGCGATAGGTCATCAAGGTCGCCAGCGGTTCACGCTGCTCGTCACGCACACCGGTTTGCGGGTCAATGGTGGTCAGAATGCAGCGTGAACAGGGCTTGACCACTCGGAACTCGACATCCCCGATGCGAATGCGCTTCCAGCCGTCCTCGGCAAAGGCTTCGCTGCCTTCAATCACCAGGTTTGGCCTGAAGCGCAGCATCTCCAGCGGCCTCCCAACTTTGTGCGAAACATCATTCAGCGACGCCTGACCAATCAGTAGCAGCGGGTAGCCATCAGCAAACGCCACTTTGTCATCATCCCGGCCATAACCCGCTTCGGTGGTGCGCGCACGCTCGAGCGGGACATGCACCAGCCGCACCGATTTGCCAACAAAACGGCTTAGCCAGTCAGCGGCAGCATCACCTGCATCCGGTACGCGCAAGGTATCGCGCCAGATCGTGACGCCACGCAAGCCGGTTTCGGCATCCGGCACCGGGACCTCCAGCGCATCAAGGCCGTGGGCGCTCAACGTCAGCCCGCCGGAGGCATTCCACAAGGCCGTGAGCTGGCTCAGCCCGGGGTCGGAACGCTGAGTCAGAAAGCGCCCGCTCGCTTCGTCCACCAACATCCAGCGCCTGTCACCTGCCAGACCCAGTTTGTCGAGTCGGGCCTGAGACAGGCTTTCGCCTTTTCCAGATTTCACCGGAAAACGATAAAGCGCACTTAAACGCAGCATTGGTCAGCTCCCTGCCAAGTTCAAAAACGCCACAGTATACGAGTCGCCAGCCGCTGTTGCTGCTTCGTTGTGGATCACGCCGGCTCTTCGTCACGCAGCAGGCGCTGACGGACCACATCCACCAGTTTGTCCGGCTGAAACTTGGAGAGGAAATTGTCGCAACCGACCTTTTTCACCATCGATTCGTTAAAGCTTCCGGACAACGAGGTATGCAGCACCACGTACAGATCACGCAACCGCGGGTCGTTACGAACTTCAGTGGTCAGGCGGTAACCGTCCATTTCCGGCATTTCGGCATCGGTGAATATCATCAGCAATTTGTCGGTTATGTCTTCGCCCGTATCAGCCCACCCCTTGAGCAGGTTCAAGGCCTTGAGCCCGTCACTGGCGACGTGCATTTTGATCCCCAGTTGAGACAGGGTTTCGCGTAACTGGGACAACGCCACACTGGAGTCATCGACCAACAGCACTTCACGCCCGCGCGCCCGCTCAAGGATTGGATCGTCCAGTTTTTCGCGGGAAACCTTGGCACTGTAGGGCACGATCTCGGCCAGCACTTTTTCGACGTCGATGATTTCGACCAGTTGCTCTTCGACCTTGCTAATGGCAGTCAGGTAATGGTGGCGTCCGGCACTCGCCGGTGGCGGCAAAATGGCCTCCCAGTTCATGTTGACGATACGGTCCACACCGCTCACCAAAAACGCCTGCACCGAACGGTTGTACTCGGTCACGATAATCGTGCTGTCGGGACCTGGCACCAGCGGCCGCATGCCGATCGCCTGGGACAAGTCGATCACGGGGAGCGTTTTACCGCGAAGGTTGACCACTCCGCACACGTGAGGGTGGCGGTGTGGCATCAACGTCAGTTTTGGCAACTGCAGCACTTCTTGCACCTTGAACACGTTGATCGCAAACAGCTGTCGACCTCCCAGGCGGAACATAAGCAGCTCCAGTCGGTTTTCACCGACCAACTGCGTGCGCTGGTCTACCGTGTCGAGAATACCGGCCATGAATAACTCCTGGGCGTAAGAACGTGATGTCCTGCGTTATCGGCTGACTTGCACGGATCTTGACGCCAGGTCTCGCGTTTATGTGTCAGCCGGGCTGACCAAGCAGCGGGGAGTCCTCCGGCAAGTGGACTTTCAAGGCTTGCTGACGCACGCTGAAACGCAGGCTGTCGCCTTCAAGAGGCTCGCCGTCGAGGTTGATCGACAGGCCTTCGGAGGACTTGATTTCAATCCAGGGCAAACGCGCCCGGATGAACATGTTGTCCAGGCCCCAGCCGCCCTCCATCAAGCCTTTCAACGTACCCACCACCTCTTGTGGCGCCGGCAGGATACTGATGTCGAGCAAGCCGTCATCGGCCAGAGCACCCGGGCACAGTTCATGACCGCCACCGGCCTGACGACCATTGCCGATTCCCAGCGCCAGCAATTCGCCCCTCCAGTGGAAGTCCGGGCCTTGTAACTCGGCGTAGGCGGCATGCAGCTCACTGAAGCGCGAAAGTCCGGTAAACAGATACGCCGCACCGCCCAGCACCTTTTTCAGGTCTTCCGATGTATTGGCCGTGACCTGGCTGCCAAAGCCACCGGTTGCCATGTTCAAGAACAGCTCACCCCCGACCTCCCCCAGGTCGATGCGACGAACGGGGGCATCCAGCAGATCCAGGGCCTGGCGCGGGTCCAGCGGAACACCTGCGGCGCGGGCAAAGTCGTTTGCGGTCCCCAGCGGCATCAGCACCAGACTGGCCTCGGTATCGGCCAAGGCCATGGCTTCGCAAATATCCCTCAGCGTGCCATCACCGCCTCCGGCGATCACATGGGTGTAGCCAGCCGCCAGCGCTTCCTGCACCAACCGTTGCGCATCACCCGCTTCCCACGTCAGTCGCACCGCCAGTTCCCAGCCCAGCTCACGCCGGTGCTCAACGGCCGCACGCACGTCTTCATTGAGTGCTTGCTTGCCATGCAAAATCAAAAACGCCTTACCTGCACTCATGTGTCATCCCTCGGAATGTGTGTCTGATTTTTATGGACAACAAACAAACTGAAAAAGCCCATAAATACGCAATCTCTGTAGCTTAGATTTGTAGGCGTTTTCCTCTTCGGCTGCCTGCCCGTTGCATTCAAGCTTCGCTCAATGCCGCAAAACCCGTCAGACTTGAGCACAAAGCCACTCACCCGCCGCAGCATTTGATACTTCATTAGCACAATGAACGACCCTACTGGCAACAATCCCGAGATCAAGAGGCCTTCTGAATGAGCACCCTCATCCCCTGCATCATCGCGGGTGGCGCGGGCACCCGGCTTTGGCCAGTGTCGCGCGAGGCCATGCCCAAACCCTTCATGTGCTTGCAGGATGGCGAGAGCCTGTTGCAAAAAACCTTTCGCCGCGCCGTTGGCTTGTGCGATACAGGTCAACTGCTGACGGTGACCCAGCGCGACGTGTTTTTCCGTACCCTCGATGATTACCGGTCGCTGAACGATGAAGACGTCGAGCTGGATTTCATCCTTGAACCCTTCGGCCGCAATACCGCTCCGGCAATCGCCGCAGCCGCCTTGCATGTTTCCCGGCATCATGGAGCAGAGGCGCACTTGCTGGTACTGCCAGCCGATCACCTGATCACGGACCTTGCCGCATTCGGCGCAGCGGTCGACGCTGCCCGGCGACTGGCCGACGAAGGCTGGCTGGTGACTTTCGGTATTCAGCCGACCAAGGCCGAAACCGGGTTTGGCTATATCGAGAAAGGTCAGGCGCTGAACAACGAGGGCTTTGCCGTGGCCCGCTTTGTCGAGAAGCCCGATGCGACAACAGCCCGGCAATATCTCGACGGCGGCTTGCACCTGTGGAACAGCGGTATGTTTTGCATGCGCGTCGACAGCCTGTTGCAAGAACTCAAGACCCATGCGCCGCAGTTGCTGAGCGCTGTCGCCAACTGCCTTGAGCAGAGCCAGATCTTTAAAGGCAAACAGGAACTCCACCTCGAACTGGACAGCCGTACCTTCGCCCAGGTACCCGACATATCCATCGATTACGCGCTGATGGAGCACTCGCAAAAAGTCGCTGTGGTTCCATGTCAATTAGGCTGGAGTGATATCGGCAGCTGGCAGGCGGTGCGCGAGCTGAGCCCGGGAGATAGCAATGGCAACCAGTGCAATGGCGAACACGTGCTGCACGATGTGCATAACTGTTACATCGATTCACCCAAACGTCTGGTGGGCGGGGTCGGCCTCAATGACCTGATCATTATCGACACCCCGGATGCCTTGCTGGTTGCCGACGGCAAACGCAGTCAGGAAGTGAAGTTCATCGCCCAGGCACTTAAACGCCAAGGCCATGATGCCTACCGCCTGCACCGCACCGTTACGCGCCCATGGGGCTCGTATACCGTGCTGGAAGAAGGTCCGGGGTTCAAGATCAAACGCATCGTGGTCAAACCCCAGGGCGCACTGTCCCTGCAAATGCACCAGCATCGGAGCGAGCACTGGATCGTCCTCAGCGGTACCGCACAGGTGACCAATGGCGATCTCGAATACCTGCTCGCCACCAATGAGTCCACGTTTATCAAGCCCGGTAAGCACCATCGACTGGTCAACCCGGGCGCCGTGGACTTGATGATGATCGAAGTGCAAAGCGGGGAATATGTCGGCGAGGACGACATCGTGCGTTTCGCCGACATTTATGGCCGGATGCCGCTGGAGACTGATTCGGGCAGCGCCTGACTGCCCGGCCCGTCACGGCTCGATTTAGCCCAGGACTTCGCTCAACGGGATAAAGCCGACCGGGTCACCCTCCGCCAGCGTACTGCCTTCAAGGACCTCCACCAGGCCGTCGGCCCAGGCCGCGCTGCGCAAAACCCCCGAACTCTGGTTTTTGTAGATCACCGCGCGGCCGTTCTCCAATCGCCCGCGCAAGTATTCCCGGCGGTTACTGGGCTTGGTCCAGGCAAACCCGGCCGGCACCTGGAACGTCAGCGGGTCGACAGCCTGCACTCCCTGGCGACGCAACAGATAAGGGCGAGCCAACAGCGCGAAGGTCACCAGCGTCGAAGCCGGATTGCCTGGCAAGCCAATGACCGGGGTTCCGTTGAAATGCCCGAAGGTGAGAGGCTTCCCGGGTTTGATTGCCAGCTTCCACAGGTCAAGTTCGCCGGCCTCACGCAAGGCCATGCCGAGAAAATCCGACTCGCCGACCGAAACGCCGCCCGTGGATAAAATCAGGTCGGCTGCACCCAGCTCCGCCAAGCGTTGGCGGGTCGCGGGCAAGTCGTCAGGCAGGATGCCCGCATCGATAACCTCACACCCCAGTCGGGCCAACCAACTGCACAGCACCCTGCGGTTGCTGTTGTAAATTTGCCCCGGCCCCAAAGGCTGGCCAGGCTCAATCAGCTCATCCCCCGTCGACAGGACCGCGACTTTAAACCGGCGGATCACGTCCAGCGTGGCACATCCCAAGGACGCTGCCAGCCCTTGCTCGATCGGTCCGAGGCGGGTCCCGGCAGGCAGTACGATTTCGCCAACCGTGGTTTCCTGGCCCTGGGGACGAATGTTCTGGCCTGCCTTTAAGGCTTCGGTGAACAGCACTCGGCCGTCAGCCATCACCTGGGCGTTTTCTTGCATCTCAACGCAGTTGGCACCCACCGGCACCGGAGCCCCCGTAAAGATCCGCGCGCAGGTGCCCGGAGCCAAGGGTTCGGGGGCATGCCCGGCGAAAACACGTTGACTGACTGCCAACGGCTCATCTGTCCAGTCAGCCAGGTTCAGCGCGTAACCGTCCATTGCACTGTTGGGCCAGGGCGGAAGATCGAGGGTTGAAATCAGATCGCGGGCCAGGACCCGCCCTTCGCTTGCGGCCAGCGCCACCGACTCGCTTTCGCGGACAGGCGATGCGTGCGCCAGCGCCAACAGACGCTCTCGGGCCTCCTCAAGAGGCATCAGCGCACCGGTGCGACCCGGCTTACCCACGAGAGTCACAGGCCGGTGCCTGCTTCAAATGGGCCACAAAGTTGCAGGGACGATGTCGTGAGTCCAGCTGCTCGGCCAGAATGCCGTCCCAACCGGTGCGTACCGCATTGGTTGAACCCGGCAGGCAACACACCAGCGTGCCATTGGCCAAGCCGGCCAAGGCTCGCGACTGCACGGTCGAAGTGCCTATGTCTGCCAGCGAAATGTGGCGGAACAACTCGCCAAAACCATCAACCTGCTTGTCCAGCAGGCAGCTCACCGCCTCGGGCGTACTGTCGCGGCCGGTAAATCCGGTGCCACCGGTAATCAGCACCACCTGCACGTGCTCATCGGCAATCCAGGTTGCCACCTGAGCGCGGATTTTGTAGAGATCATCCTTGAGCAATACTCGCGCCGCCAACTGGTGGCCGGATGCATTCAGACGATCGACAAAGACCTGCCCAGAGGTGTCGGTGTCGAGGGTACGCGTATCACTGACTGTCAGCACAGCGATGTTCAAAGGGACGAAAGGTGCGTCAACCTTGGCTTTCATAGTCGAGGTCCAGGGAGTAGAAAAATCAGCCCTGAGTTATATCACAGGCCTCTTTTATCGGGTGGAGCAGAGTCCTGCATGAACCCGTTTCAAAGCTCCACCCCGTTGCTCGCGAGGTTGGCACCCGCGTTCGCGCCGGCCTGGCAGCCGGGTGTGCGCAGCCCGCACAAAATCATGCTTCAGCTCAATGCACAGGCCTGGCAATGCGCAGAGAATGGCCCTCGAACGAGCAGTTTCAGCCCCCCGGACTTGCTCTGCCAGGCAGTCCTGGCGCATGAACGCCACTAGCCAAGGAACTTGCGGACGATGTATACGTCTCAGGGACAGTCATTTAAAAAAAGTACATTCATTTGTTGGAGAAACACCATGACACATCGGACTCTCGCTGCTCTTATGCTCGCTGCCGGCATGGCCGCTCTTGCTGGCTGTGCTTCGCCGACAGTGATCACGCTCAACGACGGCCGCGAAATTCAGGCAACCGATACACCACAGTACGATGAGGACTCGGGCTTCTACCAGTTCAAGCAACTGGACGGTAAAGAAACCCGCATCAACAAAGATCAGGTGCGCACCGTTAAAGAGCTGTAAGCCTTAACGTCAAAACAAAACCCGCCCTGTGCGGGTTTTGTTGCTTGTGGACGACGCACATCACCAATCCAGTCGAATCCGGCTTTCAAAGTAGCGTTCCTCGCCGGTCAGCGGGTCGGCAAACCGCAAGCTCCGGGCCAGCAGTTTCAGCGGATTGGCATAGTCATCCGGCGCGTCCTTGAGCACGTCCGGGTAGAACGGGTCATTACAGATCCCGGCCCCCAATGCAGCCATATGCACCCGCAGCTGATGTTTTTTCCCTGTCACCGGATATAAAGCATAGCGCCACAAGTCGGCATTTTTCTCACAGACCTCGACCCGAGTCTCGGTGTTTCTGACGCCCGGCCCTTCCTGCATGCGAAAAAAAGGCTCGCCTTCTACCAGGCGGCTCTTATGTACCCGCGGCAATTCGAGATCCGGCAAGGCCCGGGCGATAGCCTCATAGTGCTTTTCAATCCTGCGGGTCGGAAACAACGACTGGTAAGCCGAGCGACTCTGCGGATTGGCAGAAAACAGCACCAGCCCCGCCGTGTGCCGATCAATCCGGTGCAGCGGCACCAGGTGCGGATTATCCAGGGTTCGGATCAAGCGCCGCAGCAGGGTTTGCTCAACGTATTCACCGGCAGGTGTCACTGGCAGAAAATGCGGTTTGTCCGCCACCACCAGATGCTCGTCGGCATACAGAATGGTCTCTTGCACCGGGATCGGCACTTCGTTGGGCACTTCACGAAAGTAGTGAATGCGTAGGCCTTCCTTGTACCCCAATTCAAGGCCAATCGGCGCACCGCTGGCATCCAGCACCCGGCCACGGGCGATGCGATCGAGCCACTGCTCACGACTGATGGCCTGAAAGTGCTCGCACAAACAGTCAACCACCGTCCGCCATGTGCCAGGAGGCAGATACAAGGTACTGGCTTGGTGCTCGGCGGCGTTAAACGGCTGGGTCGACATAGAAAACTCGGAGGGATCAATACAATGCGCGATTATCACTCAGCGGTTGGCGATGGCCTAGGCCTGAGGGGTTGCCAGCCACGCCGGCAGCCGTCTTTAGCGAAGAAAGTGCACGACCTGCTCGGTATCAAACGGCCAGCCCAGCTCTTCACCGGTATCGATACGACGCAGAACCGGGATCCGCAAAGCGTAGACTTCAAACATGGTGTCACTGTCGGCAATGTCGACCAGCTCAACCATCAGCCCATGCTCAACCAAAGGCATGACGACCTCTTCGGCAATTTCGCAGAGATGGCAGCCCAATGTGCCGAACAGTTGACATTCGGGAGGCATAAATAACGGCCTTGGTTAAATAGGCCTTCAGTTTAAGAGCCTTGCCAGTTCGCGTCGACCCGGAGAATTTTCTGAATGCAGCCCCCCGTCAGCATCGTGCGACTACGCTTGCTCCACACTCGGAAGAATTCGCGTTAAGCGATGATGTGCATCAGCGCCATGCTGTAGCAATTGATAGAGTCTGTGACTGCGTTGTCAGGCCTCAGCCTCTGATTGCTTGCGACTTGTGTACTCGTACTGACAAGGAAGCCCTTAGTGTTTGCCAATTTGCTCATCATCCTGGCCTCATCTCTGGTGGTCATCGCTCTGTTCCGGCGCCTGCAGCTACCGCCGGTTCTGGGTTATTTGTGTGTCGGCCTGCTGATTGGCCCCACAGCGCTGGACTGGATCAACGACAGCCCTGACCTGCCTGACCTGGCCGAGTTGGGGGTGGTTTTTTTGCTGTTCTCGCTGGGACTGGAGTTCTCGCTGCCCAAGATGCTGGCGTTGCGCAAAGTAGTATTTGGCCTGGGCAGCCTGCAAGTAGCCTGCACCACTGCCGCGCTGGGCAGCCTGCTGTATGCATTTGGCATGAACCCCACTGCCGCATTTCTGCTCGGTGCCGGGCTCGCGCTGTCATCCACGGCCATCGTGAGTAAAGAGCTCACCAGTCTGGGCGAAATTTTCAGCCGCCACGGCCAGAATGCCATCGGTGTGTTGCTGTTTCAGGACGTGGTCGCGGTTCTGCTGTTGACGTTGGTGCCCGTTTTCGCGGGCAGCAGCGATCAGGTCTGGTACTGGGCCTTGCCGGTAACCCTGGGCAAGACCATCATTTTGTTCGTCGGCCTGCTGCTCGCCAGCCGTTACGTGCTGCCACGGCTGTTTCACGAGGTGGCCGCCTCCCGCTCCGCCGAGCTGTTCGTCATGCTCGCGCTGGTCATCGTCCTGCTGACGGCCTGGCTCACTCATCTGCTCGGCCTGTCGCCTGCACTGGGCGCATTCCTGGCGGGTATGCTGCTGGGTGAAAGTCACTACCGGCATCAGATCGAAGCCGATATCCGCCCTTTCCGCGACATCCTGCTCGGCCTGTTTTTCGTCAGTATCGGCATGCTGATCGACCTGCAACTGTTCATCCATGACGGCTTTTTGATCATGGGGCTGACACTGGCCCTGATGTTGATCAAAGGCTGCGTGGTCGCGGTGCTGGTCAAGTTGCGAGGCAGTGATGGTGAAACAGCCTGGCGCAGCGGGTTGGCATTGGCTCAAGGTGGCGAGTTCTGTTTTGCGCTGATGGCGCAAATGCAGCTGAACTCGCTGATCCCGCCGGATATGGCGGGCCACTTGCTGGCTGCCACGTTCACGTCAATGCTGCTCACCCCTCTGCTGCTGCGCGCTGCGCCGAAAATCGCCGCTGGCCTGCATCACAAGTCTTTTGAGGAGGCCGAACTGGAAGACATCGCCGCTCAAAGCGCTGAGCTGCAAGGGCACGTGGTGATGTGCGGTTATGGTCGCGTCGGGCAGTCAATTGGCCGGTTCCTGCGCCAGGAACGGCTGGACTTCATTGCGCTGGACTACGACCCGGATCGCATTCAGGAAGCAACAAAAACCGACAGCAGCGTGCACTACGGCGACGCCCGTCGAGGGGATCTATTGCGCGCGGTGGGTCTGGACCGTGCACGTCTGCTGGTCATCGCGGTGGATAACACCGAGATTGCCATGAACGTACTCAAGGAAGCCCGACGCATTACACTCACGGTACCTGTTCTGGTCAGAACCCGGGATGACAGCCTGCTCACTGAACTCAAGACCGCAGGCGCTACTGAGGTCGTGCCGGAGTTGCTGGAGTCGAGCCTGATGCTCGCCTCCCACGCACTGATCATGCTCGGTCTGCCGGAAAAAACCGTGCAGCGTCGAGTGGATGAAGTCCGGCTTGGCCGTTATCACTTACTGGAAGGCTGTTTTGAAGAGGACGATTCCCGTGACGTTCCCGGTTTTTCCCGCGAGGCTGAGTAATTTAAGCTACTGTCTTGACCGACTCTGTCGGTCCCCGCGAAATGCAGTGAACCTTCAACGAGTGCTTACACTCGAACCATCAAGAAGCCACTAACGGAGTTCATCATGGCCCGCAAAACAGCAACGAATGCTCAAGAGATACTGATGGCGGATTTCCAGGCCCTGGTCAGCGATACCGAACGTCTGCTGGAACACACTGCGTCTTTGGCTGGCGACCAGGTCGACGAACTGCGTGAGCAAATCAAAGAAAGCCTGCTCAAAGCCCGCGAGTCCCTGGAAGAAGGCAAGGAAACGTTGGAAGCCCGTGGCCAGGCCGCCATGGTCGCCACCGAAGAGTATGTTCAGACAAACCCTTGGCAGTCAGTGGGCATCGCGGCTGGCGTTGGATTTTTGATTGGTCTGCTAGCAACTCGGCGCTGATATGACAAACGAAGACTCCGACTCCTCTCGCTCTTCACCGCGGCGTCTGGGCGCTGCGTTTCTGGGATTGCTGCACAGCCATGTCGAGCTGCTCGGCATTGAACTGCAGGAGCAGAAAGCACGTACCGTCAGCCTGCTTCTATTCGCCGGACTGGCACTGGTGTTCGGGTTGCTGCTGCTGGTGGGGCTTTCGGCACTGGTGCTGATACTGCTGTGGGACAGCTACCGGCTTCCCGGCATCATCGGACTTTGCCTGTTTTACGCGATCGCCGCTGTATTCTGTGGCCTGCGCCTCAAAGCCGCCGTGTTCGACGAATCCTCTCCTTTCAACGCCACGCTCGAAGAGCTGGCCAAAGACCGCGAGCGCTTGCTGCCATGAGCCTGCCTGAAATGCCGCATAACCCCTCACGCCGAGAAATGCGCAAAATGCTGATCCGCTTGCGGATGGAGATGCATCGCCAAGAGATTCGCCACGAATCCCAACAGTTGATGGAGCCTTTGCACAAAATGCGTGGCATGACCAGCAACTGGCGAGAAAGTCTGGGGTTCAAGCATGCGCCTTTGTGGGGTATAGGGGCGGTGACCCTGCTCGGATTCCTCACCGGCAAAGGCGCCAAGAGCAAAGGCCGCGGCATGTCGCGTTTGATCGGTTTGACGACAGGCCTGCTGCCATTGATCAAGATGATCATCCAGGGCTCTTCGCGCAAACCGTGAATCCAGCGTTCACTCGCAAAGGAAGCGATCTTCTGGAGGTAAGGCAACCCATGCTTGCCGGACCTCGAACCAGAAGATTGCAGCCTCGGTCGATGGCTGTTCACGGGGTATTCCTCCCCCGCCACACAGGCCTGTCGAGCGTGACTGAACGTTGCTCCCCCTTGCGCCATCAAGCCTGAGGCGAGAAGCTGCGTCATCAGTCACTTACGGAGCACAGCGCCTTGGATTGGCACACCCTGCTTAATCGCGAACGCCTTGGCAAACCTCACCCGAGCCCCGAAGAGCTCGGGCGCAGCCCTTTCCACAAGGACCATGACCGGATCATTTTTTCGGGCGCATTCCGTCGCCTCGGGCGAAAAACCCAGGTTCATCCCGTCACCAGCAACGATCATATTCACACCCGGCTCACCCACTCGCTCGAAGTCAGTTGCGTGGGTCGTTCTTTGGGCATGCGCGTAGGCGAAACCATCCGCAGCGTCTTGCCTGTATGGTGCGATCCCGCCGACCTGGGCATGGTGGTGCAATCGGCCTGCCTGGCCCATGACATCGGTAATCCGCCGTTTGGTCATTCCGGTGAAGACGCCATACGCAACTGGTTTCTCCAGGCGGCTGACCGCGGCTGGCTGGATGACATGAGCGAGGCGGAGCGCAACGACTTCCTGAGCTTCGAGGGCAATGCGCAGGGCTTCAGGGTGCTCACCCAACTGGAATACCACCAGTTCGATGGGGGCACGCGCCTGACCCACGCCACGCTGGGCACCTTTCTCAAATACCCGTGGACAGCGCGCCATGCGGATTCCCTGGGCTACAAGAAACACAAATTCGGGTGCTACCAAAGCGAGCTGCATCTGCTTGAAGGCATCGCCCACAAGCTGGGCCTGCCCCAGATAGAAGACCAGCGCTGGGCACGTCATCCCTTGGTCTACCTGATGGAAGCGGCCGATGACATCTGCTACGCGCTGATCGACCTGGAAGACGGGCTGGAGATGGATCTGCTGGGGTACGCCGAAGTCGAGTCCCTGTTGCTGAATCTGGTGGGCGATGACTTGCCGCAAACCTATCGCCAACTGGGCCCGAGGGATTCCCAGCGGCGCAAACTGGCGATCTTGCGCGGCAAAGCCATCGAGCACCTGACCAACGCCGCCGCCCGGGCGTTTGTCGAACAGCAGGAGGCCTTGCTGGCGGGCACCCTGCCGGAAGATCTGGTCGAGCACATGCATGGCCCTGCAAAGCGTTGTGTGCTGGATGCCAAAGACATGGCACGGAACCGAATCTTTCAGGACAAACGCAAAACCCTGCATGAAATCGGTGCCTACACCACGCTTGAAATTCTCCTCAATGCATTTTGCAGCGCTGCACTTGAGCAACATGGCGGTCGCACGCCGTCCTTCAAAAGCCGTCGCATCCTTGATCTGCTGGGTAATAACGCGCCCGACCCGCACTGGCCCTTGCATCGTTCATTCATGCGCATCATCGACTTTATTGCGGGGATGACCGACAGCTATGCCACTGAAATGGCCAGAGCAATGACCGGGCGCTCAGGTCAGGCCTGAACCCGGCCGGTACGCCTGATAAACCGGAGAGTACGCAGTGTCCTTTAACCAGGGACACTGCATGTCGCCGCGCGAGTGAGTACAAAGTTCAACACTTGTTTATTTAAACGTGCAACCGGCCCTATTAAACACCAGAGCCTTACATACGAAGCCAACTGTAGGAATAGTCCTGCAACCACAAAGAATATGTAAGCGCACACAAAGTTTTACATTAAAAACCCGACTCCACAGCACTTCCAGACACCCACTAACCATTAATTAAATCGTGAGTCTACGCCTTATTTAATGTAGGAATATTCCCATACTACGTTTGTAGGCCGCTCGATTCGTACCCCCGTCCATATATCTAAGCTAAGGTGCGCGCTTTCTATGCAGTACTTTATGGGGATCCCACATGAACACGGTTTTTATTGTCGACGATCACCCGGTTATCCGGCTGGCCATTCGCATGTTGTTAGAGCATGAAGGGTATGAAATAGTCGGCGAAACCGACAATGGTGTAGATGCAATGCAAATGATCCGCGAGTGCGTCCCTGACTTGATCATTCTCGACATCAGCATTCCAAAACTTGATGGCCTGGAAGTTCTGGCGCGCTTCAACGCAATGAACTCAACCTTGAAAACACTGATCCTGACAGCTCAGTCACCCGCACTGTTTGCGATGCGCTGCATGCAATCGGGAGCTGCCGGGTATGTATGCAAACAGGAAGACCTCAGTGAACTTATCAGTGCGATAAAGGCAGTATTCTCTGGCTACAATTACTTCCCCAGCCAAGCATTGACTCCTGAAAAACACGAGGACGACAACTTTTCCGAAATCGAGCTATTCAAGTTAGTCAACGACCGTGAACTCATGGTCCTGAAGCTCTTTGCCCAAGGAAAAACAAACAAGGAAATTGCCACCGGTATGTTTCTGAGTAATAAAACCGTGAGCACTTACAAAAAACGGCTCATGCAAAAATTAAAGGCCGACTCACTGGTTGATCTTATCGAACTGGCCAAACGTAACGCCTTAGTGTGAGAAACAGGATGCCCACGCGGTTAAACAAGTACCTATCACTGCTCGCAGGTGTACTCCTCTGCGTGCCCGTGTCTGCCGACTCATTACGAACAGAACGCTATTCCCTGCTCAGCCGCTCGGGCACCTATCACATGGAAGTCCCGCTGGATAAAAAGCAGCGCTACTGGCTTCAGGAGAAACGCGAACTCGTGGTGGGAGCCTCCTACCCGGACTATCCACCGTTCGACATGACTATCAGCAGTCAGGACTATGAAGGTTTCACTGCCGATTACGTCGGCCTCCTGGCCAACGCCCTGAACGTATCGATCAAAGTGCAGCGTTTTCCGTCCCGGGACGCTGCCATCCAGGCACTTGAAGACGGCAGGATTGACCTGCTTGGCACTTCGAACGGTTTCGAGGCTGCCAACCCTGAGCTGAAACTTTCCCGGCCCTATGCCATCGACCAGCCTGTGCTGGTGACCCGTGAGGGAGAGACGCGCTCGCTCTCCCAGGGCCTTGCAGGCTTGCGCCTGAGCATGGTTTACCATTATTTACCTCTGGATGAAGTCAAGGCGCTTTATCCCAAGGCAATCATCCAGTCATACCCGTCTTATCAAAATGCGATCAATTCAGTGGCTTTCGACCAGGCCGACGTGTTCCTGGGGGACACGGTGTCAACTCACTACATGATCAACAAGGGGTATCTGAAAAACATCAAAATGGCCAATTTCGGCAAGCACGAAGCCCACGGTTTCAGTTTTGCCGTACGCCGCGATAACACGCAATTGCTGGACATCATCAACACCACTCTCAGCGCGGTCCCCAACACTGAGCGAGAGAGCATTGCCAAACGCTGGAGCGCTGGCAGCGACATATTGCTGACCGACCAGAAACTGCAACTGACGGAGCGCGAGGAGCGCTGGCTGGCGCGGCACCCGGTCGTCAAAGTGGTGATCAATGAAACACTGGCCCCCCTGACCTTTATTGATTCAGAAGGAAACTTCAGGGGAATCACGGCCGACCTGCTGGAAGTCATACGCCTGCGCACCGGGCTGCGCTTCGAAATACAGCGCGCTCACAGCCTTAACGCCATGATCGAAATGATCAATCGGCATGAGGCCGACATCATCTCGGCCATCAGCCCTTCTACCTCTCGAGAAAACACCCTTCATTTCAGCCGACCCTATCTCGAGAACTCCTTTGTCCTGCTCACCACCAAAGGCTACGAGCAGCCGTCAAGCCTTGAACAACTGGCCGGTAAACGCCTGGCCCTGCCCCTGGGCAACCCCCTGACCGACTACCTGCGCAAAGAGTACCCACAGATATCGCTGGTCGAAACCGGCGACCTTTATCACGCCACGGAATTACTGGCCGAAGGCAAAGTACAAGGTGCGGTCAGCACGCTGGTCATTGCCAACTATCTGCTGTCATCCCAACTGTTTCAGAATCGCTTGCAGATCAGCGCGACGATCGGCACGCAACCCGCAACGTTCTCACTGGCCACCGCCCGGGATGCCACCGAGTTGAGCTCAATCCTCAACAAGGCACTACTCAGCATCGCGCCTGACGAACTGGGCATCATCAATAGCCGCTGGCGCGGATACGTACCGGCATCAGACACTTACTGGCGCAATTACCACCGCCTGATTTATCAGGTCATCATCGGCACAAGCCTGTTATTGATATTGTCACTGCTCTGGAATGCCTATATGCGGCGCCAGATTCGTCAACGGGAAATGGCCGAGCGAGCCCTTAACGACCAGTTCGAGTTCATGCGGGCGCTGGTCGATGGCACCCCTCATCCGATTTATGTGCGTGATCGCCAAGGGGCTCTGCAAACCTGCAACGACAGCTACTTGAAGGCCTTTTCGGCCAGGCGCGAAGACGTCATCGGCAAGACGGTGATGCAAACCTGCAGCATTCTGAACAACGAGCACGAAGCCCATGATTATCAGGCCGACTACCTGAGGGTCATGGGCGAAGGCACGCCGATGATCGTCGATCGCCCGCTGCGTATCGGCGACAGGACGCTCACTATCTACCACTGGATCCTGCCCTACCGGGACTCTCTGGGTGAAGTGCAAGGCATCATTGGCGGCTGGATCGACATCAGCGACCGGCGCCAGCTTTTCGATGAACTGCGCACAGCCAAAGAACTAGCAGATGACGCCAACCGCGCCAAAAGTACGTTCCTGGCCACCATGAGCCATGAGATCCGGACACCGATGAATGCCGTCATCGGCTTGCTGGAACTCACCCTCAAGCGTGCAGACCAGGGGCACCTTGACCGCCCCTCCATTGAAGTCGCCTATAACTCGGCCAAAGACCTGCTGGAGTTGATCGGCGACATTCTGGACATCGCCCGCATCGAATCCGGGCGGCTGAACCTGTCTGCGGAACGGGTCAATCTGCAGGATCTGGCACACTCGGTGATCCGTGTCTTTGATGGACTGGCTCGACAAAAAAACCTGACCCTCTCATTGATTTTCAAACCGGACGATCAGGTCCCGCATGTACTGATCGACCCGCTTCGATTCAAGCAAATCCTGACCAATCTGGTCAGCAATGCCATCAAGTTCACCGAGCGCGGGCAGGTCACGCTCGAGATCAATATGCTGCCAACCGAGACCGCGGATCAGGTTGAGCTGAACATGAGCGTTACAGACACCGGTATCGGTATCAGTGAAACTGATCAGGCGCGTTTGTTCGAGCCCTTTGCCCAAGTGGAAAACAGCGGGCAGTTGGCGCTCAATGGCGCAGGGCTGGGACTGGTGATATGTCGCAGCCTGTGCGAAATGATGGGGGGCAGCCTCGAACTGAGCAGTCAGCCCAACGCTGGTACCCAGGTTCGTGTCTCGCTCAGGATCCCGACACTGGCGCCTGGCTTGTCCCCCGCCACACAAGAACCGGAAATCACCCCCGCCACCTGTCCGTTAAACGTGCTGGTGGTGGACGACCATCCTGCCAATCGTTTGTTGATGTGCCAGCAACTGGGATTTCTGGGGCATTGTTTTACCACCGCGCAGAATGGGGCTGCCGGGTTTGATCTCTGGAAAGAAGGCACATTCGACCTGGTTATCGCTGACTGCAACATGCCTGTGATGAACGGCTATGACCTGACCCGGGCCATCCGCGCACATGAGCAGGCATCGCAACGCCAGCGCTGTACCGTGCTGGGATTCACTGCCAATGCTCAACCCGAGGAACGCTTGCGTTGCCAGCAGGCGGGCATGGACGACTGCTTGTTCAAGCCCATCAGCCTGACACTCTTGAGCCAACGCTTGAACAAGCTTGAGCCGCTCCCCCCGTCGCAAAGCGTGTTTAACACAGAAAGCCTCTACTCGCTTTCGGGGCAAGACGACACACAAATACAGCACTTGCTTGAAGAGCTGTTGCGCAGCAACCGGCAGGATCTCAAGGTACTGCTTGAACTGCGTGCCGAAGACGGTTTGCAACGTTTTGCCGAGATAGCTCACCGGATAAAGGGGGCCGCGAGAATTGTGGGGGCCAACGAACTGATCAGGCACTGCGAAACACTGGAACACGCCAGCCCGTCCACACTTGAACCAAGCCGCAAGGCCGTGAAAAACGCCATGAAGTCTCTGGAGCGGGCGTTGACCCGGGAGCTGGCCAGGCCCAGACCGTAGCGCTGGATGCCTGGCGCTTTCGAGCCTGAACACATCGTCCGGGGCGATGCGTCGAGGCTCAGGGCTGGCTGCGCATCAACGGATGATCAGCACTCGCTCAAACGCATGAAGATGGCAGCCAGGGCTTCAATGCCTTGCTGATCCTGCTCTGTAAACCGGCCAATACAAGGGCTGTCCAGGTCCAGTACGCCGATCAGGCGACCCTCCTTGATCAAGGGCACCACCAACTCGCTGTTGGAGGCGCTGTCGCAGGCAATATGCCCGGGGAACGCGTGTACATCTTCCACTCGCTGGGTTTGTCTGCTTGCCGCCGCCGCCCCGCACACTCCCCGCCCGAAAGGAATACGGACGCAGGCAATCTGGCCCTGAAACGGTCCCAGCACCAATTCTTCATCGCGATTCAGGTAAAACCCCGCCCAGTTCAAGTCTTCAAGCTGGTGGTACAAAAAAGCCGAAAACTGTGACGCATTGGCAATAAAATCGCGCTCATCCGCCAGCAAGGACTCCAACTGGGCCTTTAGCAAGGCGTAGCCGTCCAGACCCGCGCCTGTGGCGTTCAAATCAATCATGAGCTTGCTCCAAGAGTTTCAATCCAACCCAATAACGTGCGAACTGATAAGCGCAGCGGCCGTTACGGTTGCCGCGCCCGGTCGCCCAGCGTACGGCCAAAATATCCAGCGCCTCATCGCGCTGCCATTGCAAACCGGCTTTGCCGGCCAGTACATCAATCCAGTGCTCGACGACACTCAGGAAATGTTCCTGGGTAAAGGGATAGAACGACAGCCAAAGGCCGAAACGATCAGACAAGGCAATCTTGTCTTCCACCGCTTCGTTGGGGTGCAGCTCACCATCGACGTTCTTCCAGTTTTCGTTGTCGCTCTCTTTTTCAGGCACCAAGTGCCGGCGATTAGAGGTGGCGTAGAGCAAGACGTTGTCCGGAGCCTGCTCCAGCGAGCCATCAAGCACGCTTTTCAGCACCCGGTAATCGCTCTCGCCAGCCTCAAAGGACAAATCATCGCAGAACAATACGAATCGTTGCCCCAACCCTTGCAGCTGTTCGACCACGCGCGGCAGGTCGGCCAGATGATCACGTTCAATCTCAATCAGGCGCAAGCCCGACGACGCATACTCCGCGAGCAAGGCTCGAATCAGCGAGGACTTGCCAGTACCGCGCGACCCCCAAAGCAGGGCATGATTGGCCGGCAACCCGTCGAGGAATTGTTTAGTATTGCGTCCCAACTGATCACGCTGATTATCGACACCGATCAAGTCTGTCAGACGCATTTCAAGGCTGACATCCAGCGGCATCAAATAACCCGAACGACCCTCACGTTGCCATCGGGCAGCCAGACAACCGTGCCAGTCGATAGGCTCACGAGGAGCCGGCAACAGAGGCTCAAGACGCGCCAGAACCGCTTCGGCACGTTCTAGGAAGGCATTCAGTTTAGACTCCACAACATCTCCTTGGACTGATACACATGGATGGCATGTTAGTAATGCATGCATGGAACGTCCCTCTACGAGCCGACTCACATGCAATACCCGGAAACAGCGCAGTTTGCCTGCCGGTCAGGTCGTTAATCGACTACTCTTGCCCGCCGACAGAGAATGGAATCAGGTGCAGCACCCTATGGATATAAAACTCGCCCACCGCCTGTCTTTCAAGCAAGCAAAGCTGACAGTGCTGGTCGGCTTTATTCTGGGGACATTGCTCAGCCTGCTGCAAATCGGCATCGATTATGCCAGCGAAAACGCTGCTATCAATCGTGAAATCGACTCACTGCTTGAGATCAGTCATAACCCGGCATCACGCATTGCCTACAACCTGGACTCAGAACTCGCCCAGGAGTTGGCGCTGGGCTTGTTGCGCTCACCGGCAATCGTTGGCGTGCAGGTCCTTGATAACGATAAAGCGGCGCTCGCCTCGGTACGTGATCAACCTGAAGACGGACGTTATCGGGCACTCAGTGATTTTTTATTCGGGACCAACCGCTCATTTGACGACCGGCTGTACTTCGATCATTTGCCTGAGCAAAGCGTGGGTGTACTGCACATTGAAGTGGACACGTATCCGTTTGGCAGCCGGTTCCTGCACCGCGCCGAGATCACGCTCTTATCCGGTTTTGCCCGCAGCCTGATCTTGATATTCATCCTCCTGGGTTTGTTTTACGTGATGCTGACCCAGCCGCTGGTGCGGGTTATTCGCGAGCTCAGTAACAGCAAGCCGGGAGATCCCAAGCAATCGCGGATCCATTGCCCGCCCGGCCATGAAGACGATGAAATTGGCGTACTGGTCAATGCCGCCAACCAGCAATTCGACGCCATGGCCCGTGAAATTGAACATCGACGCAACGCCGAAAACCGCCTGACGGAATACCTGGCGCAGCTGGAAACCATCGTATCGACACGTACTCAAGAGCTGAAAGCCATCAACGACCGGCTCTGCCTGTCCAATCAAGAGCTTGAAACCGCACGAAGCACCGCACTGGAGATGGCTCAGGCACGATCGGCCTTTCTGGCCAACATGAGCCACGAAATACGCACCCCTCTCAACGGCCTGCTTGGCATGCTGGCTCTGTGCCTGGACAGCCCGCTGAATGCCGAACAACACCAGCAGCTATCGATTGCCCACGACTCGGGTAAGGTATTGGTCGAATTGTTGAACGACATCCTCGACCTGTCGAAATTCGATGCCGGGCAACTGGAACTTGAACATATCGCGTTCGACCTCGGCGCGCTGGTTGAGGACACGGCCAACCTGCTATCGCAGAACGCAGCTCCCAGTGTCGAGCTGACCTGCCTGATCGACCCGCACTTCCCTGCGCTGGTGCTGGGAGACCCGACCCGGGTGCGCCAAATCGTCAGCAACCTGCTGTCCAATGCACTGAAATTCACTCGCTTTGGTCGTGTGGATGTTCGTCTTCGCGCCCAGGACGATCGAGTTCACATCGAGGTCTGTGACACCGGCATTGGCATCGCCCAGGAAGCCCAGGCAAAGATATTCAGACCCTTTACCCAGGCCGGAGCCGGCATCACTCGCCAGTTCGGCGGCACAGGCCTGGGTCTGGCGTTGACGTGCAGCCTGTGCGAAGCCATGCAGGGGCGGTTGACGATCAGCTCAGAAGTCGGTTTTGGCAGTCAGTTCTGCGCCGAACTGCCCCTGCCCTGCCATACCCCTGCGCCACCGCCAAAACAGTTGTCTGGCTGTGTCATTGCGGTCAGTGCTGCAAGCAGTGGCCTGAGTGAGTTGCTGAGCCTGTATTTGCCATTATGGGGGGTGGAGTATCAGCGTTTTTCAATGAACGATTCGTTGGCCGGTATCGACCCACAATTGCTGATTACGGACTGTCCTGAATGCCTGTTTGGCCTGCGCCCCGCCATCAGCGCGCCCATTTTGCTGGTCACGGCCTACGGCAACTTCATGCCTGGAGATCAAGTCAAGGCGCTTGCCCCGTTACAGCAAAAGGCCCGTCCTCTGTCACGGCATGCGCTGTATCAAAGCCTGCAGTTCTTGCTGCAAAAAGAGGCCGGCGAAAATACCGGTGCGCCCGTCGACAGTAAGCCCGCGTCGCATCGCGCACGCATCCTGCTGGTCGAAGACAACCCGGTCAATCAACTGGTTGCCAAGGGAATGTTGAGTAAATTGGGATGTGACGTGGTGGTCGCAGCCCATGGCGGCGAAGCACTCAGTCAGTTGGAACAGCACAACTTTGATCTGGTGCTGATGGACTGCAACATGCCGGTGATGAATGGCTACGAGGCTAGCCGCCAAATCCGGCACAGCGGGCGCTGGCCGGAGTTGCCCATCGTCGCATTGACGGCCAATGCCATGCCCGAAGAACGTGAGCGCTGCCGCTCGGCGGGCATGAACGACTACCTGGCCAAGCCGTTCCGCCGCGAAGAACTCGCCGCCCTGCTCGACACCTGGGTGCCGCATCCCCCCCTGTAGGAGCAAGCGCGTGCTCGCGTCGGGCTCAGCCAGGTTTGACGACCTGCCGCGTTGCCTGCATCGCGATGCATGCCCGCAGCTACAGATACGCCTCGATATCGCTTTTGAGCGCTTCTGGCTTGGTGGTCGGGGCATAGCGTTTAACCCGCTGCCCCTGTGCACTGATCAGAAACTTGGTGAAGTTCCATTTGATGCGTTGAGACCCCAACAGCCCGGGTGCGCGCTTTTTCAACTGGACAAACAACGGATGCGCCTGGTTGCCATTGACTTCGACTTTCTTGAAAAGCGGGAAGCTCACACCGAAATTCACTTCGCAAAACCCGGCAATGGCCGCTTCATCACCAGGTTCCTGCTGCCCGAACTGATTGCACGGGAAGCCCAGCACAACCAGGCCGCGATCCTTGTATTGCTGCCACAGCGCTTCAAGCCCGGCGTATTGCGGAGTGAAGCCGCACTTACTGGCGGTGTTGACCACCAGCAGCACTTTGCCTCCGAACTCTGCCAAGGTCTTTTGCTCACCGTCGAGGGTGATGCAGGGTATATCGAGCAGGTTGTCGTTCATGCCGGGCCTCGAAAAGTCAGTCGCGGGGAACCAGGTCCAGGCAGACCGAGTTGATGCAATAACGCAGCCCGGTGGGCGGTGGGCCATCGGGGAATACATGCCCCAGATGCGCATCGCATGTGGCACAGACCACTTCGGTACGGATCATCCCGTGGCTCACGTCGCGGATCTCGACCATCGCACTGCCGTCAATCGGCTGGTAAAAGCTCGGCCAACCACAGCCCGAATCGAACTTGGCGCTGGAGTCGAAAAGGGGCTGATTGCAGCACACGCAGTGATAAACACCGTCAGTTTTGGTTGCGTTGTATTTACCCGAAAATGGGCGTTCGGTGCCTTTCAGGCGGCACACGTTGTACTGCTCTGGATCGAGCATGGCCTTCCATTCGTCCAGGGTTTTGCTCAACTTTTCCATTGTTCTGCCTCTGCAGCTGAAAAACCCCGACCTGTGGCTTTTCCAGGGGTCGGGCGGCACGTATGATTGGGCCTCGTTATGCGCCAGTCTGGCACCCGCTCAAGTTGCATTCAAACGGATTCTTGAAGCGAAGCGGTGTTAGTCACTGTGTGAAAACGCAGAATTTCCCAGCGCAACAGTGCCCTCACTGTCTGGATCGTTCATTTTCGGGATCACATCGCCATGCAGGTCAGCAAATCAAACAAGCTCGCCAACGTCTGCTATGACATTCGCGGCCCAGTGCTCAAGCACGCCAAACGACTGGAGGAGGAAGGTCATCGCATCCTCAAGCTGAATATCGGCAACCCGGCACCTTTTGGTTTTGAAGCGCCGGACGAAATCCTTCAGGACGTGATCCGCAACCTGCCGACAGCCCAGGGCTACAGCGACTCCAAGGGGTTGTTCAGTGCCCGCAAGGCGGTGATGCAGTACTACCAGCAAAAAGAGGTAGAAGGCGTCGGGATCGAAGACATCTACCTGGGCAACGGTGTTTCCGAGCTGATCGTGATGTCGCTGCAAGCGCTGCTTAACAATGGCGATGAAGTGCTGGTACCCGCACCGGACTATCCGCTCTGGACTGCCGCCGTAACGCTGGCGGGCGGTCACCCGGTGCACTACCTGTGTGACGAGCAGGCCAACTGGTGGCCTGACCTGGAAGACATCAAGGCCAAGATCACCCCGAACACCAAGGCCATGGTCATCATCAACCCGAACAACCCGACCGGCGCAGTGTATTCCAGGGAAGTGCTGCAGGGCATGCTCGAGCTCGCACGCCAACACAACCTGGTGGTGTTCTCCGACGAGATCTACGACAAGATCCTTTACGATGACGCCGTTCACATCTGCACGGCCTCGCTGGCCCCCGATGTGCTGTGCCTGACCTTCAACGGCTTGTCCAAGTCGTACCGGGTTGCGGGTTTCCGCTCTGGCTGGATCGCCATCTCCGGGCCCAAGCACAACGCCCAAGGCTACATCGAAGGCATCGACATGCTGGCCAACATGCGCCTGTGCGCCAACGTGCCTAGCCAGCATGCCATCCAGACCGCGCTGGGCGGCTACCAGAGCATCAATGACCTGGTGCTGCCAAACGGTCGCCTGCTGGAGCAACGCAACCGTACCTGGGAGTTGCTGAACAACATCCCTGGCGTCAGCTGCGTGAAACCGATGGGCGCGCTGTATGCCTTCCCGCGGATCGATCCAAAAGTGTGTCCGATCATGAACGATGAAAAGTTCGTTCTCGACCTGCTGCTCTCGGAAAAACTGCTGGTGGTTCAGGGCACCGCGTTCAACTGGCCGTGGCCAGACCACTTCCGTGTCGTGACCTTGCCGCGTGTCGATGAGCTGGATCAGGCCATTGGCCGCATCGGTAACTTCCTGAAGACCTACAGCCAGTAAACGCGTGCAGGCTACCGAGAATCTGATCTGGAAATTATTGAAAACTTGCTATCAGTAATTTCTTCGCATGGTGTGCGACCAAGGAAAAGTCGCACAACATGTGTCGGATGAAAAAAACTTCACCCACGCCCCCTACCCCGCCTTATTCACCACCTGACTCACGTAAAAACATGTCTTCGCCCAATATTTACAGGGCCGCAACTGAATTTTCGGGCCAAAAAAAAGTCAATCCGTATTAGGAAATGGCTGGCCCTGGATCAGAATCCAGTTGTAGGACACAGTTTGAAATAGTCACTCGGTTGAATAGCCTGTAGCAGCACCTTATATACCCGCATACGGCAACACCCTTAAGACGAGGAGATTCTTACAACCATGATGCGCATCCTGCTGTTTTTGGCCACTAACCTGGCGGTCGTGCTGATAGCCAGCATCACCTTGAGCCTGTTCGGCTTTGACGGGTTCATGGCGGCCAACGGGGTTGATCTGAACCTCAATCAGCTGTTGGTATTCTGTGCAGTCTTTGGTTTCGCCGGGTCTTTGTTCTCGCTTTTCATTTCGAAATGGATGGCGAAAATGAGCACCAGCACCCAGGTGATTACTCAGCCTCGTACCCGTCACGAACAATGGTTGATGCAAACCGTTGAACAATTGTCCCGCGAAGCCGGGATCAAAATGCCTGAAGTGGGGATTTTCCCGGCTTACGAGGCGAACGCCTTTGCCACGGGCTGGAATAAAAACGATGCATTGGTCGCTGTCAGCCAGGGCTTGCTGGAGCGTTTTTCGCCCGATGAAGTGAAAGCCGTACTGGCCCATGAAATCGGCCACGTTGCCAACGGAGACATGGTCACGCTGGCACTGGTGCAAGGCGTGGTAAACACCTTCGTCATGTTCTTCGCCCGCATCATCGGCAACTTTGTCGACAAAGTGGTGTTCAAGAACGATGAAGGCCGCGGCATTGCGTATTACGTCGCGACCATCTTTGCCGAACTGGTACTGGGTTTCCTGGCCAGCGCCATCGTGATGTGGTTCTCGCGCAAGCGTGAGTTCCGCGCAGACGAAGCCGGCGCTCAATTGGCCGGTACTGCAGCCATGATCGGCGCCCTGCAGCGCCTGCGCTCGGAGCAAGGCCTGCCGGTGCACATGCCTGACACCATGGCGGCCTTTGGCATCAATGGCGGGCTCAAGCAAGGCCTGGCTCGGATGTTCATGAGCCACCCGCCTCTGGAAGAACGCATTGACGCACTGCGTCGTCGCGGTTAACACCCGCGACAATTAAAAAAGGGCGACCCGGGTCGCCCTTTTTAATTGCCGTCCGTTTCAGGCCGTTTTTTGCAGTCGATACACCCTCTCCACCAGCCGGGTGGCCCCGCCCTTGAGGAACTTCCAACTCTGACCGAGGATGTCTGGCTGCTCGATGATTGCCAATGCCCAGGCAGGACCCAGCAAACGCTGAACCTCGGCATCCGGCACTGAGAATGGCGGCCCCTTCATTTCGCTCTGCTCATAATCAAGCGTGATCAACAAGCCCTTGCAGCCCTGCGGCAAAATCCGTGACAGGTGTTGCGCATAGGCTTCGCGCATCTCGGGTGGCAAGGCAATGATTGCCGCCCGGTCATAAATCCCGACACAGTCCGCGACATCCGCCGCACCCAGGGCAAAAAAGTCTCCGCACCAGATCGTCACCGGCCCCGCCTCGTACACCGTGAAGGCGCCTTGCTGGCGAACCTGCGGCGTGACCTGCTGCTCAGTGAAAAAGCATTCTACGGCGGTCTGGGACAGCTCTATCCCCATCACCTCATAGCCTGTAGAAGCCAGCCAGCTCAAATCCAGGCTTTTTCCGCACAACGGCACCAGTACGCGACCGCCTTGGGCCAGATCAAGCGCTGGCCAATGACGCTGAAGGTATGGATTGACCTCCTCCAGATGAAAGCCGATCTGATTGCGGCTCCAGCGGTCGTGCCAAAATTCGGGCTGCATGATTCACCTTTAAATTCGATAAATAAGCACTAAAACTTATATTGGATTTAGATCAATGATCCGACTGAAGATAGCGCATCTTACCTCTGAGGTCCCTCACCATGCTGCCCAGCCTGTTTATCTCGCACGGCTCCCCGATGCTCGCGCTGGAGCCCGGCGCCAGCGGCCCTGCCTTGAAGCGCCTGGCCGCCGGGCTGCCCCGCCCAAAAGCGATCGTACTGGTATCGGCCCACTGGGAAAGTCCTGAGCTAACTGTCGCCAGTCACCCCGCACCGGCCACCTGGCATGATTTCGGAGGCTTCCCCCCAGCCCTGTTTGCCGTGCAATACCCAGCCCCGGGCGAGCCCGCCCTGGCAGCACGAATTGTTGAGCTGCTCGCAGCCCATGGTCTGACGGCCAGACTGGACGCCAAGCGGCCATTCGACCACGGCGCCTGGGTGCCAATGTCATTGATGTACCCGGAGGCCGACATTCCTCTTATACAAATCTCACTGCCCAGCCAGCGCGGCCCGACAGGTCAAACCGAGATAGGTCGTGCACTGTCCAGCTTGCGCAACGAAGACATTCTGCTCATCGGCTCGGGCAGCATCACTCATAACCTGCGCGAACTGGATTGGCAGGCAGGGCCTGAAAGCATTGAGCCCTGGGCCAAGGCCTTTCGCGACTGGATGATCGACAAGCTCACCGCTGACGATGAAATTGCACTTCACGATTACCGTCGTCATGCGCCGTTTGCAGTGCGCAGCCACCCCACTGACGAACATCTGTTGCCGCTGTATTTTGCCCGCGGGGCAGGCGGGTCCTTCGGCCTGGCTCACCAGGGCTGGACTCTGGGCGCGCTGGGGATGGATATCTACCGGTTTGATTGACCCCAAATCTGTAGCCCTTATCGCAGCCTGCGGCAGCGGCTACAGCAAATTGCAGGCAAAAAAAAATCCCCGAACCAGTCGGGGATTTTTTTAGCGATCAATCACTGCAGCAGTGATTAATCTTCGCGATAGCGACGCAGCTTGAGCTGCTTGCCGGCAACGCGGGTGTCTTTCAACTTGGCCAGCAGTTTTTCCAGGCCATCTTCCGGCAGTTCTACCAGGCTGAAGCTGTCACGCACCTGGATGCGACCGATTGCTTCACGTGCCAGGCCACCCTCATTGAGGATAGCGCCCAGCAGGTTCTTGGCAGCGATACCATCACGCGCACCCAGCGCGGTACGGCAACGAGCACGGCCTTCGGCCAATGGAACCGGAGCACGACGCTCGCGATCACCACGATCCGGACGGTCACCCGAACGCTCGGAACGCTCACGCGGTGCGCTGTTAGGCACCAGTGGACGCTCACGCTCGATGGCAGCCAGGGTCAGGGCCTGACCGTTGGTTGCCTTGCGCAGCAGGGCTGCGGCCAGGGCACGCGGGCTGCAACCGATATCGGCAGTCAGACGATCCAGCAGCTCGCCATGAGTCGATTCAGCGTCAGCAACCAGTGGCGCCAGGCTGTTGGTCAGTTTCTTGATGCGCGCATCGAGAACGGCCTGAGCATCCGGCAGGCGGACTTCAGCAACCTTTTGACCGGTTACACGCTCAATCACTTGCAGCATACGGCGCTCACGCGGCGTTACCAGCAACAGCGCACGACCTTCGCGACCTGCACGGCCAGTACGGCCGATACGGTGAACGTAGGACTCTGGATCGTAAGGCATGTCAACGTTGAACACGTGGGTGATACGTGGAACGTCGAGACCACGAGCAGCTACGTCAGTCGCTACAACGATGTCCAGACGGCCATCCTTGAGGGAATCGATAACGCGCTCACGCTGGTTCTGAGCAATGTCACCGTTCAGCGCAGCGGCTTTATAGCCTTTGGCTTCAAGGGCGCTGGCCAGATCCAGGGTCGCTTGCTTGGTGCGCACAAACATGATCAGCGCGTCGAAATCTTCAACTTCCAGCAGGCTCAATACAGCCGAGGTCTTCTGGTCAGCGTGAACCAACAGGTGAGCCTGTTCGATCGCGGTAACGGTCTGAGTCTTGGTCTGGATCTTCACGTGTTGCGGATCGCGCAGATGGCGTTCAGCAATGGCACGGATCGACTGCGGCAAGGTTGCCGAGAACAATACGGTCTGACGGGTCGGTGGCAAGGCCTTGAAGATAACTTCGAGGTCGTCCATGAAACCCAGTTTGAGCATTTCGTCGGCTTCGTCGAGAACCAGGTGGTTCACGGTTGCCAATACTTTTTCGTCACGACGCAAGTGGTCGCACAGACGGCCCGGAGTGGCGACAACGATCTGTGCGCCATTACGGATTGCTTTCAGTTGTGGGCCCATCGGGGCGCCGCCGTAAACGGCTACAACAGTAACGCCCGGCATTTGCTTGGCGTAGGTTTCGAAAGCGGTTGCTACTTGCAGCGCCAACTCACGGGTTGGCGCCAGGATCAGGGCTTGCGGCTCGCGCTTAGCAGGATCGATGCGGTGCAGGATCGGCAGGGCGAACGCGGCGGTTTTACCCGTACCGGTTTGCGCCTGACCAATCATGTCGTGACCGGCCATGATGATCGGGATCGATTGCTGCTGAATAGCCGAAGGCTCTTCGTAGCCAGTCGCGATGACGGCTGCAAGAATATTCGGATTAAGATTAAAAGCGGCGAAGCCGCCGGTTTCCTGGGTCATGGGTCTGCCTCTAAGTGCATCCGCAAAGACCCATGCTCCAAAGCTGCGCATGCCGTGTAAGACTCAAGAGTCGCCCTGGCTGCTTTGTCGGCGGGGATTTGCGAAAACGTTTAAATGAATGGAGCGTTCAGGGTAGTCCGCGAAACGGACGAGCAGCCGAAGCGTGCTTCGGGAAATGCAACACCTAAACGTGGCCCGGCTAAAGGCCGGCGCGTACTATACCGGATTTATCAAAAAAAAGAAGCGCTTTTTTAGGGCAAAATCGTCTGCATGCCTCTACAGAGGGGGCTTTGACGATATTTTCGATCGCGAAAATATCGTCAGCCCCTGGCCCCGCAGGGGCAAACGCTAAAACGGTTCATCTTGTCGCGTCAGGTGGCCGGACGAATAGCCTTGATCAACGACTCCAGCGAATAGCCCAGGCGCGGGGCCAGGGCTTGTGCCCGCGCCATCAGCGCGTCCATGTCCAGGGTCTGATCAAGATCGCCGGGAACCAGCAGGATAACGTTGCCTTCCTTTACGGGCAGCTCCCAATAATGGCGATGGTACAAACCGCGAAACAAGGCGGCACCTAGCGGCTTGCCATCATCGGTTGCCCACTGATTAATGATGAGCCAACCGTTGGGGGCGAGCTTCTTTTGACAGTTCTCAAGGAATGTCCACGCCAGATGACCGGCCGCGGGGCCAAGATCGTTGTACAGGTCAACGAAGATCAAGTCGGCGGGCTCGGCGCTGTCCAGCAGCTCCAGGGCATCGCCTATACGGATATACAAGCGCGGATCATCGTCCAGCCCCAGGTATTCGATGGCCAGGCGCGGCACGTCCGGACGCAACTCAATGGCTTCGACATCTTCGAGGGGCAAAAACTTGAGGCAGGCTTGCGTCAGGGTGCCCGCCCCCAACCCCAGGAACAGGGCACTTTCAGGGGCTTCAGGGCACAGCGCGCCAATCAGCATGGCACGGGTGTAATCGTATTCCAGCCAACTGGGATCAGCGGTAAAGACACAACTTTGCTCGATCGCATCGCCAAATTCGAGGAAGCGGTAGTCTTCCACCTCCAGCACCCGAATCGTGCCGAAGTCATCATGGACTTCAGCGAGCAGACGCTCAACGCGCTCCTCAGACATTTCCTCTCCTTGCCGCACCCCGGCCTGTCCCGGGTATCGCGTTAAAAAACAACCACTCGGCGCCGAGCAGAAAGCGCCGATTGTCGGCCATTGCAACGCAGCAGGTCACGCACTAATTGCTGCTAACATGCAGCATCCCCTTGAATACTTGAGTCTGCGATGAGCCAACCCTGGAGCCCTGACAGCTGGCGCGCCCTGCCGATCCAGCAACAACCCCACTACCCTGATGCAGCTCATTTGCTGCGCGTCGAGCAAAGCCTGGCGAGTTATCCGCCGCTGGTGTTTGCCGGGGAAGCCCGTGAATTGCGCCGTCAATTTGCCGAAGTCACTCAGGGCCGCGCCTTTCTGCTGCAAGGCGGCGACTGCGCCGAAAGCTTTGCCGAGTTTTCGGCTGCCAAAATCCGCGACACCTTCAAGGTGCTCCTGCAAATGGCCATCGTCATGACATTTGCCGCGGGCTGCCCGGTGGTCAAGGTCGGGCGCATGGCCGGACAGTTCGCCAAACCGCGCTCGGCCAATGATGAAACGATCAACGGCATCACGCTGCCGGCCTACCGCGGCGATATCGTCAACGGTATCGGCTTCGATGAAAAAAGCCGCGTCCCCGATCCGGAGCGCCTGCTGCAGTCCTATCACCAGTCCACCGCCACCCTGAACCTGCTGCGCGCCTTTGCCCAGGGCGGCTTTGCCGACCTGCACCAGGTGCACAAATGGAACCTGGACTTCATCGCCAACTCGGCGCTGGCCGAAAAGTACAGCCAACTGGCCACGCGCATCGACGAAACACTGGCCTTCATGCGTGCCTGTGGCATGGACAGCTCGCCTCAACTGCGCGAAACCAGCTTCTTTACCGCCCACGAAGCGCTGCTGCTGAACTACGAAGAAGCCTTTGTCCGCCGCGACAGCCTGACCAATGATTACTACGACTGCTCGGCGCACATGCTGTGGATTGGCGACCGCACGCGTCAGCTTGACGGGGCTCACGTGGAGTTTCTGCGCGGAGTGAACAACCCGATCGGGGTCAAGGTCGGCCCGAGCATGAATACCGAAGAGCTGATCCGCCTGATCGACATTCTCAACCCCGATAACGACCCGGGCCGACTGAACCTGATCGTGCGCATGGGCGCCAACAAGGTCGGCGATCATTTGCCGCATCTGATCCGCGCCGTAGAAGGAGAAGGCAAGCAAGTGCTCTGGAGTTGCGACCCGATGCACGCCAACACCATCAAGGCCAGCAGCGGCTACAAGACCCGCGACTTTGCACAGATCCTCGGCGAGGTGAAACAGTTCTTCCAGGTGCATGAGGCCGAAGGCAGTTATGCCGGCGGGATTCATATCGAGATGACCGGGCAGAACGTCACCGAGTGCATCGGCGGAGCCCGGCCGATCACCGAAGACGGCCTGTCGGACCGTTACCACACTCACTGCGACCCGCGGATGAACGCCGATCAGTCACTGGAACTGGCCTTCCTGATTGCCGAAACACTGAAGCAGGTCAGGCGCTGAATTGAAAAGCCCTCACGCCACCTCTTTCCGTAAGAAGGTGGTGCGAGGGCTTCAGGTGTTGCCGACTCACTTGCTGAACGGGTCATCCCAAAAAGCCCGATGGCTTTCGATCTCGATGTCCGCCCTGCTCAACCCAAGATCCTTGAGCGCCGCATCACTGATTTTCCTCAGGCTGGCCCTTTCCCGCGACAGCTGATGCCAGCGGGCGACGCGCACGAGCAAGCGTTTTACCCAGGATGAATGACTGTCGGGCTGGGCAACCCCGTACACACTTCTCATACCTTTCATCGCTTGATACCTCCTTAGGGATGGCTCAAGTCTCAACCCAGGCATAAGATCAATCCAACGAATGTTTCTTATGTGACTCATCTGCGAGATTGATCAATGGCCGAGTTCCCCAGCATCGATACCGACCTGCTGCGCACGTTCGCCGCAATTGCCGACCATGGCGGCTTTACGCGTGCAGCCGATGTCGTCAATCGCACGCAGTCGGCGGTGAGCATGCAAATGAAACGTCTGGAGGAGGATGTACTGCAATGTGCCCTGTTTCAGCGTGAAGGCCGCAATGTCACCCTGACAGCCGAAGGTGTGGTGCTGCTCGGCTACGCTCGGCGAATCCTCAAGCTGCACAGTGAAGTGTTCAACACGCTGCGACAGCCGCACATGGTGGGAACGGTCAAGATTGGCTCGCCCGATGATTATGTGATGCGCTTTTTGCCCGGCGTACTGGCGCGCTTCGCCCAAGACTACCCGTTGATCAACGTTGAGGTTCACTGCGAGCCTTCGGCGAACCTGCTGCAACGCAATGATCTGGACTTGAGCATCGTCACTCGCGAACCCGGCAGCGAGGTGGGCCAGATCCTGCGCCAGGAACGTTTCGTATGGATGGTGGCTCAGGGTTTTTCACCCCACGAACAAGCGACGCTGCCCCTGGCCATGTTCAATACCGACTGTTTTTGCCGGACCTGGGCCTGCAATGCGCTGGACGTCATGGGCCGCGCCTATCGGGTGGCTTACACCAGCGCCAGCCTAGCGGCGATCAATGCGGTCGTGAGCACCGGTCTGGCCGTAACGGCGCAGCTTGAGAGCTTGCTGACACCGGACCTGAGAGTGATTGGCGAGGAAGAACACCTTCCCCGATTGCCATCGGCCAGCATTGTGCTGCTGCGCAACCCCAACAGCACCGCCTCCCCCATCATCGAATGCTTTGCGCAGTACATCGTCGACGGTTTTAAATCTTGATCGCGAGCAATGCTGCGCAGAGCAGCAAAAAGGCGCAGTAAAAACCGCGCAGCTTACGCTCGGACAGCGCGTGGGCCACTTTCACCCCCCAACTGATGCTCAGCATGCCGCCCACGGCCATCGGCACGCCCATCAGCCAATTGACCTCGTCATGCACCGCGTAAGTGAGCAACGTCACGCTGGTGCTCGGCGCCGCCAGCGCCAGCGAAAGCCCTTGGGCGACAACTTGGGAAGTACCGAAGACGCTGGTCAAAACAGGTGCCGCCACCACGGCCCCACCCACACCGAACAAACCGCCCGTGGTACCGGCCACCGCCCCCAGCACGCCAAACCAGGGCCAGCCATAGCGCGCACCCGTCACTGGCCGGGCAGGTCCGCCGTAGAGTTTGATCAGGTTGTAGAGCGTTATCGCCAGCAGAAAACCAATAAACCCCCAACGAATACTCCGCGCATCCAGCCCGACAGCCAGCATCGAGCCCAGCCAGGCGAAGCAAAAGCTCATCACCACCAGCGGCAACGCCTGGCGCAGATCAATGCGGTTTCGCTGGTGATAGCGGTACAACGCGACAAACACATTGGGCACCGACATGACCAGTGCTGTCCCTTGTGCAATCTGCTGATCAAGGCCAAACCACAACCCCAGCACCGGAATAGCGATCAGACCGCCGCCAATCCCGAACAAACCGCCCATCGCGCCCAGAACGATGCCCAAGGTTGTGTACATTGCAAAATCAATCAGCATTGCGCCCCCTCACTGTGAATGACCATGCTACTCAGTCGCCTGTCAGCGGCAAAGCTCAAATCCGGAGCTGTGCAGATTATCCGGGGCAAAAAAAACCCGGCAGTGAGGCCGGGCTTTTCAGTGGTGCGGTTAACGCAAGGCTTAAACCTTGGCGCGGCCCTTGTAGGAGCCACCGTCACGGGTATCGATTTCGATCCAGTCGCCGATTTCAACGAAATCTGCAACGCTCAGCTCGGTACCGTTTTTCAGTTTGGCAGGCTTCATCACCTTGCCCGAAGTGTCGCCGCGAGCGGAACCTTCGGTGTAGTCAACCTGACGCACGATAGTGGTCGGCAGCTCTACGGAAACCAGACGCTCTTCGAAGAAGATTGCTTCGCAAACGTCGGTCATGCCTTCTTCGATGAATGGCAGAACGGCTTCGATGTCTTCAGCGTTCAGCTCGTACATGGTGTAGTCAGTGGTGTCCATGAACGTGTAGGTGTCGCCGCTGATGAAGGACAGGGTCGCTTCTTTGCGATCCAGGATCACGTCATCCAGCTTGTCGTCAGCGCTGTATACGATTTCAGTCTTGTAGCCAGTCAGCAGGTTCTTCAGCTTGGTCTTCATGATTGCGCTGTTACGACCGGACTTGGTGAATTCAGCTTTCTGAACCAACCAAGGGTCGTTTTCGAGCTTGATGACTGTACCGGGTTTAAGCTCTTTACCAGTTTTCATTGCGAGTATCCGAATTTGGATTGAGATTTACAAAAATCTAGGCCGCGTATCATAGCCAATTTCGATAAAAGTGTACTAGCGCTTGCGCAAGATCAGCCTGTAAAGACTGTTGTAGACACCAGCGTTCGGCATGCGCAGTGAGTTCCGGCCAGTGTTCAAGGGTCGAATTCCACGCGCCCCCCATGTCCGAGCCTGCATTCCAGGCTTGCCAGAGGGCATTAAACGCCTGTGCTGCGGCAGGTGAAAGACCTTTGAGGTAAACGTCCAGGAACGCATTGAGCTTGACCCAGTGCGCGTCCTCTTCCTGCTCATAGATATGCCACAGCAGCGGGTGTCCCGCCCACTGCGCCCGGACAAACGAGTCTTCGCCACGCACCGCGTTGAAGTCACAGCTCCACAAAATATGGTCGTAGTCTTCCTGGCGGACGAACGGCAAGGCCTGGATCACCAGCGATCCCCGTTGCTCAACTGCCCCGAGCGGCAGTTCGCTGACCCCAAGCCAGCGCAACAGATCACCCATGATCCGGCCCTGAGGCACCAATAGATGCGTCGCCACGCTGCCCGCGGCCATCGCATCCAGCCAACTGGCCAGGCCGGCGTTTTCATAAGCGAACAAGGAAATCAGCCGGGCATTGTCGGCCGGGAACACACCCAGCCCCCGCAAAAACTCGCTTCGCGCCCGAGGATCCTGCTCGAACGCTCGCCGACGCTGGATCAGATCGGCCTCACGCAGTAGACCGCCGGTGCCCGCCTCGAACCCCGGGAAGAAGAACATGCGCTTCAGGCCATCCGGGCGCAAGGACGGCAACCCGTGACAACCGCTGACCCAGTCCTCAGCGCTCAAATACTCAAGATTGATCCACAGTGCCGGCTTTTCGCGGGCCTTCATTGCCTGTAGATAGCCTTCGGGCAGTTTGCAGGCGAACGCTTCGACCACCACATCGGCAACCTCTACAGAAGACGGCCACTGCAGCGGCCACTGGCACACCTCAACGCCCTGCCGGGTTTGCCGCAGCGCCGTGGCATCCGCGTCCGGGCATAGCGCAACGAATGCCTGAAAATCGTCAACCCACAGCCTGACTGCCTGCTGATGCTCGGCCACCATCTGTCGAGCCAAACGCCAGGTCACACCAATGTCGCCGTAGTTATCGACCACACTGCAAAAAATATCCCAGGAGGCTTTCATTCCGGGTTTCCTACATTAAAAAATTGATTGTCCGTATGAATCGACACATACCGAAAGCTGAAGGCGGGTCATCTGCCGGGCGCTCGTGCGACAATCGTCGCTCGCCTGAACCCAGCGCCTGCCAAGCGGCGGCCATGCCCCTATTGAAACCCACGACCCATGAACAAGAACGCCGTCTACCTGCTGATGCTGGAAAAGCTTGAAGTTGACCTCGACGTGTTGCAACGCGCAGCGCAAACCGCCTACGAAGCTGCCACACACGAAGAAAACGTAGCCGAGAACAAATACGACACCCTCGGGCTTGAAGCCTCTTATCTGGCCACGGGCCAGGCACGCCGGGTAGAAGAGATTCGCCAGGCACTCAAGCACTGCCAGGCCATGAGTCTCACCCCCTGCAACGCTACGCACGGCATTCAAAGCGGAGCACTGGTGAACCTGCAGGCTGAAAACGGCAGTGAGCAGTGGTTATTCCTGGCTCCGGATGCCGCCGGCCTCAAACTCAGCCACGACGGACACACGATCACCGTCATCACCCCGCGCTCCCCCCTCGGCGCGGCCTTGCTGGGCAAGCAGCAGGATGATGAGGTGTGGATCAACGTGGGCGGCGTGACCCAGGGGTTTACCGTTTGCGCGGTTGATTGAGGTCAACCCCTGCAAAAGCCTGTTAAAGGCGTGCCCGGTTACTTGGCGGCCATCAGGCGATTGACTTCACTGCGTACCATATTGGCGTATTCCGGGGGCGACATCGCGTCCAGTTCCGAACGTACCCATTCAGCCCATTTGCCCTTGCGCTTGGCGCGCTCACCGAACAAACGCGCCGCGTCGCCTTTGGCCTTGCCCAGATTGCTCTGCCAAAGGTCGTACAAACGGGACTTTTCGTCTTCCAGCGCAGCACGCTCAGCGAGAGGCTTGTTGGCGAGGTTGAAGCTCATGAGGATTTCCTGCGGCGTAAATTAGGCAACATCTTACACCTTCAAAAGAACTGTCTCAGTCTGGTTTTTAACTACGCTGTCAGCTCAAGCTCCAGACCGGCCCAAAAACAGATGCAACTTTTTAGCACGGGCCTGACTCCATTACTCATCACCCTATTCACCTGCAAGGAGTACCGCAATGGCTCGAAAAAATGCCGTACAAGCCGCTGAAGATCAAATCAAGGATCAAGCGTTCAGCGAGCTGCAAGAATTGATTGCCGAATCTGACAAGCTGCTCAAGGACAGCGCGTCACTGGTCGGCGAAGAGGGTGAAACCCTGCGGGCGCAGGTTGGCCTCAAGCTCAAGCAGGCGCTGGACTCGGTGAATAATGTGCGTGAACGCACCAAACCCGTGGTGGACGCGACAGAAAGCTATATCGGCGGTCATCCGTGGCAGACCGTGGCCATCTCGGCCGGTTTCGGCTTGGTGGTGGGCCTGCTGTTGGGGCGCCGCAACTAACGCATTCACGCCCTTTTTCAATACCGCCTGCGGCGATGTTATCGAAAAGGCTGTGTAACACACGAAGCCCCTCATCATCTCGACGAGGGGCTTCCTGCTTCAAAAAGCAAAATTCTTTGACATATTCAGTGACATTCAAGGCAGGCATTCCCGATACTCCCCCGCTCTCTCACGCCAACGAGACAGCCAATGTCTGATTCCGCACCCGCTACCCAACCCCTGAGCACGGCTCTGATCCTGCTGATGGCGACCGCCACCGGCCTGGCCGTCGCCAGTAACTATTACGCGCAACCCTTGCTGCACACCATTGCTCAAGAGCTGGGCCTGGGCATGAGCAGCGCAGGCACCGTCGTGATCACCGCGCAATTGAGTTACGGTGCGGGCTTGCTGCTACTGGTGCCGCTGGGCGATCTGTTCGAGCAGCGTCGGTTGATCGTCAGCATGACGGTACTCAGTGCGCTGGGCTTGCTGCTCAGCGCCTTTGCGCCCTCCTTGACCTGGCTCCTGATCGGCACGGCCATGACCGGATTATTTTCAGTCTCGGCCCAGGTGCTGGTGCCCATGGCCGCCAGCCTTAGCGACCCGTCGAGCCGCGGCCGCGTGGTCGGCACCTTGATGAGTGGCCTGTTATTGGGCATTTTGCTGGCACGCACCGTGGCCGGCGCATTGTCGTCGGCGGGTGACTGGCGGACCATTTATCTGGTGGCTGCAGGCCTGATGCTTATCAGCGCCATTGCACTGCAACGCGGCTTGCCCCGGCACCACCACAGCGCCGGCCTGAGCTATCCGGCGTTACTGGGCTCGGTGTTCAAGCTGTTTGTCGAAGAACCCATACTGCGCCTGCGCTCGATACTGGGCCTGCTGACCTTCTCTTTGTTCGCCTTGTTCTGGACACCTCTGGCCTTTTTACTGGCCGTGCCGCCCTACAGTTTCTCGGACGCTGTTATCGGCTTGTTTGGCCTCGCGGGTGCGGTTGGCGCAATCGCCGCAAACTGGGCCGGGCGCATGGCCGATCGCGGCAAAGGCCAGTTGGCCACCACCGTCGGGCTAATGGTTCTGCTCGGTTCCTGGCTGCCCATGGCCTTCGCCGGACATTCATTGGTGGCCCTGCTGATCGGCGTGCTGGCACTCGACTTTGCCGTCCAGCTGGTTCACGTCAGCAACCAGAACGCCGTCTTCAAAGTCCGCCCGGCAGCGCGTAATCGCCTGAATGCCGGTTACATCACCTGTTATTTCATCGGCGGCGCACTGGGCTCGCTGGTCGGCGCTCAGACCTACCCCGCGTATGGCTGGGACGGTATTGTGATCGTCGGGGCCGTGGTCGCTACGCTGGCACTGGCGATCTGGGGCTACACCTTGCAGCGAGAAAGCAAGCTGCAGCCCGTCGACTGACTGCCTATCTGACACTTTCCATCACTTGGCGAACTCGCTAGCATGCGAGAAAACGCCCTGACGACGGTCTGCATACACAGACCGTTCCAACGATCCGAGACGCCACATGATCCCTAAAGAATCCCGTAACGAACTGGCCCTGGATACTTTCATCAAGGCGCACCCTGAACTGCTCGAAGAAATGAAAGAGCTGAGCGCCGAAGACCGCCAGCAGCAAATCCTCTGGGCCTTCGAGAATGAAGCCGACGACCTGGGTATCGAAGCCTGGGAGCTTGCCCTGCAATTGATCGCCCGCTCGCCCGAAGAGCTCGCGGCCATGCGCCTCGAAGTCCATCAGGAGGTCGCCGAGGCGCTGGAAATGAGCTGGGAAGAATACTGCGGGCTGAATGACATCGCCGTCTGACCCACTTCTCGCATGACGCAACGGTTGCCGTGCAACCGTTCGCCTGCGCAGCACTAAACGCCGGTATTACCCTTGATATGAGAAGCTGCCAGCTTCCTGGCCATGTCCAGGTGCATCTCCAGCTTAGGCAGGTACTTTTCGGCAAAAGCCTTCAATTCGGGCGAGCCGGGTTTGTCGATCTGTTCTTTGAACAGGGCAATCGCCTCCTCATGGGCCTTCATCTGATTGGCCACATAGGCCGCGTCGAATGACTCGCCTTCCGGCACCTCAAGCATCATTTTCCTGGCCTTGCCGAGCACCTCCTCTTCGCTCGCCACTTTCAGGCCCTGCCTTTGCGCGAGATCCTTAAGATCCCGATTGGCATCCGTGTGATCCTTGATCATCTCAACCGCATAACTGTTGATATCTGTGGCAGAGGTTTTCTGAATCGCCAGGCGGCTGGTTTCAATCTCCGCAATCCCTGCCGCAGACGCCTCGTCAACAAAATCAGCCGGAGCCGCAGCCACAGCGGCCCCCACCATGAATACGGCGCAGGCCAATGCGCAGCCAGTGACAAAACGTTTAGGGGCACTCGGGGTTTTCATAGCTTCCTCCAGAAAAAGGCAGGTTTATTCCCTGCAACGAATCTGAAGGCACCTGCCGGCAAAGGTTTAGAAAAACCCGTCCCAACCGACGAGCGGTGACCTCGACTCGACTCACGAATACTACAAGTCACGTTTGGGCTCTGCTGCAGCGGATGCCGAACCTGCCCGGATCTTCGAGCCATCGGAGCAATTGGAAACCTTCACAGGGCTCGAGCGTCCTTCGCAGACACCTCCAATTGTGATACCGGAGGGTGAGATGCATATCGCCTTGATCGCAAACTCCACACCAATGCAGAGGTTGTGGTTCAGCTTTTAGAGGACAAGTCCGCCTGTGGACTGGCATTTTGCCTGATCAACAAAAGCCGAGACTGACCCACACTTAGCAGAGGTTATTCAAACCTAAGATGGCCAGTATGTTTAAGCACTCCCGACCAGCCTCTTTTTCAGGCGCCAGAAACCACAAAACCCCCGGCTTCGCGTGGAAGACCGGGGGTTTTGCGTACTTAATGTGGCGGTGAAGGAGAGATTCGAACTCTCGATACAATTTCTTGTATACACACTTTCCAGGCGTGCTCCTTAAGCCACTCGGACACTTCACCGTATCTCTTCAAACATGTTCTGTCTGTCGAGGCGCGCTAATGTAGTCGAAAGCTTTCGATATGACAAATGTTTTTTTCAGAATTTTCATGCGCTTACGGGGCTCGAGGTTTTTGCCACTCGGGCAAGGCGGGTGATTCTGCCATTTTCCGGGCTTGCCGCATGCGATGCATGCCCAACACGGCCGCCGCAGCGCTGGTGTCTATATAGAAGGTGAAGGCCAATTCCCTGACTCACTGGTCAGTCTTAGCGCTTTACCTGCGCGGTGGGGCTGGGTAACGTCTGCTCCACTTCAATACAAGGAATTGCGCCATGAGTGACTTGATTTCCTATCTCCTGGAAGACGGTATCGCCACCCTGACCCTGAGCAATGGCAAGGTGAACGCTATCTCTCCGGATGTGATCGCGGCGTTTAACACCGCGCTGGATCAGGCCGAGCAGGATCGCGCCGTGGTCATTATCACGGGACAGCCAGGGATTCTGTCGGGCGGTTATGACTTGAAGGTGATGACGGCCGGTCCTCAGCAAGCCATTGAACTGGTGCGTCTGGGTTCAACCCTGGCTCGCCGCTTGCTGGCGCATCCATTCCCGGTGGTGGTCGCCTGCCCTGGCCATGCTGTGGCCAAAGGTGCATTTCTGTTGTTGTCGGCGGATTATCGCATCGGCGTTGAAGGCCCATTCAGCATCGGATTGAACGAAGTGCAAATCGGCATGACCATGCACCATGCCGGGATCGAACTGGCCCGTGACCGGTTGCGCAAGTCGGCCTTCCATCGCTCGGTTATCAACGGCGAAATGTTCACCCCGCACAGCGCAGTAGACGCCGGCTTCCTTGATCAGGTGGTCAAGCCCGAGGCGCTGCAGGCAACCGCCCTCGAGGTAGCGCGCCAATTGAAGAAGATCAATATGAAGGCGCACAAGAATACCAAGCTCAAAGTCCGCAAGGAGCTGCTGGAAACCCTGGACAAGGCGATCGAGTTGGACCAACACCACCAACTGTAACGTTGCGCCTCTGAAGAATACCTCCCGGCTGCCCCTGCGGCCGGGATCTGCCGCCCCCCTTCCCGCCGCTTCCGGACTGCCCGCCCTAACCCGCCGCGCACCTGCCTCGCCGAAACATATGCTTAAACATCCGCAATCTCCTACACGTGTCGGGGTAATTGCCGTAGACAGTGCACATCCGTACACTGCGCCAACTTTTGTTTTCGCGAGCCTGTAAATGCTACTTTCGATACGTATGTTGTTGATGAGCCTGCATTTTATGGTCTCAGGGGTACTCGGCGTATTACTCGGTATGTGCCGCCCTTTTAATCCGGACAACAGCCGTCTGTGCGCGCGCCTGTACGCCTGGCCCTCCAAATGGATCCTGGGTTACAGGCTCAAGGCCGAAGTCGGCCCCTTGATGGACAAACCGCAGAGCTGCGTGATCATCGCCAACCATCAGTCCAACTATGACTTGTTTGTGTTCGGCAACGTGGTGCCTTACCGCACCGTGTGCATCGGTAAAAAAAGCCTGAAATGGGTTCCGTTGTTCGGCCAGTTGTTCTGGCTGGCCGGTAACGTACTGATTGATCGGGGCAACGCCCATAAAGCCCGCAAATCGATGCTGGCCACCACCCGCACCCTGCAAGAGAAAGAGACCTCGATCTGGGTCTTCCCGGAGGGCACGCGCAACCTGGGCAAAACCCTGCTGCCGTTCAAGAAAGGGGCATTCCAGATGGCGATCAGCGCCGGCGTGCCGATCGTCCCGGTGTGCGTCAGCACCTACAGCCAGCACCTGAAGCTCAACCGCTGGCACAGTGCCGATATCCTGATTCGCTCCTTGCCGGCGATTCCGACTACCGGCCTGACGCTGGATGACATGCCCGCACTGATGGCGCAGTGCCGTGAGCAGATGCTCGACTGCATTGAAGCCATGGACCGCGAACTGATTACCCGAAAAAATCTCCGCCTGCCGCACGTGGCTGGCCGCAAGACCGCCGAATCCAACCCGAACCTCTGAACGTTTCTCGACTCAAAACGGGGCATTGCACGCTAAGCTGCATCCTGTGCCATAACCCTTTGAAGAAGAAGCGATTAGAACTATGGGGAGAGTCGTTGCTGCCGCAGTCTACAGTGCGGGCAAAAAAGTCACCGATATCACGTTGGACGAAGGCATCGCTTGGGCCAACAAGCCCGGCCACTTCGTCTGGATCGGTCTGGAGCAACCCGACGCGCAAGAGCTGAACACCTTGCAACGCCAGTTCAAGCTGCATGAACTGGCCATCGAGGATGCGCTTGAGCAACACAGCCGGCCCAAGCTCGAAACATTTGGCGATGCGCTGTTTATCGTGATCTATTCGCCCGTTCGCCATGAGAGCAAACTGGAGTTCGTCGAAACTCACATCTTTGCAGGCAACGGTTACATCATCACCAGCCGCAACGGCCATTCTGCTTCATACAAAGCCGTGCGCTCACGGTGCGAGGCTCGCCCGCTGCTGCTGGAGCATGGCGAAGACTTTGTGCTGTACGCCCTGCTCGATTTCGTGACCGAGAGTTACCAACCCGTCAGCGAAGCCATCCACGCCGAAATCGACGCGCTGGAAAAAAGCATCATGGGCAGCGCCCTCAATGAAGCCGACATTGTGCAATTGCATGCCCTGCGCCGTGATGTGCTGCGGTTGCGACGTTATGTGGCGCCCATGGTTGAAATCAGCGAAGAGCTGCAGCGACTGGCCTTCCCCTTTATTGATAAGAACATGCGCCCGTACTTCCGCGATGTGCAGATCCACGTTACCCGCCAGATGGAAGACCTCACCACCCTGCGCGATATCGCCTCCCAAACCATTGAAATCGTCGTACTGCTGGAGGCGTCGCGGCAAAGCAACGTGCAGCGCAAGTTCGCAGCCTGGGCGGCCATACTCGCCTTCCCTACCGCCGTGGCGGGGATTTACGGAATGAACTTCCAGAACATGCCGGAGCTGAGCTGGCATTACGGCTATTTTGGCGTGCTGGGCTTTATTGCCGTGGGTGTGACAGGGCTCTGGGCCAGCTTCAAGCGCTCGGGCTGGTTGTAACCGGGGCAGGCGCGATCTACGCGCCTGCCCGCACTTATGCCGACACCTGGGGTTTGTGGGCTACAAATCGCATCATCCACTCGGCCACGGTCTGACCGTGATGACCTTGCTCCAGGCTGGCAATCCCGGTGTTATAGATCTGCTCGCCCAGATGCTCCTGACGCAAGTCGAGCAAAGCCCGCGAATAATCGTGAATGAACTCGGGGTGCCCCTGAAAGCACAGCACTTGATCATTGATGTGATAAGCCGCAAACGGGCAAAAATCACTGGATGCAATCACCGTGGCGTTTTCCGGCAGGGCAGTAACCTGGTCCTGATGGCTGATCAACAACGTCAACTCTTCAACCACCGGTGTCATCCAGGGTGCCCTGGCAGCCAGCGTGTACTGATGGGTGCCAACGCCCCAGCCCTGAGTGGCCCGCTCGCTTTTGCCGCCCAGCAGCAATGCCAGCAACTGATGACCGAAGCACACACCCAGCAGCTTGTCTCCCCGCTCATAACGCGTCAGCAAATAGCTTTTAAGGGTCTGGATCCAGGGATCGGCACCAAATGAATCGGCTTTACTACCCGTGACCAGATAGGCATCAAAGACTTGATCGTCCGCCGGGTACTCGCCCTGCATCACGTTGAACACCGTGAACTCGGCCGCAATCGGCTGCGAGGAAAACAACCTCACGAACATTTGTCCGTAGCCCTGATATTGATCAACAAACTCTGGACGCAGAATGTCGGTTTCCAGAATGCAGATGCGTAGCGACATAAAAGTACCTGGCACGAAAAAGGCGGAAAAGATGATAGCGGTACTGTAGAGCCTGCCTCGAAAGCGTATTTCAAGGCAAGTGCCGCAGACCGGGCCAACTCGCTCAACACGCCCGGACGAACGGTAGGAGCCTAAGCGTTATCTTCCTCGCCCAAGCCATTGCGTCTAGCAACGGGCTGACAGAGCAGCCTCGAAAATTCTAATAGCGTTTTAGAAACCTAATGCACCTGGATGATGTGAAAGGGTTCTAAGCCATGTGTTATACGGGCTCTAAGGTTAACTTTATCAACCACCGCAGCATTTATTTCAGGTTTTAGCGCCTGATGTGGCGTGTTGTCGTTCAGGAATAACAATAAAAGGCGGATCGCCATGTTCAAACACACGAAAGTACGTCAGGCCGGGCTTATTCTCTTTGCCACCACTTTGCTGCTGATTTTGCCGAACCTGACCAAGGTCATCGGCTAAGGCTCTGTCTGCCCGAATTTATCGACCCTCGTCTGCGACGCGACGCTTGTGATTTAAAGTGACAGCCTCCACCCTTTCTCTTCAAGCCGAAACCGCGCCTGTTGCGCGCGGACGTTCGGCTACATCCACCGCTGCGCAAGGGGCGCCCGGTGACACTGCCATTGACTGAGGTCGCAATCAGCCATTGAAATACATAACTTTTTTGTTCGCCACCCTCTTCAGCCTGCCACTGTGTGCGGCGCAACTTACGCTTGAACTGGGTGACCACAGCCGCACCTGGCAAACCGCTGAACTGCTGCTGCACCCTGCTACACAAACCCTGCACGTTGCCGATGATGTTTCGTACAAGCGGGACATGACGTACCGGGCGATCCCCATGGCGGTACTGCTTGAAGGCCTTAAACCCGAAGACCACCTGCAAGCGGTAGCGCTGGATGGATTTGCTGCCGAACTGACCGCAGCGCCACTTCTGAACCAAAGCGGTGCAAAAGCCTGGCTGGCGATTGAAGACCCTGCCCGGCCATGGCCACCCCTGAGCCAGAGCAAGCCCAGTGCCGGTCCGTTTTATCTGGTGTGGACCAACCCTCAAGCCAGCCATATCAGCCCCGAGCAATGGCCGTTTCAGGTTACCCGCTTCACACGCCAATCCCCCGTTGCAGAACGCTTCCCGGTTTTGCGTCCCGACGCCCGGCTGGCAGCCGACTCGCCCATCAATCAAGGGTTTGCACTGTTCCAGAAGCATTGCCTGGCGTGTCACCGCCTGAACGGTGCCGGTGACGCCCAATTCGGGCCCGACCTGAATCTTCCGCACAACCCGACGGAGTACTTCAGTGGCAACTTTCTCCAACAATACATCCGCGACCCGCAAAGCCTGCGACACTGGCCCCAAGCGCGCATGCCAGGCTTTAACCCCAGCGTGTTGTCCGATACGGAGCTCGATCAGTTGATCAGTTACTTGCAACACATGGCCACGCGCAAGGTCATACTGCCTTGAAAGACGTTTGCCGCCTGAAAGGACAGAGGGCGTGGCAAGGGTCGAGCCTGGCTGACAATCGCTGAAGCGCCTTGTAAAAACCAGAACGGCCAGCCCTGAGGCCAGCCGTTTGCATCTCACTGCACTGTATTCAGTTCAGCAGGCCACGCACCTCCTGCTTAACTCCCCAACCTTCGATGATCCCGCCCAGCGGTACCACGACCGCCTCAAAGTCCTGCTCAAAATCACCAATGCCGCCGTAGGTGGCGTACATCAACTTGCTTAACTCCAGATGCCAGACACCGTCTTCACGCACGTTGACCTGGGCATTCAGCGACTCACCACAAAATTTTCCTGCAGCTCTGCGTGCGCCTTCCTCGTCAGGGAATACGGCGTAAAACTCGATGGGATGGATGCGTGCAAAATCAAAACCGCCTTCTTTCATGCGGCGCAGCACATAGCTGCTGAGGTCTTCTTGATGGGCTGTGCTCATGAAACGTCCTCCTCGCAATGGATAGACATTCAGCACTCCCCCAACAGCAACAGATTGGCTATACAGGGGAGGAAATAAGCATGTAGCGAACAAGATCAGAGTCAGTCGATTACTTCGCTGCTCTGATTGCAGAGTAGCCTCAGCGCGTAATCTCTGCCAAGAGGAGAGGCTAAAATAAGCGCGTTTGCGTGCGGGTCAGGCCACATTCTACAGGTCGGGGCCTGGCAACTGGACAGATGCGCTGTCCAGGGCCAGGCACGCAATGACAGGGATTACTTCTCTGCGCGTGTTTTCAAGGCCTTGAGGGTATTGAACGGCGCATCGACCACGAACTTGTTGGCCAGCCATGACGGCACGCTACCACCCGGCTCGGTGTGAACCTGGTAAGTCACTTCGGTCTGATCCCCCTTGGGCACAAACTTCCAGAAACCCTCGACCTGGGAAACACGGACGAAGCCTTTTTCTTCAGGGATGTATTTGGGCTCGCCCTTGAGCGTGCGGGTCAAGCTGCCATCGGCACCTTCAGTGGTCGTCACCTTCAGAACCGAGTCGCGTGCCGTGACAGGCCAAGGGGTATTGAATTGAGTGTAGGTCCAGCTCTGGTTACCCTCATGCTTGAGCAGCTTTTGCGATTTGCACTCATGAATCCAGGCGCAAGCGCCCGCCACGTCTTCTTGCAAGGCACGCAACTTGGTGATGGGTGCCTTGATCAGCGTGACACCTTGATAAGCCTTGTACTGAGAACCGGGGACTTCGCTCAGCGACACCTTGATGCCGTCTTCGTTTTTGGCGACTTTCCAGTCTTCTGCCTGGGCTACGCCTGTCAACAGAACGCTCAAACCACATGCCAATGCCACTCGATGCAATGAACCCATTGTCTTATTCCTTATTGTTGAAGGTTTGTTCATTGAACAACAACGCACTAGGCCGCGGTCATCTGCTCCCACCAGCCAATCAGATTGATGGCCTCTTCCCGGCTGCTGCCGCACACCTCGATATCCGCCTTGAAGGCACCGCATACGTCAGGGCGTTCCGGCTGCCCGAACAAACCGCACAGAAAATCGACAGAGAGATGCAGGCAACGCTCCCCCGCGGGTTTGCCATTGGGCATGCCAGGGATCGGTGTACTGATGGAAGGGGCTATGCAACAAGCGCCACAGCCTTCACGGCAATTCATGACGTTAGCTCCTCATTCGGGGCAAAGTGCGTTGATGACAAGGGATAGTACTCGCTGGAACAGGTGTTTGAAATTGACCGTTCAGCAGAATGTGCGGATAAATGACAGTGACTGAGCAGTCAGTTTAGAAGCCCGTTTTCGAGCACTCGGCACTTACTGCTTGAACTCGAAATCTAGGGCGGCACCATCGATCTCCTTGTCGCGCCCTTCATTGCGCAGCTGAAGGTTCATTTCATTGTTGATCAAACGCCCATTGAGCTGAAAAGGGCTTTCAGCCTGGGGCTTTTCACCAAACATATTCGGCAACAAGCGTTTGCGCTTGGGCTGCGTCACTGCACCCAACGGCTGGAGCTGCCTGACCATTTCTGGCGGCAAGCTTAAATCAAGCCGGGGGCTGGGCAAACGCTTTTTGGCGATTTCACGGGCGGACCTGGATTTGGATGAGATGGGGGCACGCTGTTTGGCCGGTACTTTGTTCGGACTGGCTGCGGCTTTTTTTTCCGTCGCGCAAGCGGTATGCGCCCTGGCCGTGGTCACAGACGGTGTTTGAGACGCTGCAGCCGCACCAGCGCCAAGCGCGGTCAGCACGCCCACCAATATGAGTCCCGCACAATAGGTCGCTTTCATGGCTCCACAGTTTTGACGGCCGGGGGTGCGTATGCTCGCGCTTTACGCACAGGGTGACAAGTCAGATATTGGCACAATGCCATCCACTGTAGCCAGCCGGACGGTCATAGCAGGCCTGACGCTTCCTGACAAAGCTGATTGGCAAGCATGCCCAACGTCATCAAGGCCCGCTCAGCCTCGCGATCCCACGGGATCCCGCAGTTCAAGCGTATGCAATGGTTGAATTGTTCGGTGTTACTGAAAATCAGCCCCGGCGCGATGCTGATACCTTGTTGCAACGCACGGACATGCAACTCTTGGGTATTCACCCGGCCTGGCAGGCTCACCCACAAAATGAAGCCGCCACTGGGACGGGACATTTGCGTGCCTTCCGGAAAGTGCTGCTGAACCGCCAGCTGAAACGCGCTCAGATTCTTCCGGTACTCCTGACGGATGTATCGTAAATGACGATCGTAGCCGCCATTTTCAAGATAGGCCGCCACGCCCATCTGCGTCACGCTGCACGCCGAATGGGTGGTAAAGGTTTGCAGACGCTGGATTTCCTGCTGAAACTTGCCAGCGATCATCCAGCCGATTCGCACGCCCGGTGACAAGGTTTTGGAAAAGCTCGAACAGTAAATCACCCGATCCAGGCGGTCATAGGCCTTAAGGGCCTTGGTCCGCCCCACCTCGAACATCAACTCGCCATAGATGTCGTCTTCAACGATCTGGATATCGAAATCAGATGCCAAGCGCAGCAATTGCTTTTGTCGCTCTTCGGGCATCGTGCCGCCCAATGGATTGCTCAAGCGCGTCGTCAGTACCAACGCCTTGATCGACCACTGGTTAGCGGCTAGCTGCAGCGCCTCAAGACTCATCCCCGTGGCCGGGTCGCTAGGGATCTCGATGACCTTCAAGCCCAGCAGATCGGCAAGTTGCAGCAATCCGTAATACGTTGGGGACTCGGCCGCAATCAAATCACCGGGCCGGGTCAATACCCGCAGCGACATTTGCAGCGCATCGACACAGCCGTGGGTGATGATGATTTCCGAAGGATCAACCACCACTCCCGCATCACGCATGCGGATGGCAACCTGACGGCGCAGCGGTTCAAACCCCGGGCTGAACATGTAGCTGAACGCCCGCGGACTATGAAAACGCGTGACCTTTGCCAGCTGCTGATGCAACGCACGTACGGGCAAGTAGTCGACACTCGGCACTGCAGCGCCCAGCGGGAACACCCCTTCACGGCGCGACTCGACCAATACTTGCTGGATGATGCTGCTGCGGGTGACCAGCCCCGGACGCTCAACCCTGGCGATGTCGGGCGTGGGCGCCGTCAGCGCGGGGGTCTGGTGCACGTAATAGCCCGACTGCGGCCGCGCCCGGATCAGCCCCTGATCTTCAAGATTGGCATAGGCCTGCAACACCGTGGCATGACTGACATTGAGCTGCGAACTCATCTTTCGCACCGAGGGCACACGCTCGCCCGGCTGGTACACGCCACGCCGGATGTCTTCAGCCAACTGCTGGGCAATACGTTGATAGAGCAAAAGATTGGTCATTGCGCAGCACTCGATGTTCAGGCATTTATTTTTGTATGAAGCATTTTTTGTGAAGAACAATACCGGAACAGTTTAGAAGTGTACGGGCACAATTGTCACCCATCTGAGCAGTACAGTCCTGATCGAGGGATAACTGTATGGGTACAGGTGGGCAAGCTAATGAAATCGGGAGCGTGCGAGCCAGGCGTTGCAGCGGCTACGGAGCGAAAAACGCGTGGACGGGATTTGTAGCCGCTGCCGCAGGCTGCGAAAAGGGCCGATGGCCCTTCAAGAGCGGAGGTCGCTCTCTGCAACCTGCGGCGCGCTGAACAGCTGTTTAGCTTAGCGCGCGGCGCCGAGCTGACCTTTTTCGTCAGAAAACACGATCTCGACGCGACGGTTCTGGGCCCGCCCACGCTCGGTGGCATTGACGTCCACCGGATACTGGTCGCCATAGCCTTCGACCTGAATGCGCTTGTCGTCGACACCCAGGTCGATCAGCACATTGGCCACCGCCTGCGCACGGTCACGGGACAACTTGAGGTTGTCTTCCTTGCCCCCGGTACTGTCGGTATAGCCCTCGATGCGCACCACGCGCTTGGGGTTCAACTGCAGGAACTGCACCAGCTTGAGCACCGTACGGTTGGCCGAGTTCTTCAGGTCGGCCTCACCGGTATCGAACAGCACATCGCCCAGCGTCATGACCAGACCCCGGTCGGTTTCAGTGGTGGCCAGACTGATGATTTGCTCCTCGAGCCATTGCCCCTGCTGCTGAACGCTCAGCAGCTTGGCTTCACGCAGTGCCAGTTGCAGACGCTGACGCTCCAGCTCGAGCTTGGCGGCATGCTCTTCGTTCAGCACCTGCTGAGTGTGCTCACGGGCAATTTCACTGTAGCGCTGGCTGAGATACGCATAGTGCGCCACGTCTGCGCCGCTGCCCCAGTAACTGCTCAGGCGGTCAGCGCGGGCCAGGGACTCACCGGCCCGGATCACATCCTTGGGCGCGATGCGCAGTACATTGCTGTCTTCCTTGACGATCTGGAAATCAGCACTGGCCTGCTGTACGGCCTGCTCGTTGCTGTGCTGCCCGGCGCAACCGGCCAGACCTATGCAACCGAATACCAGCGCAGCGCTGAAAACTCTGGACTCAGGGCTCATTGGGCCTCCGCCAGCTGTTTGCGCAAGCGCGCGATACGGGTATTGAGCACGTTCAACTGTTCCTGGCTCTTTTGTGTCAGTACGCGGGCTTCAGCCAGTCGCGCATCGAGCTCCGCTTGCTCGGCCAATATCCGGGCGTCCTTGAAGGATTTCTCGGCCATCTCGGCCTGGGCTTGCGCCAGCTTGCTTTCGGCTTGTTTGAACTCAGCCGTTTCGTCTGCACTTGCACCGACAGCCCTGGCTTGCTCCAGTGCTTGCCCGGTCAAACGCAATTGTTCATTCGGCGCCGGATCGGCTGCACAACCCGCCAGAGCCAGAACGGCAAGGGCAGCGAAAAGAGGTCGAATCGTCACTAAGTATTCCTACTGTTTTGGGGCGCTGAGCGGTTGTTGCAGCTGGGCTTTCCACCGCTCCAGATTGCGTTGCACTGCCGCCTCGGTCAGGCCGGAGATGCGCAATTCTGTCATCTTTTTGGCGAGCTGTCCGCGCAACCACGGCTCATTGCAGGCCGAGTCATGGGAAACCGCCAAAAACAGCCCTGGCTGATCGATGGGCAACGGGCGCGCCAAGAGGTCATCAGCAATGCCAAGGGTTTGTACCGTGGCCATACCGGAGTAGCGTCCTGCCAACACGTATTCAACCTCGCCAAGCAGCAGCTTTTGAAAAGCGTGGGTCAGCCCGGGCTGGCGTTCAAGGTTTAACTGTTGCTGCGCGAAGGTGTCGAAGGTTTCACTCAGACGAGCCTTTTGTGACACCGCTCCGACATGCCCGTGCAAATCGGCGGGGGTTTCATAGGCCAGGTTCGAGTCCTTGTGCGTCCACACCAGATAGTCGTTACGAACCAAGGGCGGATGAATGTAATCGAGAGACAAGAGCCCGGCCAGCGTCAGTGGCGCATCCAGCAGCATGTCCATTCGCCCGGCCCGAACTTCGTCCTGAGCCTCTGAACGTTTTCCGGCATACAGCACTTCAACCTTGATGCCTAACCCCTGGGCCGCTTGCTGAAACAGGTCGGCACTGGCTCCGATCAAGTGGCCCGGATCGGCAGGATCACGCCACAGATAAGGTGGCGCGTCCGGGCTGCCGGTTACAACCAGGCGCTCACACTTGCCTGCGGCTTCAGCCAGCACCGGCAACAGTGCCAATCCCAGCAACATTCTGCCCACCTGACGCACATCCATAAACAACCTCTGCACAAAGCCGATTCGAGGGCACTAAAAAGCCCGATCACCCAGGCCATGAAGAACCAGCTGAAACACTCGGTGTTTCGCTCGTCCCCACAGCCCGGATGACCGGGCTCTTTATAAGTGAAGCAACTGGATTAAACCAGCTTCTCCAACTCCGGCACTGCTTCGAACAAGTCCGCTACCAGGCCGTAATCCGCTACCTGGAAGATCGGGGCTTCTTCGTCCTTGTTGATCGCGACGATCACTTTGGAGTCTTTCATGCCCGCCAGATGCTGGATCGCGCCGGAAATACCAACCGCGATGTACAGCTGTGGCGCAACAATTTTGCCGGTCTGACCGACCTGCATGTCGTTCGGCACAAAACCGGCGTCGACCGCAGCACGCGAAGCGCCAACAGCAGCGCCCAGCTTGTCGGCCAGAGCGTACAGGTGTTTGAAGTTGTCGCCGTTCTGCATGCCACGACCGCCGGAAACGACGATTTTGGCAGCGGTCAGCTCAGGACGGTCAGACTTGGCCAGTTCCTCACCAACAAACGACGAAGTGCCTGCATCGTGAACCGCTGCAACCGCTTCAACCGCCGCCGAACCGCCTTCTGCAGCAACCGGATCGAAACCGGTGGCACGTACGGTGATGACTTTGACCGGCGCTGTGGATTGCACGGTAGCAATGGCGTTACCGGCGTAGATCGGGCGCTTGAAGGTGTCAGCGCTTTCAACCGAGATGATCTCGGAGATCTGATCGACGTCCAGCTGCGCGGCGACGCGCGGCAGGATGTTTTTGCCGTTGGAGGTCGCGGCGGCCAGGATGTGGCTGTAGCCGGCACCCAGCTCTGCAACCAGGGGCGCTACGTTTTCTGGCAACTGATGCGCATAAGCGGCGTTATCGGCCACCAGCACTTTGGCCACACCAGCGATTTTTGCCGCAGCTTCAGCCACGGAACCGATGCCCTGGCCTGCAACCAGAACGTTGATATCGCCGCCGATTTTGGCAGCGGCGGCTACGGTGTTCAGCGTAGCCGGAGCCAGCACCTTGCCGTCGTGTTCTGCGATTACCAAGATAGTCATGATTAGATTACCTTCGCTTCGTTTTTCAGTTTCTCGACCAGTTCAGCCACCGACTTGACCTTGATGCCAGCGCTGCGTGCTGCCGGCGCTTCAACTTTCACAGTCTTGTTGGTCGAAGCTGTGGAAACGCCCAACGCGTCTGGCGTCAGCACTTCAAGCGGCTTCTTTTTAGCTTTCATGATGTTTGGCAGGGACGCATAACGCGGCTCGTTCAAACGCAGGTCGGTGGTGATAATGGCCGGCAAACTCAGCGAAACCGTTTGTGCGCCGCCGTCGATTTCACGGGTGACAGCAACCTTGTCGCCCGCCACTTCAACGTTCGAAGCAAAGGTGCCCTGACCGTAACCGGTCAGCGCCGCCAGCATCTGGCCGGTCTGGTTGTTGTCGCTGTCGATGGCTTGTTTGCCCAGGATCACCAGCTGTGGCTGCTCCTTGTCGACCACCGCCTTGAGCAGCTTGGCCACGGCCAGCGAGGTCAGGTCTTCGGCAGATTCGACGAGGATGGCACGATCGGCACCCAGAGCCAGCGCAGTACGCAGCTGTTCCTGAGCCGTGGTCGGACCGATGGAGACGACGACGATTTCAGTCGCAACGCCCTTCTCTTTCAGGCGTACGGCTTCTTCCACTGCGATTTCGCAGAAGGGGTTCATCGACATCTTGACGTTGGCGAGGTCAACGCCGGAGTTGTCCGCTTTGACGCGAACCTTAACGTTGTAATCGACCACTCGTTTGACAGCTACAAGAACCTTCATGGATTCCTCGTTACTCTCCGGTGAAAAGAAAGTCGCCTAGGCGAACCTGGCGGTTGATGCTCATCAGCACAAGGGCACCTCCAAAGATCGTTGCCTTCCTCAGAACAGGAAGCGATGAGTGCCTATAACCTTGCATGCGACCGTCTGTCCGGCATGACGAGTAAGTCATCGACCAAAAGGACGTGTAAACTCCGCTCCAGGAATGGCAGGCTCTTACAGGCTAACGCCTGTGCCCTGTCTTTAGAGGTGCTCTTGAAACCGACAATCAGCCTACGGCGAGCGCAAAACCGACCGTATCTTGACCGGAACACCATTTGCGGTCAATACAGCAAATCGGCCACTTTCGGGCCGCGTGTCTTTGATTTAACTGGCTTGCAGCAGATTCAAACAAACGTTTGTATTGGACGCTGCTAGTGGTGTAGATATAATGCTGCGCCCATAGAGAGAGTGGTATGTCATCCATTGCGCCTTTCAGCCTCGCAAGCGAGGGAATAATGGATGAAGTGCCAAACCTCCAATTAGAAAAATACCGTTGAGCCTTGAGTAGGAGATAGCCTGTGGAACGCGAATACATGGAATTCGACGTGGTCATCGTCGGCGCCGGCCCCGCCGGTTTGTCCGCCGCCTGCCGTCTAAAGCAGAAGGCCGCCGAAGCCGGTAAAGAAATTAGCGTCTGCGTGGTTGAAAAAGGCTCCGAAGTCGGTGCTCACATTCTATCCGGTGCGGTGTTCGAACCCCGCGCCCTGAACGAACTGTTCCCTGACTGGAAAGAACTGGGCGCCCCGCTCAATACACCAGTCACCCGCGACGACATTTATGTACTGCGCAGCGAAGCCACCGCGACCAAGGTGCCTGATCTGTTTGTGCCTAAAACCATGCACAACGAAGGCAACTACATCATCTCCCTGGGCAACCTGTGCCGCTGGCTGGCACAGCAGGCCGAGAACCTGGGCGTAGAAATCTACCCGGGTTTTGCTGCCCAGGAAGTCCTGTTCGACGAAAACAATGTCGTGCGCGGGATCATCACCGGTGATCTGGGCGTTGACCGTGAAGGCAACCCCAAGGAAGGCCTGTATACCCCCGGCATGGAACTGCGCGGCAAGTACACTTTGTTCGCTGAAGGTTGCCGTGGCCACCTTGGCAAGCAACTGATCGAACGCTTCAAGCTCGACAGCGAAGCAGACAGCCAGCACTACGGCATCGGCCTGAAAGAAATCTGGGAAATCGATCCGGCCAAACACCAACCAGGCCTGGTAGTTCACACGGCTGGCTGGCCGCTGGACATCATCAGCCGCGAAAACACCGGCGGTTCTTTCCTGTACCACCTGGAAAACAACCAGGTGGTTGTCGGCCTGATCGTTGACCTGTCCTACAGCAACACGTTCCTGTCGCCCTTCGACGAGTTCCAGCGTCTCAAACATCACCCGGTACTCAAGCAGTACCTGGAAGGCGGCAAGCGCATCAGCTACGGCGCTCGTGCCCTGGCTAAAGGTGGCCTGAACTCCCTGCCGAAAATGGTCTTCAACGGTGGCGCACTGATCGGCTGCGATCTGGGCACCATGAACGTGGCCAAGATCAAAGGCAGCCACACGGCAATGAAGTCGGGCATGCTGGCGGCAGACGCTGTGGCCGATTCGCTGCTCGCCGGCTCCGAAGGCGGCGATGCACTCAACACCTACGTTGAAGCCTTCAAAGGCAGCTGGCTGTTCGACGAACTGTTCGCCAGCCGCAACTTCGGTCCGGCGATGCACAAGTTCGGCCCGATCATGGGTGCAGGCTTCAACTGGCTCGACCAGAACATTTTCGGCGGCAAGCTGCCGTTCACCCTGCACGACACCAAGCCCGACTACGCTTGCCTCAAGCACGCCTCGGACTGCAAGAAGATCGACTACCCGAAACCCGATGGCAAACTCAGCTTCGACAAACTCAGCTCGGTCTTCCTCTCCAGCACCAACCATGAAGAAGAGCAGCCGTGTCACCTCAAGCTACGCGACCCGAGTATCCCGATCAGCGTCAACCTGCCGCTGTACGACGAACCCGCGCAGCGTTACTGCCCGGCAGGCGTGTATGAAGTAATCACCCAGGAAAGCGGCGAGAAGCGCTTCCAGATCAACGCGCAAAACTGCGTTCACTGCAAAACCTGCGACATCAAAGATCCGTCGCAAAACATCACCTGGGTTACCCCGGAAGGTGCCGGCGGTCCGACTTACCCGAACATGTAAGCCGTATCGCGCTCACGAAAAAGGCTCCTGCGGGAGCCTTTTTCGTGCCCGTCGGAAGCCATCGCGAGCAAGCTCGCTCCTACAGGTTCTGGTCGTATTGCTCTTAACTGACAGTTGCTGCCCCCTCATGCCCCGGGCTGCGTTCGAAGTAGCGCTTGTACTCGCGGCTGAATTGCGAGGTGCTTTGATAACCCACGCGCTCGGCAACCTGGGCTACGCCCAAACCTTCGCTCAGCAGCAATTGCTGAGCCCGCAGCAAGCGCAGACGCTTGAGGTACTGCACCGGTGAAAGCAGGGTGCTGCGCTTGAAATGCTCATGGAAGGTGGAAGCGCTCATGTTGGCACACCGCGCCAGCGTCTCAACACTCAGCGGTTCGGCAAAGTGCTCGTGTAAATGACTCAACGATGCCGCCACTCGCGCAAATTGTCCCTGTTGCTCGACCAGGGCCCGCAGCACTCCGGCCTGGGGACCACGCAATGCCGCAAACAACACTTCGCGCAACCTCGCCGGCCCCATGATCCGGCATTCCATCGGGTCATGCAGGCAACGCAACAGTCGCTCGACCGCCTGGCGCATTTCGTCATCCAGCACCGCCGACGTCATCGACTCAGGGGTCTGCGGCACGGCACTGCGCTGCGGGTCCAGCCCCATCGCCAGCACCAGTTCGCCCAGTACCGCCCGGTCAATACTGATCGCCACACCCAGTAACGGCTCCTCGTCAGAGGCAAAGGTTTCACACTCAAAGGGCACTGATAACGCCTGCACCAGATAATGCCCGGCGCCGTATTCCAGGGTGCGCTGACCCAGATAGGCCAACTTACTGCCTTGGGCAATCACCATTAGGCTAGGCTCATAAATCTGCGGCATCCGGGCCACCGCTTCACAGGCCGAGACGACACGGACTTGCGGCAACAAGGTCGAGACAAAACCCGACCGGGTCGCCAACGGTTTGATCAGCGACACCAGTGTGGCGTTCTCATCACGGTGACGGGTCAAAAACATGGCAATACGTTCACAAGAGGAATAGACCGCCGCATCTTCGCAGAATTGCCGGCTAAAGCGACACTCAGTCCGCGGCTCCGGACGAATAGGCATGACAAGCGGAGGAATCGTCATAGTTCTGCAAGACGCACGGGCGCAAACTCACACCCTTGTTCACAGTCAACGTTTCGCGAGGTTCTCCATGTCCACTGTCACCTACAACGCCATCGGCTATGCCGCTAAAACAACCTCCGCACCTCTGGCTCCGCTGCCGTTCAACCGCCGTGAACCGCGCCCGGATGACGTAGCCATCGAAGTGATGTACTGCGGCGTTTGCCACTCCGACATTCACCAGGTGAATAACGATTGGGGCTTCGCGGTTTACCCGGTTATGCCAGGCCACGAAATCGTCGGCAAGGTCACCGCGATCGGTAGTGATGTCACCCAGTACAAAGTCGGGGATCTGGTCGGGGTGGGCTGCATGGTCGATTCGTGCCGCGAATGCTCCGCCTGTAAAGAAGACCTGGAGCAATATTGCCTTGAGGGCTTCACCCAGACCTATGGCTCACCGGACCGTATCGATGGCACGACAACCATGGGCGGCTACTCGGACAGCATCGTCGTCCGCGAAGCCTTCGTCGTACGAATCCCGGAAAACCTCGACCCGGCCAGCGCTGCCCCGCTGCTGTGCGCAGGCATCACCACCTACTCGCCGCTGCAACACTACGGCGTTGAGCCTGGCGACAAGGTCGGGATTCTGGGCATGGGTGGCCTGGGCCACATGGGCATCAAATTTGCCAAGGCCATGGGCGCTGAAGTCACACTCTTCACCCGTTCCGAAGCCAAGGCTGCAGAAGCCCGCCGTCAGGGTGCCGACCACGTGATTGTCTCCACCGACGCCGAACAGATGAAAGCCGCAGCCGGTCATTTCGACTTCCTGCTGGACACCATCCCGGTCAAGCACGACCTGAACCCCTACCTCGAAACCCTGCGTTTTGATGGGGTGCACATTCTGGTGGGGCTGATCGAACCGATCGAACCTGCGCTGGATGCCTTCAACCTGGTGTTCAAACGCCGCGTACTGGCCGGTTCATTGATCGGCGGGATCGCAGAAACCCAGGAAATGCTCGATTTCAGCGCTGAACATGGCATTACGTGCGACATCGAAATGCTGGATATCAAAAACATCAATGAAGCGTTCGAGCGCGTGGTCAAAGGCGACGTGAAGTATCGCTTTGTGATCGACATGAAAACGTTGAAGGCCTAAACCCGAAGCACCCTCGCCCTCTCCTTCCGGGAGAGGACGCGGGCAAGGGAGTTAACCTCCCAGCTCTGCCGATAGTTGTCGTGCTGCGTGAGTGATGACCGGGATCAGGCCGGTCATTTTCTCGTGCGGCATGTACGGCACGGTGCTGGCGATGCTGATGGCCGCCACGATTGCATGGCTGGCATCACGTATCGGTGCAGCCACACAACGAATCGAGGGCTCGTTGTCTTCCAGGTCAAACGCATAGCCTCCCGCAACATAACTGCGCATCCGCTCCTCGAACTGCTCCCACGAGGCCTCCTCGTGATCCGGCCATAGCGGGTTCTTGCCGCCGACAGGCTGGCTGAGCTCGAACACCCGCCGCCATTCGGCCACGGGAGCGTCCAGCAGCATGGCCTTGCCGATACCCGTACGCGCAATGGGCATCCGGTGCCCCACCCGCGAACGCATCTCCGGACCATTGCGGCCCGGATTCTTGTGCAAGTACAGCACTTCGTCCCCTTCGCGCACCGCCAAATGAATGGTGTCGCCGGTCAACGCCGACAGTTCATCCAGGTACGGCTGTGCCAGGGTTACCAGCGGCAATTCCTCCCGGGCCTGAAACCCTAGCTCGATCAGCTTGGGGCCCAGCAAATACCCCACCTTGGGCAAGACCCGCAGATAACGTTCGTCCACCAGGCAACTGGCCAGTCGGTGCGTCGTGCTGCGCGTGGTCCCGATCACCCGGGCAATGTCCTTCAGATCCCGTGCGCCATTGGCCACCGCTTGCACCACAGCCAGCCCGCGGAGCAGGGTTTGAGTGCCGGTCGGTGCGATTTTCGTGGAGTCGTCCTGCATAGCCAGCCATTCCATTAAGGGTGAGAACCGGACGGCATTATGGTCGCCCGGGCAACCGACTTCTACAGTTCGATCCTCTCAACCTTGCCCACCAGCAAGATGTAAGACAGCGCCCCCAGCAGTGCCAGCACCGAAATATAGGTAATTGCCGGAGCAAACGAGTCACCCGTCGCCAGAAAACCGATCACGATTGGCGTGGCGATGGCGGACAGATTGCCGATGAAATTGAACACGCCTCCGGTCAGCCCCAGCAGTCGCGCCGGAGCCAGGGTCGACACCAGCGACCAGGTGATCGATGCCAGGCCGTTACCGAAAAACGCCAGCGCCAGAAACGCAATCACCAGCGGCGTCGATTCGACAAAGTTGGCGCCAATGATCGAGGTCGAAATCAGCAGCCCGCCAATGATCGGTAGCTTGCGGGCAAAACCCACCGAATAACCGCGGCGAATCAGCCAGTCGGAAAAGAACCCCGAACACAGCACACCGACAAACGCAGCCAGGAACGGCAGCGAAGCCAGCAATCCGGATTTGATGAAGTCCATGCCGCGGTATTTCACCAGGTAGGTCGGGAACCAGGTCAGGAAGAACCACAGCGTCGAGTTCAGGCAAAACTGGCCCAGGTAGATGCCCCACAACTTACGCTTGCTGAGCACGATACCGAGGTCGTACCAACTGAATGGCGCCTTGCGCTTAGCCGTTTGCGCCTGGATATCCACCAGCCCGCCGCCTTCGATAATCAGGTCGATCTCCGCCTGGTTGGCGCCTTTGAAATCACGCGGCTCGCGGTACACCGCGTACCAGATAACTGCCCAGATAATCCCGACCACACCGGTGCTGACAAACACCATGTGCCAACCCCATTGATGCTGCAGCCACGCCAGCACCGGGGTCAAAAACGCTAGCCCGACAAACTGCCCTGAGGTGTAAAAGCCAATGGCGGTGGCGCGTTCGCGCTCCGGAAACCAGGTGGTCACGACACGGCTGTTGATCGGGTATGCCGGGGCCTCCAGTGCGCCCACAGCCATGCGCAGTACAAACAGCGCGATAAAGCTGGCAGCGAAACCGAGCATCACCGTGGCCACCGACCACAGCAGCAACGCGACGCTGTAGAGAATCCGTGGCGGCACGCGGTCCACCAGCCAGCCGCCAGGGATTTGCATGGCAGCGTAGGTCCAGCCAAAGGCCGAGAAGATCAGCCCGACGTGAATCGGGTCAATTCCCAGGTCGCTGGTCAGCGCGGGGGCGGCAATCGACAGGTTGCTACGGTCCAGATAGTTGATCACCACGGTGATAAACAACAGAACCATAATGAAAAAACGCTTGCGGCTAGGCGCCACCAGTGACGCTTGCGCGACAGTGCTTGTCATGGGACATGCCTCATTTTTAGAGTTATTGAGGTCGTAAATGCAAACCCTGTAACCGCGATAAAGATCGCAGAGCCTTTGACAACAGGCCTGCTGCGCTGTCCATCGCAGCCTTCGGCAGCGGCTACAGGGTTTTAAGAGGTATTACCACTCGGCGAAGCTGCCGTCGGCATGGCGCCAGATTGGGTTGCGCCAGCGATGGCCGATCACAGCACGCTCCTGGACGTACTCTTCGTTGATTTCAATCCCCAGGCCCGGGCCGTTGGGGATTTTGACGAAGCCTTTGTCGTAGTCGAATACCGCAGGATCCTTGACGTAATCCAGCAGATCGTTGCTTTCGTTGTAATGGATGCCCAGGCTTTGCTCCTGGATGAAAGCGTTGTAGCACACCGCATCCAGCTGCAGGCACGCCGCCAGCGCGATCGGACCCAGCGGGCAATGCAGTGCCAGCGCTACGTCATAGGCCTCGGCCATGTTGGCGATCTTGCGGGTTTCGGTGATCCCGCCCGCATGGGAAGCATCGGGTTGAATGATGTCGACATACCCTTCGCTGAGCACACGCTTGAAGTCCCAGCGCGAGAACAGGCGCTCGCCCAGGGCAATCGGGGTACTGGTCAGCGGTGCCAGTTCCTTGAGCGCTTCGTAGTTTTCGCTGAGCACCGGCTCTTCAATGAACATCAGCTTGTAGGGGTCAAGCTCCTTCATCAGCACCTTGGCCATCGGTTTATGCACGCGACCATGGAAGTCCACGCCGATACCGACATTCGGCCCAACGGCATCGCGCACTGCCGCTACGTTGGCCAGTGCCAGGTCAACCTTTTCAAAACTGTCGACGAACTGCAGCTCTTCGGTGCCGTTCATTTTCACAGCGGTAAAGCCGCGGCTGACCGCTTCTTTGGCGGCGCGAGCGGTATCAGCCGGACGGTCGCCACCGATCCACGAATACACGCGAATCTTGTCACGCACCTGGCCACCCAGCAGGTCACTGACCGAGACGCCCAGCGCCTTGCCCTTGATGTCCCACAGCGCCTGGTCGATGCCGGCCAGCGCACTCATGTGCACCGCGCCGCCACGGTAAAAACCGCCGCGATACAGCACGGTCCAGATGTCTTCGATATTGCGCGGGTCCTTGCCGATCAGGTAATCGGACAGTTCCTCAACGGCGGCCGCCACGGTATGCGCCCGGCCTTCGACCACAGGCTCGCCCCAGCCGGTAACGCCTTCGTCGGTTTCAACTTTCAGGAACAACCAGCGCGGCGGGACCAGGTACGTTGTCAGCTTGGTAATTTTCATCTTTTTGTCTCTCTTGTTCGATGGGGCGCGAAAGCGCCGGTCAGTCAGCCTGACGCCGTGCGTTCCAGGCCTGCATATACGCCTTGGCGCGAACAGCCACTTCGGCAGGGCTCAGGCCCGGTTTGAACAGCCCGGAGCCCAGGCCAAAACCGGAGACACCGGCATCCAGAAATACCTGCATGTTGTCCGGGGTAATCCCGCCGACGGGGATCAACCGGGTGCCGGCGGGCAGTACGGCCAACCAGGCCTTGACCACGGCCGGGCCCATTTGCTCGGCCGGGAACATTTTCAGCACATCGGCGCCTTCGGCCAGCGCGGCAAACGCTTCGGTCGGCGTCGCAACCCCGGGTGACAGGTACAAACCGGCGGCCTTGGCTGCGCGCAGGACTTTCGGGTCGCTGTGGGGCATCACAATCACTTGCCCGCCGGCGGCCTTGACCTGCTCGACCTGCTCCGGGGTCAGGACCGTGCCGGCACCGACCAGGCAGTCGGCGGGCAAGGTACTGCGCAGAATACGGATGCTTTCATAAGGCTCGGGGGAATTGAGGGGGACTTCGAGGGTGCGGAATCCCTCGTCATACAACACCTTGCCGATGGCCTGCGCTTCTTGCGGACGCAAACCGCGAAGGATGGCGATCAATCCGTTTTTTGCCAGAGCTTGCTTGAGCATCTCAGCCCTCCTGATGAGTGTGTTGAAGTAACCCGGCCGCTTGGGCCAGGTGCCATAAACCCTGTTCGGTTGCCTGTTCTGCCAGGCTCACCTGGGTGAACCCGCAGACGTCCAGCGCCCGTTGGTAGCGTTCACACAGTTGGGAAGTGCCGATCAGAATGATCGCGGGTAGCGGTTGCTCGCCCCGACGCTGACGCAGGGCATGACTCAGCGCCGACAGCTCATGACCGATCAGCAGCCCGGACACATAATCAGGTTGCTGGGTGGCACTCAGTTGGCCGGTCAGGCCCAGCGTGCGCGCACTGAACAGGGTCGACAGCGGCCCGAGCTGACCATCGGCCGACAACGCCACGTGCACGCCCCGCTCGAAGGCGGCGAGGTCAAACTGCGGGGATGCTTGCTGGGTACGCCCCAGGATGGTGTGCTCACAGACGGCAGCGAACAGCTCGCCGGTCATGAAGGTGTCGAAATGCACCAGGCACCCCGCTTGCACCTGCACCCATTTGGAATGGCTGCCAGGAAGACCGATCAAACAGTCGTTCAGATGGGCATGACTGTGCAAGACCCCCAGGACCTGGGTTTCTTCGCCGCGCATTACATTGGGTAAGGTTGAACGCTCGATGACGCCGGGAACGATGTGAACATCCACTCCCCGCACACTGCGCACGATCTGCAAGGCGGTGCTCAAGGCCGGCAGGCTGGCCGGGGTTTCACGATAAGGCGCTTCACGCCAGCCCTGAGCGCTGCCAACCATGCCACAGGCAATCACCGGGATGGCAGGGTTGGCATCCAGCCAGTCGCCACAGGCGTCGTCAAACGCGAGTTCAAAGCCGTCAGTACACCACTGGCCTGCGACCCGCCGAGGGTTGCTCGGCAACTGCATGATCCCGCAAGCCAGCGAGCGCCTGTTCAGCACCTGCCCAGCGGGACCGAGTAAATAAGCACGAAGGGAGGTTGTCCCCCAATCGAGCGCGATCAATTGCGCCTGCATCGCTTCACCTGTTTTGTTTTTAGCAGTGAATGCCGTGAATCAGTGCAGGCGACTATAAACCTTCGCAGCGTTAAATCTCAATATATAAATTGCAGTCTCATATATAGGGATATATTAATATCACATATCCTGTAGGCGCGAGCTGTCAGCGTTGTTTCAAGCGATCGATCACCACCGCCAGCAACAGGATCGAGCCACGGATCACGTACTGGTAGAAGGTGTCGATGTTCTTCAGGTTCATCGCGTTTTCGATGATGGCCAGAATCAACACGCCGGCGATCACATGGCGAATCATCCCGACGCCACCGCTCAGCGACACACCGCCCAGCACACAGGCCGAAATCACTGTCAGCTCAAAGCCCTGGCCGATCATCGGCTGGCCTGACGTCATCCGCGAGGCCAGGATCACCCCGGCCAACGCCCCGATCAGCCCGTGGACGGCGAAGATGATGATCTTGGTCCGGTCCACATTCACTCCGGCCAGCAATGCCGCTTCCGGGTTGCCACCGATGGCCATGGTATTGCGCCCGTAGGTGGTGTAATTGAGCAGCCAGCCAAAGAACAGAAAGCAGACGATGGTGATCAGAATCGGCACCGGCACCCCGAACAACTGGCCGTTGCCGAACACAAAGAACGATTCCTGGGACACCCCTACCGCTTTGCCATTGGCGAATATGTACGCCAGCCCCCGCACGATCTGCATGGTCGCCAGCGTGGTGATCAACGCGTTGACCCGCAATTTGGCGATCACGATGCCATTGATCAACCCGACGATCAGCCCCATGCCCAATGCTGCACTGACACCCAGAAACACGCTGTCGGTGTCACGCATGACCACCGCCGCCACCACCCCCGAACAGGCAATCACAGAGCCCACCGACAGATCGAAATGCCCGGATGCCAGGCAATACAGCATGGTGCAGGCGGCAATCCCGGTAGTGGAAATCGCCAGGCCAAGGCCCCGCATGTTCAGCGGCGAGAGGAAGTTATCGATCAGCAAGGTGCAGAGCAGGAATATTGCCAGCGCCGCCAGCAGCATCACCCAGTCGTCCAGAAAACGCCGCAGGTCGAGAGGTTTGCGCGATGCGGGCAGTGTCGTGTTTTGCGTAGTCATGTTAATCCCTCGGATTGACGTCAGCCGCGCTGGCGTGGCAACGCCATTTGCAACAGATTGGATTCATTGGCCTGGTCGCGAGACAGCTCGCCACACACCGCGCCTTCGCACAGCACCAGCATGCGATCGCAAATACCGATCACCTCCATCAGGTCACTGGACACCACGATCACCGCAATGCCGCTGGCCGCCAGGTTGTGGATGATCTGGTAGATCTCGGCCTTGGCCCCGATATCAATGCCCCGGGTCGGCTCGTCGAGCAGCAATACTTTCATGGGCATCGACAGCCAGCGTCCGAGAATGGCTTTCTGCTGATTGCCGCCGGACAGGTACATGATTTTCTGTGCAGCACTCGGGGTCTTCACGTTCAGCGCCCGGATCTGCTGCGCGGCGTTGTCGCGCTCCCACACCCCGCGCAACAGGCAGCCCAGCGTCGAATGAGCGCCACGGGCGCTGATGTTGATGTTTTCGGCGACGCTGGAGAGCGGCATGATGCCTTCTTTTTTGCGGTCTTCAGGACACAGCAATACCCCGGCTGCAATCGCATCCCGTGGCGAACGCAGTTTGAGTTCGACACCTTGCAATTCAAGGCTCCCCGCACTCTGCCGTGCCAACCCGCCGAGTAACCGCAACAGCTCTGTGCGCCCGGCTCCCACCAGCCCGAACAGCCCCAGGATCTCGCCCTTGTGCACCTCGAAACTTACCGGTTCGCGCAGCCCAGGCCCCAGCAGACCGGTTACTTTCAACGCCACCTCGCCGCGCTCTCGGGCGCGGTAATCGTAGATATCCTGAATATCGCGGCCGACCATGCAGGTCACCAACTGGTCATGGGTCAGCTCGCTCATCTGCTCGAAAGTACGCACGTAGCGGCCGTCCTTGAATACCGTCACCGCATCGCAAATCCGAAACACTTCTTCCATGCGATGAGAGACATACAGCACCACCTTCCCCTCATCCCGAAGGCGGCCAATGATCGCCATCAGCCGGTCAATTTCCCGGGCCGACAAGCTGCTGGTAGGTTCATCAAACGCAATCACATGAGCGCCACGGGACAGTGCCTTGGCGATCTCCACCAATTGCCGTTGACCGAGGGATAAACGCGCGACCTTTTCCTGCGGGTCAATTTCGTCGGCCAATCCCTTGAGCAATGCCAGCGCCCGATGGCGCAACTCACCGCGCCTGATCAGCCCGAAGCGTGCGGGTAAATGCCCGAGAAACAGATTCTCGGCCACGGTCATTTCCGGCACCAGATGCAGCTCCTGATGGATGACCGCGACCCGATTGGCAATGCTCTCGGCCGTAGACTTGAAGGTCAACGACTGTTCGCCAATCTGCAAATGACCGCTACTGGGGACGTACGCGCCCCCGAGAATTTTCAAAAGTGTGGATTTGCCCGCGCCGTTTTCGCCCATGAGCGCATGCACCTGCCCCGGATGAGCGACAAAGCTGATATTGGCCAGCGCCTGCACTCCGGGGAAGCTTTTGCCAATGCCATTGAAGCGCAGGCTGGCGCCCGCGCGGACAGGTTCTTGCCTGACTGTTTGCTGCTGCATAGCCACCTCGATCCTGACTGTGAACACCTGTCGCGTTAGTAAAAACGGCTCAGTTCCACAGCCCGATTTTGGTCAGCTCTTCCTGGAAGTTGTCACGGGTGATCAGGGTTACATCATCCATGGCGGTGTACTTGGCTGGCTCCTTGCCCGTGGTAATCCACTCAAACATCATGCTCGCGGTGTTATAGCCCTCGATATGCGGGCTTGGCAGCATCGAACCGAAAAAGCCGCTGTTGGCTTTTTTCAACTCGCCGATCGCGTCCGTCCCATTGATCCCGATACCGATCACGTTGGCCGCCGCGAAACCGGCACTTTCAGTGGCGCGCACACCTCCGAGCACGGTGTTGTCATTCATCCCGCCGATGATCAGGTTTTTCGCTTCGCCGGGCAGCTTGACCAACGCCGAATTGGTGGCGTCCATGCTGCCGGGAACATCGAGGGTCTTGAGCGCGGAGAATAAAATGTGATTCTCCGGCAAGCCTGCATCTTTCAAGGATTTGACCGAGCCGTCGGTGCGCTTCTTACCAGTGTCCAGTTCGTTATAGGTATTGATGAGCGCGTAGGTGTCCTTCCAGTCCCAACCGCGCTTTTTGGCCTCGTCGACCATCGCATTGCCCTGCTTCTGGCCGACTTCGAACGCTGCCATGCCCAGATAAGGCACGTCTTCCATGAACTGGCCCTTGGCATCGACAAAGCGGTCATCCACCGCAATCACCTTCAAACCGTTGAGCTTGGCCTTGGCCATGATCGCAGGCCCGAGTGCCACATCCGGCGGGCAAATGACAAATCCCTGAGCACCGTTGGCCGCCAGGCTGTCAATGGCCGACAGGGTCTTCTCGCCGTCCGGTACGGCAATTTTAATCAGCTCAAACCCTTTGTCTTTTGCCGCTTTCTCCGCAAAGGCCCATTCAGTCTGGAACCAGGGCTCTTCCGCCTGCTTGACCAGAAAGCCGATTTTCACCGGATCGGCAGCCAGCAACGCACTGCTCAGGCTGACGGCGGTCACGGCCAATGCCGCACAACACAGGGAACGAATAGCAGAACGACGTTTCATGACAACTCCTTCTTATTATTGTTAAACGTGTTTGAAGCCTGTGAGGGGGGAAAACGGTGGTCAATCGTGGTACAGCACCGAGCGGCCGCCATCGATGGTGATGCAGGATGCATTGATAAAAGGCGCTTCATCGCTGGCAAGGAACACCGCGGTCATGGCGACTTCCATGGGCTGGCCGATGCGTCGTGGCGGATGCAGATCGAGTGCACGCTGCCGTTCGGCATGAGGGTCGGCAAAACCGTTCCAGTAGTCGACGTTCAGTTGCGTCTCGATGTAGCCCGGCGCGATGGCGTTGACCCGGATACCTTTGGGCGCATATTCGATACCCAGGGCACGGGTCAGGCCCAGCAGACCATGCTTGGCCACCGGGTACGGGAAACAACCGGGAATGATGTGAGTCGAATGGGTCGAAGCAATGTTGATAATGCTGCCGATGCCTTGCGCAATCATCTGCGGCAGGACCGCCTTGCAGCCATACCAGGCACCGTCCAGGTCGATGGCAAAACAACGGCGCCAGTCTTCCTCGGTCATCTCCAGCGGATCACGGAACACATTGACCCCGGCGCAGTTGACCAGCACATCGACCCGACCGTGAAGCTCCAGCGCCAGCTCGACCATTGCATTGAGGTCGGACTGACGGGACACGTCGGCTTTGACCGCCTGCACCTCGCCCCCTTGTGCACGCCAATGAGCGGCAACCTGCTCGACCTTCTCTGCCTGAATATCACTGATGACCATTTTCGCCTCCTGCGACACGAAACTGGCGACGATGGCTTCGCCAATCCCTTGGGCCGCCCCCGTCAGCAAAACCACTTTGTTTTTCAGACGCTCGCCACGGGGAGGCTCCGCCACCGCCGGCAGGGAAAGAGGTTCAGCCATGAATAAAGACTCCTGAGGGAAGGCACGACGAAAACCGGGCATCTGTCGATGACCGGTTGATAAACGGGGAGAATCGGGGTGTCAGGCAAGCCAGCGCATGGCCTGGAACGTGACAGACAGGATCACCTGTGCGCAGGAGCACCCTGGGATAGTTCGGCATCACTTCACCTGTTTTATTTTTTTAAGTGTGAGTGCATGGAGCTGTGGCCGACTATAAACCCGGGCGCGGCATAATCTCAATATATAATTTTTAGTCCCACATCATGGGATTCACCCTGCAAAACGGGTGCACGGAGTACCGGGTAGATCAACCCGAATCGACAGCACGGCCCCATCCAGAGGCCCGTTGGCAGGGCTCGCGGCGCTGGTGATATACAGCGTGCGCAAATCGTCACCACCAAACACACAACTGGTGGGGCGGCTGACAGGCAACTCGATTACACGATCAACCTGACCATCGGGGGCCAGACGCAGCAGACAGCTGCCGTCCCAGCGGGCATTCCAGACATACCCCTGAACATCCATCGCAGAACCGTCGGGACCACCCCGCGGATGTGGACCGCGCCAGACTTCAGGCGCGCTCAGATAACCGTCAGTCATGAGCGCATATTGATAAATGGTGGCGTCCAGGCTATCGGCAAAATACAAAGTGTCGCCGTCTGCACTCCACACCAGCGTATTGGGAATGCCCAGGCCATTGAGCAACGGCGTAACCTGCCCGTCGGCCCCGACTCGAAACAGCCCACCGCTGCGCCGCCCAATCGGCAGCTCCTGGCCCTGTTCGCCAATGTTGTTCTGCATGGTGCCTATCCAGAGTTGCCCCTGGGCATCACACCGGGCCTCATTGGGCCGATTGCCCGGCTGCGGATCGACCTGGCACAACAAACTCAGGCGCGGCGCATGACCCGCAGACTTTAGATCAAGCCGATACACGCCGCTGCTTAAGGTCACCAACGCGTCGCCGCTGACACAGGGAATAAAGGCCGACACATGCTCCGGCATCTGCCAGCTCTCAACGGTATCTCCCATCAGGCGCAGCGCTTGCTTGCCCGCGATATCAACCCAGTACAGGGCCTGCCGGGGTCCATCCCAGAATGGCCCCTCACCGAGTCGGGCACGATGTTGGGTAACGGCTGTCCACGCCATGAGCGCTCCTGATTTTTATTGTAGGGAGACATATTGTGTGTTCGACACGGGCAAAGCCCTGGCAGGCCCTACCGGGGTGGTCGCTTACGGTTCAAGCCCGATCGGGAAGAACACGCCGCTGCTCCAGACGCCTAACCAGCGCTGCCCGTCGATTTCCCGAGTCACGGCCAGTTCGACCAATTGGTAGAAGACGTTACGATGAATCAGGGCTTCGAGGTTGCGTCGTACATGAACGTAAGGCGCAGGTTCCTGGGTCACGGGATCGATCACGATCCGCAGCGGGTGCTCGCTGCCCGCGATGAGTTGCTCATCCACGTTGGTGGTGAAACGCAGGACTTGTTGCTCATCGGCCCCTTCAACCTCAACGGCAATCGCGACAAAAGGCGCGTCATCGACTTTGATCCCGACCTTCTCCACCGGCGTGATCAGAAAGTAATCATCGCCATCACGCCGAATGATGGTCGAGAACAGCTTGACCATGGGCTTGCGGCCAATCGGCGTACCCATGTAGTACCAGGTGCCATCACGGGCGATGCGCATGTCAATGTCACCGCAAAACGCCGTGTCCCACAAATGAACAGGCGGCAAGCCCTTATCGGCCTTGGGGATTTGCGCCAACAGGCTACTGACGTCCACCGGCTCACTCATGCTGTTCTCCTCGACTTATTGATCGCTCAAGCCTATCAAGCTGCGCGCGTACTTAGCCAGCGGCGGGCCGATCAGGTCAGCCGGCCTGTTGTCATGGAACGTCAGCAAACCGCCGCGACTGCGAAGGGTGGCGGTATCGATCAGGTACTGGGTGCTGGTTTCGATCAACATCACCTGGATCACCCCGCTGTCGACCCCCAGGCGGCTGTTCTCTTCCTGATCGAGCCATTCGTCGCTGTTGCCGATACGGTCATCGGCCCGGGCAAAACGCGTGTACAGCAAGTAATGGGCGCCAAAGCTACGGGCCTCGGCCATGGCATGATCCAGCCCCAACGGCGCCTTGGCACGACGCACCATCGGGAAGTATTCGATAAAGCTATTGTAGGCTTCTTCGGCCACCACATTGGGGGGCATGTAGGGATCGCCGACCGGAGCAAAGGCCCCCTGGGCAATATAGACAAAGGAATCCGCCTGGATCCTCAGTGAGTTGCTGCGCCGCGTGTTGCTGTGGTCCAACAGGCCTGCGTCACTCAACTGATCACGCGCGCCCTCCCCCAGATCACTGACTTTCATACAGCCACCCAGCGCCAACAAAGCCAGCATTACAATCAGACCACGCATCCCGCTCTCCCGATGGCCGGCGACAGAAAACCGGCGAATAGTCGCGTAATGCAGATTGCGCGCCAGAATGGCAAATCACGTTTGAGCGCTTTCACCTCAGATCGTGACCACTCGTTACCCGACTGACGGGATCAAGCTCTCAATGCAAACCCGCCTCTTTGCAGGCCGCCGAAAAAGCCGCGCCCTGTTTATCCATGGCGAAACGGACCTGTTGATTGGCTTTTTGCAGGGCCGGGCTGGGGGGCACCCATTGCTCGGGAGGCAGGGGTTCGGACCAGCGTTGCACTTGATCCGGAAACGTCGGGCGCCCCTTACGATGACCCCACTCAGCCAGCAGGTACGGCATTTTCCAGAAGCTCAGGACGCGACGCACATACCACCAGCGCAATGGCCAGGGGGTTCGTTTGGAGTAACCATACCTTTCGCGTTCTTCCGCGCTTAAATGACCACCAGCATCATCCAGGCGCCCCATAAAGCGCGCACCAAGGCGTTCAATCTCAAAAGTATGCAGTCCCTCGTACGGTTTCAGTTCATCCTCCGTGAACACAACCCCCAATGCGCTAAGCCATGGATCTGGCGCATCCACCAGCACCCCTTCTTCCATATAATTGCGAATGGCCGTCCACAACCCCAAGGCATGGGCGTCGCTGAACTGCGGGATAAGGACAAATTGCACCCGGTCCTGCGCTTCGTCCTCCAGCCCCATGCCAAAACAATACTGGCGGGTCGCCCCATAGGGCGTGACCGATTGGTTGTTGGACACCCAGGCCACCACCCGCTCCCAGGGCACGATCAACACCCGATGAGTCGTGCTGTCGACATAACACACTTCGCGCCGCTGACGGTTGAAACGCACGGGGTAGGTTTTGGCTTGTTTGTAGACATCGGAAACCATGCCCTGGATGAAAATCCCCACCATCAGCACGCCTCCAGGCACGCCATAATATGCACTGGCCTGAAGCGCAAGCTTCATGGACGTCGCAATATCCTGCTCAAAGTCGGGGTTAGGGAATAACGTAAAAAACACACCGACAATGAGCGGAAGACCAACAATAAAACCTATAAACATCCAGACCAAAGCCGCCAACCACTTGCCTTCCTCAACCATCCCCCGGTTACTGCCACCCAACTCCAAATACACTTCGTTCATCTGCGAGAAGTTTTGGCGGCCTATCGGCACCTGCCCGGTGTACACCGGCAAGGGCGCCAGGAACAGGGTTTCACTCGAACCCTGAGTTCGGATTTCACCGGCCCTGGGCGACTGGTTATCCCGGTCGAAAGGGGGTTCATCGGTAGTCGCTTTACGCTTAAACCACTGTTTAAACATAGGCATCCCCCCTTCCATTGCCTGTCATCGCTTTCAGGGCTCTCAATGCAAACCCGCCTCTTTGCAGGCCGCCGAAAAAGCTGCGCCCTGTTTATCCATGGCGAAACGAACCTGTTGATTGGCTTTTTGCAGGGCCGGGCTGGGGGGCACCCATTGCTCGGGAGGCAGGGGTTCGGACCAGCGTTGCACTTGATCCGGAAACGCCGGGCGCCCCTTGCGATGCCCCCATTCAGCCAGCAGGTACGGCATTTTCCAGAAACTCAGGACGCGACGCACATACCACCAGCGCAATGGCCAGGGGGTTCGTTTGGAGTAACCATACCTTTCGCGTTCTTCCGCGCTTAAATGACCACCAGCATCATCCAGGCGCCCCATAAAGCGCGCATCAAGACGTTCAATCTCAAAAGTATGCAGTCCCTCGTACGGTTTCAGTTCATCCTCCGTGAACACGACCCCCAATGCGCTAAGCCATGGATCTGGCGCATCCACCAGCACCCCTTCTTCCATATAATTGCGAATGGCTGTCCACAACCCCAAGGCATGGGCGTCGCTGAACTGCGGGATAAGGACAAATTGCACCCGGTCCTGCGCTTCGTCCTCCAGCCCCATGCCAAAACAATACTGGCGGGTCGCCCCATAGGGCGTGACCGATTGGCTGTTGGACACCCAGGCCACCACCCGCTCCCAGGGCACGATCAATACCCGATGAGTCGTGCTGTCGACATAACACACTTCGCGCCGTTGACGGTTGAAACGCACGGGGTAGGTTTTGGCCTGTTTGTAGACATCGGAAACCATGCCGTACAAAAATGCGCCTAATGTGATCACCCCTCCAGGGATGCCATACAGTAGACCTACCTGAAAGACGAGCATCATGGCTAAGCCTATGTCCTGTTCGAAATCCTCATTCCCAAATAACGCCAGATAAACGCCCAAGAATATCGGAACGCCAAAGATAAGCATGATCAACAACCAAATCATGAACGCCAACATCTTTCCCGCTTCAACCATCCCCCGGTTACTGCCACCCAACTCCAAATACACTTCGTTCATCTGCGAGAAGTTTCGGCGGCCTATCGGCACCTGCCCGGTGTACACCGGCAAGGGCGCCAGGAACAGGGTTTCACTAGAACCCTGAGTTCGGATTTCACCGGCCCTGGGCGGCTGGTTATCCCGGTCGAAAGCCGGCGCCTGTTCATTGCTTTTTTTACCGTTTAGCCAGCGACTAATCATCCGCACGCCCCAACTCATCACGGTGAATCAACCAGGGTTTTGCGGCTTCAAGTGTCGCGGGCAATGCCTCTACCGGCTTGAGCTTGAACGTTCCTTGTAACGGAATACGGTAACCCCGTGCGTCATAGCTATGCAGGTCTTGCACGAGAAAACAGGTGCGGTGAATCAATTCACGCTCGGCCTCCAGTTGATAGCCAATACTCAAGGCCAACGTGAAGTCCGACGCTTGCAACGCTTGGGAGACGGGAAAATGCAGGACCAAGGCTTCATCGTCTTGACTGGCCACTTGGGCCGTACCGGCCCACGCCGCACTGCGTTCGTGCCACCGGGTGGGATGCCGCGGATTGAAACCGGAGGCGGACGGGGCGTCTCGCTGGCATTGATAGGCCAGCAACTGCAGCTGGCGGCTGTCCAGTTCTCGCGTGCGAATGCCCGGCAACACAAAACGCAGGTAAGTGCCCTTGGCATTGCGCACAAATGCGCCGTAGGGCTGTTGAACCGCGCGGGCCAGGGCGCTCCAGTCATCTTGCAGGGTACGCTGCAGGTTACCGGTGCCCCAGGCACTGTCTTCAAGCCATTTTTGCATCGCATCGCGATGAACATAGTTGTACAGGGCTTCGCCTGCTAACTGTAGCGCCGTGCCAATCAGCCCTACCACATTGGCCCTCACTGCAATGCTCAACAACCTCGGACTGGCTTGCGCCCAAGCCAGCGCGCGCAACTCAGACGGGGTAACCATCATCTGCTGTACAATCGAAGAGGTATGGCGAAGCGCCCATACATTCGTGCCCAACAATATGCCATCCCCAGTAAGTTGCATCGTCGTGGCCGCCAGCGCTTTACGATTGCCTGAAGCCAGTGCTTCGCCCCATTGCTGCGTATGTTTACTGAGATCGAATAAGGCACTCACAGCCCCAAACAAAAATGCACCAAGCCCTGAAAAACCTACCCATCGACCTAAACGGCTCATTGCGTTGAGCTTGCCTGCCACACTCTCCATCCGCTGGATCTGCGCTTGAAAAACCGTTACCGACACCCCTTGTACCGCAGCCAAGCTGACCGCGGCGAGTCCAACAATGGCCTCAAAAAAGGGTAAAGCGCTTGCCATCGACTTATCTTTCTGCGCTTTGAGTTCCACCAGCGTTTCTATGAATTTATGTCCCTGTAACACCACCAGTGTCAGTGCAAGCAAGTCGCCCTTTGAACTCAATACACTGCGTACAGGCGCGGTAAAGGTCCCGTTGGCGTGGAAGTCACGCACGCTGCGGTTCAGCTCCTCTCGCAGTTGCGGGCTCCAGCCATCGACGACAGTACCGATTTGACCCGGACTGCCGCTGCCGACGCTCAAGCTCAGAACCAGCCGGTCTTCAAGCGGCGCCAGCGCGGCCTGTAATTCAGTAATGGCACGGTTGTAGGGGGCTTCACTGCCTGCCGGCTCAAGGCCGTGCAGCTGACGGCTTAGGGACCTTTTCCGCTCCTGGTACAGGGATTTAAGTTGAGCGCGGTGACTTATCGCCGTGTCCCGTGTCTGGTTATACACCTGGATTTCAGCAGGTGTTGCACCCCTGACACTCAAGCCATTGAGGGCAAAATCTCTCAGCAACTGTATGCGTACAGCCCTACCAGCCTTACGAATAAACTCATTAGGATCTATATGCTGACTGAGTTGAAACGCTCTGTGCACTCTATCCAGCTCATCCGCCATACTTAGCTGCTTGGCCGGGCTATACGCCCCGTCAAGCATGCTTTGCAGCCCCTGAAATCGCGTATGCAGGGCGGCATAGTTAGGCAGGCGTTCGGCCATCAGGCTATTGAACTGATTGGACAGCACGGTGGCATTATTCAGGCTGTCCCCCGCCTCCAGTACATTGATTGAGAAGTTGCTCAGGTCCGCCAGTTTTTTAGCGATGTCGACTTGATCCTTCTGGTGCAGGGAGTCCAGCCCCGGGATCAGGGTCAGCAGGTTTTGTTCCAGGTAGGCTGCCAGTTTTTCTGCTGACTCGCGATTGCCGCACAAGGCCGCCACACACACGAACTCCGTTTCGAGTCGATGCCTGATTTGCGCGTCCTGCTCAAAATCGTAGTACCAGGCAGCCCGATGAAAATAGCCGCCTATGATCATCTGCAATCGATCTTCGCGGACCCTTTCAAGGCGGGCGTGCCAGTGCCTCAACAACGCCTGTTCGCGAGCGACAAAGTCTTGCATGGGGAGACGGTAGGTCAGGTCATCGATTCCGGGCTGCCCCACTGACGCTCCTTCCAATGCATCCCAGGACTCATCGGCAAAGCTGAAGATTGCGTTCTCATGACGAGACCACAGCACAGGCCCCAACAAGTCTTGCATCGCAAGCCAGGCGCAGTCATAGCGGGTTTTGTGTACCAGCGCGCGGATGATCTTCTCCGGTGCGCGAATCACCGGTCCCTGATGATCGCGCATTGCTTTCAAGTAGTCATAGATCGCCGCTTGTTGCTCTGGCGTGGTCTCATCCATCAGTGCTTTGACGGCGGGATCGACTGCGCTGCGCTCGCTGAGCCGTGACGCATTTACGTCATACAACGACTGGATGTAACTCCCGGTGAGGTATTTGCGCTGGGCCTGCTCATCCGCACTCCAGTGTTCAATCCACTCGCCGATTTTCAGCTGTTCATTCGCCAGATCGCGCATCACGCCAAAATCATCGCGCAACACCAAAAAAAGAAAATCGTTCTTGTACGGCCCCAGCACCTGGCTGGTCAGGGTTTGAATCCCGGTGTCATAAAACAGCTGCTCGGCTTCCCAACTGTACGGCTGCCCTTCTTCTGCATTGGCCCCCTCGGGCAATACCGGTGCGGGCCCGGTGGTTGAAGTGCTCTCGGCAACCTCAGCCAACCACTGTTCGGCCTGTGCCTGGCTCAACAGATGGCGCCCGCCCTTCGAAGAACAGGCGGTAGCCGGTTCGATCCGCTGCATCAACCGCTCGCGCTCGGCCTTGTCCTTCAAGACCTGCGAGCACTTGAAGGCAGTCCACTGGATTTCCGAGTAGCAGGCATGCAAGGTGTTTTGCCGCTTGAACACCAGATACGGTTCACCGACTGACGCAGTGCGTACGTCGGCAGCCACTTCGTGGTCTTTCCACAGCAACTTGGTGATCTGGCCCTTTTCTATCTGGTACTCGTGCAGATAGCCACTGGCGCTGTCGATGATGTACAGATAGCCATCGCGCAACAGCCGAACACCCAAGGGATGACTATTCAACTTCAGCGGGATTTCCAGGGCTGAAGAAGGATCAAGTCGTTCGACCAGGCCGTAACGCAGAGGTAACAACTGCACTGTGCTGTTCATCAACTCGCACATGCCCATCGGCGAGCGGGTATCTTTTTCATTCTCGGCCAGGGCGACGACATTGGCCCTGACTCTGGGGGGGGGCTTGAACGGTCATTGTGGATGTCCTTGTACCGTGACCTGCCGGCTTTCAGCCAACTCGGCCGCCCGCAGCACTCGCTGCAAGGGCAGGAGCGCTGATGGCTGATTAAGCAATTGGTCTATGTCGGGGTGTGATTCGATCGATTGCCCGGCCAAGTAACCCAGTACGTTGGCGTACAACATGATTTGCTGCGCGGAGTGAAACCCTTTGTCGTAGGCGATTTGCGCAATCTGTTGCGCACGACGCCTGCGCTCTGCCCCGGAGAACGGCGCCATCATGTCGGGGAAGTAAGTCGTGAGGTGCTGAGTCAACCGCACCACAAACTGCCTGAACTCGACCTCACCGAGCGCCGTCAGCTCTTGATCAGTCAGGCGCAAGGTCGACGGCTCGACAGTCACCGCACTGGCGGGCCGCCGGTGCTCTTGCCAAGTACCCTGTATGGCATCGGGCAGACACACCTGTTCAACCGGCCCAAACCAGCGCCCGCTCGATGCCTGCTCAGACACCGTCATCAACTGGTGGGCAACTGCCGGTTCCGCCACCCTCATCATGACTTCATCACCCGAGGGGTGCTGTACCACGATCAGGCTGCGTAACCACGTGGTCAACGTGTGGGTATCAGCCCGGCTAAACAGGAGGTAGCCGGGTTCAAGCCAGGCATTGGTTTGAAAATAAGCCAGTACCGGATCATTGGGGCCCGTCAAAGAGATCAGGTACGGCGAGAGATCCAGCAGCTCACGCCAACGGGTGCTCACGAACAGACACTCGGCGGCGTTTGGCCAAAGGTGAAGCTGCTTTGCCAAGCCGGGTAGCCGCACGCCATCCAGCAATAGCCAGGCACCCCTATGCCAAGGCAGGTTATGTGGGAGGGCCGGCATTTCAATCATTGGCAGAACCTTTTTGCTGGGCGGCCTCTTCACAAATGGCACATATCGCGTGCTGCTTGAGCATGGTTTGGCGCTGTCTTTCCAGGAGGTACGGCACCGGCGGGGCAAAAAGCGGGTCCGACAAACCCAGGCCGGCAACCGTGCCTGGCACCAATGGCATCGCCGGCGTCCCCGGCACCGGTACGCCGCCGGGCACAATCGGGCTGCTGCTGTAGATCCCCGCCGCGCTGATCACGATGTGTTGCCCACCGGCCATCAGGGTGATGCTGGCGCCGGCATCGAGTACCAACCGCGCGCCGGCCTTGAGGTGGACTTCCAGCCCGGCTTCGGCCACCAGCGCCTGGCCGACGCGGGTGTGGCTGCTGGCGGCGATGTTCAGGTGGTCGTTGGCATTGAGTTGCACCTTGCGGTCACCGCTGACGGTGCGTTGCTCTTCGGCTTCGAGCACCGCCACGCTGTCCCCGCTGATGGTCGCTTCGGACTTGCCATCAATCTGCACGCGGCTGTCATGTTTGACGTGTTGTTCCAGATCGCGCTGGGCGTGCAGGTAGATCAGCTCCTGGCCTTTGCGGTCCTCGATGCGCAGTTCGTTGAAACCGCTGCCACCCGGCGTGCTGCGACTGCGAAACACGCTTTGGGTTTTGTCTGCAGGCAATACCAGCGGCGCCGGGTTGAGGCTGTTGACCAGGCAACCGGAAATGATCGGCCTGTCGGGGTCGCCGTCCAGATACGTCACCAGCACTTCCATGCCCACCCGGGGGATGGTCACGCTGCCATAGCGGTCTCCGGCCCAGCTCGACGCTACCCGCACCCAGCAACTGCTTTGATCGTCGTTGATTGCGCTGCGATCCCAATGAAAGCTGACCCGAACCCGGCCAAACTGATCGCAATGGATGTCTTCCCCCGCCGGGCCAGTTACGCGGGCGGTCTGGCTGCCGAGGATCCTCGGCTTGGCGAAAACCTGTTGCGGGCGGTAGGTCACGTCTTCAGGGGTGACGTGAAAAGTGTTGCGGTAGCCCTGGGTAAAGCCGTTCGAAGCGGTCATCTGCGGGATGCGGCCTTGCTCTTCGAGTGCTTGCGGTTGTTTGCCCTCGTGGTGAACCCGGGTCAGCAACCAGCGGGCATTCCAGGCCGCATGCGGGTGCTCGCTGATGGTCAGAAAGTGACCGCTGCTCAGGCACGGTTGGTCACTGCTGCCATTGCCCTGGCGATAACCGGTTTGATGGTGCTCAAGGGCCCGCTGATTTTGTTGTTCACCGTGGGCGGTTGCGCTGAAGCCGCCGGGGTAGCTGTAGTGTTCGAGGACCTGCCTATCGGGGTCGGCGCTGCTTTCAGCCTGCAGGATGCGGCTGGCTTTTTCGAAGTCATAATCGCGACGCACCGTGCGGTTGGTCCGGGTTTCGAGGTGCAAGCCAAAGCGCTCGATCGACGGTTCCCTGGCCACCATCCCGGCATCTTGCACGTAAGGTGTAGGCCGCGTGAGCAGGCTGAACGCCTGTTGTTTATCACCGAACACCAGCACATGGCCGTCAGGCGAATGCCGAAAATGGTAGTGAAAACCCTCTTCAAAACACAGGCGCTGAATAAAGTGCAGGTCCGATTCGCCGTACTGCACGCAGTACTCCCGAGGCGGGTAGGACGAGAGTGAATTGAACAGGTAGGCATTGCTGAAAATGCCGTGCTCTTCAAGCACGGTTTCGATGATTTGCTGCACGGTCTGCCGCTGGAAAATTCGCTGGTTGGTGCGATGTTCCAGGTAGGCCAGTTGCGGCACCAGCGTCAGACGGTAGTGCGTCAGCCGCGGGCCCGGGCTGCTCAGGGCGATGCTGGAAATCTTCCCGTGAACACCGTTGCCCTCGCCGTCAAACGCCAGATAAGCCGGCTGATGCAGCAACGCGTCGAGCGCCAGATCAGCGCGCTCGCTGACCAGTTCGACGGTAAAGGCAAAGGGCGTGCTGATGGCTTCATCGCCGGTAAACCCCAGTACCTGAAACTCGGATTCGGCAGCGTTGATGCTCAGGCTAAAGCGCTTATGACGGTCATAAGTGGTCATCCGTGATTCTTCCCTTAAAGAAAGGGCTGAACGCTAACGGATAGGCCGGAATCGTGGATGTAGGAGACTTCTGAAAGGATTTAGCGAAGTGTTTCTTTATCGTTCTTGCACCTGCCCTCGATGCATGAGGACGCAGCCAGAACGAGCTAACCGCCGATGATTTTCATCACGGTAGCACCACCCGAGAAGGCGACTTCCTGTTTGTCGCCCAAGGCTTTCAGCAGCAGCCCTTGCAGCGCCGGGAGGGCCTCATGCCGCGGCTTGTTCAGCAGATCGCCCACATAATGCCTGTTGCTCGACGACAGGCATCCATGCAGCCACCCCGTGGACGACAGCCGCAGGCGCGAGCAGGTTCGGCAAAACGGCACGCTCTCATTGGCAATCACCCCGAAATAACCGAGGCCCGGTATCTGATAGCGCACTGCAGTGGCATCGACCGGCGCATCGGCCTGCAGGTACTCATAGCGCTCGCCGATCAATGACAACAGTTGTTGCAGGCTGACGAACTGTTGCAGGAACGCATTTCCATCGCTGGCCAAATGCCCCATGCGCATCAACTCAATGAAACGCAGTTCGTAGCCCCGCTCCAGGCAGAACGCCAGCAGCGGCATGACCTGATCCAGGTTCTGCCCGCGCAGCGGCACCATGTTGACCTTGATCTTGATCCCGGCGTCATGAGCCTGCTGCAGGCCGTCAAGAACGGTAGGCAAATCGCCGCCACGGGCAATCGAGCGGAAGGCATCCGGGTCAAGGGTGTCGAGGGAAACGTTGAGGCGGCGAATGCCGGCCTCCAGCAGTAATGGCAACTTGCGTGCGAGCAGTTGGCCGTTCGTGGTGAGGCTGATGTCACTCAACCCTAGCTGGCCGACGTCGCGCATAAAGGTTTCGAGCTTGGGGCTGACCAGCGGCTCGCCCCCGGTAATCCGTAATCGCTCGATGCCGGCGGCTTCAATCAGGTAAGCCACGCCGCGCACCATGGCCTCGGCCGACAGTTCATCCTGCGCCGCGACCAACCGCTTGCCATTGGGCACACAGTAAGTGCAGGCATAGTTACAAGCAGACGTCAGACTGATACGCAAATTGCGAAAACGTCTGCCTTGGCGATCAACGATCATGGATGACTCCGGCGGGGGGAAGGCAGCGTGCCAAAACCCGGTTCAAGCATCAAGTTCCCCCAGAGGGGTGACCGTCATGACACGACCACAGGCTCTGACGCAGTCTGAGTATAGGCTTCAGGCTGCGAGCCGTGAATGTAACTTACTCGACTGCCGGGGTGTCGGTGTCACGCTTGCGTTTGTTGCCCATACGCACACCGATGTCCATCAAGAACTGAAAGAAACCTTCCTGATCTTCCAGCACATTACTCCAGAACGGCGAGTGATACAGCGCAACGGCGCCGTGCACCAAGGCCCAGGCGGCGCAGTAATGGAAGTAAGGCGGTACATCTTCGAGTTTGCCTTCGCTGATACGGCCTTTGATCAGCAGGGTCAGATGCTCAAAGTTGGAAGCGCGAATCTTATGCAGTTCTTCAACCAGTTCGGGGACCTGATTGCCCTTGACGACCTTTTCTTCCAGGCGGTCAAACAACCGGTAGCGCTGCGGATCGCGCATGCGAAACTCAAAGTAGGCGCGCGACAGCGCTTCTTTGTCCTTGTCCACGTCAGCAGAAAGCAGCAGTTCGTTCAAGTCGCGCTCATAGTCGAGCATCAGGCGCAGGTAGATCTCGGCCTTGGACTTGAAGTGCTTGTAGATCGTGCCTTTGCCGATACCTACGGCATCAGCGATCATCTCGACGGTGACGCTGTCTTCACCTTGTTCGAGGAACAGCTTGAGCGCGGTATCGAGAATTTCTTGCTCGCGGCGACGAAACTCACGGACCTTACGGGGTTCTTTGTGCATAAGAGAAGGTCTGTAGGGGTCAAAATCGAAGCCAAGCATTATGCCTAAGTCACGCTAAATTGCACGGATCATCCTGCATATCGATATTTTCACCTGTGCTCGCCCTGCCACGATACGGACTCAAACGAATGACACGTATTCCAAATCTGTTTAAAAAATGAACAATATCGACTGGAAGTCCGGCAAAGCTGGCCAATACTTAAGTAGGTCGGCGTAGCACCTCCCCCAAGTGATTCGCCGATAAAAGGCAGCAACGGAATGTCGGCCTTTGTTTTACTCCTAATGGTCTTAACCCGGATTCCCCAGAGCCCGGGTTTTTTTTAACTTCCATTCAGACGCTGCCGAGCCCCGCCATGGTGCTTCGTCTGCGGCTACAGAGATGATGGAGCGCGTGATGGAGCAGCGGACGAGTAGAACGAGGCCGCGTCCTGCACCGCGGCCATAAAACCTGACACGCCGAGAGGCCTGAATTCACGACGGCTGCGATGCTTGACTGGCAGCAGAGCCTCTACAACCGGGCCTGCGGGAACAAACGCTTGAAGTTCTCGGTGGTCTGCTCGGCAAAGTGCTCATAGGACTCCCCACGCAACATGGCCAAAAACTCGGCCACTTCGCGCACGTATTGCGGCAGGTTCGGTTTGCCACGGTAAGGAATGGGCGCCAGGTAAGGCGAGTCGGTCTCAACCAGTAAACGGTCGGCCGGCACCTGACGAGCTACATCGCGTAATGCTTCGGCATTCTTGAAGGTCACGATACCCGACAAGGAGATGTAAAAACCCAGGTCCAGTGCCGCCTTGGCCATGTCCCAGTCTTCGGTAAAACAGTGCAGCACGCCGGCCTGAGGCAAGGCCGCCTCACGCAGCAACGCCAGAGTATCGGCCCGGGCGCCGCGGGTATGTACCACCACTGGCTTGCCGGTCTGTTGCGCCGCTTGCAAATGCACCCGGAACGACAGTTGCTGCAACTCGGCCGCTTCGGGTTCGTAGTGATAATCCAGGCCGGTTTCACCAATTGCCACCACTCGCGGGTGATTCAACTCACCCAGCAGCCAGTCCAGTGCCGGTGCCGCGCCGGGCTGAACATCCAGCGGATGAACCCCCACCGAGCAATCGACATCGGCATAGCGATCGGTCAGGGCTTTGACATCGGCCGCGTTGTCGGCACTCACACCGATACACAGGAAGTGTCCGACACCGCGCTGGCGCGCAGCCTCAAGGGCGGCGTCCAGCGAGCCGTCATGGGCACTCAGATCAAGACGATCGAGATGGCAATGGGAGTCAACCAGCATACAAATTTTTCCTGCCTGTCAATTTCAGTCTCAAATCAGCGCTGGCCGGGCAGATTTGCCCACTGCACCAGTAACGCCTCCAGCAACAGATCACGGTTAAGATTGGCCTTGCCCAGCACCTTTTGACGCTGGGCAAGAATCCAGTCCTGAATGCTCAGAACTTTTTCCTGCGGTGCTTTCTGCGCCAGGTACTGCAACACTTTACGCATGTCCGCCAACCCAAGCCCTTCTTCGTCTTGAGTCAGTTGATAACGCAAAATCAGGCTGGCCCAATCGCAAAACCAGTCAAACAGCAGCAAAAGCGGGATGGCCTTCCAACTCTCAACCAATTGACTGGCCGACAGTTCGCGCTTGAGCAGCTTCTTGACGCCCTCCACCACCGCCGCACGCTGTTCGCGTACACCCTGCGCCTGCAACTTGACGGCGACCAAAGGGGAACCGACCGCCAATGTCAGCAACTCGACACGCTCTTCGGGGCTGGAATCGGGCAAGGCTTTAACGAGCCATTCAAGGCTCAGGGCCTCGCTCGGCAATGGGCACGCTTGCTGCACGCAGCGACTGCGAATGGTCGGCAACAGGCGACTCGACTGATGACTGACCAGCAGCAGCACCGTATTGCCTGACGGCTCTTCAAGGCTTTTGAGCAAAGCATTGGCGGCGTTGATGTTCATCGACTCGACTGGCTCGACCAGCACGACCTTGCGCCCGCCCAACTGAGCGGTCTGCACAACAAAACTGACCAGATCGCGCACCTGGTCGACCTTGATCGCCTTGTCGGCCTCTTCAGGCTCAAGAATGTAATTGTCGGGGTGGCTCCCGGCTGCCAGCAATGCGCACGACTTGCAGGTACCGCAAGCCTCGAGCCCGGCCGGCGTCTTGCACAGCAAGCTGGCCATGAGTCGCTCCGCCAGGGCGCGTTTGCCAATCCCGGCCGGCCCATGCAGCAAATAGGCATGCGCATGCTGCGCGCGCCCCGCCATCTGCTGCCACAGGCTGTCTTGCCATGGATAAGCCTCAGCCACGGTGCAACTCCAACAATTGCGGGAGCAAGCCATCCAGCTGGCCCTGAACGTTTTCCAGTGATTGAGCCGCATCGACCAGGCGGTAACGTGCCGGCTCGGCCTCGGCACGCTTGAGGTAGGTGCTGCGCACGGCATCAAAGAACGTACGGCCTTCCTGCTCGAAGCGATCCAGCCGGCCCCGGGCACTGGCCCGTGCCATGCCGACTTCGATCGGCAAATCAAATACCAGTGTCAGGTCTGGACGCAGCGAGCCTTGTACAAAGCTCTCGAGCACGGCGATACGCGCTTGCGACAAACCTCGACCGCCGCCCTGATAGGCATAGGTTGCATCGGTAAAACGATCACACAGCACGACGGCCCCACGGGCCAGTGCAGGCCGAATCACTTCGGCCAAATGCTGGGCGCGGGCAGCGAACACCAGCAGCAGCTCAGTGTCGGCACACATGGCCTCGTCACTCGGCGCCAACAGCAGTTCACGGATACGCTCGGCCAAGGGCGTGCCACCTGGCTCACGGGTCAGCACCACATCGATACCGGCGGCGCGCAAACGCTCGGCCAGGTATTCGCGGTTAGTGCTTTTACCCGCACCTTCGGGGCCTTCCAGGGTAATAAACAAGCCAGTCACAGGCAGCAGTCCTTAATCAGTGTCATTGCGCGCCTTGCGGCTCGGCCTCGACAGGCGCCGGTTCGGCAGCTGGGGCTGGCGCAGGGCTCGAACGGTAATCGGCGCGGCGTTTGAGCTGGAACTCTCGCACAGCCGTGTTGTGCGCATCCAGATCATTGGAAAATATGTGGCTGCCATCACCCTTGGCCACAAAATACAGGCTACTGCCACTCACCGGGTGCAAGGCTGCATTAATGGCTTCACGCCCGACCATGGCAATCGGTGTCGGCGGCATGCCAGGAATGGTGTAGGTGTTGTACGGCGTCGGCTCGCGCAAATGCGCACGGGTCAGCTTGCCGTTATACCGCTCGCCCAATCCGTAGATCACCGTAGGGTCCGTTTGCAGTGGCATACCGATTTTCATGCGGCGCACGAAAACCCCGGCAATCTGCCCGCGCTCCTGCGGCACTCCGGTTTCCTTTTCGACCAGAGAGGCCATGATCAGGGCTTGATAAGGGTCGCTATACGGCAGGTCAGGAGCGCGTTGCTCCCATTCCTGGGCCAGGACTTTCTCCAGGCGATCATAGGCTTTACCGAGCAGCTCGGCATCGGTCATGCCACGCACAAAGCGATATGTATCCGGGAAGAATCGACCTTCGGGAAACTCGCCCGAGTGACCGAGTTTTTCCATGACAGCGCTGTCGCTCAGACCATCAAGAGTTTGCTCAATCTTTTCGTGACGGGACAATGCACTGCGCACCTGACGAAAGGTCCAGCCTTCGACCAGCGTCAGGCTGTACTGCACCACTTCGCCACGCTGCCAGAGGCCGATCAGTTCCTGGGCGGTCATGCCGGGCATCATGCGGTACTCGCCGCTGTGCAAGGGCTGACCTTCCAGGTTGAAGCGCCAGTACAGACGCAGCCAGAGTGCATCCTGAAGCGTGCCGCTGGCTTCAAGACGATTAAAGGTTCCGGTCGGGGTTGCGCCTGCCGGTACATCCAGCAATTGTTCTTGAGTCAGGTTGAGCGGTTGTTCCAGCGCAGAATTGAGCTTCCAGGCACTGGCGCCCAGCAACAGGCCGGCCAGCACCAGAGCTGTCTGTAGCAGCACCAAGCATTTACGTTTCACGAATCAAACATCCAATAGGGTGCGAGCAATACTTTGCAGTTTACGGGTGAGCGGCCCCACCGGCCAGCTCAGGTCGGCAAATGCGCGTACGGGCCAAACGCCATACACGCTGTTGCAGACGAAGAGTTCATCAGCCTGTTGCAACTGCTCCAGGCTGATGTCTGTGACATGAAAAGGGATCGCCAGGCGTTCAGCCTCGACCAACAGTGCAGCCCGCATGACACCGGCCACACCGCAGCGCTGCAGGTCAGCCGTGACCAGAACTCCGTCACGTACCAGGAACAGGTTGCTGAACACACCTTCAATGATCCGGCCCGAGGTATCACGCATCAGACCTTCGGCATAGGTCGGGTCTTGCCATTCGGAGCGGGCAATCACCTGCTCCAGGCGGTTGAGGTGTTTGAGCCCCGCCAGCAGCGGCTGCTCGGCCAGACGAGTGGCGCAGTCGAACAGCTCGATACCTTGCAGCGCGTTGGCCTCAGGGTAAGCGGCGGCAGGACCGGCTTGAAGAATTCTTCGGGGTTGGGCCCCCGGGGATACGCCATAACCGCGCAGGCTGTCGCCTCGGGTCAGGATGAGCTTGAGCACGCCTTCGCCCATCGCTTGGGCATAAGCCAGCAATTCGCAGCGGATCAATGACTGATCCGCCGCGATCGCCAGCCGGCTGCATCCGTTCGCCAGACGCTGCAAATGCAGGTCCAGCAACAGTGGCTGGCCGGCCTTGACCGCAACAGTCTCGAACAGACCATCGCCGTAGGCCAGCCCACGGTCTTTAAGCGACGCCAAGGCGTGCGCGGGGTGACCGTCGACCCAGCTTTGCATCACTCGGCGTACCGGCGGAAAACCAGCGAACCGTTGGTACCGCCAAAGCCGAACGAGTTGCTCAGCACCACGTCGATCGGCATTTCGCGCGCAGTATGCGGCACGAAGTCGAGATCACAGCCTTCATCAGGCTCGTCGAGGTTGATCGTCGGCGGCGCCACCTGGCTATTGATCGCCAGCACGCTGAAGATCGCCTCGACTGCACCGGCCGCACCCAGCAAGTGACCGGTCATGGACTTGGTCGAACTCACAGCCAGGTTATAGGCGTGATCACCAAACACCGACTTGATCGCCGAGACTTCTGCCAGGTCACCGGCAGGTGTCGAAGTGCCGTGGGCGTTGATGTACTGCACTTGCTCGACGTTCACCTTGGCATCACGCAGGGCATTGGTGATGCAGCGTGCGGCACCGGCACCGTCAGCGGGAGGCGAAGTCATGTGATAAGCATCGCCGCTCATCCCGAACCCGATCAGCTCGGCATAGATGGTCGCACCGCGAGCCTTGGCATGCTCCAGCTCTTCAAGTACCAGCGCACCGGCACCATCGGACAGGACAAAACCGTCACGGCCTTTGTCCCAGGGACGGCTGGCACGGGTCGGGTCGTCGTTGCGGGTCGACAGTGCACGGGAAGCACCGAAGCCGCCCATGCCCAGTCCGCAAGCGGCCATTTCAGCACCGCCGGCAATCATTACATCGGCTTCGCCGTAAGCAATGTTGCGCGCCGCCATGCCGATGCAGTGCGTACCCGTGGTACACGCCGTGGCGATGGCGTAGTTAGGCCCCTGTGTACCCAGATGGATAGACAGGAAACCGGAAATCATGTTGATGATCGAGCCTGGCACGAAGAATGGAGAAATCCGTCGCGGGCCTTGATCATGCAAGGTACGGCTGGTTTCTTCGATATTGGTCAAACCACCAATACCCGACCCCATCGCCACACCAATGCGCTCACGATTGGCGTCGGTAACTTCAAGACCGGCATTACGCACAGCCTGAAACCCGGCTGCCAAACCGTATTGAATAAACAGGTCAAGTTTTCGGGCTTCCTTGACGGAGAGGTAATCCTCAACGTTAAAGCCCTGAACCGAGCCGCCAAAACGGGTGGTATAGGCAGAAAGATCCGTGTGTTCGATCAGACCAATGCCACTTCGGCCTGCCAGAATGCCTTGCCAGGTGCTTGGCACATCAGCACCCAGTGGCGACAACATCCCCATACCGGTGACTACGACGCGTCTACGCGACACAGCACTCTCCTTTATTCTATTGACGACACTTTGCATCACGCCTAAAGAAAAAACCGCACGCCATAGCGGCAGTGCGGTTTTTCCATGACAGCGAGCAACGATTACAAACTATTAAGCCTGGTGGCTAGTAACGTAATCGATAGCGGCTTGTACAGTAGTGATCTTTTCAGCTTCTTCGTCAGGAATTTCAGTCTCGAATTCCTCTTCCAGAGCCATCACAAGCTCAACGGTGTCAAGGGAGTCGGCACCCAGGTCTTCTACGAAGGAAGCAGTGTTAACGACTTCTTCTTCTTTCACGCCCAGTTGCTCGGCAACGATTTTCTTGACGCGTTCTTCGATGGTGCTCATACCTTGTTTTCACTCCTAATGGACAAATTCAGGCAGCTGGCCAGTGGGCAAGTGTATCGAAAGGCTTTTCAGTTTTTCAACTGAAAGCTTTGCACTCGTCCCGCAATAACCCGCTGACTATAAATAGATTGCAGCTTTATAACGGATTTTAGACAGCTCGTATGACATTTTTTTAAAACAATCCGTCACATTTAACTCATGTACATCCCACCGTTGACCGGGATTGTAGCCCCGGTCACGTAGGCTGCACCGTCCGAAGCCAGGAAAGCGACCACGCTAGCGATCTCTTGAGCCTGACCCAAACGGCCCAGCGGAATCTGCGCCTGCAAGGCTTCACGCTGTGCTTCTGGCAACTCCCGGGTCATATCGGTATCGATAAACCCTGGAGCCACCGAGTTGACCGTAATCGAACGCGAGCCAACTTCACGTGCCAATGCACGACTGAAACCTTCAAGGCCAGCCTTGGCTGCGGCATAGTTTACTTGGCCTGCGTTGCCCATGGCACCCACAACAGAGCCAATACTGATAATTCGTCCCCAACGCGCCTTGGTCATGCCGCGCAAAACACCCTTGGACAGGCGGAACAGACTGTTCAAATTGGTGTCGACAACGTCATGCCATTCGTCATCTTTCATGCGCATCATCAGGTTATCGCGTGTGATACCGGCATTATTGACCAGGATTGCCGGCGCGCCGAACTGCTCCTGAATGCTGGCCAGCACCGCAGCAACTGATTCGTCGCTGGTGACATTGAGTTCCATGCCAGCGCCCTGAATACCATTTTCCTTCAGGGTGGCAGTAATACGCTCGGCACCGGTGGCAGACGTCGCAGTACCAATGACAACGGCACCCATACGACCCAACTCCAACGCGATAGCCTGGCCAATGCCACGGCTCGCGCCCGTTACCAGTGCAACTTTACCTTGCAAGCTCATGAAGGCTTCTCCTAATTCAGGCCAGTGCCGCACGAGCGGCAGCGAAGGCATCCGGGGTGTTCAAGTTGTGAGTCGTTACGCCTTCAGCGCAACGCTTGCTGATGCCGACCAGGACTTTGCCCGGGCCGCACTCAACCAATTCAACCGGGCCTTTGGCGGCCAGATATTGAACCGACTCAACCCAACGTACAGGCTTGTACAGCTGCTCGAGCAGATCACGCTTGAGGGTTTGCAAATCAGTCGCAACCGAAGCACTGACATTCTGCACCAGCGCGATGGTCGGCATTTTCCAGTCAATGGCTTCGATGGACTCGGCAAACCGTTCAGCCGCCGGACGCATCAGCTCGCAATGCGAAGGTACGCTGACCGGCAGCGGCAGCGCACGCTTGGCGCCACGCGCCTTGCAGCCTTCCATAGCGCGCTCGACAGCAGCCTTGGCACCTGCAATCACGACCTGGCCAGGAGAATTGAAATTCACGGCACTGACCACTTCGCCTTGCGAGGCTTCAGCGCATGCTGCCAGCACGTCTGCATCTTCCAGACCCAGGATCGCCGCCATGGCGCCCTGACCGGCTGGAACGGCCTCCTGCATCAAACGACCACGACGCTCGACCAGCTTGACGGCTTCAGCCAGTGTCAGGCATTCAGCTGCAACCAGGGCGCTGTACTCGCCCAGGCTGTGCCCGGCGACAAACGCAGGACGGGCGCCACCTTCAGCCAGCCACAGGCGCCACAAGGCAACTGAAGCGGTGAGGATGGCAGGCTGGGTAATATCAGTCTGGTTCAACTGCTCCGCGGGACCCTCTTGGGCCAGCGCCCACAGGTCGTAACCCAGAGCATCGGAAGCTTCCTTGAATGTTTCCAGGACCAGCGGATGCTCCGCGCCCAGCTCGGCCAACATGCCGAGGGACTGCGAACCCTGCCCTGGAAAGACGAATGCGAGGGATGTAGACATGTAACAAGCCCCTAATAATCTTGTCGTCGGAGAATTGACGTCCTGCCGTGGCGGACGCAAGAAACTGACAGTTGGATGGCTGATTAGACCGAGCGGTCACATTAAAGCATCCGGCCGGTAAAACGCCTACGGCAACATCCCGTCAAGGCGCCCATACAAACGCTTTGGCAGGTCTTCATGGATTTCAATCAGTGCGCGCTCTATCGCACTCTGAAAGCCCTGAGCACCTGCCGAACCGTGACTCTTGATCACAATCCCCTGAAGCCCGAGAAAACTCGCACCGTTGTGCCGGGCAGGCGCAAGGTCTGCCCGCAAACGCCGCATCAGCGGCAACGCGAGAACACCCACGAACCGGCTGAACAGCGTACGCCTGAATACCGCCTCGAGCCTGTCCGAGATCATCGTCGCGAGACCTTCACTGGACTTGAGCAAGATATTGCCGACAAAACCATCACACACCACCACATCGGCTTCGCCACGGTACACACCATCACCTTCGACAAAGCCGATGTAATGCAAACCTGGCGCAGCCTGCAACAAGGCTGCCGCCTCCTTGACCTGCTGGTTACCCTTGACGTCTTCGGTGCCAATATTGAGCAAGGCAACCCGAGGACGAGGAACACCCAGCGCCTGCGCCGCCACAGACCCCATTACCGCAAACTGGAACAACTGTCCGGCCGTGCAATCGACATTCGCCCCCAAGTCGAGCAACTGACAGTAGCCGGATTGGGTCGGGACTGCCGCAACCATCGCCGGGCGGTCAATCCCCGGCAAGGTCTTGAGCACATGCCTGGACAACGCCATCAGCGCTCCGGTATTCCCGGAACTCACGCACGCCTGAACCTTGCCATCGCGAAGCAGCTCCAGCGCCACACGCATGGACGAGTCCGGCTTGCCGCGCAATGCATGCGAAGGCCGCTCGCTCATGGCGATAACATCTGAAGCATGGGTAATCGTAAGGCGCGAGCGATCCACAGCCGAATGGCCGGAAATCAGTTCTTCAAGCAAGGAGGATTGACCGACGAGGGTCAGGTGTAACGAGGGAGTAGCAGACAGGCAGGCAATGCACGCCTGAACAATGCTGCGGGGACCGAAGTCCCCGCCCATTGCGTCGATCGCGATGACCTGAACGGACAAGTGATTACTCGTCAGCGCCCTTGTCGATCACTTTACGACCACGGTATACGCCTTCTGGCGATACGTGGTGACGCAGGTGAATTTCACCGGTGGTTTTTTCTACAGACAGAGTGCTAGCCGAAAGAGCATCGTGCGAACGACGCATGTCACGGGCAGAGCGGGATTTTTTGTTCTGCTGAACAGCCATAATTGATTAACTCCTAAACGTTTGGGTCACGCTTTAACTGCGCCAATACACTGAACGGGTTGGACCGCGTTACCACGTCCTCGCACGGTTCGGGCTCATCGAGACCCGCCGGCTGCTGGCATTCTTCCGGATGATGAGCAGGCACAATGGGCAAGGCAAGCAAAAGCTCCTCCTCGATCAGTGACTGCAGATCCAAAGGATCTTCGCCCAGTTCCAGCACGTCATAACCTTTCGGTAACGACTGGGTATTCGCACCCTCTTTCACCACAGCATAACTGCATTCGCTGTGGATCGGCAGGGTGACCAGCTCAAGACAACGCTGGCAAACCATTTTGACCTCAACGTCGATGGAGCTGTGTATTACCACAGATCTTCGCTCGTCGCGCTCAAAAACAAATTTAGCCTGGACCTTACCGACAGTGTCGGAAAGCGGGTCGCAGAGTCTCTCCAAATCAGCCAGCAGCACTTCACCTTGAAGGGTAGTGCCACGATCAGCTAATTTGCGCGGGTCAACGTGAGGTGGAATCGGGTCATTCAACATAGGCGCAGCATTCTAGGGACGACCCCCTCACCTGTCAAAGGAAATTGTGCCTGTGCGACAACCGATACTCTCGCTAGAATTCCCGGTTACCCACAGGAGACGTGAATGCTGCCTTTATTACTCGCTTCAAGCTCGATTTATCGCCGCGACTTATTGGCTCGCCTGCGTCTGCCTTTCAACTGCAGTTCACCCGATATCGACGAAAGCCACCGCCCGGGCGAGTCCGCACGCGAACTGGTCGAGCGCCTGTCCCTGGAGAAGGCCCGCGCACTTGCCGACAGTCATCCCGGACACCTGATCATCGGCTCCGACCAGGTGGCAGTACTCAACGGCCACATCATCGGCAAGCCCCACACCTTCGACAAGGCTCGCCAGCAGCTAATGGACGCCAGCGGAGCCAGCGTGACGTTCCTCACCGGCCTCACCCTGCTCAACTCCCAGACCGACGGTCACCAGACCGACTGCGTTCCCTTCACCGTCCACATGCGCACACTCGACACAGAACAGATTGAGCGCTACCTGCGCGCCGAAAAACCCTACGACTGCGCCGGCAGCTTCAAAGCCGAAGGCCTAGGGGTCAGCCTGTTCCAGCGCACCGAAGGCGACGACGCCACCAGCCTGGTAGGGCTGCCACTGATTCGCCTGATCGACATGCTACTCACCGAGGGCGTTATCATCCCCTGAACTGCAAGGACTTGCCTGCCCCTCGCAAAGGAGCAAGCCAGCCCGACGGTCAGATGCCTGTCCAGCGCCCACAAAAAAGCCGGCCTTCTCAGGCCGGCTTTTTTTGACGCCTGGCGATCAACGCAAGGTCGGCCCCTGAAACCCCATCCACAGGGCCAGTTGCTCCGCCACACTCGCACCCAGCTTTTTCGAGAAGCGGTCGAAAGGCGACTCTTGCACCGTAAAGTCAACCAACTCCTTTTCACCGATCACGTCACGCGCCACAGAACTGGCATTACCCAATCCATCGATCAAACCCAAAGGCAGCGCCTGCTGACCGGTCCAGACCAACCCCGAAAACAGCTCAGGATGCTCCTTATCCTTCAAGCGGTCGCCACGCCCCTGCTTGACGCTGGCAATGAACTGCTCATGGGTCACATTCAGCACACCTTGCCAGAACTTGGTCTCGCCCGGCTTCTCAGGCTCAAACGGATCCAGGAACGCCTTGTGCTCACCCGACGTGTAGGCCCGACGCTGAATACCCAGCTTTTCCATGGCACCGACAAAACCGAAGCCTGCCGCCGTCACACCAATGGAACCCACCAGACTGGCCTTGTCGGCATAGATCTGGTCGGCAGCACTGGCTATGTAATACGCGCCGGAAGCACCCAGATCCGAAATCACCGCATAGACCTTGGTCCCGGGATGCAAACCACGCAAACGACGGATTTCATCGTAGACATAACCCGACTGCACCGGACTGCCACCCGGACTATTGATCCGCAGGACCACACCCTTGACCTTTGGATCATCAAACGCAGCCTGCAGGCTGGTGACTAGGTTATCCGCACTCGCAGGCTCTTTATCGGCAATCACACCGCGCACATCGATCAGCGCGGTATAGCCCTGACCACTCATTGCACCACGCTCCATCTCCATCAGCGGCGTTAGCGACAACAACGCAACCAGCAACAGGCAGAACGTGAGCAATTTGAAGAAAATGCCCCAGCGCCGGGCTCGACGCTGTTCCTGGATCCCCGCCAGCAGGGTTTTTTCCAGCAACTTCCAGCTTTTGTCATCACCCGCGACCGGTTCAGACTCAGGCGCCTTCCATTGATCAACCATGCATTACTCCCAGTCTGATTCTTTAATTGGCCTGCCGACCCAGCCAGGCGTGCAACTGCGAAAAGGTGTCAATCGCCAGCCGGGGCTCGAATGCCAGCAGGCGCTCCATTGACTGAGCACCATAGCCTACCGCCACAGAGTCAATGCCCGCATTGCGCGCCATCTGCAAATCGAAGGTCGCATCACCCACCATTAAGGCGTGCTCCGGCCGCACATCGCAATGGGCCAGAATCTGGTTCAGCATCAATGGATCAGGCTTGCTTGCCGTCTCATCAGCCGCACGGGTGACATCGAAGAAGTCCTCCCAGCCATGCGCCTTGAGTACACGATCAAGCCCGCGGCGCGCCTTGCCCGTGGCAACCGCCAACCGATAGCCCTCGGCACGAAACGCCTCAAGCGACTCCAGAACACCGTCAAAGAGCGGCGAAGGCTCGGTGTCCATGGCGATATAGACATCCGCATAGTGCTGGCGAAAATCAACCACCTGCGCATCCGTCATCTCGGGATAGAGCGTAAGAATGGCCTCGGGCAAACCCAGACCAATAATGCCCTTGACCGAATCTTCGTCACGCTCCGGATGACCCGAACGCTGCGCTGCGACCTGCATCGCGGTCACGATACGACCAATGGAGTCTGCCAGCGTGCCATCCCAGTCAAAAATCAGCAGCTTGTACTCAGTCGGCACTCAGTCGCTCCACGGTTTTGGCCCACATTTCATCGACCGGCGCCTGCAACTTCAACTCGCCGCCATCCGGCAGCGGCACCGTGAGCATGTAGGCATGCAGGAACAAACGCTTGCCGCCCAAGTCACGAATCTCTTTAGAGAACCCCTCGTCGCCATACTTGGTATCACCTGCGATGCAGTGCCCCGCGTGCAGCGTGTGCACACGAATCTGGTGCGTACGCCCGGTGATGGGCCTGGCCTCGATCATGGTGGCGAAATCACCGAAGCGGCGCAGTACCTTGAACACCGTGACGGATTCCTTGCCTTCTTCATTGACCTCAACCATGCGTTCGCCGGAGCGCAAATTGCTCTTCATCAGCGGCGCACGTACTTGCTTGATCGAAGTCGCCCAGTTGCCACGCACCAGCGCCATGTAGCGCTTGTCGACACCATCGCCACGCAATGCTTCGTGCAGGTGGCGCAACATGCTGCGCTTTTTGGCAATCATCAGCAGGCCGGAGGTGTCACGATCCAGACGGTGCACCAGTTCCAGTTCCTTGGTATCCGGACGCATCTGGCGAAAGGCTTCAATCACGCCGAAAGTCAGGCCGCTACCGCCATGCACGGCGATACCGGCTGGCTTGTTCAACACAATCAGCGCTTTGTCTTCATAAACAATCGCCGCCTCGAGCCGTTGCAGCAAGCCCTGCGCCACAGGCACAGGCTCGTCACGCTCAGGCACGCGAACCGGCGGCACGCGCACAATGTCGCCCGCCTGCAATTTGTACTCGGGTTTGATCCGGCCCTTGTTCACACGCACTTCGCCTTTGCGCAAAATGCGGTAAATCAAGGTCTTGGGCACACCCTTGAGTCGGGCTAGCAGGAAGTTGTCGATGCGTTGGCCGGCATATTCCGGCAAGACCTCAAGCAGCTGAACGCTGGGGGTCGGGGGGGTCGTGGTCGTCATGCGGCGGATGATAACAATTTTTATGGAATTGAAGCACTTAATCATTGCTGCTATAGTCGCGAACGCCGCCAAAAGCGGCCTGGACAGCGGATTAACGGTGTATCACCGGCCCTGACCAACGCTCTTCACGAGGACGCGAGGCCGTCCTACGGGGCTTTTGCTGCATACGGAATACTTGGAGTTGTAACAAGCGCAGGTGACATGAGGCCTGAAGCGAGCCTGGAAAGCAGAGTGAAAACTCGCCTTTTATGCCGATATTCACGGCCAGTTCACAAAGTGCAGTCAGCCTCGGGAATTTCGAGCGAATGTTTCGGAAACATCGCCTTTATTAGCCATGATGCGTGAACTCCCCTTTTGGAGAACACGGTAAATGCCAACCCGCTGCGGATTCTGCGCGCGGCAGCACCCGAATTATCAGGGATACGTGTAGGGTGGAGATGCACAACCGTTGGACTGTGTAGCAATAGGCTTTATCAAGACGCTTCATCTCGTCCACAGCCACCGGTTGATTCCTCCTCCTGACTGAGTGCTTAAGTCACCACAGCAAGCAGGAAGCGTAAGTCGCGACTTCGCCCCCTTTGGTCGAACTCGCTGGACACTGGAGTGGCCAACTGCTCCTGACGCACCTGACACCGACCGTGAGAAGTCGTGTGTGCCGAACGCCGTTTCCGGTAGCCCGGAAACCGACGGTACAACATGAAAAGAATGCTGATTAACGCAACTCAACCTGAAGAGTTGCGTGTTGCACTGGTAGATGGCCAACGCCTCTACGACCTGGACATCGAGTCGGGTGCGCGCGAGCAGAAGAAAGCCAACATTTATAAAGGCCGTATTACTCGCATCGAACCAAGCCTTGAGGCTGCCTTTGTCGATTTCGGCTCTGAGCGCCACGGCTTCCTGCCCCTGAAGGAAATCTCCCGCGAGTACTTCAAGAAAGCACCTGAAGGTCGCGTAAACATCAAGGACGTCCTGACCGAAGGCCAGGAAGTCATCGTGCAGGTTGAAAAAGAAGAACGTGGCAACAAGGGCGCAGCCCTGACCACCTTCATCAGCCTCGCCGGCCGCTACCTGGTGCTGATGCCCAACAACCCGCGTGCCGGCGGCATCTCCCGCCGTATCGAAGGCGAAGAGCGCAACGAGCTGCGTGAAGCCCTGAACGGCCTGATCGCTCCTGCCGACATGGGCCTGATCGTTCGTACTGCCGGCCTTGGCCGCAGCAGCGAAGAAATGCAGTGGGACCTCGATTACCTGCTGCAGCTGTGGACCGCCATTAAAGAAGCCTCGCTGGATCGCGCCGCGCCATTCCTGATCTATCAGGAAAGCAACGTGATCATTCGCGCCATCCGTGATTACCTGCGCCAGGACATCGGCGAAGTACTGATCGACAGCGTTGAAGCCCAGGACGAAGCCCTGACCTTCATTCGCCAGGTGATGCCGCAGTACGCCAGCAAAATCAAACTCTACGAAGACAGCGTTCCGCTGTTCAATCGTTTCCAGATCGAAAGCCAGATCGAGACCGCCTTCCAGCGCGTCGTTGAACTGCCTTCCGGCGGCTCCATCGTTATCGACCCGACCGAAGCCCTGGTGTCCATCGACATCAACTCGGCCCGCGCCACCAAAGGCAGCGATATCGAAGAAACCGCACTGCAAACCAACCTTGAAGCGGCTGAAGAAATCGCCCGTCAGTTGCGCTTGCGCGACATCGGCGGCCTGATCGTCATCGACTTCATCGACATGACCCCAGCCAAAAACCAGCGCGCCGTGGAAGAGAAAGTCCGCGAATGCCTGGAAGCAGACCGCGCCCGCGTTCAAGTCGGCCGTATCTCGCGCTTCGGCCTGCTGGAAATGTCCCGTCAACGCCTGCGTCCTTCCCTGGGCGAGAGCAGCGGCATCGTGTGCCCGCGCTGCAACGGCACCGGCATCATCCGTGACGTCGAGTCGCTGTCCCTGGCCATTCTGCGCCTGATCGAAGAAGAAGCCCTGAAAGACCGTACTGCCGAAGTACGCGCCCAGGTGCCAATCCCGGTTGCCGCTTTCCTGCTGAACGAAAAACGCAACTCGATCACCAAGATCGAACTGCGCACCCGTGCCCGCATCGTCATTCTGCCGAACGACCATCTCGAAACGCCGCACTTCGAAGTTCAGCGTCTGCGTGATGACAGCCCGGAAGCCCACACCAACCAGTCCAGCTATGAAATTGCTGCGGCTGCCGCTGAAGTGGAAGAAGTGCAACCTGCTGCCGCGACCCGCACCCTGGTTCGCCAGGAAGCTGCAGTCAAGACTGCCCCGGCACGCACCTCGGCACCGGTTCCGACCGAAGCCGCCGCGCCAGCACCTGCAGCAGCGCCAGCACCGACCGTCTCCGAGCCAAGCCTGTTCAAAGGTCTGGTCAAGTCGCTGGTCAGCCTGTTCGCCTCCAAGGAAGAACAGCCGGCGACCCCTGCCGTGGCCGAGAAGCCAGCAGCCACCCCGGAGCGTCCGACCCGCAACGAAGAACGTCGCAATGGTCGCCAGCAGAGCCGCAACCGTAATGGTCGCCGCGACGAAGAGCGCAAGCCGCGTGAAGAACGTGCACCTCGCGAAGAGCGCGCCCCGCGCGAACCCCGTGAAGTACGCGAGCCTCGCGAAGAAACGCCAGCCGTTGCCGTGACGCGCGAAGAGCGGGCTCCACGCCCTCCACGCGAAGAACGTGCTCCTCGCGCGCCTCGTGAAGACCGCAAGCCACGTGGTGAAGGCCGTGAAGAACGCGTACGCGAATTGCGCGAACCTCTGGATGCCGCACCTGCCGTCGCCGTCGCTGCCGCTACCACGACTGCCACAGACGAACGCCCTGCTCGTGCACCGCGCGAAGAACGCCAACCGCGCGCGCCACGTGAAGAACGCGCTCCGCGCGAAGAGCAAGTGATCGCGGCAGTTGAAGACGAAGAAGCCGTATCGACCGCTGAGCAAGCCCAGGACGAGTCGCAGGAGAACGCCGAAGGCGATCGTCCTCGCCGCCGCTCCCGTGGTCAGCGTCGTCGCAGCAACCGTCGTGAACGTCAACGCGATGCCAACGGCAATGTGATTGAAGGCTCGGAAGAGAACAGCGAAGAAGCCAACGCTGAAAACGCGCCAGTAACCACTTCCGAACTGGCCGCCGGCCTTGCTGTTACTGAAGCTGTTGCCAGCTCGGTCATCAGTGCACCTGCTGAAGCCGAGGCCAATCAACAAGCCGAACGTGCCACGCAAGCCACCCGGGAAGCGGTACCCGCCGAGGCCGAAGTTGCTGTCCAGGCACCGAGCGAAGTCACTGCCGTTGAAACCCCGGCAGTCGAAACTGCTCCCGTTGTTGAAACCCCGGCAGCAGAGGCTCCAGTGGTTGAAACATCTGCCACTGAAGTTACCAGGACTCCGGATGTTGAAGTTGCACCGGCACCCCAGGCTCAACCTGAAGCCCAGGTCGTGATAGAACCTGCCCCTGCAATCGAAACGCCAGTAGTCGCTGCCCCGGAGCCTGTGATCGAAGTCGCAACTCCAGCGGTTGAAACCCCGCGCGCAGAAACGCCGGTTACCGAGGCGCCAGTCATCGAAAAGGCCCCTGAACCCGTCAAGGAAGTCCGCGTAGTCCGCGAGCCAATTGCCGAGCCAGCCATCGTTGAGGCCGCACCGGCTCCAGTAGCAGAACCGGTTCTCGCTGAAGTCGCCGCACCTGACGCCGTGGTAGAGACTGTTGTTACCGAACAGCCTGTAGCCACTGAAGTCGTGGCTTCGGAACTGGTAGACGTGGTTGCTCCAGCAGCTGCTCCGGCTGTGAGCACTCTGCCAAGCAATGGTCGTGCACCGAACGACCCGCGCGAAGTACGCCGTCGCAAGCGTGAGGCGGCTGCAGCTGCTGCCGCTCAGGCATCTGCGAACGAAACCGTAGCCCAGGATAAAGAGCCCGAGTCTAAACCCCTCGCCTAAATCCAAAGGCCACTAAAAAGCCCCGCCAGTGTTGAACTGGCGGGGCTTTTTTTATGTCGCTTCCGACACTGTAAAACGTCAGTACACGTTAGGCTCCATCTCCAGCTGCACCCCAAAGCGCTGCTCGATATCAACCTGGATTCGATGTGCCAACGCCAATAGCTGAACGCCGGTAGCCGAACCGTAGTTGACCAGCACCAGCGACTGCAAGCGATGCACGCCCGCATCCGCCTCGCGGAAGCCTTTCCAGCCAGCAGTTTCAATCAACCAGCCCGCTGCCAGCTTCACTTGCCCGTCAGGTTGCGGGTAACCGATCAAACCGGGGTACACCAGCTTCAATTCAGCTGCGAGTAACGCCGGAACCACGGGGTTCTTGAAGAAGCTACCCGCGTTGCCCAGCACGGCCGGATCCGGCAGCTTTTCGCTGCGAATACTGCTGATTGCCCGACTGACATCACTGGCAGTGGGGTGCTCAACGCCTTGCTCGCTCAAGCGCTGTCGCACAGGGCCATATTCCAGGTGCAAGTGCGCGGCACGACTCAGGGCAAATCTCACCCGCAAAATCAACCAGCGCCCGGGATGCTGCTTGAACACGCTATCGCGATAGCCGAAATTGCACTCGGCCAGCTCGAACTCCCGCAACTCGCCGGTGTGCCGATCAAGCGCTGTCAGCCCGGCAAAGACATCTTTGATCTCAACCCCGTAAGCCCCGATATTTTGCATCGGCGCAGCCCCTACCGTGCCGGGGATCAGACTGAGGTTCTCAAGGCCGGACAGTCCTTGCTCCAAAGTCCACAGCACAAAGGCGTGCCACACTTCCCCCGCCTCGGCCTCAACCACCACCCGTTCGCCGTCATCCTCCAGCAAGCGAATGCCGCGACTGGCCATCTGTAAAACCAGCGCCTGGACATCACCGGTCAGCAGCAAGTTGCTGCCTCCACCAATGACCAGCAAAGGCAGTTTTTGCTCAGCCGCATACAACAGCGCCTCATGCACATCGGTATCGCTGCGGGCTTGCGCAAACAGGCTTGCCCGGACATCAACGCCAAAGCTGTTGAAGGGTTTGAGCGAGGCATTGATCTGCAACTGCAAACTCATAAGTGTCCCTTCAGTTCAATCATCAGCACGTCGTCTGCCGGTTTCAGGGTATGACCCATCACCCCTCCAACAAACGCCGAACGCGCTCAAGATCTTCGAGCGTATCAACGCCCGCAGGCGGTGCTTCGAGCACGTCTGCCACGTGTATCCGCACCCCATGCCACAACGCCCGTAATTGTTCGAGACGCTCGGTATTCTCCAGCCAGCAAGGGCCCCAGCCCACAAAATCGTGCAGGAAACCTGCCCGATATGCGTAGATGCCGATATGGCGACGGTATGGCACGCCCGCCGGCAACACGTCAGGCTGCCGGGCGAAGTCATCACGGGCCCACGGCAACGTGGCACGGCTGAATGTCAGGGCCAGCCCATTGATGTCGCTGACCACCTTGACCACATTCGGGTTGAAGAGGGTTTCAACGTCTTCGATCGGCTCTGCCAGGGTCGCCATGCTCGCCTCGCTGTGAGCGGCCAGATTGACCGCTACCTGATCGATCACCTGCGGCGGAATCAGCGGCTCGTCACCCTGGACATTGACCACAATGGCATCGCTGGCCAGGCCCAGTTGCGTCACCACTTCGGCCAAGCGGTCGGTGCCCGACTCGTGATCAGTACGGGTCATTAACACTTCAGCGCCAAACGCCTTGCAGGCTTCGACAATACGCACATCATCCGTGGCAACCACAACCCGTTGCGCGCTGCTTTTACAGGCCTGTTCCCAGACATGCTGAACCATCGGCTTGCCGGCAATCATCAGCAGCGGTTTGCCAGGCAACCGGGTCGAGCCGAAGCGCGACGGAATAACGACTGTAAAAACCGGGATCATTTATCCAGACGCTCATCAGGACTGAGGGTACGGGCTTCGGTTTCGAGCATGACGGGAATGCCGTCACGGATCGGATAGGCCAGGCCTGCGCCTTTGCTGATCAGTTCGGTCTTGTCGGCGCTGAGCTTGAGCGGGCCTTTGCAAACAGGGCAAGCAAGGATATCGAGCAGTTTGGTGTCCATGAGTATTCCCCTGGATAAAGATAAGTTAGGGCAAAAGACGATCAGGTATAAGACGCGCGAGCTGTTGGTCAAACCAAAGGACAAAAGCCTCGGACGGCACCGCATCTACCGCCAGGTACCACCAGTCCGACGACGCGAAGTCACGGCACTTCACCGCATCCTTCTCGGTCATGACCAGGGGTAATGGCGGGGTAAAACTCAAGACCTCGGCGCTGTAGGGCGCATGGTCAGCAAAAGCATGGGCAACAGGCCGCCAGTGTAGCGTTTCAAGGGTGTTGAAGAAACGCTGCGGATTACCGATTCCGGCCACCGCATGCAGCGCTTGTTGCGCCGGGAAAAAGTCCAGCGGCTGGCGTTCACCACTGCGTAGATTGATCAGCGCCGTCGGCTGCAATTGAAAGGCAAAACCACCTTGCGGGTCGCAGGCGGCACCGTTGTAAAGCACGGCATCAACACTCTGCAGACGCTCGGCCGGCTCACGCAGCGGCCCGGCAGGCAGGCAACGGCCATTGCCCAGACCTCTGGCGTTGTCGATCAGCACCAGCTCCAGATCGCGGGCCAAACGGTAGTGCTGCAAGCCGTCATCGGACAGGATCAGGTCCAGCGGTTCGCTGTCCAGCAGGGCCTTGACCGCCCGGCTGCGATCCGGATCGATCATCAGGGGCACACCGCTGCGCTGCACAATCAGCAATGGCTCATCACCCGCCTGTGCGGCACTTTGCCCGGCACTCACCCTCCACGGCAACTGCGGGGGGTTGGCGCCATAGCCCCGGCTCACCACACCGACCTTCAGACCCTTGCGCTGGCAATGGTCGATCAGCCACAGGATCAGAGGCGTCTTGCCGGTGCCCCCGACCGTGATGTTGCCGACGACGACCAGCGGCACCGGTGCCCGATAGATATCACCCTCGCCCGCCACAAAGCGCGCACGCTTGCGTTCGACAACACGGCGATAAAGCGACTCCAGAGGTCGTAACAGCGTGAGCAACGGATGCCCGGCGTACCAGGCGCGCAACAAGCGATCGGACATGGCCATCAGGGAGTCGCCTGCGCCTCGACGGTGGTCATGCGCAAGTGGCTGAAGCCGAGTTTGCCGGCCGCGTCCATTGCCGTGATGACCGCCTGGTGTGGGGTCTTGCCATCAGCCGAGATCGACAGCGCAAGCGTCGTGTCGCCGCCGGACTCTTTCTGCAGCGCCTCGATCAGGCTCGCCAGATCGTTTTTCGGCAATACCTGGTTGTTCACCGAAAAAACGCCGTCTGCACTGATGGCGATATCGACTTGCCTGGCATTTTGATCCTCACTGGGAGAACCGCTGACAGCCTCAGGCAAATCGACCTGCAACTGGGTTTCACGGGTGAAGGTAGTGGTCACGACAAAAAACAACAGCAGGATGAACACCACATCGATCAACGACGCGAGGTTGATATCGACCGTTTCCCGGGGCTTGCGGCGAAACTTCACGCTTTGCTCCCGACCATGTCGACTTCACGGTCGCCCTGCACCACTTCGACCAGCTTGATCGCTTCCTGTTCCATGCCGACCACCAGCTCATCGACACGACGTTGCAGGAAACGATGGAAAAACACCGCCGGAATACCGACCATCAGACCGGCAGCAGTCGTAATCAGCGCCTTGGAGATCCCGCCCGCGAGGACAGCTGCGTTGCTGGTCATGCCCGCACCCATGAACGAGCTAAAGATATCGATCATGCCCAGCACGGTACCGAGCAGGCCCAGCAAAGGCGCCATCGCTGCAATCGTACCCAGTGCATTGAGGTAGCGCTCCAGCTCGTGAATCACACGTGCGGCGGCTTCTTCGATGCACTCTTTCATGATCTCGCGGCCATGCCTGGAATTGGCCAGGCCAGCGGCCAGGATTTCGCCCAGCGGAGAGTCGGCGCGTAACTGCTGGAGCTTGTCCTTGTCCAGTTGTTTGTCCTTGATCCAGACCCAAACCTGACCGAGCAGGTGCGCCGGCGTCACACGACTGGCACGCAGGGTCCACAGACGCTCGACAATAATGCCCAGCGCGGCAACAGAGCTCAGAATGATCGGCAGCATCATCCAGCCGCCGGATTTGACCAGTTCCCACACAGTGACAGTCCCCTCGAAAAAGTGCGCCACTCTACCACAGGATTGACCCTGCCCCAGAAAGCCCGTGCCTTCAGCCCCGCCAGAAACGACGCTGCTCACGCAGCCCGCGGGCACTGTCGAAGGCCCCCAGGCGAAACCACACCGCGCCCTGCTCGGCACTGTCCAGAACCTGCATGCCCAACGCCCGATAGCGCGCCATCACTTGTGGATGCGGGTGTCCAAAGGTATTCCCGTGACCGCGGGAGATCAACACGGTATCGGCAGACAGCGCCTTGAGAAACACCATGGACGAAGATGTACGACTGCCATGGTGCGGTGCTTGCAGCCACTGAGTAGGGACACTCAAAGGGCTTTGCAGCAAGGCCCGCTCGGCCTGCACGTCGATGTCACCGGTCAACAGTAACCGCTCGTCATTGGCTTCAACCTGCAGCACACACGATTTTTGATTGCTGTCCCGGGCCCCGTCCCATTGCCAGAGTGAAAACTTCACACCTTCCCACTCCCAACTTTCGCCGCTGATGCATGGATGTGCCTGCAGGGCGGCAGGCAAGCCAGCGGCGTCACCACTGAGCACTCGCGCCACGCTGAACGCTCGCTGCACGGCCAATGCGCCCCCCGCATGATCCGCGTCGGCATGGCTCAGCAGCATCAGGTCCAGACCTTGAACGCCCAGTGAGCGCAGCACCGGCACCACGACCCGCTCGCCTTGATCAAGGTTTCTGACCTTGGGACCGGCGTCATACAGCAACGTGTGATGCCGGGTGCGCAACACAAACGCCAGACCCTGCCCGACATCCAGCTGCATCACCTCGACCTGACCCAGGGGGACGGACTCACGGGGCATGAACACCGCCAGCAGCACCAGTGGCCAGCCCAAGGGCCGGAGCACGACCCCGGCAGGCAACAACACTATAAGGGCGCCCACCGCACTCAGCGCCCAGACACTGATGGGGACCGAGCCCGGCGACCAGGGCGAAAAATACCCGGCCAATGCCGTGAGGCCGAGTATCAGCCAGTCAAGCAAGCCACCGGACACCCACAACAGGCCATCGCCCAGCCAGGGTACCGGCATCAACACAGCGCCCAGCAGCGCCGCAGGCAATACCAGCAGGCTGATCCAGGGCACGGCGACCAGGTTTGCCAGCGGCCCGCTCAGGCTGATGGGCAAAGCGAGTATCCACAGTACTGGGAATAACCCCACGGAAATCAGAACTTGAGGACGTACCCACGCGGCTTGCCAGTTCCAGGGCCCCAGGCGTGCGCCAAAGGTGAAGATCAATACCGCCACGGCAGTAAACGACAACCAGAAACCCGGCCTCAAACTCGCCAGCGGTTCAATGATCAAGACTGCGTTCAGCGCCAGCAGAAACGGCAACCACAGGCCCAAATGGCGAAATCGCAGGCGCCATATCAGCACCAGCCCAAGCATGACGCACGCCCGCTGAACCGGCACCTCGAACCCTGCAAGCACCCCATACCCCAAGGCACCCGCAAACGCCAGGCCACAGGCCCACGGCAGCCAGGGCAATGCACGCGGCCATGCGCCGTACCGCGCCAGCAAAGCGATCAGCCCGTAGATCAACCCGGCAAACAGCCCGATGTGCTGCCCCGAAATCACTAGCAAATGCACGGTCCCGGTCGCTTGCAGGACTTTCCAGTCCTCAGGACTCAGGCCTGAACCGTCCCCCATGACCAAGGCCGCCAGCCAGGGCGCCCGGCCATTGGCGTCACTGCGTAACAGACGCTGGCGCAAACGATCACGCCAGGCATGACTCGCCGGGGCCAGTAACTGGCCATCCTTAACGGTTCCGGTAGCACCGATGCGCTGTGCCAACAACCAGGCTTCGTAATCGAAACCCTGCGGGTTGAGCAACCCTCTGGGCCGCTTGAGCGTGACTGCCAGCCGCCAGTGCTCGCCAGTGTTGACCCGCGGCCCGCCGTACCAGCTCAGTCGAAGGGTTTTGGGTAATGTTGCGTGGCGCGACCTGGCGCCCTGCAATTCAAAACGCACGACAGCATCAGCGTGCTGTGCCAGCCCGACCACGCGCCCTTCCACCCACAGCGTTCGACCATCCAGCCCCGCGGGCAAGCGGTCATCAATTGCTCGCTGCCCCTGAAAACAGGCCCATGCCAACCCCAGCAGAAAAAAACCGAAGGCAAACCTGCGCCAGAACAACAGGAATAACCCCGCACACAGCATTGGCAGTAACCAACCGACCGGCGGCAATACCGGTAAATAACGCAAGGCAATCATGCCTGACGCCAGCCCCAACATCCCTGTATGCATGCACAGACCCAATAAATCCTTTACCCTCGGATTAGTCCGGATCTCTGGCGTACGCTTAAATAATTGTCACAAAGTCTGAATAGGCAATTGGCCGAATTTGGGCATACTCCGTTCTTGATTCCAGGGAGAGGCCTATGCCACGGCGTTTATTCAGACGTTACATGCCAGACCCGGCCAGTATCAGGGAACATAAGTCCTTACGATTTCTCGGCACCCTGCTGCATGATCCCAATCTCTGGCATTTGAATCGTCACTCGGTCGCCCGCGCGATGGCGGTGGGCATTTTTGCGGCTTTTATCCCCATGCCGTTCCAGATGCTGTTGGCCGCATTCCTGGCCATTACCGTGCGCAGCAACATGCCCATCTCGGTCAGCCTGGTGTGGTTGACCAATCCGTTCACCATGCCACCGGTTTTCTATTGCACCTACCAGATGGGCGCGTGGCTGATGAATGTTCCTCCCAGGCATCTCCCCGACGAACTGACCTGGGAGTGGATCAGCAGCCAGCTCTCAACCCTGTGGCAGCCTTTCTTGCTGGGTTCAGTCGTGTGCGGCGTGATCCTGAGTGCGCTGGCGTACTGCCTGACCATGCTTTACTGGCGCTGGTGGGTCAGCCGCCAATGGAAGCGCCGACAAAAAAGACGCCCATAAAAAACGGCCCCAACAGGGCCGTTTTTTATCACCGAGAGTCGGCTACTGGCGCATGCCTAGCCCGCTGACCAGCAAGCGTGCGCAGGCGAAATACAGCACCAGGGTCGCGACGACCATGAAGGTCAGCGCCACACTGATCTTGATGTCCGAGACCCCCAGAATCCCGTAGCGGAAAGCGTTAACCATGTGCAACACCGGGTTCGCCAGCGACACGCTCTGCCAAAAAGGCGGCAACAGGGTAATGGAATAGAACACCCCGCCCAGGTAAGTCAGCGGCGTCAGGACGAATGTCGGAATAATCGAAATGTCGTCGAAGTTGCGCGCAAAAACAGCGTTGATGAAACCGAGCAGCGAGAAAATCGTTGCGGTCAGAACCACCACCACGATGGTCAAGCCCAGGTGATGCACTTGCAAATGGGTAAAGAACAGCGACAACAGGGTCACGATTGCACCCACCATCAGGCCGCGCAAAATACCGCCCACGGTGAAACCGATCAGGATCGTGTGGGGCGAAACCGGCGAAACCATCAGCTCTTCAATCGAGCGCTGGAATTTGCTGCCGAAGAAACTCGACACCACGTTGCCGTAGGAGTTGGTGATCACCGACATCATGATCAGGCCCGGCACGATGTACTCCATATAGGTGAAACCACCCATATCACCGATTTGCCGACCGATCAGGTTGCCGAAGATGACGAAGTACAACACCATGGTGATCGCCGGCGGCAGCAGGGTTTGTGGCCAGATACGCATGAAGCGGCGGAATTCGCGATAAACAATGGTGTTCAGGGCGACCAGGTTAGGGCGTAGCTCCGAGCTCATACCGCCACCTTTGCCAGATTTTTTTCGACCAGCGACACGAACAACTCCTCAAGACGATTGGTTTTGTTACGCAGGCTCACCACTTCAATGTTTTGCGTGGCCAGTTGAGTGAACAAACCGGTAATACCTACGGCCTTGTCCACTTGCACTTCCAGTGTGTGATTGTCGAGCAACTGACTCGGGTAGCCAACCAGGTGTACCGGAGCACTCCGGGTGTTTTTCAGATCGAGCAAAAAAGTCTCGACGTGCAGCTGGCCAAGCAGTTGACGCATGCTGGTGTTTTCAACAATGGTGCCGTGATCGATGATCCCGATATTGCGGCACAGCTGTTCGGCCTCTTCCAGGTAATGCGTCGTAAGGATGATGGTCGTGCCTTGCTCATTGAGCTCGGTGAGAAACGACCACATCGAACGACGCAATTCAATGTCCACGCCGGCAGTCGGCTCATCGAGGATCAGCAGACGCGGCTCGTGTACAAGCGCCCGGGCAATCATCAGGCGGCGCTTCATGCCCCCGGACAGTGAACGCGATGGCGTATCGCGTTTGTCCCAAAGCCCCAACTGCGTCAGGTATTTTTCAGCGCGTTCCTTGGCGATTTTCGCCGGAATACCGTAGTAACCCGCCTGGGTCACAACAATATCGAAGGTCTTTTCAAACTGGTTGAAGTTGAACTCCTGCGGCACAACGCCGATGCAGCGCTTCAGTGCAGCGGGTTCACGGTCCAGGTCATGGCCAAAGACATTCACTGTGCCGCCGGTTTTATTGACCAGGGTCGAGAGAATACCGATGGTGGTGGATTTGCCGGCGCCGTTGGGGCCCAGCAGGGCGAAAAAGTCACCTTCAGCAACATCCAGATCGATACCACTCAGGGCCTGGAAACCGTTGCCGTAGGTTTTGGTTAGCTGCCGTATGGACAGAGCGGAACTCATATCTGATTACGCACCAAGATGGAGGAATGGGAGTTGTAGATGTGGGCGAGCCGTCCGTCATACAAGTCCAACGCGGCCTTTTCACACACCGCATGGTGCTTGGCCCCGTCGGACAAGTACAGTCACCCGTATTAATAGTGGGTATTAAGTCAACGCGGTCATGACGCCGTTACGGTAGGCCGGACGCAATTTCAGGCGCTCGTACCAGGCGCTGAGGTGCGGTGCGGGCGGGCGCTCGATGGGCATTTCAAACCAGGCATAAATGAACGATCCAAGCGGGATGTCGCCCATACCGATTTCATCACCTGACAGATAAGGCTTTTCAGACAAGGCCTGATCCACGAGGACGAGCAACTCGGCACACGCTTTGATGCCGGCATTGATCTTGCCCCAGTCCTGCTCCGCTACAGGCGTGCGCAAAACACCCCAGAACACATCCCTGAAGGGACCTGCGAAAGAAGCCGTGGTCCAGTCCATCCATTTGTCCGCCTGGGCACGCACCTTGGCATCGGCTGGATACAAGGAGGTATCTGAGCCGTATTGGGCCGCGAGATAACGCACGATGGCATTCGACTCCCAGAGCACGAAGCCATCATCTTCGATCATCGGCACCCGGCCATTGGGGTTCAACGCCCGGTATTCAGGGCTATCGACCACACCAAAAGCGCCGCCTGCTTCGATGCGGCTGTATGGCACCGCCAGTTCTTCGACACACCACAAGACCTTTCTTACATTCGACGAATTATTGCGACCCCACACTTTCAGCATGATCTGGCTCCTGATTGATAAACGCCGATGCAGTCTACGCCGTGAATCCGAACTCCGCCTCCGGCGCGGGGTCACTATCCTTACCCCTTGATCGATAGTTGCGACTAAGCTCACACAGGGCCTGCCCTTGGGTTCATGGAGGATTGAATATGCTGTTGTTGTGGATACTGGTTCTGATTATTGGCATCGCCTGGATGGCCCATCGGCGCATCGCGCCCCTGCCGGCCATTGCAGGGGTAGCCGTTTATCTCCTGGCCATGGGGTTGTTCAGTCATGCATCTGGCTGGTTACTGGCCATTTTCTGGATAGTGCTGGCGGCCCCGACCGTCCTGCTGCTGTTGCCTGACCTACGGCGCAAAGTCTTCACCATTCCGCTCTTCAGTTGGTTTCAAAAAACCCTGCCTCCCATGTCGCAAACAGAACGCGATGCCATCGATGCCGGTACCGTATGGTGGGACGGCGAGCTGTTCAGCGGCCGCCCCGACTGGAACCAGCTTCTGGCCTATCCCAAGGCACAGTTGACGGAAGAGGAGCAGGCGTTCCTCGATGGACCTGCCGAAGAATTGTGCGCGATGGTCAGCGACTGGGAAATCGGCCAGGCGATGGATTTGCCGCCGCAGGCCTGGGCGCACATCAAGGAGCATGGTTTCTTCGCCCTGATCATTCCCAAGGAATTTGGCGGCAAAGGATTCTCGGCCTATGCCCATTCACAGGTGGCAATGAAGCTGGCGACCCGCAGTGGCGACCTGGCATCCACGGTAATGGTGCCCAATTCTCTGGGCCCGGCAGAGTTGCTGCTGCATTACGGCACAGAAGCCCAACGCAACCATTACCTGCCACGCCTGGCCAGGGGTGATGACATCCCCTGCTTCGCCCTGACCGGCCCGCTGGCGGGTTCCGATGCCGGCGCCATGCCCGACACCGGAATCATCTGCAAGGGCCAATGGCAAGGCGAAGAAGTACTGGGCCTGCGACTGAACTGGGAAAAACGCTATATCACTCTAGGCCCGGTGGCGACCCTCCTTGGTTTGGCGTTCAAGGCACACGACCCCGACCACTTGCTGGGCGATAAAGAAGACCTGGGCATCAGCCTCGCCCTGATCCCAACTGAGACACCTGGCGTTGAAATCGGCCGTCGCCATCTGCCTCTGGGGGCGGCGTTCATGAATGGTCCGAACTCGGGTAAAGACGTATTCATCCCGCTGGATTACCTGATCGGCGGCCAGGAGATGCTGGGCAAGGGCTGGATGATGCTGATGAATTGCCTGTCTGTAGGGCGCTCCATTTCCCTTCCAGCTGTAGGCACCGGCGCCGCCAAGTTCACCAGCCTGGTGACCGGACAGTACGCACAGGTGCGCGAGCAGTTCAATGTGCCACTGGCCGCCTTCGAGGGCATTCAGGAGGCCCTGGCGCGCATTGGCGGCAATGCCTGGCTGATGGACAGCGCACGCATCCTGACCGCCAACGCGGTGGATCTGGGAGAGAAACCTTCGGTGCTGTCGGCGATTCTCAAGTACCACCTCACCGAACGGGGGCGCGAGTGCATCAGCCACGCCATGGACGTTCACGGCGGCAAAGGCATCATCATGGGGCCCAATAACTACCTGGGCCGTAATTGGCAAGGGGCACCGATTTTCATCACCGTGGAAGGGGCAAATATTCTCTCGCGCAATCTGATGATCTTTGGTCAGGGTGCCATTCGCTGCCACCCCTTTGTCCTCAAGGAAATGGCCCTGGCAGGACGCGAAGACCGCGATCAGGCCCTGCTGGAGTTTGACGACCTGCTGCTCAGGCATATCGGGTTCGCCGTCAGCAATGCTGCTAGCACGCTGGTATTGAACCTGGGCTTTGGCCGTCTTGAGAAATCCCCCGGCAATGCCTTGAGCCAAGGCTATTTCCGCGCACTGAACCGCCAGGCCGCAGCCTTTGCGATGCTGGCAGACCTGAGCATGATGCTTCTGGGGGGCACTCTTAAACGCCGCGAACGCTTGTCCGCCCGCCTGGGAGATGTACTGAGTCACATGTATCTGGCCTCGGCAGCGCTCAAGCGTTATCACGACCTCGACTCCCCCGAGCACCTCAACCCGTTGTTCAAATGGGCGATGGAGGAAAGTCTCGGTCATGCCGAGCGTGCGCTGGATGAACTGCTGAAGAACTTCCCGAACCGCCTGCTGGGCATTTTGCTGCGGGGCGTGGTGTTTCCGTTTGGCCGCCGCCACACCGGCCCATCGGACGCACTCGACGCTGAAGTAGCAGCGGTATTGGGCCGCGCCAAGGGGGATCCAGCGCTGGAGGCCATCCTTGCCGGTTGCTACCGCCCGCAATCAGAGGAGGACGCGGTGGGAGCCCTGCAACATGCCTGCGACCTGCTGGATGCAGCACAACCCGCCTACAAAAAACTCCATGAAGCCCTGAAAAGCGGTCAGGTAAAACCGGCTGCTGGTGAGCCGTCCATCGATTCAGCCCTGCAAGCAGGTGTGCTGCAACCTGCCGAGGCCGAGACACTACGGACCGCCGAAGCCGCGCGGCGCAAGGTGATCGACGTGGACGATTTCTCCAAGGAGGAACTCAGCCATAGCGAAGGCAAGATTCGCTAGCAGGACAGCGGGCGCTGAGAGCTTTATACTCTCGCGCCCGTTTTGCTCTAGAGGACACCCTGATGGCCACCAATGATCTCAACCATAATCTCGCCCTGCTCGATCTGCTGCGCAGCATCCTGGTTGCTGTCGGTGACGCCGAACAGATCCCCGAGGAAAGCCACGCCCTGTTTATTGAGCGCTTCGATGAAATGAAGAGCGCCCTGCCTGTCGATCCGATTGATAGCCAATACCTGGGTCAGGACATCATGTGCCAGGTCATCGAACGCTACCCGCAAATTGCCCATCTGGTTCCCCGTGACCTGCTGTGGTTCTTCGGCGGTGCGTGCTTTAACTTCCTGTCCGATGAAGAACTGGACATGTATGAAGCGCTGGAAGAGCGTCGCTACGAAGCTGAACAAAACGACGAACCGTTCGACTGGAACCAGGAAAAACAGCTGATCGCGCTGCCGACCACACAGGACAGCACACAGCACTGATTGCTCGCTGATTCTCAAGGCCCGCCCGGTTTAGCCCGGCGGGCCTTTTTTTGTTTTGAACACCGGTTGCTTTAAAGCAGTTCGGCCTATGCGCACCCAATAGCAACATGAGCTTCAATCCTGTGCCGACTCAATCAACTGGCGTACGGCGGCGCTGCACAAAACGGTCGACATACTCATCGGCCGGCGACAGCAGAATCTCTTGGGGCGTGCCCACCTGAATCAACTGACCGTCCTTGAGGATGGCAATCCGGTTGCCAATGCGCAGGGCTTCGTCCAGATCATGGGTAATAAAGACGATGGTTTTTTTCAGCGTACGCTGCAGCTCAAGCAACTGGTCCTGCATTTCAGCCCGGATCAAGGGATCAAGCGCGCTGAAGGCTTCATCCATCAGGATGATATCGGTGTCGGTTGCCAAGGCCCGCGCCAGGCCGACACGCTGGCGCATGCCGCCGGACAACTGATGAACAAACGCCTGCTCATAGCCCTGCAGCCCCACAACTGAAATCCAGTGCCGGGCGCGCTCATCGCATTGCGCCTTGCTCTCGCCACGGACTTTAAGACCGTAAGCCACGTTTTCCAGCACGTTCCGATGAGGCAGCAGACCAAAATTCTGGAACACCATACTGATTTTATGCCGGCGAAACTGGCGCAGAGCGCGCATGTCATAGCCAAGAATGTCCTCGCCATCCACCAGAATCTGGCCGCTGGTAGGATCGATCAGACGATTGAGATGACGTACCAGCGTGGACTTTCCAGAGCCGGAAAGGCCCATGATCACAAAAACCTCCCCCGGATTGATTGCCAGGGAAAGGTCGTTGATCCCCACGACACAGCCGGTTTCAGCCAGCACTTGCTCCTTGCTTTTACCCGCCCGGATCAACGCCAGCACGTGTTTTTCATGACGGCCGAACACTTTGAATACGTGACGGACCTCAATCTTGCAGGTTGCCGCATCACTCATGGGACTTCCTTATGCCGGGGCCGGCCATACGCTTGAGTAATACGGTCGATGACAACTGCCAGGATCACGATGGCCAGTCCTGCTTCCAGCCCTTTGCCGACGTTAAGGGTCTGGATGCCCACCAGCACATCCTCGCCCAAGCCCCTGGCGCCGATCATTGAGGCTATGACCACCATCGACAACGCCATCATCGTGGTCTGATTGACTCCCGCCATGATGCTTGGCATCGCCAGCGGCAGTTGCACGCCAAACAACTGCTGCCAAGGGTTGGCACCAAACGCATTGATGGCCTCCATCACTTCACGATCGACCTGACGCAGGCCCAGGTCGGTCAGACGGATCAACGGTGGCACGGCATAAATCACCGTTGCAAAGATCGCGGGCACCTTGCCCAGGCCGAACAGCATCAAGACCGGGATCAGGTACACAAAGCTGGGCAGGGTTTGCATGATGTCCAGCAAGGGCATCAACACCGTGCGCAAGCGATTGCTGCGGGCCGCGAGAATCCCCAGCGGAATCCCCAGCAGGACTGAAATCACCGTCGCCACCATCATCAGCGCGAGGGTTTGCATCAGCTTGTCCCACAAGCCGACGGCGCCGACTAAAAACAACAAGCCCACTATCAACAGCGCGCTGAAGATCCTGCGAGTGGCATGCCAGGCAATTGCCCCCACAATCGCCAGCATCAACCACCATGGTGTCATACGCAGCAGGCCTTCGAGGTGGATGATCACCCATAGCAGCGTGTCGGAAATGTGCCGGAACACATCCCCATAGTTGCTCACCAGCGCATCAACCCCGTCATTGACCCACGCCGCAATTGAAAATGTCAGATTCTCAGGAAACATACCGCGCTCTAGTTCAGTGAGTCAGACGCCTCAAAGCGCCGCCTTGATCTTTTCCGCCGCTTGCGGGGTGACCCAGGCCTGCCAGACCTGCGGCTGCTCCCGCAAAAAAGCTTCTGCGGCCTTGTCGGGTTCGGTGCGTTTTTCACTCATCTGAGCGAGGGTCCGGTTCAACAAGTCGATGGGGAAATCGACCTTTTCAAAGAACTCAACCAACTGAGGGTGCTGCGCCTTGAAAGGTGCCGAAACGCCAATCGCCAGTTTTGCCGGCAGCGATCGGGTGCCTTTTGGGGTTGGGTTCCCGGCGTCAGTCAGCGTTTTCCAGGCTTCAGCATCAAAGGGCGGCTCATCCAGCTTGATCAGTTTGTAACGACCAATCAGCGGGGTCGGCGACCAGTAGTAGAACAACACCGGTTTGCCGCGTTTGATCGAAGAACTGATTTCGGCATCCAGCGCGGCCCCGGAACCTGTGCGGAAGTTTACAAAATCGCTGTCCAGGCCATAGGCCTTGAGCTTTTGACTGTTTACGGTTTCGGACGTCCAGCCGGACGGGCTGTTCAAAAAACGCCCGCGTGTCGGATCTTCCTGATCGCGGAACACCTCTTTGTAACGCGACAGATCCGCCACTGACTTCAAGTCCGGCGCCATCGCCTTGATCCCTTTCTCCGGATCCCCCTTGACCACATATTCAGGCACCCACCAGCCCTCACTGGCATTTTTGACAATATCGCCCAGACCAAACACCTTGCCCTCGGCCTCGGCCTGGTTCCAGACCGGGCTACGCCCAGCCCACTCCTCTGCAATTACCTGGATATCGTTTTTAGCCAGGGCGGCTTCCAGGCTGACGGTACTGCCGGGCAAAGTATCCGTTGCCACGCCATAACCTTTTTCGGTGATAAAACGCAGCACTTCGGTAATCAGACTGCCGCTTTCCCAGGTCAGGTTGCCGAAATACACCGGGGTCGGTGAGTCGTCCGCCCAAGCGGGATGGGACAAAAGTCCGAGTGTCAGCAGCAAGCTGCCGAGCCATTTTTTTAGATGTGTCATGCGGCTCTCATGTCTAGAAGGAGATAGTCGATGCACCCATGTTCCGGGCATGTCAGCAAATGTCACCTGCTAACCAGCCTAGCGCAGACTTGAGGCAACCGCAGAAACGAAAGATTCAACCTTGTTGATACGCGGCACGAACGCCATGGGTTGCAGACGAATGTGTACTTCTGGAAGGGACGAAGACGCAGAAACGCAAAAAGCAGCCCTAAGGCTGCTTTTTGTGTGTTTTTTGAACTGTGCGTAGCTCCAAAAAACAAAATTTGGAGCGGGAAACGAGACTCGAACTCGCGACCCCGACCTTGGCAAGGTCGTGCTCTACCAACTGAGCTATTCCCGCAATAATGGCGTCCCCTAGGGGACTCGAACCCCTGTTACCGCCGTGAAAGGGCGGTGTCCTAGGCCACTAGACGAAGGGGACGTTGCCCGAAACATACACTGCATGTTTCAGTGCCAACTGCGTTAACCGAGGTTATCACGCTGGCTTTCACCCAACCCTGCCCTGAGGCAAAGTTGCTTGTGACACAAAAAAAATCAGCCATCGGCTGATCTTTTTCTGCTTTCTGGACTCTGCGTAGCTCCAAAAAACAAAATTTGGAGCGGGAAACGAGACTCGAACTCGCGACCCCGACCTTGGCAAGGTCGTGCTCTACCAACTGAGCTATTCCCGCAATAATGGCGTCCCCTAGGGGACTCGAACCCCTGTTACCGCCGTGAAAGGGCGGTGTCCTAGGCCACTAGACGAAGGGGACGTTGCCCGAAACATACGCTGTATGTTCCAGTGCCAATCGCATTGACCGAAGTCAGCGCCTTGGCTTTCACTCAGTCACGCCCGAAAGCGAAACTGCTTAAAAATGGAGCGGGAAACGAGACTCGAACTCGCGACCCCGACCTTGGCAAGGTCGTGCTCTACCAACTGAGCTATTCCCGCAATGGCGTCCCCTAGGGGACTCGAACCCCTGTTACCGCCGTGAAAGGGCGGTGTCCTAGGCCACTAGACGAAGGGGACACGCTACAACTTCACTGGTTACTGCGTTTCGCTGTGTGCTTTACGCTGCAATTGGCGCGCATTCTAGGGATGGATTTGGAAGTCGTCAACCCCAATATGAAAATATATTGAAATCAATGACTTCCCTCCTCTTACAGCACTTTCATAGGCGGTATGAAGTCTAAACCGCTGCGTATGTACTCCAGCATCCTACAAGACGTTATGATTGACGCGCTTCAGTGATGGCAATTTGCACCCCGCTGTATTCCAGTCTCTTTTATAGAGCATGGCGCATCGTCCATTCGAGGCAACCGGCTCACGCCAGAGCAAGCCCTATTGGCAATCCTGCGCGCCACCGCAGGCAGACAACCCTGAAGAGGTTTTAACGTTGACTCCCTCCATGATCGCCCTGCTTGTCGTCGCCGGGATTGCACTGCTGATAGCCATCGGTTACCTGAACCATGTGGTGGAACGAAACAAACTGGAGAAATCGCGCCTCAAGATCGAACTCGATGACCGTATACGTCGCTGCGGCGTAGTCAACGAGACCTTTCCGGGTCAGTTGATGTCGTCGGCACTCAAACTTCTGCTGACCCGTCTTGAGCTCAACGCCACACAGCGCCTGTTGCTGGTACAGAAAAACGATGCCTCGCTGAAGGCACAAATAACCGAGCTCAACGCGCTGATTGCCAGAGGAGAATCGATCCCGGTCAACAACCCGCCGCGGCCGGTTCTGACTGAAGCCATCGCTAAAGACGTGCGCTTCCAGCTTGAAACACTGCACGGGCAAATCACCCGGGCAGCCAAGGATGGTTTCTTGCCGGGCAACGAAGCCAAACAATGGCTCAAGGAAGTTCGCCACTTGCTGGTAGTGCTGCATATCGAATTTTTTAATCACCTGGGCAAGATTGCCTTGCAGCAGAACCAGCCCGGACAAGCGCGCCTGGCCTATGAAAGAGGCGTTCAGTACTTGCGCTCACAACCCGTGCCAGCCATGTATGGGGCACAGCTGAAAGAGTTCGATGCCCAATTGGCACGCGTCAACGCCCAAGTATTGAGCGATCAGCAGCCCGCAACAGATGAAGTCAACGAGTTGACTGAAGGCCTGAAAACAGACGAGACCGATACCGACTGGAAGAAAAAATCCATTTACGACTGAGCCGGTAGCCACAGCGATTCCGGGCTTGAGTACGCTTCGGCGCTTATCGCGACCTGTACCCGCAACCACAAAGTACGTAAACCGTCGGAGCGGCTGCGAAACGCCCACGCAGTTTCGTACCAGGCAACGGGTGCGCAGTATTCAACTATTTAAGGACGGTCAAGTACCCGGAACGGGTCAGAAGGGAAATACGTAAAACACATAAAGGCAGCCGCACGGGCTGCCTTTATGTTGACATCAGGCTACCGGATTGATTGGCTTTTCCGGGTACCATACGTCCATCAGCGGGCTAGCTTCAACGCTGGTCAGCTCTGGGCGAGCCTTCAACCAGGCTTCAACAGCGGCACGCTGCTCTTCGCTGACCGAACCGCGCTTCTGCAGGCAAACCAGACCGTAGTCGTCGCCGCCAACATAGCCCAGACCGTTAGCTTCCATGGCTTCTTTCAAGAACGCTTCGAGGAAAGCGTCGATAGCCTCTTCCGACAGGTCTTCTTTGAAATCCAGGTTCAGCTCAAAACCCAGCTCCTGAAATTCATCAACGCACAGTTTTTTGCGCAGACGCTGGGAACGATTAGTAGCCATTGAACAATCCTCTTAAGTAATAACGGCGGCACTTTACCAGCTTCAGGCCTCGACTGCCCGGTTCCGTGTGAGCGGCTCATCGTTTTCTACGCTTAAATAAGTCATAACCGACACCAGACCGATGCGCAACCGCAATGGCGTTGGGGCATAATGCCAACACTTTTATGACCATGAAGGCGCTTTTCATCATGCCTTCTTATTTTTCCCCTCGCCTGCAGGGTTTTACTTCATATGATCAAATCTTTACGACCATTGCTTCTCGCCGGCTTTTTCCTGCCGCTCGCCTTCGGGGCCAACGCAGCCCCCATCAACACCACTCTTTCACCCAAGGTTCAGCAAGCCCTCAAGACCAATAAACTGCAGAACGAGGCGCTGTCGCTGGTAATGCTGCCACTCAACGGCCCTGGCATACCCACCGTATTCAATGCTGACGTCTCGGTGAATCCGGCCTCTACCATGAAACTGGTGACCACCTTCGCAGCCCTGGAAATGCTCGGCCCTACCCATCAGTGGAAAACCGAGTTCTACACCGACGGCACCCTGAGCAATGGCATCCTACAAGGCAACCTGTACCTCAAGGGCGGCGGCGACCCCAAGCTGAACATGGAAAAACTCTGGCTTTTGATGCGCGACCTGCGCGCCAATGGCGTACAGCAAGTCACGGGGGATCTGATCCTGGATCGCGGCTTCTTCGTACAACCGCAACTTCCGACGTTTGATGACGACGGCAATGACAAAAACAAACCGTTCCTGGTCAAGCCCGACTCGTTGCTGGTCAACCTCAAAGCCCTGCGTTTCATTGCACGCAATGATTCCGGCAAGGTGCTGATTTCGGTCGAACCACCGATTGCGAGCATTCGCATCGACAACCAGGTCAAGGCAGTCAACAGCAAGCAGTGCAACGGGAACGTCCGTTATAACCCGGTACCGCAGGCTGACGGCTCGGTACTGGTCACCGTAAACGGTCAATTGGGCGATGGCTGCAACTCCCAGACTTACCTGTCGCTACTTGATCATGCGACCTACACAGCTGGTGCCGTACGCGCCATCTGGAAAGAACTGGGCGGCAGTATTCAGGGCCAGGACCGTCTGGGCAGCGTTCCAAAAAGCGCCAAGGTCCTGGCACGGGCCTTCTCGCCAGACCTGGCCGAAATCATTCGCGACATCAACAAATACAGCAACAACACCATGGCCCAGCAGCTGTTCCTGAGTCTCGGCGCGCAATTCCGCAATAACGCCGATGGCGACGATGCCAAAGCCGCACAACGCGTCGTGCGTCAGTGGCTGGCCAAAAAAGGCATCACAGCCCCGCATCTGGTCATGGAAAACGGCTCCGGCCTTTCACGTGCCGAGCGCGTCAGTGCCCGGGAAATGGCGCAGATGCTGCAAGCCGCCTGGAAGAGCCCCTACGCCGCCGAGTTCATCAGCTCCATGCCGATTGCAGGCAAGGACGGCACCATGCGCAAACGCCTGAAGACCACCGCCATGAACGGCCAGGCACACATCAAGACAGGCACCCTGAATACTGTACGCGCCATTGCCGGCTTTAGCCGCGACAGCAATGGCAACACATGGGCCGTTGTCGCCATTCTCAATGACCCACGCCCTTGGGGCGCCTCGGCAGTGCTCGATCAGGTTCTGCTGGACCTGTATCGCCAACCTCAATTGCCCAACAGCGCGGTGTCCATCGCACAGTAAGGGTTCTGGAACACAATAAAAAACGCCCCCGACCATAAGGCCGGGGGCGTTTTTTTATTGCCTGTCGTACATCGCGTTGATGGCGGCAGACAATTTACCGGGCGCTGATCTTCCAGGCACGGTGGATTTTGCCATTACGGGCAAAGTCCGGATCGATGGTGCTGGCAGTAATTTCCTCGACCGCATAACGGGCTTCCAGATGCTCATCGAGGATGAACTTACGGAAGTTATTCGAGAAATACAGCACTCCGCCTGGCGCCAGACGCGCCATGGCCAGGTCCAGCAACTGCACGTGATCGCGCTGGACATCGAAAATGCCTTCCATGCGCTTGGAGTTGGAGAAAGTCGGCGGATCAATGAAGATCAGGTCGTACTCTTCTCGGCAGGCATCCAGCCACACCATCACATCGCCCTGCTCCAGACGGTTCTTGTCCGAGAAGCCGTTCAGGGACAGGTTGCGACGCGCCCAGTCCAGGTACGTCTTGGACAAATCAACGCTGGTAGTGCTGCGCGCGCCTCCCTTGGCAGCATGCACACTGGCGGTTGCGGTGTAGCAATACAGGTTGAGGAAGCGCTTGCCCGCAGCCTCTTTCTGAATACGCATGCGCATAGGACGATGATCCAGGAACAGCCCGGTGTCCAGGTAGTCCGTGAGGTTGACCAGCAGCTTCACACCGCCTTCATTGACCTCAGTGAACTTGCCCTGCGCGCTCTGACGCTCGTACTGCTTGGTGCCGCTCTGGCGCTCGCGACGCTTGACGATCACACGGCTCTTGTCGATGTTCAAGGCTTGGGGGATAGCCGCCAGCGCATCGAACATACGGGCCGAAGCCTTTTCTGGATCGATGGATTTTGGCGCAGCGTATTCCTGGACATGAACCCAATCGTGATACAGGTCGATGGCCATGGAATACTCAGGCATGTCCGCATCGTACACACGGTAGCAATCGATGCCTTCACGCTTGACCCACTTGCCCAACGCCTTGAGATTCTTCTGCAGGCGGTTGGCAAACATCTGCCCGCCTTCACTCAAGCGCGGCTGCTCGATCACTACCGGGGCCGGCTTGATCGGGTTACCGTTCTTGTTGAACTTCTCGTATTTGCCCGGTGCTTCAAGATTGGACGGCAGATCAGACTCAGCCTGTTCCCGTTCGACCTGACGCTGCTCAGGGGTACGACGCTCGCCCGTCACGAACTGATCCGGCACAACCTTGATCAACAGCAGCTTGCACGGCAAGGCGCCGTTCCAGAAGGAATACTGCTTGTGGCTGCGAATACCCATGCGCTTGCCCAGATCCGGGGCCCCGGTAAATACCGCAGCCTCCCAATTCAAGCACGCCTGACGGAGCCGCTCGCCAAGGTTCTGGTAGAGGTAGAGCAAGCTCGCCTCATCGCCCAGACGCTCACCGTACGGAGGGTTGCAGATAACCAGACCTTTCTGGTTCTGGTCTGGACGAGGCTCAAACGTCGCGACTTCACCCTGGTAAATCTTGATCCAGTGACTCAAGCCTGCCCGTTCAATGTTGTTGCGCGCGGGCTGGATCAGACGCGGGTCGGCTTCATAGCCACGAATCCACAACGGCGGCTTGGCCATGCCGACCTCTGCCCGCCCGGTCGCTTCTTCGTGAAGTTTTTTCCAGATGGCAGGCACGTGACCGAGCCAGGCATCGAAGCCCCAGTGGATACGATTCAGGTTGGGCGCCATGTCGGCAGCGATCATTGCGCCCTCGACCAGGAACGTGCCCACACCACACATCGGGTCAGCCAGGGCAGCGCCTTCGGCCGCCAGACGCGGCCAGCCGGCACGAATAAGGATCGCGGCGGCCAGGTTTTCTTTCAGCGGAGCCGCGCCTTGCTGCAGGCGATAGCCACGCTGGTGCAAGCTGCTGCCCGACAGATCGAGGGACAAAATGGCTTCGCCACGGTCCAGGCGCAAATGGATGCGCATGTCCGGGCTGATCTTGTCGATGGACGGACGCTCGCCAGAGGGCGTGCGCAACTTGTCGACAATGGCGTCCTTGACCTTCAAGGCACCAAAGTGAGTGTTATCGATGCCCGAGCCATGGCCGCTGAATTCAACAGCCAGCGTGCCGTCCGGGACCATATGATCCTGCCAGTCCACATCCAGAACGCCGTGGTACAGGTCTTCCGCATCTTTCATCGGGAAGCGCTTGAGTACCAGCAATACGCGGTTGGCAAGACGCGACCACAAGCACAAACGGTAGGCCGTTTCCATGCTCGCCATGCCACGGATGGCCGAAGTGTGCTCGCGGGCTTCCTCTAGACCAAGGCCGGTAGCCTCCTCAAGGAGCAGACCTTCAAGGCCTTTGGGACAGGTAAGGAAGAGTTCGTAACGATCCGACATGGGATTCCTGAGCTTTTAGCTATCAGTGAAGAGGCAACGCATTGCCTGCTCCGTTTTCAATCAAGCGCTTTTCTTGAAGAGCGCTCGTGTGGCACGAAACTGTGCCGTTCCACCCCAACGATCATTCATGCCCGCAGGCACGAAGAGTTTAGACGCAGGGGCAGGTCATTCATCGAGAAATACGATGTCACTCTCAGACCCTTCGTCGAATAGTCCCCGGACAATACAGAGGGTATTCGCAGCGGAGAATGAAACGCATCAACGTTGCAAACTCTCACCCCATCAGGCTTTGGTCGAATCCGACCTTGAAGTGAGAGCCTTTCTTATGGCCTTAACACCAATATCGTTACGTCCTTATGACAAAACGATCATTCACACGCCATGACGCATTGGTTAGAACTGGACGCATGTTGTCGCCGCACAGACGGCAACGAAAATGCTCGCCACGCCGGCAGCGAGCACCAACGGCAGAAGCATTCTGCCCCGACCTTTGTCAGGTCGACGCGATATACACAGTCAACAAGTGAGGGCAACACCCTATGAGAAGACTTAAGCGTGATCCGTTGGAAAGAGCTTTTTTACGCGGATACCAATATGGCGTTCATGGAAAATCCCGTGAGCTTTGCCCTTTTACTCTACCGTCGGTACGCCAAGCCTGGATTAACGGCTGGCGCGAAGGACGCGGCGACAACTGGGACGGTATGACAGGCACTGCGGGCATCCACAGACTCAACGAACTACGCGCCGTCGGCTAGGGCAACTCTGGGCAAACTCCGACATCATCTTGAATACGCAACGACTTAACCATGCTCGTCCCATCCGGACGGCGGGCTTCGGCCCAGGGGCTCCTTTAGGGAGCCCTTTTTTATGCGCCGTTATCCGCGCGGCAATGCAGAAATGGCATCGACCGACTCACGAATCAATGCCGGCCCCTTGTAGATGAAACCTGAATAGAGCTGCACCAGACTAGCACCTGCAGTGATCTTCTCTGCTGCGTACTTACCTTCAGTGATCCCGCCCGCTGCGATAATCGGCATGCGCCCAGCCAGTTCGGCTGCCAGCACTTTGACCGTATGGGTGCTTTTATCGCGTACCGGAGCACCGGACAGACCACCGGCCTCGTCACCATGCTCCATACCCTCAACGCCTACACGACTTAAGGTGGTGTTGGTCGCAATCACTGCATCCATGCCGGTCTCAAGCAGCGCCTGAGCCACGAGAACAGTTTCCTCGTCGGTCATGTCGGGGGCGATCTTGATCGCCAGTGGTACGCGCTTACCGTGGCGTTGTGTCAGCTCGTTCTGACGCAACTGCAAAGCTTCAAGCAACTGCTTGAGCGAATCGCCAAACTGAAGAGTGCGAAGTCCGGGAGTATTCGGCGAGCTGACGTTCACGGTCACATAGCTGGCGTGGGTGTACACCTTATCCAGGCAGATCAGGTAATCATCCACCGCCCGCTCGACCGGGGTATCGAAGTTCTTGCCGATATTGATTCCCAGGATGCCGCTATATTTGGCTGCCTGAACCCGCGCCAGCAAATGATCAACGCCCTGGTTGTTAAACCCCATGCGATTGATGATGGCCTGCGCTTCTGGCAGTCGAAAAATACGTGGCTTTGGATTGCCTGGCTGAGGGCGCGGGGTCACCGTACCGATCTCAACAAAGCCGAAGCCCAGCTGTGCAAAACCATCAATGGCTGCACCGTTCTTGTCCAGACCTGCGGCCAGCCCGACCGGGTTTGGAAAGTCGAGTCCCATTACCGTCACTGGCAGTTTTGCCGGTGTCTTGCACAACAAACCATTGAGCCCCAGACGGCCGCCCGCACCGATCAGGTCCAGGGACAGATCATGGGAAGTTTCAGGGGAGAGTTTGAAGAGCAACTGGCGGGCCAGGTTATACATGGGCTGAATGGACTCAAAGGGTGACTTGAAGAGGACGCGATTATAGCCGGCCATCCCTCATGCAAGCGAGGGGCACCAAGCCAAATCGCAGACAAAGAAAAACCCGACCGAGGTCGGGTTTTTCTGAACAGCCTAGCTAAATATTACTTAGCTTCTGCTTGAACGGTCGCTTCTACACGACGGTTCAGTGCACGGCCATCAGCAGTTGCGTTGCTTGCAACTGGGTTAGCTTCGCCGTGACCGACTGCGTCTACACGGTTAGCTTCAACACCTTGGTTAACCAGGGCTGCACGAACAGCGTCAGCACGACGCTGCGACAGCTTTTGGTTGTAGGCGTCTGGGCCTACGCTGTCAGTGTAACCAGCAACAGTAGTGTTGGTCGCAGGGTACTGCTTCATGAAATCAGCAACGTTGTTGATGTCAGGCATGTACTGCGATTTAACAACCGACTTGTCGAAGTCGAATTTCACGTCAAGTTCAACGCGAACCACTTCAGCGATCGGAGCTTCTGGTTCTGGCTCAGCAATCGGTGCTGGAGCAACTGGAGCAGGAGCTACTTGGCCGCCGTTGCCGCCGAAGTTCACACCCAGACCAACGGTAGGAGCGTAGTCCCACTTGCCGTTGTCCAGTTTGTAGTCAGCTTCAACGCCTGCACGAGCGAACAGGTTGTTGGTGATGTACCACTTAACACCAGCGCCTGCAGTCAGGAAAGTCGACTTGTCGCGACCGTTGTGGCCATTGGCCTCAACGCCGGTCATGCTCTTGTGAGCAACACCGCCGGAAACGTATGGACGCAGAGCGTCGCCAACGGTGCCGAAGTGGTACTGAGCGTTCAGACCAAAGTTGTCGCCTTTGATTTTCTGGTGATCACCCTTCGAGGAACGAGTGTGGTGAGTCGCGTCGTAGGTCAGGTTCAACGAAACGTCGTCGGTCAGGAAGTAACCGATCGATGCGCCTGGGTTGTAACCGTCTTCTACGGACTTGACGCTGTCGTTGTACTGTTTTTTGTAGAACAGTTCACCCTCGACCGCGCCTTGGCCTTGTGCCAGGGCACCGAACGAAGTTGCGGCTACAAAGGAACCAATGGCAATGCCCAAGGTGTTTTTCAGTTTCATCCGTTAAATCCCCATCTGGTGATTGTAAAGCAGTCCCACATACCGGGGGACAACTCGGCGGCAAGTCTATCAGACCTTGCCTACACGTAGAGCGATTTGCGCTGAACTAAGTTTCAGCAATACCTGCAAATTTCTCACGCAATTTGTCAAGTGCACGCTTGTATCTCATTTTTGTTGCACTCAAACCCATATGCATTATGTCTGCGATTTCCTGAAATTCCAGTTCTGCGACAAAACGCAGCACTAAAATTTCCCGATCAATCGGATTCACATGCACCAGCCAGCGATCAAGTCCGCCCTTTTCCTCAGGTTTCGGCGCCTTTTCCTCAGACGCTTCCTCAAGGGGGTCAATACTTAATGCGTCCATCAAGCGACGCTTTCGCCGTTCCTTTCGATACTGTGTAATGCATTCGTTATAGGTGATGCTATATAGCCATGTCTTGAATTTCGATTTGCCCTCGAAATTTTTCAGACCATACAACACTTTAAGCATCACCTCCTGACAGACATCGTCAGCATCACGATCGTTCCCTAAATACCTTGAACAAACGCTGAACAAAGTTCGTTGATAACGCCGCATCAACTCTTCATAAGCACGTGTGACGTGAAACAACTCATCATGCGCGCGCGCCACTAACTCCTCATCAGAGAGCTCGCGGGGGTCGTAGCGCATGGATAGCGGTTGGGCTTTATTCAAAACGAGTCGTGCCGACAGTCAGGTCAATATCCGCCACAGCCCAGGGAACAGACTTTTTTGCGGCGGCATACATTAGCAGGGTTTGCCGCATCAGCGGCTGGTCACGTGCTGCTCCAGCAAGATCCGATTCGAGATGGAGACTAGCTCACCCTCATCGGTCAGCAACGTCGTTTTAACCGTACCAATTTCTTCGATCTGCCCTTCGACCTCGCCCACACGCACTTCTTGCCCTACTTGATATAGCTCACGCACATAGATCCCGGCAAGGATCTGACCCGCAATTTCCCGACTTCCTAGCCCCATTGCCAAAGCAACGGCCAGACCAACGGTTATCAACACAATCACGATCACGTGGTTCAGCAGGTCGGTTTTGACCTCTAGCTGGCTGATCGCCACGGAAATACTGATGATGATCACCAAGCCTTGAGCCACACGTCCCAAGCCACTGGCGTAATCAAACCCGACACTCTCGCAGGCGCCACGGACCAAGCCATTCAGCAATTGTGCAACCAGCACACCCGCCAACAGCACCAGAATCGCGCCAAAGACCTTTGGCAAGTACAGGGTGAAAATATCCAGAGTAGCTGAAACACGTTCCAGGCCAAGCGATTGAGCCGCCGAGACCAGGAAAATCAGCAGGATGAACCAATAGACAATTTTGCCTATCAGGGTAGAGATCGGTACCTGGATCCCTGCGCGCCCCAGAATCTTGGTGAGGCCGGTGCCGGCCATCAGGCGATCAAGGCCCAGCTTGGCAAGCAATTTGGACAGCAAGGTATCAAGCAGTTTTGCAACCACGAAACCCAGCAGGACCACCACCAACGCACCGAAGAGGTTGGGAATGAAATTGGCAATTTTAGTCCACAAGGCAGTCATTGCCGTGACGAGGCTCTGGGTCCAGAGATCAAGTTCCATGTTCAATCAGCCTTATCAGCAGGGCGAGCAGCAGGTTTGCGTCGCGAAACGGGCGCAATATGAGCTGAACCGCTGTTCAAAGCAATCATCAGTGCTTGCATCCAGCGGCCCAGAAGACTGAAAAGATCACCCGCGCCGACCTGGCGGTTCGCGGTTTTCAGTACTCTGCCCAGGCAAGCGTCGTCGTCGCGATTGGACGGCGGCGCCTTGAGCATTTCACGTAACGACTGTTCAAACGGATCGTGCATAAGCACCTCTCGATATGTCTGTTAAAGACGCGAACATCACCAGCCGGGTCACATTCCCCCAATTCAAAGCCACTGAAGCCTACGATAAAACCACCATTGCCCTACACCGATGACCAACATCAAACCGCAGGTCACCGCAAAGCCGTACGAGTCATCGGCGAACGGCACGCCGCCCACATTGATACCCAGCAAACCGGTGATAAACGTGATGGGCAAGAAGATCCCGGTGAGTACCCCGAAGCGATACATGATGCGGCTCATGCGTACGTTCAGGCGCCTGTCTTCCGCCTCAAGGACAAGCCCCACGCGCTCGCGGGTCAACTCAAGTTCTTCCAGGTAGCGGGTCAGGCTGTTGTTCAGTTCGTTCCAGTAATCGGCATCATCCGCGCTGAACCACGGTAATCGAATGCGCGTCAGTTGCCCGAAAATATCACGCTGAGGGGCCAAAAAACGACGCAAAGCAGCGGCTCGACGACGGATCTGCAGGATGGAGCCGTGCTCAGGAGTGTACCGTTCGTCGGCATCTATTTTATCTTCTTCGTTATCGACAATTTCTGACAGCTCGCCGATCAAATCCTGAACCTTGAGCGTCAGGTGCTGGGCCAGGTAGAGGATGAGCTCTGCAGGGTTTTTAGGGCCTTCGCCCAGATCAAACTCGCCCAGCAGTTCATCAGTGGCGCGCAGCGGGCGCAGGCGCAATGAAATAACGCGTTGCGCACTGCCGAATATACGCAGTGAGACCATGTCCTCAGGCTCTGCGCCAGGGTTGAGATTGACTCCGCGCAAGAACAGCAGCAACTCATTGTTGGGCAAAGGCAACAAGCGTGGACGGGTATTTTCTTCAAGCAGCAAATCGCAGCTGAAATCGCTTAAACCACTCGAATGACGTAACCAACCCTGGGTTTGCGGATGACTTCGATCCAGATGCAGCCAGAGGCTTTCGTGGGGTTGCAGGTGCAGATCGTCCAGCTCGGTACGCGCAATTGACCGCGCACCGCCCTCGCCGTCCAGCACCAATGCGTGTACCAGCCCCCACTGAGCGTTTTCTTCCTCGTACATCCGTGTTCCTTAGCGTTAGGCGGTTATTGCGGGGGATTCAACGCAGAAGGCGAAATAATCACGCCATTATTGTCGGCATAGATAAATTCGCCTGGACGGAAAGTGACACCCGCAAAAGTAACCGCCACGTTCAGCTCACCAACACCTCGCCGTGTGCTTTTCATCGGGTGGCTGGCCAGGGCCTGCACGCCGAGATCGGTTTGTGCAATGACATCAACATCACGGATACAGCCGTAAACCACCAGGCCTTCCCAGCCATTTTTTGCCGCTTTCTCAGCCAGCATGTCACCCAGCAACGCACAGCGCAGCGAGCCACCGCCATCAACCACCAATACCTTGCCATCACCTTTGAGCTCAACCTGCTCCTTGACCCGCGAGTTGTCTTCAAAACACTTGATGGTCACGATCTCGCCACCAAAGGAATCGCGCCCGCCAAAATTGCTGAACATGGGCTCAAGCACTTGCACCCGCTCAGGATAGGCATCGCACAGATCGGGAGTGATGTAGTGTTTCATGAATAACTCCAGTAATAGGTGGCAACTGCCGGGATGAAAGGTTGAACACTATCTTATAGACGCTCTGGCAGGAGCCGGTTTTAAACTTGCCATGGCCATCGTCACAGGACTCACCAAGAAAGTGACCGCGACAGACGGAATCGTCACATAGTAGCCGTTGCCCCAGTGGCCCGATACCCCGCCTCCACATCAGTAATACTTCCCGCCTGCATTTTCGGCGTGCTGTGTTCGACTAACCACGTATAGACCTTTGGCCATACTTCCTGCTGAGCTGCCTGGCTGACAAGCATTTGTACATGGTCAAAATCAACGCTAAAGCCGTGCTCGCGCCCTAGGCTCATAAAGGTGCGCTGCTGCGAACCCAACTGATCATAAAGCTTGCGGCACGCCCATTCCGGCGTCACACGATCACCTGCAGCAGCGACAGCCAGCAGGGGAACCTGCACGTCAGCGAGCCCGGCCCACCAATCGCGCTCGGTATCTTTGAAGCGCCCCATGAAGCCATTCCAGCGCAAGGCTTCGAGGGCAATACCGACGGGTTCGTCTTCCGGACCGCGCTTGAGCCGAGAACCTGACAACCGAGGAAAACGCTTCAATAACAGATAAGCCGCCCACTGTATGGGCGGAATTTTAAGCGCCCAGTAACGACGACTGACCTGACATCCAAAAAATGCCACCGACGCCACGTCCCCTGCGTCCAGATACTGCCCGCCCAGCGCTGCGGCCAGGCTGATACCACCCTGGGAGTGCCCCATCCAGTGCGGCACCTGCCCGCTCTGCTCGCGCACAAACGCAGCGATAGCCGGCAAATCATAACGGGCATAGTCCGCCACACAGTTGCTTGACCAGCGCTGGTTACGCGAGGAAAGGCCGTGGCCGCGCATCTCTGGCAGCCAGACATCAAAACCGGCGCGAGCCAAAAAGGCACCCAGCCCGACACCTTTGGGCGAATACCAGAAGCGTCGGTTAGAAAAACCGCCATGCAATAAAATCACGGGCACGCCTCTGACCTGGCTGGCGCTTGCCATGCCCAGCCGGGTCACCACCAACTCCACGGAAATATCCGGGCTATTGGCGGGTTTCAAGCGATAAACGTCTTCGCTCAGATCACCCCGACGCTCAGCGCTGATCAGGGCAACGGGAAAAAGCTGACTGCTGCTTTGCATAATGCTCTTGCACAAAAAAGGGCGAACCCTTGACGGAACTCGCCCTACCACTGCGTATAAAGAGAAGAACCGCCGTCTGGCGGCTCTCCTCTTCTCTCAACGACTCAAGCCTGAGCCTGGCCTTCAGCCAGGAAGAACCAGGTTTCCAGCACGGTATCTGGGTTCAGGGACACGCTTTCAATGCCCTGTTCCATCAACCACAGCGCCAGATCCGGGTGGTCGGATGGGCCCTGACCGCAAATACCGATGTATTTGCCAGCCTTGTTACACGCCTGAATGGCGTTGGACAGCAGCTTTTTCACTGCCGGGTTGCGCTCGTCGAACAAGTGGGCGATCACACCGGAGTCGCGATCCAGACCCAACGTCAGCTGAGTCAGGTCGTTGGAACCAATGGAGAAGCCATCGAAGAATTCAAGGAACTCTTCAGCCAGGATCGCATTGGAAGGCAGCTCGCACATCATGATCACGCGCAGGCCGTTTTCGCCACGCTTGAGGCCGTTTTCAGCCAGCAGGTCAATCACCTGGCTCGCTTCGCCCAAGGTCCGTACGAAAGGCACCATGATTTCGACGTTGGTCAGGCCCATCTCGTTGCGCACACGCTTGAGCGCACGGCATTCCAGCTCGAAGCAATCGCGGAAGTTTTCGCTGATGTAACGCGAAGCCCCACGGAAGCCAAGCATCGGGTTTTCTTCTTCTGGCTCGTACAGCTTGCCGCCGATCAGGTTCGCGTATTCGTTGGACTTGAAGTCCGACAGACGCACGATGACTTTTTTCGGTGCAAACGCAGCCGCGAGGGTGCTGATGCCTTCAACCAGTTTTTCGACATAGAAGCCGACCGGATCATCGTAGCCGGCAATACGCTTGTCGACGCTGTCCTTGATGTCCTGTGGCAGGCCGTCGTAGTTCAGCAGGGCCTTGGGATGCACGCCGATCATGCGGTTGATGATGAACTCCAGGCGGGCGAGGCCCACGCCGGCGTTCGGCAACTGCGCGAAATCAAAGGCGCGGTCGGGGTTGCCGACGTTCATCATGATCTTGAACGGCAACTCCGGCATCGCATCTACCGAGTTTTTCTTGATGTCGAAGCCCAGTTCACCTTCGAAGATAAAACCGGTATCGCCTTCGGCACAGGAAACCGTCACGCCCTGGCCGTCCTTCAACAGCTGGGTGGCATTGCCACAGCCAACGACTGCCGGGATCCCCAGTTCACGGGCGATGATCGCCGCGTGACAGGTACGGCCGCCGCGGTTGGTCACGATGGCGCTCGCGCGCTTCATCACCGGCTCCCAGTCGGGGTCGGTCATGTCCGACACCAGTACGTCGCCCGGCTGGACCTTGTCCATCTCGGACACGTCCTTGATGATGCGAACCTTGCCTGCGCCGATGCGCTGACCAATGGCGCGACCTTCTACCAGCACGGTGCCGGTTTCTTTCAGCAGGTAGCGCTCCATGACATTGCCCGCCGAGCGGCTCTTCACGGTTTCAGGACGGGCCTGAACGATGTACAGCTTGCCGTCATCACCGTCCTTGGCCCACTCGATGTCCATCGGGCACTTGTAGTGCTTCTCGATGATCATTGCCTGTTTGGCCAGCTCGCTGACCTCGGCGTCGGTCAGGCAGAAGCGGGCACGATCCGCTTGATCAACGTCGATCACCTTGACCGATTTACCGGCCTTGGCTTCGTCGCCGTAGATCATCTTGATTGCCTTGCTGCCCAGGTTGCGGCGCAGGATGGCAGGACGACCGGCTGCCAGGGTTTGTTTGTGAACGTAGAACTCGTCCGGGTTGACCGCGCCTTGTACGACGGTTTCGCCCAGGCCGTAGGCGCCGGTGATAAACACCACGTCACGGAAGCCGGATTCAGTGTCCAGGGTGAACATCACACCTGCGGTGCCGGTTTCGGAGCGCACCATGCGCTGCACGCCAGCAGACAGGGCGACCAGCTTGTGGTCGAAGCCCTGGTGCACACGGTAGGAAATCGCACGATCGTTGAACAGGGAGGCAAAAACCTCCTTGGCCGCACGAATGACGTTTTCTACGCCACGGATGTTCAGGAAGGTTTCTTGCTGGCCGGCAAAAGAGGCGTCCGGCAAGTCTTCAGCGGTGGCCGAAGAGCGCACGGCCACCGCCATGTCCGGGTTACCCTCGGACAATGTGGCGAATGCGGTGCGAATTTCAGCATTGAGCTTTTCCGGAAACTCGGCTTCCATGATCCATTGGCGGATCTGGGCACCGGTCTTGGCCAGCGCATTCACATCATCGACGTCCAGCGCATCGAGCGCCGCGTGAATCTGATCGTTCAGCCCGCTGAGTTCAAGAAAATCGCGGTAAGCCTGAGACGTCGTGGCAAAGCCACCGGGAACCGAAACACCAGCGCCTGCAAGATTACTGATCATCTCGCCGAGGGATGCGTTCTTGCCCCCCACATGCTCTACATCATGGACGCCGAGCTTATCGAGGGAAACTACGTACTCTACCAAGGTGATCTCTCCACTAACTGTGTTGGAAAAGCTCAGGGCACTGGACGCTCATCAGGTGGGCATCGCAGCGATTGTGGCCTGGACCTGGAAAATAAGTGACACTGCCTGCCATTCAGGGCGACAAAATCGCGCCTATCATATCCAAGATTTGTCACCAGCTTAAGGCCCAAGGCGCAAATGAAACGATCTGCTTTCTTTATCTCCGATGGTACCGGCATTACCGCCGAAACCCTCGGCCAAAGTCTGTTGGCACAATTCGAAAATGTGTCTTTCAGCAAATTCACACGCCCATATATAGACAGCGCCGAAAAAGCCCGGGCAATGGTACAACAAATCAATAACGCCGCCGATAAAGACGGTTTTCGACCAATTATCTTCGACACCATCGTCAATCAGGACATCCGTGAGATCCTCGCAACGTCCAATGGTTTCATGATCGACATCTTCTCAAGCTTCCTCGCACCGCTGGAGCAGGAGATAGGCGAACACTCTTCGTACTCGGTCGGCAAATCCCATTCGATCGGCCATAACTCCAACTATATGGAGCGTATCGAAGCCGTGAACTTCGCCCTCGACAACGACGATGGCGCCCGCACCCACAAATACGACAAGGCGGACCTGATTCTGGTCGGCGTATCGCGCTGTGGCAAAACCCCGACCTGCCTTTATATGGCCATGCAATTCGGCATCCGAGCAGCCAACTACCCGCTGACCGATGACGACATGGAAAGCCTCAAGTTGCCTGCAGCATTGCGCGAACACCGGCACAAGCTGTTCGGCCTGACGATCGATCCTGACCGCCTGACCGCCATTCGCAATGAGCGAAAACCCAACAGCCGCTACTCCAGCTACGCCCAGTGCGAGTTCGAAGTGCGTGAGGTCGAGCACCTGTTCCAGCGCGAAAACATCCCGAACATCAACTCTACGCACTTTTCGGTAGAAGAAATCTCGGCCAAGATCCTGGTCGAAAAAGGCGTAGAGCGGCGGTTCAAATAACCCTCACGTAACCCGGCCGTAGCCGCTGGCTACGGCTCAATCACGAACAAATCCACAAACCGGTTAACCGGTGTCGCTTCCAGCTTTGCCTGATCCTGATACAGCTCAAAAATTTCGGTGCAGCGCGGCCCTTCAAAGCGCGTTGCCAGGTTGGCCATGAACTTCTCTCCCAGCAACGGGATTCCCTCTGCGCGGCGGCGACGATGGCCAATCGGGTACTCCACCTCGACTTTCCCGGTGCTCGAACCATCCTTGAAAAACACCTGAATCGCATTGGCAATCGAGCGTTTGTCTGCCTCCAGATATTCGCGGGTGTAACGCGGATCTTCAACGATCAGCATCTTTTCCCGCAGCTCATCAATGATCGGATGCTGGGCATGGAAGTCGTCTTCGTACTGCTCAGCGACCAGAGTGCCAAAAGCCAGCGGTACGGCGGTCATGTATTGAATGCAGTGATCGCGATCCGCCGCATTGGCCAATTTGCCCTGCTTGGAAATGATCCGAATCGCCGATTCGTGGGTTGTTATCACGATTTTCTCAATGTCGTGCAATCGATCCTTGACCAAGGGGTGCAGGGTCACTGCAGCTTCACACGCGGTTTGGGCATGGAACTCGGCCGGAAAGCTGATTTTGAACAGCACGTTTTCCATAACGTAAGTGCCATAGGGCTGTGACAGCTTGAACTGGCGCTGATCCGCGGGCTTGAGCGCAAGGTCCTTGTTGGTGTGGCTGAACGAGACATCGTAGAACCCCCACTGCGGCGCGGTCAGCACGCCGGGGATACCCATTTCGCCCCGCAGTGCGATATCCGCAAGGCGCACACCGCGACTCGATGCATCCCCTGCCGCCCAGGATTTGCGTGACCCCGCGTTCGGCGCATGACGATAGGTGCGCAGCGCCTGCCCATCGACAAAGGCATGGGACAACGCGGACAGTAGCTGCTCACGACTGGCCCCCATCAGCTTCGCGCAAACCGCCGTCGACGCGACTTTGACCAGCAACACATGATCAAGCCCGACGCGATTGAACGCGTTTTGCAGCGCAATCACGCCCTGAATCTCATGCGCCATGATCATGGCATCCAGCACGGTACGCACTGTCAATGGTGCTTCACCCTTGGCCACACGTTTTTGTGACAGGTGATCGGCTACCGCCAGAATCCCCCCCAGATTGTCCGAAGGATGCCCCCATTCCGCTGCCAGCCAGGTGTCGTTGTAATCCAGCCAGCGCACAATGCAGCCGATGTCCCACGCAGCCTTTACCGGATCGAGCCTGAAACCTGTGCCCGGCACCCGCGCACCAAAGGGCACCTCTGTGCCCTCGACTATCGGCCCCAGATGCTTGGTGCACTCTGCAAAGCCCAGCGCCAGCAGGCCGCAGCCCAGTGTATCGGCCAGGCAATGACGCGCTGTATTCAGGGCTTCGGGCGAGGTGATGGTGTAGGTCAGGACATAGTCGGCAATGTCCTGCAAAACCTGGTCGTACTCGGGGCGGTTGTTGAGATCAACGTTGGCGCTCATGGGGCAGTCTCCAGCAGGAATTATTGAGAGTGGTCGTTCATCCTCAGGCTTATCGTGTTAATGCAGGTCTGGCGTGCCTGCTTGATGGATCCGAATCAACATCAACAGCCCTCACCCGGCCCCTCCCCGGAAGAGGAGGACTTGAGTGAGGACTAAGGGTTCACGCAATCAGAAGCAATCCCCCGGCACACGTACCCAGCCTTCCATCAGCACTCGCGCACTGCGGCTCATGATGGCCTTGGTGACAGTCCATTCGCCCTCCACCTGCCGCGCTTCGGCACCTACGCGCAAAGTGCCCGATGGATGACCGAAGCGCACGGCACTGCGTTGCTCACCGCCGGCAGCCAGGTTTACCAACGTGCCAGGGATCGCCGCCGCCGTACCGATGGCCACAGCCGCAGTGCCCATCATTGCATGGTGCAACTTGCCCATCGACAACGCGCGCACCAGCAGGTCCACACCTTGCGCACTTACCGGCTTGCCGCTGGACGACAGGTAATCCGCCGGGCCTGCGACGAATGCCACTTTAGGGGTGTGCTGACGCTTGGCGGCGTCTTCGAGCTTTTCGATCAGGCCCATGCGCAACGCGCCGTGGGCACGGACGGTTTCGAACATCGCCAGCGCTTTCGGGTCACTGTTGATGTCGTTCTGCAACTCTGTACCGGTGTAACCAATATCCCGCGCGTTAACAAAAATCGTCGGAATCCCGGCATTGATCATGGTCACCTTGAGCGTGCCGACACCCGGCACATCGAGGTCATCCACCAGGTTGCCAGTCGGAAACATCGACCCGCCGGCGCCCTCTTCGTCCGCTGCCGGGCTGAGGAACTCCAGCTGCACTTCGGCTGCCGGAAAGGTCACGCCATCCAGTTCAAAGTCACCGGTTTCCTGTACCGAACCATCGGTAATCGGCACGTGGGCGATGATCGTCTTGCCAATATTGGCTTGCCAGATCCGCACGGTGGCGATGCCGTTGTGCGGAATACGCGCAGCATCCACCAGGCCGCTGCTGAGGGCGAACGATCCCACCGCTGCCGACAGGTTGCCGCAGTTACCGCTCCAGTCCACGAATGGCTTGTCGATGGCGACCTGACCGAACAGGTAGTCGACATCATGCCCGGCGCGCTCGCTTTTGCTCACGATCACCGTCTTGCTGGTGCTGGACGTCGCCGCGCCCATGCCGTCGATTTGTTTTTCGTAAGGATCCGGGCTGCCGATGACCCGCAATAACAAGGCATCACGGGCTGCACCCGGTACCTGTGCGACCTCAGGCAGGTCGAGCAGGCTGAAAAAAACACCTTTACTGGTGCCGCCCCGCATATAGGTTGCGGGGATTTTTATTTGAGCTGCATAGGCCATAAAACACAGTCCTGTTGAGGCCGGGGCACCAGGCCCCGGCGCTATGATCAAGCGGTAGCCGATTCCAGGAAGTCCTGGGCAAAGCGCTGCAACACGCCACCCGCTTCGTAGATCGAGACTTCTTCAGCGGTGTCCAGACGGCAGGTGACCGGCACCTCAAGGCGCTCCCCGTTTTTGCGGGTAATCACCAGCGTCAGCGTGGCACGCGGTGTGCGCTCACCGATCACGTCGTAGGTTTCGCTACCATCGATCTGCAAGGTTTTACGGTCAGTACCCGGCATGAACTCCAATGGCAGTACCCCCATGCCCACCAGGTTGGTGCGGTGGATCCGCTCGAAGCCTTCGGCGGCGATAGCCTCGACCCCGGCCAGACGCACGCCCTTGGCCGCCCAGTCACGAGACGAGCCCTGACCGTAGTCGGCACCGGCAATGATGATCAGCGGCTGCTTGCGATCCATGTAGGTTTCAATGGCTTCCCACATGCGCATCACTTGACCTTCAGGCTCCAGGCGGGTCAGCGAACCCTGCTTGACCTTGCCATCCTCGATCACCATCTCGTTGAACAGCTTGGGGTTGGCGAACGTGGCGCGCTGAGCGGTCAAATGGTCACCACGGTGGGTGGCGTACGAGTTGAAGTCGACCTCCGGCAGGCCCATTTTCGCCAGGTATTCACCGGCAGCGCTGTCGAGCATGATCGCGTTGGATGGCGACAGGTGATCGGTGGTGATGTTGTCCGGCAGTACCGCCAGCGGGCGCATGCCCTTGAGCGGACGAGCCCCCGCCAACGCACCTTCCCAATACGGCGGACGGCGGATGTACGTGCTCTGCGGGCGCCAGTCGTACAGCGGCTCGACTTTCGGGCCGGTGTCTTCGTGAATGGCGAACATGGGAATGTAAACCTGGCGGAACTGCTCCGGCTTGACCGAGGCTTTGACCACCGCATCGATTTCTTCGTCGCTCGGCCAGATATCTTTCAGGCGGATTTCCTTGCCATGGGCATCCAGGCCCAGCACGTCCTTTTCGATATCGAAACGGATGGTCCCGGCAATGGCGTAGGCGACCACCAGCGGCGGGGACGCCAGGAAGGCCTGTTTGGCGTAAGGGTGAATTCGCCCGTCAAAGTTGCGGTTGCCCGACAATACGGCGGTGGCGTAGAGGTCGCGGTCGATGATTTCCTGCTGAATGACCGGATCCAGTGCGCCCGACATGCCGTTGCAGGTGGTGCAGGCAAACGCCACTACGCCAAAACCCAACTGCTCAAGTTCATCGGTCAATCCGGCTTCATCAAGGTACAGGGCCACGGTTTTCGAACCTGGCGCCAGGGACGACTTGACCCACGGTTTACGGCTAAGCCCCAGCTTGTTGGCATTGCGCGCCAGCAGGCCTGCAGCAATTACGTTGCGCGGGTTACTGGTGTTGGTGCAGCTGGTGATGGCGGCAATGATCACTGCCCCGTCGGGCATCTGCCCCGGGACATCGTCCCATTGACCGGCAATACCCTTGCTCGCCAGATCGCTGGTGGCAACCCGGGCGTGCGGGTTACTCGGGCCCGCCATGTTGCGTACGACGGATGACAGGTCAAAGCTCAGGCTACGCTCGTATTGCGCGCCTTTGAGGCTATCACCCCACAACCCCGTGACCTTGGCGTAGTTTTCCACCAGCTGTACTTGCTGGTCTTCACGGCCGGTCAATTTGAGGTAGTCGATGGTTTGCTGGTCGATGTAGAACATTGCCGCGGTGGCGCCGTATTCAGGGGCCATGTTGGAAATGGTGGCACGGTCGCCCAGGGTCAGCGCACCGGCGCCTTCGCCGAAGAATTCGAGCCAGGCACCCACGACCTTTTGCTTGCGCAGGAATTCGGTCAACGCCAGCACCATGTCGGTGGCGGTGATGCCCGGCTGCAACTTGCCGGTCAGCTCGACGCCGACGATTTCCGGCAGGCGCATCCAGGAGGCCCGACCGAGCATGACGCTTTCCGCTTCGAGGCCGCCAACACCAATGGCGATCACTCCCAGCGAGTCAACGTGCGGGGTATGGCTGTCTGTACCGACGCAGGTGTCAGGGAAGGCAACACCGTCGCGCACCTGGATCACCGGAGACATTTTCTCCAGGTTAATCTGGTGCATGATGCCGTTGCCCGGCGGGATCACATCGACGTTCTTGAAGGCCTTTTTGGTCCACTCAATAAAGTGAAAGCGGTCTTCGTTACGACGGTCTTCGATGGCGCGGTTCTTTTCAAACGCCTCGGGGTCATTACCGCCACACTCCACGGCCAGCGAGTGGTCGACGATCAATTGGGTCGGCACCACCGGGTTCACCTGAGCCGGATCACCGCCTTGCAGGGCAATGGCATCACGCAGACCGGCGAGGTCGACCAGCGCGGTCTGGCCCAGAATGTCGTGGCACACCACACGCGCCGGGAACCATGGGAAATCCAGGTCACGTTTGCGTTCAATCAGTTGGCTCAGCGAAGCATTCAGAGTCGCCGGATCGCAACGACGCACGAGGTTCTCGGCCAGCACACGAGAGGTATACGGCAGCGTGTCGTAAGCACCGGGCTTGATCGCATCGACAGCCGCACGGGTGTCGAAATAATCCAGCCGGGTGCCCGGTAGTGTTTTACGAAATTCAGTATTCATGGCGTGGGACTCGATCACGGGGTGTTCAGGGGGACAACGGCAGCCGGGACACGGGCCGCCGAGCCCCTGCTTGTCAGCGACGTTCGATTGGCACGAACTTGCGCTGTTCGACGCCGATGTACTCGGCACTTGGGCGAATGATGCGGTTATTGGCCCGCTGTTCGTAGACGTGCGCGGCCCAGCCAGTCAGGCGCGAGCAGACAAAGATCGGCGTGAACAGCTTGGTCGGGATGCCCATGAAGTGGTACGCCGAGGCATGGTAGAAGTCGGCGTTGGGGAACAGCTTCTTTTGCTCCCACATGGTTTTGTCGATGGCTTCGGACACCGGGAACAGCACTGTGTCACCCACTTCATCCGCCAGTTTTTTCGACCAGCCCTTGATCACCTCGTTGCGCGGATCGCTGTCTTTATAGATTGCGTGGCCAAAGCCCATGATCTTGTCTTTGCGCGCCAGCATCCCGAGTGTGCCTTCGACCGCTTCCTGTGCAGAACCGAAACGCTCGATCATTTCCATCGCCGCTTCGTTGGCACCGCCATGCAGCGGGCCGCGCAGCGAACCAATGGCCGCGGTAATGCATGAATACAGGTCGGACAATGTCGATGCGCAGACCCGCGCAGTGAATGTCGAAGCGTTGAATTCGTGCTCGGCATACAGGATCAGCGAAACGTTCATCACTTTGACGTGCAGCTCGCTCGGTGTCTTGTCATGCAGCAAATGCAGGAAGTGACCACCGATAGACTCTTCATCGGTCACGCAGTTAATGCGCTTGCCATCGTGGCTGAAGCGATACCAGTAGCACATGATCGCCGGGAAGGCGGCCAGCATACGGTCAGTGACATCGCGCTGACGGTCGAAGTCGAGCTCCGGTTCCAGGTTACCCAGGAACGAGCATCCGGTACGCATCACGTCCATCGGGTGGGCGTCGGCCGGAATGCGTTCCAGCACCTCTTTCAACGCTTGCGGCAGGTCTCGCAGCTTTTGCAGCTTGCCCATATAGGCCGCCAGCTCGGTTTTAGTCGGTAGTTCGCCGTAAAGCAGCAGATACGCCACTTCTTCAAAACGGGCTTCGGCAGCCAGCTCGCGGACGTCATAACCACGATAAGTCAGCCCGGCACCTTCCATGCCGACGGTCGACAGAGCCGTTTGACCGGCCACCTGGCCACGTAATCCGGCACCACTCAATACTTTTGCTTCGGCCATGGTTCTTCTCCAATTTTTGTATTTATGACTGTAGGAGCCAGCTTGCTCGCGAAGAACGCAAAGTCATCGCGTATCTCCAGGGTTCCCGCGTTATCGCTGACGATTTTCGCGAGCAGCCACGCTCCTGCAATTGAATGGACTGGGTTTATTTCTTGGCAGCAAACAATGCATCCAGCTTCTGTTCAAAGTCGTGATAGTTGATGGCGTCGTACAGTTCCATACGGGTTTGCATGGTGTCGATCACGCTTTGCTGGGTGCCGTCACGACGAATGGCGGTGTATACGTTTTCTGCCGCCTTGTTCATCGCACGAAATGCCGACAGCGGGTAGAGCACCAGCGACACGTCAGCACCGGCCAGTTGTTCGGTGGTGTACAGCGGCGTCGCGCCGAACTCGGTGATATTGGCCAGAATCGGCGCTTTCACCCGATTGGCGAACAGCTTGTACATTTCAAGCTCGGTGATGGCTTCAGGGAACACCATGTCGGCGCCCGCCTCGACACACGCCGCGGCACGTTCAAGGGCAGACTCCAGACCTTCTACCGCCAGCGCATCGGTACGCGCCATGATCACAAAGCTGTCATCGGTACGGGCATCGACTGCCGCCTTGATGCGGTCAACCATCTCCTGCAGCGAGACGATTTCCTTGTTCGGGCGATGACCGCAACGCTTGGCTCCGACCTGGTCTTCGATGTGAATCGCCGCAGCACCGAACTTGATCATCGATTTCACAGTGCGGGCTACGTTAAACGCCGACGAACCAAACCCGGTGTCCACGTCCACCAACAGCGGCAGGTCGCACACGTCGGTGATTCGGCGCACGTCAGTCAGTACGTCATCCAGGCCGGTAATGCCCAGATCAGGAACGCCCAGGGAGCCCGCAGCGACACCTCCGCCCGACAGATAGATCGCCTTGAAGCCGGCACGCTTGGCCAGCAATGCGTGGTTGGCGTTGATCGCGCCCACAACTTGCAGAGGGTGCTCACTGGCGACTGCATCACGGAAACGCTGGCCTGGACTGTTTTTATTGCTCATGACTCACCTCGTGGAGTGGCTGTCTGCTGGGCGCTGTCTTGGTAGTGACGCGCAATATTGCGTTTCGACGCACCGATATGTCGGCGCATCAACAACTCGGCCAATTCGCCGTCGCGATCGGCAATGGCATCGAGAATCCGGTGGTGCTCGGCGAACGCCTGATGCGGGCGGTTGGGGGTCGCGGAAAACTGGATGCGGTACATACGCACCAGTTGATACAGCTCCCCGCAAAGCATCTGGGTCAGCGTGCGGTTGCCGCTGCCTTGAATGATTTTGTAATGAAAATCAAAGTCACCCTCTTGCTGGTAGTACCCGACACCCGCCTGAAACGCCTCATCACGCTCATGGGTTTCCAGTACGCGGCGCAGCTCGGCGATGTCTTCATCGCTCATGCGCTCGGCAGCCAAACGACAGGCCATGCCTTCGAGGGATTCGCGGATTTCATACAGTTCGATCAGTTCGGCGTGGCTCAACGAGACCACGCGTGCGCCCACATGGGGCACACGGACCAGCAGGCGCTGGCCTTCAAGACGGTGAATCGCTTCGCGCAAGGGGCCACGGCTGATGCCGTAAGTACGTGCCAGCTCAGGCTCGGAGATCTTGCTGCCCGGAGCAATATCGCCTTTGACAATTGCGGCCTGAATACGCCGGAAGACGTTCTCGGACAAGGTTTCCGAATCGTCTTGGGAGATCACGGCAGGCTCTAGTGCTTCCAGCATATTGTCGACACCTTGAAAATCAATAGCGCCAAAACTAGCCATTTAAGCGCTAACGGTCAAAGGATATTTGAACATTGTCGACAATCGTCTAATGAAAGGCCTTTTTAATTGATCTTTTCATATAGGCCGCCGCAAACAGGTCTCAACGCTGGCGCCATAAAAACATCATGTTAGAATGCCGCCGCATCGCCCTGCCCCGCCTTATAGTGGGCAGCCGCACGAGGAACTTGCGCTGTACTGCCAGTCGCCTTGAACTGAAGATTGCAAGAGACCGCGCTCTGATTTATGAAATTCATCCCCCTCTCTACCCTTCTTTGCCTCCTGAGTTTGCCGGGCCTGAGCCATGGCAGCGAAAAAACCGTGTATGGCCTGAATGAGTACGCCGAGCTGGCCGGCATTGACCTGCAAGTCGCTGCCAAACTCGACACCGGCGCCAAGACCGCCTCCCTCAGCGCGCGCGACATCAAGCGCTTCAAGCGCGATGGAGAGAGCTGGGTGCGCTTTTACCTGGCCATTGATGATGCCCACTCGCACCCTATCGAACGCCCTCTGGCCCGCGTCAGCAAGATCAAACGCCGCTCGGGGGATTACAATCCCGAGTCAGACAAAAACTACACTTCGCGCCCAGTGATTTCGCTTGAAATCTGTATGGGCAAAGCTTTACGCACAATAGAAGTGAACTTGACTGACCGAAGCGCGTTCCAATACCCGCTATTGATTGGCTCCGAAGCACTAAAACGCTTTGATGCGCTGGTCGACCCCAGTCTTAAATACGCTGCTGGCAAACCTGCCTGCGCCGCCAACGCTCAAACCGCAGAGTAATTGAAATGCGCGCTCTTACCCTTCACTTGAAAATATTGATCACCATCCTTGTGGTGCTGGGCATTTCGATCACGGCCTATCAGATTTTCGCCCTCGGCATCCCGGTGACCGAAGACGCTACCGACGATTTGTGGAACATCGACGCCAAGGTCGAATTCGTCGCCAACTCGAAAGATCCGGTCAAGGTCCAGATGTTCGTACCGCCGCTCAACCGCGACTACGTCAGCCTGAACGAAAGCTTTATCTCCAATAACTACGGGGTGAGCGTTAACCGGGTTGACGGTAACCGCAAGGTCACGTGGTCAGCACGCCGAGTCAGCGGTAAACAAACCCTCTACTACCGCCTGGTATTGACCAAGCGTTACTCGGGTGACAAAACCAAGGTCAAAGGACCGGTATTCCGCGACAGCATCGCCGTCGAAGGCCCGGAAAAAATCGCTGCCGAAGCGCTTCTGGCCCCCATTCGCCAGCACTCGGCTGACGTCGAAACCTTTATCAGCGAGACCATCAAGCGCGTCAGCAACCCGAACGATGACAACGTGAAACTGCTGCTGGCGGGCGACCCTTCGACGCCGCACAAAGCTCAGATCATCGAACTGCTGCTGTCGATTGCTCACGTACCGCTGGAAAAAGTCCACACCATCCGCCTGGTCGCCGATCAGCCGCAAAGCCCCGAGCTGTGGCTGCGCAGCTTCAATGGTAATGACTGGCTGTATTTCAACCCGGAAACCGGCGAACAAGGCCTGCCTTCTGATCGCCTGTTGTGGTGGGTCGGCGACGAGCCGATGGTCACCGTTGATGGCGGCAAAAAACCCGCTGTTACCTTCAGCCTGAACAACAGCGAAATGAACGCCATTCGCCTGGCCAAGCTGACAGATGAAAACACCGATGCCAGCTTCCTCGAATACTCGTTGTACGGCTTGCCACTGCAGACACAGCAAACCTTCATGATCATGGTCGTGATCCCGATTGGCGTACTGGTCATTCTGGTACTGCGCAACCTGATCGGACTGCAGACGCTGGGGACGTTTACGCCGGTGCTGATCGCCCTGGCGTTCCGCGAAACCCAACTGGGCTTCGGAATCATTCTGTTTACGGTGATTACCGCCCTCGGATTGACGTTACGCTCCTACCTTGAACACTTGAAACTGCAGATGCTGCCAAGGCTATCGGTCGTGCTGACATTCGTGGTGATGCTGATCGCAGCCATCAGCCTGTTCAGTCACAAGCTCGGCCTGGACCGTGGCCTGTCGGTAGCGCTGTTCCCGATGGTGATTCTGACCATGACCATCGAACGCCTGTCGATCACCTGGGAAGAGCGCGGGGGCGGCCACGCAATGAAAGTCGCAGTCGGCACCCTGTTCGCCGCCTCCCTGGCGCACCTGATCATGAGCATCCCGGAACTGACCTACTTCGTGTTCACCTTCCCGGCGATTCTTCTGATCCTGGTAGGTTTCATGCTGGCCATGGGTCGCTACCGCGGTTACCGCCTGACCGAACTGGTGCGCTTCAAGGCTTTCGTGAAGGCTGATTCCTGATGTTTGGCCTGTGGAAGACCTGGAAAGCCCTGGAAGCCAGGGGCATCATGGGCATCAATCGGCGCAACGCGGATTACGTACTCAAGTACAACAAACGCAGCCTGTACCCGATTGTGGATGACAAGATCATCACCAAGGAACGCGCCCTCCAGGCCGGCATCCACGTGCCGGAAATGTATGGCGTGATTTCCACCGAGAAGGAAATCGACAAGCTCGACGAAATCATCGGTGGTCGCAGCGATTTCGTGATCAAGCCTGCGCAAGGCGCGGGCGGCGATGGCATTCTGGTTATCGCCGACCGTTTCGAAGACCGGTTCCGTACCGTCTCGGGCAAGATCATCAGCCATGAAGAAATCGAATATCAGATTTCGAGCATCCTGACCGGTTTGTACTCCCTGGGCGGTCACCGTGACCGGGCGCTGATCGAATACCGGGTAACCCCCGACCAGATCTTCAAAAGCATCAGCTACGAGGGCGTGCCGGACATCCGCATCATCGTCCTGATGGGCTACCCGGTGATGGCCATGTTGCGTCTGCCAACCCGCCAATCGGGCGGCAAGGCCAACCTGCACCAGGGCGCAATCGGTGTGGGCGTGGACCTGGCCACCGGCCTGACGCTGCGCGGCACCTGGCTGAACAACATCATCAGCAAGCACCCGGACACCACCAACGCGGTGGATGGCGTGCAACTGCCCAACTGGGACGGCTTCATGAAGCTGGCCGCCGGGTGCTATGAGCTGTGCGGCCTGGGCTATATCGGCGTAGACATGGTGCTCGACCAGGACAAGGGGCCCCTGATCCTGGAGCTGAACGCGCGTCCCGGCCTGAATATCCAGATTGCCAACGACTGTGGCCTCACACTGCGCACCCACGCCGTAGAAGCCCACATTGAAAAACTGGCAGCCCAGGGCATCAAGGAAACAGCCGAAGAGCGCGTACGCTTTGCCCAGGAATTGTTTGGGCATATTCACACCAACGATTGACCTGCAGCCGCTGCCGCAGGCTGCGTCCGCACGCGTAGCGGGCGTAGCCCCTGAGTACCGGACCCAACCGGTACACTACAGAATCAGGCTTTACGACGACTTCGTCGCCGGACGTAGCCTGCGGCAACTGCTACGGGGACACGATTGGCTTTGCCGCCCCCCACAAGACTACAATCAGCACCCCGCTCCCTTGGCTGATTTGCTTCGCATGCTGACCTGCACCGTCCACCCCCTGCCTTACCTCCCCGATCCTGCCGGCTATTTTGCGGCGATCCGTCATGCCCCGGGCGCCGTGCTGCTGGACAGCGGCCGCCCCCAGGCAGAACGTGGCCGCTATGACCTGATGAGCGCCTGGCCGCGCACAGCGTTAAGCGTGCAACCCAACGAATCGGGGCGCGATTTCCTGCAGCGCCTGCGCGACAACCTGAATCAACTCGGCAACGCGCAATTGCCCGCGCCCTACGAACTGCCATTTGCGGGCGGCCTGATCGGCTACCTGAGTTATGACTTCGGACGCCTGCTTGAGCAGCTTCCGGCTCAGTCACGGGATGATCTGCAACTGCCGGATGCGCAACTGGGTCTGTATGCCTGGGCATTGATCAGTGATCACCAGGCGGCCACTAGCCAGCTGGTATTTCATCCGAGCCTGGAAGCTGACGAGCGCGAGCGCCTGATTGCGCTATTCAGCCAGCCGGCTCACTCACCCGTTGGCCGCTTCAGCCTCAAACAGCCGATGCAGCCCGACATCAGCGCCGGGCAATATCAGCAAGCACTCGAACAAATCCAGCGCTACATCCAGTCCGGTGACTGCTATCAGGTCAATTACACCCAGCGTTTCAGTGCCCGGTGTCAGGGCGATGCCTGGGCCGCCTATTGCGCATTGCGCATGGCTTGCCCTACCCCGTTCTCGGGCTTTATGAGCCTCGCAACCGACAGCGCCATCTTGAGCCTGTCGCCTGAGCGCTTCGTGCGCGTCAGCCAGAACCAGGTCGAAACACGCCCAATCAAAGGCACCCGACCCCGAGGCAAAACTCCCGCCGAAGACGCCGTAAACGCGGCCGAGCTACTGGCCAGCGCCAAAGATCGCGCTGAAAACCTGATGATTGTCGACTTGCTGCGCAACGACCTCGGTCGCACTTGCCGCATCGGCTCCGTCACCGTGCCGCAGCTGTTCACCCTGGAAAGCTACCCCAACGTTCACCACTTGGTGAGCAGCGTGGTTGGCGAACTGGCAGTGGGTAAAGACGCGCTGGACCTGATTGGCGACAGCTTCCCCGGAGGCTCGATCACTGGAGCGCCCAAGATCCGCGCCATGCAAATCATCGATGAGCTGGAACCTGCCCGACGCAGCATTTATTGCGGTTCGCTGCTGTATCTCGATGTACGCGGCGAAATGGACAGCTCAATCGCGATTCGCAGCCTGCTGATCAAAGACGGTGGCGTCAGTTGCTGGGGAGGCGGCGGGATTGTGGCCGACTCGGACTGGCAGGCCGAATACGAAGAATCCATCACCAAAGTGAAGATTCTGCTCGATACGCTACAAACCCTGTAGCCCACGGTTTTTGCTAACATCGCGACACTAGAGAGCGCCCAGCGCCATTCACAGTAGGAAGCCGCCTGATGAGCCACCCGTTCAACGTCGCTGAACTCGCCGCGACATACGCCAGCAAATCCCCGCAAGACATCCTCAAACTCGCCTTTGAACACTTTGGCGATGAGCTATGGATCTCGTTCAGCGGCGCCGAAGACGTGGTGCTGGTGGACATGGCCTGGAAACTCAACAAAAACGTCAAAGTGTTCAGCCTCGATACCGGTCGCCTGCACCCTGAGACTTATCGTTTTATTGAGCAAGTGCGTGAGCATTACAAGATTCAGATCGAAGTGATATCGCCCGACCAGACTCGCCTTGAGCCTTTTGTTAAAGAAAAAGGCCTGTTCAGCTTTTACAAGGATGGTCACGGCGAGTGCTGCGGCATACGCAAGATCGAACCGCTGCGCCGCAAGCTATCGACCGTAAAAGCCTGGGCCACTGGCCAGCGCCGCGATCAGAGCCCCGGCACCCGCAGCCAGGTCGCCGCACTCGAAATCGACGGCGCCTTCTCCACTCCGGAACGCCCCCTGTACAAGTTCAACCCGCTGGCGCAAATGACCAGCGAAGAAGTCTGGGGCTACATCCGCATGCTCGAACTGCCTTACAACAGCCTGCACGAGCGCGGGTTTATCAGCATAGGCTGTGAGCCTTGCACCCGCCCGGTACTGCCTAACCAGCACGAGCGTGAAGGTCGCTGGTGGTGGGAAGAAGCCACACAAAAAGAATGCGGGCTGCACGCCGGCAATCTGATCGCCAAAAACTGATCCCGAATCACCCTGTGGCCGCTGCCGCTGACTGCGACAAGGATCGCAAGCCCCTTAAAGGGTCAATGCGCCATCCATCGCAGTCAGCGACAGCGGCTATTCGCGCTTTAAAAAACATACGCGCACAAAAAAACCTGCACAAGGCAGGCTTTTTTGTTGATTACAAGCGTTCAAGGGGCTTGTGATCTTAATATGGCGCAGCGGACGGGACTCGAACCCGCGACCCCCGGCGTGACAGGCCGGTATTCTAACCGACTGAACTACCGCTGCGCGTAACACTGAAAGCGAATGGTGGGTGATGACGGGATCGAACCGCCGACCCTCTGCTTGTAAGGCAGATGCTCTCCCAGCTGAGCTAATCACCCTTTCACTTCACTCTCGTTGCGGGGCGCATTCTCTCACACTTTTCGTGTAAGTGGTTGTTTTTATTCGATTTTTTTCAAAATCTTTAAAAACATCCGTTTCCGGCGCCCTGCTCTTTGATCCACCAGAAAACTGCTAGACCGAAGACAGGCAAGAAAAACCCCGCATTCTGCGGGGCTTCCCCGAACCACAAGCGTTCAAGGGGCTTGTGGCAAAAATATGGCGCAGCGGACGGGACTCGAACCCGCGACCCCCGGCGTGACAGGCCGGTATTCTAACCGACTGAACTACCGCTGCGCGTAACACTGTGAGCGAATGGTGGGTGATGACGGGATCGAACCGCCGACCCTCTGCTTGTAAGGCAGATGCTCTCCCAGCTGAGCTAATCACCCTTTCACTCTCGGTGTGGCGCGCATTCTACGGAGCGACCTGTGGTCTGGCAAGCACTTTTTAAAATAATTTTTCTAAGCCTACCAAAGGCTTAGCGCAGGGTTGGCCTATGGCTTCATGAAGCGAATAATGCCGTCTTTGTATAAAGGAGTGATTCACCCCATGTGGTTCAAAAACCTGCTTATCTATCGCCTGACCCAAGATCTGCCTTTTGATGCGCAGGTGCTGGAAACTGCACTGGCCACCAAACCGGCCCGCTCGTGTTCAAGTCAGGAATTAGCCACCTACGGTTTCGTTGCCCCTTTCGGCAAAGGCGAAGACGCTCCTCTGGTTCACGCCAGCCAGGACTTCCTGTTGATCGCAGCCCGAAAAGAAGAACGCATCCTGCCTGGCAGCGTAGTACGCGATGCCTTGAAGGATAAAGTTGAAGAGATCGAAGCCGAGCAAATGCGCAAGGTCTACAAGAAGGAGCGCGATCAGCTCAAGGATGAAATCATCCAGGCGTTCTTGCCTCGCGCCTTTATTCGTCGCTCGGCGACCTTTGCCGCCATCGCACCCAAGCAAGGCCTGATCCTGGTCAACGCTTCCAGCCCGAAGCGTGCCGAAGACTTGCTGTCCACCTTGCGTGAAGTGATCGGCTCACTGCCGGTTCGTCCGTTGGCAGTCAAGGTTGCCCCGAGCGCTACCATGACTGAATGGGTCAAGACCCAAAAGGCTGCTGACAACTTCTTCGTCCTCGACGAATGCGAGTTGCGCGATACCCATGAAGACGGCGGCATCATCCGTTGCAAACGTCAGGACCTGACCAGCGACGAAATCCAGCTGCACCTGAGCACCGGTAAAATCGTGACTCAGCTGTCGCTGGCCTGGCAAGACAAGCTGTCGTTCGTACTGGACGACAAACTGGTGGTCAAGCGCCTGAAGTTTGAAGACCTGCTGCAGGATCAGGCCGAACAGGACGGCGGTGATGATGACCTGGGCCAACAGGACGCCAGCTTCACCCTGATGATGCTGACCTTCGGTGAGTTCCTGCCTCAGCTGTTTGAAGCGTTGGGCGGTGAAGAGATTCCTCAGGGGATCTAAAGGTGCACTGTATGTAGCCGCTGCAGCAGGCAGCGATCGGGCCGCAGGACCTTCACCTCAAAGCCGGGTCGCTGCGCCCCACATCACAGCCTGCGGCAGCGGCGACAGTGTTGTGCCAGATACTCTAATTACAATAAAGGACCTCCATGCGCGCACTCGCTGCTTTAAGCCGCTTCGTCGGCAACACTTTTGCTTACTGGGTACTGATTTTCGCCGTATTGGCGTTTTTCGAGCCTGGGTGGTTTGTCGGCCTTAAAGGCGCCATCGTGCCGCTTCTGGGCGTGGTGATGTTCGGCATGGGCCTGACCCTCAAGCTTGAAGACTTCGCCGAAGTCGCTCGCCACCCCTGGCGCGTGGCCTTGGGCGTAATTGCTCATTTCGTGATCATGCCCGGCGTGGCGTGGTTACTGTGCCAAGTGTTTCACCTGCCGCCTGAAATCGCCGTTGGTGTGATTCTCGTCGGTTGCTGCCCTAGCGGCACATCATCCAATGTCATGACCTGGCTGGCACGAGGCGATCTGGCCCTGTCCGTGGCCATTGCCGCCGTCACCACCCTGCTCGCTCCGTTATTGACTCCCGCGCTCATCTGGCTGCTGGCCTCGGCCTGGCTTCCGGTATCGTTCATGGAGCTGTTCTGGTCGATTCTGCAAGTTGTGTTGCTGCCCATCGTGCTCGGCGTTCTGGCTCAGCGCCTGCTGGGCGCGCGGGTTCGTTTTGCGGTCGATGTCCTGCCGCTGGTCTCGGTGATCAGCATCGTGATCATCGTCGCTGCCGTAGTGGCTGCCAGCCAGGCACAGATTGCCGAGTCAGGCCTGCTGATCATGGCTGTGGTCATGCTGCACAACAGCTTCGGTTATTTGCTGGGCTACTTTACCGGCCGTCTATTCAAGCTGCCGCTGGCCCAACGCAAATCCCTGGCCCTGGAAGTCGGTATGCAGAACTCCGGGCTGGGTGCCGCATTGGCCAGCGCCCACTTTTCACCGCTGGCCGCCGTGCCCAGTGCGCTGTTTAGCGTGTGGCACAACATCTCGGGAGCACTGCTGTCGACATATTTCCGCCGAATGAGCGAGAAAGAAGACCGTTTGAGCGCTACCAAACCCGCGACTGACTGAAATTTCAGGGGTTGCCTGTCAGATTAATCGTGGGCAATATACTGCGCACAGCGAGGACGACCTCGCGACTCATCGAGTGATTATTCTGGGGACGACCCCATCAATTGATGGAGGCAACCATGTCCTGGATTATTTTGTTTTTCGCTGGTCTGTTTGAAGTTGGCTGGGCCGTCGGCCTGAAATACACAGACGGCTTCACCCGCCCTCTGCCCACAGCCCTGACCATCGGCGCCATGGTGGTGAGCCTTGGCTTGCTGGGCCTGGCCATGAAAGAGCTGCCATTGGGCACGGCCTACGCGATCTGGACCGGCGTTGGCGCAGTGGGTACGGTTATCGCCGGGATCATTCTGTTTGGTGAATCCATGGCGCTGTTCCGTCTGGCCAGCGTTGCACTGATCATTGCCGGCCTGGTCGGGCTGAAGATGAGCACTTAAACCACACGCTTGCACCCGCTGCCGCGACCCTGAACCTAAAGGTCCTTCGGACCTTTTTGCAGCCTGCGGCAGCGGCTATTCAAAGCCCCCTTACAGCACATCCCCTCTTAATTCCGTCACCCGCTCCCGCAATTTCTTTTGCGTAGCCTCATTGGCCGCCATTGCAGTGCCCGCTATCAATGTCACTCGCGACCATAACCGGCGAAAGATCCCCTTGTCCGGATCACGACTAAAGAAGCTTCCCCACAAACCTTGCAACGCCATGGGAATCACCGGCACCGGCGTACACTCCAGAATCCGCGTTACCCCTGCCTTGAACTCGCTGATCTGTCCGTCGGTGGTGAGCTTGCCTTCAGGGAAGATGCACACCAACTCACCGTCATTCAGGTATTCGGCAATCCGCCTGAAAGCCTGCTCGTAAATCACCTCGTCTTCAGCTCGCCCGGCGATGGGAATCGTTCCCGCCGTGCGGAAGATAAAATTAAGCACTGGCAGGTTGTAGATTTTGTAATACATCACGAAGCGAATCGGACGACGCACTGCCCCGCCAATCAACAGCGCATCCACAAACGACACGTGATTGCACACCAGCAAGGCAGCACCCTCCTCGGGAATGACCTCCAGCCCCTTGTGCTCAACCCGGTACATGGAATGGCCAAGCAGCCAGATCATGAAGCGCATGCTGAATTCAGGGACGATTTTGAAGATGTAAGCGTTGACGGCAATGTTCATCAACGACACCACGAGAAACAACTCGGGGATCGTCAGCTTGGCCATGCCCAACAACACAATGGTGACGATAGCCGACACCACCATGAACAGGGCATTGAGGATATTGTTGGCCGCAATTACACGCGCACGCTCGTGCTCAGCCGTGCGCGACTGAATCAGCGCATACAGCGGCACAATATAAAAGCCACCGAAGATACCGAGCCCGAGGATATCCAGCAGCACCCACCATGCCTGACTGAACCCCAGCACGCCCAACCAGTCATTGGCCTGGATGTTCTGCGGCATTTGCCCCGAATGCCACCACAGCAGCAGGCCAAACAGCGTGAGGCCAAATGAACCGAACGGTACCAGACCGATTTCGACCTTACGCCCGGACAGCTTCTCGCAAAGCATTGAGCCCAAGGCGATTCCCACCGAGAACACGGTGAGAATCAGCGTGACAACAGTCTCGTCGCCATAAAGCCAGTCTTTGGCATAGGCCGGAATCTGTGTCAGATAGATCGCGCCGACAAACCAGAACCACGAGTTACCCACGACAGAACGTGACACTGCAGGCGTCTGATTCAGACCCATGCGCAAGGTAGCCCATGATTCGCTAAAAATATTCCAGTTAAGCCGCAAGTCGGGTGTATCGGCGGGTGCCCGGGGAATTGCGCGACTGGTCAGATAACCAAGTACCGCTACTGAAACAATCACCACCGACACGACTGTCGTGTAATGACTGGTCGACAGCATGACACCCGCGCCGATGGTCCCTGCCAGAATCGACAGAAAGGTACCCATCTCGACCAGGCCGTTACCTCCGACCAGTTCATCCTCATGCAGGGTTTGCGGCAGGATTGAATACTTGACCGGCCCGAACAGCGCCGAGTGGGTGCCCATCGCAAAGAGCGCCACCAGCATCAATGCCAGATGATCGAAGGCAAACCCCATAGCGCCCACCAGCATGATCGCGATTTCGCCCAGCTTGATCAGGCGGATCAAACGGTCCTTGGCGTACTTTTCACCGAACTGACCGGCCAATGCCGAGAACAAAAAGAAAGGCAGGATAAAGAGCAATGCGCAGAGATTGACCCAGATCCCCCTGTCACCGTCGATGCTCAACTTATAAAGGATGGCGAGAATCAGCGACTGCTTGAACAGGTTGTCATTGAGCGCCCCCAAGGACTGGGTCACGAAAAACGGCAGGAAGCGGCGCTTCCTTAACAAACTGAACTGTGAAGGGTGGCTCATCTTCCATGTACTCACGTTGCGCCGAAGGGCTTTCTCATTGGAGTGCCGTTGTAACACTCGGGACACAACCTTACCCGGGTTCTGCACTCATTCGCGTTATGTTCAGCGATTTCATACAGAACCCAAGTACATCTCTTACCTCTTCAACCCAGCGATGCAGGGCGAAACAAACAATTCGCCACGGTAGGCACCTTGCAGGGTCCGGTTGCCCACAATCAGCCACATCAACGTGAGCCCGGCAACCAGTACGCACCCGAACACATCAAAGAATGTCAGGTTGAGAACATTTCCCAGGCGTAGCGTGGCCAGGGAATACACGCCGAGCGGAAAGGTAAAGCCCCACCAGCCAAGGTTGAACGGGATACCGGCACGCATGTAGCGAACAGTGATCAGTACCGCCATCAGCATCCACCACAAGCCAAAGCCCCACAATGCGATCCCGCAGATCAGCCCCATCCCTTCAGCAACCTCGCCGATCCGGGCAAAACCATTGGCAGCGAAGATAGCCGGCGAGTCAGCTCCCAACAACAATAACCCCAGGGCACCGGTACCAATCGGCCCCAGCGCCAGCCAGCTCGAGGCGGCCATGTTCTCGTGGGGCAACTTATGCAGCGCCATGCGCAGCATGAGAATCGTCAAGATGCTGAATGCTACCGGCACCGAGAACGCCCACAGCACATAACTGGTAACCAGCACGTGGAACTGCGCCACCGGATCAATGAGATGCGGCGCCAACAGCCCGCCACTGGCCGCAGCGACCTCTGCCGCCACCACCGGCAACAGCCAGACCGCGGTCATTTGGTCAATGCTGTGCTCCTGACGGGTAAACATCATGTAGGGAATCATCACCCCGAAGGTCAGAGACATCGCCACATCCACCCACCACAACACATGTGCAACCTGCACCATATCGCTGCCCCAACGAGCAACACCGAACAGCAGAAAACCGTTGATGATGGTTGCCAGGCCCATGGGGATGGTACCGAAGAACATCGACACGGTTGAATGCCCGAAAATACGCCGTGCCTCGTCGTAAAACATGATCCAACGTGCGCCATACAGCACGCTGAACAGGATGAACAACGCGATATTGAACAACCACAAACCTTCGGCAAAGGCATACAGGCCAGGAATCTTGACGGGCAACTGAGCCAGCGCCAGCGCCAGAACCCCCGTGCCCATGGTCGCGGCAAACCAGTTCGGGGTGAACTGACGGATCACTTCTCGCGGATGCTGCAACTGGCTAAATGGCCGGAAACCGGCTTGAGCCTTATTTGAACAATTCATGGGTTCCTCCTGCTCCTCATATGAGGTCAACCAAGAATAGAACCAAATCGAATATCCATATAACGGGTATTTTCTCTAACTGTTATCGATTTTATAGATAAGCAACTAAATGGATGGAAGGTCAAGACCTGATCAACAAAGCCGGCGCCCTCCCCTCAGCCTGCGACACCAGACCGCGCTCCGACCATGGTCGACACTGACGCCGCCCAAACATCGTGCGAGACTTACTCGCTGGCGCTGGATTGCTGCCGGTTAAAACACACTCAGGAGCCATCATGTCGCTGTCCAGCGGGCTTATCGCCGCCGTCGCCCTGGCCTATATGGCCATCATGTTCGCGATTGCCTTTTACGGTGATCGGCGCAGCACACCGCTGCCACCACGGGTGCGTGCATGGGTATATAGCTTGTCGCTGGCGGTGTACTGCACCAGCTGGACCTTCTTTGGCGCCGTGGGCCAGGCGGCCGAACAGCTCTGGGCGTTCTTGCCGATTTACCTGGGGCCGGTCCTGCTCTTGGTATGCGCACCCTGGGTGCTGCAAAAAATGGTGATGATCAGCAAACAGGAAAACATCACCTCAATTGCCGACTTCATCGCGGCCCGTTATGGCAAATCCCAATCACTGGCCATTGTGGTGGCGTTGATCTGCCTGGTCGGTGTCCTGCCCTACATCGCCCTGCAACTCAAGGGCATTGTGCTCGGAGTCAATCTGCTGATCGGCGCCGGAGCAGATGCCACGGGCTCTCGGGTCCAGGACACCGCTCTGATTGTGACGCTGATTCTGGCACTGTTTACCATTGTGTTCGGTACACGCAACCTCGATGCCACCGAACACCACCGGGGCATGGTGCTGGCAATTGCCTTCGAATCCCTGGTCAAACTGTTCGCCTTCCTCGCCGTCGGCGCCTTCGTCACGTATGGCCTGTATGACGGCTTCGAGGATCTGTTCAGCCAGGCAATGCTGGCCCCGCGACTTGAGGAGTACTGGAAAGAAACCGTTAACTGGCCATCGATGATCGTTCAGACCGGCGTCGCGATGATGGCGATCATCTGCCTGCCCCGCCAGTTCCACGTGACGGTGGTGGAGAACATCGAGCCGCAAGACCTGCAACTGGCCAAATGGGTGTTTCCGGCCTATCTGATTCTGGCAGGCCTGTTTGTCGTGCCGATTGCGCTGGCGGGGCAAATGTTGCTGCCCAGCTCGGTATTACCCGACTCGTTCGTCATCAGCTTGCCACTGGCCCAGGCGCACCCTGCCCTGGCGATGCTCGCTTTCATTGGCGGGGCCTCGGCCGCCACCGGGATGGTGATCGTCGCCAGTGTCGCGCTGTCGACCATGGTGTCCAACGACATGCTGCTGCCGTGGCTGCTACGGCGTAAGAACGCCGAACGCCCGTTCGAGGTGTTCCGCTACTGGATGCTTTCGGTGCGCCGCGTATCCATCGTGGTCATTTTGCTGCTGGCCTATGTCAGCTACCGCCTGCTGGGTTCGACCGCCAGTCTCGCCACTATCGGCCAGATCGCGTTCGCCGCCGTCACGCAACTGGCTCCGGCCATGCTGGGTGCGCTGTACTGGAAACAGGCCAACCGCCGCGGAGTATTCGCCGGCCTGGCAGCAGGTACCTTTATCTGGTTCTACACCCTGGTGCTGCCACTGATTGCCCACAGCCTGGGCTGGCACCTGAGCCACTTCCCCGGACTGGCCTGGCTGCACAGCAACCCGCTGGGGCTACCGATCACACCTCTGACCCAAGGCGTGGTGCTGTCGCTGGCAGGTAACTTCACACTGTTTGCCTGGGTGTCGGTACTGTCGCGCACCCGGGTGTCAGAGCACTGGCAAGCCGGACGCTTTATCGGCCAGGAGCTCAGCAACCATCCCAGTGGGCGATCAATGCTCGCGGTACAAATCAATGACCTGTTGACCCTTTCGGCGCGATTCGTCGGTGAAGAACGGGCCCGCCAGAGTTTTATTCGCTTCGCTTACCGCCAGGGCAAGGGTTTCAACCCCAGTCAAAATGCCAATGGCGAGTGGATTGCCCATACCGAACGCCTGCTGGCAGGGGTACTGGGTGCATCCTCGACTCGAGCGGTGGTCAAAGCCGCCATCGAAGGCCGGGAAATGCAACTTGAGGACGTCGTGCGCATTGCCGACGAAGCGTCCGAGGTGCTGCAATTCAACCGTGCCCTGCTTCAGGGGGCGATTGAAAACATCACTCAAGGCATCAGCGTCGTCGACCAGTCGCTCAAACTGGTCGCCTGGAACCGACGGTATCTGGAGCTGTTCAACTACCCGGACGGACTGATCAGCGTAGGTCGTCCGATTGCCGACATCATTCGGCACAATGCAGAACGCGGCCTGTGCGGCCCCGGTGAAGCAGAAGTGCATGTCGCCCGTCGACTGCACTGGATGCGTCAAGGACGAGCTCATACCTCTGAGCGCCTGTTCCCCAATGGCCGGGTGATTGAGCTGATCGGCAACCCCATGCCGGGCGGCGGCTTCGTCATGAGTTTCACCGACATCACGGCATTCCGTGAAGCCGAGCAAGCACTTACCGAAGCCAATGAAGGGCTGGAGCAACGCGTTGCCGAGCGCACCTTTGAATTGTCGCAGTTGAATCAGGCCCTGATCGAGGCCAAAGGTGTGGCCGAGACGGCCAACCAATCCAAAACCCGCTTTCTGGCGGCCGTCAGCCATGACCTGATGCAGCCGATGAATGCCGCCCGACTGTTCTCGGCAGCCCTCTCCCATCAAGAGGACAGCTTGAGCCCAGAGGCACAAAAACTGGTGCAGCATTTAGACAGCTCCTTGCGTTCCGCTGAAGACCTGATCAGTGATCTGCTGGATATTTCCCGCCTGGAAAACGGAAAATTCACCCCCGATATCAAGCCTTTCGCAATTAGCGAGCTGTTCGACACCTTGGGCAATGAATTCACCGCCCAGGCTCAGGAACAGGGATTAAGTTTCAGAGTGCGCGGAAGCCGCCTGCGGGTCAGCAGTGACATCAAGCTGCTGCGCCGGATTTTACAAAACTTCCTGACCAATGCCTTCCGATACGCCAAGGGCCCCGTGCTACTGGGTGTACGCCGCCGAGGGAGCGAGTTGTGCCTGGAGGTCTGGGATCGAGGCCCCGGCATTCCAGAAGACAAGCTGCAGGTCATTTTTGAAGAATTCAAGCGTCTGGACAGCCATCAGACGCGTGCAGAAAAAGGCCTTGGCCTTGGCCTGGCGATTGCTGATGGCCTGTGTCGCGTACTAGGACACACCTTGCAAGTCCGTTCATGGCCTGGCAAAGGCAGTGTGTTTAGCGTCAGCGTGCCACTGGCTCAAAGCCAGTCCGCGCCACGTCCCGTGGTGTCGGAACAGAACGGACAACCGGTCATAGGTGCTCAGGTGCTATGCGTCGACAACGAAGACAGCATTCTGATCGGCATGCAGAGCTTGCTGACACGCTGGGGCTGCCGTGTCTGGACGGCCCGCAACCGCGAGGAATGCGCGGCCTTGCTGAATGAAGGCGTTCGTCCGCAACTGGTGCTGGTGGATTACCACCTGGATGATGGCGAAGTCGGGACAGAATTGATGGGCTGGCTGCGGGCGCAACTGGGCGAACCCGTACCCGGCGTAGTCATCAGCGCCGATGGCCGCCCTGAAATGATCGCTGAAGTTCATGCGGCAGGCCTGGAGTACCTGCCCAAACCCGTCAAGCCGGCAGTGTTGAGAGCGCTGCTGAGCCGGCATGTGCCGCTTTGATACTCCTGTGCTGCTTCCACAGGCTGCGATAAAAGCCAATATGCAGCCTGCGGCAGCAGCTATGTGCAGCACACTTTTATTCCGCCGGATGCGCCACGCCATCGACGTCGGTCATGGCCCGCTCCAGCAGGTCGGGCGGCAGGCTTTTGCTGGCCCGCGCGCCCAGTAGCTTGAGTTGCTCGCTGCGACTGACCAGGTTGCCGCGGCCATCGGTCAACTTATTACGCGCCGCACTGTAAGCCTTGTCCAATTGCTGAAGGCGACTGCCTACTTCATCCAGATCCTGGATAAACAATACGAATTTGTCGTACAGCCAGCCCGCCCGCTCTGCAATTTCCCGGGCATTCTGGCTCTGGCGCTCCTGCTTCCACAAGCTGTCGATCACCCGCAAAGTGGCGAGCAACGTGGTCGGACTGACAATCACGATATTGCGATCAAACGCTTCCTGAAACAGATTGGGTTCCGCTTGCAGTGCTGCGGAAAATGCCGCTTCGATCGGGACAAAAAGCAGCACAAAGTCCAGGCTGTGCAGCCCTTCAAGACGCTTGTAGTCTTTGCCGGCAAGGCCCTTCACGTGGTTGCGCAACGACAGAACGTGCTGCTTCAAGGCGACTTGCCCGATGACATCGTCATCCGCAGCCACATACTGCTGATACGCCGTCAGACTGACCTTTGAGTCGACCACGACCTGCTTGTCTCCCGGCAACAGGATCAACACATCGGGCTGGAAGCGTTCACCGTCTGGCCCCTTGAGGCTGACCTGGGTCTGATACTCACGGCCTTTTTCGAGCCCGGCGTGCTCCAGAACCCGCTCAAGAATCAATTCCCCCCAGTTACCCTGGGTCTTCTGCCCTTTCAGGGCGCGAGTCAGATTGGTCGCCTCGTCACTCAAACGAAGATTCAACTGCTGCAACCGCTCCAGCTCCTTGCCAAGAGAAAAGCGTTCACGGGCTTCTTGCTGATAGCTTTCTTCAACTCGCTTTTCGAAAGACTGAATGCGCTCCTTGAGGGGATCGAGCAATTGCCCGAGACGCTCATTACTGGTTTCAGCGAAACGCTGTTCACGCTCATCAAAAATCTTGCCTGCCAGCTCGGCGAACTGCGCACGCAGTTCATCACGCGAACCTTGCAAGTCGTTGAGTCGTTGCTGATGGCTATCTTGCTGCTCACGCAACTCTGCCGCCAGTGCAGCCGCATGAGCGTCCAGGCGCCGTAGCTCGCTTTCTTTCTGGCCGCGCTCAAGGCTCCAGGCGTGGGCAGCATCGCGAGCGTTATCACGCTCCACCTGCAACAGCTCGACCTCGCGGCGCAGGGCTGCAAGCTCGGCCTGCTTCGCCGCATTGGCCTGCCCAAGATCGCTGACTTCGTCACGACAGGCATCGAGTTGAACGCTGAGCCCTTCCTGTGCCAACTGAGCCATATTCAGGCGTTCTTCGAGCAATGCCAACTCAGCCGGGTACGCACTGGCGCGACGCTGTAAATGCCATATAAATGCCAGCAACGGTACGCCGGCTACCGCCAGGCCCAGCAAAATGCTGTTCAAGTCCAGGGCCATAGCCCCTCCGCACGAGGTAAAGGAGCAAGGTTAACCAAGCTATCCGCGTGAAGACAGCTCAGTCTTCGATCTTGCTCAGTTCTTGCTGGGCCAGACGGTCGCCAGCACGGGCAGCCTGGCGCAGGAGTTCATGACCGATTCGCTGGTCGCGGGCACTGCCGCAATCACGGCACATCAGTTGGCCCAAACGGCTTTGAGCCAGCACCACGCCTTGACGGGCAGGCTGTTTCAGCAAGTGGCCGGCCACATGCTTGACGCTAGGTTTGGTGCTCAATCGAGGGTTGTCCAGCAACCAGATAGCAACCCGCAAAGAAAAGCGCTTGGGGGCTTGAGGAGGCGTATCGGGACGAGTAACAGAGGAAGTAGGTGTGCGGAACTTCATATGACACTGTAGGGCAGAACGGAAGGCGCGCCACTCTACTCCTTTTTTCGCTCGGGTAAAGTCGAAAAAGGTCTACAGGCGCGTTCTAGAGCAAGCGCGTGGGACAATCCACAGATCCTGTGGATAACTCAGTGGACAACCCAAATTTAACCGTCGCAAACGCCCACCCTACGGGGCCTAAGGTCAAACTGACGATTTTTTCACCAATTAAAAAAAACGATGTTTTTCATTGACTTAAATTTGCCTAACAGGCTAGGAGGAGTTGTCTCTTGTGCATCTGAACTGTTATCCCCGGCTCTGCCCCCAGTGTGCACAAGCCCACATTCAGTTCAAGAGGAAGAGCAAAAAAAGAGCAAGATATGTAGGCAAGTCCCGCTGCATGGCCTGCCTTTCAAGGTGGTATCCGGTGACATGCCTTGCGCCCTGCTCACTGGACTAAACGTCATAATCGACTAGTACCAAACCTTCGCGGCACGCAAAGCAGATCACCTTTTCGCGCCTGCCACGGGCGAGGCCCAGCCTCTTTTTTCGCTAGCACACTTGCGTTTAAATTTTCAACCGGTTAGTATCCGCAGCGTTAGTACCAAGCTGAAAGTCAATTCGGGCCGAACAAATCCCCCACAGCCAACTTCCCTTGATGAGAAGTCGCACTGAAAAACGGGATCGACCCCCTCGATGGTTTCCAGGTAAATCTTGTGTCGATACAGCCTTTGAACAAACACAAAGGGTATCGCAAAGCTCTTCTACTCTGACCGAACCAACCTGCAAATTGATCAGGATCTTCACCCGGAGCACGGAACCTTAGCTCTTGTTGTGATTGCCTGCCCTCCTAAGTACCTACCTGCCAGCCCAAGCGCTACCAATTTAATGCGCTCCAACTGGCGGCTTTGTTCCAGTCAGGTTCTTCGTCCAGCCAAAGATGGCTCGACGTCACTGGAACGTTTTAACGTTGCACGGATCAGAACCGTGTCATTTGTAGGAACACCTAATAACTATGTCTACTCAAATCCATACTCAGGATGCCATTCGCACCCTAACCAATGCCTTCGCACCAATGAACTGCCTGATTATGGCCGCTCGCAAAGGCTGCTTTAGCTTCACCCTGGTCAACGAACATGGCATCGCACGTCACAGCGAGCGTCTGTACCCCGATCAATATTCCAGCGCAGAACCCCTGCAGGCTGTGATCGAGCGTACTCGTCAGGCACTTATTGCCTGATACTCGGTAAGCGTCCACACAAAAAGCCCTGCCTGATTAGCAGGGCTTTTTGCTGCCTGTTATTTGAGAAATATCTGGCATCGCTTAAGTACTTGCGGATATATCGCGAACAGCTCGAAGCTGTAAATGATTTAAAAACAGAACATTACAGCAGAGATATGACACTACACTTCAACTCAAGCGGCCAATCCGCTTCCGGCGAGCCCTCCCGACTCATTGCTGCCAAGCCCTTGGGTGTCGCCGGCCATTTTCAGGCTTCGAGGACTATATGGGTATCGCTGCCAGAGAGTTGAACCTTTATGTGATTCGCCCCACGCTTCTTTATTTGGGCCAGAACAACCCGAATGCAGAAGCATTGTTACTGGGCATTGCAGCCAGTCAGTCCAATCTGGGCTCGGCACTGCATGATCGACGCGGTCACGGCCTCTACTGCATTCGCGAACCTCGTCACGCAGCGCTGTGGGATGACTATCTGGCCCATGACCCCGATCTAGCGAGCCTGGTTCGCGGGTTGGCCAGCCAACATGCTTTTTTGTGCAGCCCGCATCTCGAGCTCACCGTTAATTTGCGCTACGCCACCGCCATTGCCTGGTTGTTGATTGAAGAACAACACCTCGTCATTCCACCCGCCGACGACCTGCTGGGCATGGCCAGGATCTGGCGCCAAGCCTTTGAGCCACAAGGACGTTTGCGCGATTTCACCCGCGCATGGCACGCATGTGTCTCACCTCTCAACCAGGTTGCCTGAAATTCAACTGTCGGCAACACCCTGTAAAAGATCTAAAACTGGTCGGATTGTCCTACAAAACAACGCTATCTTCTGCGATTTAGCCTATAGCGCTTACACAAAAATGTTGGTAGTTTTCGTCCGGTGATCAAAAGGAGTTCTAATAATGAAAAAAGTAATGCTCAAGACCACACTTAGCCTCGCCGTCACTTTGGCTTCAAGCCAGATTTTCGCAAGCGGCTTCGCCCTCAACGAACAAAGCGTAAGCGGTATGGGGACCGGTTTCGCAGGTCGTTCATCTTCTGCCGATGATGCAAGTACCGTTTTCGGTAACCCTGCCGGTATGGCCCGCCTCAAAGGCCAGCAAGTCACTGGCGGCGTCGCTGTCATCGACGCGTCCACTGACATCAAGGATGCCCAGGGCAAATACCCTGGATCCAACAAGGGTGACATGGTGCCGTTCACCGGCGTTCCGATGGGCTTCTACACCAACCAGCTAAACGATCAATGGTCTGTGGGCTTTGGTGTTTACGCGCCCTTCGGCCTGGTCACCGACTATGAAAGCGGCTTCCAGGGCCGTGCGTTTGGCAGCAAAAGTGAAGTCAAGGTTGTTACGCTGCAACCGACCGTCAGCTACGCATTCAACGATCGGGTTTCGATTGGTTTCGGTCCGACCATCAACCGTATCGCAGGCACCTTGGAATCTGACATCACGTTCAACCCGGCACTGGGTGACAACAACGTGAAGATCAAAGGCGACGATACCGCACTGGGCTTCAACGCCGGCGTGCTGGTCCAGGCCACCGATACCACGCGCATCGGCCTGACTTACCACTCCAAGGTCAAATACAAGCTCAAAGGCCACACCGAAATATCTGCCAGCGCCGGCTCCAGCGCCATGGGCCTGCTGAAAAACGGCCGCTATGACGCGTCGCTGAAAATCGAAACCCCAGAATCCTGGGACCTGTCGGTTACTCAGGACCTGAGTGATGCCTGGAAACTTTACGCAGGTACCACCTGGACCCGCTGGAGCCGCCTGAAAGACATCACCGTCGAGAACGATGGCGTTACTGGCGCCGGTGGTGCTTATGCGCCTGGCCTGTTCAGCACCATCAAGGAAGACCAGAACTGGCACGACACCTGGGCTTACGCCATCGGTACGTCGTATCAGGTGAACAAGCAGTGGGTACTGCGTACTGGCCTGACATTCGACCAGTCACCTACCAACAACGAAAATCGTTCGCCACGCATTCCTACCGGTGACCGTACGATCTTCAGCCTGGGTGCTGGCTATAACGTGACCGACGACCTGACTATCGACATGGCTTACTCCTACCTCAAGGAAGAAGCAGTCAAGGTCCACGACTCGAATGCACTTAACAACTACAGCGCCAAATACGAAAACAGTGCCAATGGTTATGCCCTGGGTGTGACGTACCGCTTCTGATTCACAGCGAGGCCAACCCCCTCGCCTGCTGAATCAAAAAAGCCCCGCTCTCTTCACCGAGGCGGGGCTTTTCAATGAGCGCAATTCAAGGCCTGGAAGCAATCGCGGCCTCAATGGCTTCAATCAACTCAGGACTGTCCGGTTTGGTGAGGCTGGAGAAGCTGGCAACTACATTGCCCTTACGATCAACCACATATTTGTAGAAGTTCCACTTCGGCGCGCTGCTTTGCTGTGCCAGGACTTTAAACACATTCGCCGCATCGGCGCCGCGAACCTTTTGCGGATCGATCATGGTGAAGGTCACGCCATAATCGACGTAACAGACCTTGGCTGTTTCCTCGCCATCCTTGGACTCTTGCTTGAAGTCATCCGACGGTACGCCAATCAGCTCCAGCCCTTGCCCCTTGTAGCGCTGATACAGCGCTTCAAGCCCCTTGAACTGTGGAGCAAAGCCGCAAAAACTGGCGGTATTGACGATTACCAGCGGCTTGCCAGCAAAACGCTGACACAGGTCGATCGACTCCTTGGCCCGCAACTTGGGCAGAGAGCCCTCCAGCAACGGCGGACAATCCGCCCCCCAGACAGAACCCGCTCCCGCAAGCAACAGTACAGGTATCGCAATCCAGCGCTTGAGCATCAGCCGTGTCCTGAGGTGATGAGAGGGATATACCAAACTTACTCGTCACTGTGCCGCACTAGCAAGTACCCATGCCCAACTGCATCAGCGCCAGACCACCCTGATGCCAGCCCCACCAGGCCAGCGCCAGCAACAATAAACCACCGCTGGCGGCTCCCAGCCATGCCCAGGTTGTATTCATGCCATTCCCTCCTGCATCTGCAGTCGAGCGACCGGACGCTCACGTACCGGCCAGTTCAAGGCTGCCGCCAGCACACTCAATAGAATCGAAACCTGCCAGATCAGATCATAGTTGCCGGTTTGATCGTAGACCACGCCCCCAAGCCATCCGCCCAGGAATGCACCCAATTGATGGAACAGGAATACGATCCCGCCCAGCATCGACAGGTTACGGACACCAAACATTGTCGCAACCGTGCCATTGGTCAGCGGCACCGTCGACAGCCATAGAAAACCCATGGCCATGCCAAACAGGTAGGCACTGAATTGCGTCACCGGCGCCCACAGGAACAACACGATCACCACCGCACGCGCCAGGTACAAGCCCGTCAACAAACGGGGCTTGGACATGCGGCCGCCGAGCCAGCCAGCAGTGTAAGTGCCAAAGATATTAAACAGGCCAATCAGTGCCAGCACCGTCGTGCCCACTGTTGCAGGCAAGTGCTGGTCCACCAGATAAGCCGGCAGATGGATACCGATAAACACCACCTGAAACCCGCAGACAAAAAAGCCGAAGGCCAACAGCCAGAAGCCGGAGTGCGTACAGGCTTCCCTTAACGCTTCCTTGAGGCTTTGTTCGCCTCCCAGGCTGGGCAACGGACGATCCTTGAGCATGCTCACCAGCGGCACGACCAGCGCCACCAGCAATCCCAGCACCAACAGCGCTGCAGACCAGCCCAGCCAGCCGATCAGGCCAAGCGTGCCAGGCAGCATTGCGAATTGCCCGAAAGAACCTGCCGCACTGGCAATCCCCATCCCCATACTGCGCTGCTCAGGAGGCAAGGCGCGGCCCACCACGCCGAGAATGACGGAGAACGAAGTACCGGACAGGCCGATGCCGATCAACAGGCCGGCGCTTAGCGACAGTGACAACGGCGAGTCCGATAGCCCCATCAACAGCAAGCCCACGGCATAGAGCACGCCGCCGACGATCACCACTTTGGCTGCGCCGAAACGATCAGCCAAAGCGCCGGTAAAGGGTTGAGCCAAGCCCCAGATCAGGTTCTGCAAGGCGATGGCGAAGGCAAACACTTCACGCCCCCAGCCAAACTGAGCGCTCATGGGCGGCAGAAACAGCCCGAATCCATGCCTCACACCTAAAGACAACGCCAAAATAAGCGCACTGCCAAGCAAGACCCAACCACTGTTTCGCCACACCGCTGTCATTGTTATTCTCCGGAAGCGGGTATATACCCATTTATGATCGAGCGACTGGCCTTCAGTCCGAACCCGCCAACTCATCCAATAATTGCAAAAGCTGCGTACGTTTCTCTTCGCCCAAGCGATCCATCAAACGCTGCTGTGCGGCCTCCCAGGCGGGCAAGGCCGCCTTCAGACGTTCCAAGCCCGCCGGAGTCAAGCACACCACACGATTGCGCTGATCCGCGCCTTCGGTCATTTTCACCAGACCCGCACCCTCCAGTACCCGCAAATTGCGGCCTAACGTACTGCGATCCAGCCCCATGGCTTCAGCCAGGCTGGAAATACTCGGCTGATCCAGACGCTTGAGGTTACTGAGCAAAGAATACTGGGCAACGTTGATCCCGAAGCCATCAAGGGCGCCGTCGTAATGCCTGCTTACGCCACGTGCCGCGCGTCGCAGATTGGTGCATAAACACTGAGTTGGTAACATTTTGTATGTATATACCCGCAATAAAACACAATCAAGCATTAACTCGCCACGACGAGACACATAGCCGCTAGTCAGATAAGCGCCAGCCCTACCAGCACCCCGACTTCGAGTAATTCGAGCAACGCGCCGGCGGTGTCACCGGTAGTTCCGCCCAAGCGGCGCATCATTACCTGCCGCAGCCAGACAAACCCTGCCGTCGCCAGCCCCAGCGACCACAACCCGGCCACACCCGCCAGCAGCACACACGCCAGGGCACTAAGGCCCAACACCCACCACCCGGCCTTGCGCGGCAGGTGATCCGCCAGTGCCTGGCCCAGACCTCCGGCCCGCACGTAGGGCGTTGTCAGGAACACGCCCAGCAAGGCGCTGCGCCCTATCAGCGGTACGATCAGCAATGCCACGCTGTGCTGCTGCTCGATCAGCGCCAACAGCGCGCAAAATTTGAGGAGCAACACCAGCACCAGCGCGACCACCGCAATCGGCCCGCTGCGCGGGTCTTTCATGATGGTCAGGGTACGTTCGCGATCACCAAAGCCGCCCAGCCAGGCGTCTGCGCTATCGGCCAGACCATCGAGGTGCAGGCCACCACTGAGCAGCACCCAGGCGGTCAGCAACAACGCGGCATGCAACAGTGACGGCGTACCTGCCAGCAGCGCATTCAGCCCCCATAGCAGCACGCCAAACAGCAGGCCCACCAACGGGTAATACAACAGTGAGCGCCCCAGCGCCCGGGGTTGCGGCATGCCGGGCAGACTAATCGGCAAACTGCTCAAAAACTGCAGGGCGATCCAGAACGGCGACGTCACAACTCAGCCTCTTCGAGACGGCCACCCTCTGCCACCTGCAAGCCGAACAGCGCGCCGTGTGCCACTACGACCTGCAACAAGTGCTCACGGGGCAAGCCCCTGGCCTGCGCCAGCAACAGCTTGATCACCCCGCCATGGCAGACCAGCAATACCCGTTCTCCCCCAAAGCGTTGCTGCAGCCGATTAACGGCCGAGAGCACGCGTGCCGAAAATGCATGCACCGGCTCACCGTCTGGCGGCGTGAACGCGTAGGGATCGTTCCAGAACAAGCCCAATGCTTCGGCATCGGTCTCCATCAACGCCGCCGCGCTCTGCCCCTCCCATGCACCAAAGTGCAGTTCTTGCAGGTCTTTTTCGAACGACACCGGCAAATTGAGCTGCTCGCTCAGTTCGCGGGCAAACAAAGCGCAACGTTGCAGCGGCGAACTGACAATGCGGTCCCAGGGCCCTCGCCCTTTGACCGCCTCGCGCATCTGCTCCCAACCCAATGCCGTCAACGCATCATCCAGGCTACCGCGCAGGCCGCCGCCCAGTTCGGTTTCACCGTGACGCAGCAGCTCCAGATACACCGTCATGCCGGACGATCTGCCACGGCGGCCTCGGCAAATGTCGCCATCTGCCCATGGAGGTCACATGCCAGACGCACCAGCGGTACTGCCAGCGCCGCGCCACTGCCTTCACCCAGGCGCAAACCGAGGTCAAGCAACGGTTCAGCCTGCAAACTTTCCAGTACATGTTGATGGCCAAGCTCGGCACCGCGATGACTGTAGATCAGCCACTCGCTGCACGCCGGACTCAAGCGAACGGCGACCATGGCCGCGACGGTGCAGATAAACCCGTCGACCAGCGCTACGATGCCTTCCTGGGCACAGGCCACATAAGCCCCGACCAAGGCAGCGATTTCAAAGCCACCCAAGCGAAACAGCGCCTGTAACGGGTCATCGAGATGCCCGGCATGCAACGCCAGGGCCCGCTCTATCACCCGGGCCTTGTGACTGACTTCGGCGGCATTCAGCCCCGTGCCCGGGCCAGTCAGGCGGGATGCCGGGCAATTCAGCAACGCGCTGGCCACGGCGCTGGCAGAGGCGGTGTTGCCAATGCCCATTTCACCACCGAGAAACAATTCGCTGCCCTGCGCCTTCGCCCGCAGCACGCTGTCACGCCCCGCCTGCAACGCCTGCAGGCCCTGCGCATCAGTCATTGCCGGCCCCGTGGCAAAGTTCGCCGTGCCCGCACCAAGCTGCAAATGGCGCACCCCTGCCAAGTTGAGCATAGGCGTGACCGTTCCAAGATCCACCACATCCAGTTGCGCACCCAATTGACGGGCCAACACACTGATTGCAGCCCCGCCGCTGACAAAGTTGTGCAGCATTTGTCCGGTGACGGCTTGCGGATAGGCCGAAACCCCTTCGGCGACAATCCCGTGATCTCCGGCAAATATCGCAATCCACACGTGATCGACACGCGGCTTGAGCCGACCTTGCAAACCAGCCATCCGCACCGCGAGCTCTTCAAGCTGGCCCAGCGAGCCCGCCGGTTTGGTCAACTGCTGCTGATGTTCGGCTGCAGCCGCTTGCATGTCACGGTCCACCGGCTTGCACGGGGTCAGCCACCAGGGGGTTTTCATAGCGCAGGTCCTTTCAACATCAGGGGCAGGCCCGCCACAGTCAACACTACCCGCTGACAGTGCGCGGCCAAGGCTTGATGCAACCAACCGGCTTCATCGACATAGCGGCGAGTCAATTCGCCCAGCGGCACGACACCCATTCCGGTTTCGTTGCTGACAAACACAATTTCACCCGGCAGTTCAGCCAGGCATTCCAGCAGCGCATCGCGCTCGGCACCGAGCTGCAGGGGATCGTCCAACATCAGCAGATTGGTCATCCACAGCGTCAGGCAATCCACCAGCAGGCAGCTGTCGGCACTCGCGTTGTCACGCAGCACCCGGGCCAGTTCGACCGGTTCTTCAATCAATCCCCAGTGCGCCGGACGACGTTCGCGATGATGACGCACGCGCTCGTTCATCTCGCCATCCAGCGGCTGGCTGGTCGCAATGTAGGTCACTGCGAGCCCGGACTCGCTCGCCAGTTTCTCGGCCAGGCGGCTTTTGCCAGAACGGGCACCGCCCAAAATCAGCTGCAACATGTCAGGGATGCTCCCGGCTCAGACCACAAAGTGCTCGCAAATAAGCAGTGTCCAGGTGGTTTTCCACCAGGTCGGCCAGACGCTCGATATCCCGCTCACGCAGTGCGTGGTAATCCACCGCCTGCACGTCCTCCAGCCCGGCCCAGCGCAGCAGCGCGCTGCAAGCGGCAGGCGACTCGAACAAACCATGCAGATAGGTGCCCAGAACTTGTCCGTCCGCACTTTGCGCGCCGTCGCAACGACCGTCATCGAGATGCACCATCGGCTGCTCAAGAGCAACGCCGGTGGTGACGCCCGCGTGAATTTCGTAGCCAGTGACTTCAGCGTTTTCCAGCTGCAAATGCCCGCGCACGTTACGCAGCTGTTTTTCGGCCTCCAGCTCGGTACTGAATGCCAGCAAGCCCAGGCCGCTGCTTGAGCCCGGCGCACCCTCGAGCCCCAGCGGGTCATGGACCTGCTCGCCGAGCATCTGCAGGCCGCCGCAAATCCCCAGCACTCTTCCGCCATAGCGCAGGTGACGGTTGATCGCCGTGTCCCAGCCATTGGCCCGCAGATAGGCCAGATCGCTGCGCACGCTTTTGGAGCCCGGGAGAATGATCAGGTCGGCCGACGGAATCGCCTGTCCGGGGCCCACAAACTGCAAATCCACCTGCGGATGCAAACGTAATGGATCGAAGTCCGTGTGATTGCTGATCCGCGGCAATACCGGCACCACGACCTTGAGCACACGTTCGACCTTGTCGGTCTGACGCTGATCGATGCCGTCTTCAGCCTCAAGGTGCAAGTCCATCACATAGGGCAGAACCCCGATCACGGGCTTGCCGGTCCTCTGCTCCAGCCAGTCAAGACCAGGCTGCAGCAAAGCGATATCACCGCGAAAACGGTTGATGATGAAACCCTTGACCCGTGCCTGCTCGGTGTCGGACAGCAGCTCGAGGGTGCCGACCAAATGAGCGAACACTCCGCCGCGATTGATATCGGCGATCAACACCACCGGGCAATCCACCGCCTCGGCAAAGCCCATGTTTGCGATGTCTCCAGCCCGCAAATTGATTTCGGCTGGAGAACCCGCGCCTTCAACCATGACCACCGGATAGCCGGCACTCAGCCGTTGATGCGAAGCCAGTACCGCCTGCATGGCGATGGCCTTGTAGTCGTGATAGGCGACAGCGTTCATGCTGGTGACGGCTCGCCCATGGATAATCACCTGGGCGCCGGTGTCGCTATTGGGCTTGAGCAGCACCGGATTCATATCGGTGTGCGGCGCCAGCCCCGCGGCTTGGGCTTGCACGGCCTGAGCCCGGCCAATCTCACCGCCCTCGGCGGTCACGGCACTGTTGAGCGCCATGTTCTGCGGTTTGAAAGGCACCACGCCCACACCCTGGCGAGTCAACCAACGGCACAGGGCTGTGACCAGCGTGCTTTTACCGGCATCGGACGTGGTGCCTTGCACCATTAACGTGCTCATGGGTTTTCCTTGGTACAGGCCTCGGTGTACGCGGACAAGGCCTGCTCCAGCCGCAACCAGTCAGCGTCGTCGGCAGGCAGGCCAAAACGCACGCTGCTGTTGTGGGCAAACAGGCGCAGCAGGATGCCACGCTGCGCCATAAAGTCGTAAAGACGCTCGGCGTAGGGCGTGGCCAGCCACTGAAACAACGCGCAGCCTCCCTGGGGCGACAAGCCGTGCAGCGTCAACAGCGCCGCCAATCGTTCGCTGGCCAACTCGCTGCGTTCACGCTGGCGAACATGGGCTTCGGTGTCGACCAGACACGCTTGGCCGACAATCCGCGTCGGCCCGCTCACTGCCCAGGGACCGACTTGCTCGGCCAACAATTTGAGCAGTTTGAGTTCAGCCAGCACAAAGCCCAATCGAACCCCCGCCAAACCAAAGAACTTGCCAAACGAGCGCAACACGATCAGCCCGGCGCGGTGACTTTGCGCGGCCAGGCTCAACGCAGGCGTGTTGTCCATGAACGCTTCATCCACCACCAGCCAGCCACCCCGCTGTGCCAGCCGTGCATGCCAGGTCAGCAACTGCTCAGGCGTCAGACTCAGCCCTGTCGGGTTGTTGGGATTGACGACCACCAGCACATCCAGGCTGTCGAGGTAGAAGTCGACCTCTTGCTCAACCACTTCACGCACGATGTGCCCGTTGCGACGCCAGGCTTCAGCATGTTCGGCATAACACGGCGACAACACGCCGACCTTGCCGCCACGACGCAAACGAGGCAGCAACTGAATCGCGCACTGGGAGCCCGGCACCGGCAACACATTGGCGGCGCCGTAGTAGGTACAGGCCGCTTGTTCTAGCCCGTCATCGGTTTCCGGCAACCGCGCCCAGGCACGCTCGGGGATCACGGGAATCGCAAAAGGCCAGGGCGCCAGGCCGCTGGACAAGTCCAGCCATTGCGCCTCGGCGATGCCGTAGTGCAAGGACGCTTGGCGTAAACGTCCACCATGCTCAAGCATAGAATTCACTCCACATGCACAGGATCAAGAGCCACAGCCATACCCCTCGCTGCACCAGTTGCCAGCCACGGCCAATCGAGTCGGCATCGGCGGGCACGCCTTCACCCAGTTGCGCACGCTCATGCAGTTCACCGTGATAAATCGCCGAACCGCCCAATTCGACGCCCAAGGCACCGGCACCGGCCGCCATGACCGGCCCCGCATTGGGGCTGTCCCACTGCGGGGCCTGTTTGCGCCAGCACTTCAAGGCCAGGCGGGTTTTACCCAGTACGGCATAAGTCAGCGCCACCAACCGTGCAGGAATGTAGTTGAGCACATCGTCGATCCGGGCGGCGGCCCAGCCAAAACGCTCAAAGCGCTCATTGCGATATCCCCACATGGCGTCCAGCGTATTGCTCAGGCGATAGAGCACCACGCCCGGAGCACCGGCGACGACAAACCAGAAAATCGCGGCAAAGACCGCATCGCTGCCGTTTTCCAGTACGGACTCGGTCGCCGCGCGGGCGACTTCGGTGGAATCAAGTTCGCTGGTCTGACGGCTGACCAGATAACCGACCCGTGTACGTGCCTCCTCGAGATCATTGCTGCGCAAGGCTTCAGCCACGGGCTGCACATGTTCGCCCAGACTGCGCATTCCGAGCGCGCAGTACAACGCCAGGATATCTACCAGCCAGCCGATATAAGGCAGCCAGGACAGCGCAGTCGCCAGAATCGTCAGCGGAATGACCGTCAGCACCCAGGCGGTAACGCCATGACTGCGCCAGCCACGGCCGCCGGAATTGAAACGCTGCTCAACGCGACCGGCCATGCGGCCGAACGCGACCAGCGGATGCCAGCGCTTGGGCTCACCGAACAGCGCATCCAGCGCCACCCCGGCCACGCACAGCAACGCCACACTCATGGACTCACTCCCCAATAATTCTCATACACCAGCTCACTCAGCGGACGCGCGCGCGCCCACCCTTCCAACACCAGCATCGGCGCCGGATAAAAGGCCTCTACCGGCCCCAGACACAATACCGCCAAGGGCTTGGCACCCGCTGGCAACCCCAGTAAATCAGCCAGCGCCCGCGGCTCGAACAATGACACCCAGCCCATGCCCAGCCCTTCGACGCGAGCGGCCAGCCACAGGTTCTGGATCGCGCAGGACAACGAGGCCATGTCCATTTCGGGCAGGGTACGGCGACCGAATATGTGTTTTTCCCGGTCATCCATCAACGCGGCCACCAAAACCTCGGCACAGTCGTTGATCCCTTCGACCTTCAGGGTCATGAACTCATCGGAACGCTCGCCCAGCGCTTCAGCAGTACGCACCCGCTCCTCCTCCACCAGGGCCTGGACCTTGCCGCGCAACTCACGGTCGGTGATGCGGATAAAGCGCCACGGCTGCATCAGCCCCACACTCGGGGCCTGATGCGCCGCCTCCAGCAGGCGCGCCAACAACTCAGGCGCTACCGTGCCACCACTGAAGTGACGCATGTCACGCCGCTCGGCGATGGCCCGGTAAACCGCTGCACGCTCTTGGGGACTAAACGCGTTGTCGCTCATGGCACCTTCACGGCGCAGGGTGCGAACAGCGCAGCAATGGCCTGGGGGTTGGACGGAAAGTAAAAATGCACATAAGAAGCCGTCATTCGACCTTCGCGATAGACCGCTTCGGCCCCACGCCCACCGTTGGGACTAAGTCCGCGGGCGATGGGTTGCAACTCCGTATTGGTCAGCGAATGATGATAGGTATGACCGCGCAACAGCCCTTCAGGCATTTCCACGGCCTGCAAGGCCAACGCGGCCAGACGCTTTTGCATCGTTGCTTCGCCCGCCAGCAGCCCGACCAGCTCGGCACGCTGGCCGTCGGTATCGGTCAGGGCATCCAGCAGATACAGCATGCCACCGCACTCGGCCAGCAAGGGCTTGCCGGCGTCATGGTGTGCACGAATCGCGGCCAGCATCGAGCGGTTGCGTGACAGCTCAACGTGATGCAGTTCGGGATAACCGCCGGGCAAATACAGGCTGTCAGCTTCTGGCAACTGCGTGTCGCGAATCGGTGAGAAAAATACCAGCTCAGCGCCCATTTCCCGCAACAACGCCAGACTCGCACCGTAGGTGAAGGCAAAGGCCTCATCGCGAGCCACGGCAATGCGCACGCCGGCCAGCAATGGCTCGACCACCACCGGTTCAGGGGCTGCAAACTCGACCGCAGGCGGCAGCGCTACCTCGCAGGTGCTGGCCAGTGCATTGGCTGCCGCGTCGAGACGGGCATCAAGGTCATTCAGCTCACTGGCCTGGACCAGCCCCAGATGCCGGCTCGGCAGCTCAATCCCGGTTTCGCGGGACAGCGCGCCGTACCAGCGCAAGCCTTCGGTCAGGCTGCCTTCCAGCAACTGCGCATGGCGTACGGTTCCCACCCGATTGGCCAGTACTCCGGCAAACGGCAGGTCCGGCTGATAGCGCGCCAGGCCCAATGCCAGCGCGCCGAACGTCTGGGCCATGGCGGTGCCATCAATGACGCCCAGTACCGGAACCCCGAAATGCCGCGCCAGGTCGGCGCTGGAGGGTGTGCCATCAAACAAGCCCATCACACCTTCAATCAGGATCAGGTCCGCCTCTGCGGCAGCTTCCCATAGCAAGCGGCGACTTTCATCGGCACCCACCATCCACAAATCCACCTGATACACCGGCGCACCACTGGCGCGCTCCAGGATCATGGGGTCGAGAAAATCCGGGCCACATTTAAACACCCGCACCTTGCGCCCCTGATTGCGGTGCAATCGGGCCAAGGCGGCTGTAACAGTGGTCTTGCCCTGACCGGAAGCCGGTGCGGCAATCAATACCGCCGGGCAATGACGCGACTCTCTCATGCTGAAACACTCACAGTTCGATGCCTTTCTGAGCTTTGATACCGGCCTGGAAGGCATGCTTGATCACACCCATTTCAGTCACGGTATCAGCCAGATCAATCAATTCGGGTTTGGCGCCGCGCCCGGTGACCAGCACATGCTGCATCGGCGGACGGGCCTGCAGGTCAGCCAGCACCTGCTCAAGGTCGAGATAGCCATGCTTGAGGGCGATGTTCAGCTCATCCAGTACCAACAGGCCGATGGCGGGGTCACGCAGCATCTCGCGGGACACTTCCCAGGCCGCTTCGGCAGCCGCGATGTCACGCTGACGGTCCTGGGTTTCCCAGGTAAAACCTTCGCCCATCACGTGATAGCGCACCTGCTCCGGGAAACGGCGAAAGAACAGCTCTTCACCGGTGCTGTTGCGCCCCTTGATGAACTGCACCACACCACACTGCATACCGTGGCCCATGGCCCGGGCCAACATGCCAAATGCCGAGCTGCTTTTGCCTTTGCCATTGCCGGTCAACACCAGCAGCAGCCCGCACTCGTTCGGCGAGCTGGCAATGCGCTCATCCATGACGGCTTTTTTGCGCAGCATGCGCGCCTGGTGACGTTCGTCGCGTTCGGGGGATTCGTTCATGGCAGCTCTCCGTTGGGGCTGAATTAAGCAAACGGGAGGCGGGGGGAATTCAACAACGACACACCATCGCCCGCCGCGAGTGTGCTGGATGGATCAGGCCGGTCTCCGGGCTCATGAGCGGACCATCCCCAGGGACAGCACCTGACACGCGCCTTCCCATGTACAAGACACAGTGGCGTCCGGAGCTGGCCAGGCCATTGCGACGCGTAATGCGTGTCAATGAAATAGCGGCAGACCCTGGCGTGGCATTGACTCATTTACCGTTGCGGGGGCAGCGCCGGGATCGTGACGTTTGAACCGCTCCAACACGTCCTCACCGGCTTCCCTGTTTCACTCTGTCGACCGTTTGCCACAGAGCACCTGAAACAAGCGGCAAAGGTTAGAGGGTTGGGGGTGGAGCGTCAATTAAAGGTGCGCTGCAATACGCCTGAATACGCACACAAACCTGAACCTTTGAGGCGCTATGCTTCTCTATAGATTAACCCGCCCGGACCTTATGGAGATTCACATGTTCAAGTGCCAGCACGCTGTTGTCATCGCACTTGCGGCAGGATTGGCCGCCTGCGGTGAAACCTCGACCTTGCAAGTGAGCGACGGCACTGGACCTTCGCCGAAACTGCCCGAACCCAACAAGACGCTGATACCCACCGTCAATATCGCGCCTGCTGTTGGCTGGGCGCCCGGAGCCACACCCATAGCCGCTCCCGGGACTAAAGTGGCAGCATTCGCCGAAGACCTTGACCACCCCCGTTGGCTCTATGTACTGCCCAACGGTGATGTACTGGTCGCCGAAACCAATGCCCCGCCCAAGCCGGACGACAGCAAGGGCATTCGTGGCTGGGTCATGGAAAAGGTCATGGGCCGGGCCGGGGCTGGCGTACCCAGTGCGAATCGCATCACGCTGTTACGAGATGCTGACCACGATGGCATTGCGGAAACCCGTAGCGTGTTTATCCAGAATTTGCACTCCCCCTTCGGCATGACCCTGGTCGGCAATGACCTGTACGTGGCGGATGCCGACAAGTTGCTGCGCTTTCACTACCAGGCTGGCGATAACATCCTCAACACCCAACCCACCAAAGTGGTGGATTTACCGGGCGGCCCACTTAACCACCACTGGACCAAAAACGTCATTGCAAGCCCGGATGGTAAAAAGCTGTATGTGACCGTCGGTTCGAACAGCAACGTGGGCGAAAACGGCATGGATCAAGAAGAGGGTCGCGCCGCCATCTGGGAAGTTGACCCGGCCACCGGCAGCCACCGTATTTTTGCCTCCGGCTTGCGCAATCCTAACGGCATGGCTTGGGAGCCAACGTCCGGCAAGCTCTGGACCGCTGTCAACGAACGCGACGAAATCGGCAGTGACCTGGTTCCTGACTACATCACCTCAGTGCAAGACGGTGGCTTCTATGGTTGGCCTTACAGCTATTACGGGCAGCACGTCGACGTTCGGGTCGAGCCGCAAAATCCGGCACTGGTGGCCAAAGCCATAGCACCGGATTACGCCCTCGGCCCGCACACGGCTTCTTTGGGCCTGAGCTTCGCTGAAGGCAGCACACTGCCCAACCTTACCGAGGGCGCATTTGTAGGCCAGCACGGCTCCTGGAACCGCAAGCCGCACAGTGGCTACAAAGTGATTTTCGTGCCCTTTGCAGACGGCAAACCCACAGGCATGCCGGTAGACGTGCTGACCGGCTTCCTCAATACGGATAAAAAAGCCATGGGCCGCCCGGTTGGCGTAGTGATAGATAAACAGGGTGACTTGCTGGTAGCCGATGATGTAGGCAACAAAATTTGGCGGGTGTCGGCACAATGAAACTGTAACCCTGTAGCCGCTGCCGCAGGCTGCGACACTGATCGCCGCCTCGCTTCGCTCCTCAGCGGCTACAGAGGTTCGATGTTACGGCAAACGTGCCAGATGCTGCTCGTTCGGCAGTACGCGTTTGGCGTTGAGATAGGCTTTTTGCCAATAGGCTTTGGACAGACTGTCCAGCTTGACCGTGCCGCCCGTAGCGGGTGCATGCACGAAGCGGCCTTCACCGACATAGATACCGGCATGACTGACCTGCGAGCCGCCGCTGGTGGCAAAGAACAGCAGATCGCCAGTTTGCAGCTTGTCTTTGCCGACATTCGGCGCACTCATCACAATCATTTCACGTGTCGAGCGCGGCAACGAAATACCCGCCGCGTCGTTGTAGACGTACTTGATCAAACCACTGCAATCGAAACCTGAATCCGGAGTATTGCCGCCCCAGCGATAAGGTGTGCCGACCAGACCCAAGGCACGAAACAATACGTCGGCGGCAACGGGCGAGAACTGTTCTGAGGGCGGCGCATACACCCGGGGCTTTTGGGCCACTGGCGTCGGAGGGGTATGGCTTGCGCAAGCACTGAGCAGTGCTGCTAAGGTAAGAAGAGCGACTCGGGCCATGGTCGACATAAACAGAATGTTCCTGATTCTGGATACGGCAACATGGGCCGCGAACCCTGAAACCGCGCAGAGGGGATCTGCACGGTTTCAAGAATTTAAGAATGCGACTGAATTCTAGCCCTTAGAGAGCAAACTTCAAGTAAGACTTTAACTTTACTTGCGGGCAACTACGCTTGTAGGTGCCATCGCCAAGGCCCGTTTGGCCTCCATAAAGGTCTTGCTCCAGTAGCTGTCACCCAACTTGTCAATTCGTACACCCCCGCTGCGACGGCTGCTGGAGTGAATGAACTGGTCATCGCCCAGGTAAATCCCGGCATGACTGACACGACCACGACCGTTGGTGCTGAAGAACAGCAAATCACCCGGCTTGAGGTTATTTCGTGCGACGAGCGGTGCGTCAACATTGATCATTTCCCGAGTGGATCGCGGCAATTTCATGCCGGCTTCCTCGCGAAACAGATAACCGATAAACCCGCTGCAATCGAAACCCGACTCGGAGGTGCCGCCATAACGGTAACGGGTGCCGATCAAGGACATGCCGCGCTCAAGAATACTGTCAGCCAAGGCTGGCAGCGCGTAAGGTTTGCTGTTTTCGGAGAATTGAGCCAACTCTTTTTCAGTCGCCAGTTCTTCCTGATAAAGAGCGGAAGCTTGGGATGGAGTCGACTTTTGCACCTGAGATTCAGTGACATGCTGGGACACTGGAGTGTGTGCAGCGCAGCCAAACAACAGGGTAACGAGTGCGAGGGGCACGAGGGGTGCGAAGCGATTTAGCATGGGCACGACCGTGGCTTGTAGGAATAATTGTCGCGACTATGCCCTCTATGATCCTCATTTGCAAATTCAATCGATCTAAATGTGACTTGGTGGTTTCATCCCGACATCTAAGGGCTTACACCCCTGACACTGAAAGCTGCGCGCGCAGCCCTCTGAAGCGCGGGTTTTCTGGCGCCTGAAAATTGCCGGCACCAGTGAACAGCCGCCTTACCAGCCGAGGGTTTCTTTCAGGAAGGGGATGGTCAGCTTGCGCTGCGCTTGCAAAGACGCCTGATCGAGACGCTCGAGCAACTCGAACAACGCGCTCATGCTGCGGGTTCCGCGCGTAAGTATGAAATGCCCGACCTCGTCGGTCAGGTGCAGGCCGCGACGGGATGCGCGCAACTGCAAAGCCCGCAGTTTGTCTTCGTCTGACAAGGGGCGCATCTGGAAAATCAGCGCCAGGGTCAGGCGGGACTTGAGGTCGGCCAACTTGATCGGCAATTCACGGGGCGAAGCCGAAGCGGCGATCAACAGTCGACGACCGCTGTCACGCAGGCGATTGAACAGATGGAACAGCGCCTCTTCCCAATCCGCACGCCCTGCCACCGCCTGAAGATCATCCAGACAGACCAGTTCGTACTGCTCAAGGTTGTCGAGAATTTCGATGCCGCGATCCAGTAGCTCAGCCAGCGGTAAATAAACAGCCGGCTCGCCCATCTGCTCAAAACGCAGGCACGCAGCCTGTAGCAAGTGCGTGCGCCCGACCCCCTGCTTGCCCCAGAGGTAGATCAGGCTTTCTGTCCAGCCGGCATCGGCTTCGCACAGACGCTCGACGTAGCCGAGTGCAGCGGCATTGGCGCCTGGATAGTAATTTATGAAGGTAGCGTCATCACGCAGACGCACACCTAGGGGCAGCTGAATCGGTTTCATGCTGACTGAACAGTTCAAATGAACTGTTAGTGGCCTCTATCTGAAGTTTTAAAAGTTTATACCCGTGTAGCTGGGCGCACAATGTAACAGACCACGAGCAAAATCAAAGGTTTGCATTAATTGGCGGCCTTATTTGGCTCGTGCGCCGGTTCATTCTCTTGAAGCTGACCGGGTCGGACGAAGATCCTGACCCGGCAGCCGCTCACACTCGACACAAGCCCATCCTTACAATTCGGGCTCTTCACCTTTGTAGACTTGCGAGTCCTTGTACAAATCATGAACGTGGCGCACCAGCACCATGATCACCGCCGCTACCGGCAACGCCAGCAACACACCGGTGAACCCGAACAGTTCGCCACCCGCCAGAATCGCAAAAATAACCGCTACCGGGTGCAGCCCGATTCGATCGCCTACCAACAACGGCGTCAGTACCATGCCTTCCAGCGCCTGCCCGACCATAAACACCGCCACGATGCCAATCATCGGATACAGATCACCCCCGAACTGGAACAGCCCGGCGGTCAAGGCAGCGCCAATCCCGATGATGAACCCCATGTACGGTACGATCGCTGCGAGCCCGGCCATCAATCCAATCAACAACCCAAGTTCAAGCCCCAGCAGCATCAGCCCCGCCGAATAGATCACCCCCAACGCCAGCATCACCAGCAGCTGGCCGCGAACGAAGGCTCCCAGCACGTCATGGCATTCTTTTGCCAGTGACACGATCTGCTCTTCACGCTCACGCGGCAACAGGCTGCGAATCTTGGCCATCATGATGTCCCAGTCACGCAGCAGGTAGAACGCAACGACCGGAATCAGAACCAGGTTGGCCAAAAACCCGATCAGCGCCAGGCTTGAGGCCGTCGCCTGCGACAACACCACCCCGACGATGTCGGTGGTTTGCCCCATGTGCTCGGTAATGGCGGCCTTTATCTTGTCGAACTTCCAGAAACCATCGCTCAGACCCAGCTTGGCCTGCACCCATGGCATCGCCGAGTGTTGCAACCAGTCCAGTATTTGCGGTGCCAGCTCATAAAGCTTCAGCAACTGCTTGGCCAGCATGGGTACCAGTACCAGCAGTAACGTCATCAGGATGACGATGAACAGCGCAAAAACCGTGATCACCCCCCAGGTTCTTGAAAAGCCGAACCTTTCCAGACGGTCAACCACCGGGTCGAACATATAGGCCAGAACGATTGCGATCAGGAAAGGCGTGAGAATCGGATGCAAAAAATACACAAACAGGCATGCACCCAATGCCACGCCCCACCAAACCCATCGTCGCGAATCTGCCATGAACCATCCCATCCTTTATATAGAAAAGAAAAACCTACCAGCGAAACCGCAATTGCGGGGCCGGTGCTGCAACGACGCCGGGCGCCTGCCCAACCACGGGGCCGGAAGGCGCCTCACCTGCGGGCACCTCCTGCAAGTGAGCCAGGCCCAACTGCGAACGCAACTGTTCGCTGCTGCCATTCACCTGATACACAATGCGATCACCGTCGACACGCTTAAGCTGCCCGCCAAATGGCTCCAGCAAACGCCCCAACTGGGCATAACGTTCCAGTGTCATGCCCTGAACCTCAAGCAACTGTTCGGTTGAAACCCCGGGCTTGACCGCATAACGCGGAGCCAGTCGCTCGCTTACGGCCAGCATCACAGCATCAGCCAGAGCGGCTTGATCCGGCGCCTGGGCGCTGCCTTGCTCTTGCTGGCTGTCCACCCACAAGCGCCATTGGGCACTCCACTGCCCCTCTTCTTCACGGGCATGGACCGCCAACAGGACATCCGCACCGTAACGTTCGGAGGCCTCTTTCAACGGTGCGGGGTCACTGCCCTCAAGGTTCTCGGCCGTGCCGACCAGTTGTTCACTCAAGTCTGCCAATGGCAAGCGCAGCGGCAACCCGCGATGTTGCGCCGCGCGCCGCAAGGGCTCCGCTGCGGATTGGCCATCGCCTACCAGGCTCGACCCTTCTACAGAATCGCTCAACCACCAGCCCAGCAGCGCTGGCCGATTGCTGCCCCACAACGACAGGCCCGCCTGCGACAAGGCCCGGTCAGTGCTTACCGGGTCAAAGTCCACGCGCAAGCTTTGCGGTGGACCGGCGTCATAACCGTATTGGCTGATGATTTGCTGTGGATCCTTGCGAATCGCTTCGAGTGCGGGACGCTGGATGGCCTTGGTATCGCCGGTGAGACGCAGCACCAGTGTTTCCAACGCCTTTTGCGTTGCCTGGGCGCGCTCTTCAGGCGCTTGACCGGTGACCGGTTCGTTAACCTGATACAGGCCCGTCAGGATTTCGGCGTGGCTCGCCAGACTGAAAAAGGATAAGCAGCCCACCGCTAACAATTGACTCAAACGCATGAAAGATTCCCGATAACAAAAAAGCCTTGAAAGACTTCATAAAAGCAGGCGAGCAGAGGTTCTGACAGGACCCAGGCCAAATCATTCATACCCGTCGCGCAGTTTTCATTCAGTCATAAAAATTCAAAAGTGAACCGCTATACCTTATACAGGCCCACATGCAGACCCTAGCACGACTAAATAAGGTTTTTTTCACCGGATATAACCCTGCCCGTCGGCCCGAGGATGGCCGCTGCCTCACAAGCCTGATAAAATCGCGCGCCTTCGCAGACCGGCTATGGCCGGGCACTCTGCAAATGCTCTGTTTCACTCAATGAGCATTTGCCAGCGGGCCCCCTGAACTCGGTCGATACCCCCGAATCCCCCCTAAAGGCCTGGATTATGAGCAAGCAACCTTCCCTGAGCTACAAAGACGCCGGTGTAGACATCGACGCCGGTGAAGCATTGGTCGAACGCATCAAGAGCGTGGCCAAGCGCACTGCACGCCCGGAAGTGATGGGCGGCCTCGGCGGTTTTGGCGCCCTCTGCGAAATTCCGGCTGGTTACAAGCAGCCTGTCCTGGTATCCGGCACCGACGGTGTAGGCACCAAACTGCGCCTGGCTCTGAACCTGAACAAACACGACAGCATCGGCATCGACCTCGTCGCCATGTGTGTTAACGACCTGATCGTGTGCGGCGCCGAGCCACTGTTCTTCCTCGACTACTATGCCACCGGCAAGCTCAACGTAGAAACCGCGACCCAAGTGGTCACCGGTATCGGCGCTGGCTGCGAACTGTCCGGCTGCTCGCTGGTAGGCGGCGAAACAGCCGAGATGCCTGGCATGTACGAAGGCGAAGACTACGACCTGGCCGGCTTCTGCGTCGGCGTGGTTGAAAAGTCCGAAATCATCGACGGCTCCAAGGTTGCAGCCGGCGACGCCCTGCTCGCCCTGCCGTCTTCCGGCCCGCACTCCAACGGCTACTCGCTGATCCGCAAGATCATCGAAGTCTCCGGTGCCGACATCGAGAACATCGACCTCGACGGCAAGCCGCTGACCGATCTGCTGATGGCGCCGACCCGTATCTACGTCAAGCCGTTGCTCAAGCTGATCAAAGAGACCGGCGTTGTCAAAGCCATGGCCCACATCACCGGTGGCGGCCTGCTCGACAACATCCCGCGCGTGCTGCCTAAAGGCGCACAGGCCGTGGTTGACGTGGCCAGCTGGCAGCGCCCTGCAGTCTTCGACTGGCTGCAAGAAAAAGGCAACGTGGCTGAAACCGAAATGCACCGTGTGCTGAACTGCGGCGTTGGCATGGTGATCTGCGTGGCTCAGGCCGACGTTGAAACCGCGCTGAACGTACTGCGTGAAGCCGGCGAGCAGCCATGGGTCATCGGCCAGATCGCCACGGCCGCCGAAGGCGCTCCACAAGTTGAGCTGCAAAACCTCAAGGCGCACTAATGCCTGATACCTGTGATGTAGTGGTGCTGCTTTCCGGCACCGGCAGCAACTTGCAGGCCTTGATCGACAGCAATGACGTCAAGGACAGTCCGGCCAGGATCCGCGCGGTAATCTCCAACCGCGCAGACGCCTTCGGCCTGCAACGCGCCAAAGACGCGGGTATCGATACCCGGGTGCTGGATCACAAAGCATTCGAGGGCCGCGAGGCCTTCGATGCTGCACTGATCGAAATCATCGACACCTTCAACCCGCAACTGGTGGTTCTGGCCGGATTCATGCGCATTCTCAGCGCAGACTTCGTACGCCACTATCAGGGTCGCCTGCTCAATATCCACCCTTCGCTGCTGCCTAAATACAAAGGCTTGCACACGCATCAGCGCGCGCTGGAAGCAGGGGATCGCGAGCATGGCTGCAGCGTGCATTTCGTAACTGAGGAACTCGATGGCGGCCCTCTGGTCGTACAGGCAGTGATACCGGTAGCGTCTGATGACTCAGCCAACAGCCTGGCGCAACGGGTTCATGCTCAGGAACACCGGATTTATCCGCTTGCAGTGCGCTGGTTTGCCGAAGGTCGCTTGTCTCTTGACGAGCAAGGCGCATTATTGGACGGTCAATTACTCGCGGCCAGCGGCCACTTGATACGAATCTAGGAGACATTATGCGTCGTGCCCTGCTCCTCGCCCTCAGCCTGCTAGCTATCCCAGCAGTGCAGGCGGCCGAACTCCATCCTTTCAAAGCCAGCTACACCGCCGACTGGAAACAGTTGCCGATGAGCGGCTCTGCAGAACGCAGCCTCAGCAAAAACGACAACGGCGTCTGGACCTTGAATTTCAAGGCCTCGATGATGATTGCCAGCCTGAACGAAGAAAGCACCCTCAAGCTGGAAAAAGATGCGCTGATCCCGCTGACCTACCACTTTGAGCGTGGCGGCCTGGGCAAGGCCAAGAACGTTGACCTGGATTTCGACTGGTCAGCCAAGATGGTGACCGGCATCGACAACAAAGATCCGGTCAAAGTGCCACTCCTTACTGGCATGCTCGACAAGTCTACCTACCAGTTGGCGCTCCAGCGCGATGTGGCGGCAGGCAAAAAAAGCATGAGCTACCAAGTGGTCGACGGTGAAGACGTAGACACCTATGACTTCCGCGTTATCGGCCCGGAAGTGGTCGAGACCAAGGCCGGCAAAGTGGACGCCATCAAGGTCGAACGCGTGCGCGATCCGACCCAGAACAAGCGCATCACTGAAATGTGGTTCGCCAAGAACTGGGATTCATTGCTGGTCAAACTGCGTCAGGTAGAAAAAGACGGCAAGGAATACAACATCATGCTGCTGGACGGCACGGTGAATGGTCAGACGGTCAAGGGCAACTGAGCCAACGACTGTCTTGATCAACAAAAAACCTCACTTCGGTGGGGTTTTTTTTGGCCAATTTCCCGACTAAAACATGAAACTTTTGTCATAAAACTATTGAAAAATTCGTCAACCCCCACGGATTTAAAGGGCTGCAGGGGAGTTCCGTTTTTAACAACATGACAGCGCGTCGACGGGGTGTTTACTTAGGAAGCTAACAGATTCTATAAAGAAGACCTGCGACGCCTTGCCGCAGACCCTTACCAGAATTGGGAGCAAGCAGATGACTGTCAAAGTAACTGAACGCGACGATTCACATATGTCCCGCCAACTCGTAGCCCACGGGGTGCATCTGTGGGACGTTCACCAGCAGGATCTACTGGTCGGCATGTTCCACCGCGAAAGCGATGCTCAGCGCTACAAAGCCGAACTGGAAAAACTGGAAGCACAAAACAGCCAGGCCTGAACGACAGCAACTACAGTCTTGAAAAAAACAAACCCCGCCGAAGCGGGGTTTGTCACATCAGGCCTTACCACATCAGATCGTCAGGGATCTGATAAGCAGCATACGGATCGTCTTCTTCAGGTGTCTGAACCTCGCTCAGGATGTTGAGCTGAACGATTCGACGCGGGTCACGCTCCTGGATCTTGAGTGCCGCCTCACGCGGGATCACTTCGTAACCACCGGCATGCTGCACAATCGCCAGCGAACCGTTGGCCAGCTTGTTGCGCATCAGGGTATTGACCGACAGGCGCTTGACCTTCTTGTCATCAACGAAGTTGTAATAATCTTCGGTGGTCAGCTTGGGCAAACGTGAGACTTCGATCAATTGCTTGATCTGTGCGGCACGGGCCTTTTGTTCGACCTTTTCCTGCTGCTGACGGTTGAGTTCCTGATCGCGCTTGACCTTCTCGGCCTTGGCTTCAAGTGCCAGCCGCTGCTGGGTATCGTCCAGCTCGATCTGCCCCTTGTGGGCCAGGCGCTGTTGCTTTTGCTTTTCTTTGCCGGCCTGTTTGGCCTGCTTCTCGTTAACCAGTCCCGCTTTGAGTAACTGGTCGCGTAGGGAAATGCTCATCTACTTACTCACTTAGGCAAACTCAGCCGCAGCTGGGCAAATTCTTTTCCTGGCGCTTGGCTTCGCCCCACAGGGCGTCCAGGTCTTCAAGGGTGCAATCTTCAATGGGACGCAGGGTATCGCGCAATGCCTGCTCGATAAACCGGAAACGTCTGTCAAATTTGTTATTGGCGCCGCGCAAGGCAGTCTCGGGGTCAACTTTGAGGTGACGCGCCAGGTTGACCACCGAAAACAGCAGGTCACCGATCTCGTCATGAATGGCTGCCGAGTCGTTGTCCGCCATAGCCTCCAGCACCTCATCCAGCTCTTCACGCACCTTGTCCAGCACCGGCAGCGCCGCAGGCCAGTCAAAGCCCACTTGGGCTGCACGTTTTTGCAACTTGGCAGCACGGGACAGCGCCGGCAGCGCTACCGGCACATCATCGAGCAACGACAGCTGCTCGGGCGCACTGGATTGTTCGCTACGTTCTTCAGCCTTGATCTCATCCCAGCGGATTTTGACCTGCTCTTCACTCAAGCGCGGAATATCCACGGGTGCGTACAGATCGCCCGTGGGAAATACATGGGGATGGCGGCGGATCAGCTTGCGGGTGATGCTGTCGATCACCCCGGCAAATTCAAACCGGCCTTCTTCGCGGGCCAACTGGCTGTAATACACCACCTGAAACAGCAAATCGCCCAGTTCACCCTGCACATGCTCAAAGTCGCTGCGCTCAATGGCATCGGCAACTTCGTAGGCCTCTTCAAGGGTGCAGGGAACGATGGTGGCCCAGGTTTGCTTGATATCCCACGGGCATCCGTACTGCGGGTCTCGCAGACGGGCCATCAGGTTAAGCAGATCGTCGAGGTTGTACATCATTGCTCTCTTGGCAGAACGCGGTAGCCGCTGCCGCAGGCTGCGATGGATTGCTGAGTGACCCTGCCCTTCAAGGTCCTCGGCCCTTATCGCGACCTGCTGCAACGGCTACCGGTTAACGTGGCTCGCTACGCCCTATCCGGCGGGTTTCGATGATGTTCGGCAACTGCGAAATTCGCCCCAGCAAACGCCCCAATGCATCCAGACCCGGGATCTCGATGGTCAAGGTCATCAGCGCCGTGTTGTTCTCTTTGTTCGAGCGGGTGTTGACCGCCAAAACGTTGATGCGCTCGTTGAGCAGCACTTGTGAGACATCGCGTAGCAGGCCCGAACGATCATAGGCGCGGATCTCGATATCGACCGGGTAGGTCGACACCGGGATCGGCCCCCAGTTGACCTGAATGATCCGCTCGGGCTCACGGCTGCCCAATTGCAGGACCGAAGCGCAGTCCTGGCGGTGAATGCTCACTCCACGGCCCTGGGTGATGTAGCCGACAATCGCATCGCCCGGCAACGGCTGGCAGCAGCCAGCCATTTGCGTCAACAGGTTGCCAACCCCTTCGATCTGGATATCCCCGCGCTTGCCCGGCTTGTAGCCCGTGGCCTTGCGCGGGATCAGCTCCATCTGCTCGTTGCCGCGTTCCGGCTCGACCTGTTGTTGCGCCAGGTTGATCAACTGCGCGAGACGCAAGTCGCCCGCACCGAGGGCAGCGTACATGTCCTCGGCGGTTCTCATGTTGGCCTTGTCGGCGAGCTTTTCGTAATCCACAGCAGGCAAGCCTAAACGGCTCAGCTCACGCTCAAGCAGGGTTTTACCGGCGGCAACGTTCTGGTCACGGGCCTGCAGCTTGAACCAGTGAACAATTTTGGCCCGTGCCCGCGACGTGGTGATGTAGCCCAGGTTAGGGTTCAGCCAGTCGCGACTCGGCGTGCCGTGCTTGCTGGTGATGATCTCGACTTGCTCACCGGTTTGCAGGCTGTAGTTGAGCGGCACAATGCGCCCGTTGATCTTGGCCCCACGGCAGTTATGACCGATTTCGGTGTGGACCCGATACGCGAAGTCGAGCGGTGTCGCCCCCTTGGGCAGGTCAATTGCGTGACCGTCCGGGGTAAAGATATAAACCCGGTCCGGCTCGATATCGACGCGCAACTGTTCGGCAAGTCCGCCGATATCACCCAGTTCTTCATGCCATTCCAGCACCTGACGCAGCCATGAGATTTTCTCTTCGTACTGGTTGGAGCCGGCCTTGACGTCGGTGCCCTTGTAACGCCAGTGCGCGCACACACCCAATTCGGCCTCTTCATGCATGGCGTGGGTGCGGATCTGCACCTCCAGAACCTTGCCTTCCGGGCCGATTACCGCCGTGTGCAGCGAACGGTAGCCGTTCTCCTTGGGGTTGGCGATGTAATCGTCGAACTCCTTGGGAATGTGCCGCCATAACGTATGAACGATCCCCAGTGCGGTGTAGCAATCGCGCATTTCCGGAACCAGCACGCGTACTGCGCGCACGTCATAAATCTGGCTGAAGGCCAGGCCTTTGCGCTGCATTTTGCGCCAGATGGAATAGATATGTTTGGCCCGGCCGCTGATGTCCGCGTCGACCCCGGTTGCCTCCAGTTCAGAACGCAACTGGCCCATCACATCGCTGATGAAACGCTCACGGTCAAGACGGCGCTCATGCAACAGGGTGGCGATCTGTTTGTACTGCTCGGGCTCAAGGTAACGGAAGGACAAGTCTTCCAGTTCCCATTTGATATGACCGATGCCCAGACGGTGCGCCAGCGGCGCATAGATATCGAACACTTCGCGGGCGACACGGTTGCGCTTTTCGTCCGGTGCATTTTTAACCGCACGAATCGCACATGTACGCTCAGCCAGCTTGATCAGTGCCACACGCACGTCATCAACCATCGCCACGAGCATTTTGCGCAGGTTCTCGACCTGGCCCTGAGTGCCCAGCACCATGGACTGACGAGGGCTGAGACTGGCGCTGATCGCGGCCATGCGCAGCACGCCATCGATCAGTTTGGCCACCACCGTACCGAAACGCTGGCTGATCGCCGGAAGCTGAATCTGCCCCTCGCGTACGCCCCTGTACAGAATGGCTGCGACCAGCGAATCCTGATCCAACTTGAGATCCGCAAGAATTTCAGCGATTTCAAGGCCGGTTCGAAAGCTCGACGTACCCTCGGCCCACAGGTTTTTAGCCGCATTGGCTTGCTGTTCAGCCTCACGCGCGTACTCGCACGCTTCTTTCAAGGCTTCACGGTCCAGCGCCACATCGACACTCACCGCATGATCAAGCCATGCCTCGAGGTTGAGAGTGCCGTCGGTGTTGATCGGCTGGTGTGCTCTGACCTGTACCATCTTGCTTACCTTCCCTACAGCGCAGGTTGAGTGCGCTGAATACACTGACCCTAATCCCAACCCCGCACTACAGGGCCAAGTAGCGCGAAGTTGCGGGCCCGTCGAAATAAACAGACGTCCTAGTCTGCCTCAAATAACGCCATCGCCTCGACATGCGCGGTTTGCGGAAACATATCGAGGATCCCGGCACGTTTTAACCGATAACCCTGTTTCATCAATTCAATGGTGTCGCGCGCCAGCGTGGCCGGGTTGCACGACACGTACACCAAACGTTTGGCACCCAGGCCAGACAGCTTGCGCACGATTTCAAAGGCACCATCGCGCGGTGGATCGAGGAGCACGGCACTAAAGCCTTCTTTGGCCCATGCGGCATCCACCAGCGGTTGCGACAGGTCAGCCTGTACAAACGATGCATTATGCAGCGAATTACTGACCGCGTTTTGCGCGGCGCGTTCGACCATCGTCGCAACCCCTTCGACTGCTACCACCTCGCGGACTTGCCGCGCCAGTGGCAATGCGAAGTTACCCAGCCCACAGAACAAGTCAAGAATCCGTTCGTCAGCTTGCGGCGCCAGCCACTCCAGCGCCTGCGCCACCATGGCTTCATTGACACCGGCATTGACCTGAACAAAGTCGCCCGGGCGATACGCCAGCTCCAAATTCCACGACTCCAGACGGTAGCCCAGAGTCCGGCTCAAATCGACCGGTTGCGGCTCACTTTCACCATGCAGCCACAATTGGGCGTTATGCGTGAGGCAAAAATGCTGCAACACCTGCATGTCGGCATCGTTAAGCGGTGCCATATGACGCAACAGCACTGCAATCGCCGAACCACTGAACAGCTCGACATGCCCCAGGGCCTGCGGCTTGCTCAACTGGCGCAGCATGGCGGGTAACCCGGTCATGATGGGTTGCAGGGCCTGTACCAGCACCAGACAGTGGTCGATGGCCACGATGTCCTGGCTGCCGGCAGCCCGAAATCCTACGTCCAGGCGTTTGGCCTTTGCATCCCAGCGCACCGCAATCCGCGCGCGACGGCGGTAGCCGAACTCGGGGCCGGTCAGGGGCGCAGCCCAGGCTTCTGGCTCGACGCCAGCCACACGCATTAGCTGCTCGGCCAGCATGCGCTGTTTCAGAGCAAGCTGCTCCTCGTGAGGCAAATGCTGCACGCTGCAGCCACCGCACTTTCCGGCATGGGCACAGGGTGCGGCACGGCGGATCTCATTGGCCTTGAATACGCGCTCGGCACGTGCCTCCACGATTTTGCCATGAGCGCCCAGTACCCGCGCTTCAACTTCTTCACCGGCCAATGCCCCCGACACAAACCAGGTACGCCCTTCCAAAAAGGCAATACCCCGGCCGTCGTTGGCCAAACGCTCGATGTTCAAACGCTGTTTCTTGCCCGTAGGCACTTGCGGGGCCCGAGTGCCGCCAGCGGGCTGGAAGCGCAGGCCTCTCTCTTGCTTAGCCATCAGTTGGGAGCATCGTAGATGCCGGTCGACAGGTAACGGTCGCCCCGGTCACAAATAATCGCAACCATGACCGCGTTTTCGACTTCCTGCGACAGGCGCAACATGGCAGCCACGGCACCACCCGAGGAGACGCCGCAGAAAATGCCTTCTTCGCGAGCCAGGCGACGCATCACGTCTTCAGCCTCGGCCTGGGCCATGTCGACAATCCGGTCGACACGATCGGCTTGATAAATCTTCGGCAGGTACTCCTGCGGCCAGCGACGGATGCCCGGAATCGCAGCACCTTCCATCGGCTGCAAACCGATGATCTGCACAGCCGGGTTTTGCTCCTTGAGGTAACGCGATACCCCCATGATGGTGCCGGTGGTGCCCATCGAACTGACAAAGTGGGTGATCGTGCCTCCAGTCTGGCGCCAGATTTCCGGGCCAGTGCTGGTGTAGTGCGCCTCTGGGTTGTCACCGTTGGCAAACTGATCGAGCACCTTGCCACGGCCTTCGGCCTGCAGCTTGTCGGCCAGGTCGCGAGCACCTTCCATGCCCTCTTCCTGGGTGACCAGAATCAACTCGGCGCCATAAGCGGTCATGGCCGCCTTGCGCTCGGCACTGGAGTTGTCGGGCATGATCAGGACCATCTTGTAGCCCTTGATCGCCGCAGCCATGGCCAGCGCGATACCGGTATTGCCCGAAGTCGCCTCGATCAGGGTATCGCCCGGCTGGATCTGGCCACGTGCTTCAGCACGGGCAATCATCGACAATGCCGGACGGTCCTTGACCGAGCCCGCAGGGTTATTCCCTTCGAGCTTGAGCAACAAGGTGTTGGTGGTGGCTCCGGGCAGGCGCTGCAAACGCACCAACGGAGTGTTGCCGACGCAATCGGCGATAGTGGGGTACTGCAATGTCATGGCGTATTCGCAATCCAGACTGCGGGGGCGCACATCATACCGACAAACGCAGGCAGCCCATATCACGCAAAGTACGAAGCTTATGGCTAAAGGATATAAGGCCCCTTGCTCATTCCCCGATAGAGGCTTGCCTGGCAAGCAGGCATAGATGCACCTTCAACCCTTGCGCAGTGTTTTGTGCCCACAGCCTGCCCCCCTGCAATCGCAGCGCATTGCGGGCGATACTCAGGCCCAGGCCAAAGCCCCCGTCGCCGGGGCGAGAGCCGTCCAGCCGAGTAAACGGGGCGAAGATCCGTTCGAGTTCTTCAGGGGCCACACCACCACCCTGATCTTCGAGCCACAAATGCCATTCGTCGCCTTCGCGCTGCCCACCGAGACTGACAATGCCATCGGGCGGCGAGTGACGAATGGCGTTGCGCAATATGTTTTCCAACGCCTGCGCCAAGCTATTGAGATGCCCCTGAACCCAGCAATCGGCCCCCACAAAACACGGCAAGCGCGCTTCAGGCCAGCCGCTTTCAAAACGGGCATTTTCGGTGAGCATCTCCCACAACGCCTGAATCTGTATGTCTTCCCGTGGCAAGGCCCCCCGTTCGGTGTCGAGCCATGCCAGCTGCAAGGTGTCTTCGACCAGCCGTTGCATGCCGTCGACTTCCCGGCTCAAGCGTTCCCGCAAGGCCTCGACACTCTGCTCGCTGTCGCAGGCCACGCGCAGACGGCTCAAGGGGGTGCGCAGTTCGTGAGACAAGTCGCGCAACATTTGCTGCTGCAGGGAGATCGTGCTTTGCAGACGTTCGGACATCTGATCGAAGGCGCGTCCCAGTTCACCGAGTTCGTCCTGGCGGCTGGTGGTCAGGCTCGACAGGCGAACCCCCAACTGGTCGGCCCGCCATGCATTGGCCTGTTCGCGCAAATGATTCAGCGGCACGATCAGCAGGCGGTATAGCCCTACGCACAACAGCAACGTAAACAGCCCGGGAATGAGGCCGTTGGTAATGACCCGCCATACCATCTGCGAACGACCCGGCATGTAGCGCTGGGGCAACTCAATCACCAGATAGCCGGCTGACAGGTCCTTGGGAAACGGCACCTTGATCCATGGCCGTGCCGTCTTGAGATGGCTGATAGGCCAGTCCAGGCCACGCAGAAAAGTCAGGCGCTGGCTTTCGGCGTCATTGAGCGGGTAGCTGCTCAATGCTTGCAGGTCCTGACCGATGACCCCTATCCAACCTGACTCCTTGCGCCCCATTGCCTGCAGCCAGCGGTCCACTCCGGCCTGCTGCCCGGTCGCCCAGGCGTGCTCGGCCTCAGCGGCGTAATTGAGCAGCGTGCTGCGGGCCTGTTCAGACAGATAGGCGGTGCGCTTGTCCATGTAGCGGCCCCAGGACCAGCTCAACCAAATCATCAGCAAACAAAAGGCCACCAGCAGACACGCCAGCTTCCAGAAGACGGAGGATTTACCGGGCAGCTTATAGCGCATCGCTGGCACTCAAGACGTAACCCTTGCCCCACACCGTGCGCACTTCGCAGGCCTGGTAATCGATCGCCTTGAGTTTGCGCCGGATCTGGCTGACATGCATGTCCAGGCTACGGTCGTGGGCCGCATAGCCGCGCTGCAAAACATGCTGATAAAGAAACGGCTTGCTCAGCACTTCGTCGGCGTTGCGCCTCAACGTGTCCAGCAGGCGGTACTCGCTGCGGGTCAGGCCGGCCCAGAGCGGGCCAAAGCACACATCCGAGCGCTCATCATCGAACAATAGCTCGATCCCGGCTGACGCCTGATCCTGAGCGACGCTGACCGGCGGCAGGCGGTCCAGTGCAACGCGACGCAAAATCGCCTGGATCCGCACCCGCAACTCGGCCACGCTGAAGGGTTTGGTCAAATAATCATCGGCACCCAGCTGAAAACCGCTGATGCGATCTTCTTCAGCGCCCAGTGCCGACATCAGGATGACCGGCAATGCGTGGGTCTGACGCAGTTGAGTGAGCACATGCAGGCCGTTCATGCCGGGCAGCAGAATATCCATCAGCACCACATCAAACGGCTCTTTGCGAGCACGCGACAACCCCTCCTGGCCGTTCTGGCACCAAATGACGTCAAACCCGCAGCGCAGCAGCTGTTCTTGCAGGTAGGCGCCCAATACAGGATCGTCTTCAATGGCCAAAAGCCGCGATGGGCTAACAGTTACGGGATTCATTAACGTCTGCAAGTCATTCTCAATCGGCGATTATTAAAGATTGGGACGGGGGGAGCAACCGGCATGACGGGGGCTCCGCCAGACGGGATGACAAATTTTGAAAGATTTGCCCTGCCTCAAGTGGCTACACTGCGAGCTGATTCGGGTCCGAACACCCGCGGACTCATAAAAATGCTGGGCTGGAGAGTGGCGTGCTTAAAAATCTGGGTATCAAAGGCCGCGTATTGCTGCTGACGCTGTTGCCCGTGACCTTGATGGCAATGGTGCTGGGCGGCTACTTCACGTGGCTGCAACAGTCCGAGCTGCAATCGCAGCTGTTGCAGCGCGGCGAAATGATTGCCGAACAGCTGGCGCCGCTGGTAGCCCCCGCCATGGGCCGTCATGACACCGCCTTGCTGGAACGCATCGCCACAGAATCCCTTGAGCAGCGAGACGTGCGGGCCGTGGCGTTCCTCAACGCCAACCACGAGCCTCTCGCCCATGCCGGGCCGATCATGCTCAATCAGGCGCCCTCGGGTAACAGCACACACCTGCTGCAACGGACCGATAACGATGCCACGCGCTACTTGCTGCCCGTGTTTGGTCGTCATCGCAACCTGGCCGGCGACATCATTCCCAGCGAAGCCCACCGCCTGCTGGGCTGGGTCGAGCTTGAGCTGTCCCATAACAACATGTTGTTGCGCGGTTACCGCAGCCTGTTCGCCAGCTTGCTGCTGATTGTCACCGGGCTGATCTTGACCACCTTGCTGGCCTTGCGTTTGAGCCGCACGATCAATGCCCCTCTGGGGCACATCAAGCAAGCCGTGGCCCAGCTCAAGGACGGGCATTTGCAAACCCGCCTGCCGCCGCTGGGCAGCCATGAACTGGATGAACTGGCCTCCGGCATCAACCGCATGGCTGAAACCTTGCAAAATGCCCAGGAAGAACTGCAGCACAGCGTCGACCAGGCCACAGAAGACGTACGGCAAAACCTCGAAACCATCGAAATCCAGAACCTCGAACTCGACCTGGCCCGCAAGGAAGCCCTGGAGGCCAGCCGCATAAAGTCAGAGTTTTTGGCCAACATGAGCCACGAAATCCGCACCCCGCTCAATGGCATTCTCGGCTTTACCCATTTACTGCAAAAAAGCGAGCTCACGCCGCGTCAGTTCGACTACCTGAATACCATCGAAAAGTCGGCAGGCAATCTGCTGGGGATCATCAACGAAATCCTCGACTTTTCGAAGATCGAGGCCGGCAAACTGGTACTCGACAGCACGCCTTTCAACCTGCGCGACCTGTTGCAGGACACCCTGACCATTCTTGCGCCCTCCGCCCATGACAAAGGACTGGAACTGGTCAGCCTGGTCTATCGCGATACCCCGCTGTCACTGGTCGGCGACCCGCTGCGGCTCAAGCAGATCCTGACCAATCTGGTCAACAATGCCATCAAGTTCACTCGCGAAGGCACGATCGCCGTGCGGGCCATGCTCGATGACGAGGATGAAAACAAGGTCGACGGTTGTGTGCAGTTGCGCATCAGCGTACAGGACACCGGCATCGGCCTGACCAGCCAGGATGTCAGGGCACTGTTCCAGGCGTTCAGCCAGGCCGACAACTCACTGTCACGCCAGCCCGGCGGTACCGGGCTGGGCCTGGTGATTTCCAAACGTCTGATCGAGCAGATGGGCGGCGAAATCGGAGTCGAGAGCACCCCCGGCGAAGGCTCGGTTTTCTGGATCAGCGTCAGCCTGCCCAAAGCGCACGATGACGCCGAAGACTTGCCTGCTGCGCCGTTGCTGGATCGGCGCGTGGTTATTCTGGAAAAGCACGACCTCGCACGCCAGGCCTTGCAGCATCAACTGGAAGATTGCGGGCTGGACGTCACCCCCTTCACCACGCTCGAAAACCTCACCAACTGCGTGACCAGCACCCACCAGACACCTCAGGCCATAGACCTTGCCGTGCTCGGCGTCACTGCTCTGGATATCCCTCCGGAGCGCCTCAACCAGCATATCTGGGATCTCGAGCGCCTGGGTTGCAAGGTCTTGGTGCTGTGCCCGACTACCGAGCTGGCGCTGTTCAACACTTCGGTTCCCAACCCCCATAGCCAGCTCCAGGCCAAACCGGCCTGTACTCGCATGTTGCGCCGGGCACTGACCGACTTTATCAACCCGCGACAGGTTCGCCCTGAGCCCGGCGAGTTGCTGGCCAGCCGAGCACCGCGGATTCTGTGTGTGGATGACAACCCGGCCAACCTGTTGCTGGTACAAACCCTGCTCGAGGACATGGGGGCCAAGGTCACGGCGGTCGACAGCGGCTATACAGCCATTGACGCGGTCAAGACCGGAACCTTCGATCTGGTGCTGATGGATGTACAAATGCCCGGCATGGACGGCCGTCAAACCACCGAAGCCCTGCGTCAATGGGAAAGTGGCCGCGCTTGCGCGCCGTTGCCCATTGTCGCGTTGACCGCCCACGCCATGGCCAATGAAAAGCGTGCTCTGCTACAAAGCGGCATGGATGACTATCTGACCAAACCCATCAGCGAACGGCAGTTGGCCCAAGTGGTGTTGAAGTGGACCGGGCTGGCTTTGCGCAACCAGATCAGCGATGGCCACCAGGAACCGGCCCGCCAGCACGCCAAACTGCCAATACTCGATCATGACGAAGGCCTGCACCTGGCCGCCGGCAAAGCCGACCTGGCGGTCGACATGCTGGCCATGCTGCTGGCCTCGCTGGACGCTGATCGCCAGGCGATCCTGCAAGCCCGTAATGACAATGACCATCACGCGCTGCTAGAACGCGTACATCGCTTGCACGGCGCTACACGTTACTGTGGCGTTCCGCAGCTGCGCGCGGCCTGCCAACGCAGCGAAACCCTGCTCAAGCAACAAAGCCCCCAAGCCAGCGAGGCTCTCGAGGATCTGGACCAGGCCATCATTCGCCTGGCCAACGAGGCGCGCAGCATGGCCTAGAATACCTGTCACTTAGCAGTCGCTGCCGCCATCACCCAAGGAAGATCGTATGCGCACTATTCTGTTCAGCAGCCAGGCTTACGACCGCGACAGCTTCACCGCGGCCCTGCAAAACGACGGTATTGAGCTGCACTTTCAGCCGGCACGGCTGAGCCTCGACACGGCCGCCCTGGCTCACGGCCACGAAGTGGTCTGCCCGTTTATCAATGACGATCTGAGCGCCCCCGTGCTGGAGCAACTGGCCGCCGGCGGCACGCGCCTGATTGCCCTGCGCTCGGCCGGTTACAACCACGTTGATTTGCCAGCCGCCAGGCAGTTGGGGTTAAGCGTCGTACGCGTGCCCGCGTACTCTCCCCATGCCGTGGCCGAACATGCCGTGGCCTTGATTCTTGCCCTGAACCGGCGCTTGCACAGGGCCTATAACCGCACCCGAGAAGGCGACTTCACCCTGCACGGGCTGACCGGTTTTGATCTGGTCGGCAAAACCGTCGGAGTGGTGGGCACGGGCCAGATCGGTTCGACCTTTGCCAAGATCATGGCCGGCTTCGGCTGCAAACTGCTGTGTTTTGATCCGTACCCGAACCCTGCACTTCAGGCCTTGGGCGCGCAGTATGTCGACCTGCCCGAGCTGCTGGCAGGCTCGCATATCATCAGCCTGCATTGCCCGCTGACCGCCCACAACAAGCACCTGATCAACAGCGCCAGCCTGGCGACCCTCAAACGTGGCGCCATGCTGATCAATACTGGGCGCGGCGCCCTGGTTGACACACCAGCACTGATCGATGCGCTTAAAAATGGCCAGCTGGGGTATCTGGGGCTGGATGTGTACGAAGAAGAAGCGCAGCTGTTCTTCGAAGATCGCTCGGACCTGCCCCTGCAGGATGATGTGCTGGCACGGTTACTGACGTTTCCCAATGTCATTATCACCGCGCATCAGGCGTTTCTCACCCATGAGGCGCTGAACGCCATTGCCAGCACCACGCTGGACAATATCGCGGCCTGGAAAAACGGCACGCCGCATAACCTGATCGACGGTTGATCACTCAAGCCTGGTGGGCTGCGTGCTAGCATAGCGGCCTATTTGGAGGACCCATGGTCGAACACGATTTCCGCTACAGCCTGCTCAACCCGCAGCACACCCTGATTGAATGCCGCGCCCTGATGCCGGGCCGCTATCAAGTCACCGGCAATGGTGGTTCGATTCAGAATGACGATGTGCTGATTGTCACCCTCAAGGGCAGCAAGGACTTGTCCATGCGCCTGACCGTCGAAAAGGTTCGTCATCTGATCAACCCGCGCGGCCAGTGGGTTGCCGTGGCCCGAGGACCGGTTTTCGGTGAGTTGGCGATTCATGAATGGCAGGTCAACTGCGATAGCTGTGCCAAAGAACTGAAATTTGAGTTCGCCGTCGATGCCAAGCTGGGCACCAAGGCGCAAAAACCTGCGGCCAGCGCGCGTATTGCCGAGTTGGGCTGGAGCACCGAGGGCAGCAAGCATCAGTGCCCGCAATGCCAAAAGGCCGCGCAATGAAACGCCTGACCCTCATGGTATTACTGGGCGCAAGCCTGGCGGGCTGTGCGGGTGATCCGGTGAAATTGCAGCAGAATCACACCTATGTCCTGGAGTGGATCGGCGAACGACCGCTGATCGACAACAGCCACTTGACCGTCACCCTGGACGATGCCGGGCGGGCGTATGGCAGTGGTGGTTGCAACCACTGGTTCGCACCTTACACCCTGGACGGTCACACCCTGACCTTCGGCGGTGTGGGCAGCACTCGCAAAGCCTGCGCCCCGGCGTTGATGGAGCAAGAGCAACGGTTCTTCAAAGCGCTGCAAACCGTCGAACGCTGGGACATCTCCCCGATCGAACAAGTGCGCTTCTGGCCTGCTCAAGGCAAACCCCTGCGGTTGTGGCCTGAAGAGGGCTGACACCCTTTTGCAGGAGCGGGCGTGCTCGCTCCTGCAAGACACACGCTCTTAACCGCGCAATTCCTTAAGCTTGGCCAATACCCCTGCAGCGGTCTGCTCGCCGAGCATCTGTGCCCGTACCTTGCCTTTGTCGTCGATGATGTAGGTCACCGGCAATGCTTCACTGCGCGGCAACTCGAATTGCTCGGCCGGGTCCTGGGCCAATACGGTGAAGGTAATTCCCAGGGCCGTGCTGGCATCACTCAATTCCTTGCCCTGCAGACCATCGAAGTTCACCCCGAACACCTCGACCGATTGCCCTTGGAGTTGTTTGTCCAGCGCGTTGAGTTCCGGAATTTCAATCCGGCACGGTCCGCACCATTCAGCCCAGTAGTTGATGACTTTCCACTGTTTGTCCAGACGCTCGGAAGCGATCTTCTGGCCGTGCTGGTCGACCCCGTAGTCATTCCCGCAACCAGTCAGCAATAACGTGGCAGTGATGGCAGCCAGCGCCATGAGTCGCTTAAACATGTGTTGATCCTTCTTGATGAATGCATACAAAAACCATTGGACGGCGGCCATTTACCGCATTGGGTTCAGGCGCGCCCGTCAGGCAGGTAGAATAGCCGCCACCTTACGCAAGATGCGACCCGCACATGACCGATCTGACGCTTTATCACAACCCGCGCTGCTCGAAATCGCGCGGCGCACTTGAACTCCTCGAAGCCCGAGGCCTGACTCCCACCGTGGTGCGTTACCTCGACACTCCGCTGAATACCGCGCAGCTGCAAACCCTGCTGGGCCAGTTGAACATCAGCGCCCGTCAGCTGCTGCGTACCGGCGAAGACGAGTACAAAGCCCTGAACCTGGCCGACAGCACCCTCAGTGACAGCCAACTGATCGAGGCCATGGCCGCGCATCCCAAGCTGATTGAACGCCCGATTCTGGTGGCTGGCGACAAAGCCGTCATCGGCCGGCCGCCGGAAAAAATCCTGGAGATCCTGCCGTGAGCACACCCTACGTTCTGGTGCTGTATTACAGCCGCAATGGTTCTACCAGTGAAATGGCACGACAAATCGCTCGTGGCATCGAACAGGGCGGCCTAGAAGCCCGCCTGCGCACCGTGCCCGCCATCTCGACCGAATGCGAAGCCGTGGCCCCGGCCATTCCGGCCGAAGGTGCGATGTACGCCAGCCTTGATGACCTGAAGAACTGCTCGGGTCTCGCCCTGGGCAGCCCGACCCGTTTTGGCAACATGGCAGCGCCGCTCAAGTACTTCCTGGATGGCACCAGCAACCTGTGGCTGACCGGTGCACTGGTCGGCAAGCCCGCCGGCGTGTTCACCTCCACTGCCAGCCTGCATGGCGGCCAGGAGAGCACCTTGCTGTCGATGCTGCTGCCGTTGCTGCATCACGGCATGCTGATCACCGGCCTTCCTTACAGCGAGTCAGCCCTGCTGCACACCACCGCGGGTGGCACGCCCTATGGCCCTAGCCATCATGCCGGTGCCGACGGCAAACGCGGGCTGGACGAACATGAAGTCAGTCTCTGCCGGGCCCTGGGTCAGCGCCTGGCCACCATCGCCCTGAAACTGGAGAACACCCGTGGCTAAAAAGCCGAAGGTGCTGCCGTCCGTCGAGTGGCTGGAGCCACGGGTACGGCTGATGCGCGTGCTGAGCCTGGCGTGCTTCTTCGGCCTGATCGGCTTGCTGTGCGTGTATTACCTGGTGTTTGCCAACCTGCACGGCGCGCGTCCCTGGGTGATCCTGCTGATTGAACTGGTGCCTCTGATGCTGCTGGTACCGGGGATGCTCAAAGGCAGCCCGCGCGGGCACTCGTTCACCTGCTACGTGGTCAACCTGTATTTGCTCAAGGGCGCCCTGGCCGCATTTGACTCCAACCGCCAGCTGTTTGGCCTGCTGGAAATCGCAGCCAGCGTGGCCGTGTTCGTCAGCGCCATGTTGTTCGTGCGCTGGCGCTACCAGCTGGATCGGCGGTTGGCGGGCGAAGGGACGTCGCGGGCATCCGCTCAGTGATTGACGGTAAACGCCAGCATCTGTGACAACTGGCACATCGGCCGTCCGCTCTCGGCGTGCCATTGATTGAAAGCGTTTTGCACAATCGCCAAATCCCGCAGGCTGGTGGGCACCTTGTCCACCAGTTGCTGCGCATTCAATGCCGCGACCACATCATAGCTCGGCACAAAGGTGTCCTTGCCGACCATGCGCAAAAAGCGCGGGGCCGAAAGACCACCCAACTGATGACCGTGCTTGGCCAGGTACTTCCACAATCCGACAATATCGGTGACCGGCCAATCCGCGATGAACGCACCGAAACTGCCGTGTTCGTGGGCGATGTCGAGCACCAGTTGCGCATTGCGCGGAACGCTCTTGAGCTTGCCCAGATGGCGGATGATCCGCGCATCCTGCATCAGCCGCTCCAGGTGTTCAGCGCCCATCAGCACCACTTTCTCCGGGTCGAAGCCGAAAAACACCTCTTCAAATACCGGCCATTTGGCGTCCACCACGCTGTGTTTGAGCCCGGCACGAAAGACCCGCAAGGCCAACGTCGACAGATAGCGATCGTCGCTGATCTTGCGCAATTGTGCAGGCGTTCGCGGCACCGGCAGCTCAGCTTCCAGCGCGGCTGCCGAACCAAAGCGGTTCAAACAATATTCGTGCAGCCATCTGTAGTCGCGCATGCCCTCTCCTCTTGGCAAACATAATGTTACTTGCGGGTTCAGAGCCCTCGACAGGCCTAGAGGTTCAGCAGATTGACGAAGCGCGGTGTCGCGTTTTCATCGATTTTCAGGCTGGAGAAGTCAAACAGGTTACGGTCCGCCAACTGTGACGGGTGAACATTCTGCAGGCTGCGAAAGATACTCTCTGTCCGCCCTGGCGTCTTGCGGTCCCATTCCTGCAGCATGTCCTTGACCACCTGACGCTGCAGGTTCTCTTGTGAACCGCACAGGTTGCAGGGAATGATCGGGAACTGCTGCAGATCGGAATACGCCTGGATGTCTTTTTCGTTGCAGTACGCCAGCGGCCGGATCACCACATTGCGCCCGTCATCGGAACGCAGCTTGGGCGGCATGGCCTTGAGCGTGCCGTTGAAGAACATGTTGAGAAAGAAGGTTTCAACAATGTCATCACGATGATGCCCCAAAGCCATCTTGGTCGCCCCGATCTCGTCGGCAAAGGTGTACAGCGTGCCACGGCGCAACCGTGAACACAGCGAGCAAGTGGTCTTGCCTTCCGGGATCAGTTCCTTGACCACCGAATAGGTGTCTTTTTCAACGATGTGATACTCGACGCCCAGCCCCTTGAGATAGGCCGGCAAGATATCTTCAGGAAAGCCCGGCTGCTTCTGGTCCATGTTCACGGCAACGATCTCGAACTGGATCGGCGCAACCTTTTGCAGATGCAGCAACACATCCAGCAACGTGTAGCTGTCCTTGCCACCCGACAGGCAGACCATCACCTTGTCGCCGTGCTCAATCATGTTGAAGTCGGCTACAGCCTCACCGGTCAGTCGGCGCAGGCGTTTCTGGAGTTTAATTTGAGAGACCGAGAGAGTGCCCATAACGCTTCAAATCCGTGAGTCAAAACCAAAAGCTGGCGATTTTACCGAAAAATGCTTGCTCGACGAAGCCCTTGGGCCGGCTAAAGACGCCAACGCGATTAAACCCGCGTCCATCAGCAGAAGATGCTCTAAAGCAGCAAGTACCTTGCACGCAGGGCTTCCTATACTGCGATAAAGGCCGCACATCCATCTGGCTGCTTATTGATTCTGGCTGCGCGACCTGCACGCGTCCCACTGGGGGGGCGATGCGTCCATTACAGGAGCAACAGCCATGATCCATCACGTTGTGGGACTTTTCACCCACCCCGATCAAGAGTGGCGCGAAATCCGTGGCGATGCCGAAGAAAGCATCAGCCATATGTACCTGACTCACACATTGGTCCTGGCCGCGATTCCGGCCCTTTCGGCGTTTATTGGCACCACTCAGGTCGGGTGGGTGATTGGCAATCGAGCACCGGTGATGCTGACGATGGACAGCGCATTGTGGATGACCCTGATGTCTTATGTGGCAATGCTGGTGGGGGTCGGTGTGATGGGCGCGTTCATCCACTGGATGGCGCGAACCTATGATGCCCAGCCGAGCATGTCCCGCTGTGTTGCTTTCGCCACTTACACCGCTACACCGCTTTTTATCGGCGGATTGGCAGCGTTGTACCCGCATATGTGGCTGGGCATGGTGGTGGGTACGGCTGCCATTTGCTACACGGTGTATTTACTGTACGTCGGTCTCCCCACGTTCATGAGCATTGATCCGGATGAAGGCTTTCTCTTTTCAAGTTCGGTGCTTGCGGTAGGCCTTGTGGTGCTGGTGGCGATCATGGCGTTTACCGTGATTGTCTGGGGCCTGGGGGTAGGCCCGATCTACACCAACTGAAAACCACCCTTCCAGACGCTGCCGCAGACCGCGATGGTCTGCGCTGCAGCGCTTATCGCAGCCTTCGTCAGCGGCTACACCCTCTGCGCTGCAAATGACCGCTCAGCACCTTCAGGCTTCGGAACCCTTCCCGCTTGCGGCATAATTGTCCGCTCTGGAGAACCTGATCGCATGCCCGAGCAACTCAATACCCGCGTCGAAGACTGCTTCCAACAAGCCGAGGCTTTTTTCAAACGTCCCTTCAAACGCCCGGTCGTCAGCTTGAAACTGCGCGGACAAAAAGCCGGTGTCGCTCATCTGCACGAAAACCTGCTGCGTTTCAATCCACAGCTGTACCGCGAAAACAGCGACGACTTCCTCAAGCAAACCGTCGCCCATGAAGTCGCCCACCTGATTGCTCATCAATTGTTTGGCGACCGCATCACACCGCATGGCGAGGAATGGCAACTGATCATGCGCGGTGTGTACGAGTTGCCACCCAATCGCTGCCACACCTACGCCATTAACCGTCGCAGCGCCACCCGCTACATCTACCGCTGCCCTTGTCCCGACAGCGACTTCCCGTTCTCGGCCCAGCGCCACGGCCTGGTCAAGCAGGGTCGCGGCTATCTGTGCCGCCGTTGCCGCGAACCCCTGGTGTTTACCGGCCTGACCCGAGTCGAATGACACGCATAAAAAAACCCATCCGAAGATGGGTTTTTTGTGTGCCTGAACTTACTTCAGCAACGAAGGAGCCGGGCCTTCGGCTACACCCAGATCGTCTTGGGGGCCTGTATTTTCCAGTGGGCGACCACCGGAGTTCAGTTCCACTTGCAGCTGGTCTTCGTCCAGTTCTTTAACCCACTTGGCAACCACCAGCGTGGCAACCGCGTTACCTACCAGGTTGGTCAGGGCACGGGCTTCAGACATGAAGCGATCGATACCCAGGATCAGCGCCAGACCGGCAACCGGCAAGTGGCCCACGGCCGAAAGGGTCGCCGCCAGCACGATAAAGCCACTGCCGGTCACGCCTGCAGCACCTTTGGAAGACAGCAGCAACACCAGCAACAGCGTGATCTGGTGCGTGATGTCCATGTGGGTATCCGTCGCTTGTGCGATGAACACGGCCGCCATGGTCAGGTAAATCGAGGTGCCGTCGAGGTTGAACGAGTAGCCGGTCGGAATCACCAGACCCACCACCGACTTTTTCGCGCCCAGACGCTCCATTTTCACCAGCATGCGTGGCAGCGCTGATTCCGAGGAGGATGTGCCCAGTACGATCAGCAGCTCTTCACGGATGTAGCGGATCAGCTTGATCACGCTGAAACCATGGGCCCGGGCAATACCGCCCAGCACCACCAGCACGAACAGCACGCACGTGATGTAGAAGCAGATCATCAACTGGCCCAACTGCACGAGCGAACCCACGCCGTAAGCACCGATGGTGAACGCCATGGCGCCCAGGGCACCCAATGGCGCCAGCTTCATGATCATATTGATGATGTTGAACATCACGTGGGCAAAACGATCGATGAAGTCCAGAACCGGCTTGCCGTATGCACCCAGGCGATGCAGGGCGAAGCCGAACATGACCGAGAACATCAGCACCTGCAGGATGTCGCCATTGGCGAACGCCCCCACAATGGTCGACGGGATCACATTGAGGATAAAGCCAACGATGCTCTGATCGGCACCGGCAGTGACGTAGGCCGCGACTTTGGAAGCGTCCAGCGTGGTTACGTCAATGTGCATGCCGGCACCCGGCTGAACCACGTTGACAACGATCAGACCGATCAGCAGCGCGATCGTCGATACGACTTCAAAGTAGAGCAAGGCATAACCGCCGGTCTTGCCAACCGATTTCATGCTCTGCATACCGGCAATGCCGCTTACCACCGTACAGAAAATGATGGGCGCGATGACCATTTTGATCAGTTTGATGAAGCCATCGCCCAACGGTTTAAGGGCAACCCCGGTTTCCGGGTAGTAATGGCCGAGCAAAATACCGAAAGCGATCGCTACGATCACCTGTACGTACAGGGATTTGTACAGTGGCTGACGAGTCGTCATTGTCAATTTCCTCAAGTGCGTCACTGCGTCGTCATTCCATCTGAGACCGGTGACACCTAAAGCGCGAACCCTCCTGTACTTGGAGGGATTTGTTGTGTCGGGCTGCTCTGGTGGCAGACCTCTCGCACTTATTGCAAGGCACGGGCCACATTGGGCAAATGCTGCTCAATGGCCTGTAGCGCCTAACCTTGTAAGAAATTACAGATGCTTTTTGTAAGAGACATGTTGGCGGATTCCCGCCCATTCAGCGGGATGAGGCGAATGATATGGCGGATATCCGCCTCCTCGAGGCGCATCAGTCCACCAGAAAGTGAATCCGAAAGACCGCCCCCCCCAAAGGGGAATCATCCAGGGTCAGTTGCGCGTCATAGCTTTCGATAATGTCATTGACCACAGCCAGGCCAATGCCCTGCCCCGGGTGTTGACGGTCCAGACGCTCACCGCGGCGCAGTATCCGCGCCCGCTGGTCCGCAGGAACGCCCGGGCCGTCGTCTTCGACGCAGACGTCAATCCCTTGGGGCCGGTATTGCAGGCTGATCCGCACCTCCCCCAGACACAGGCGGTAAGCGTTTTCGAGCAGGTTGCCGAGCAGTTCGAGCAAGGCGTTTTGCTCGATAGGGACATAGCTCTGTGGAGGGATGTCGTAGCTGACTTTGACCCGCTTGTCGCGATAGACCTTGTCCAGTGTGTTGCACAGGCTTTCCACAACAGGCAGCAACTCCACCTGATGACGCACCAAGCCGCTTTTACGCAGGCTGGCGCGTTGCAACTGATAGCTGATTTGCTGGTTCATGCGTTCGATCTGGGTTTGCAACACCCAGGCCTGCTCACGCTCAGCCGGACGCTGAGCCATGCTTTCGCTGACCCCCTGCAACACTGCCAGCGGTGTTTTCAGGCTGTGGGCAAGGTCGTCGAGTGAATCACGATAGCGCGCACGCTGCTCACGCTCGCTTTGCAGCAAACGGTTCAGCGAGCCGGTCAGGCGCAGTAATTCGCGGGGATGTTGTTCACTGAGGCTCTGGCGCGCACCGGTTTCAATCTGGTCCAGTTCCTGACTCAAACGGCGCAGCGCACGCAGGCCCCAGGTCAGGCCGATCCACAGCAGCGCCAGCAATACGAACAGGGCGGCGCCAAATCCCAGGTAAAGATTCTCGCGAAGCCCGGCGAGGGTCATGTTGTATTCGTGCATGGGTTGCAACGCGACAAAACTGAAAGCCGCACTTTTGCCACCCAGCAGTTTGACCTCCACGTCGTAGACAAAAAACTCTTCGCCGTCACTTTCGCGAATGCTCGCAAACTCGTTGCCACGTCCGTCGTAGCGCGGTTTATAGCTGATGGGTTTGTCTTGCGTGGCCCGCGAGCGCCAGACCAAATGGCCCTCGCGGTCATAGATGTAGCCCAACAAACGACTGTCAGGCAGGTCGAACTGTTCATCCGGCAACAGGACCGGCATTTTGAGATGACCTCTTTCGACCTTGGCCGCCGAAATCAGGGTGGTCACATCAGATGCCAAGCGTTGCTCAATGGCATCCTTGAGGGCCAGGCTAAAGGCCCCCTGCATGGCGGGTAACAGCGCCAGCATAAACAGCACGGCCAATAGCGTAGCCGCCAGCATCAACCGAACGCGAAGCGAACGGATCATTGGCAGCGCTCAGTAAACAGATACCCCAGACCGCGTACCGTATCGATTGGCTTAAAGCCGTTTGCCCCCTCAAGCTTGCGTCGCAGGCGCCCTACCAGCACCTCGATCACATTCGGATCACGCTCCTCGTCATCCGGGTACAGCTGTTCCATCAGGCGGTCCTTGGCAACCACTTGCTGATGATGGCGCATCAGGTATTCCAGTATCCGGTACTCATAAGCCGTCAGCGCCAGCGGCTCACCATCGAGTACTGCCTGCTTGCGATTGATGTCCAGTACCAGCTCGCCGGCCACGATGGTCGATTGGGTGAAGCCACTGGAGCGACGCAGCAGCGCATTCAGGCGGGCCTCCAGCTCTTCGAACTGGAACGGCTTGACCACATAATCGTCGCCCCCCGCCGCCAGCCCTTCGACTTTGTCCTGCCAGTTACCGCGTGCGGTGAGGATCAGGATCGGGAAGGTCTTGCCCCGTGCGCGCAGTTGACGAATCAGCTCCAGCCCGCCCATACCCGGCAAGCCGAGGTCGATCATGGCCAGGTCATGATTGAATTGTTCGGTCTGGTACAGCGCCTCTTGCGCATTGGCCACGGCCTCGACCACATGACCGCTTTCCCGCAGACGGGTTTGCAGGTGATGGCGCAATAAGGCTTCATCTTCAACCACCAGCAGTTTCATCACACTCTCCCCTGCCAAATCCGCGCCCTGAAGGGCGTATGCCCCCTGTCGAGCCTGCACTTATACAGCTTAGCCAGCTTAGCCGGTTGGCCCTGAACACTCTCTGAACGCCTTTTTAACACCCCGGCCAATCATGACAGGCTACTACCCAGCGTGGTTCAGAACCGGCAAAATGCCCGGCATGAATTCTCTCCCCGCCTTGCCTGCCTGCTGCACGCCACTTTGCGCCGACTGGCCGCTGCCCCATGCGTTGCCCGGCAGCATGTGGCTCAGTACCTGCTTCAACCCAGACCACCTCGCTGCAGATGACTTTGCCCGCAGTGCCATTGACAAGCCTGCGAGTATTCAACGCTCCGTAGCCAAACGCCAGGCGGAATTTCTCGCCGGCCGCCTCTGTGCCCGGGCCGCCTTGCTGCAACTGGACGGCACCCGCGCCACCCCCGGCATCGGTGATGACCGCTCTCCTGTGTGGCCTGCGCATATCTGCGGGAGCATCACCCATAGCAACGGTCGTGCAGCCGCCCTGGTGGCTCACAAGGATCAATGGCAAGGACTGGGCATCGACCTCGAGAACCTGCTCAGCACCGAACGCGCCCAACGCCTGGCCAGCGAAATCCTCACCGGCCCCGAGCTCCAACGTATGACCGCCGGACCTGCTGCCGATATCGCGCTGTTGGTGACCTTGACCTTTTCGGTCAAGGAAAGCCTGTTCAAAGCCTTGTTCCCGCTGGTGAAAAAGCGCTTCTACTTCGAGCATGCCGAAGTCCTGAGCTGGACTCCCCAAGGCCACGTTCGCCTGCGATTGCTGACCGATCTGTCTCCTGAATGGCATCACGGCCGAGAGCTGGACGCACAGTTCTGCCTGTTCGAAGAGCAGTTGCTGAGTCTGGTCGCAATCAGGGCTGCATCTGCGGCAGACTGAGGTCACTTCCTGAGCAGATGCGCCTGCGGTGCCGTGCTATCGTTTGCGCCCCCTAATCGAGCGGTTGCCCCCTATGCCCGTGACGTCTCGCTATCTGCGTGTTGCGCTCTACAGCCTGTTTATCCTGGCCGGGGCGGCGGTTGCGGGAAGCTGGGCAATGCGTCAGGCCGAACAGCACACGCTGGAAGAAAGCGCCCGCCGTGGCCCCGAGCAACTGAGTCTGTACGCCAATTCGCTGCACACCTTGATTGAGCGCTACCGTGCGCTGCCTGCCGTCCTGGCGCTGGACGCAGAGCTGATCAATGCATTGAGCCAGCCCGTCACTCCTGAAATACAGGCCGGGCTCAACCAAAAGCTGAAGCGGATCAATGGGGCGGCACAGTCCTCGACCCTGGAGCTGCTCGACAGCACCGGGCTGGCCGTAGCAGCCAGCAACTGGGACACACCCACCAGTTATGTGGGGCATAACTATGGTTTTCGCCCCTATTTCAGCCAGACCCGCAGTCAGGGCACCGGACGCTTTTACGCGGTAGGTGTGACCAGCGGCATACCAGGTTACTTTTTGTCCAGCGCGGTGCTCGATGCCAAGGGTCGGTTCCTGGGGGCCATGGTGGTCAAACTGGAATTCCCGCAACTGGAACGCGAATGGAGCCAGGGCAACGACACGCTCTTGGTCAGCGATGCACGAGGCATCGTATTTATTGCCAATGACCCCGCCTGGCGCTACCGCTACCTGCGTGAGCTGAGCGATGACGATCGCAGCGAAATTTCCAGCACGCGCCAATACCACAAGCAACCGCTAACCCCCATGGCTACCCGCACCCTGCGCAGCTTTGGCGACAACAGTTACCTGATGCGCGTCAGTGGTCCGCAAGGTCCCGAAGATTACGTATGGAATTCGCTGCCGCTCACGGCCGAAGGCTGGACCCTGCACCTGCTGCGTCGTCCCGTGGTGACGGCCGAAGACAGCCGCAATGCAGCGCTGGCGGCCATCGGCCTATGGCTGACGTTGGTGTTTCTGGTGCTGTTTTTGCTGCAACGCTGGCGCCTGGCACGGATGCGCCAGCGCAATCGCGAAGAACTGGAACAACTGGTCGAAGCCCGCACCCGGGATTTGCGCACCGCCCAGGATGGGTTGGTGCAATCGGCCAAACTGGCCGCGCTGGGGCAGATGTCAGCCGCGCTGGCCCATGAGATCAATCAACCGCTAACCGCCCAGCGCATGCAACTGGCCACCCTGCGCCTGTTACTCGATCATGGTCGCATCGAAGAGGCGTATAAAGCGCTCACGCCGCTGGAGCAGATGCTCACGCGCATGACCGCCCTCACCGGGCACCTCAAGACCTATGCACGACAAAGCCCCAGCGGCTTGCGTGAACGACTTGATCTGGCGCTGGTCGTCGACCAGTCCTTGCAACTGCTTGAGCCTCGACTAAAGGAAGAACATATCGACCTGCACGTGAACCTGATACGTCCGGCATGGGTCCGCGGCGATGCGATCCGCCTGGAGCAAGTACTGATCAACCTGCTGCGCAATGCCCTTGATGCGCTGCACGACAAACCCCGCAAACGTCTGGAGATCCATATCGAGGCCCGGCAACAGCACTGGAACCTGAGCGTCAGCGACAGTGGGGGCGGGATAAGCGAGGCGTATTTGGGTAAAGTGTTTGACCCGTTCTTCACCACCAAGCCCGTGGGTGACGGACTGGGCCTTGGGCTGGCGGTGTCTTACGCCATTGTTCACGAACTCGGCGGTCGCCTGACCGTCTGCAACCATGCTGATGGGGCGCAATTCACCTTGACGCTGCCGACCGCAGAGGACCTTTGAAAACATGCTCAACTCGGTGATCGTGGTCGATGATGAGGCCAGCATCCGCAATGCGGTGGAGCAATGGCTAAGCCTCAGCGGGTTTGACGTGCAATTGCACGGTTGCGCCGAAGACTGCCTGAGCCGGCTGCCCACGCATTTTGCCGGGGTGATCGTCAGCGACGTACGCATGCCGGGCATGGGCGGCATGGCCCTGCTCAACCGCTTGCAGCAACTGGACCCGGACCTGCCGGTCATTTTGCTGACCGGGCACGGCGATGTGCCAATGGCCGTCGAGGCCATGCGCGATGGCGCCTATGACTTTCTCGAGAAGCCCTTCAGCCCCGAAGCGCTGCTGAGCAGCCTGCGGCGGGCCCTGGAAAAGCGCCAGTTGGTGCTGGAAAACCGCCGCCTGCATGAACAGGCCGATCTGCGTGAGCAGATCGACGGACGTCTGCTCGGCGTATCCCGCAGTTTGCAGACCCTGCGTCGACAGGTGCTGGATCTGGCGCCACTCCCGGTCAATGTTCTGATCCGGGGCGAAACCGGCAGCGGCAAAGAACTGGTCGCTCGCTGCCTGCATGACTTTGGCCCACGGGCCGACAAACCTTTCGTGGCGCTGAACTGCGCGGCCATCCCCGAACAACTGTTCGAGGCCGAACTGTTTGGCCACGAGAGCGGTGCCTTCACCGGCGCCCAGGGCAAACGCATCGGCAAGCTGGAGTATGCCGACGGAGGTACGTTGTTTCTGGATGAGATCGAAAGCATGCCACTGGCCCAGCAAGCCAAATTGTTGCGGGTGTTGCAGGAGCAAAAGCTGGAGCGGCTCGGTTCCAACCAGAGCATCAAGGTAAACCTGCGTGTAATTGCCGCGACCAAGCCCGACTTGCTGGAAGAAGCCCGGGCCGGACGCTTTCGCGAAGACCTGGCCTATCGCTTGACCGTGGCCGAGTTGCGCCTCTCTGCACTGCGTGAACGCCGCGAAGACATTCCAGTTTTATATGAGTTCTTTTCCCGCACCGCCGCCGAGCGACTGGGCCGTGCCGCAGCGCCTTTGTCCGGTGCGCAACTGTCACGCCTGCTGAGCCACGACTGGCCGGGTAACGTCCGGGAACTGGCCAACGTTGCCGAGCGTCAGGTGCTGGGAATGGGCGAACCGCAAGTGGATGATATCGACAGCGGCCAATCACTGGCGGCCCAGCAGGAGGCCTTTGAAGCCCAATGCCTGCGTGCCGCATTGAATCGTCACAAAGGCGATATCAAGGCAGTGCTCACGGAGCTGCAACTGCCGAGGCGCACCCTCAACGAAAAAATGCAAAGACATGGCCTCGTACGTGAGGCCTTTCTGTAGAAAGCCCCCAATAGGCGGATTTCCGCCTATCACCACCCTGCCAATCAGCGGATTCCCGCTCACCAACACCTATAAAAGCCTTATAAATCAATAAATTATCCGTTGGCACAACTCCTGCTAATAGACCTGCAAGCTCGCGTTTCAACACGCGATAAAAAAACAAATAAGAGAAGGATCCATTTAATGGATAGTTCAAGCACCCTGCCTGTCGGGTCTGCCTCGGCGACACCTCAAGTCAAGACCACCTCCAGCCGCATCAAATCGATTTTCAGTGGTTCCGTCGGCAACATGGTCGAATGGTACGACTGGTACGTTTACGCTGCATTCTCGCTGTATTTCGCCAAAGCGTTTTTCCCTAAAGGCGACACCACCGCCCAGTTGCTCAATACCGCCGCGATCTTCGCCGTGGGCTTCCTGATGCGCCCGATCGGTGGCTGGCTGATGGGCCTGTACGCCGACCGCAAAGGCCGTAAAGCCGCATTGATGGCATCGGTGTTGTTGATGTGCTTCGGCTCGCTGCTGATCGCCCTGTCGCCCGGTTATGAAACCATTGGCGTCTGGGCTCCGGTCCTGCTGGTTTTCGCCCGCTTGCTGCAAGGCTTGTCGGTGGGTGGCGAATACGGCACCTCGGCCACCTACCTCAGCGAGATGGCAACCAAGGAACGCCGCGGGTTCTTCTCCAGCTTCCAGTACGTCACCCTGATCTCGGGCCAGCTCATCGCGCTGGGCGTACTGATCGTGCTGCAACAAACCCTGACTGAAGAGCAACTGTACAGCTGGGGCTGGCGTATTCCGTTCGTGATCGGCGCGCTGTGTGCCGTCGTGGCGCTGTACCTGCGACGTGGCATGGAAGAAACCGAGTCGTTCAAAAAGACCAAGGTCAAAGCCAAAGAAAGCGCCATGCGCACCCTGCTGCGTCATCCTAAAGAGCTGATGACCGTTGTGGGCCTGACCATGGGCGGTACGCTGGCGTTCTACACCTACACCACGTACATGCAGAAGTACCTGGTGAATACCGTAGGGATGAGCATCTCGGACTCCACGACGATCTCGGCCGCTACGTTGTTCCTGTTCATGTGCATTCAACCCATCGTCGGCGCGTTGTCGGACAAAATCGGCCGTCGTCCGATCCTGATCGCATTTGGTGTATTGGGTACGCTGTTCACCGTGCCGATCCTCACTACCTTGCACACCATCACCACCTGGTGGGGCGCGTTCTTCCTGATCATGGCCGCGCTGATCATCGTCAGCGGCTATACCTCGATCAACGCTGTCGTAAAAGCCGAGCTGTTCCCGACCGAAATCCGTGCGCTGGGTGTTGGCCTGCCGTATGCCTTGACCGTATCAATCTTCGGCGGCACCGCTGAATACATCGCGCTGTGGTTCAAAAGTGCAGGTCTGGAAACTGGCTACTACTGGTACGTAACCGCTTGCATCGCCTGCTCGCTGCTGGTGTACGTGACCATGAAGGACACCCGCAAACACTCGCGTATCGAAACCGACTAAGCGCCAGGGCTGACGCCCGAACTGCCCCCGTACCTGCGGGTGCAGAGCGTTGAAGGTCTAGAAAAGCCCAGCCATTACCGGCTGGGCTTTTTCGTTTTAACACTGCCAACGCCTCGCCTGATGCCTGCCTGGCCTTGGATTACCCGCGCCCAGCAGGCCGAATGCCAAGCATTAACGATCCGTTAACCTGGCTCGGCCATTCTTCTCGACACAACGCCCCTCTCAATGCCGACCGACGCCAAGGCTCGTTGCCCCCTTGTGCGTACTCAGTGCGGCGGTGAGGCCGCCCCCTTAAACATCTAATAATTCGATTGTTAAGCTCAAATTTATGCGCTTTTTAATCATATTAATCGGCGTAACCTTAAACCCATACCCACTTCATCTTCGACTACGCAACAGGAGCACGACCATGAAAACTCGCCTGATTCTCGCCGCAGCCCTCTCGGTACTGGCCTTCAACAGCTTCGCAGCCGATGGTTTTGATCGCACCCACTCTTCGAGCTTCGCTGAAGATGGCTACAGCCGTACCGGTTCCGCCACAATCGCCGCCGATGGCTATGACCGTACCGGTTCTGCGACCTTTGCTGAAGACGGCTTTGACCGCACCCATTCCGCGACCTTTGCTGAAGACGGCTTTGACCGCACCCATTCTGCGACCTTCGCTGAAGACGGTTATGACAAAACCCACGGCGCACGTTTCAGCTAACACCTAAAGCGGCACTCCAGCCCGGCCTCGGCCGGGCTTAGTCATTTTTGGCGTCAGTAAAAATCTTCGCGATGAGGTGCCAGCGTCAATCTTGTTTTGTCATTCGTCCAAATGCCTTGCACTATAGAGGCCCTCTATCTCAGCCGTTTTCGGACAATCCCCATGCATGACGATATCCATTACTACGAACCTTCGCAGGGCCATGGCCTGCCTCATGATCCGTTCAACGCCATCGTCGGGCCTCGCCCCATTGGCTGGATTTCGTCACACGATGCCCAGGGCCGGCTGAATCTTGCGCCGTACAGCTTTTTCAACGCGTTCAACTACATTCCGCCAATCATTGGGTTTTGCAGTGTGGGGCGTAAAGACAGCCTCAATAACATTGAGCAAACCGGCGAGTTCGTATGGAACCTGGCGACGCGCCCGTTGGCCGAGGCCATGAACCAAAGCTGTGCGATGGTCGGACCTGAAGTGGATGAATTTGAGCTGGCCGGACTGACCACAGCGCCTTCACGCGTGATCAGCGTGCCACGTGTCGCCGAGACACCGGTGTCGTTCGAGTGCAAGGTGACGCAGATCATTCAGCTGCAGCGGGCCGATAAAGCGCTCGTGCCAAGCTGGCTGATTTTGGGGGAAGTGGTGGCGGTTCATATCGCCAGGCATCTGCTCAAGGACGGGATCTACGACACGGCAGCAGCAGAACCGATTTTACGCGGCGGCGGCCCGGCGGATTATTTCCAACTGGGCCCCGAAGCCTTGTTCAAAATGCATCGCCCACGATAACGCTTACCAGATCAGCTCGGCGTCTTCAGTGACCCCTTGCAGGGCCTCGAGTTGTTCGGCAGCGGCTGCATCGGCCTGGGTCGCTGTCTTGAAGGTTTGCTCCAGCAGGACTTTGTGAAAGCGCGGCGCTCCACCTTCGTACAGGGCCTTAACGGCAATCGCCGCGTGGTAAACCCCTGGTTCTACCGGGACAACGGCAGATACTGCTTCAAACTGTGCAAATTCTTTACGCGCCATGCTTCACATTCCGGCCAGTTAAAAACCGGCATTCTACCCGCTTAACTGGCACGCATCTGCAACGGAACGGGCAACGCTTTGCTGAAGGTCTGAAAATCCAGACTGTCGACGACCTGTAGCTGCAGCAGTTTGCTGTACACCTCCATCGTCGTGGAGTTGAAGTAAGCCTGCATCGATGTCTCATCCAGCCAATACCCGACCACCCGCCACACCAATGGATCGCTATGGCCATGCTGCAAGGCAAAGTGCAGGCAACCCGGGGTGTTAAGGGTGGGTTCGATCATCTGGTTCAAGCAGGCCTGCACTTGGTCCGAGCACCCGACGCGTGCGCGAACCAGGGTCATGTGGCTGACAGCATTTGGCTGGGGCATGGTGGCCTCCACAAAGAAAAGTGGCGTGAGGGGGAGGTTCAAAGCTTAAGGCTCAACGAATCGCATCGTTAGTCGATTCCTGCGCCTGGCTTGCACGATTCTGCAAAACCGCATTGATCCAGGGCCCAGTACCTGGCGGCAAGCACCTCGGCCACCCGCATGATTTCGAGCAATGCAGGCCTGCTGAAAGGCGCTCGGCAGCTCAGTACCCTTTGGCACTGGCAGGATCAGGCAAGGTTGCAGCAGAAATCGGCTACCCCTGAGCCTTGCACAAACTTAAGCTATGGCTTCTTGCTGCCCTACGGGCCCACTGCCTGAATCAGGAGATGCCCCATGTCACTGCCGGAGCCTGCACGCCCTGCGCTCGACCCTGAGCTTGAAGCCCGACGCGTAGAGCTGGCCGACCTCATCTACCGCCACACCGGCGAGGATGGCACCTGTGCCACGGGGGTCGAGTCGCTGTTTGTCTCGCGTTACAGCGAGTCCAACGATTTTGCCCCTAGCTTGCCGCAACCGGCACTGTGCGTTCTGGCCCAAGGGCGCAAAGAAGTGCGTCTGGCAGATGAGGATTTTGCCTACGACCCCCTCAACTACCTGGTGGTGTCAGTATCGATGCCCATCAGTGGCCGCGTGGTGGAAATCTCCCCGGAGCGACCGGTGTTGGCCCTTCGCCTGGATATCGACCCGGTGGAGATCACCACGCTGATCAGCGAGGCGGGGCCCATCGGTGTCCCGTCACGCCCTGGCGGCCGCGGCCTGTATGTCGAGCCCATCGATCAACTGATGCTGGACGCCCTGCTGCGCCTGACCCGTTTGCTCGACACCCCCAAAGACATCGCCATGCTTGCGCCCCTGATCCGCCGCGAGATCCTGTATCGCCTGCTGCGCAGTCCCCAAGGCTACCGGCTGCATGAAATTGCCACCGAAAACAGTCAAACCCACCGTGTAAGCCGTGCGGTTGCCTGGCTCAACGGCCATTTCGCACAACCGCTGCGCATCGACAACCTGGCCCGAGAGGCCAACCTCAGCGTCTCGACCCTGCACCATCGCTTCAAGGCGATGACCGCCATGAGCCCCTTGCAATACCAAAAACAACTGCGCCTCAACGAAGCCCGCCGGCTGATGTTGAGCGAGGGGCTGGACGCATCGGCCGCAGGCTATCGCGTGGGTTATGAAAGTCCGTCGCAATTCAGCCGCGAGTACAGCCGCCAGTTCGGCGCACCACCGGTAAGGGATTTGGCGCGCCTGCGCATGCAGCTATAGCGCCAGCGATTGCTGCCACTGCTGCTCATTCACCTCGATCACGCTGGGGCTCTGACGGTCACCCGCGCTGGACAGTGCAGCACGCAATTGTGCTTCGCCCTCTACCGACTGCGCCGCACACCCCAGGGCCCTGGCCACGCCAATAAAGTCCGGGGTGTAGATGTCGACCCCCACCGGTTCGATGCCACGGTTGAGCATGTATTTTTTGATTTCACCGTAGCCCCGGTTATTCCAGAGCAGCACGATGATCGGCGTACGTGCTTCAACGGCGCTGGCCAGCTCGGCCAGGGTAAATTGCAAGCCGCCGTCGCCGATCAGGCATATAACCGGGCCACCCGGCTTCCCCCCGGCACGCCGTCCCAACCAGGCCCCCACCGCAGCCGGCAAGGCATAACCCAAAGTGCCGTAACCGGTTGAAGAGTTAAACCAACGGCGGGGCTGCTCCGGGTTGAACGTCAGGTTGCCGGTGTACACCGGTTGGGTCGAGTCCCCCACACAGACGGCCTCTGGCAGCACCTCGAACAGCGTCTGCAAAAAGCGCGTTTGAGCACGGGTGGGCGCATCCCATTCAGCCTCCAGCTCTGCACGCAGACGCATGACCCGCGCCCCGCCCCACTCGCTTGAGGGCACAACACAGGCCTGCATGCCGAGACTGGCCAGCAACGCTTCTGTGGCCACGCGGGCATCAGCCACCAGCGCCAGCGTCGGCGGATAGTTGCGTACGGTTTGATCGGGGTCGATGTCGATACGCAGCAAGGCACCAGGAATCTCAAAACCGCCGGCAAACGTTATGTCGTAATCGGTTTCGGCCAGCTCAGTGCCAATCGCCATCACCACATCGGCCTCAGCCACCAGCGCCCGGGTCGCTACCAATGACTGGGTAGAGCCGATCAAGAGTGGATGGTCCGATGGCAGCATGCCTTTAGCGTTGATGGTCAGTGCGACGGGGGCACCCAGTTGCTCGGCCAGACGGATCAATGCAGGCGCCGCTTCAATCGCGCCACCACCGGCCAGGATCAACGGACGCCGGGCCTGGGCCAGTCGCTGGCTCATCTGCTCGATCGCTGCCGGAGCCGCCCCGGCGCGGGCGATGCTGACGGGCTGACTGACCAGCAGCGCGTCAGCGTTTTCCACCAGTACATCCAAGGGGATTTCGATATGCACTGGGCGCGGGCGACCCGCCTGAAACACGGCAAATGCCCGCGCCAGTACCCCCGGCAACTCGGCGGCCGACATCAATGTATGGGAAAAAGCCGCAACACCGGCTACCAGCGCGCCCTGATTCGGCAGCTCATGCAACTTGCCGCGCCCGCCTCCGAGCTGGCTGCGGGACTGCACGCTGGAGATCACCAGCATCGGGATAGAGTCGGCATAGGCCTGGCCCATGGCCGTGGTGATATTGGTCATGCCCGGCCCGGTGATAATGAAGCACACACCCGGTTTGCCGCTGGTACGGGCATAACCGTCAGCCATGAACCCGGCGCCCTGCTCATGGCGCGGCGTCACGTGGCTGATCGTCGAATCCGCCAGCCCACGATATAACTCAACGGTGTGCACGCCCGGGATACCGAATACCTGTTCGACCCCGTACGCCTCCAGTAACTTGACCAATACTTCGCCACACGTCGCCATCTGCACAGTCCTGTTGTTGTTCTCGTCTGAGCTATTGAAGCCGCCACGTGTGGCGCGCACAACGCAAAACTGCGCATACTAGCCATGTCCTGGGCTCATGGCTGAACTGCGATGAAACGTCTACCGCCACTTCCTGCGCTGCATACTTTTGTAATCACGGCCCAATGCTGCAACTTCACCCGTGCTGCCGAGCAGTTGTGCATCACCCAAGGTGCGGTAAGCCGGCAAATTGCCGGGCTTGAGGATCAACTGGGTTACCTGCTGTTCCATCGCCAGGCCCGTGGCCTGAGCCTGACCGAACAAGGCCAGGCGCTGTATCCGCGCATCGAGCAGGCGTTCGACTTGATCGGCGAGGCCATCGAGTACGCCAGCATTCGCCGCACCCCGCTGCAAATCAAAGCCCCCACCTGCATGCTGCGCTGGCTGCTGCCCAAGCTGCTGCAATGGAAAAAACTGCACCCGGACATGCCGGTAGAGCTGACCAGCAGCGTGCAGCATGGCGTCGATTTTCGCCGCGAAGCCTTCGATGCCGCCGTGGTGTACAGTCCACAGCCAGGCCCGCGGCGCGAAGGCCAGCACTTGTTCGACGAACAACTCACCCCGGTTTGCGCCCCGGACTTGCTGGAAGGCAGCCAAGCCATCAATAGCCTGAAAGACCTTGAACGACACACATTGCTGCATCCCAGTCGGGACCAACAAGACTGGACCCACTGGCTGAATGCGGCTGGGGGCGACGTGTCACTGATTCGTCAAAGTCAGTATTTCGACACCCTGGACCTGGCCATGACCGTTGCCGCCCAAGGTAATGGCGTGGCCATCGGTGATTGGGCGCTGATCGGCGACGACCTCAAGGCCGGGCGCCTGGTCATGCCGTTCGACTTGAAGATACGTACCGGCGGCGCCTATTACATGCTGTGCTCGCCGCGTAACGAACCCTCCCCGCCGCTGCGTGAGCTGATGGCATGGCTGCTGAAGCAGGCACAGGAACAAGCGTCGTAAACGTAAGGAGGACACGCGCGCCCGACACAGGACGGCGCGCCCTGAATGTTCGGCAGACAGCAGGTCAATACCCCACCGTAAAACGCTGACGCGAATGCCGAGGCTGTTCAACCTCGTCCAGCATCGCGATGGCGAAGTCCGCGAAAGTGATCCAGCTTTTGCCTTCAGTACTGACCAGCAGGTGGTCTTTGCCCAAGCGGAAGATGCCTGTGCGCTCCCCCTCTACAAACTCGGCAGACGGTGACAGAAACGTCCAGTCCAGCTCTTTTTCGGCGCGCAAGGTTTCCAGATAAACAGCACCTGCCGAAGCTTCAGCCTTATAGGCATCCGGGAAGCCCGGGCTGTCGAGGACGCGTGTGCCGTCCGGCAACAACAGCGAAGCGGCACCACCAACGAACAGCAAGCGCTTGACCCCGGCCCCCTTCACCGGCTCGATGATTGCGCCGGCGGGCAAGGTCGAGAAATGAGCCGCACTGAGCACGACATCGTGGCCAGCCACGGCATGTTGCAGGGCGTGGGCATCGTTGATGTCCACGTCTTTGCTCACGACACCGGCCCGCTCGCCCAGCCTGGAGGCATGCCGGGCGATAGCGGTGACACGATGCCCGCGACGCAGGGCTTCTTCCAGCAATTGGCTACCGGCACGACCGGTAGCTCCGAGAATGGCTATGTTGCTCATGATGTGCTCCACGGTTTGATTACGCGGGATCAACCCGCAAGGGTCGTACTCAGATCACCACTTCATTTCGCCCTTGGCGACTTTAGCGCTCAATTCCAGCGAAGAGACCTCACCCAGATCCGGGTAGCGTTGTTTCATCGCGGCGATCAACTCGTCAGCATTGTTGGCTTTGACCGCGTGTTCATCGAACGCCTTGATGTAGTCACGGGTGAAGTGCACCGAGCTCAATGAACGATCGTTCGCACCCAGGTAATGGCCCGGCACCACGATCGAAGGTTGCAGGCTGTCGATACGCTTTAAGGTCGCCAGCCATTGTTTGTGCGATTGCGGGGTTTGAGTGTCGGCCATCCACACATGAAGGTTGTCGGCCACGACCACGCCACCCACCACTGCCTTGAGTGATGGAATCCACACGAAGCTGCGGTCTGGCTGGCGGCTGTTGAGACCCACGATGTCCAGTTCCTGACCTTCAAGATCCAGGGTATTGCCCTTCAGGACGTCGGGCACGATCAGTTTGCGGGGAGCATCTGTCCCCATCTGCGGCCCCCAGAACGCCAGTTTTGCATCCTTGGTCTTGACGATGTGCTCAACGGTGGGAGCTGAGGCCACAACCTGTGCGTCCGGAAATGCCTGCGTCAGCGTATCCAGGCCGAAGTAGTAATCCGGATCGCCATGGCTGATATAGATCTGGGTGAGGTGTTTACCACTGGCGCGGATTTTGTCGACCACCTGCATGGCCTGAGCCTTGCCGAACTGGGCATCAACCAGAATCGCGTCTTTCTCACCGCTGACCAGCACCGAAGAAACCGGGAAAATCGCAGTGGCTCCCGGGTTGTAGACATCCAGGGTCAAAGGCCCCGGCGCGGCCAGGGCGTGGGCGGCGAAGCTCAGGGCAATCGCGCCGAACAGGTGACGAGGGAGCATTGAAAATCCTGTCATGGTGTTTTTCCAGGTTCATGGCCCGCAGCGGGCAGTGGACAGAGCTTAGTTGCCCGATCACCAACAAAAAATGCGATGCTTCGACATAGTTTGTTTCAGATATCGGGCAGATCATGGATCGTCTTATCGCAATGCGCGTGTTCGTCACCGTCGTGGATCTTGGCAGCCAATCAGCTGCCGCTGACCAACTGGACCTCTCGCGACCCGTGGTATCGCGCTACCTGGCCGAGCTGGAAGCATGGGTTGGCGCGCGTTTGATGCACCGCACTACGCGCAAGCTGAGCCTGACGACAGCCGGCGAGGAAACCCTGCCACGCTGCCGACAAATGCTCGAGCTGGCCGATGAGCTGCAGGCTGCCGTCACCCTGCCCGGCGATGCACCGCGAGGGTTATTGCGCATCAGTGTCAGCACCTCGTTCGGCCAGGCGCAATTGGCCGCTGCCGTCACCGACTATGTGCGTCTTTACCCCGAGGTCAACGTCGACCTGCAAATGCTCGACCGCACAGTGAACCTGGTGGATGAGCGTATCGATCTGGCAATTCGCACCAGCCATGAGCTGGACCCGAGCTTGATCGCTCGTAAGCTGACTGTGTGCCGCTCTGTGCTCTGTGCCTCGCCGGCGTATCTGCGTGAGCACCCCGCTCCGCAAGAGGTCGAAGCACTCAGCCGGCACAATTGCCTCAGCCATTCCTATTACGGCAAAAGTCTGTGGCATTTCACCCGCAACGGCGAGGACGTGTCTGTTCCGGTCCAGGGCAACATCACCGCCAACGAGGCCAGTACATTATTGAGCGCGGCCCTGGCGGGTGCAGGTATTACGCTGCTGCCCAGCTATCAGGCAGCAACCTATGTGCAACGCGGCGAACTGGTACGCCTGCTGCCCGAAGCCGAACCCCGGGTCATGACCATTTACGCGGTGTATGCCTCGCGCAAACAGATGCCCGCCACGCTGCGCAGCATGCTCGACTTTCTCGCAAGCCGTTTCACCGACCCTCCGGAGTGGGATAAGGGTTTGTAGCGAGTAGTCCATTTGAGGGATGAAACGCGCCAGCACCACTCGTACAACTGGCAGGGCAAGTGCGAGGGTCTGAGCTAGCCTCAACGGTGTGAAGTCTAGGTCTGACTCCGATGGTTAAGGAGAAATGAGTGCCATGACTACTAAAACAAAAACCAGATGCATGACCGTGTTTATCGTATTTGCTGTCGCAGTATTGTTTGCAGGCGCTTGCTACCGCGCCGAGCAAACACGGCAAGCCGGATTGACCGCCAGTTGTCAGGGCGGACACTGCTATTCGTTGAACGCCACGTTCAGCGCTCTGAGGTAAGGAAGCCCCGGAGTATCAGGCCGGACTGACCCGTCAGTCCGGCTTGCTCAATACCCATCGCTCAAAAAAGGTATTCGGGCACTGAAAAAAAACACCTTTCAAGTACACTGCCCGGCACAGCCACCACAGGCTTGTCGCCCTGTGGCCTTGTCCTGCAGGTGCTCAGTGACCAACCTGAATCAACCCCCACAATCCAGACCCGCCATCCGCAGCATCCTCCTCGCCCTGATGCTGGCGATTTTTCTGGGTGCTCTGGATCAGACCATTGTCGCCGTCTCGATCCCGGCCATCTCTGCTCAGTTCAAGGATGTCAGCCAACTGGCGTGGGTGATTTCCGGCTACATGGTAGCCATGACCGTAGCGGTTCCGATCTACGGCAAACTCGGGGACCTGTACGGGCGGCGGCGCCTGATGCTGTTTGGCATGGGCCTGTTCACCCTTGCTTCGCTATTTTGCGGACTCGCGCAGAACATGGAACAACTGGTGCTGGCGCGGATCATCCAGGGGATTGGGGCCGGTGGAATGATTTCAGTGAGCCAGGCAATCATCGGCGATATCGTGCCGCCCCGTGAACGCGGGCGCTATCAGGGCTATTTCAGCAGCATGTATGCGGTGGCCAGCGTGGCCGGCCCCGTGCTCGGCGGCTATATGACCGAGTACCTGTCATGGCGCTGGGTATTCTGGATCAATTTGCCATTGGGGCTGGTGTCGTGGTGGATCGCTCATCGCACCCTGGTCGGGCTGCCGATTCCCCAGCGCAAACCGGTCATCGATTATCTGGGCACCGTGCTGATGATTGTCGGCCTGACATCCTTGCTGCTGGGTATCACATTGATCGGCCAGGGCCACAGCTGGCGCGATGATCAGGTGCTGGCACTGCTGGCGGCAGCGCTGATGGCACTGATTCTGTTTGTGTGGCACGAACGCCGCACCCCGGAACCTCTTCTGCCCATGCACCTGTTTGCCAATCGCAATGCGGTGCTGTGCTGGTGCACGGTGTTCTTCACCAGTTTTCAGGCGATCTCACTGATCGTACTCATACCGCTGCGCTACCAAAGTATCACGGGCGCCGGGGCCGACAGCGCCGCATTGCACCTGCTGCCCTTGGCAATGGGCTTGCCCATGGGTGCTTATTTTGCCGGGCGCATGACGTCGGTGACCGGCTACTACAAACCGATGATCCTGACCGGTGCGATGATGATGCCGCTGGCCATTCTCGGCATGGCGTTCAGCCCGCCGAATGCAGAGCTGCTAAGCGGCGTATTTATGCTGCTCAGCGGAATCGCGGCCGGCATGCAGTTCCCGACGTCGCTGGTAGGGGCGCAGAACTCAGTAGAACAGCGCGATATCGGGGTATCCACCAGTACCACCAACCTGTTTCGCGCCTTGGGCGGTGCCGTCGGCGTGGCATTGATGTCGGCCTTGCTCCTCGCGCTGCTTCACGGCACGTTGCTGACCCCTGTGGCCGGGCAAGCACTACTGGGAGAAGGCAGCTCGGGCAACGTCCTGCTCGACAGCCTGAACGCTGCTCAGGGCCCCGCCCTCGATCATTTGCGTCAGGAACTGCAGCAGACGTTCCGCCACTTGCTGAGCATCAGCGCAATGATCTCGCTGCTCGGATTATGCGCAGCGATCGCAATGCCCAACCAGGTCTTGCGCGGGCGAGAAGACAAGGCCCGGTAATCCCCGGGCTGACTAAGGGGCGCTGCGCACCATCGCAGCCTGCGGCAGCAGCTAACAGAGCCTTTAGCGGGCGCTGATCTGTTTTTGCAGGTTCTGAATCTGGCTTTGCAGGGTGTTGATATTGCGTGTCACTTGACCGCGAAACGCATCGAACTCGGCGGTGCTGGCTCCCTGGGTCGGGGCCGGACGGGTTTCCAGCTCGCTTTTGAGCACGATCAGGTCTTGCTCCAGGCGTTGAACAGCGGCCCCCGGATTGCCCTGTTTTTTCAGGGCCGTGACATCAGCGCTCAGACCTTTGATCTGAGTATCCAGCCGGGCCTGTTCTGCAACGGCACTTTTCAGCGTGGCCAACTCGGCTTCAAGTTTGGTCTGGCTTTCTTTTTGAGCGGTCACCTGCATCAGCATTGCGGCATTTATTTGCTCAAAACGCTTGTCCAGCTCCCCTTGCTGACCCGTCACCGCAGTTTGCTGACGCTTGCCCTGTTCAAGCAGTTGCTCTTCGAGCTGCCTGATTTGCAGCTTCAGGGCTTCACTGCCGTTGTTGAGGTTCGACTCGCTCGCAACCACCTTCCCGCTGATCGCCTGCAAGCGTCCCGCGGCGTCTTCACTGATCCGCGCAAAGCTTTCCTGCGTGGCCACCAGTTGCTGCTCCATCAACGAAATCTGCTGAAAACTCCACCATCCCAGCCCGGCCATCGCCAGCACCAAGGCACAGATCAATGCCCACAAAGGTCCAGTACTCGGGCCCTTGACCTTGACCACCGGCGTGTCGCGCGAGTAGACCGCGGTGCGCTCCCGCGCCCCGGCAGTCGGCGCCAGCGGGGCGTCGTCGTCCACCGTGGCACGCAAGGTCGGCACATCATCAAAGTCGTCGCGGGAATCGTTACGCATGGCAAAACCTTTTCTAAACCTGAGTAAAAGCTGAATGGCCAGAGTATAAACCGCCGACTCTTGCCCTAGATCGTCCTTGGACAGCCGATAGCCGCTTCAGTGCTGCCCCCTCAACGGTAAGTCGTTTCCTGGGCTTTCCACCAGCCGCAAAACTCGTCGAGCGCCGCCCACAGGCTGACGTTGGGCGTGTAGTCGAGATAGTGCCGGGCACGACTGATGTCGAGCGTGAAGTCCTTGTCCATCATCTGTGCGCCCAGTCGTGACAAGGCCGGTTCCGGCTGGCCGGGCCACAGCTTGCAGCCGGCTTCATTAAGCGCTCCCAGACTGTAGGACAGGCCAAACCCCCGATAACGCGTAACCTGCGGTACGTTCATCTGGCGCATCACGTAATTGATCACATCCCACAGCGGAATCGGCGTGCCATTGCTGATGTTGTACGCCTTGCCCAACGCTGAACCGGTCGCCAGCAAGCTGCTCAATAAAGCTTCGTTAAGATTCTGCACACTGGTGAAATCGACCTTGTTCAGGCCATTGCCGACGATAGCTACACGGCCTTTGCGCTGCAATTTCAACAAGCGCGGAAAAAGGCTCATGTCCCCGGCACCCGTGACGAAGCGCGGGCGCAGGGCGATCACCTCAAGCCCGAACTCCTGGGCGCCGAACACCTTTTGTTCCGCCAGGTTTTTCGTCGCGGCATACGGGTATTTGAAACGCTTGGGAAGTTGTTCTTCCGTCAACCCCACGTGCGAGCGGCCATCGAAATACAGTGACGCGCACGACAGGTGCACCAAGCGGCGCACGCGCTGTTTCAGGCAAGCCTCCACCACGTTTTCGGTCACCAGCACGTTATCGCGGTGCAAATCCTGAGCGCGTCCCCACGCTCCCGCTGCCCCCGCGCAATGCACCACTGCGTCGACATCCACACACAGATCGCGCACCAGCAAACCATCAGTCATGTCACCCGGGATAAACTCAGCCCCGCGTCGCACCAGATGTTCGACACCTTCAGCCCGTGGCCCGCTGACCCGCACGTCAAAGCCTTGCTCCAAGGCAAAACGCGCAAAGCGTCCGCCAATAAAGCCGCTCGCGCCAGTGACCAGAATTTTCATCAATCGCTCCAAATGCTGTAATTCGTGTTGCCTGCTGTTTAAACGCTGGTTTTCAGGCCCAAGGCACTAACCAGCGGGACGCCGAACGGGATAAATGTTCGGTCAATTGCCCCAGCAGTTGTCCACCATTGCGCCAATGATGCCAGTACAGTGGCACGTCGATCACTTTATCTGGCAGAAGCTCAACCAGCGTGCCGCTCGCCAGTTGCTCGCGCACCTGCAACTCAGGTGCCAGCCCCCACCCCAGGCCGGCCTCGGTCAGGCGGATAAAACCTTCGGACGACGGGCACAAATGGTGCTCGAATCCGCCGTCCACCCCTAACGCCGCCAGGTAACGATGCTGCAGGAAGTCGTCCGGACCAAACACCAGAGCCGGTGTCCTGGGCAGTAATTCGGCACTCACCCCAGCCGGAAAATGCCGTGCGATAAACGCCGGGCTGGCCAGCGCCCGATAACGCATGGCTCCCAGTAACACACTGCGCCCACCCGCAACCGGACGTTCACTGGCACACAGGCAGGCCGCCACTTCACCGGCACGCATACGCTTGAGGCCCACGGTCTGATCCTCGACCACCAGATCCAGCAACAGGTGCTTTTCGGCGCAAAAATCTCCCACCGCCTGCGCCCACCATGTCGCCAGGCTATCGGCATTCAAGGCGATGCGCAGGCGCTCGGGCAAGCCTTCGTCGTCCAGCGCCGGCACGGCACTTTGCAAGTCACGTTCAAGCAGGCGAACTTGCTGCACATGGTTGAGCAGGCGCCGACCGATCTCGGTCGGCGTTGGCGGGGTTGCCCGAATCAACACCGGCTGACCGATGCGCGCTTCCAGCAGCTTGATGCGTTGGGAGATGGCCGATTGGGACAAGCCCAGTACCTGAGCCGCACGTTCAAAACCGGCTTGCTCTACCACGGCGGCCAACGCAGACAGCAATTTATAGTCGAACATCAGTTTTCCTAATGAGCGATCAGCAATATTGGTTTTTCTTATACAGCCAAGGGCCGGAGAATAGCCAGCAACAAACCTCTCTTACGTTGTCGTTATCGAGTAAACCTTATGTGGCAAAGCTACTTGAATGGCCTGTTGGTCGCATTCGGCCTGATCATGGCCATCGGCACCCAGAATGCATTCGTACTTGCGCAAAGCCTGCGCCGTGAACATCACCTGCCCGTGGCCGCTTTTTGCGTGGTCTGTGATGCGTTGCTGGTCGCCGCCGGCGTCTTCGGGCTGGCAACCCTTCTGGCGCAAAACCCGGTCTTGCTGAGCGTGGCACGCTGGGGGGGCGCGGTGTTTTTACTGTGGTATGGCACCCAGGCGTTGCGGCGGGCCTTTTCTGCTTCCAGCCTGGAACAGTCGGCCGGTCACACGGCGCGCTCGCTCAAGGCCGTCATGCTCAGTGCACTGGCAGTGACCTTGCTCAACCCGCACGTTTACCTTGATACGGTGCTGTTGATCGGCTCCCTGGGGGCACAACAAAGCGTACCCGGAGCGTATGTGGTCGGTGCGGCCAGTGCGTCGCTGCTGTGGTTTTTCACCCTGGCACTGGGGGCTGCCTGGCTGGCGCCCTGGCTGGCACGGCCCAATACCTGGCGGCTGCTGGACCTGTTGGTTGCGGTCATGATGTTTACCGTGGCAGTGCAATTGATCGTCTCGGGTTGAACCGCTAGCCTGTCTTGAGGGCCAGGCAGGCATGGGAAAGAACGTCAGCACAGGTGAGCATTGTCCGAACAGGCATGCCGCTGACGATTCAATCTCGAGCACGCTCACGCCTACCGTGAGATCGCAGCCCTTTTCATATCAATCGGGCTGGAACCTCTATTCCACACAGTTGTTGCGTGGTTAAGCCGACACCCCGGTGCTATGATCTTTGCCCTGCGCCGCAAGGAGTAAAAACTCCCCGGCGCGTGTTTGGCCGCCCGTGATCGGCCTTGCGCTCACCGCAACTGACCTGATTAGGAGAATCATCATGGCTTTCGAATTGCCGCCGCTGCCGTACGCACACGATGCCCTGCAGCCGCACATCTCCAAAGAGACCCTGGAGTTTCACCACGACAAGCACCACAACACCTACGTCGTGAACCTGAACAACCTGGTGCCAGGCACCGAGTTCGAAGGCAAAACCCTGGAAGAAATCGTCAAGACTTCCTCGGGCGGCATCTTCAACAACGCCGCTCAGGTCTGGAACCATACGTTCTACTGGAACTGCATGACGCCAAACGGCGGCGGCGAGCCTACCGGCGCACTGGCTGATGCCATCAACGCCTCGTTCGGCTCGTTCGACAAGTTCAAGGAAGAGTTCAGCAAGACCTCCATCGGCACCTTCGGCTCCGGCTGGGGCTGGCTGGTGAAGAAAGCTGACGGTTCCCTGGCGCTGGCCAGCACCATCGGTGCCGGCAACCCGCTGACCAGCGGCGACACCCCGCTGCTGACGTGCGACGTTTGGGAACACGCTTACTACATCGACTACCGCAACGTACGTCCGAAGTATGTTGAAGCGTTCTGGAACCTCGTTAACTGGAAGTTCGTTGCCGAGCAGTTCGAAGGTAAAACCTTCACCGCTTAAGCCTGACTCCAGGTAAAAAAACCCGGCATTGGCCGGGTTTTTTTTGATCGGAATAAAAACGCCCGAGTATTACTCTGTTCTACGATTCAAACTCAGGGAACAAAAGCACGACCCGTAAACCGTAAGGATGCTGCGCGACGCCTTGCCTTCTTTGTCCGCACGGATTATTCAGGGGCATGGCCACATGCATTGTCGGCAAGGAACAAGGAATAGCCCTTTGAAGCGGGACCTCAAAAATAGCCTGTCGGTCACGTTATTGCGGATCGTACTGCTAGCGGCATTGGCCGTAGGCGGTGTACTGAGTTGCGCACAGATTGTTTTCGACGCATACAAGACGCGACATTCGGTCGAAGTGGATGCCGAACGCATCCTCGACATGTTTCGCGATCCATCGACGCAGGCGGTGTATAGCCTGGACCGTGAAATGGGGATGCAGGTCATTGAAGGGCTTTTCCAGGATACGGCTATGCGTCATGCCTCTATCGGCCACCCGAACGAAACCACCCTGGCCGAAAAGTCACGCCCCCTGGATGACTCGCCCAGCCGCTGGCTGACCGATTTAATCATGGGAAAGGAACGCACGTTCACGACTGCGCTGGTGAGTCGCGAACCTTTCAGCGAATACTACGGTGACCTGAGCATTACCCTCGACACGGCCACCTACGGCCAGGCCTTTTTGCTCAATGCCCTGATCCTTTTCATCTCGGGTGTAATGCGTGCCCTGTTGATGGGGCTGGTGCTGTACCTGGTTTATCACTGGCTGCTGACACGCCCGCTGTCACACATCATTGAGAATCTGGCCAGCATCAACCCGGATCGCCCCGGTGAGCGCGTACTGCCGCACATCAAGGGCCATGAGCGCAACGAATTGGGGATCTGGGTCAACACTGCCAACCAGTTGCTGGCCTCGATAGAGCGTAATACGCGGCTGCGCCATGAAGCCGAAAGCTCCTTGTTGCGCATGGCTGAGTACGATTTTCTGACCGGGCTGCCGAACCGCCAGCAATTGCAGACGCTGCTGGGCAAAATCCTTGTCGATGCGGGTCGGTCACAACGCCGCGTCGCGGTGCTGTGTGTCGGCCTGGATGACTTCAAGAGTATCAATGAACAGTATGGGTATCAGGCCGGCGACCAATTGCTGCAAGCCCTGACCGATCGCATGCGCGTCCACAATGCAAGCCTGGGCGCTCTGGCGCGTCTCGGGGGCGACCAGTTCGCATTGGTACCGGCCCACATCGAACACCCCTATGAAGCCGCCGAGCTGGCGCAAAGTATTCTGGATGACCTGGAAAACCCGTTCTTCCTGAACCCGCAAAGCATCCGCCTGCGCGCCACGATCGGTATTACGCTGTTCCCGGAAGATGGCGATACCAGTGAACAGCTGCTGCAAAGAGCCGAGCAGACCATGACGCTGGCCAAAAACAGCTCACGCGGGCGCTACCAGTTTTATATCGCCAGCGTCGACCGTGAGATGCGCCGCATACGCGAGCTGGAAAAAGACCTGGGCGAAGCCCTGCTGCGTGACCAGCTCTATCTCGTCTACCAGCCGCAGATCCGCTACAGCGACCACCGCGTGGTCGGTGTCGAAGCCTTGTTGCGCTGGAAGCACCCCGTACTCGGGATGATTGCCCCCGATGTGTTCATCCCCCTGGCAGAAAAAAACGCCAGCATCATTGCCATTGGCGAGTGGGTACTGGACCGGGCCTGTCATCAGTTGCGTGAATGGCATGTTCAGGGCTTTGGTGAACTGCGCATGGCGGTCAATCTGTCCACGGTGCAGCTCCATCACGCCGGGCTGCCACGGATGGTCAATACGCTGTTGCAGCGCTACCACCTGCCAGCCCACAGCCTTGAGCTGGAAGTCACCGAAACCAGCCTGATGGAAGACATCAACATCGCCGCTGAGCACTTGCTGAGCCTGCGGCATTGCGGGGCACTGATTGCGATCGATGACTTCGGCACGGGCTATTCATCACTGAACTACCTCAAGACCCTGCCACTCGACAAAATCAAGATCGATAAAAGCTTCGTGCAGGACCTGAATGACGCTGACGACGATGCAACCATCGTGCGCACCATCATTCAGCTGGGTCATAACCTGGGGATGCAAGTCATTGCAGAAGGGGTTGAAACCCTTGAACAGGAAACCTATGTCATCCGTGAAGGCTGTCATGAAGGCCAGGGTTATCTGTACAGCAAACCCTTGAATGCAAGTGAGATGAGCCTTTACCTGAAACAGGCACAGCACCGCAATCCAGTGATTGTGTAAGCAACCATTTCTGAATTGACCAATGCGCTGGACCAGACACAAAGTAAATAAGAAATATTTACAACGCTAACCCTTTACACAAAATGCAAATCTTTCGCATCATGTGGCATGTTCTGTGTGCAGTCGCACGCTTGTCCCACCTCTCGAAGCAGGATTTTCGCCATGATTCGTATGCCTCTGGCCACCGCCAGTCTGCTGGCCATTGCTATTTCACTCGCCGGTTGTGGCGACAAGGACCAGGAAAAAGCCGCGACGGCGCCAACGTCGGCAACCGCCAGCTCCGCGACACCCGCTTCCGATGTCAGCGCAGCCAAAGTTGACGAAGCTGCTGCCAAAGCAGTTGTAGCCCATTACGCAGACATCGTTCATGCCGTTTACAGCGATGCCGAGTCCACTGCGAAAAAACTGCAAACAGCGATCGATGCCTTCCTCGCCAAGCCGAACGACGAAACCCTGAAAGCTGCCCGGGCCGCTTGGGTCGAAGCCCGCGTACCTTACCTGCAGAGCGAAGTATTCCGCTTCGGCAACACCATCATTGATGACTGGGAAGGCCAAGTGAACGCCTGGCCACTGGACGAAGGCCTGATCGACTACGTCGACACCAGCTATGCCCACGCACTGGGTAACCCGGGAGCCAACGCCAACATCATCGCCAACACCCAGATTCAAGTCGGCGAAGACAAGGTCGACGTGACCGAAATCACGCCTGAAACCCTGGCCAGCCTGAACGAACTGGGCGGCTCTGAAGCCAACGTAGCCACCGGCTACCACGCCATTGAATTCCTGCTGTGGGGCCAGGATCTGAACGGCACCGGCCCTGGTGCGGGCAACCGCCCGGCTTCGGACTACCTTGAAGGCGAAGGCGCCACCGGTGGACACAATGATCGCCGTCGCGCCTACCTCAAGGCTGTGACCCAATTGCTGATCAACGACCTGAATGAAATGGTCGGCAACTGGGCACCGAACGTGCCTGACAACTACCGCGCCACGCTGGAAGCCGAGCCGGTACAAAACGGTCTGCGCAAAATGCTGTTCGGCATGGGCAGCCTGTCGCTGGGCGAACTGGCAGGCGAGCGCATGAAAGTGTCGCTGGAAGCCAACTCCCCTGAAGACGAGCAAGACTGCTTCAGCGACAACACGCACAACTCGCACTTCTACGATGCCAAAGGCATTCGTAACGTGTACCTGGGCGAATATGTCCGCGCTGATGGCACCACCATGACCGGCCCAAGCCTGTCGTCGCTGGTTGTGGTCATCGACCCGACCGCAGACGCCACGCTGAAATCCGATCTGGCCGACACCGAAACCAAGATCCAGGTCATGGTTGATCGCGCCAACAAGGGCGAGCATTACGACCAACTGATTGCCGCCGGTAACGAAGCGGGCAACCAGGTGGTACGTGACGCCATCGCCGCCCTCGTCAAGCAGACCGCCGCCATCGAACAGGCTGCCGGCAAGCTGGGCATCGGCGACCTGAACCCGGACAACGCCGATCACGATTTCTGATCTGCCAGGTTTGAATGAGGCGGCCTTCGGGCCGCCTTTTTTGTGGGCGGCAAGCTGCATTGCGTAGCCGCTGGCGAGGCACGAAGGCTGAACACAGCGGTCGCAAATCAGCGCTTCGGCGTATCGGAAATAGTCAGTGATCCGGTCTCAGGCTGCTTCGCACCCGATCGCAGCCTCGTACCTCTCAGCGGCTACAAAGCGGAACAGCTACCTGCCAAACCAAACGCTAATTCCTCTTATTTCAATTCAGCTTCCCTGCTAAACTTTGCGCCCTCGATTTTGCTCACGGAACTGGACGCTCGATGCCTTCGCTGCCTCTTCGCGTCTCTCTGCTGCTACTGGCCCTTGGCCTTGGCGGTTGTGATGATGCCCCGCACTTTACCCAGCCCGAACCCGGCGAAGCCCGCTCTGGCGGGGCTGCGACAGTGCGCAAAAGCGATCACAATGCGTTTTCCATGCCGTCGGCAAATCTCTCCCCTACACGACGCCTGGATTTCAGTGTCGGCAACAGTTTCTTTCGCAGCCCTTGGGTGATGGCCCCGTCCACCACCACCGCCCGTGATGGCCTGGGCCCGCTGTTCAATACCAACGGCTGCCAGAACTGCCATATCAAAGATGGCCGGGGACACCCGCCGGCACCGGGCGCCAAGAACGCCGTGTCGATGCTGGTACGTCTGTCGATCCCCAACGACCCCACTTATGCCACGCTGATCGAACAGGCCGGGATCGTGCCCGAGCCCGTTTACGGCGGCCAACTGCAAGACATGGCGGTGCCCGGCGTGGCTCCCGAAGGCAAGGTCCGGGTCGATTACGAAGCAGTCACCGTGCGTTTCACAGACGGTACCGAAGTCGAATTACGCAAGCCCACGCTGAAAATCACCCAGTTGGGCTATGGCCCGATGCATCCCGACACCCGTGTTTCGGCTCGAGTTGCGCCGCCGATGATCGGGCTGGGGCTGCTGGAGGCGATTCCTGACGAGGCGATTTTGGCCAACGCCAAAGCCAATAACCGCGACGGCATCGCCGGACGCCCTAACCGGGTGTGGGATGACGCTCAGCAAAAAACGGTCTTGGGTCGTTTTGGCTGGAAAGCAGGCCAACCGAACCTCAATCAACAAAATGTTCACGCGTTTTCTGGTGACATGGGGCTGACCACCTCCCTCAGGCCGTTTGATGATTGCTCTGCGACCCAAACCGCCTGCCTCGAGGCCCCCAACGGCAATGGCCCCGATGGCGAGCCCGAGGTCAGCGACAATATTCTGCGCCTGGTTGAATTCTATACGCGCAACCTCGCGGTCCCGGCTCGACGTGATGTGGGCTCTGCGCAGGTGCTGGCCGGGAAAAACCTGTTCTATCAGACCGGCTGCACCTCGTGCCATACCCCGTCATTCACCACATCAGCCACTGCCGCTGAACCGGAACTGGCCAACCAGGTCATTCGCCCCTACAGCGACCTGCTGTTGCACGACATGGGGCCAGGCCTGGCCGACAACCGCACCGAGTTTGCTGCCAGTGGCAGCGACTGGCGCACGCCCCCCCTGTGGGGCATTGGTTTGACCCGGGCCGTCAGTGGCCACACTCAGTTTTTGCACGATGGCCGTGCACGCAACCTGCTTGAAGCCGTGCTGTGGCACGGCGGCGAGGCCGAGCCGGCCAAGCAGCAGGTTTTACGCTTTAATGCCGAGCAGCGCGCTGCGTTGCTGGCGTTCCTGAACTCTCTTTAACGTCTTACAACACCGGGGACCCCGACATGTTTCGACCCAAACTGTTGTTCACCAGCCTTGCAGCCCTCGCCTTGGGCGCATGCTCACCACAAGACCCTCAAGCCGTGACGTCGGCCGCGATCGCCAAGCAAGTGATTTTGCCCACCTACACCCGCTGGGTTGAAGCCGATCGCCAATTGGCAGTCAGCGCCCTGGCCTTCTGTCAGGGCAAGGAAACACTCGAAACTGCCAAGGCTGATTACTTGCACGCGCAAAAAGCCTGGGCCGAGTTGCAACCGCTGCTGATCGGGCCGCTGGCTGAGGGCAATCGCTCCTGGCAGGTTCAGTTCTGGCCGGACAAAAAGAACCTTGTGGGGCGTCAGGTTGAGCAACTGGTGATCGCCCAGCCGCAGATCGATGCCGCGGCACTGGCCAAGTCCAGCGTAGTGGTTCAGGGCTTGTCGGCCTATGAGTACATTCTGTTCGACAGCAAGATCGATCTCGCTGACGATGCACAAAAAGCTCGCTACTGCCCGCTGTTGACCGCCATCGGCGAGCGTCAAAAGCTGCTGGCCGAAGAAATCCTGGCGGGCTGGAACAACACGGATGGCATGCTCGCCCAGATGAGCAAGTTCCCGAACCAGCGTTATGCCGACTCCCACGAAGCCATCGCTGACCTGCTGCGTGTACAAGTGACGGCACTGGACACCCTGAAGAAAAAGCTCGGCACCCCAATGGGCCGCCAGAGCAAGGGCATCCCTCAGCCATTCCAGGCCGATGCGTGGCGCAGCGAATCCTCACTGCAAAGCCTGGCAGCCAGCCTCGCTGCAGCCCAGACCGTATGGCTCGGGGTCGACAACAAAGGCCTGCGCGGCTTGCTGCCGTCTGACCAAAAACCACTGGCCGACAAGATCGATGCGGCCTACGCGGCATCGATCAAGCTGTTCAACGACAACCCGCGCTCGCTCAACGAGATGCTGGCTGATGACGCCGGTCGCACCCACCTGAACGCCATCTACGACAGCCTGAATGTGGTTCACCGCCTGCACGAAGGTGAGCTGGCCAAAGCGCTCGGCATCCAGCTGGGCTTTAACGCCAACGACGGCGATTGATGAGGGAAGGTTCGATGATGCGCAGGCAAGCACTTAAGCTCGGCAGTTTGCTGCTGACTGCAGTCACACTGGGCGGCTGGTCGCTGTTCAAGCAAAAAGGCCAGGCCCCGCTGCTTTTGAGTGCCCGTGACGATGTGGACGGTAATCATTATGCCGTCGGCTATCGACTCGACGGCACCCGGGTCTTCAGTACCCGGGTCGGCCAACGCTGCCATGACATCATCAACCATCCGACACTGCCTATTGCCCTGTTCGTGGCCCGGCGCCCCGGCACCGAAAGCTACCTGATCAACCTGGATGACGGGCAGTTGCTGCAAACCGTGACGTCCCGGCCCAACCGCCATTTCTATGGGCATGCGGTGATTCACAAGGATGGTGAATGGCTGTATGCCACTGAAAACGACACCACCGACCCGGGTCGAGGGTTGTTGGGGGTTTATCGCTTTGAAGGCGAACGCCTGATCCACAGCGGCGAAATCCCTACCCACGGCGTGGGCCCGCATCAGGTGTCTTGGATGCCGGACGGCGAGACGCTGGTGGTGGCCAACGGCGGTATTCGTACCGAGGCCGAAAGCCGGGTCGAGATGAACCTCAATGCGATGGAACCCAGCCTGGTGCTGATGCAACGCGATGGTACCCTGCTGAGCAAGGAAACCCTGAGCCAGCAAATGAACAGCGTTCGGCACTTGGGTATTGCCAGCGATGGCACTGTGGTGGCGTGTCAGCAGTTCATGGGCGATGCCCACGAGTTGTCCGAATTACTGGCCATCAAGCGGCCCGGCCAAGCGTTCGAACCGTTTCCGGTGGATGAGGCACAACTGCGTGCCATGGGTCATTACACGGCCAGTGTCGCGGTTCACAGTGAGCTGCGACTGGTCGCACTCACCGCTCCGCGAGGCAATCGGTTCTTTGTCTGGGATCTGGACAGTGGCGCCTTGCGCCTGGATGCACCCTTGCCGGACTGTGCCGGGGTCGGCGCGGTGAAAGAAGGTTTTGTCGTCACATCCGGTCAAGGCCGATGCCGTTTCTACGATTGTCGCCAGATGCCCCTGACAGCCAAACCGCTGGACTTGCCATCCGGGCTCTGGGACAACCATTTGCACGTCATGTAAACGCCAACAGGGCCGAACCGGGGGCTTGTAGCCGCTGCCGAAGGCTGCGACAGGCTGTATGCCAACCCGAGCGAAGGCCCCGGGCCCTTTTCGCAGCCTGCGGCAGAGGCTACAGGGCGTATCAGCCCTGCGGTCGCAGCCCTTGGGACATTCCGAACATAAACAGCAGCAGCTGATGATCAGGCTGCGCCACCGTCGTCACTTTAGCCATTCGCGGCAACGGGCAATACGTCCCACTGGTTGCCGAACTTAACACCTCAAATCGGGGTTCTTCCCAAGCTGCCATCGCCACAGAAGCGATGGCCAGAGCTGCCAGCAAAAACAAACTTCGTGCTATTTCTCGCCTCATCACCGTAACCCTTTGATGGCGCTGCCAAACACCGTTTCATAAAAGTAGTTCAGTTTGTTCCAGTCGTTGGCATTCCACGACGAATGGCGACGAAGCTGTTTGAGGTCGTGCGAGGCCGCCTTGTAGGGCGTGAGACGTTGACGGCTTTTTTCCAGGTCCAGCAGGGCTATATTCACCTGCGCAGTGTCACCGCTACCGATGACCCGAACGAACACATGCTTGGGGTACAGGCAGCCATGTTGCCACCGCCCCTGGTGCATCTGCGCCAGGGTCTGGGCAATGGTTTCAAGCACACGGTCATGTACAGTTTCACCGTGACGTTCACGTTCACCAGCGGCATACCAATTATCAATTTCGACAAAACCGTCCAAGGCTGCAGTCACCAGCAATGCCCGCCATTGTTTGTCTGCACCTTGCCGTGCTCCGCAGTACACCAACTCTGGCACGCCCACCGCCAGACGCTGCAATGCCTGGAGGGCATCACGCTCACGCAGGACCGTGGGACGACCCAGCGGGTAACGCCAGCTGCGGTAGATATGCCCGACCTGTCGTTTGACATAGAGCAACCGCCCATTGGCATCGTGAATGCGCTGCACACCACTCTCCCCCCCACGACGCTGGTTGGGTTCCTCCACCCATTCGCCTTGCTGGTTCCAGTAGAACTCGAACGGATCTTCGGTCACCGATGGGGAATGCTGTGCAAAGTCAACGGCCATGCTTTACCTCTTGCTCAATACGTAAACCCGCCACATCGCGTAGTACGGGATAAAATCCAAATGATCCTGAATGATGAAGCCGGCCTTTTTAAACTCCGCCTCCACTGTAGCTGCTGGTAACACAAAACGATTTTGGTAACTGTACTGCTCAGGGGCTCCCGCCCTCTGGCGCTCAAGACGCTTGCGTCTCCATGCCTTGAAGTTGCCATCGACCCACAAAGACACAATCACACTGTCACGACTGACTCGATGAAACTCCCGCAATAGAGCCATTCGATGGCTTGCATCACCGATATGGTGCAACAGGCGCATGCAAAAAATACTGTCCACTGCATTGTCTGGCAGATTTATATCGAAAGCAGACGTCTGCAAGCGCCGTACCCGTTTGACCACCTCTGCGGGTTGAGAGAGAGACGCGACCTCAAGCATGGAGGCCGAATTGTCTGCACCTATGATCTCCCGCCCGGACTTTTCAGCCAGCAACGGCCAAAACCGTCCTGCGCCGCACGGCAGATCCAGCACGACCTGAGGATCTGCTGACAGCTTCAAGGCACGACGCGCCAGCTGTACATCACGCGCATGCGAAACGCGACGAGTCAGTCCGTCCTGATGTTTCAACAGATATTCAGTGGCGTGCTGCTGATCGTACTTCTCGGAAAACTTGAGCTTGATTGACGGTCCCATGACAGGCACTCCTGATACATATGGACGCCACGTTAAGGAACCGCCCGTGAGCATCAGGTCATCGTCAGGTGAAAAAATTGTCCCTTGAGCCATGAAAAAGTTGCAAGGTTTTACAGGGAGCAAGCAATGGCATAGGGCCACTAATTACTGCAAAGAGGACCGGCATACGGCCCGTAGGGCGCGGGCCGTGGCAGTTCAGGTTCCTGCCGGATCAAGTTCGACGTGGAAACGACAACCGTTGGGTTCCATCGTGGTCAACGAAACCCGCCACCCCTGGCTTTCACAGATCCGTTGCACCAGTGACAGACCCAGGCCTAATCCTTCTCCACGCTTTTCACTGCCGCGAACAAAGGGCTGGAACATGGCCAGGCGTTTTTCTTCAGGAATCCCCACGCCACTGTCTTCCACCACAAACCCCGTGGGTTCGAGGCTCAATCGGATAAAACCGGTATCGGTGTAATGCAGGGCATTACGCAACAGATTCCCCATGACTGCATGCAGGAGCGTAGCGTTGTAACGCTTGTCCAGTGGGTTACCCGGGTCGTAGATCAGCTCCAGGCCTTTGGCCTCTATCGGTCCTCGCCACAGGCTGATCAAGCCTTCAGCCACGGTGGTCAGGGTCACGCTCGGCGAAACGTTCGCGTCTTCATGTTGCGACCTGGCCAGCATCAGGAATGTCTGCACCAGTTCGCGCATTTCCTCGCAGGCGCGGGAAATACGCTCCACTTGCGAGCGACTGCGCTGATCCAGAGAAGGACTCTCCAGCAACAATTCACAAGAGCTCGCCAGCACCATCAAGGGTGTACGCAGCTCATGACTGACATCGCTGGTAAACAGCCGCTCCCGGGTCAGCGTTTCACGCAAGCGGCCCAGTGTGGCATCGAACGCCACAGCCAGTTCCCCGACTTCATCTGCCGCGTAGTCAGGCGCCAATGGTGGTGCCAGCCCCAGTAACTGATCACGATGACGCACCTGACGCGCCAGGCGCACTACCGGCGCCATCACTCGGCGCGCCAACAGCCAGCCCAGACAGACCGCCAGCGCAAGCGCCAGAACGAAGCCGACCAGTACCACTGCAAACAGCACGCGCTCGCGCTCTTCAAAATCGCTTTGGTCCTGCAGCAACACATAGCGCCTTCCATCTACCACTTCCACCATCGCGTGGTACGACAGCTGGTCCCTGAACACCTCGTGAAAACCCGGGTCCAGATGGCGCAAGTCTTTGGGCAGGGCAAAATCACCGCGTCCGCCACTGAAGTAAAACAGTTGATCCGGCTCTGGACGATGATTCCAGTCGGTCACGCTGTCCATCATCAAAAGACGCTGCAGATCACCCCCCAATCCTGCCGAGATAAGTTTTTCCTCGACCAGGTGCACGGTGGCAACAATGCCCATGGCGAATGTGCCTGCCACCAGCGCACTCATCAGCGCAAAGGCGATGATGATCCGCTGGGCAAGACTTTGCTTAAACTCCATCGCGCAACTCAGCGAGGCGATAGCCGACACCATGTACCGTTTGCAGGAGCGGCTTGTCGAACGGTTTGTCTATCACTTGACGTAATTGGTGTACGTGGCTGCGCAGGCTGTCGCTGTCAGGGCAATCATCGCCCCACAGCGCTTCCTCCAGCACCTCACGACGTAATACGTGCGGGCTCTTTTGCATCAGCACGGCCAACAATTTCAACCCGACCGGGTTGAGCTTGAGCGTCCGGCCTTCACGCGAGACTTCGAGTGTGTCGAGGTCATATTTCAGATCGGCCACCTGCAGCTCGCGGCGCCCTCCACCCTGGGCCCGACGCAATACCGCCTCAATACGCGCCGCCAGTTCCGACAGGGCAAAGGGTTTGAGCAGGTAGTCATCCGCTCCGGACTTGAAGCCTTGCAGGCGATCGTCCAACTGATCACGGGCAGTCAGCATGATCACCGGGGTATCACGGCGGGCATCTTCGCGCAGACGTTTGCACAAGGTGTAGCCATCGATACCGGGCAACATGATGTCGAGCACGATCAAGTCGTAATGCTCTGTGGCAGCCAGGTGCAGGCCAGACAAACCATCCTGCGCACAGTCAACGGTATAGCCTTTCATTCCCAGGTAATCCGCCAGGTTGGCCAGGATGTCGCGGTTATCTTCAACCAGTAGAATTCGCATGGGCATTTTCTCCGTACACAGTTACGGCCGTCTTGGCCCGCGCAGCTTAGAGCGAAGATCCGCTGAGAGCCAGCATCGCAAGGCGCTTACACAACTTAGTTGCGGTCTTCGGGGATTTAACGGTTTTTTCACTCGAACTTCATTCTCCACAGACAATAGTCTACGCATACTGATTTCCCCACGGGCTTACCCTCTACCCTTGCAGTTGCGCACGCCCGGGATTGCAGAGCGCTCACCCGCGATCCGGACCGGCCGATCGTTCTGCAAAACAGCCACAAAAAAGCCCCGCACGGTTACCCGTGCGGGGCTTTTGGTACAGGGGTAAGGCTGGCTTACATCATGCCGCCCATACCACCCATGCCGCCCATGTCTGGCATGCCGCCGCCAGCAGAGCCTTCAGCCTTCGGCTTGTCAGCAATTGCAGCTTCGGTGGTCAGGATCAGGCCACCGATGGAAGCTGCTGCCTGCAACGCGGAACGAGTCACCTTGGTAGGGTCCAGGATGCCCATTTCGATCATGTCGCCGTAGATGCCAGTCGCAGCGTTGTAACCGTAGTTACCTTTGCCGTTCTTGACTTCGTTGACCACAACGCTTGGCTCGTCACCGGAGTTGGCAGCGATCTGGCGCAGCGGTGCTTCAACAGCACGACGCAGTACAGCGATACCGACGTTCTGGTCAGCGTTGTCACCAGTCAGACCTGTCAGCGCTTCCAGAGCACGGATCAGCGCAACGCCACCGCCAGGTACCACGCCTTCTTCAACGGCTGCACGGGTTGCGTGCAGAGCGTCTTCAACGCGGGCTTTCTTCTCTTTCATTTCAACTTCGGAACCAGCGCCAACCTTGATCACTGCAACGCCGCCGGACAGTTTGGCCAGACGCTCTTGCAGTTTTTCACGGTCGTAGTCGGACGAAGTTTCGGCAACCTGGGCACGGATCTGGGTGATGCGAGCCTGGATATCCTGTTCTACGCCAGCACCGTCAACGATGATGGTGTTTTCTTTGGAGATGGTCACGCGCTTGGCACTGCCCAGGTTTTCCAGGGTGGCGCTTTCAAGGCTCAGGCCGATCTCTTCAGAGATAACGGTACCGCCGGTCAATACAGCGATGTCCTGCAGCATGGCCTTGCGACGGTCGCCGAAGCCTGGAGCCTTGACGGCTGCGACTTTAACGATGCCACGCATGTTGTTCACAACCAGGGTCGCCAGGGCTTCGCCTTCAACGTCTTCGGAAACGATCAGCAGTGGGCGGCCGGCTTTTGCAACGGCTTCCAGTACTGGCAGCATTTCGCGGATGTTGGAGATCTTTTTGTCGACCAGCAGGATCAGCGGGCTATCCAGCTCGGCAACCATGGTGTCCGGCTTGTTGACGAAGTACGGGGACAGGTAGCCACGGTCGAACTGCATGCCTTCTACAACCGACAGTTCGTTTTCCAGGCCAGTGCCTTCTTCAACGGTGATCACGCCTTCCTTGCCGACTTTTTCCATGGCTTCGGCAATGATGTCGCCGATGGAGCTGTCGGAGTTGGCGGAGATGGTGCCTACCTGAGCGATAGCCTTGGTGTCAGCGCATGGCTTGGACAAGTTTTTCAGCTCAGCAACAATGGCGATGGTCGCCTTGTCGATGCCGCGCTTGAGGTCCATCGGGTTCATGCCGGCAGCGACGGCTTTGTAGCCTTCGTTGACGATTGCCTGAGCCAGAACGGTGGCGGTGGTAGTACCGTCGCCTGCGTCATCGTTGGCACGGGAGGCAACGTCTTTGACCAGCTGCGCGCCCATGTTTTCGAAACGGTCTTCCAGTTCGATTTCTTTAGCGACGGAAACGCCGTCCTTGGTGATGGTCGGAGCGCCGAAGCTCTTCTCGATGATCACGTTACGGCCTTTAGGGCCCAGGGTCGCTTTAACCGCGTCAGCCAGGACGTTTACACCGGCGAGCATTTTTTTACGGGCGGAGTCGCCGAATTTAACTTCTTTAGCAGCCATGTTCGTTCTTCCTTAAATACTTTGTAGTAACGGGAAAATGAGCGGGTAATCAGCCTTCGATAACAGCGAGAATCTCGTTCTCAGCCATAACCAGCAGGTCTTCGCCGTCGACTTTCACAGTGTTGCTGCCGGAGTAAGGACCGAACACAACCTTGTCACCCACTTTAACGGCCAGTGCACGCACTTCACCGTTGTCCAGAACGCGACCGGTACCAACGGCAATGACTTCACCGCTGTTGGCTTTTTCAGCAGCCGAACCAGGCAGAACGATACCGCCAGCGGTTTTCTTTTCTTCTTCGCTGCGACGGATTACGACGCGGTCATGCAGAGGACGAAGCTTCATTGTCGATCTCTCCTAATTGTGGTGTTCATCGGCCGGTGTCAATACCGGCTGGGTTTGCAGTTCCGGAAATGCCGGGTGCGATTCGCTGAAGGGTGACTGCTGTTTCCAGCAAAACCCTGCGGTGTCCGTTACATAAGGGCGTATCCACCTATTACAAGGGCATACCCACGAATTTTTTTAGCGATTTGCAGCATTTGAAAAACAAACACGGCCCCCTGAGGCGCCGTGCTGGAGTGATGAAGTGCCTTACTTGTCGCGATGCTCGAACTCACCTTCAATCACATTGGGTTCACGGCCAACGGGCTGATGGGTGCCTGGACGCGCCTGGGCTTGAAATTCGTCAGCGAAAGCACGCTGGCGAATGGCTTGCTCTTCTGCGCGCTTGCGCAGACGGTTGACCAGAAAGCGGCGCACCGGCGGGAGCAGCAGCAACAGGCCGGCCACATCACTGATGAAGCCCGGAAGTACCAACAAGCCGCCACCCAGGGCCAGCATCAGGCCTTCAAGCATTTGCTGGGCTGGCAGTTCTCCGCGATTGAGACTGGCACGGGCGCTCAGGGCCGTGGCCAGACCGGCAAGACGAACCACCAGAATACCCAGCATGGATCCGGCAATGATCAGCAGCAACGCCGGGAAAAACCCGATAGCGGTGCTGACCTTGAAAAAAACGTACAGCTCTAGCACTGGAAACAACAGAAAGAGCAATAGAAAAGCGCGCATCAAATGATTCCTCTCCGGAAGAATATCTTCCAACCCGTCTTAGATGACGGCGCCTGACGCTAAATTCAAGGTCAGGCGGGCTGTTTTTTAGGCCACTCATCAGCTCGAGCCAGAAAAACCAGCGCTTCGCGGGCTTGTGCCGGGGTGTTGCACGGCGCCTGGAAGCCCAGCCAGAACAGGCTGTCACCAATGCGTAAATGCATACCTTCGCTGTCGATGCCCACCAGGCGCGCCGGGGCTGTTTGCGGCAACCCCGCAAGCTTGACGTAATGAGCGATGGCCTCGGCATGGTCGGCGTTCATGTGTTCGATCATTCTCAGTTCAGCCTGACCGGCAAATGGGTTGGACAGCGTTATCTGGTCCAGCCAGTGGATGGCACCAAAACCACCGATATAGCGATGTCGGACCGGTTTCAGCACCCAAAAATCGAAATCATGGGCACTGTGATAACTCTGCGACTCCGGGAAATAGCGGTAGTAACGCAAGGCCGCTGCATCGATGGCCGCAGGATCACTCAGCTGCTCGGCTTCGGCGAGGTAAGTCAGACGGCCAACGGCTTGAATATCCTCAGCCCCGCGCTCCCCTACCATGAGCGAGCACTTGGGGTCCTTGCGCAAGTTGTGCGTGTGCTGGGCAATGCGGCTGATGAGGATCAGTGGCCGACCTTCTTCGTCCAGGCAATAAGGTACGACCGAGCCGAACGGAAAGCCGGGCATGGCCTTGGAGTGCGTGGACAAGGCGCCCCGGTATTCCTTGAGCAGTAATTCTCGGGCATGCTTGGAAGCTTCAACGCTCAACTTATGACTCCTTATAAAAAACCCGTCGAAACGGACAAGTTCAGGGCTGGCTGCATGAAAGGCGACCTCTCATCCGGTGCCGATCAAAGGTCTGGTAAGGAATCACTCTGATGAATTGCTACCGAGGACTGACATGCAACTAAAAGACAAAGTAATCATTATCACGGGCGGTTGCCAGGGACTAGGTCGCGCCATGGCCGAGTATCTGGCCGACAAAGGCGCCAAACTGGCACTGGTGGACCTGAACCCTGAAAAACTCGAACTGGCCGTGGCCGCTTGCCAGGCCAAAGGTGTCGAGGCGCGCGCCTATCTGTGCAATGTGGCAGATGAAGAGCAAGTCATCCACACCGTGACCCGGGTTGCCGAAGATTTCGGTGCAATCCATGGCCTGATCAACAACGCCGGCATCTTGCGCGACGGCCTGCTGTTGAAGGTCAAGGATGGCGTGATGAGCAAAATGAGCCTGGCACAATGGCAGGCGGTGATCGACGTCAACCTGACCGGTGTTTTCCTGTGCACCCGTGAGGTGGCGGCAAAAATGGTCGAGCTCAACAATCAGGGCGCGATTATCAATATCTCGTCGATTTCCCGTGCAGGCAATGTCGGGCAAACCAACTACTCGGCAGCCAAGGCTGGTGTAGCCGCCGCGACCGTGACCTGGGCCAAAGAACTGGCGCGCTACGGCATTCGTGTTGCCGGGATCGCTCCCGGGTTCATCGAGACTGAAATGACCCTGGGCATGAAACCCGAAGCCCTTGAGAAAATGACCTCGGGCATCCCACTCAAGCGCATGGGTAAAGTCGAAGAAATCGCCCACTCCGCCGCTTACATTCTTGAGAATGACTACTACAGCGGGCGGATTCTTGAACTGGACGGTGGCTTGCGGATCTGATTCCTCCCGACACATGGCGCGAACACGCTTACACCTGCAGGATGCCGCTATTTCTGCAGGGACGAGCGTGCTGACGATGCAGCGGTGATTACCAACTCACCCCAAAGCCTGCGGTATAGCGGGTTTTGTTGAGGTTGCCATCGCTGACATTGCCACTGCCAATCAGGTCTTTTTCAGCCTTCAGGTTGAGCGAAGCCCATTCAGTCACTTTGTAGCGCAAACCGATTTCGGCATCGAGGCTGTAATCCGCAGCGTTGCCCAGCGGTTTACCGACTTCGCCATTGGTAAAGAGGGATACCGTCTTGCCCAGCAGGAAGCGGTTGTAGTCCCACTTCATGGCAAGCGAGTAAAAGTTGTCTTTCTGGCCATCTGAATACTGGTAATCAGTGCGGTTCAGCAATGAGCCCAGCGAGAATGCGCCCAATTCATCATCCCAAAACTGGTAACCCGGGCCGGTACCCACGGTGCGCTGGCGGGAAATGTCTTCCACCTTGTCGCGCTTATAGGTCAGTCGACCCTGCCAGTACCACTTCTCGTCAATAAAGTGGTCCAGGGCATATTCGGCGCTCCAATTGTCGGTGGTCACCACATCGTCCTGGAACTCACGGTTGTATTCGCCTTCGGCGTTATGACGCCAGGCCCCGTGGCGAGCCGTGGTCTTGAAATCAATGTCGTAATCATCGGTGTCTTTATCTGCACGCTTGTAGTCCAGAGCGACATCAACGTTGCCTTTCCAGGTCAAGTCTTCGATGAGCGGCTTGGGCTTGAGAATCTGCTGAATGCTCGCCAGCTCCACCGTCTTCGGCGCTTCGCCGTTGGCCAAAATCACTTTACCCTCTTCAGCGGCCTGCAGCGACTTGGCCTTCTCGCCAGTGTATGCATCTTGCTTGACCAGTAGTTCCTGGTCGCTTTCCAGCGTCTTGACCTGTCGCCAGTCAATCGGCACAGACCCGGCATACTCCGTCTGGATGAGTAACTTGCCGCCATCGAAGACCCGGATCTTGCCGGTCAGGCGGTCACCGTTTTTCAACCAGACCGTATCGGCAAACAAAGGCGTAGACACACTCAAGACAGCAAGGCATAACAGAATTCTGGACAGCATAAGCAGATGGGAAACTCGGATTTGCGAAAGAATGCCGGCATTATCCAGATGGATATGCCTCTGACCAAGAAAGACCGGTCGCTTGTGTTGTAGTTCCTTCATTAGTCCAATTGACAGAAATGTCTTCCAGCCATGAACGAGAAGAATCCCCAGATCAGAACAGCCGACGAAGCCCCCCAAACACCCGCGCAAATTCGTCGCGTGGCGCTGTATTCCACCTTGATGATGGTGCCTCCCGGACATGTCGTGACCTATGGTCAACTGGCTGAGCTGGCCGGTCTGGGCCGCGCTGCGCGCTGGGTGGGGCGCACACTCTCGCAACTGCCTGAAGGCACCCGCTTGCCATGGCACCGGGTGCTGGCGGCAGGAGGACGTCTCAGTCTGCCAGCAGGCAGTGCGTCCGGTGATGAGCAACGGGCCCGCCTGCGCGACGAGGGTTTGAGCATTGTGAATAATCGCGTGGATATACAGCGTCATGGCTGGCGCCCGATAGAGCACTGCGGTTAGAGTGCGCCCTTTGTTTCCGTAATCTGAGGCAGACTCCAGCCCATGCCCCGTAAAACCTGGCGCGCCGCGCTCGCTGCCTATGCCAGCCCCTCGACTCTTGTGCTGTTGTTGCTCGGTTTTGCCGCCGGCTTGCCGTACATGCTGGTGTTCTCGACGCTCTCCGTGTGGTTGCGCGAAGCTGGCGTGGCCCGCGAAACGATTGGCTATGCAAGCCTGATCGGACTGGCCTACGCCTTTAAATGGGTGTGGTCACCGCTACTCGATCAGTGGCGCCTGCCGCTGCTGGGTAAACTCGGCAGGCGTCGTTCATGGCTGGTACTTTCCCAGTCGCTGGTGATCCTGGGCCTGGTCGGCATGGGCTTTTGCGACCCGCAACAACACCTTTCGTGGCTGATTGCCATTGCTGTGGTCGTGTCGTTCGCTTCGGCGACCCAGGACATTGCGGTGGATGCCTACCGCCTGGAAATCGCCGAGGACAGTCGCCAGGCTGCGCTCGCCGCCAGCTACATGTCCGGTTATCGGGTAGCCGCCCTGCTGGCAACCGCCGGCGCCCTGTTCTTTGCCGAGGGGTTCGGCTCGACCGGTTTCAATTACAAGCACTCCGCCTGGACCGGCACCTACGTGCTGTTCGGCCTGCTGATGGTCCCGGCCCTGCTCACGAGCTTTTTCATGCGTGAGCCGCCGGTGCCGTTACGCACCCAATTGTCGGCCGGCCGTTACAGCTTTGGTCATCAACTGGCGTCCGTGTTTGTACTGATCGTGCTGCTGGTTTCAGTCCCGGCCATGTTCACCCAGCTCTATAACACCGACTTTGCCGGCGTGCTGTTCGAGGGCATCAGCCCGATGAATCTGGTGCTGGAGGACCGGGCCTTTTTACGGGCCATCCTGTACACCCTGCTCACGGTACTGTGCTTGTCGTCCATCGGACGACGCGGCCTGGCACCGGTGCTGACCCCGGTAAACGATTTTATCCTGCGCTACCGCTGGCAAGCTTTGCTGCTGCTCGGCCTGATCGCGACCTATCGCATGTCTGACACGGTCATGGGCGTCATGGCCAACGTGTTTTATATCGACCAAGGGTTCACCAAGGACCAGATCGCGGGCGTCAGCAAGATATTCGGCCTGATCATGACCCTGGTCGGGGCCGGCATGGGCGGTTTGCTGATCGTGCGGTTCGGTATTTTGCCCATTTTGCTGATTGGCGGCGCGGCGTCTGCAGGCACCAACCTCATGTTCATGCTGCTGGCCGACATGGGCCCCAACCTGCAAATGCTGGTGGTCACGATCTCACTCGACAACTTCAGCTCCGGGCTTGCGACCTCTGCTTTTGTGGCTTACCTGTCCAGCCTGACCAACCTCAAGTTCTCCGCCACCCAATACGCCCTGCTCAGCTCAATCATGCTGCTGCTCCCGCGCTTGATGGGCGGTTACTCAGGCGTACTGGTCGAGAAGTTCGGCTATCACAACTTCTTTATCATTACCGCTCTGATGGGCATTCCGACACTGCTGCTGATCAGCCTGCACTGGTTCCAGGAGAACCGCCGGGCACGCCTGAACCCTCCGGTCAGCCTCGAAAAAACCTCGTAAACACCCGGGGGAGCCGCTCTCCCCCGCCTGCCCTGTACGCAAGCACGTCTCACCCGTACAATGCCCAGTCATTTCTAGTCATCAGCAACGGCAACGGCTAACCATGCGCACCAGTCAATATTTGCTCGCCACACAGAAAGAAACGCCTTCAGACGCGGTCGTTATCAGCCACCAGCTGATGCTGCGCGCCGGCATGATCCGTAAACTGGCTTCCGGCCTGTACACCTGGCTGCCCATGGGCCTGCGGATCATGCGCAAGGCAGAAGCCATTGTTCGCGAAGAAATGAACGCTGCCGGCGCCCTGGAAGTGTTGATGCCCAGCATCCAGCCGGCTGAGTTGTGGCAAGAGTCCGGTCGCTGGGAAGAGTACGGCCCGGAACTGCTGCGCCTGAAGGATCGCCACGGTCGTGAGTTCTGCGTTGGGCCAACCCACGAAGAAGTCATCACTGACCTGTGCCGCAACGAGTTGAACAGCTATAAGCAGCTGCCGATCAACCTGTACCAGATCCAGACCAAATTCCGTGATGAAATTCGCCCGCGCTTCGGCTTGATGCGTGGCCGTGAATTCATCATGAAGGACGCCTACTCGTTCCATGCTGACCAGGCATCGCTGCAGGTCACGTACGACCGCATGCACCAGGCCTACTGCAACGTGTTCACCCGCCTGGGCCTGAACTTCCGTCCAGTTGAAGCCGACAACGGCTCCATTGGCGGTGCCGGCTCTCACGAGTTCCACGTTCTGGCCGAGTCCGGCGAAGATGACATCGTGTTCAGCAACGGTTCCGACTACGCGGCCAACATCGAAAAGGCCGAAGCCGTTCCTGCCGAAACCTCGCGGCCTGCAGCCACTGAAGAGCTGCGCCTGGTCGATACTCCGGACGCCAAGACCATTGCTCAATTGGTAGAAGGCTACAACCTGCCAATCGAAAAAACTGTCAAGACGCTGATCGTTCACGCCGCCGAAGCAGGCAAGCTGATCGCTCTGGTGATCCGTGGCGATCACGAGCTCAACGAAATCAAGGCCGCCAACCACCCACTGGTAGCCAGCCCGCTGACCATGGCTTCAGACGCAGAACTGTTCGCCGCCATCGGCGCCGGTGCCGGCTCCCTGGGCCCGCTGAACCTGCCATTGCCGTGCATCATTGACCGTTCGGTTGAACTGATGAGCGACTTCGGCGTGGGTGCCAACATCGACGACAAGCACTACTTCGGCGTGAACTGGGAACGCGACCTGCCTGTACCGACCGTGGCCGACCTGCGTAACGTTGTCACCGGCGACCCTAGCCCGGACGGCAAAGGCACGCTGGAAATCAAGCGCGGCATCGAAGTGGGCCATATTTTCCAGCTGGGCACCAAGTACAGCGAAGCCATGAAGTGCCAGGTTCTGGGCGAAAACGGCAAGCCTGTCACCTTGGCGATGGGCTGCTATGGCATCGGTGTCTCCCGTGTCGTCGCCGCTGCCATCGAGCAGAACAACGACGCCAACGGCATTATCTGGAGCGACGCCCTGGCACCGTTCCAGGTTGCACTGGTGCCCCTGCGTTACGAAACCGAAGCCGTACGTGAAGCCACTGACAACCTCTACGCCCAACTGACGGCCGCCGGTTTTGAAGTACTGCTGGACGATCGCGACAAGAAAACCAGCCCGGGTAACAAGTTCGCAGACATGGAACTGATCGGCATCCCGCACCGGATCGTGGTCAGTGACCGCGGCCTCGCCGAAGGCAACCTCGAATACAAGAGCCGCACCGAAGCAGACGCTCAAGCGCTGCCCGTTGCCGATGTGCTTGCGTTCCTCCAGGCCCGTATCCGTCGCTGAATCCAGATAGAGACGTCATGTTCAAGCGAAGTACCTTAACCCTCGGGGGCGCCGCCATGTGCGGCGCCCTGCTATTGAGCGGCTGTGCCAATCACATGTCGCAACGCAGCGAGCACGAGGAGCGCATCGAGCGAAAACTGCTCGCGCACAGCCTCCAGATCGACGTTGGATCACCCTCGGTGCTTGAGCTGCCGCAACGACGTGTGCGCATCAATGAACAAAAGACCTTTGAGGTCACTGAGTTCGATGTCACACGCCATTACGACCGCTACACCCCATATCAACCCTGGCGCGAAGTCTATGAGATTCCGCTGGGAGCAGTTGCGGTGGTCGCGGGGGTCGGTGCCAATGTGCTTAACGTCTTTATGTTCGGGCAATTGCCGGACAGCGTGACCAAGGATTGGGTACGTTATGGCTTCGCCGGCCTTAACCCGGCCATGAACGTGCAATCTCACGGCCGTGCCGAGCAGAACCTGGCGGGAATTGATGATATTCAGCGCGACAAGCGCCTGGAATACTCAAGCCTGCCGTGGGCCGAGCGTCCGGTCATGGTCAAGGCTGGCAAGCAAAATCATGAGCTCACCACCGACCGGCATGGCATCTTGCGTCTCAACCTGCTGGACAGCCCGTTTGCCGAGCAAGACCTGAATCGCATCGGCAAACTGACCATTACCGTTGAAGATGCCCAGGACGAAACCCACTCTGATTCAACCCTGTCGATCAGCAGCAACCTTCGGGGCAAACTGCTGGAAGCGCACAACCTGATCTACGACGACCTGGAAGGCGACGACGTCAGCCAGTGGGTTCATCGGGTCAAGCGTCTGTCGGAGCTGGGGCTGGAAGAAGAAGCCAGCGAACTGGAACAAAGCCTGATCGAACTCACGCGTAACGATCCTGAGTTACAGCATGAATTCCTTCAGTCCCTGACCAAAAATGCCGGACGCCTGGTGGCTGACCCCGGGGTTGGCTGAAGCAATGCCTACAGCGGTGGATTGCCTAACGCTTGAACAGCTCCAGCTGTTCATGCCCACCACTTAAATCCTGTAAACGCACGCCCAGCCCCAGTAACCGAACGGGCCGGGCGCCGCGCGCAAACGCCTGACTCAGCAATCCCTGATAACTCTCAAGATCCCGCCCGGCACCGGACTGTTCTAGCGTGGTCTGGGTAAAGTCGTGGAACTTCACTTTGACGAACGGCTTGCCTGGGCGATAGCTGCTGTCGATACGCGCAATGCGTCCATTCAGAGTGGCCAACAGCTCGGGCAACTTTTCCAGACAACTGGCCAGGTCCGGTAAATCCGTGTCGTAAGTGTTTTCAACACTCACAGACTGACGTCGGCTGTCGCTCTGCACCAACCGCTCATCTATCCCTCGTGCCAAACCCCATAGCCGCTCGCCGAAACTGCCAAATTCACGCACCAGCGCCAGCTTGTTCCACTCGCGCAACTGAAGACAGGTTTCGATACCCAAGCGCCCGAGCTTGTCTGCGGTCACCTTGCCTACGCCATGCAACTTATTGACTGGCAGCGCCGACACAAAGTCATCCACCTGATCCGGAGTAATCACAAACAGACCGTTGGGCTTCTTCCAGTCACTGGCGATTTTGGCCAAAAACTTGTTGGGCGCCACACCCGCGGAGACAGTGATGTGCAGCTGATTGGAAACCCGGCGCCGGATATCCTGGGCAATACGCGTGGCGCTACCGGCAAAATGCGGGCTATCGGAAACATCCAAATAAGCCTCATCCAATGACAGCGGCTCAATCAGCTCGGTGTAATCACGCAAGATGCCATGAATTTCTCGGGACGCTTCTTTATAGGCGTCCATTCGGCCATTGACGATAATCAGATCCGGACACAGCTTGAGTGCATGCCGGGAAGCCATCGCAGAGCGTATGCCGTACGCCCGCGCTTCGTAATTACAGGTAGAAATCACGCCACGATGATCCGCAGAGCCACCCACCGCCATCGGCTTGTTCGCCAGGCTCGGGTCATCACGCATTTCAATAGCGGCATAGAAACAGTCACAGTCGACGTGGATGATTTTGCGCTGCGTCATGTAAGGCAGTGTTCTTCAAGAGAGTAGGCAATGCAGAGCGTCAGTATGTCATCGTGAACTGTATATAGCACCAGTAGTCTTGATTACCCCCGACAAGCGTAGGAAAAATCCACGTTGAATATATTTAACTAATCGAACATCTGTCTCTGATAGAGTCAAACCCATAGCGCACAGGGCCTGCAGCCCTTTCCACTTGCACAGTTATTATCTAACCGATTGAACCAGAACAGTTTTTTCTAAATTAACGTTTGACACCCCAGCGTATCGCTGTAGAATCCACCCCACAGACGCGGGATGGAGCAGTCTGGTAGCTCGTCGGGCTCATAACCCGAAGGTCGTCGGTTCAAATCCGGCTCCCGCAACCAAACATCGAAAAAGGCTACTCGAAAGAGTGGCCTTTTTTGTGCGCGTCTATTTTTCGAATAAACCCGGCAGCACACAAAACGAGCGGCACGGCCTTATTTGCTGCATTTATGCATTAAAGGTTGACTCATCCCCACATCACTGTAGAGTGCGCACCACAGACGCGGGATGGAGCAGTCTGGTAGCTCGTCGGGCTCATAACCCGAAGGTCGTCGGTTCAAATCCGGCTCCCGCAACCAAACATTAAAAGGCTGCTCGAAAGAGTGGCCTTTTTTGTGCCCGCCTGTTTTTCGCCCTCCCCGCCAAGGTCAGGGCTCCAGATTAAAGCCGGGCTTTTCAACCGCTTACGCGATTAAAGGTTGACACTTCGGCGTTCCTCTGTAGAATGCGCCCACACAGACGCGGGATGGAGCAGTCTGGTAGCTCGTCGGGCTCATAACCCGAAGGTCGTCGGTTCAAATCCGGCTCCCGCAACCAAACATCAAAAAAGGCTACTCGAAAGAGTGGCCTTTTTTGTGCGCGCTCGAAACGTGCCTCCAGCATGAATGTCCATACCCCGCCCTATCCCATGGACGAAGACCGCCTACGCTTGCTTCATGCTTTGCCCTCTGTTTAACGCCTCGAACCTGAACAAAAGGCAAACAGCTTAAAATATTTCAAGATATTTCAAGCCAGGGGATTGGTTACTTGAGCCCATGCCCCCATTCTGTCGCGCACGATCCACGAGGTGATTGATGCCCGATAACTCGCCAGAACCCAAAAAAACCGTGACTGCCGCCCTCCCTATTACAGCCAGGCGTTTGCACCTGCTGGATGTGCTGAGCAAGTATCGCCAGCCTATTGGGCTCGCGCTGACTCTGTTGCTGTTTACGGTCGCCCTAATTGCCTGTCGCCATCTGCTCAGCGAACTCGACTTGTATGCCTTGCACGACTCCATTCTGGAAGTGCCCAAGCCCGCCCTCCTCGGTGCCTTGGCCGCAACGGCGGTGGGGTTTCTGATACTGCTCGGATACGAGTGGTCAGCCAGTCGCTACGCCAACATCAAACTGCCCTTCAGAATCCTGGCCCTGGGTGGATTCACTGCCTTTGCCGTAGGAAACGCCATTGGCCTGTCACTGCTCTCCGGCGGCTCCGTGCGTTACCGCTTATATGCTCGGTTCGGACTGGGGGCGTCTGAAGTTGCACACATGACGCTATTTGCCAGCCTGTCCCTGGGCTGCGCGTTGCCGCCACTGGCCGCCCTGGCAACATTGAGCAACTTGCCTGCTGCCTCTGCAGCGCTACACATTCCGGCCCTTCTATTGGGTGCAATCGCGTTCGCCGTTCTGGCGCTCTCGGCATTGCTGGCACTGGGCATTTATCGCCGCCGCCTGCCCGAACAGCCGATCCCGGACAATCTGCTGGTCAGGGCCGGGCGGCGCACCCTACGTTTGCCCAGCGTGCGCCTGTCATTGCTTCAACTGCTGATCACCGCGCTGGATGTCGCCGCAGCGGCCACCGTGCTGTATCTGTTGCTGCCAGAAGCCCCGCCCTTCGCTCCATTTCTGCTGGTGTATCTGCTGGCACTGGCCGCCGGCGTACTGAGCCATGTTCCGGGCGGGGTCGGGGTTTTCGAGGCTATCTTGCTTGCAGCCTTTGCTGACAAGCTGGGGGCCGCGCCTTTGGCTGCCGCGTTGCTGCTGTACCGGATGATCTATGTGATCCTGCCGCTGCTGGTGGCCTGCCTGATGCTGCTGATCACCGAAGCACAGCGCCTGATTCAGACCCGGCAAAGCCTGCGGGTGGCCTCCGGCCTTGCAGCGCCGGTGCTGGCGGTGCTGGTATTTATATCCGGCGTGGTTTTGCTGTTTTCCGGCGCTACCCCGGAAATCGATACGCGCCTTGAGCACATCGGCTTCCTGATCCCCCACCGACTGATTGACGCCTCACACTTTGGCGCCAGCTTGATCGGTGTGCTGTGCCTGTTACTGGCTCAAGGCTTGCGTCGACGCTTGTCTGCCGCCTGGATGCTGACCATGGTTTTGCTGCTGGTGGGTGCCGTACTCTCTCTGCTCAAGGGCTTTGACTGGGAGGAAGCCACTATCCTGGCGTTGACCGCCAGCCTGCTGGCACTGTTTCGGCGCTCGTTCTATCGCCCCAGTCGCCTGACCGAATTGCCTTTTTCGCCGTTGTACGTGGTGGCCAGTGTGTGCGTGCTAGGGGCCTCTATCTGGCTGCTGCTGTTCGCCTACCAGGACGTCCCTTACAACCATGAGCTGTGGTGGCAGTTCACCCTGGATGCCGACGCCCCGCGCGGATTGCGCTCATTGCTGGGGGCGGCAGTGCTCCTGGTGATCGTTTCCCTGACTTGGCTACTGCGTACCGAACGCCCGGTGATTCACCTGCCCGACGCAGCAGAACTGGAGAAAGCCGAAAAAATCCTGCTCGCTTCCGATCAACCGGATGGTGGACTGGCCCTGACCGGCGACAAGGCGCTGCTGTTCCACCCGGACGACAACGCCTTCCTGATGTACGCCCGCCGTGGCCGCAGCCTGGTGGCACTGTACGACCCCATAGGGCCCAACCAGCAACGCGCCGAGCTGATCTGGCAGTTTCGCGACCTCTGCGACACGCACCACGCACGCCCCGTGTTCTATCAAGTGCGCGCAGAGAACCTGCCTTTTTATATGGACATCGGCCTGACTGCGATCAAGCTTGGAGAAGAAGCCCGGGTCGACTTGCATCGCTTTGATCTCGATGCCAAGGGCAAAGAGATGAAAGACCTGCGCTACACCTGGAACCGTGGCTCCCGTGATGGCCTGTCATTGGAAATTCATGAGCCGGGCGAGGCACCGCTGGATGAACTCAAGGTCATTTCCGACGCCTGGCTGACCGGCAAGAACGTACGCGAAAAAGGCTTCTCGTTGGGACGCTTCAGCCCGGACTACATCAAGCACTTCCGGGTCGCGATCATTCGCTTTGAAGGCAAGCCGGTGGCCTTTGCCAATCTGCTGGAGACCCACAGTCATGAACTGTCGAGTCTGGACCTTATGCGCGCCCACCCGCAGGCGCCAAAACTGACCATGGAGTTCATGATGGTCGGCCTGATCCAGCATTACAAAAAGCAGGGCTACGCCCGTTTCAGCCTGGGGATGGTGCCGCTGTCCGGCCTCCAGCCTCGTCGCGGCGCCCCCTTGACCCAGCGTTTTGGATCGATGGTGTTCCAGCGCGGCGAGCAGCTGTACAACTTCCAGGGTTTACGCCGCTTCAAAGACAAATTCCAGCCGGACTGGGAACCTCGTTATATGGCCGTGCCTGCCGGGCTTGATCCGCTGGTAGCACTGGCTGATACCGCCGCCCTGATTGCGGGTGGCTTGACTGGATTGGTGAAACGCTAATGAAACATCGTTCCTGGCGGTTTTTGCTGGTAACCCTCGTGGTACTGGTCGCGTTTGCTGCAGGCGGCTACTGGTACTGGAATCGTCCCGCCCCCGAACCCTCCCTTGAACACCTGAGCCAGGCCGATGGTTCAACCCTGACCCGGGTGACCCCGGGCCAATCGGTTCACGCCAGGGTGGTCATCGCTGCTCCGGCCGAAGAGGCGCTCAATGACAAGCAATTGTTGGCCCTGAGCCGTAGCGGCGACGCGCAGTTGGTGCAGGTCATTCTGCCCAAGGATGATTGCATCTTGCAGCAGCAAGCCCTGCAAGGCGCCCTGCAGCAACTTAAAGGCAGTGCCACGCTGGTCAGCGGCATAGGCCCGGGCGCGAGCCTGGCCTGGCGCTGGCTGGCCGGGCAAACCAGCGACAAGGCTCAAGCCGTGTCGGTGGGCTTCACACTCGAAGCACCCGGTTGCACCCTGCCTCTGCCGAAAACAGCCGCGCACGGTAACTGGCTGGTGGCCTGGAACGACAACCCGGACGACCCCAGTGCCGCATTCGTACGCGATCAGCCCCGGGCGCAAACCAGCATCAGCGACTATGACATTCACCTGCCACAGGTGCTGAGCAATGAACTGCGCAAGATACTGGTGGGCAATGAAAATGGCGGACTGAACATCCCCGTCGTCGAAGTGCCCGCAGGTCAGCAAAACAGCACCGTCACCCTGTTCCTCTCCGGTGATGGTGGATGGCGCGATCTGGACCGCGACGTCGCCGGGGAAATGGCCAAGATCGGCTACCCGGTCGTCGGCATCGACACACTGCGCTATTACTGGCAGCACAAAACGCCGGAACAAAGCGCCAGCGACCTCACCGAACTGATGCAGCATTACCGGCAAAAATGGGGCACCCAGCGTTTTGTGCTGGTGGGTTACTCGTTCGGTGCAGACGTATTGCCCGCCACCTATAACCGCTTGCCGCCTGCCGAGCAAAACCGGGTAGACGCCATCATCATGCTGGCTTTCGCACGCAGCGGCAGCTTTGAAATCCACGTCGATGGCTGGCTGGGTAAAGCAGGCGCAGAGGCTGACACCGGCGAGGAAATGTCAAAACTGCCGGCGGCCAAAGTGGTGTGCATTTATGGCGAAGAGGAAGTCGATGAAAGTGGCTGCACGGCCAGGACAGCCGTGGGCGAAGGCATGAAACTGCCAGGCGGGCATCACTTTGATGAGAACTACCCGGCACTGGCCCAGAGGCTGGTAGACGCAATCAAACAGCGTCAGGGGGTTGTGCAGTAAACCCGATAGCCTCGAACGGCTACGAGTATCCTGTAGCCGCTGCCGCAGGCGGCGATGGGTTGGGAAGCGACCCTGTTTTCGAAGGTCCTTCGGCCCGTATCGCAGCGTGCGGCAGGTCGGCTATTACATTTCGACCTGGGTTCCCAGCTCAATTACCCGGTTGACTGGCAACTTGAAGAACCGCAGGTTGCCGTTGGCGTTTTTGAGCATGAAGGCAAACAAGGCTTCGCGCCAACGCGCCATGCCCACCGGTTTGGTCGCAATCACCGTTTCCCGACTGAGGAAGTAAGTGGTGCGCATCGGATTGAAGTCCAGATCATCGAGATGGCACAGCTTCAGCGCTTCAGGCACGTCCGGCTCATCCATGAAACCAAAATGCAGGATGACCCGGAAGAAGCCCTCACCGTAGGTATCAACCTCAAAGCGTCGATCCGCCGGAACCCGCGGCGAGTCTTCGTTGACCACTGTCAACAGCACCACTTGTTCGTGCAGCACCTGGTTATGCAGCAGATTGTGCAATAACGCATGGGGGACCGCATCCGGGCGCGCCGTCAGAAACACCGCTGTGCCCTGCACACGATGCGGCGGTTGCACACGAATACTGCTGATAAACAGCGGCAGCGGTAGCGCGCTTTCGTCCAACCGCCCCACCAACAGCTGTTTGCCCCGGCGCCAGGTGGTCATGAGCACAAACAACACGATCCCCGCCAGCACCGGAAAGGCACCACCCTGCACAATCTTCGGCACGTTGGCCGCGAAAAACAGCCCGTCCACCAAGAGAAAGCCGATCAACACCGGCACTGCCAGTACCGGTGGCCATTTCCACAGCAGCAGCATGACCGCCGTCACCAGGATGCTGGTGATCAGCATGGTCCCGGTCACCGCCACCCCATAAGCTGAAGCCAGTGCCCCTGAAGACTCAAAACCCAGCACCAGCAAAATAACGCCCACCATCAACGACCAGTTCACGGCACCGATGTAGATCTGGCCTTGCTCATCACTGGAGGTATGCTGGATATGCATACGCGGGATATAACCCAGCTGAATGGCCTGGCGAGTCAACGAGAAGGCCCCGGAAATAACGGCCTGGGACGCAATGACTGTCGCCAGCGTGGCCAGCCCTACCAAGGGAATCAGCGCCCAATCGGGTGCCAGCAGGTAGAACGGATTACGGGCTGCAGCCGGATCTCCCAGCAACAAGGCACCCTGACCGAAATAGTTAAGCACCAGCGCGGGCAGCACCAGAAGGAACCAGGCGCGAGCGATCGGCTTGCGGCCAAAATGGCCCATATCGGCATACAGCGCTTCGGCGCCGGTCAGCGCCAGCACCACCGCGCCCAAAATAGCCACGCCCATCCCGGGGTGAGACACAAAGAAGCGTACTCCCCAGATCGGATTGAGGGCATTAAGCACTTCTGGATGCTGGTAGATGCCATGGATGCCGAGCACCGCCAGCACCACAAACCACAGCACCATGATCGGACCAAACAGCTTGCCCAGCGTGGCCGTACCGCGACGCTGAATCAAAAACAACGCCACCAGCACAATCAGCGCCAACGGCACGACCCACCGCTCCAGCCCGCTGAAGGCCAGCTCAAGCCCTTCAACCGCGGACAACACCGAGATCGCCGGGGTGATCATGCTGTCGCCATAAAACAGCGAGGCGCCGATCAGCCCCAGAATCACCAGCAGCGAGCGCAACCGCGGATAAGGTGACGCGGCCCGTCGCGCCAGCGCCGTCAAGGCCATGATCCCGCCCTCGCCCTGATTGTCGGCGCGCAGGATAAACAGCACGTACTTGATCGATACCACCCAAATCAGCGACCACAGGATCAGCGCCAAAATACCGAAGACGCCATCATGGTTGACCTGCACACCATACCCACCGGAAAACACCTCTTTAAGGGTGTAAAGCGGGCTGGTGCCAATATCGCCATACACCACACCTACCGCTGCTACCAGCATGCCGATAGGCTTTGCTGCTGAGTGGCCGCGCTCTGCGGCCTGACTACCTGCCTGCCCCATCAATCACTCCCGCACTCAAGACTGGAACTCATATAAACAGTACGACGCACTCGCTGACCCGAGCTGCCCCGGCCTAAGCCATACCCCACATCTCCGGCCCCATACGAGGAGGGAGAGACGCGATACCCGGCCCGGGAAAACCTGCACAGCATGCGCTGCTTTACTTCCAGTTACAGATGTTTTCTTGACCTGATGACCCTACCAATATCTGGCGGCGCGAAGCATAGCGCAGCACTCGTCGCAAATCCCCGTTTAACGCTGGTCAACTGCGTTGACCATAGCTAAAATTGCGCACTTTTTTTGATTAGAGGCGCACCAAGCGCCCGTTCGTCGTGCAGCCTTTACGGGCATGTAACGTCACTACATACCGAGGTTCGCCATGTCCACCGTTACCACGCCAGCCAACCCAAAGGTCGGCTTCGTCTCACTGGGTTGCCCAAAAGCACTGGTCGACTCCGAGCGCATCCTTACGCAGCTGCGTATGGAAGGCTACGATGTCGTCTCCACCTATCAGGACGCCGACGTCGTGGTGGTTAACACCTGCGGCTTTATCGACAGCGCCAAAGCTGAATCGCTGGAAGTCATCGGTGAAGCCATCAAGGAAAACGGCAAGGTCATCGTCACGGGCTGCATGGGTGTCGAAGAAGGCAACATCCGCGACGTGCATCCAAGCGTGCTTGCGGTTACCGGCCCGCAGCAGTACGAACAAGTGGTCAACGCAGTGCACCAGGTCGTGCCGCCTCGCCAGGATCACAACCCGCTGATCGATCTGGTGCCGCCGCAAGGTATCAAGCTGACGCCGCGTCATTACGCCTACCTGAAGATTTCCGAAGGCTGCAATCACAGCTGCAGCTTCTGCATCATCCCGTCGATGCGCGGCAAACTGGTCAGCCGCCCGGTCGGCGACGTGCTCGACGAGGCCCAGCGCCTGGTCAAGGCCGGCGTGAAAGAGCTTCTGGTGATTTCCCAGGACACCAGCGCCTATGGCGTCGATGTGAAATACCGCACCGGCTTCTGGAACGGCGCCCCGGTCAAAACCCGCATGACCGAACTGTGTGAAGCCCTGAGCACCCTGGGTGTCTGGGTACGCCTGCACTACGTTTACCCGTACCCGCACGTTGACGAGCTGATCCCGCTGATGGCCGCCGGCAAGATCCTGCCGTACCTGGACATCCCGTTCCAGCACGCCAGCCCGAAAGTACTCAAGGCCATGAAACGCCCGGCCTTTGAAGACAAGACCCTGGCACGGATCAAGAACTGGCGCGTAATCTGCCCGGACCTGATCATTCGCTCGACCTTCATTGTCGGCTTCCCGGGTGAAACCGAAGAAGACTTCCAGTACTTGCTCGACTGGCTGACTGAAGCCCAGCTCGATCGCGTCGGCTGCTTCCAGTATTCGCCGGTAGAAGGCGCCCCTGCCAACCTGTTGGACGCCGCCATCGTGCCGGATGAAGTCAAGCAGGATCGCTGGGAGCGTTTCATGGCCCACCAGCAAGCCATCAGCGCCGCTCGCCTGCAGATGAAAATCGGCAAGGAAATCGAAGTCCTGATCGACGAAGTCGATGAGCAAGGCGCCGTTGGCCGCTGCTTCTTCGATGCTCCGGAAATCGACGGCAATGTCTTTATCGCCACCGAAAAAGACATCAAGCCCGGCGACAAAATCATGTGCCGAGTGACGGACGCCGACGAATATGACCTGTGGGCTGAAGCACTTTAAGCCCCGGGCATAACCCGTTCAAAAAGCCCTGCCGCTTCTGCGTCAGGGCTTTTTTTGCAGCTATGGTTAACCCATTGTCTAATTACTCGCCTCAGGAGACACGCTGGATGAGTCAAGCATGGGTCGTTCATACGCCGCGCCTTACAGACTTCAATGAATTAACTGACGTATGGGAAGCATCCGTTCGCGCTACCCATGACTTCTTGCCAGACAGCTATGTTCAATTACTGCGCGACCTGGTGAAAGACCAATACCTGAACGCGGTGATGCTGGTCTGCTGCAAGGATCCGCTTACCCAGCGCATTGCGGGCTTTGCCGGCGTTGCCTCTGGCAAAGTTGAAATGCTGTTTATACACCCCGATTACCGCGGCCAAGGCATCGGACAGCGCTTGCTGATGTTTGCCATCAACGAACTGAACGCCGAGCGCCTCGACGTCAACGAACAAAACACTCAAGCGGTCGGTTTTTACTTCAAACAAGGCTTTGAGGTCGTTGGGCGCAGTGAAAAAGACGGCCTTGGACAGCCATATCCTCTGTTGCACCTGCGGTATAAACGCTCTACCCGTGCATAAGGCAAATGTTGCCGGGCTTAACCGACGCCAGGCGGGTACAATAGCCGCCCAATTCCATTACGGCCCCTGTCATGTCTGAACCGATACGTCTCTCCAAGCGCCTCATCGAACTCGTCGGCTGCTCCCGCCGTGAGGCCGAACTGTTCATTGAAGGTGGCTGGGTCACGGTAGATGGCGAAGTCATCGACGAACCACAATTCAAGGTCGACAACCAAAAAGTCGAGCTGGACCCGGAAGCCAAGGCTACCGCGCCCGAGCCTGTGACCATTTTGCTGAATGCGCCTGCGGGCCTGGATACCGACAGCGCCCTGGCGTTGATTGGCCCGCAAACCCTGAGCGAAGAACACCGCTACGGCAAGCGTCCGCTCAAGGGACACTTTCTGCGTCTGACTGTTGGCAACGAGTTGCAAGCCAACGCCAGCGGCCTGCTGGTGTTCACCCAGGACTGGAAAATCGTGCGCAAGCTGACCGCCGATGCCAACAAGATCGAACAGGAATACGTGGTCGAAGTCTCCGGCGAAATGGCTCCCCACGGTTTGAACCGCCTCAATCACGGCATGACCTACAAGGGTCGGGAATTGCCGGCCGTCAAAGCCAGCTGGCAAAGTGAAAATCGCCTACGCTTTGCGATGAAGAATCCGCAGCCAGGGGTTATTGCACTGTTCTGTCAGGCCGTCGGCCTTACCGTCATTTCCATCCGCCGTATTCGCATTGGCGGCGTGTCGATGGGCAAGCTTCCCGTCGGTCAATGGCGCTACATGTCGGCCAAAGAAAAGTTCTAAGTACAGCCCTACCCCGCACATTTAGACACCGCAGCACAGCCTGCGGTGCTCACTGCTGAATATCAGGATTGCCCACATGATTCATAATGACGTACTGCGCAGCGTGCGCTACATGCTCGACATCAGTGACAACAAGGTTGTCGACATCATCAAGCTTGGTGGCCTGGAAGTGACCAAGGAAGACGTCCTGACCTACCTGAAAAAAGATGAAGAAGAAGGATTCGTCCGTTGCCCGGACGACGTGATGGCGCATTTTCTGGATGGCCTGGTGATTTTCAAGCGCGGGAAAGATGAAAGCCGTCCGCCACAGCCGGTGGAACTGCCCGTCACCAACAACATCATCCTGAAGAAATTGCGCGTGGCCTTCGAACTCAAGGAAGACGACATGCACGCCATCCTCAAGGCCGCAGAGTTCCCGGTGTCCAAGCCAGAGCTGAGCGCACTGTTCCGCAAATTTGGTCACACCAACTACCGCACCTGTGGCGACCAGTTGCTGCGCAACTTCCTCAAGGGCCTGACCTTGCGCGTACGCGCCTGATCCACCGTTGTACCGACAAAGCCTTTGTAGCCGCTGCCGCAGGCTGCGATAAGATCAAAAAGATCTTCGAGGCCTATATACCGGGGCCGCAGCGCTGCCCATCGCAGCCTGCGGCAGCGGCCACAAGGTTTATTACCCATGTCCTACACCGTCTCCCCCATCGGCTTTGTGCGCTCCTGCTTCAAGGAGAAGTTCGCCATTCCACGCCAACCGCAACTGGCCCCGGCGGCCCGCGGCGTGCTGGAATTGGTCGCACCGTTCGACCAGGGTGATGCCGTACAAGGCCTGGAACAGGTCAGTCATGTCTGGCTGCTATTCGTGTTCCACCAGGCACTGGAAGACAAACCACGCCTCAAGGTGCGCCCCCCACGGCTGGGCGGCAATAAATCAATGGGGGTGTTCGCCACCCGTGCGACCCACCGCCCAAATGGCATCGGCCAGTCAGTGGTGAAGCTGGACAAGGTTGAGGCCAATCGGCTGTACATCTCGGGTATTGATCTGCTTGATGGCACACCGATTCTCGATATCAAGCCTTATGTGCCCTACGCCGACATCATCGGCAGCGCCAGCAACAGCATGGCCAGCGCCGCTCCCGGCCTCATCCCCGTGCAATGGACAGATGCCGCTTTGCAACAGGCCCACGGCCAGGCGCTGCGTCTTCAGGAGCCCTTGGTGGAGCTGATTGAACAGTGCCTGGCCCAGGACCCCCGACCTGCCTACCAAACGCCCACGGCAGAACGTGAATACGGTGCGCAATTCTGGGACCTGGACGTACGCTGGCATTACCCTGAGCCCGGTGTTATCCGTGTGCTCGAGGTGATTGCGGCCACTTGACCATTGCCTGGTTAACGCCAGACAACAAAAAGCCCGTGGGATCCAAGGATCCCACGGGCTTTTTGGTCTGCGGGCTTACTTCTCGACGAAGGCGCGTTCGATCAAGTAGTCGCCCGGCTCGCGCATACGCGGCGAAACGGTCAGGCCGAAGCTGTTGAGGACTTCGCTGGTTTCATCGAGCATGCTCGGGCTGCCGCACAACATGGCACGGTCATCCTGCGGGTTGATCGGTGGCAGACCAATGTCGCTGAACAGCTTGCCGCTGCGCATCAGGTCAGTCAGGCGGCCTTCATTTTCAAAAGGCTCGCGGGTCACGGTCGGGTAGTAGATCAGCTTCTCACGCAGCGCTTCACCGAAGAACTCATTCTGCGGCAAGTGCTCAGTGATGAACTCGCGATAAGCGACTTCATTGACGTACCGCACGCCGTGGCACAGGATCACTTTTTCGAAACGCTCGTAGGTTTCCGGGTCCTGGATCACGCTCATGAATGGCGCCAGACCAGTACCCGTGCTCAGCAGATACAAATGCTTGCCCGGCTTCAAATCGTCAAGCACCAGAGTGCCTGTCGGTTTTTTGCTGATGATGATCTCGTCGCCTTCCTTCAAGTGCTGCAACTGGGAAGTCAGCGGACCATCCGGCACCTTGATGCTGAAGAACTCCAAATGCTCTTCCCAGTTAGGGCTGGCAATCGAATAGGCACGCATAAGCGGACGGCCATTGGGCTGTTGCAGGCCGATCATCACGAACTGACCGTTCTCAAAGCGCAGACCCGGATCTCGGGTGCACTTGAAGCTGAACAGGGTGTCGTTCCAGTGATGAACACTGAGGACACGTTCGTGGTTCATGTTGCTCATGTACGGGGCTCCTAAATTCGCCAGCGCTGACTAAGGGCGCGATTGCATAGCATTCTAATGGCGAGGACAATATCTGTTAACTGAATTATTAAGATAAGGGTTATCGGTTATATCGATATGCGATTTACTCTCAGACAACTCCAAGTGTTCGTCACTGTCGCCCAACAAGAGAGCGTGTCACGCGCTGCCAGCTTGTTGGCCCTTTCTCAATCGGCAGCCAGCACTTCGATCACCGAACTGGAACGCCAAACCAGCTGCCAACTGTTCGATCGCGCGGGAAAACGCTTGAGCCTGAATGCCCTTGGCCGTCAACTGCTGCCTCAAGCCGTAGCGCTTCTGGATCAGGCCAAGGAAATCGAAGACCTGCTCAATGGCAAATCCGGTTTTGGCTCGCTGACCGTGGGCGCGACGCTCACCATTGGCAACTACCTGGCTACCTTGCTGATCGGCAGTTTTATGCAGGCCCACCCAGAAAGCCAGGTCAAACTGATCGTTCAAAACACAGCGCATATTGTGCAACAGGTCGCCCATTATGAAATTGACCTGGGTCTGATTGAAGGCGACTGCACTCACCCGGACATCGAAGTCCAGAGCTGGGTCGAAGATGAACTCGTGGTGTTTTGTGCACCCCGGCATCCGCTTGCCACTCGTGGTCATGCCACCCTCGAAGAACTCACTCATGAAGCGTGGATCTTGCGTGAGCAAGGCTCCGGTACCCGCCTGACGTTCGACCAAGCCATGCGCCATCATCAAAGTTCACTCAACATCCGCCTTGAACTGGAACACACCGAAGCGATCAAGCGCGCCGTTGAATCAGGCCTCGGCATTGGCTGCATTTCGCGATTGGCATTACGTGACGCCTTCAGACGCGGCAGCCTGGTCGCCGTGGAAACCCCCGACCTGGATCTGTCGCGGCAGTTTTACTTCATCTGGCACAAGAAGAAGTACCAAACATCTGCCATGCGCGAATTTCTGGAACTGTGCCGCGCCTTTACCGCAGGGGTTCAGCGCAGCGACGAGATCGTATTGCCGACAATTGCTTAAAGCAGAATAACCGCCCACACCACAGCAATCATGCTCAGCACCACAAACTGGGCAGCGCTGCCCATGTCCTTGGCGTTTTTCGACAGCGGGTGCAAATCCAGGGAAATGCGATCAATCGCCGCCTCAATCGCCGAGTTCAGCAGCTCAACGATCAGCGCCAACAGACATACCGCAATCAGCAACGCGCGCTCTACCCGACTGACGTTCAGGAAAAAGCTCAGCGGAATCAAGATCACGTTAAGCAAGACCAACTGCCGAAATGCAGCTTCGCCCGTAAAGGCAGCGCGCAAACCGTCCAGCGAATAGCCGCCAGCATTCAAAATCCGTTTAAATCCGGTTTTACCTTTAAAAGGCGACATAGATAGGCAACTGCACAAAAAATGAGAGGGAACGCTAGTTTACAGCGCGTCAAAAAAGCGTGAAACCCAGCGTTTAATGGCTTGAGATAGATTCAAGTTGCTGTAACAGCAGCGCTGCCTGAGTCCGAGTGCGGACTCCAAGCTTGCGGAAAATAGCCGTGACATGAGCCTTGATGGTCGCTTCGGACACACCCAACTCATACGCAATCTGCTTGTTCAGCAAACCTTCGCACACCATGGTCAACACTCGGAACTGTTGGGGCGTGAGGCTGGCCAGCCCCTCACTGGCAGCCTTGGCCTCAGCAGACACCTGAACCTCTTCAAAGGCCTGAGGTGGCCAGCTGACATCGCCATCCAGCACTGCGCGCACTGCCTTTTGAATCTCTGCCAGCGAACTGGACTTGGGAATGAAGCCACTGGCGCCGAACTCACGGGAACGCACCATGACCGAGGCCTCTTCCTGGGCCGAAACCATCACCACCGGAATTTGCGGGTATTGGCCCCGCAACAACACCAGCCCGGAAAAGCCATAGGCACCCGGCATGTTCAAATCAAGCAGTACCAGATCCCAATCAGCCTTGACTGCCAGTTGTGTCTCAAGCTCAGCAATACTGGCGACTTCAACCAGCCGAACATCAGAACCCAGCCCAAGCGTCACGGCCTGATGCAAGGCACTGCGAAACAGCGGATGGTCGTCGGCAATCAGGACTTCGTATGTGGCCATTTTTTAAATGATCCTGTTTCAGGCAAGCCCTGAGGAATTCCAGAACTCGCTAAGGCAACTTAAGCAACAGCGCAGAGACTGTGGCGTAAAGGAGGCGATTTACGCTAAACGTCAGTAAATAAAAGCGTTTGAGCTGCAGCCGGAGCCGAACGGGGGCCAGCATGCCCAGCACAACGGAGAGGGTCAAGTTGAAAACCTGAAGCCCTGAGCCCGTGTTTGTTTCGGCTGCCCCCCTTGTTGTAAATCAACGCGGGTACCTGCTGCATCGTACTGAAAATTGTAGCGCTACTTCTTTAGTCTATTGAGACCGATTATGGGGAAGGTCTTTTACAAAAACGCCCAGTTCCTGATGCGCCACGCTGGACTCATTGATCGGCAATTGATTCTTGGCATCCAGGTAATGCTGACTGAACACATCGAAATAGGCATCCAGAGCGCTCGAGGCTTCGCTGTCACCGGCAAGTTCCAGGCATAAGCTGGCCACTTCCGCCGTGCACAAATGCTCACTGCGCGTGGATCTGCGCAAGCGATAGCGCGAAAGCTTTTCGGGCAACAGGCTCAAAATTGGCAACGCGTCAAAGTACGGGCTTTTACGAAAGATCTTGCGCGCTTCGGTCCAGGTTGCATCGAGCAAAATAAACAAAGGCCGCTTGCTACTGGCGATCTCTACCGTATGCGTAACGCGCTCTGGCGCAACATATTCACCGGGAAACACCAGATACGGCTGCCACTGCGGGTCAGACAATAACGCGAGCAATCCATCGTCAGTTTCGGTACGCGACCAAATGAATGCAAAGTTGTCGCTGACCACATCAGCGATCAGCCAACCCGTGTTACTGGGCTTGAACACTTCCTTTTTAGTCATGATCAGGCATACACCCGAACGCGCGCTCACCTTGGGCCTCCAACTGCACAGGCAGTGACTTTCAATCACACGGCAAGTATGGCAACGCGGCGCACGTGAGCCACGCGCCAAATAAGGCTTGGTACTCTCCTCTTCACGCTCGTCTCGTAAACGGGCTACTGCATTCGGGGAAAAGGTCATCGAGGTCATGTTTTTTACTTAAAGGCGCCGACCGTCCACTCGCCACGGGTTGGCGCAGGAACGGGCTCACAAGAGAAAGGCCTCAAGTTTAACAGAGGCTGAGTACCGGGACGTTAATCCATACGCGTTGGCATTTCCTGCATGCTCATGCTGACCTATACTTGCGCGCCAGTGAACGCACACCTATGTGGCCGGTCAAACCTGCATCACTGAATCAGGAGAGTTTCATGTTGCGCTATATCATTCCGACCGTCGCTCTTGTGCTCGCGCTCCCCTTGAGCGTACAAGCAGCCTCTCTTAAAGACTATGAACTGAACAAGACACTGCAAAAAGTTGCGGCAAAAAGCAACGAAGGCAAACCTCGAGCCATCAATGCCGACCTTCTGGATAAAGGGTTTACGGTTGACGGGACTGTCCTGATCAACAACCTGGAAGCCAGCCCGACATTGGCCGCTCAGATGCGCTCCAACCCTGAAGAGACGATTCCGCAATTAGGCCGCAGCGTTTGCAGCAACGCAGGCTTTCGGACCCTGATGAACCAGGGCGCGACATTGCGCTACAGCTTCAAGGAATATAAGAACAACAAGTCTGTGATGACCCAGGATTTTCGGGCCGAGAACTGCCAGCGTAAAAAGTAGCTTCCCGCCCATAGCCGCACGCCGCCATTCTCTGCGGCGTGCAAGCTGCAACACTCCTGCCCAGTACCTCCCAGCGCTCGATAATTCTTCATCGGCATCAGGCAATTAGCTATTGCCAGTCAAGACACGGCAGGACCATCATCAGGCCATCATCCTTGACACTTTGTGTTGCTGCGCCCAGCACTTTGCGGCGCGCCCAAGGATGTTGTACAGAAGGAGAAGTACATGCCCGACCAACCCAATGACCTGCAGCAGCACTTCGAAAGCCAAGGTCTGAACCTTGTTGATCAGATCGACGTGCAACTTCAACAGGTGGCTGCCGGCAGCCCGAATCTTGCGCTCTACCGTGAAATGATGCTGACCGTTTTGCGCATGGCCCATGACGATTTCGATCGTTGGAATGCCAAGATCACCCTGCAGGCGATACGCGAACTCGAGAAAACCTTTCGCGTACTTGAACAATTCAAGGGACAACGCAAAGTCACTGTTTTCGGCTCGGCAAGAACACCCATCGAGCATCCACTGTATGCACTGGCCCGAGAGGTGGGCGCGGAGCTGGCCAAATCAGACATGATGGTCATCACCGGCGGCGGTGCGGGAATCATGGCCGCAGCCCATGAAGGCGCAGGCCTGCAGCACAGCCTGGGATTCAATATCACCCTGCCGTTTGAACAACATGCCAACCCCACCATCCACGGCTCGGACAACTTGCTGTCGTTTCACTTCTTTTTTACCCGAAAGCTTTTTTTCATCAAAGAAGCGGACGCGCTGGTGATGTGCCCTGGCGGCTTCGGGACGCTGGACGAAGTGCTGGAAGTCATGACACTGATGCAAACCGGTAAAACGCCGTTAGTGCCCCTGGTTTTGCTGGATATGCCCGGCGGGACATTTTGGCAAAGTGCACTGGATTTCATTCGCGGCCAACTGCAGGCCAATCAGTACATCTTGCCCAATGACTTGAAATTGTTACGCCTGGTGCACAGTGCAGAAGAGGCGGTGGCTGAGATCAATCAGTTTTACGCCAACTTCCATTCGACCCGCTGGGTGAACAAAACCTTTGTGATGCGCATCAAACGCCCTCTCAGCGCCCAGGCGCTGGAGCAGATCCGGCAGACATTTGCCGATATTTGCTTGAGTGAGGGCTTCCAGCAACAAGGTTATGACAGCCAGGATTTCGATGACCCGAAACTCGCCCATCTCACCCGCTTGACCTTCGCCTTCAGCGGTCGTAACCAGGGACGCCTGCGTGAGCTGATCAACTTTATCAACCTGCCGCATAATTGGGCCGCCGTCGAAGATGCCGACGCCGTGGTCATGCGCGAGCCAATGACAGAGTAATAATAGAAGGGGGAGCTTGCGGGAAGATTGACGAGCATTTCGTCATTGAGCGCAGCCTTCAATATCGGCTACACAGCGACACCGGTTTCAATCGTCAAACTCTCGGCCGCTTAACAAGCGGCCGATCATTTCAAGCGGATACCCGCGATAGCTGAGAAAGCGCCCCTGACGAGCGCGCTCTTTCGCATCTACCGGTAACTGTCCCGAAAACTTGCGGCGCCAGGTGTCCTCCAACTGCTCTTGCCAGTTAAAGCCACACTCGCGTAACGCCTCCTCAATATCCCCACGCGACAAGCCGCGCTGGCTGAGCTCTTCGCGAATACGCAAAGGGCCATAGCCGGCGCGGGCACGGTAGTTGATAAAGCTTTCGAGGTAACGCGACTCCGACAACAGCCCCTCTTCCGTCAGGCGATCAAGGGCAGTGTCGATCATCTCCGGGCAAGCGCCGCGCTGACGCAGTTTGCGCGTCAGCTCGACTCTACCGTGCTCGCGTCGCGCGAGCAGATCCATTGCAGTTCGTCTTACCGCGACGAGGGTATCCAGAACAACCGTCATGATGTCTATCAGTTATCGTTTTCGGCAGCGTTTTCCAGTTCCATTTCTGCCGCTTCATTCTCTGCCGCAGCAGCCTTGGCAGCTTTGCTCATTTTTGGCATCGACTTCATGTCTGCCAGCTCACTTTCGCTCTTCGGGCCCAGCAGCTTTTCGCGCAGCTGCTTCTCTAGAGCATCCTTGATCTCAGGATTATCATCCAGGAACTTGGCCGAGTTGGCCTTGCCCTGACCGATTTTGCTGCCCTGGTAGCTGTACCAGGCACCGGCTTTCTCAACGAAGCCATGCAATACGCCCAAGTCGATCATCTCGCCATTGAGATAGATGCCCTTGCCGTAAAGAATCTGGAATTCGGCCTGACGGAATGGCGGAGCAACCTTGTTCTTGACCACTTTGACACGGGTTTCGCTGCCGACGACCACATCACCTTCTTTCACGGCACCGGTGCGACGGATATCCAGACGTACCGATGAGTAGAACTTCAGTGCGTTACCACCGGTGGTGGTTTCCGGGCTACCGAACATGACACCGATCTTCATCCGGATCTGGTTGATGAAGATAACCAGGCAGTTGGCGTTCTTGATGTTGCCGGTAATTTTACGCAGGGCCTGGGACATCAGACGCGCTTGCAGGCCAACGTGCATGTCGCCCATGTCGCCTTCGATTTCAGCCTTGGGTGTCAGTGCGGCAACGGAGTCGATGATGATGACGTCTACGGCGTTGGAGCGCACCAGCATGTCGGTGATTTCCAGGGCCTGCTCGCCCGTGTCTGGCTGGGAAACCAGCAGATCGTCGACGTTTACGCCCAGCTTGGCCGCATATTCAGGATCAAGGGCATGCTCGGCATCTACGAAGGCGCAGGTTGCACCGACCTTTTGTGCCTGCGCAATGACAGACAGCGTAAGGGTGGTTTTACCCGAGGACTCCGGGCCGTAGATTTCAACAATACGGCCTTTAGGCAGGCCGCCAATGCCCAGCGCGATGTCCAGACCCAGCGAACCGGTAGAGATTGCCGGCACAGCCTGGCGCTCCTGGTCGCCCATCAGCATCACGGCGCCCTTGCCGAATTGACGTTCGATCTGACCCAGGGCCGCAGCCAAGGCTTTCTTCTTGTTGTCGTCCATTAAAGTCCTCTCGTAATCAATAAGGCCTGACGGCCGATAACTGTATAAGTAGCCAGTATTATTCCACAGCGCTAAACGATCGCCTACCCCTGATTTTTTATTTCTCGTACCGTTCGGCGTATTAAGCCCTCCAAAGCCGCCACCACGGTTTGTCGGCGGACCTCATCGCGATCGCCGGAAAAATGCCGGCACTCGGCCGACACCGTATCGCCGGCGACCCATGCCAGCCAGACGGTACCAACCGGTTTCTCCGGCGAACCACCGCCGGGCCCGGCCACCCCGCTCACCGCGACGGAAAAATACGCCCCGCTCTGCTTCTGGGCGCCAAGCGCCATCGCCTCAACCACCTCGCGACTCACGGCACCGACACGGGAAAACAAGGATTCGGGAACCTCCAGCTGCTTGGTCTTTTGTTGATTGGAATAGGTCACAAAGCCTGCCTCGAACCAGGCAGAGCTGCCGGCAATTCGGGTAATTGCCTCAGCTATCCCGCCACCGGTGCAGGATTCGGCCGTTGTCACCTGAAGCTTCAGAGCCAGCAAGTGCTTCCCAAGTTCAGCAGCGAGTTTCGATAGCGGGTCCATGATCGATCTCCTGAGGGGCGGATAAACGCCATAACCTACACGAGCAGGTCGCTGTTGCAAGACAGCATGATCGTCACGGGCGTTATCCTGCTCTAGGGTTCAATCCGCGAATCGACCTCCGAGTCAGCAACACCCAGCCGCTTGGCAGCCCAGCGCTGATACAGGCTTATTGCTGCGTCTGCACCCGCCAGGGCAGTAAGGCAACCAAAGGCACCCGCGGCCAGGACAGACATCCCCGCTGCGTACAGCAACATAAAGGTAGAGACGCCGCACACCATGCACGCTCCCGAGCGTAGCGCCAGCCGTCGAACCAGAGACCACCCGCTCGCGCCGTCCTTGTCCGCCCGCCACATCTCACCGAAGACCCCGCCTACCAGAGCGAGAAGGATGACCAGTAAAACCGGCATATCCAGCAATACTTGTGGTTCATTCATCTTGTCATCACTCCTGAGTCCTTATTGATAAGCGCCAGTTCCGGCATGAGCACAGCAAGCGCCCAGTACGACGCCGCCTCCCTGCTTGAATGCGATCACGGGCCGTCATGCAGCCAAGACTAAGCCTGTATGTATATACAGTCAATGCATCAATGCATATATTTACCCGCGTCTTTTGGCAAGCACTCTCAGAGGGCGCGAATCGTAGTTCAGGTCTTTCAAGAGGCAAAAAAAAGCCCACATTCATGTGGGCTTTTTCCTGAAGTCGACCTCTAGCGTGCGTACATTCCCCACCAGAAAACATGGCCGAGGATCACAAGCTGTTCGTCCTCCAACTCGCTGTAGACGTAGTCCTCGTCGGGGTACTCGTCGCGGTTGAAACTGCGCAAACGGAGACCGCTTGCCAAGCGATAAAGCTGTTTCACCCGTAACTGACCATTGTGATTGATCGCATACAGATCTCCGTCGATGACCTCGTCGAGGGTGCGTTTACCGGCATTGACCCCCACCGTTGCACCATCCCGCAGTACAGGCAACATGCTGTCACCGCGAACCGTCACGCACTTCGCCTGGTCGAATTGCACACCATTGTGGCGCAGGCTGCGCTTGCCAAAACGCAGCCGCGCGCGCTCGCTCTCCTCAATGACAAAGCGCCCGGAGCCTGCCGCCAGTTCAACCTGACGCAGGAACGGTATGGACACTTCATCATCCGCGACCGGCGTGTCGTCATCCCACAGGCAGATGTCCCGCAACTCCGGGTGCAGGGGTTCAGACGGGGGCAGCGCTCGCGGCTCATCACGACCGCGCAGCCGGTCGGTGCTGATATTGAAGTACTCGGCAATCCTGGAGATATGCCGATCGGAGGGATCGACAATCTTGCCACTCAAGATGCGCGACAGCGTGGACTGCGGTACGCCCGTGCTTCGATGCAGCGTCATCGCGCTGATCTGGTGCCGGATGAGCAGTTCTTTAAGGACGGTGGAAACAGTTCGTTTAGACATGGATAGAGATAGTGCTGAGCGTGATTACCGATGGCAAATGCTATTTCTTCTATTTATAGAGCAACCGCCGAATACCTGCTGCCCGCGTCCCTGTAGATGCAGGGGGCTGACATGTTAACCTTGCGCCCATTGCGAAACCCTCAGGCCACGCGCCTGCTTTTCCCCACTTATGAACGAATCCGCCTAAGCCCAGATGAGTAAAAATACCTCCGACCTGTCCTCACACACGCCGATGATGCAGCAATACTGGCGCCTGAAGAACCAGCACCCCGACCAGCTGATGTTCTATCGCATGGGCGACTTCTACGAAATCTTTTATGAAGATGCGAAAAAGGCTGCCAAGTTGCTGGATATCACGCTGACGGCGCGCGGGCAGTCTGCCGGGCAAGCAATCCCGATGTGCGGGATTCCTTACCACGCGGCCGAAGGTTACCTGGCCAAGCTGGTAAAGCTCGGCGAGTCCGTGGTCATTTGCGAGCAGGTCGGTGATCCGGCCACGAGCAAGGGGCCCGTAGACCGCCAAGTGGTGCGCATCATCACGCCGGGTACCGTCAGCGACGAGGCGTTGCTGGATGAGCGTCGCGACAACCTGATTGCAGCAGTACTCGGCGATGAACGCTTGTTTGGCCTTGCAGTACTGGATATCACCAGCGGCAACTTTTCGGTACTGGAGATCAAGGGCTGGGAAAACCTGCTGGCAGAGCTGGAACGCATTAACCCGGTTGAGCTGATGATCCCCGACGACTGGCCACAAGGCCTGCCCGCCGAAAAACGCCGTGGCGTCCGACGCCGTGCGCCATGGGACTTTGAACGCGACTCTGCTCTGAAAAGCCTGTGCCAGCAGTTCTCTACCCAGGACCTTAAAGGTTTCGGCTGCGAGAACCTGACCCTGGCCATCGGTGCTGCCGGTTGCTTGCTCAGCTACGCCAAGGAAACACAGCGTACAGCCCTGCCCCACTTGCGCAGCCTGCGCCATGAACGGCTCGATGACACCGTGGTGCTCGACGGCGCCAGCCGGCGTAACCTCGAGCTGGACACCAACCTGGCCGGTGGCCGCGACAATACCTTGCAGTCCGTGGTCGATCGCTGCCAGACCTCCATGGGTAGCCGTTTGCTGACCCGCTGGTTGAACCGTCCATTACGCGACTTGAACGTGCTATTGGCTCGTCAAACCTCGATTACCTGCCTGCTGGATGGTTATCGCTTCGAAAAACTGCAGCCCCAGCTCAAAGAAATCGGCGATCTGGAACGCATCCTGGCCCGTATCGGCCTGCGCAATGCGCGCCCACGGGACTTGGCGCGCTTGCGCGATGCATTGGGTGCCCTGCCAGAACTGCAAGATGCCATGCAGGGCCTCGAAGCACCGCACCTGCAACAACTGGCCGTCACCACCTGTACCTACCCCGAGCTGGCGGCCTTGCTGGAAAGAGCCGTCATCGATAACCCGCCCGCGGTCATTCGCGATGGCGGCGTATTAAAAACCGGGTATGACGCCGAGCTGGATGAGCTGCAGTCGCTCAGTGAAAATGCCGGTCAGTTCCTGATCGATCTGGAAGCCCGTGAAAAAGCCCGTACCGGCCTGGCCAATCTCAAGGTCGGCTACAACCGGGTGCATGGCTATTTCATCGAGCTGCCAAGCAAGCAAGCCGAACAGGCACCAGCCGACTACATCCGCCGTCAAACCCTGAAAGGTGCGGAACGCTTTATCACTCCGGAGCTGAAAGCCTTCGAAGATAAAGCCCTGTCGGCCAAAAGCCGTGCCCTGGCCCGCGAGAAAATGCTTTACGAAGCCCTGCTCGAAACGCTGATCGGGCACTTGCCGCCACTGCAGGACACCGCGTCGGCCCTGGCCGAACTGGACGTACTGAGCAATCTGGCCGAACGAGCCCTGAACCTCGACTTGAACTGCCCGCGTTTTGTCGATGAGCCGTGTATGCGCATCAGCCAGGGCCGTCACCCCGTGGTCGAACAAGTACTGACCACGCCGTTCGTGGCCAACGACCTGGGGCTGGATGACAACACCCGCATGCTGGTGATCACCGGCCCGAACATGGGCGGTAAATCGACCTATATGCGCCAGACGGCGTTGATCGTACTGCTGGCACACATTGGTAGCTTTGTACCCGCGGCCAGCTGCGAACTGTCTCTGGTGGACCGGATTTTTACCCGGATCGGCTCCAGCGACGACCTGGCCGGTGGACGCTCGACCTTTATGGTGGAAATGAGCGAAACCGCCAATATTTTGCACAATGCCACTGAACGCAGCCTGGTACTGATGGATGAAGTGGGCCGCGGTACCAGCACCTTCGACGGTCTGTCGCTGGCCTGGGCGGCGGCCGAACGGCTTGCCCAATTGCGCGCTTACACTTTGTTCGCCACCCATTACTTTGAACTGACAGTACTGCCTGAAAACGAGCCATTGGTCGCCAACGTGCATTTGAGCGCCACCGAACACAATGAACGCATCGTATTCCTGCACCATGTGTTGCCGGGGCCGGCCAGTCAGAGTTATGGTTTGGCGGTAGCGCAACTGGCCGGGGTTCCAACGGCCGTCATCACCCGCGCCCGCGAGCATCTGAGCCGACTGGAGACCACCAGCCTGCCCCATGAAGCACCGCGTCCGACGCCCGGCAAGAAGCCCGCGCCGCTACAAAGCGATATGTTTGCCAGCCTGCCACACCCGGTACTGGATGACCTGTCCAAGCTGGATCTGGACAACATGACGCCGCGTAAAGCACTGGATTTGCTCTACACACTAAAGACACGCCTTTAAAAGCTGCTAGAATCGCGCGCGGTTCGGGATGCTACTGGCCTATTAGCCTGTTCAGTAGATATCACTCCCGAGCCCGGCGAACCCGAACTGGAAGGGCTTCGCTGCCGCCGCCTGAGGAGAAAATTAGAAATGACCTTCGTCGTCACCGACAACTGCATCAAGTGCAAGTACACCGACTGCGTAGAAGTCTGTCCGGTGGACTGCTTTTACGAAGGCCCGAACTTCCTGGTGATTCACCCGGATGAGTGCATTGACTGCGCGCTTTGTGAGCCTGAATGCCCTGCACAAGCGATCTTCTCTGAAGATGAAGTGCCTGCAGACATGCAAGAGTTTATTCAGTTGAATGTTGAGCTGGCTGAAATCTGGCCCAACATCACCGAGAGAAAAGATGCTCTTCCGGACGCGGAAGAGTTTGATGGTGTGAAAGGCAAGATCAAAGATCTGGAACGCTGATTCACGCTGCAGCAAAAAGCCCCGGTTCCTGCGAGCCGGGGCTTTTTGCGTTTGGGGCGCAGGCATTCACGCCTGACACCGGGCCTAGGCCTTGATGTCGCAGCCAGTCGCCGCTTGCAGTTGCTCCAGCGTAACGCCTGAAGCCAGCTCAACCAGCTTGAGCCCTTGCTCGGTCACATCGAGTACGCCCAGGTCGGTAATGATCCGATCGACCACCCCCACGCCTGTCAGCGGCAAATCACATTGTTTGAGCAGTTTGTGGGTGCCGCCCTTGGCAGTATGTTCCATTAGCACCACCACGCGCTTGACCCCTGCCACCAGGTCCATAGCGCCCCCCATGCCTTTGACCATCTTGCCCGGAATCATCCAGTTGGCCAGGTCACCCTTCTCGGAAACTTGCATCGCCCCCAGAATGGAGAGATTGATGTGCCCTCCGCGAATCATTGCGAATGAGTCAGCGCTGTTGAAAAAACTGCTGCCGGGCAACGTGGTGATCGTCTGTTTGCCAGCATTGATCAGGTCGGCGTTCACTTCGTCTTCAAGCGGGAACGGGCCAATGCCAAGCAGACCGTTTTCACTTTGCAGCCAGACATCCATCCCCTCGGGAATGTAATTGGCCACGAGCGTTGGCAGACCAATACCCAGGTTGACGTAAAAACCGTCCTGCAGTTCTTGGGCGGCGCGTTGCGCCATTTCTTCACGAGTCCAGGCCATGGTCAGGCGCTCCGCACAGTGCGTTGTTCGATGCGTTTTTCCGGGCTGGCATTCAGTATCAGCCGCTGTACGTAAATCCCGGGCAAATGGACCTGATCTGGCTCAATCTCGCCGACTTCGACGATTTCTTCCACTTCAACCACACACACCTTGGCTGCCATCGCCGCCAACGGGTTGAAGTTGCGGGCCGTTTTATTGAACAGCAGGTTGCCGGATTTATCGGCCTTCCAGGCTTTGACCAGTGCCACATCGGCGCGCAACGAACGCTCCATGACGTACCACTCACCATCGAACTCGCGGGTTTCCTTGCCTTCTGCCACCAACGTACCGTAACCGGTCTTGGTGTAAAACGCCGGAATCCCAGCCCCGCCAGCCCGTAACTTCTCAGCCAGGGTCCCCTGCGGAGTGAACTCCAACTCAAGTTCGCCCGCCAGGTACTGACGCTCGAACTCTTTGTTTTCGCCTACATACGAAGAAATCATCTTGCGGATCTGGCGCGTTGCCAGCAGTTGGCCCAGACCAAACCCGTCCACGCCGGCGTTATTGCTGATCACGGTCAACTCACGTTTGCCGGTGTCACGCAAGGCAGCAATCAGTGCCTCTGGAATCCCGCACAGTCCAAAACCGCCCACAGCCAGCGTCATGCCGTCTTCGACAAGCCCTTGCAAGGCGGATTCAGCACTCGAGTAAATCTTGTTCAATTTTTATTCCTCGAATTCACCGCGACACAGCGCACTCTCGCGGTCTGTTTGCTTTAGTCGATAACGGACAAAAACATCATGGCAGTCGCCCGCTCCCCGATTTAGCGGCTCCGACCCAAGGCCAGAGCGTTCTTCGAGTGTAGGGGAAGCCGACGCGGGAACTCCAGGGGTGCTTTCAATTAGTTTCCGCTCTGCGCAAGCCCATTGAGAATTCCTGGAGCTATAGGATGATCACTTAAGAAAAGCTGGGAAAATTCCTGGATCCTTAAGCGCTAAAACTCTCGCAGCATGAAGGTCAATTAACCCATAGCTGTCAGGCTTTAACCCCCTTGTAACAATTAACCTACAAATTACATAGCTCGCTAACTTTAAACCCGCGAGCCAGACGTATATAAAGGCGCTTTGTTATCTAATGCCTCGTAGGAAGAATCTTCCCTAGCCTTATCGCTTGATCGAACTAGACTCATGTCAAACTCAATCTCGGTGTCGTAAGGCCGGACTCAGGCGCAGCATCTCAATGCCGATGTCTACCCACGACTCAGCCTCCTTGTGAAGCGCAAAGCTGTCGGGAACCAGCAGCCATTGTCCGAGTATTCCGTCGATATAGGCATGCAAGGAGATTGCAGCACGACGTGTATCCAGCGCTGCAGGGAGCTGCTCCCGATGAACGGCATTATTCAGGGCCACTTCGATTCTGCTGTTGCAGTCGACACTGGCCACTTGGCGTTGCCGACGCAAATCACACATTTCGTCAGTAAATTCACACTTATGAAACAAGATTTCATTGATACGCCGGGTCTTGGGATCAATGGCAACCTGGCGAAACAAATGCACCAGCAGCTTGCGCATGCAGCCGAGCGGATCAAGCTCGTCCTGGTTTTCGCTGGCTTTGGCCAGCTCATCCAGCGGCTCGTGCAAGGTATCGAGCATCGCCTGCACCAGGTCGGCCTTGTTACTGAAATGCCAGTAAATCGCCCCCCGGGTGACTCCCGCCAATGCCGCGATATCGGCCAGAGTCGTACGCGCAACACCCCGTTCGTAAAAGGCCTGCTCGGCCGCTTCGAGGATTTTGCTCCGGGTTTCCAGAGCTTCTTCTTTGGTACGACGCACCATGACAATCAAAACCTCAATCAGGGGGGGTCGGACAATGCTGAGCACTTATCCAAACCAGCATCGGGTGGCGTTTGTTCTGCCTTATCCCGGCCTACTTCATGCTTCAAAAAAGGCACTGCAGCGTCTGTAACGACACGTTGCCGCTATTTACAAACAGACACGAATGTAAGTATATTCCTTAGCAAGCTACTTATCCACCCGGAACAGCTTTCTTTACCCTTCCACTATTCTTGTGCGCTTTCGCGTGCCTGACCCGAGGATCTTCATGCAATTTAAGCCAGCTGTTACCGCTCTGGTTGCTGCCATCGCCCTAGCATCGCTGCTCAGCGGATGTAAAAAGGAAGAAGCAGCACCTGCCCAGCAAATCCCTCAGGTCGGCGTCGTGACGCTGAAAACCCAGCCATTTACTTTGACCAGCGACCTGCCAGGCCGGACAACGTCCTACCGCTCTGCAGAAGTTCGCCCTCAAGTAAACGGGATTATTCTCAAACGCTTCTTCAAGGAAGGCAGCGACGTCAAAGCCGGCCAACAGCTGTATCAAATCGATCCGGCTATCTACGAAAGCAACGTGCTCAGCGCAAAGGCCACTCTACAATCGGCCAAATCGCTGGCTAATCGCTACAAGCAATTGGTCGCAGAGCAAGCGGTGAGCCGTCAGGAATATGACAACGCCGAGTCTGCGCGTCTTGAAGCAGAAGCTGCACTGAATACCGCTCAGGTCAACTTGCGCTACACCAAAGTGCTGGCGCCCCTGTCTGGCCGCATTGGTCGCTCGCTGTTCACTGAAGGTGCACTGGTGACCAGTGGCCAGGCGAATGCCCTCGCCGTCATCACTCAACTGGACCCGATCTATGTTGATGTGACGCAATCTTCGGTCGAAATGCTTGAGCTGCGTCGCGACCTGGCCGATGGCCGCCTGAAAAGCGCTGGCGCCAACGCCGCCAAGGTCAAGCTGACCCTGCCCGATGGCAGCGAATACCCGGAAGAAGGCCGACTCGAGTTCAGCGAAGTGTCGGTTGACGAAACAACGGGCTCCGTAACCTTGCGTGCCGTGTTCCCGAACCCGAATGACACGCTGTTGCCGGGCATGTTTGTGCACGCGCAACTGGAAGCAGGGGTCGACAGCAATGCGATCCTCGCACCTCAGATCGGCGTGACACACAACCTCAAGGGCCAACCGACGGCGATGATCGTCAATCAGGACAACAAGGTTGAACAGCGCGTACTTCAAGCAACGCGTACGGTAGGCAGCGACTGGCTGGTAGAAAAAGGCCTCAACGCTGGTGATCGCCTGATTACAGACGGCCTGCAGTACATCAAGCCAGGTGTTGAAGTAAAAATCATGGAAAAACCACAAGGCGCAACCCCGGCATCTGCCCCGGCAACAGAAAAAGCTGCAGGCAGTAAAGGGGAGTAAACCATGTCGAAATTTTTTATCGACCGTCCGATTTTTGCCTGGGTAATTGCCCTGGTCATCATGCTGGTCGGGGCTTTATCCATCCTGAGTCTGCCAATCAACCAATACCCGAGCATCGCGCCACCGGCCATCTCGATTGCAGTGAACTACCCGGGCGCTTCGGCGCAAACCGTGCAGGATACTGTGGTTCAGGTGATCGAGCAGCAGCTCAACGGGATTGACCACCTGCGCTATGTATCCTCGGAAAGTAACTCCGACGGCAGCATGAGCATCACGGCTACGTTCGAGCAAGGTACTGACCCGGATACCGCTCAGGTTCAGGTTCAGAACAAGCTCAACCTGGCAACGCCCCTGCTGCCTCAAGAAGTTCAGCAGCAGGGTATCCGTGTCACCAAGGCAGTGAAAAACTTCCTGATGGTGATCGGCGTGGTGTCGGAAAACGGCAGTATGAACAAGGACGACCTGTCGAACTACATCGTCTCCAACATGCAGGACCCGATTTCCCGTACTTCAGGTGTGGGCGACTTCCAGGTGTTTGGTGCTCAGTACGCCATGCGTATCTGGCTCGACCCGGCCAAGCTGAACAAATTCAACCTGACCCCGGTGGACGTCAAGTCGGCCATCAGCGCACAGAACGTACAGGTGTCCTCCGGGCAACTGGGCGGCCTGCCAGCAGTAAAAGGTCAGGAGCTGAACGCGACCATCATCGGTAAAACCCGTCTGCAAACCGCTGAGCAGTTCGAAAAGATCCTGCTCAAGGTCAACACCGACGGCTCACAGGTACGCCTGAAAGATGTCGCCGAAGTTGGCCTGGGTGGTGAGAACTACAGCATCAGTGCGCAGTACAACGGCATGCCGTCTTCGGGCCTTGCGATCAAGCTGGCTCCGGGCTCCAACGCCCTGGACACCGCCAAGGCACTGCGCGCAACCATCGCAGACCTGGAACCCTTCTTCCCCGAAGGCATGAAAGTCGTTTACCCGTATGACACCACTCCAGTGGTTTCTGCATCGATCGAAGGCGTACTTGAGACGCTGGTCGAAGCTGTCGCGCTGGTGTTCCTGGTCATGTTCCTGTTCCTGCAGAACTTCCGTGCCACCATCATCACCACGATGACGGTGCCCGTGGTATTGCTCGGCACTTTCGGGATTCTGGCCGCTGCCGGCTTCAGTATTAACACCCTGACCATGTTCGGCATGGTACTGGCCATCGGCCTGCTGGTGGACGATGCGATCGTCGTGGTTGAAAACGTCGAGCGGGTAATGTCCGAGGAAGGACTGCCACCCAAGGAAGCCACCAAGAAATCCATGGAGCAGATCCAGGGAGCGCTGGTCGGTATTGCTCTGGTGCTGTCGGCAGTATTGCTGCCAATGGCCTTCTTCAGCGGTTCGACCGGTGTGATTTACCGCCAGTTCTCGATCACCATTGTTTCGGCGATGGGCCTTTCGGTGCTGGTTGCCCTGATCTTTACCCCGGCCTTGTGCGCCACCATGCTCAAGCCAATTGCCAAAGGCGATCACGGCGAGAACAAGCGCGGCTTCTTCGGCTGGTTCAACCGCACCTTCGACAGCGGCGTAAAACGCTATGAAAAAGGTGTTGGCAGCATCCTGCGCCATAAGGCCCCGTACTTCCTGGCCTATGTCCTGATCGTTGTCGGCATGGTGTTCCTGTTCACGCGCATCCCGACCTCCTTCCTTCCGGAAGAAGATCAGGGCGTACTGTTTGCTCAGGTGCAAACACCGGCAGGCACGACCGCAGAGCGTACACAGGACGTCATCGACCGGATGCGTGAGTACCTGTTGACCGATGAGTCGGCAGCCGTATCTTCCGTATTTACCGTAAACGGCTTTAACTTCGCCGGTCGCGGTCAAAGCTCCGGCATGGCGTTCATCATGCTCAAACCCTGGGGCGAGCGTGATGCCGACAACAGCGTATTTGCGCTGGCAAGACGGGCTCAGGCGCACTTCTCAACGTTCCGCGATGCCATGGTGTTCGCTTTTGCACCGCCGGCAGTGATGGAGCTGGGTAACGCAACCGGTTTTGACGTTTACCTGCAAGACCGCTCCGGTATTGGTCACGAGAAGCTGATGGAGGCCCGCAACCAGTTCCTGGGGATGGCCGCTCAAAGCAAGATCCTGGCCGGTGTGCGCCCGAACGGCCTGAACGATGAGCCGCAGTACCAGCTGGAAATTGACGACGAAGCGGCCCGCGCCCTGGGCGTTGAGCTGAGCGACATCAACAACACCCTGTCGATCGGGCTGGGTGCCAGTTACGTCAACGACTTCATCGACCACGGCCGTGTGAAAAAGGTTTACCTGCAAGGTAAAGCCGATTCGCGGATGAACCCGGAAGACTTGAAGAAGTGGTACGTGCGCAATGGTGACGGAACCATGGTGCCGTTCTCGGCCTTCGCCAAGGGCAAGTGGATCTATGGTCCGCCCAAGCTCTCGCGTTACAACGGCGTAGAAGCCATGGAAGTTCTGGGTGCTCCGGCACCGGGCTACAGCAGTGGCCAGGCCATGGCTGAAGTTGAAGCACTGGCCAAGAAACTGCCGGCCGGTGTGGGGATTTCCTGGACAGGGCTGTCATACGAGGAGCGTCTGTCAGGATCCCAGGCCCCTGCCCTGTACGCTATATCCTTGCTGATGGTATTCCTGTGCCTTGCTGCACTGTACGAAAGCTGGTCGATCCCGATTGCCGTCATGTTGGTGGTGCCACTGGGGATTATCGGGGCGTTGATGGCGACGAGCCTTCGCGGGCTGTCCAACGACGTGTACTTCCAGGTGGGCTTGCTCACGACCATCGGTCTGGCCTCGAAAAACGCCATTCTGATCGTCGAGTTTGCCAAAGAGCTGCACGAGCAAGGACGAACCCTGACGGAGGCCGCGATTGAAGCGTGCCGCATGCGTCTGCGCCCGATCATCATGACCTCTCTGGCGTTTGTACTGGGCGTGATCCCGCTGGCCATCTCCTCGGGCGCAGGCTCGGGCAGCCAGCATGCGATCGGTACCGGCGTTATCGGCGGTATGATCACCGCTACCGTACTGGCCGTATTCTGGGTACCGCTGTTCTTTGTCGCCGTATCGTCCTTTGGCAGCAAAAAAGATTCAGAGAAAAAAGTGGACCTGACTAAAACTCCAAGCAACGAGGCTGGCCAATGAGCAAGTCCCTTCTAGCCCTCGCTGTCGCCGCGTTTACCCTGGGCGGCTGCTCGCTGATCCCGGATTACCAGCGCCCAGAAGCGCCGGTAGCGGCTCAGTACCCCGAAGGCCCGGCATATTCGCCAACCGAAGCGGCCAATCAGGCCGCCGCGGAACAAGGCTGGCGTCAGTTTTTCCATGACCCGGCCCTGCAACAACTGATTCAGACGGCTCTGGTCAACAACCGCGACCTCCGGGTCGCTGCGTTGAACATCGACGCCTATGCCGCGCAATACCGTATCCAGCGTGCAGACCTGTTCCCGGCGGTTTCGGCCAATGGCAGCGGTAGCCGTCAACGTACACCGGCAAACATGTCGCAAACCGGAGAGTCGGGTATCAGCAGCACCTACTCGGCGACGCTTGGGGTCAGTGCGTATGAACTCGACTTGTTCGGCCGGGTGCGCAGCCTGAGCGATCAGGCCTTGCAGAACTACTTCGCTACTGAAGAAGCCCGCCGCTCGACTCAGATCAGTCTGGTCGCCAGCGTCGCGAATGCCTACTTGACCTGGCAGGCCGACAAAGAACTGCTCAAGCTCACTCAAGACACGCTGAAAAACTACGACGAGAGCTATAAGCTCACCTTGCGCAGCAATGAAGTCGGAGTGGCCTCGGCCCTTGATCTGAGCCAGGCACGCACCTCGGTTGAAAACGCCAAAGTACAGCTGGCGAAATACACGCGCCAGGTCGCTCAGGACCAGAACAGCCTGGCCCTGTTGCTGGGCACGACCCTTCCGGACAACCTGCCGGCTAGCAAACCGTTGGCGGCAGATCTGTTGACCGAAGTGCCGGCTGGCTTGCCATCCGACTTGCTGCAACGTCGTCCGGACATCCTCGAAGCCGAGCACAAGTTGTTGGCCGCTAACGCCAACATCGGCGCGGCGCGGGCCGCATTCTTCCCGAGCATCAGCCTCACAGCCAATGCCGGGACCTTGAGCCCTGACCTGTCAGGGCTGTTCAAGGGCGGCTCGGGTACGTGGCTGTTTTCGCCGCAAATCAACCTGCCGATCTTCAACGCAGGGGCTTTGCGCGCCAGCCTCGACTATTCGAAAATCCAGAAGGAAATCACCGTTTCTCAATACGAGAAGGCGATCCAGACGGCATTCCAGGAAGTCTCCGACGGCCTGGCAGCACGCCAGACTTACAACCAACAATTGCAGGCACAAACCGATTTCGTCGCAGCCAACCAGAACTACTACCGCTTGGCCGAACGTCGCTATCGGATTGGTATCGACAGCAACCTGACCTTCCTCGACGCTCAGCGCTCGCTGTTCAGTGCACAGCAATCGCTGATCACCGACCGTTTGTCGCAGTTGACCAGCGAGGTCAATCTGTACAAAGCGCTAGGTGGTGGCTGGTTCGAACAAACCGGGCAAAACCGCCCTGTTTCGGACAAGCCGCCCAAGGCTTGATCGATACTGAATAAACAATAAACCCGCCAATAGGCGGGTTTATTGTTTCTGGACGAGTAAAGGTCAAACCCGCGATTCAACGCCCAGCTCATCCCACACCGACTCTGCCAGGTGGAACGTCGCATTGGCTGCCGGAATGCCGCAGTAGATCGCGCTTTGCATCAGCACTTCCTTGATCTCTGCGCGGGTGACACCGTTGCTCGCCGCCGCACGCAAATGCAGCTTGAGCTCTTCATTACGGTTCATCCCGATCAGCATTGCGATCGTGATCAAGCTGCGGGTATGCCGCGGCAGGCCCGGACGTGTCCAGATGTCGCCCCAGGCATGGCGGGTGATCATTTCCTGGAACTCGCTGTTGAACTCAGTCAGGGCATTCAGGCTGCGATCGACGTGAGCATCACCGAGCACTGCACGACGTACATTTAGCCCTTCGTCGTAACGTTGCTTTTCGTCCACAAATTGCTCCTTAAACCGCTTTGTCCGCCAACAAGAACGCCAGCACGCATTGGCTGAACGCTTCACCGGCCTGAACGTTGGACAGGTGGGCAGCATAGAATTCAGCGTATTGCGCACCCGACACACGCTCCTGAATAAAATGGCCACCCGACGGAGGTGTGACAGCGTCCTGCGTCCCGGCAATCACCAACATGGGCACTTTGATCCACCCCAGTTGATCGCGAAAATCCGCATCACGCACCGCCGCACAGTTGGCGGCATACCCTTGAGGCGAAGTGGCCGCAAGCATGTCGGTAATGCGCTTGGCCTGCTCTGGATGTGCCTGGGCATAGTCCGGTGTAAACCAGCGGGCAATCGATGCATCGCGCAATGCGACCATCGCGGCCGCCCCATCACGCAGCACGGTTTCAATACGCGGGTTCCACACCGAAGGCTCGCCAATCTTGGCGGCCGTGTTGCACACCACCAATTTTTTCAACCGCTCACCGGCATTGATCCCCAGCCATTGACCGATCAAACCGCCCATCGACAGCCCGCAAAAATGCGCACGTTCAATCTGCAGGGCGTCCAGCAGCGCCAGCACATCACGCCCCAACTGCTCGATGCTGTACGGGCCCTCAGTCACCAGCGACTGGCCATGCCCCCGGGTGTCGTAACGCAACACCTGGAAGTGCTTGGCGAACGCAGCCACCTGCGTGTCCCACATTCCCAGATCAGTACCCAGCGAGTTGGACAACACCAGCACCGGGGCACCTTGCGGGCCATCGATCTGGTAGTTGAGTTCACCATCAGCGAGTTGTACACGTTTCACCAGCTTCTCCTTTAGCAGCGCCAATTCAATGCGCCAACGAAAAATGTTCAGCCACTGCACGCTCGACCCAAGTCGTCGCCTGGCCGAGGTAATGGGCCGGATCGAGCAAGCAATCCAGTTCGGCCGCACTCAGGTGTGCGGTCACGCCAGGTTCATCGCCCAGCACCGCCCGCAAATGGCGTTGCTCGGACACCGCACGCTTGCAGCACTGTTCCAGCAGATGGTGTGCCGTCTCTCGGCCCACGCGCTGGGCCAGCACGATGCTGACCGCTTCTGCCAGCACCAGGCCATGGGTCAGGTCGAGGTTGCGTGCCATGCGCTCGACATCCACCTCCAGCCCTTCAGCAATATTCAGTGCCTGAGCCAGGGCCCCGGATACCAGGCAGCAGATTTCGGGCAAGGTTTCCCATTCGGCATGCCATAAGCCCAGGCTGCGCTCGTGCTCCTGAGGCATGGCGCTGAACAGGACGCTCAACAAGCCTGGCACCCGTGTCGCGGCACTGATCAAGACCGCCGACCCCACAGGGTTACGCTTGTGCGGCATGGTCGATGAGCCGCCCTTGCCCGGCGCCGCCGGCTCAAACACTTCGGCGGCTTCGGTCTGCATCAGCAGGCTGATATCACGCCCTACCTTGCCCAGGTTCCCGGCAATCAGGCCCAACACCGCGCCAAACTCCACCAGTCGATCACGCTGGGTGTGCCAGGGCTGATCAGGCATCTGTAAACCAAGCTCATCCGCCAGCGCCCGGGTTACAGGCAGGGCCTGATTACCCAAGGCCGCCAAGGTGCCTGACGCACCACCAAACTGCAGGCACAGCAGGCGCGGTTTCAATTCCAGCAATCGTTGGCGGTTACGGGTAACGGCTCCCAGCCAACTGGCGAGTTTCATGCCCAACGTGACAGGAGTGGCCTGTTGCAGCCAGGTGCGGCCTGCCAGCGGGGTCGCGGCATAACGCCGGGCTTGCCGAGCGAGGACCTCACCGAGACGCGCCAGATCATCCTCGATCAATACCAGAGCGGCACGCAATTGCAGTACCAGACCGCTGTCCATTACATCCTGGCTGGTCGCCCCCAAGTGCACATAGCGTTCGGCTTCAGGGGCCACAGCGGCAATCTGCTTACCCAAGGCCTTGACCAGCGGAATGGCCGAATTACCGGCGACGGCAATGGCCTGCCCCAAGGCATCGAAGTCGTAGAGTTCGGCCTTGCACGCCGCGCGGATCGAATCAACCGCTGACTGAGGAATCAGTCCGACCCTGGCTTGCGCCCGGGCCAGAGCCGCTTCAAAGTCGAGCATGGCCTGTACACGGCCATGGTCACAAAACACCTCGCCCATGGCCTTGGCCGTGAAATAAGCCTCAAACAGTTGATTGCTCGTTCGATCACGCATAACTCATCCTTTCGAGGCGCGCGCCACACTCGGCACGCGCAAGCACATCAGAGATCGTGGTGCAGGTATTTGGGCTGTTTGGGCAAGCGGAAGCTGAACAGAAAAGCAATCGCCATCATCACCGTCACGTACCAATAGAAAGTGTTTTCCATGCCCATCGACTTGAGACCCAAGGCAACGTATTCCGCCGAACCACCAAAGATAGCGTTCGCGACAGCGTAGGCCAGGCCAACCCCCAAAGCCCGCACCTGTGGCGGAAACATTTCGGCCTTAACCAGCCCACTGATCGAGGTGTAAAAGCTGACAATTGCCAGCGCCAGCGTGATCAGCACAAACGCCAAAAACGGGCTGGTGATGGTTTTCAAACTCAGCAAGATCGGCACTGTGCACAGCGTGCCCAAGGCGCCAAACCAGAGCATCGAGTTACGGCGACCAATCTTGTCTGCCAGCATGCCGAATATCGGCTGCATGCACATATAAAGGAAGAGCGCACCGGTCATGATGTAACTGGCGGTCTTGGCATGCATGCCAGCCGTGTTCACCAAGTACTTCTGCATGTAGGTGGTGAACGTGTAGAAAATCAGCGAGCCGCCTGCTGTGTAACCCAGCACGGTAATAAACGCAGCCTTGTGGTCGCGGAACAGAGCAGCCACGCTGCCTGCATCCTTGTCCTGTCGGGTTTCGGCGCTGGTTGTTTCTTTCAGGCTGCGACGCAGCAGCAGCGAAATCAGTGCCGCAAGAGCCCCGATGACAAACGGGATGCGCCAGCCCCAAGCCCGTAGCTCGTCTTCGGACAAAAACTGTTGAAGAATGACCACGACCAGCACCGCCAGCAATTGACCGCCGATCAAGGTCACGTACTGAAACGACGCAAAGAAACCACGCTGGCCCTTAAGCGCCACCTCACTCATGTAGGTCGCGGTGGTGCCGTATTCACCCCCCACCGACAATCCCTGGAACAGCCGCGCCATCAATAGCAAAGCGGGTGCCCAGGCGCCAATGGCGTCGTAAGTCGGCAAAAAGGCAATGACCAATGACCCGGCACACATCATGAGCACCGAGATCATCATTGAGTTCTTGCGTCCGTGCTTGTCAGCCACTCGGCCAAACAGCCAGCCACCAATCGGACGCATCAAGAAGCCAGCCGCAAACACCCCGGCCGTGTTCAACAGCTGAACGGTGGGGTCATCTGAGGGGAAAAAAGCGGGGGCGAAGTAGATTGCACAAAAGGCGTACACATAGAAATCGAACCATTCGACCAGGTTGCCCGAGGAGGCGCCCACAATCGCAAAGATCCTTTTCCTGCGTTCCTCTCCTGTGTAGTGAGTATCTGTTGTCATGTTGTAAAGACTCATCCAGGGTTAGTTGCACGTAGAAATATCTTGCAACACTCAGGACCGCAACCACAATTTGTCTGAGCGACAGAGACCTCTGGCGCTCAGACAAGTGTTGGTTCCAATGCTTGCGGCTCGCCTCAGACCCGTTCTATGGCCAGCGCCAAACCTTGGCCGACGCCCACACACATCGTCGCCAGGCCTTTCTTGCCCCCGGTTTTTTCCAGTTGATGCAGCGCCGTCATGACGATGCGAGCACCGCTCATGCCCAATGGATGACCCAGCGCAATCGCTCCGCCATTCGGATTGACCTGGGGTGCGTCATCCGCCAGCCCCAACTCGCGCAACACCGCCAAGCCCTGGCTGGCGAACGCTTCGTTAAGCTCAATCACGTCAAAATCGCTGACCGCCAACCCCAGGCGTTCCACCAGCTTGCGTACGGCAGGCACCGGGCCGATCCCCATAACCCGGGGTGCTACACCGGCGCTGGCCATGCCCAGTACCCGTGCACGCGCTGTCAGGCCGTGCCGTTTTACCGCATCGGCCGACGCCAGGATCAGCGCCGCAGCGCCGTCGTTAACACCCGAGGCATTGCCCGCGGTGACGGTTTTATCAGGACCGTTGACCGGCTTGAGTTTGCTCAAGGTCTCAAGGCTGGTGTCCGCACGCGGATGCTCATCGCGCTCGACCACGGTTTCGCCTTTTTTATGGGCGATACGTACCGCCACAATCTCTTCTGCAAAGTAGCCTGCCGCCTGAGCCGCCGCGGTACGTTGCTGGCTGCGCAAGGCGAAAGCATCCTGGTCTGCGCGTGAGATCCGGTAATCGTCGGCCACGTTATCCGCGGTTTGCGGCATTGGATCGACGCCGTATTGAGCGCTCATCAGCGGGTTGATAAAACGCCAGCCAATGGTGGTGTCTTCAAGCTTCATGTTGCGCGAATACGCCGCGTCAGCCTTGCCCATGACAAACGGCGCGCGCGACATCGACTCGACGCCCCCGGCAATGGCCAGCTCCATTTCGCCGCTGGCAATCGCCCGGAATGCCGTACCGATTGCGTCCATGCCCGAGGCACACAAACGGTTCAAGGTTACGCCCGGAATGGTCTCCGGCAACCCGGCCAGCAATGCCGCCATCCGTGCGACGTTACGGTTGTCTTCGCCCGCCTGGTTGGCGCAGCCGAAAAACACCTCATCAACTTCGTCCCACTTCACGCCCGGGTTGCGCTCCATCAGTGCCTTGATCGGCGTTGCAGCCAGATCATCAGCGCGCACGGCAGCCAGGCCACCGCCAAAACGGCCAATCGGCGTACGGATTGCGTCACAGATAAATACTTCGCGCATCATGCTTCTCCTGGCGCTTGACCGTGGGCCAGCGCGGTGCGCGTCTCCAGATCGCGCAAGGCGCTGAGTTCAACCTCAGTCGGCTCGGCAGTCAGTTCCACGTTGTCGGCAAAACGGATGGCCCAACCGGTAGCTGCAGTGACTTGCTCACGGGTTACACCCGGGTGCAAGGCCGTGACCACAAACTCATTGGTTTGCGCTTCAGGCTCCATGATGCACAGGTCGGTGATGATCCCAACCGGGCCAGCCCCCGGCAGCCCGAGGCGTTTGCGGGAATCGCCGCCTTCGCCGTGACCGACCGAAGTGATGAAGTCCAGCTTGTCGACGAACGAACGGGCGGACTGCTTGAGAATGATCAGCACACTTTTCGCCGAACCGGCGATCTCAGGTGCGCCACCGGCACCCGGCAAACGGACTTTAGGCTGGTGGTAATCGCCCACGACCGTGGTGTTGATATTGCCGAAGCGGTCAACTTGAGCAGCGCCCAGGAACCCCACATCCACCCGGCCACCTTGCAGCCAGTAACGGAAAATTTCGCTGGTAGAAACGACGGTATCGGCGGTTTCGGCCAGTTCACCATCGCCGATCGACAGCGGCAGCACGTCGGGCTTGGCACCAATCGGGCCGGACTCGTAAATCAGTACCACATCAGGCGACGACGTCAGTCGCGCCAGGTTGGCAGCTTTGGAAGGCAGGCCGATACCGACAAAACACACCGAACCGTTTTTCAAACGGCGAGCGGCAGCTACGGTCATCATTTCATTAGTGGAGTAAGCCATTATTTTGCCTCCGAAGCGCTGGCCAACTTGGCCTGGAACTCACTGAAATTGGCAGTGCCGAGGATGTATTCATTGATCCAGGCAGTAAACGTCTCACGGTCGCGGGCAATCGGGTCCCACGCCTGATAGAAACGGTTATCGCGTTCTGTGTAACCGTGAGCGTAAGACGGGTGCGCCCCGCCCGGCACATGGCACACCGCACTCAATGCCCAGGTCGGCAAGACGCACGCGTTCATCGGGGCTTGCAGATCGTCGACGATTTCTTCAACCGTAACGATGCAGCGCTTGGCCGCCAGTGCTGCCTCTTTCTGCACGCCGAGGATGCCCCAGAGCAAGACATTGCCTTTGCGGTCGGCTTTTTGTGCATGAATGACAGTGACATCGGGGCGTACCGAAGGGACGGCGGCCAGTACTTCGCCTGTAAACGGACAGGTCACGGTTTTGATCAGCGGGTTAACTTTGGGCAGATCCGATCCTGCGTAGGCTCGCAGCACCGCGAATGGAAGGCCCGAAGCCCCAGCCACGTAGGCATTGGCCAGGTCGGCGTGGCTGTGTTCTTCGATTTCCAACGGCTGCGGCCATTGCTTTTCAACGGCATCGCGCAGACGGTGCAGCGAACCCACGCCAGGGTTGCCTCCCCAGGAGAAAATCAACTTTCGTGCACAACCGGCACCAATCAACTGATCGTAGACCAGGTCAGGTGTCATCCGTACCAGTGTCAGGTCTTTTTTACCCTGGCGGATTATTTCATGGCCCGCAGCAGTCGGGATCAGATGAGTGAAACCTTCAAGCGCAACGGTGTCGCCATCGCTCACAAACTGTTTCACGGCGTCGTGTAACGAAATGATATCTGCCATCTGGGGTAGCTCCCGATTCTTGTTGGCCACTGCAGTAGAAGAAGGTGTGCCAGGGGCGACACCGTATGCCTGCAGGTTAAGCCGCCGTCACGGGCCAAAACAATCCGATAATCGACTATGTGTTCGTTTATCGAACACATAGTTAGCTTGCTGGCTAATGTCAGATTGAAGCAGCGGGGGAGCTATTGCGCCATCATGTAAACAGCTGAGCACTCAACTCACGGCTGGAACTGAGCATGATCGGCAGGAAGCGCTGCTCCAGCTCTGTGCGTGTCACCCGACCGGCGTGGGTGCTGACATTCAAGGCCGCCAGCACTTGCCCTGAAGCGTCGTATACCGGTACGGCAATCGAGCGCAGCCCTTGCTCCAGTTCCTGATCGACCACACACCAGCCCTGCTCGCGCACTTGCTGCAAACACTCAAGTAATGCCTCAGGCGTGTGCAGGGTGCGGCTGGTCTTGGCTTGAAAGTCACCGTGCGCCAGGTATTCGTTTAGCGTCACGTCATCCAGGGCAGCCAACAGGATGCGGCCCATGGACGTGCAGTACGCCGGCAGCCGGCCACCCACGGACAAGTCCACCGAAATTAATCGCTGGGTCGTTGCCGAGCGGGCAATGTAAAGGATGTCATCGCCTTCAAGCGTCGCCATGTTGCAAGCCTCGTGCAATTGCTCGCTCATGCGATCCAGATACGGTTGGGCGGAAACCGCCAGAGGGGTCGATGACAAATAGGCATGCCCCAGGGTCAAGACCTTGGGCAACAGAGAGTAAGTGCGGCCATCGGTGGTGGCATATCCGAGCTTGATCAACGTATACAAGCAACGACGCACCGCCGCTCGCGGAATTTCAGTGCGATGGCTGATCTGGGCAATGGTCAGGTGCCGTTTGCGTTCCTGGAACGCCTGCACCACAGCCAGACCACGGGCCAGCGAGGCCATGAAGTCAGGATCGCCGGTAAACGCTTGAATACGTTTTGCAGGCGAAGCCACAATCGGTGGCGCGATACTGGCAACGGCATTGCGCAATTGATCACTCATTCACTGTCTCCGGCTGAAGCTCGTTCTCGTTATTGTTATTACATCCCGCCCGCGGCACAGAGCACCCTCGGCACGCATGACCCGGGCGATTATCGAACCACTGACCGATAATCGCAATTCGATCCTCCTCCCTCCGAGAACTCATGAGTCTTCCCCAGGCTACTTTCTCGCGGCACATGACTTCACCCGTGTTAATTCAAATCACCCAGGCTAACAACCGGATAAAGGATAGAGAGCGTCGGTTATATATCGCTCAGCCTTTAAACTCCGCCAGCGTGTGAGTAACTTGCACGGGCAATTAGCCGCTGCCTTATTATTAGATCAATCCCGGTAACTTTTCTCCTCAGAAACAGCTCCCTCAATAGAACATTGACGTGCCTAAAGGGCTTCGGCGATAGTAGCGGTATTACTCAGGCATTCTGTCCCTCAGTAATTGAATGCACAGGATCAAGCGATCACTGCGGCAGTGAACACTCTTGCACCGCCTGCTCACTACGCCCCCATGGTTAAACATCCCGGTGCACCGCGAGTTACCTCCCTGACGGGTGAGTACTTAACTGCCGCGACGCTCATGCATTATGAATGACCGCACGCTGTGCAGAGAAAACGGTGTATTAAATCTGATGCTGCCCAACGCCTTTGGCCCAGTGCAGAACACCGACATTAAATGAATTGGCCATTCACGCATGATGGCCCACCCGATTAAATCCTTACTCAATTAGGTATGACTGTGACGAAAGACGAACTGCGCGCAGAACTTGAGCGTCAGGAACAACGTTACAAGGATGTATACGGTGGTGAAGTGACCACCTACGCCGCTCAACCCGAGCCTGAGCGTAAACCGTGGCGTAAACGCGCCAGCCTGCTCGACCAGGCGTTCACCCAGGAAATTCAAAAAATCGAAAAAGAACTCAAGTCCGAAGAGCCCTGAGCTCGCAGGCTGAAAACCGGGCATAACGACAGACCTTAAAGCCCGGCGCCCTCCTGAACGCCTCTGATATGAGAAATTTCATGCGCTCGATGCAGGTCATGACAAAGGGTTTAAGCGGCTCTTCAGGATCGCTTATACCCTTTGAAATCAGGGGCCTGTAGAGGTTTTCTGACGCCAAGGAACGGACGCGTCTTACAAGCTTTTTCATTTACAGATGTTACCAACGTACAGCTAATGCATCGAATGCCTCGGTTTTCTGGCATAATCCGGCCCCCTTTATGACCGTGTCAGAAAACCTTCATGATCGATCTATTAAGCGGATTGGACGCCTGGGTTCTTATCAGCCTCTTCTTCGCCCTAGCCTTTGTTCTCGCGTTTGAGTTCATCAACGGCTTTCATGACACCGCGAACGCGGTAGCGACTGTCATCTACACCAAAGCCATGCCGCCTCATCTGGCGGTGTTCTTTTCCGGTGTGTTCAATTTTCTCGGCGTTCTGCTGGGCGGGGTCGGCGTGGCATATGCCATCGTTCACCTGCTGCCGGTAGAGCTTCTGGTAAATGTAAACACCGGACATGGCCTGGCCATGGTGTTCTCACTGCTTGCAGCAGCCATCACCTGGAACCTGGGTACCTGGTACTTCGGGATTCCGGCGTCGAGCTCGCATACCCTGATCGGCTCGATTCTGGGCGTCGGCCTGGCCAACGCCCTGATCAGCGGAATTCCGGTGAGCGACGGGGTTAACTGGCAAAAGGCTATCGACATTGGTGCCTCGCTGGTGTTCTCGCCAATGGCTGGCTTCCTGGTTGCCGGTCTGGTGCTGGTCGCCCTGAAGTGGTGGCGTCCGGGGTCCAAGATGCACAAGACCCCTGAGCAACGCCGCAAGCTGGATGACAAGAAGCATCCGCCGTTCTGGAACCGTCTGGTTCTGGTGATCTCGGCCATGGCGGTGAGCTTCGTTCACGGTTCCAACGATGGCCAGAAAGGCATCGGCCTGATCATGCTGGTACTGATCGGCATCGTGCCAAGCGCATTCGTTCTGGATCTGAACAGCACGACCTATCAGATCGAGCGTACTCGCGACGCCACCCTGCACCTGAATCAGTTCTATCAGCGCAACAACGCTTCGCTGACCGAATTCCTGGCTCTGGGCAAAAGCATCAAAGGCGATCTGCCGGATCAGTTCAGCTGCAACCCGCAGCAAACCGAACCGACCATTGACGCGCTGCTAGGCTCGTTGAAAGGCGTGTCCGACTACCACTCGATCCCGGCTGAAAAGCGTATCGAGATCCGTCGCTACCTGCTTTGCCTGGACGACACCGCAAAGAAAGTCAGCAAATTGCCAGTGCTTGATTCCCGCGAGAAAGCGGACCTCGAGAAACTGCGCAAAGACCTGACCGCCACCACTGAATACGCCCCGTTCTGGGTGATTCTGGCAGTAGCACTGGCCTTGGGCCTGGGCACCATGGTCGGCTGGAAGCGCGTGGTTAAAACCATCGGCGAGAAGATCGGCAAGCAGGGCATGACCTATGCCCAGGGCATGGCGGCCCAGATCACCACTGCCTTCGCCATCGGCATGGCCAACATCTTCTCCCTGCCGGTATCGACGACGCACATTCTGTCGTCGGGTGTAGCGGGTACCATGGTCGCCAACAAGAGCGGCCTGCAAGGCGGTACGATCAAGACCATCCTGATGGCATGGGTGCTGACCTTACCGGCCACCATCGCATTGTCTGCAACGCTGTTCTGGCTGGCGTCCAAAGTTCTCGCCTGATCCGCGCCGTACAAAAAGGTACGCCTCTCACGGGGCGTACCTTTTTTTATGCCCTGAATCCGTCCGGAATACGGGTTACATCTTCTGATCACTTTTCTCCGGACAAAAAAATAGGCGACCGAAGTCGCCCAAAATGCCTTGCGTGCTCATCCCCTGGCGGACTCAGCGCTGTTTGCGCTTTTGCATGTCCTTCCAGATAAAAATGCCCAGACCCGCGAAAAACAAAAGCATGAGGCCGACGGTCAGTACTCCGGCGATAACCACATTATCGAGAAACATGACGACCTCCTGCGCTCTGCCCGTGCATCCAGGGCGTGTCCGTATGTGTTGAAGCCAGATTAACCGGACGCGCAGCCGAGAACTTGACCGGGATCAATAATGATCAACGGTCACGCAGCATTAAGAGGGGATTATTGATACAGATCATCTAAAACGCCGTGGCTCAGCGTTTTTTGGGTTTGCCCTTCGGCTTTTTCTTGGCTTTTACCAAAGGCATTGCCTGCTCGAAGGCCTGCCGCACTTCATTCAATCGCTTTTCATTCAGGTCATGCACGCGCTTTGCACGCTCGGCACCCAGGTCAACCAGCTTGTTGTCTTGGCTCATAGCGCAATAAGGTCACTGTCAGTGTGTTCAAGTCGGAGGACTGAGGCCATAACAGCCCTAGTCAATACGGCCAATAATGCGACGCCCCAGCCTCGCTGACCAGAAAAAATCTGGCTCACACTTCAATATCGACCCATAAACCCTGACGCTGGGCGACATCGGCCAAAGGAGAAGACGGTACGGCGCCGTCCGCATTCAGCGCTCCACCGGGGTCAACCTCACCCTCCTCCGCCTGAGCCTCACGGCGGCGCTTGTCATGCTGGCGCTGCTGCTCCTCACGCAACAGCAAAGCCGCCTGATCCGTATCGTGGTGTTTGAGATCAATTGCATTCTCACCCGTGCTGGCTTGCGTAGCCGTCACTGGAGGAATGTCTGGCCGCTGACGGGCCGGGTCTTGCGAGGAGGTAACCGGAACAACGCTGAGCGGTAGGATCGGCGGCAACATAGTGATCGTGCTCCTGTTTGAAGGTGTCGGTGGCGAGTCGATCGACGTGGGCCACTCGTCGAAAATCAACACCGGACCGATTCAAGCCGCGTAGCTTTTTATGAGAGTGCTTTGGACTGAAGCCCATGATCCGTTAATATACTCGGCTTTTTCGAAGCGGGAGTCAGGCAGCATGGCGCAGCAGTATCAACCGGGGCAACGCTGGATTAGTGACAGCGAAGCTGAGCTAGGTTTGGGCACCGTTCTGGCACAGGACGGTCGCTTGTTGACCGTGCTCTATCCGGCCACTGGCGAAACCCGTCAATATTCGCTGCGCAATGCACCGCTCACGCGTGTACGTTTCTCGCCGGGTGACACGATCATCCACTTCGAAGGCTGGAAGATGACCGTGCGCGAAGTCGAAGATGCCGACGGCATCATGGTCTACCACGGGCTCAACGAGCAAAACGAAGCCGTCACCCTGCCGGAAACCCAGCTCTCGAACTTCATCCAGTTCCGCCTGGCCAGTGATCGCTTGTTTGCCGGCCAGATCGACCCGCTGTCCTGGTTTTCCCTGCGCTACCACACCCTCGAACACACCAGCCGCCAGTTGCAATCGCCGCTGTGGGGCCTGGGTGGCGTACGGGCACAACCGATTGCCCACCAATTGCACATTGCCCGTGAAGTGGCAGACCGTATCGCACCCCGTGTACTGCTGGCTGACGAAGTGGGTCTGGGTAAAACCATCGAAGCCGGTCTGGTCATCCATCGCCAGCTGCTCAGTGGCCGTGCCAGCCGCGTGCTGATCGTCGTGCCGGAAAACCTGCAGCATCAGTGGCTGGTTGAGATGCGCCGTCGTTTCAACCTCGAAGTGGCGTTGTTCGACGAAGAACGTTTCATTGAAAGCGATGCCAGCAACCCGTTTGAAGACTGCCAGCTGGCGCTGGTAGCGCTGGAATGGCTGGTAGACGACCCCAAGGCCCAGGACGCCCTGTTTGCAGCCGGCTGGGACCTGCTGGTGGTCGACGAAGCGCACCACCTGGTATGGCATGAAGATCAGGTCAGCCCCGAGTATGACCTGGTTGAACAACTTGCCGGGGTGATCCCGGGCGTGTTGCTGCTGACCGCAACTCCGGAACAACTGGGCCAGGACAGCCACTTCGCCCGTTTGCGCCTGCTCGACCCGAACCGTTTCCACGATTTGGCGGCCTTCCGCGCCGAAAGCGACAACTATCGCCCTGTGGCCCAGGCGGTTCAGGAACTGCTGGATAAAGGCCGTCTGTCGCCAGAAGCCCATCAAACCATTCATGGTTTCCTGGGTGCCGAAGGGGACAGCTTGCTGGCTGCCGTCAACGAAGGCGACGCCGAAGCCAGCGCTCGCCTGGTGCGCGAATTGCTGGACCGTCACGGCACTGGCCGTGTCCTGTTCCGAAATACCCGCGCCGCGATTCAAGGATTTCCTGAGCGCAAACTGCACGCTTACCCGCTGCCGTGCCCGGACGAATACCTGGAGCTACCGCTGGGTGAACACGCCGAACTGTATCCGGAAGTCAGCTTCCAGGCCCAGCCGGACACCAGCGAAGAAGAACGCTGGTGGCGCTTCGACCCTCGGGTTGAGTGGCTGACCGACACGCTGAAGATGCTCAAGCGCACCAAAGTGCTGGTGATCTGTGCTCACGCGGAAACCGCAATGGATCTGGAAGACGCTCTGCGCGTGCGCTCCGGCATCCCAGCGACGGTCTTCCACGAAGGCATGAACATTCTTGAGCGTGACCGTGCAGCAGCCTACTTCGCAGACGAAGAGTTCGGCGCCCAAGTACTGATCTGCTCCGAAATCGGCAGTGAAGGCCGTAACTTCCAGTTTGCGCACCACTTGGTGCTGTTCGACATGCCGTCCCACCCGGATCTTCTGGAACAGCGTATTGGTCGTCTGGACCGAATCGGCCAGAAGCACGTCATTGAACTGCATGTGCCTTACCTTGAAACCAGCCCGCAACAGCGCCTGTTCCAGTGGTACCACGAAGCACTGAATGCCTTCCTCAATACCTGCCCTACCGGCAACGCCCTGCAACACCGGTTCGGTCCACGCCTGCTGCCGTTGCTTGAAGCCGCAGACGATGAAGAGTGGCAGGCCCTGATCGATGAAGCGCGGGCCGAGCGCGAACGCCTCGAACAAGAACTGCACACCGGTCGCGACCGCCTGCTGGAGCTTAACTCCGGTGGTTCGGGCGAGGGCGAGGCGCTGGTTGAAGCGATCCTTGAGCAAGACGATCAATTCACCTTGCCGATTTACATGGAAACCCTGTTCAACGCCTTTGGCATCGACAGCGAAGACCATTCCGAAAACGCCTTGATCCTCAAGCCCAGCGAAAAGATGCTCGACGCCAGCTTCCCGCTGGGCGACGACGAAGGCGTCACCATCACCTACGATCGCAACCAGGCGCTGTCGCGTGAAGACATGCAGTTCATCACCTGGGAACACCCTATGGTGCAGGGCGGCATGGATCTCGTGCTCTCCGGCTCGATGGGCAACACGGCGGTAGCGCTGATCAAGAACAAGGCACTGAAGCCCGGGACAGTCCTGCTTGAGCTGATTTACGTCAGTGAAGTGGTCGCGCCCCGCGCCTTGCAGCTGGGTCGTTACCTGCCGCCGGCTGCCCTGCGCTGCCTGCTGGATGCCAACGGCAACGACCTGTCGTCCCGGGTAGCCTTCGACACCCTGAACGAACAACTGGAAAGCGTACCGCGGGCCAGTGCCAACAAGTTCGTTCAAGCACAGCGTGACAGTCTCACGCCGAAGATCAACGCCGGCGAAGCCAAAATCGCACCGCGTCACGCAGAACGTGTCGCAGAGGCCCAGCGTCGCCTGGCAGCCGACACCGAAGAAGAGCTGGCACGCCTGACCGCCCTGCAGGCGGTTAACCCGAGCGTGCGCGACAGCGAACTGGTTGCCTTGCGCAAACAGCGCGAGCAAAGCCTGGCAATGCTTGAAAAAGCCGCCCTGCGCCTTGAAGCAATTCGCGTCCTGGTTGCAGGCTAACAGCGGTAACCGCGACCGCAGGTTGTGATGGGGCATCGTTGAGGCCCGTCGCAGCCTGCGGCAACGGCTACAACGCCCATCACGGGCTGTTTCTCCCCCCCCTCCCTAATCCGGCCGATTGGCACGGCGACCTGCCGTTCATGACCGCACACATCGCCGGACAGACACAAAAAAAACGCCGCAGCAGCAACTGTGGCGTTTCTCTACGGCAATTTGCCACTACCCAGTTTCGAGTTACTGGCCTACACACTTAAGGTGTGTGAGTCCCGGCAAATAACCGCCCTGATTTAGGGCGCTGAATTATTTTTGCGCCCTTTCCTGGATCATTATCCAGGGCGTGACCACCACTGCCCAAAGCTCAGGGTCGCGCTCAACGAAGTCCAGAGCCTGCGATGCAGACACTTTGCTTAAAGATCCCGAGGCCATCCAGGCCGCGACTTTCTCTGCCTCATCCTGGCTCATTGCCTGCGCCGCTTCGATCAAGTCGAGCTCGGGTGCGATCCACAACACTTCCCCCTTGGCGAAGAATTTCTCCAAGGCTTTCCATTCGATAGTTGAGGTCTCGCCAAGCAGCTTGGCATAGAGGGTGCTAGGTTCTTGGTTCATGGGTTTCACCAGGTAAAAAATCGACGCAATGATAGCGCCGCATACCCGGTAGAAAAACCCGATTTCAGGTAAAGGCGCGAGGAAAGAACAGAGAGTCTTGGCAGCAGCGTTGAGATAGCAACATTCTGATAAATATCACCAGCCTGATTCGCCGCCATTCTGTCTCTTTCTTTCGTTTAAGCGACATTTCCTGTTTTTTCCCCTGGCAGCCTGCTATTCAAGCGTTGAACCGGCGCTCTACACTGTACCGGTACAGTTGCAAGGGGGAATGATCGGGAATTTCGCTCAAAGAAGACCCGGTCCGGCTGCCTTGGCTTCCAGGACTATAAAAATTACAACAGAAGAGTGGAGCACCAATAAAGATGGCTAAGAAGCAGATTACTAAACTGTTTGCCGCGATGGTTCTGGCCGGTGTTGCCAGCCATTCGTTTGCGGCGGATACCATCAAGATCGGTATCGCGGGCGCCCGGACAGGCCCAGTCACTCAGTATGGCGACATGCAGGTTGCCGGCGCCGAAATGGCCGTCGAGCAAATCAACGCCAAGGGCGGCGTTAACGGGAAAATGCTTGAGGCCAAGGTGTACGACGACGCTTGCGATCCAAAACAAGCCGTTGCCGTCGCCAACAAAATCGTCAATGACGGCGTCAAGTTTGTGGTCGGTCACCTGTGCTCCAGCTCCACTCAGCCTGCTTCGGACATCTACGAAGACGAAGGCATCATCATGATTACCCCGGCAGCCACGGCTCCGGAAATCACCGCACGCGGTTACAAGCTGGTGTTCCGTACCATCGGCCTCGACAGTGCCCAGGGTCCGGCGGCCGGCAACTACATCGCCGATCACGTCAAACCGAAAACCGTTGCCGTCCTGCACGACAAGCAACAATACGGTGAAGGTATCGCCACTGCCGTTAAAAAGACCCTGGAAGACAAAGGCGTCAAAGTTGCTGTCTTTGAAGGCGTCAACGCTGGCGATAAAGACTTCGCGGCCATCATCTCCAAGCTCAAGCAAGCAAACGTCGACTTCGTCTACTACGGCGGCTACCACCCTGAGCTGGGGCTGATCCTGCGCCAGGCCAAGGAAAAAGGCCTGAACGCCAAGTTCATGGGCCCAGAAGGCGTGGGCAACGATTCCATCTCGCAAATTGCCCAGGGCGCATCCGAAGGCCTGCTGGTTACCCTGCCGCAGGCATTCGACCAACTGCCGGAAAACAAGGCACTGGCTGATGCATTCCAGGCCAAGAAGCAGGACCCGACCGGCCCATTCGTGTTCCCGGCCTACTCCGCAGTTGAAGTCATCGCCAAGGCCATCGAGCAGACCAAAAGCGAAGACACCGACAAAGTTGCCAAAGCCATCCATGAGGGTACTTTCAAGACCCCAATGGGCGACCTGAGCTTCGATGAGAAAGGCGACCTGAAGAACTTCAAGTTCGTCATCTACGAATGGCACTTCGGCAAACCTAAAACCGAGGCAAATCCTCAGTAAGGTCCGGTTCTTGATCTGACAATGAAGCCCACTGCATGCGCGGTGGGCTTCGTTTTATGGAATATGGGCCGCGCTTTCGTGATCCGGAAGTCTCCCCACCTGAAAATCTTTAAAACCGTCACCAGCGGTTCGCTGGCAGAAGACCTGCGCTCAAAGTGGGTGAAACCCCCTACCGCCCAGGCCGGAAAATGACTCCACCAGTGAAATGCGTCTCAGGTTTTTAGGAGCTTTGTAATGCCTGACATCTATCACTTCTTCCAAATGCTGGTTAACGGCCTCAACGTTGGCAGCACCTATGCCCTGATCGCCATCGGCTATACGATGGTTTACGGCATTATTGGAATGATCAACTTCGCCCACGGCGAGGTGTACATGATTGGTTCCTACATCGCGTTCATCGCGATTGCAGGCCTCACCATGATGGGTCTGGACAGCGTTCCGCTGTTGATGACCGTAGCGTTCCTCGCCACCATCGTGGTCACCAGTGCTTACGGTTACAGCATCGAACGGGTGGCCTATCGTCCCCTGCGCGGCAGTAATCGTCTGATCCCTTTGATTTCTGCCATTGGTATGTCGATCTTCCTGCAAAACATGGTGTTGCTGTCCCAGGACTCAAAAGACAAATCTATTCCCAACCTGATCCCGGGCGGTTTCAGCTTTGGTCCGGGCGGGGCTCAGGAAGTCATCATCTCCTACATGCAAATCGTGGTCTTCGTGGTCACCGTGCTGGCCATGCTCGGCCTGACCCTGTTCATCTCCCGCTCCCGCATGGGCCGCGCCTGTCGCGCCTGCGCCGAAGACATGAAGATGGCCAACCTGCTGGGCATCAATACCAACAACGTGATCGCCCTGACATTCGTCATCGGTGCCGCCCTGGCAGCCGTGGCCGCAGTGCTCATCAGTGTGCAATACGGCGTGATCAACCCTAACGCGGGTTTCCTGGTAGGCCTCAAGGCCTTTACCGCTGCGGTACTGGGCGGAATCGGCAGTATCCCCGGCGCGATGCTCGGCGGCCTGGTACTGGGTGTAGCTGAAGCCTTTGGCGCCGATATTTTCGGTGACCAGTACAAAGACGTTGTGGCTTTTGGCTTGCTGGTGCTGGTGCTGCTGTTCCGTCCGACCGGCATCCTGGGGCGTCCGGAGATTGAAAAAGTATGACTAGGAATCTTAAATCGGCGTTTTTCAGCGCCCTGTTGGTCTGGGCCGTCGCCTACCCGGTACTCGGCTTGAAACTGACTATCGTCGGGATCAACATCGAAGTTCACAACACCAGCACCTTTACCTTGAGCGTGATTGCGATCTGCTCCCTGCTGATGTTTGTGCGCGTCTTGTTCAACCAGCAATTGAGCGCCGCCTGGAAAGCCTCGCCCAGCCTGCCAAAAGTCCCCGCCAAAGCGGCCAGCTTCATGACCCTGCCCAGCACTCAGCGCTGGATCATTCTCGGTCTGGTGGTGGTGGCATTGATCTGGCCCTTCTATGGCTCGCGCGGTGCAGTGGACATTGCCACCCTGATCCTGATCTACGTCATGCTTGGGCTCGGCCTGAACATCGTGGTCGGTCTGGCCGGGCTGCTTGACCTGGGCTATGTGGGCTTCTATGCCGTGGGCGCCTACACCTACGCCCTGCTCTCGCATTACTTTGGGCTGAGCTTCTGGGTCTGCCTGCCATTGGCCGGCATGATGGCCGCCACCTTTGGTTTCTTGCTCGGATTCCCGGTACTGCGCCTGCGCGGCGACTACCTGGCTATTGTTACCCTGGGTTTTGGCGAAATCATTCGTCTGTTCCTGCGTAACCTGACGGACCTCACCGGCGGACCAAACGGCATCAGCAACATCCCGAAACCCACGCTCTTCGGCCTGAGCTTCGACAGAACCGCAGCAGAAGGCATGCAGACGTTCCATGAATACTTTGGCATCGCCTACAACTCGATCAACAAGGTCATTTTCCTGTACCTGATCGCGTTGGTCCTGGTACTGGTCGTGCTATTCGTGATCAACCGCCTGCTGCGCATGCCCATTGGCCGGGCGTGGGAAGCCTTGCGCGAAGATGAAATTGCCTGCCGTGCGCTGGGCTTGAATCCTACCGTCATCAAACTGTCAGCCTTTACCCTCGGCGCCAGCTTTGCCGGTTTTGCAGGCAGTTTCTTTGCTGCACGCCAGGGGCTGGTCACTCCGGAGTCGTTCACCTTCCTTGAGTCGGCGATCATTCTGGCAATTGTGGTATTGGGCGGCATGGGCTCGCAACTGGGCGTGATCCTGGCTGCCGTGGTCATGATTCTGTTGCCGGAAATGATGCGAGAGTTCAGTGAGTACCGGATGCTTCTGTTCGGCGCCTTGATGGTGCTGATGATGATCTGGCGCCCGCAAGGTCTGCTGCCAATGCAACGTCCTCACCTGGAGCTGCGAAAATGAGCCGCGAGATTCTGAAAGTCAGCGGCCTGAGCATGCGCTTTGGCGGCTTGTTGGCGGTCAATGGCGTCGCCTTGACCGTCAAGGAAAAACAGGTGGTGTCCATGATCGGCCCTAACGGCGCCGGCAAGACTACCGTGTTCAACTGCCTGACCGGGTTCTACAAACCGTCGGCTGGCAGCATCCTGCTGGATGGCGAAGCCATTGAAGGGTTGGCGGGTCATGAAATCGCCCGCAAGGGCGTGGTGCGGACCTTCCAGAACGTACGCCTGTTCAAGGACATGACCGCCGTTGAGAACCTGCTGATTGCCCAGCACCGTCACCTCAACACCAACTTCCTGGCCGGTCTGTTCAAAACCCCCGGGTTCCGCAAAAGCGAACGTGAGGCAATGGAATATGCCGCGTACTGGCTGGACAAGGTCAACCTGACCGAATTCGCCAACCGGCCGGCCGGTACCTTGGCCTATGGTCAGCAACGCCGCCTGGAAATTGCCCGGTGCATGATGACGCGCCCGCGCATCCTGATGCTCGACGAACCGGCGGCGGGCCTGAACCCCAAGGAAACCGAGGACCTCAAGGCGCTGATCAGCGTTTTGCGCAACGAGCACAACGCCACAGTGCTGTTGATTGAGCACGACATGAAACTGGTCATGAGCATTTCCGACCATATCGTGGTGATCAATCAGGGCACGCCTTTGGCGGACGGGACGCCGGAACAGATCCGTGACAACCCTGAAGTGATCAAAGCCTATTTGGGGGAAGCGTAAATGCTGCAATTTGAAAACGTTTCAACCTTCTACGGCAAGATCCAGGCACTGCACAGCGTCAATATTGAGGTCCGCCAAGGCGAAATCGTGACCCTGATCGGGGCCAACGGTGCCGGTAAATCGACCCTGATGATGACACTCTGCGGTTCACCGCAAGCCCACAGCGGCAGCATTCGCTATCTGGGCGAAGAACTGGTGGGCCTGACCTCGGCGCAAATCATGCGTAAAAGCATCGCCGTTGTGCCCGAAGGTCGTCGGGTATTTGCTCGTTTGACTGTCGAAGAAAACCTCGCCATGGGCGGTTTTTTCACCGACAAGAGCGACTATCAGGAACAGATGGACAAGGTTCTGCATCTTTTCCCGCGCCTGAAGGAACGCTTTACGCAACGCGGTGGCACCATGTCCGGTGGTGAGCAGCAAATGCTCGCCATTGGCCGGGCGCTGATGAGCAAGCCCAAACTGTTGTTGCTCGATGAACCGTCACTGGGGCTCGCACCGATCATCATTCAGCAGATTTTCGACATCATCGAACAACTGCGCAGTGAAGGTGTGACCGTGTTTCTGGTGGAGCAAAACGCCAACCAGGCACTGAAAATTGCAGACCGTGCCTATGTGCTGGAAAACGGCCGGGTCGTAATGCAGGGCACCGGTGAACAATTGCTGAATGATCCAAAAGTACGTGACGCGTACCTCGGCGGATAGCCTGGGATGTGTTGCGAAACGGCCCTTCGGGGCCGTTTTTTATGGCGGGTGAAAACACATGAGTGGATCAAAGCCCGGGTTTAAAACTCACCAGCGCCTGGTCATTGCGCTGGAACCATCTCGCCAGATAATCCACCAGCACCTGCGTGCGCTTGGGCAGGCCGCCTTGATAAGGGTGCACCAGATACATTGGATTGCTGCGAGTCTGATAGTCGCGCAACACCGCACGCAAACGTCCGTCCGCCAACTCGGCATGAAGCATGTACGACGGCAATCGGGCGATACCGGCACCAATCACCGCGGCTTTTTTCAGCAGGCTGTAATGGTTACTGGCAAACACGCCCGAAACCCGGACACGATGCAGTTCATGCTGCTGATGGTAATGCCACTCCTCGCGACCACTGTAATGACTGTTCAACAGACAGCGGTGCTCGAGCAAACACTGCGGTGTGTCCGGCTCGCCAAACTGATCAAGATACGCCGGGCTGGCGCAGGTAATTTCATGCCAGTCGAGCACGGGCCGGGCGACCAGACGCTCGTCATTTCCCACGTGCGAACGGATCGCCAGATCAAACCCCTCTCTCGCCAGATCGCGGTAATTGTTATTGAGCTCAAGTTCAATCTGCACCTGCGGGTATTCCCGTGAGAACTCCAGCAACAAGGCATCGAAGAACGTTTCTCCCAGCGACACAGGCACCGTCATGCGTACCGGCCCGGCAATGTCGTCCTTGAGTCTGGCCAGCGCCTGACGCGCTCGCTCGACTTGCACCACCAGCGCCTGGGCCTGGGGCAACAACGCCGCTCCGGCGGCCGTCAGACTCAAGCGCCGGGTCGTACGGTGCAGCAACACCACAGAAAACTGCGCTTCCAGGTGGCTGATGCGCTTGGACAACTGCCCCTTGCTACACCCCAGTTGCTGGGCGGCCACAGTAAAACTCCCCGCGTCGATCAGCAACGCGAAAGCCGCCAAGTCATCCATTTCACTCATTGACTGTTTCCATATGAAAACCAAAAGTTGCTTATTAGTGCGCTTATCGAGATAAAAAACCAGTTCTAAACTGGGCGTACTCCCAGCCACTCAAGGAACACCCCCATGAAAATCCTGTTGATCGGTGCTAATGGCACTATTGGTTCGGCCATTGATCGTGAACTGTCACCACGGCATGAGATCGTGCGCATTGGCCGCAAAAGCGGCGATTTTCATGTCGATATCAGTGACAGCACATCAATCCGCAAGTTGTTCGAGCGCACGGGGCCTTTTGACGCCTTGATCTGCGCAGCCGGTAACGTCAACTTCGTTCCGCTGGCCGACATGAGCGAAACAGACTTCGCCCTTGGCCTGCAGGACAAATTGATGGGCCAGGTCAATTTACTGCTGATTGGCCGCGAGTTCGCCAATGACGGCGCTTCGTTCACCTTCACCAGCGGCGTGCTCAACCGTGAGCCGATCCGCACCGCAAGTTCAGCCGCAATGGTCAACGCCGCTCTGGACGGATTCGTCAAAGCCGCGGCGATCGAACTGCCACGCGGGCTGCGGGTGAACTCGGTCAGCCCGACGGTACTGGAAGAGGCCATGGCAAAATATGCGCCCTACTTTCGAGGCTTCAAGCCCGTCAGCGCTGCCGATGTAGCACTGGCCTACGCCCGAAGCGTCGAGGGTCTGCAGACCGGGCAAACCTATCAAGTGGGCTAAACACTTGTGATGCACCCCGTGCCTAAGTAACGTGGCGGCATTAGCCAGGAGTCCCAACGATGCGTGCTGCCCGTTCCCTTATTCTGTTCGCCTTGTTGCCCGTGTTCGCGGGCTGCCAACTGTTCAACAGCCAACCCGTCGACACCGGCACCAGTCTGACCCGCTTGCAAGGTGAACTGGTCCCGGCCAATGGCCAGTTGGTGTTCCAGCCGTGTGTTGGCCAACAGCGTTATGTTGTACGCGACAGTGCCGACACCACACTCGTGCAAGACGCTGCCGACATGCCTGACCAGTCCGGGCCTTTGTTTGCCGACATCCGCGGTAACTTCATTGCAAGCAAGACCCCGGGCACCGATGGCGAAGTCCAGCTCCAGCAGCTCTACCGCCTGGAGCGTAGCAGCACGGCCTGCAAGGATCCGAACTTCAAACAGCTGACGGTGTACGCCAACGGCAATGGCCCGGCGTGGAATATCAAAGCCGGGGCCAAGGGCCTGATCCTGCAGCGTGAAGGCCAGCCGCAACTGGCGCTGCCGTATGTTGAGGAACAGGCTGGCGACGGGCGGTTTTCCTTGTCGACTGAAGCCAACAATCAGCGGATCGAGTTGTGGGTAGCCCCGCAACGCTGTACCGACACTGCCACCGGCAGCGTGCAGCATCTGGGTGCCGAACTGCGGATCAACGGCCAAGTGCAGCGGGGTTGTGGCTATTTTGGCGGCGCCCGCAACGACTAAACGACGACTGTTAGTGCGTATTGTCGTTTTAGCCTGACCCCGGGGCCGATAAGCCGCTTATAATCGCCGGTTCGCATAAGGCTGCCGGGGTACACCTGGCCCCGATACTGGACACTGTCATGTTACGAATCACCGAACTCAAGTTGCCGATCGATCACCCTGAAGAAGACCTGCGCTCTGCCATCGTGCAGCGCCTGGGCATTGCCAGCGATGACCTGCTCGATTTCACCTTGTTCAAGCGCAGCTACGATGCGCGTAAAAAAACGTCCGAATTGTGCTTTATCTACACCATCGACCTGAGCGTGCGTGATGAAGCGCCCCTGCTGCTGAAGTTCGCAGAGGACCGCAATATCAATCCCGCGCCGGACGTCAGCTACAAAGTCGTCGGCCGAGCTCCGCAAGACCTGGCCGAGCGCCCGATCGTGGTCGGTTTTGGTCCGTGCGGTATTTTCGCCGGGCTGCTGCTGGCACAGATGGGCTTCAAGCCGATCATTCTCGAGCGCGGCACCGAAGTACGCCAACGCACCAAAGACACCTGGGGCCTGTGGCGTAAAAACGTACTGAACCCTGAGTCCAACGTGCAGTTTGGTGAAGGTGGCGCGGGGACGTTCTCCGACGGCAAGCTCTACAGCCAGATCAAGGACCCGAAACACCACGGCCGCAAAGTCTTGCACGAGTTTGTAAAAGCCGGTGCACCGGACGAAATCCTCTACGTCAGCAAGCCGCACATCGGTACCTTCCGCCTGACCGGCGTGGTCGAAAACATGCGTCATCAGATTGAGGCGCTGGGAGGTGAAGTCCGTTTTCAGCAGCGTGTTACTGACGTCCTGATCGACAACGGCCAACTGACCGGTGTGGTGCTCGCCGATGGCGAGCAGCTGAATTCGCGTCACGTCATCATGGCTCTGGGTCACAGTGCACGTGACACCTTCCGCATGCTCCATGACCGCGGCGTGTACATGGAAGCCAAACCGTTTTCGGTAGGTTTCCGGATCGAACACCCGCAGTCGTTGATCGACAGCGCGCGCCTGGGCAAATATGCCGGCCACCCGAAACTGGGAGCTGCCGACTACAAGCTGGTGCATCACGCCAAAAACGGTCGTTCGGTCTACAGCTTCTGCATGTGCCCGGGTGGTACGGTGGTCGCTGCTACCAGCGAACCGGGACGTGTGGTCACCAATGGCATGAGCCAGTACTCGCGTAACGAGCGCAACGCCAACTCGGGCATCGTCGTCGGCATTACACCAGAAGACTACCCGGGCGGGCCATTGGCCGGCATCGAGCTGCAAGAACGCCTCGAAGCCCACGCCTATGTCCTGGGGGGCAGCAACTACGAAGCCCCGGCGCAACTGGTCGGCGACTTTATTGCGGGCAAACCGTCTACGGCCCTTGGCAGTGTTGAGCCGTCCTACAAGCCGGGCGTGTCCTTGGGTGATTTGGCGCTGGCCTTGCCGGACTTCGCCATTGAAGCCATTCGCGAAGCCTTGCCGGCGTTCGAGAAGCAGATCAAGGGCTTTTCGATGCATGACGCGATCTTGACCGGGATCGAAACCCGGACCTCGTCGCCCCTGCGCATGACCCGCGATGCCTCGATGCAAAGCCTTAACGTCAAAGGGCTGTTCCCGGCGGGTGAAGGTGCAGGCTATGCCGGCGGGATTCTGTCTGCGGGCGTGGACGGTATCCGCATTGCCGAAGCCGTGGCCCGCGAGATCCTCGGTATCGAAGCGTAAGTTTCGACCGTGCACAAGCTTGCCCGCGATCGTATCGCGGGCAAGCTCGGGCCTGAAGCCGCACCCCCGCGGCCGTCAATTAAATCCCCGCCCTCAGCACCCCCGGCGGCAATGCCGTGCCCTGCTCCGCGCAGGCCTTGACCGCAGCAATCAAACCTTCCAGCTCATAACCCTGTGCCTTGAGCCAGTTGTCATCGTAGTAGGTAGTTGCATAACGATCGCCGCCGTCACACAAAATCGCCACGATAGATCCACTCTCACCACTCCCGCTCATCTGTTGTGCGGCAATCAACGCCCCCACCAGATTGGTCCCGCTGGAACCACCCACTCGACGTCCCAAGCGTTGAGCCAGATAGTGCATGGCCGCCAGCGACAAGGCATCAGGCACCTTTACCATCGCATCGATCACCCGCGGTAAAAACGAGGCCTCGACCCGAGGACGGCCAATGCCTTCAATTCGCGACCCGCAGTCCAGGCGCAGATCGGCATCGCCGGTCTGGTAAAAATCGAAGAACACCGAACGTTCCGCATCGGCGCAAAGCACACGAGTACCGTGCTGGCGATAACGCACATAACGCCCCAGCGTCGCAGTGGTGCCCCCAGTGCCGGGGCTTGAAATCAACCAGCTCGGTTCGGGGTGGCGCTCAAAACGCATCTGCTGAAAGATCGACTCGGCAATGTTGTTGTTGGCCCGCCAGTCTGTGGCCCGCTCGGCATAGGTGAATTGATCCATGAAATGGCCTCCGGTTTCCCGGGCCAGGCGTTCGGACTCTTGCTGAATTTGCGTCGGATCTTCGACCAAATGGCTTTGCCCACCATAAAAGGCAATTTGCTCGATCTTGGCAGGCGATGTACTGGCGGGCATCACGGCAATAAAGGGCAGCCCCAGCAAGCGAGCAAAATAAGCTTCTGACACCGCCGTCGAGCCACTGGACGCCTCAATCACTGCAGCATCCGCCTTCAGCCAGCCATTACACAGGGCATACAGAAACAGCGATCGGGCCAAGCGATGCTTGAGACTGCCCGTGGGGTGGCTCGATTCATCCTTGAAGTACAACTCGATCCCCGGGAAACCCGGTAACGTCAGTGGAATGAGGTGAGTATCAGCACAACGTTGAAAATCAGCTTCGATTGTCCGTATCGCTTCGCGGGCCCATTGGCGGTCTTGGTTCATGGTGGATTGACTCATATAGGCAGCATCCCGGCGTTGCCCGGAAGGGAACGTGCAGCGTGCACGCAGTACACATAATTGTTAATCCTAAGATATTTCCTGTAGCGCACACAGGCACAATCACGACTCAATTTGACACATAACTGCTAGGCTTTTCGCCGATGCAAAAGCAGATCATCGCTTATAACAAAAAAGAATATAGTTTTTGTTTTAACAACTAACAGTACAGGTTAGGGTGTTGCACCCTATACCTATTCGATGGAGAGCCACCTTGCCTCTGCGTAGCACTTTCACTCGTTTCTTTCAGTTGGAAGCTGCCAGCGGTCTGTTGTTGATTGCTGCAGCAGCGCTGGCTTTGATCATCAATAACTCGCCACTGTCCCACTATTACGCGGCCTTTCTGGACGTGCCGGTAGCCGTCCAGGTCGGTGCCCTGCAAATCGCCAAACCTTCCCTGCTCTGGATCAACGATGGCCTGATGGCCTTGTTCTTCCTGTTGATCGGGCTGGAGGTCAAACGCGAGTTGCTTGACGGCCACTTGTCCAAACCTTCGCAGGTGATACTGCCCGGCGCAGCAGCGATTGGCGGTATGGTGGTGCCAGCTCTGATCTACTGGTTCCTTAACAAGGACAACCCGGCAGCCCTGGGCGGCTGGGCCATTCCGATGGCCACCGACATCGCATTCGCGCTCGGCGTGCTGGCCTTGCTCGGCAAACGTGTCCCGGTATCACTGAAGCTGTTTCTCATGACCCTGGCAATCATTGATGACCTGGGTGCGATCATCGTGATCGCAGTGTTCTATTCCAGCGAACTGTCCGGCCTGTCATTGATACTGGCGGCAGCCTGCCTGATAGCCCTGATCGTGATGAACCGAATGGGCGTCGTGAAAATTGCGCCGTACATGATCATCGGCCTGATTCTTTGGGTCTGCGTGCTCAAGAGCGGTGTACACGCCACACTTGCCGGCGTGACCCTGGCCTTCTGCATTCCGTTGCGCACTAAAAACTCCGAGCCGTCGCCTTTGCTGACCATCGAGCATGCCCTGCATCCGTGGGTGGCTTTCGGGATTCTGCCGTTGTTCGCGTTCGCCAATGCCGGTGTATCACTGGCTGGCGTCAACCTGCACAGCTTCACCCACCACGTACCGATGGGGATTGCGGCAGGCTTGCTGATCGGGAAAACCGTGGGTGTGTTTGGCCTGACCTGGCTCGCGATCAAAACCGGCCTTGCAGCATTGCCGGCAGGCGCAAATTGGGGGCAGGTGTTTGGCGTTGCGATTCTGTGCGGGATCGGCTTCACCATGAGCCTGTTCGTCGGTTCGCTGGCGTTTGTCGCGGGCAGCAGCGAGTACGTGGGCATGGACCGCATGGGCATCCTCACCGGCTCGATCCTGGCAGCCTTGATTGGCTATGCGGTAACAGCGTTCTTTAGCCGCAAGCAGCAAACCGCTTAACCGCAGCAACGGCCTGCGAGCTGCGGGCTACTGAAAACAAAAACCCCGGCCAGTGAACACTGGCCGGGGTTTTGTTTTTACAGCTACAGCGAGGTTTAGTGTGTAACGCGGCTGGTTCCGTCAACGGTCATGATGCGAACACGCTCACCCGTACGAAACACTTGATTCGGTTCAACCTGCTGTACATAAGCGCGGGTGCTGCCGTCATCTTCACGTACAGTGATTTCTACGCCCTGGGTCTTGGTCAGACCCGACTCGGCTGCCGAACCCAGCAGACCGCCCGCAACCGCACCGATCACAGCGGTCACGATGCTGCCACGACCGCCGCCGATCGCACTGCCGCCTACGCCGCCAACAACGGCACCCGCTGCTGCGCCAATCGGGGTCTTGGTGCCCTCGATCTGCACCGGACGCAAGGAAACGATGGTGCCCATGCGAACAGTCTGTACGCGACGCGCTTCATCTCGTGAGTAAGTATCGCCGGTCAGGCTGGAGGCACAACCGCCCAACAAGACTGTCATGGTGGAAAAAGCAGCAATTAACAGTACAGATTTACGCATAGGATCAACTCCAAAAGATCAGGTGTTCATTAGACGCCGCCACCGAGTGCCTGTCACGATACGGCGCGGATAAATGTCGTCTATTCAGCGCCCGTACAGCTGACTCGAGCTAGACAACCATTTCGAAATTACACAAAGGGTAGCGCGTAAAAGCTGCATGCGCCTCACCCGGCACAGGAATTGTCATGGACTATTTCATTATTTTTATCACCACAGCCGCAGGCTTGTATTTTCACGGGTGGCTTTATGTGCGCATCAAGCGCTGGATGGACCGCGACCTGGCGCTGTCGTTGGCAGGAAACAATCCTGAGAAGAAGGTCTTTATGCTGCAGCGCCTGGCATTGGCCCGTACGCACAAAGTAAAACGCCGCGACTTGCACACTGTGCTGCAAGCCGCGGCGAATGATTATGACCTCAAGGCGCCAATCGCTCGAGAGTCCAGTCTGTCCCCTCACGTCGATAGTTAAGGCGATCATGCAGGCGACTCGGCCGCCCCTGCCAAAACTCGATCCGTTCGGGTAACAACCGGTACCCGCCCCAATGCTCAGGGCAGTGCGGTTGAGTGTCATTGAAGCGAGCCTGGGTAGCCTTTAGCAACTCGGCGAGCTCTTCCCGATCAGCAATCACCTGGCTTTGCGGCGAAGCCCAGGCGCCAATCCGACTGCCCAAGGGGCGCACCTGGTAGTAGGCATCGGACTCCTGAGGTGTCACTTTGACCACTCGACCTTCGATACGCACCTGGCGCTCGAGCGCAGGCCAGAAAAAGGTCATGGCGGCAAAAGGACGTGCCGACAATTGTTGCCCTTTGGCGCTGGTGTAGTTGGTGAAAAAGGTAAAACCCTGTTCATCCAGCCCTTTGAGCAACAGCACCCGACAATGCGGGCGCCCTTCTGCATCGACTGTCGCCAGGGTCATCGAATTGGCTTCAACAGGCGGCTGTTCGGTTTTGACCGCTTCATCAAACCACTGACGGAACAGCGCAAAAGGCTCGGCCGGGGCCTGAGCCTCGACCAGCCCGTCACGGGTGTAATCACGGCGCATATCTGCCAGCGCTTGACTCATGACGCAATCCTTCCCTGAATCACTCAGTTCTTGGTCTGGTCGTTAGCAGCAACTTTCTTGCTTGTGTCCGCTTTAGCGACCACAGGCTTTTTAGCGGCTGCTGGCTTGGCGGCCTTTTTGGCAGGCGCTGCTTTTTTGGCAACAACGGCTTTTTTCTTGGCCGGCGCTTTCTTCTTGGCAATCGTTGGGGCAACAACAGCCGGTTGCACTGCCGCCAACTCAGCAGGCGACAAAGCCGGCTGACTGTACCTGCTGACCAAAGCCAGCATGGTCGCTTGAGGAGTCATGAGGATTTCAACCCGACGGTTAAGTGCCCGCCCTTCATTGCTGTCGTTAGCCGCCCGCGGCATGACAGATCCCATCCCCCGCAGAGTCAGTCGGTTGCTTTGCAAGCCGCTCATACGGAAAATCGCAGCGACTGATCTGGCACGATCCAGGCTCAGCTTGGTGTTGCCGGCCATGGCACCCGAAGCATCGGCATGCCCCAGTACCAGTACGGCGGTTTTCGGATCGCCTTCAACCACTTTAGCCACGCGAGTGAACGGGCCAAGCATGGATGGCATCAACAAGTCCGGGCGGGTGGCTTTAAACGAGCTGTCGGCAGCGGCCACAATCACCAGCAGGCTTTCACGGCGTTCCAGCTGCAAGTTCGTACCTTTGATCGCCGCACGCAGCCGTGGCTCGTACTCGTCCAGCCAGGCTTGAGTGATTTTTGGATCGGGCATCGGCACGACTTTGGATGCAGTGCTCTTCGAGCCCTTGGCATCGCTACCGAAAGGCCACCACCAGTTTTTTTCAGAGGTTGCACCCGCTGCAGGGGCAGCAGCTACTTTGGCATTCTCAGCCGGAGCGTCTTTCTTGGCGCTGTCCGCACCAAAAGGCCACCAGTTGAAGCCGCTGTCCTGGCCTTTGTCTTCTGTAGCCGTGGCTTTAGCCACTGACTCGGTTAAGTCTTTGTCCTTCGCCGTGGCAGCCGCTTTAGCCACAGGTTTGGTCACTTCCTTATCCTGCACATTGGCCGCCGCTGCAGCGACCTTTTTATCCGCCGGAGCAGACACCTCGTCAGAGGAGCCCAACTGCCACCATTTGTGGCCGCCCTCGGCGTCATTCTGCGGAGTTTGTGCGCAACCAGTAATGGCCAGGCAAAGAGCCAAAGCGAGGGTCTTATTAGATGACATTGAATATCCACACAATGAATTAAGAATAAAAAGGCACAACGCCCACTAAAAAACCGTATTGAACGCATAAAAGCTACATGGTTCCGACCTACGGACTACAAATGCCCTGTCAAAGACACTCCGCCAGGCACTTCACCAGTTTTTGAGCCCGTGGATCCATCAGCACGTAAGGACCCAAGGTATTGGTGACAAAGCCAAACGCCACGTCGCGCTCAGGGTCGGCAAACCCCACAGAACCTCCCGCTCCCGGATGGCCAAACGCTTTTGCCCCCAGACCGAATGTCGCATTGGGAACATCCGGTTGATCCAGCATGCAGCCTAGCCCATGTCGGGTTTGTGTCAGCAAGGTCTTATCCTGGCCAACACTGTGTTCCCGGGTCAGTTGCTCCAGCATTTCGGCCTCAAGTAAACGGCCATCCAGCAAACCGCTGTAAAAACCGGCCAGGCTCCGGGCATTGCCATGGCCATTGGCCGCCGGCTGCTCCATGCGCCGCCACTCCGGTTTGTTGGTACTGGTCATGATAGACGGCGGATTGGTAAATGCCCGAGTGCTCATGGCTGCAGGCTCATGCATCATCGTCTTCAACAACCGCTGCGCCGCTGCATCCCCCATGTTGCCTTTGCTGCGGGCAATATGAGCGACCCGGTAAAACTCCTCGTCCGCCAGCCCGACGTGAAAGTCCAGCCCCAGCGGCATGGCCGTGCGCGCCACAATCGACTGGCCTGCACTGCGGCCATCGGCCCGGCGAATCAGTTCACCCACCAGCCAGCCATACGTGATCGCGGCATACCCATGCCCCTGCCCCGGCGTCCACCAGGGGGCTTCTGCTGCCAGCGCATCGACCATGGTTTGCCAGTCGTACAGCGCAGCAGGCGGCATCAGTTCTCGCAACGCAGGCAAGCCCGCCCGATGACTCAGCAATTGACGCAACGTGATGGACTCTTTGCCTGCCGCACCGAACTCAGGCCAATAGCGGGTTATCGGTACATCCAGTTCCAGCTTGCCCTCTTCGACCAACTGCAACGCCGTCACCGCGGTGAAGGTTTTAGTACACGAGAACAGATTGGCAATCGTGTCAGTGTGCCAGGGTTGCTCACCATCCTTGTCTGCAGTTCCAGCCCAGAGATCGAGCACCGTTTCGCCGCCAATCTGAATGCACAGAGCCGCACCCCGCTCTTGCGGATCATTGAACAGATCAGCAAATGCCTCACGTACAGCTTCGAACCTGAGGTCGTGAAAACCCTGAATCTGCACCCCAACCTCCTGGATCAAGCATGGCTTTACAAGGCGTGCATTGTTCCAGTACCTGTAAGATTTTGAAACAGCACAAACAACACGTTGCGAACATTTTTGCTCATTAGCAGCGCGCGAAGAGACTACCGGTGCAACCGTCCATTTTTTGTGAAAAGACCAGCCTCGACAGGCCACATCAAAATCGCCCTCCCCGGATCAGGAAGGGCTGCGCTCAGCGCGCGCCGTAAACCAGTTCAGCCAGTATTTTCGCTCGAGGATCCATCAGCACATGGCTACCCATGGTGGTCGTAACAAAGTCGAAATTCACGTCGCAGTGCGGGGCCGCGAAGCTGACCGGACCGCCCGGCCCTGCTCCTGGCTTTTGCGAACCCTCGAAGGTTTGCTGAACAGCTTCGAACCCACTTTCACACTCTCCTTTCGCTTCCATGTCGAAGACTCCATTCAATTGAATGGAGGACCTTAGCCACACATGCTATTTAGGAAAGCGCCAAAAACCCGAGAGCGATGTAATACATCACCGCTGATCGGGTTTCATGGATCAGTGACCTTTGCCCGAGTGTCCACCTGCATGCCCCGAGCCAGAGCGGTCGCTGCCACCCTCCGCAGGAGTGTGACGCGGCGCTTTGAGTGCGCTTTCGGCAGCAATCCTGGCTTTGGCCGCTTCTTGGCTCAACTGGTCAATGGCCTGCAGGTTGGCTTTGCGTACGCTGTCGACAAAGCCGGTGAAAGGCAGGTCAGTGATACCGATCATGCCGAAGTGGCCGTTCTCGCCATCCAGCAAGCGTCCGGTAACCGGCTGGTCCAGATACTGGAACCAGTGCACGCCGACAATCGAGGGCTGCGCCACCGCCTGCTTAAGGAACTTGGCATAAGCCGGCCCACGGGCCTCTTCGCTGGCCACTTCGGTTACGCCTCCCCAAAACGGGCCACGGTCGCGGGAGCCAAAGTTGAATTCAGTAATCATCACAGGCTTGTCCAGTTCGCGCAGCTTGGCGAAGTCATAACCATCCTGCGGCTGCAGGGTATAGAAGTTGAAACTCAGCACATCGCAATATTGTGCGCACGACGCCACCGCTTCCGGGGTACTGACAGCAAAGCGCCCGCCCAACAGCAAATGATTCGGGGCGTGCCATTTCAATGAGTCGGAAATGGTCTTGAAGTACGCATCGGCAAACACCTTCTGGAAATGCTGATAGTCCGCTTCGATTTCCGGGTGTTCAGGGGTGGGCAATGGCGCTTCGAACCCTGGGTCTTCCATCAGCTCCCAGGCGGGAATATCGACACCCCAGGCTTTGGACAGGCCTTGCTGGTTACGGTACTTGTCACGCAGTTGCTTGAGGAAGGCACGCTTTGCCGGAACATCGGTGGTCATGCGCAACGTGCCATAGGCCAGTGCATAGCGTGATTTCGGATCGTTGCCCGGACCGGCCCACGCCAATTCGTTATCGGCAAAATAGCCGATCAGCCATGGATCATCACGATGATCGCGAGCGGCGATGGCCACGGCACGCTCGGTGGCCATGGCAAAGCGCGGGTCGAACGGGTCAGGCATGCCACCCCACCAGTCGGTACCGGTGCTGATGCTGGCGTAATCGCCGACAATCGATAGCGGCAAGGTGTAAGGCACGCGGTCATTGAGACCCAGCTCAGGATCGCTCCAGTTGCCAATGGTATTGAAACCCCAGGCTTGCAAGCGATCCAGGGTATGGGTTTGCCAGCGCTTGGCATCAAACGCTTCAGCCGCGCACGGAATACCGGGGGCTGTCCCTTCTGCCGAGGCAGCCGCAGGGCAGGGTTGTCCATAAATGCGCTGCAGGTTTGCACCGTAGAAGTTGTACCAGCGCCCTGCGTTAAAACCTCGACCTTGCGAGGCGCCGTTGCCGTTGTGGTGGTCCGATGTACCGTAGTAACCGGCCAGCGGGGCACCCTCTTTGGGCAAATCAGTAAACATCCACTCGCGCCCGCCAACGTAGGTCTGGCTGTCGAGGGCCGTCACCGCATTCAGGCCCAGAGAGTAAAACGGGTGACCTTCAGGCGTGACCAGGTTCCAGCGCCCATTGCGCTTTTCAGTGCGAAAAAAACCGGTGGCATCAAATGCCGGCCCTTTGAGCGATCCACCATAGGTGTCGTGCTCCGCGCGCTTTGCCAGCCAGCCGCTGAGTTGCTTTTGTTCCTGGGCTGCCGCTGCCTTGAGCTGTGCGTCGCTGGTGACCCGCTCGGGCCATTTGGCCCGCGTCGACTGACCGTAACCATCGACGATCGATCCGTATACGGCGTTGATCACACCCTCACCGTCCTGTACCCCAAAACGCTCCAGCAAAATGCTCTGGGCCGCTGTGGGTTGCGGGATTGACAAGGTCACGGACACCACCTGACTGCGATCGATCTCGCCCTCGCTAGCCGCCAGCAGGATGCGCTGACCCTCGACCGTCATGGGCATTGGAGGGCCAGCACGCATGCCCTGTGTATGGGGCGAATTCGCCTGGAGTGGCAACAACAGCGTTTGCGCCGGCCCTGCGGGCAGGTCGACACGGCTGGTGAGGGTCTTGCCGTCATTGCTTTGCACCGTCACATCAAGCGTGAGCGCCCAGTTCATGGCGTTTTGCAGACGCAGGGTCATCATTTCCGATTGCGACCAGTCCCACGCACCGGTCTGCGGGGTTAAACGCAAACTGGGCGCCGCTGCCGGGTTGAAGGTCACGCGACGCAAAACTTCGCCTTCCGCTGTTTGCTCCGCATTGTATTGCGGCAAGAACGCATCCACCGTCGCCACTTGCACCACATCGGCGGGGCGTACGAAATTGAACAGCGTCTGTTGACCGGCTGGCCCCGCAAAAACAGGGCTCACGATCATCAATGCAAAAACGGCGGACAAAGAACGGCGAATCATATGGATCTGGTTCTCCCTGACGGCCGATGACGGCCTGTGAGGTGGTAATTGAGAGCTTAGACAGCAAAGCCGGCGCTAACGCCGGCTTGCCTCAAGAAATTTCGCGACGGAAAGGCGGCAAGGCATTCAGGATTGCCTTGCCATAGCGCTGGGTGACCAGTCGCCGATCCAGTAGCGTGATCGTGCCGCGGTCCTGCTCGGTGCGCAGCAGACGACCGCAGGCCTGAACCAGTTTAAGCGAAGCATCGGGGACCGAGATTTCCATGAACGGATTACCGCCCCGGGCTTCGATCCATTCAGCCAGCGCCGCTTCGACCGGATCATCAGGGACTGAAAATGGAATCTTGGCGATCACCACGTGCTCACAATAAGCACCGGGCAAGTCCACGCCTTCGGCAAAACTGGCCAGGCCGAACAGCACGCTGGAGTCGCCACCATCGACCCGCGCCTTGTGCTTGTTCAGGGTTTCCTGTTTGGACAGGTTGCCCTGGATAAACACTTGCTTGCGCCAGTCACGCTCAAGGCCATCGAACACGTCCTGCATTTGTTTGCGTGACGAGAACAGCACCAATGTGCCGCGAGATCCTTCTACCAACCCGGGAAGATCGCGGATGATGGCCGCGGTGTGAGCCATCGCATCCCGCGGATCGGCCTTGAGGTCAGGCACTCGCAACACGCCGGCGTCGGCGTGATGGAACGGGCTGGGTACAACTGCCGTAACCGCTTTTTTCGGCAGACCTGCACGCATGCGAAAGCGGTCAAACGTGCCGAGGGCGGTTAATGTGGCCGACGTGACCAGCGCACCGTATGCCACGTTCCACAAGTTGCGGCGCAACATTTCAGCGGCCAGGATCGGGCTGGCATTGACCTCGATGTCAAACAGCGAGCCGCTTTCGGCCAGAGTCAGCCAGCGGGCCATCGGCGGGTTGTCTTCAGGGTCTTCGACGGTAAAGGCGGTCCACAACTCCCAATTGCCTTGAGCCCGGGACAACAAGCTGCCAAACAGCGGGTACCACTCTTCGGCCTGATTGCTGGTAATGCCGATATTGACCTCGCCATCCATGCCGTCCTTGAGGATTTCGGTCAGGCGTGTAAACAGATCGGTCAGGCGCGAGAAGCCCTTTTTCAGCTCAGTGCCCATTTCACGCAAGTGATCGGGAATCAACCCGCCAACAAATCGATGGCGCGGGCGTTCACGACCCTCGGGCTCCTCGCCGACCTTGAAGTCGGCAATTTGCTCACAGGCGCTGAACATGAATTGTTGCTGTGCCTTGATCTCTTTCGCCAACTCGGGCACTTGCTCCAGCAAACGCCCCAGATCTCCCGGCAGCGGGTGCTGTGCCAGCAACTTCGTGAGGTTTTTGGCGGTTTGTTCCAGCCAGTCGGCCGTCGAGCGCAAACGCGTGTAGTGGGCGAAGTGGCCAATAGCCTTGTCCGGCAAATGATGCCCTTCGTCGAACACATACAACGTGTCACGCGGGTCCGGCAGCACGGCTCCGCCTCCCAGCGCCAGGTCCGCCAGTACCATATCGTGGTTGGTGACGATCACGTCCACCTTGCTCATGCCTTCGCGGGCCTTGTAGAAGGCACACTGGCCGAAGTTCGGGCAATGACGGTTGGTGCACTGGCTATGATCCGTCGTCAGACGTGCCCAGTCCTGGTCTTCAAGCGCCTGGGGCCAGCTGTCGCGGTCGCCGTCCCATTTATTGCCGGCCAGCTTCTCGATCATGCTGGTAAACAGTTTTTGGCTGGCTTCATCGACTTCAATCTTGAAGCCTTCCTCCTCGAACAGCTGCGCCGTCGCGGTTTGCGCGTGGCCCTCTTGCAGCAGCATGTCGAGTTTGGACAGGCACATGTAACGCCCTCGACCCTTTGCCAGCGCAAAGCTGAAGTTCAGCCCGCTGTTACGCATCAGGTCAGGGAGGTCCTTGTAGACGATTTGTTCCTGCAGCGCGACAGTCGCGGTGGCAATCACCAGGCGCTTGCCCGCAGCTTTTGCCGTTGGAATGGCCGCCAGACTGTAAGCCACCGTTTTACCGGTACCGGTGCCTGCCTCTACGGCGACCACAGCCGGCTCGCCACTGCGGTGGCCTTCTTCGTCGGTGTCGATATCGCCCAGCACTTTGGCGACTTCGGCAATCATCAACCGTTGGCCGTAACGCGGCTTGAGGCTCTTGGCTTCGAGAAAACGCGTGTATGCGCCCTGGATCTGGGATTTGAGTTCGTTACTAATCATGGTTCTTCGGGCGCAAGAAACGCTGGATAAATTTTCAGTGGTTCGAATGGCCGCTATCATACCCCGCTAATTCATCCCGCGCCGAACGGAGTACCCCAATGACCGCCTTTGCTCTTACCTACAGCCTGCATGTATTGGCCGCCCTGATCTGGGTGGGGGGTATGTTCTTCGCCTGGATGGTCCTGCGCCCCGCCGCCATGACAGCCCTCGAAGGCCCGCAACGCCTCAAGCTATGGGTGGAAGTCTTCAAGCGCTTTTTTGTCTGGGTATGGATCGCCGTCGTGATTTTACCGATCAGTGGTGTCGGCTTGCTGCAGTTGCGCTTCAATGGCTTTGAGACCGCCCCGCGCTACGTGCAGATCATGATGGGGTTGTACATCGTGATGGTGGCGCTGTTTATCCGGATTCAATCGCTGCAACTGCCCGAGCTGCGCAAGGCCGTGGAAGCCGGGCAATGGTCAGAAGGTGCCGCGGCCCTGGGCCGGATTCGCCGACTGGTCGGGATCAATTTGATTGTCGGTCTGGTGCTGGTGGCGATTGCCTCGGCACGACCTATGTTTTGATGGCATCAAAGCCGGGGGGATGTCGTAGCGGAGTCTGAGCGCCACGACATCTCCAGCACCGATCACAGCCGCTGAATCGTCACTGCGCCCGGCGTACCAGCCTCACCCTGTTGGCCCGCCAGACCAGAGCGCCCGGATTTACCGCCATCGGCACGGTAAACGATGCAGCCTTTGGATTTGCCGCCGCTCCCTGGGCGACCCGCCGGGCCAGGTTTTCCGCCCGCGCCCCCGTCAACCAGGACAAGAATTTGTTCGGCCGGGTAATCGCGAGGCAGTTCGATCCGGACATGCCCCCCTGCTGCGCCCGTCTGCCCATTACCGCCATCATCACCATCGGCACCCTCACCGGCAGCGCCCCAGGTGCAGCCCGGAGCAACCCCGTTGCCGCCATCCAGCCCGGCAAAACCCGGCGCCCCCGTGCCACCGCGGGCATCGACGGACAGCTGCGGGGCTTGCAACGACTCGATCCGCAAGCTTAGATCGCGAGCAGGCCGGGCAGCTTTTTCAAAGGTTCCCGGAGCCCCGCGAGCGTTGATCTGACTGCCGTCTTCGAGTTGCGCACGGGCCACCCGCACCTCAATTCCACGCTCGGCAGGCACGATCGTGATACGGGCTTCATGGCCCAGGTGCAGTTGATCGATGTCGAGCCGGGTCACCCCGGCCGGTATCAACAGCGTGCCATAGTCTGCCACTTCGAGACTTTCCAGCTGCAGGGCACCGGTATTGCCGGGCAAGCGCATCAACGAGTTGGCTTCAACTTTCACGGCGTCTGCATGAGCAAACGGACTGCACAGAACAGCGAGCAAACATAACTTACGCATGGTGGATGTCTCGCTCGCGGGAAGTACGAAGGGTTTGTACATGGAACATTCCAAACAAAAGAATGTACAAGCGGTCACGCCAGGGATGCGGGCGGCCTCGCAGGCTGCCATTGAACAGCATGAGCTCAAGCAAATGGGTCAGCGCCAGCAAACTGCCCGCCAGGTTAATCAACAAATCGAACGGATTGACCAGCGGTTTGAGCAGATTGGTCAGTACCACTGCCCAGAACAACAGCGTCAGAAGCTTCCCCAGCCCCCAAAAAAACTTCATGCAGCGGCCCCTTTATGTTTTTTCTTTGAGCGCACATTAACGGCTCGCATGACGGGGACGCCAGCGGCCATTAGAAAAAATAGCCGCTACCGCACCTCGTCAAAAAAACCAGCGCCTCCCTGGGCGCTGGCAGCATTCACTGTTACAGCGGATTCAACGAATGATTTGAATCTCGGTCCGGCGATTCTGCGCGCGTCCCTCAGGCGTCTGGTTACTGGCAACCGGGTTCGATTCACCGCCGCCTGCCACGGAGACGAATTGACTGCGCGACAGGCCACTGTCGATCAAGTATTCAACCACTGACTGCGCGCGTTCTTTGGACAGTTTCACGTTGTAAGCCTCGCTGCCCACGCTATCGGTGTAGCCAGTAACCTTGAGCTGAGCATTGGCCGCGTCTTTTTTCAGACGTGCCGCAATCACATTGAGCTTGTCCTTGTCGGCAGCGGTCAATCTGGCTGAGTTGAACTCAAAGTGCACATCACGCACCACGATGGTTTCTTCCTGAACCACCACGACCTCTTCCGTCACGACCACCGCAACAATCGGGCAGCCCACCGCGTCAACTTTAAGGCCTTTGGGGGTGTCAGGGCACTTGTCGCCGCTGTCCGGAACGCCATCACCATCCGTATCGCCATCACCATAAACCCAGCAATAGGCCGCTGCCATGCCGGCCCCGAACAAAGCCCCGCCGCCGGCCCAAGCAGAGCTTTTTATCGCGCCTAGCGCCGCACCGCCTACACCACCGACCGCGGCACAGGTAGGCCAGTCGGTTTTTTGCAAACCGGCACAGCCCGTTAATACGCTCGTAAGAACAACCAAAGGTACCGCTGTTCTGATGATGCTCATAAGGGGATCACTCCTGAGGGTCGGCCGTTGGCCGATGCCCTGAAAGTAAAGACGCCCTGAGGGGGATGCGCCAGAAAGCGCCTTTCGCGTTTGCCCTGTATTCAGACAGAACTAGGCTGTCAGGCTGCAGCACGCTAGTCTGGACGCTCTGATTGAGGACTTTCGATGACGCCCGGTATTTCCACACGTACGCCACAACACGCACTGGCGGCACTGCTTGAGCTTTATGCTCCCCAGCGCCTGCTGGTAGTCGGCGCCAGCCACTTTCCGGCACTGGCGGCGTTTCAGAGTGCGCATCCCGATGCGCTGATCGCCCGCACACCGCCCGGCGTGCTGCCAGCCGATCTGGCGGCGCAACGGTTTGACCTTGCGCTGGTGGTGGACTGCCTGGAACACCTCCCCAAGCGCGCAGGGCTTGAACTGCTGGGGGGGATCCGTAATCTGAATGCCAGCCGCATCGCGGTACTCGCAGATCTGGCCGCTTGCGATTGGAAAGAAACCGACTTTTACGCACTGGCGCTGCAGAGCAATGAGCGCTTTCAGCGCGACGAACAGGTTTTGACCCTGTTCACTTATGATCTGCGCGAGTACAAACAAGTACCCGACTGGTTGAATGCCAGGTTTTGGGCCAATCCGGAAAATTTTGGCAAGTATTGGTGGTAAGCCGATGAGCACATCCATTTGCCCGTGTGGCAGCGGCAATTTGCTGGACGCCTGTTGCGGGCATTATCACGCCGGGCATCCGGCTCCCGGCGCTGAAACGCTGATGCGCTCACGTTACAGCGCATATGTACTGGGCCTGACTGACTATCTGGTTGCAACCACGCTTCCCGTCCAGCAACCGGGCCTGGACCGCCAGTCCATTGCTGACTGGAGTGCACAAAGCACCTGGCTGGGACTTGAGGTCGAAAGCAGCGAAGTGTTCGGAGGGCAACCTGAACATGCATTTGTGACCTTTACTGCACGCTGGCACGACACCAAGGGTGAACACAGCCACCGTGAACGCTCCTCCTTTGTACAAAGCGCAGGACGCTGGTACTTCATCGACCCGACGGTGCCGCTTAAAGTCGGACGTAATGATGCCTGCCCATGTGCCAGCGGTCTTAAATTCAAAAAATGCTGCGCCGGTTTTTTTGGTCAATGAGCCCGATATTCAACGCAACTGTACAAGCGTGGTCCACGCGCTGCCCCGGCCGCCGGCAGTTTTTTCAGGCCTGGCCTGGTTGGGAGTAAATCATGGATTATCGGGTTCAAATCAGAACAGCCTTCACCCTTGTGACGCTTCTGGCCCTGTCGGGCTGCACATCGTGGTTCTACTCGGCGGACAAGGATCCTGAAGTGCACCTGGAGCAGGTCGAACTGATCCGGGCCAAATTGCTGGAGCAACGCTTCAAGCTGCATCTGAGGGTCGATAACCCGAACGATTCAACACTCACCGTACGTGGCCTCACCTACAAGGTTTACCTTGGGCCCGTGCAATTGACTGAAGGTGAGTACCACGAATGGTTCAGCGTTGAGCCCAACAGCCATGCCGAGTTTGTGGTGCCGATTCGCACCAACCTATGGCAACACGTGCGACCGCTGGTGAAATTGCTTGAAAGCCCTGACCAGCCCATCCCTTATCGACTCGAAGGAACACTGGAAACCGGTTTGTTCTTCGGTTACGACGTGCACCTGATGCGCAAAGGCGAGATAATCCCCGGCGATTTTATTCCAGAGTGATTGAGTAATGACCCAACAACCCCACGTTCATGGCCCAGACTGCAACCACGATCATGATCATCATGCTCACACCCATGACCACGACAACGGCCACGTGCATGGCCCACATTGTGGCCACGCGCCTCAAGAGCCTGTGCGCAATGAACTGAAAGACGTCGGCCGCAACGATCCTTGCCCGTGCGGCAGCAGCAAAAAATTCAAGAAGTGCCACGGCGCCTGATCCCCTCAGCACGCCCCATCTGCGCCGCACCCGCCTCAAGGCAGGTGCGGCGCAGCTGTTTCAGCCGCACGAAATTACCCGCGTACCCCGCCCCGGGCCTTTCAACCGACCTGCCATTGGGAGTAAAACTGACAGACCGTAAACGGCTACCTTTGATGGCATCCGTAACTGCATGAACATTCCCTTCTGGAGCCCTTCATGATCGATCTTTATTACTGGACTACTCCCAACGGCCATAAAATCCCGTTGTTCCTTGAAGAAGCCGGCCTGCCTTACACCGTGCACCCGGTGAACATCAGTAAAAATGAACAGTTCGAACCTGCGTTCTTGAAGATCGCCCCCAACAACCGTATCCCGGCTATTGTCGATCAGGCACCTGCTGACGGCGGCGGCCCCCTGTCGCTGTTCGAATCCGGTGCCATCTTGCTGTACCTCGCAGAAAAAACCGGACAGTTTCTACCCAAAGACCTGCGCGGCCGGCAAATGGCCCTGCAGTGGCTGTTCTGGCAAATGGGCGGACTGGGGCCTATGGCCGGGCAAAACCACCACTTCAATCGCTTCGCGCCCGAAAAAATCCCGTATGCGATGAAACGCTATGTGGATGAAACCGCCCGACTGTACGGCGTACTGAACAAACAACTGGAAGGTCGCCTGTTTGTGGCGGGCGACGAGTACAGCATCGCAGACATGGCGATTTACCCCTGGATCGTGCCCCATGAATGGCAAGGTCAGAACCTCGATGATTTCCCTGCATTGAAGGCATGGTTCCAGCGCATCGAGAACCGTCCGGCGACAAAACGGGCCTATGCACTGGCGGCAAAAATCAATCCGCCAAAGTAAGCCGCAAACCGATGCTACTGCCGCCACAGGCGGCTGGCATCAGGTTGCCGGGGGCCGGATAACGTCGCGGCCTCTCGCAACCTGCGACAGCGATAGCAGGGTTTGAGGGATGTACCTGTGACAGGCCCAAGATAGCGCTTGCACGGCGTCAGCGGCCTCACTAACGTAGCGCCTTTTGATGCCCATCCCGCAGGAGCTTTGCCATGGCCTCGCCAGCCCTCATTCGTGTTCTACCCCGGTTCGGCGTTGCCGCGGCAGTGGTCAGCCTGCTGGGCTTGACCGGTTGCCAGATAAACAACCACTCCACAGAAAGCCTGGTACCCACCTCGGGTGTGCAGCCGCTGAAAGGGTTGGCACAGAACGTATCGGTTCGCCGTAATAGCCAGGGCATGCCGTTGATCGAAAGCAGCAGCTTTCACGATGCACTGTTCACTTTGGGTTACGTACACGCCAGCGACCGCATCAGTCAGATGGTGCGCTTGCGCTTGCTGGCCCAGGGCCGGCTGGCCGAGCTTGATGGTAGCGAGGCACTGGATACTGACCGGCTGATGCGCAGCGTCAACCTGAAAAAGAACGCCGCCGAACTCTATAAAAGTGCGTCACCCCGCCTTCAGAGGTTTTTCGAGGTATACGCCCGCGGCGTCAACGCCTACCTCTTCCGCTATCGCGACAAGCTTCCTGCGGATCTGGCCCAGGCCGGTTACAAAGCCGAGTACTGGAAACCTGAAGACAGCGCGCTGATTTTCAGCCTGTTGAATTTCGGGATGTCGGTCAATCTGCAGGAAGAACTCAACTCATTGCTGCTGGCGCAAAAAGTCGGCACCGATAAATTGCCCTGGCTGACGCCGACCTACCCCAATGAAACCTTGCCAACCAGCGAGGCCGACAAGCTCAAAGGACTGGACCTGGGCAACCAGCTCTCGGGATTGAGCACGGTTACCCAAGCCGTTGAACACGTGACCCGTCTGAGCCTGCCGGGTGTTACGGCATCCAGTAACTGGGCAATTGGCCCGCAACGCAGCCGTCACGGCAAAAGCCTGCTGGCCAATGATATCCATCAGCCGATCGGCGTACCTTCGGCCTGGAGCTACGTGCAGATCCGGGCGCCCAAATATCAGGCCGCCGGGGCTTCGATCGCGGGTTTGCCAACGCTGTTTGCCGGGTTTAACGGCAAGGTGGCCTGGGGCGTGAGCATGGCCATGGGAGATAACCAGGATGTGTTCGTGGAGAAACTCAAACGCCAGGGCAACAAGCTGTACTACCTGGCCGACGGGAAATGGCTGCCCGCAACGGCGCGCACCGAAACGTTTTTCGTCAAAGGTCAGCGCCCGGTTCGTGAAACCATTTACGAAACACGTCACGGAGCACTGCTCAACAGCCTGCTCGGTGAGCCAGGCGCCCTGAACAGCAACCTGGGTCTGGCCCTGCAAACGCCGGCGCTGAAAGGCGACAAAACCCTGGATGCATTTTTTGACTTGTCCCGCGCCCAAAACAGCGAAAAGGCTTCGGATGCCAGCCGGGAAATCCGCGCTGTCGCCCTGAACCTTGTGTACGCGGATGCCAGTCACACCGGCTGGCAAGTCACCGGTTTGTACCCTAATCGCCGCGAGGGCCTCGGGCTGTTCCCTTCACCGGGCTGGGACAGCCGTTACGACTGGGATGGTTACGCCGATCCAATGCTGCACCCCTACGATCAGGATCCGGCCCAAGGCTGGCTGGGGACGGCCAACCAGCGCACCGCAGCCTTTGGCTACGGTATGCAGTTGTCCAACTCCTGGCTATCGCCGGAACGCAGCGAACGTCTCGCACAGCTGGCGGGCAGCGGCAAACACGACGCTCGCAGCATGATCGCGATGCAGTACGACCAGACCACACTGTTTGCGGCCAAGCTGAAAACCATGTTCACCGCACCGGGAATGGCACAACCTCTCAAGCAGGCCATTGCGGCCTTGCCACCGTTGGACAGGGCCAACGCCAATGCTGCACTGAGCCATTTGATGGCCTTTGACGGCAAACTGAGTGCCACATCCGCGGATGCGGCACTGTATGAGCTGTTTCTGCAAGAAAGCACCCGACTCACTTTTCTCGACGAGCTGGGGCCACAGAGCAGCCCGGCCTGGAAGGCCTTCTCGGCCAACGCCAGCCTGTCTTACTCAGCCAATGCCGATCACCTGCTGGGACGCGAAGACAGCCCGTTCTGGGACGATATCCAGACCTCGCAAAAAGAAGACAAACCGACCATTCTGGCGCGCACCCTCGCGGCAACCATCAGCACCGGCGATACCTTGCTGGGCAGTGACCGCAAGGCGTGGCAGTGGGGCAAGCTGCATCATTACCTGTGGCGCAATGCAAGCGGCCAGACCGTCCGTGGCCCGATTGCAGCAGGCGGCGATCACACTACGTTGAATATCGCGGGCTACAACCCAGGCGACAACAACTTCGAGACCACCCTGATTCCCGCAATGCGCATGATCGTTGATTTCGGGCAAGTCGAACCGATGATGGGCCAGAACAGCAGCGGGCAATCCAGTAACCCGGCCAGCCCGCACTACACCGACGGTATCGAGCCCTGGCTCAAGGGCCAATACATCAGTTTCCCGATGCAGCCGCAGAACTTCAACAAAATCTACGGCAACACGCGCCTTACGCTCGTTCCGGGCAAATAAACAACGATCCCCACAGAAACGACAACGTTTTTGTGGGGCCTTGACCAGCTGTTTGCGCTGTCCAGATCATTGCCCGATGACGCCCTGAGCTCTCCAGCGCACGCTCACGAGGCACACCTCTCAGGCAACAGGCGCAGGTGGTGGTTCGTCAGGCACCGTTGGTACACCTGGTTCAGTCGGTTGGGGGGTATCGGGGTCAGGCTGGCCGGGGATGCCGCCTGCGTTCATCTGAGGCTGGGCAAGTAATGACCATGCCAGCACTCCGACTTGATTCGGCTCCAGGCGTGCAAGCTGGGCGCGGATACTCGGATCGATCTTCATAAGGGCACTCCTGAGCGATGATCCGGCTCGCTGGGTGCGTAACCGGAAATCAATACACTCAATAGAGTGCCTTATCGCTCAGGAATTCCCGCTGTTCGTCAGGTGCGTGGCAAGGTCACGCCGCGCTGGCCCTGATACTTGCCGCCACGATCCTTGTAAGACACTTCACACTCTTCATCCGACTCGAAGAACAGCATCTGCGCGACGCCCTCGTTCGCGTAAATCTTTGCGGGCAAAGTGGTGGTGTTGGAGAACTCCAGCGTTACGTGGCCTTCCCACTCAGGCTCAAGGGGCGTCACGTTAACGATGATCCCGCAACGGGCGTACGTGCTTTTACCAAGGCAGATCGTCAGCACATTGCGTGGAATACGGAAGTACTCAACGGTGCGTGCCAGGGCGAAAGAGTTGGGCGGGATGATACAAACATCGCTGGTGACATCAACGAAGCTGCCCTCATCGAAGTTCTTTGGATCAACGGTTGCCGAATTGATATTGGTGAATACCTTGAATTCATTAGCGCAACGAACGTCGTAGCCGTAGCTCGACACACCGTAGGAAATCAAACGGTTTTCGCCTTCGCCACGCACCTGACGCTCGACGAAAGGTTCAATCATGCCGTGCTCTTGCGCCATGCGGCGAATCCACTTGTCTGGTTTGATGCTCATGGCGGGTGTCCTGAATAGCGAGGTAGAAAAATTCTGTTGGGCATCTTACCGGGGCTGCGTCCCCGGTTCAAAAGGCTGGGGCAAATTTATCGAAAATAGCTGTAGAGACCGTGAATACAGGCTCTAAGGGCAACCGTCAGTCACGTTTTTAGAGAAACCTTCGCAAAGACCCTTTGCACGTTCGGAAAAAAGCGTTAAGGTGGCGCCACTGTGCTGCTTGTGTCACTGAGAATCTCTACACGATATGTTGAATTTCGATCCAACCATCTCCAAGAATTTTTCCTGCTCTTTGCACTCAGTCTCGGCCAGGGCTTTTCCTGCGTCGCAGTTATCTTTGTTCAAGGAGTTACACCATGTCTAATCGCCAAACTGGTACCGTTAAGTGGTTCAACGATGAAAAAGGCTTCGGCTTCATCACTCCACAGTCCGGTGACGACCTGTTTGTTCACTTCAAAGCAATCCAGTCCGACGGCTTCAAAAGCCTGAAAGAAGGCCAACAGGTTTCTTTCATCGCTACTCGCGGTCAGAAAGGCATGCAAGCTGAGGAAGTTCAAGTTATCTAACTTGTACTGATCCAGTAAAAAACCCCGCCCTTAAAGCGGGGTTTTTTTATGCCCGTAATAATGTAGCTGCTGACGATGTACGTGACTGCGACAATCAAATCCATCACAGTCTCGCACCTCGACAGCGGCTACAGATAATTCCAGAGCCGCACTCTTTACGTATCAGTCGTCGCTAGTGGTAATCGTAGGCATCGCCTGTGAAGCCGCTTCGTGCATGACAATACGCGCTCCCACCTGACGGGCCAGCTCCTGATAGATCAACGCAATCGGGCTTTCGGGATCAGCAACCGCTGTTGGCTTGCCGTTGTCGGCCTGCTCGCGGATTTCCATCGACAGCGGCAACGAAGCCAGCACTTCAACGCCGTATTGCGTCGCCAGCTTCTCGCCGCCGCCCTCACCAAACAGATGCTCTGTGTGACCGCAATTTGAGCAAATGTGTACCGCCATGTTTTCTACAACACCCAACACCGGAATGTTCACCTTGCGGAACATCTCGACACCCTTGCGCGCATCCAGCAATGCCAGATCCTGTGGCGTGGTGACGATCACCGAACCGGTTACCGGGACTTTTTGCGCAAGCGTGAGCTGAATGTCACCCGTGCCAGGCGGCATATCGATGATCAGATAGTCCAGATCATTCCAGGCCGTTTGCGTCACCAGTTGCAAAAGCGCCCCTGACACCATCGGACCGCGCCAGACCATCGGCGTATTATCGTCCGTCAGGAATGCCATCGACATGACTTCAACGCCATGGGCCTCAATTGGCACGAACCACTTCTGGTCACGAATTTTCGGCCGGGTGCCCTCGGCGATACCAAACATCACACCCTGGCTCGGCCCATAGATATCGGCGTCAAGTATCCCGACCCGCGCACCCTCACGGGCCAGCGCCAGGGCCAGGTTCGCGGCCGTGGTGGATTTGCCTACGCCACCCTTACCGGAAGCAACTGCCACAATGTTTTTCACATTGGCCAGCCCCGGGATTTGCGCCTGTGCCTTATGCGCAGCAATCACGCAGCTGACCTCGACCTTGGCCGAAGTCACGCCATCCATGTTTTCGAGGGCCATTTGCAGCATTTGCGCCCAGCCCCCCTTGAACAGACCGGCGGCATAACCCAGTTCAAGCTGGACGCTAACCCGCGCGCCCTCGATCTCAATGCTTTTCACGCATCCGGCACTGACCGGATCCTGATTCAAATAAGGGTCGGTGTATTGGCGAAGGACGGCCTCCACCGCTGCGCGATTGACTGCGCTCATGGGCAACTCCCGAAAGACTGAGTAAAACAGGTCGCTATCGTACCTGTAATAAACCTCGGACAGCAGGCTTTTGAGCCGATCAACTGCAGCGTAAACGATCAGATATACACCCACTGGGTGAAATATATCGTCCGGCGCTTTATAGTGGCCGACCACCGTCTCATCAAGTAGCCGAGCCCCATGTCCGAGCCACGCAAGATCCTCGTCACCAGCGCCCTGCCCTATGCCAATGGTTCAATTCACCTTGGCCATATGCTTGAGTACATCCAGACCGATATGTGGGTGCGCTTCCAGAAGCATCGCGGTCATCAGTGCACTTATGTCTGCGCAGACGACGCCCACGGCTCGGCAATCATGTTGCGCGCCGAAAAAGAAGGCATCACCCCGGAGCAACTGATCGCCAACGTCCAGGCTGAACACAGCGCCGACTTTGCCGAGTTCCTCGTCGACTTCGATAACTTCCATTCGACCCACGCCGAAGAAAACCGTGAGCTGTCGAGTGCGATCTACATCAAGCTGCGCGAAGCGGGCCATATCGCTACCCGTTCGATCACCCAGTACTTCGACCCGGAAAAGAAAATGTTCCTGGCCGATCGCTTCATCAAGGGCACATGCCCGAAATGCGGCACAGATGATCAATACGGTGACAACTGCGAAAAATGTGGTGCCACCTACGCCCCCACCGATCTGAAAAATCCGAAATCCGCGATCTCGGGCGCCACGCCTGTCCTCAAGGACTCCGAACATTTCTTCTTCAAGCTGCCCGACTTCGACGCCATGCTCAAGAGCTGGACCCGTAGCGGCGCATTGCAAGATGCCGTGGCCAACAAAATTGCCGAATGGCTGGACGCGGGCTTGCAGCAATGGGATATCTCCCGTGATGCGCCGTATTTCGGCTTCGAAATCCCGGATGCTCCAGGCAAATACTTCTATGTCTGGCTGGACGCGCCGATCGGCTACATGGCCAGCTTCAAGAATCTCTGCGCCCGCCGTCCGGAGCTGGACTTCGATGCGTACTGGGCCAAAGACTCCACCGCCGAGCTGTATCATTTCATCGGCAAGGACATCGTGAACTTCCACGCCCTGTTCTGGCCAGCCATGCTCGAAGGCGCCGGCTACCGCAAGCCAACGGCGATCAACGTCCACGGCTACCTGACCGTCAACGGCCAGAAAATGTCCAAATCCCGCGGCACCTTTATCAAGGCCCGCACTTATCTGGATCATTTGTCGCCGGAATATCTGCGCTACTACTACGCCTCAAAACTGGGCCGTGGCGTCGATGACCTGGACCTGAATCTGGAAGACTTCGTACAGAAGGTCAACTCGGACCTGGTCGGTAAAGTCGTGAACATTGCCAGCCGTTGTGCAGGTTTCATTCACAAGGGCAACGCCGGGGTCATGGTCGAAGGCAATGCCGCGCCAGAACTGACCGAAGCGTTCCTCGCGGCAGCACCGAGCATTGCCGATGCGTACGAAGCCCGTGACTTCGCTCGCGCCATGCGTGAAATCATGGCACTGGCCGACCGCGCCAATGCCTGGATCGCCGAGAAAGCGCCTTGGGCAATGGCCAAGCAGGAAGGCAAGCAGGACGAAGTCCAGGCAGTCTGCGCCCTTGGCATCAACCTGTTCCGACAGTTGATCATCTTCCTCAAACCGGTACTGCCTTTGCTCGCGGCCGATGCCGAGGCGTTCCTCAATGTCGCTCCCTTGACCTGGAACGATCACGGCACGCTGCTGAGCAACCATCAGTTGAACGCATTCAAGCCGCTGATGACCCGCATTGACCCGGTAAAAGTACAAGCCATGACCGACGCATCCAAAGAAGACCTGGTTGCCAGCCAGACCGACACCAACGCCGCGGCCCCTCAAGGCAATGGCGAGCTGGTAAAAGAACCGCTGGCAGCAGAAATCGACTTTGATGCATTCGCCGCGGTTGACCTGCGTGTCGCACTGATTCTCAAAGCTGAAGCGGTTGAAGGTGCAGACAAGCTGCTGCGTTTGACACTGGATATCGGTGACGAGCAACGCAATGTATTTTCGGGCATCAAAAGCGCCTACCCGAACCCGGCAGAGCTTGAAGGCCGTCTGACCATGATGATTGCCAACCTTAAGCCGCGCAAAATGCGTTTTGGCATGTCTGAAGGCATGGTGATGGCTGCTGGTCCTGGAGGTGAAGAGATTTACCTGCTGAGCCCGGATAGCGGCGCCAAGCCAGGTCAACGCATCAAGTAACACCACTTCTGACAGCCCCGTACACCCCTCAGGGCATACGGGGCTGCTCATTCAGTAGCCGTCCTTCTTGCCTTGTCGGATAATCAGCTTCGTACGCCTGACCGTATCGATCATGACTGACCTGACACTCACGCTTTATTGCCAAACCCTCATTAATCACCGCGCATGATGAATGTCGCCCGGGTGCGGCTCGCTGTCGCTGGACTAATCACACCATGAGCCTGATCCAACGTATTGATGCTTTATTGCCGCAAACCCAATGCGGGAAATGCGGCCACCCCGGCTGCAAACCCTATGCGCAAGGTATTGCTCAAGGCGAAGCCATCAACAAATGCCCGCCAGGAGGCGCTGAAACCATCTCGGCGCTGGCCAGCCTGCTCAAGATCCCGGTAGTGGCGCTGGATACAGAGCGCGGCACTGCTCCACCCCAAGTGGCCTATATTCGAGAGGCTGAATGCATTGGCTGTACCAAATGCATCCAGGCATGTCCGATCGATGCCATTCTCGGCGCGGCCAAGCTCATGCATACCGTCATCATTGATGAATGCACGGGCTGTGACCTTTGCATCGCCCCTTGCCCTGTCGACTGCATAGAAATGCGGCCATTGCCTGAGAGCGTGATCGCGGTCGTCGGCGGACTTGCTCATGAAGCGGAGCAATATCAGGCGCGCACACAAAAAAGGGATCATGCCCGCACCCGTTACGAGCGCCGTACAGAACGCTTGAACCATGAGGAACAGCAAAGGCTCACAGAACGCTTGGTGCGTACCCAGCGATCTGCACCAGTGGCAGGCACGTCCCAAAACGCAGAGGACATGCCCCTTGTCGTTGCCAATCCCAACGATGCAGCGCTAAAAAAAGCTAAAGTCACACTGGCCATGGCGCGTGCTCAATTGAACAAGTCGCTCAAGGCGTTTGGTCATCCTCCAACGCGGCAACAGCAAGCCCAGTTGGTTCTGCTTCAGGAGCAGTTCGAGTCCGCGGAACAAGCACTCGCTAAACTGGAGAGCACCAGCGAGGTTTCTGCGCCAGCCCCCGTTAGCAATAACGCAGAGCTAAAGCGCGCCAAGATCCAGCTTGCCATGCGTCGCGCCGAACTGAAAAAGGCCAGCGCCCAAGCGCAATCCAGCTCTGAACTGACCCTATTGTGTGATGCGGTTGCAGCGGCCGAATTGACGCTGAGTACGTTAGAGCAATCTGAAGCCTGATACGTTCTCAAGTGCAATACACGCTCATCGTCGTTTAACGGACTGCTATCCAGGAAACGTTTTTACTCATGAATGCAGCAAAACGTCTTGAAATATTTCGTCGATTTCACGAAGACAATCCCGAGCCAAAAACCGAGCTGGCCTACTCCTCGCCTTTCGAGCTGTTGATTGCTGTGATTTTGTCTGCCCAGGCTACTGATGTCAGCGTCAACAAGGCGATGGCCAAACTGTTTCCTGTCGCCAATACCCCAGAAGCCATCTACGCTCTGGGTGTAGAGGGACTGTCGGCGTACATCAAGACCATTGGCCTGTATAACAGCAAGGCCAAAAATGTCATTGAGGCATGCCGCTTACTGATTGAGCGGCATGACAGTCAAGTTCCGCAAACACGAGAAGCGCTTGAAGCACTTCCTGGTGTCGGTCGGAAAACGGCAAATGTGGTGCTAAACACAGCATTCAGGCAGTTAACGATGGCCGTTGATACGCACATTTTCAGAGTCAGCAACCGTACTGGAATCGCTCCTGGAAAAAATGTCGTGGAGGTAGAGAAGCAATTAATGAAGTTTGTACCCAAGCCTTACCTGCTGGATGCCCACCATTGGCTCATCCTGCATGGTCGCTACGTATGCCAGGCCCGCAAGCCGCGCTGCGGAAGCTGCCGCATAGAAGACCTGTGTGATTTCAAGGAAAAAACCTCTGACGATTGAGTAATAGAGATCTTATGGGCTGATCGATTGAGAAAATCTTTTTTACCCGCGCAGCGATTATCGCTATAAGGGGCGCCATTGACTGTCTTAGCCTGGAGTGAACTGAATGAGCACTGGCAAAGAAGAACTGGAAGTAGAAGAAGATTTTACGACGGCCGATCAGGAAGAGATCGTAGAGCCTGTTATTGAGGTGGCCAAAACCAATTTGGCCAAGCGTCGCACCATCGACGCTCTCCTGGAAGAAAAACGGCTCAGAAAAGAGTTGGAAGACTATGGTTACGATCTCTAAGACCGACCCGGATTATCAAAAGCCTCCTTTATCGGAGGCTTTTTGTTTTCAGGGGCCACTGGGTTTCAGTCACCCGCTGGCACCTCCTCATACCAGGCCATTACGCTGTGCAAGCTCGATCAGATCCACCAGCGAACGGGCATTAAGTTTCAATAGCAGGCGTGTCTTGTAGGTACTGACCGTTTTATTGCTCAAAAACATGCCATCGGCTATTTCCTTGTTGCTTTTACCGCGCGCCAGTTGCTGCAGCACCATCATCTCGCGCCCCGAAAGGCGGTTGACCATATCGGCCTCACTCGCATTGCCCAGACTGGAACGCACCGAATGAAGCGCCTGATTGGGAAAGTAGCTGTAACCTGAAAGTACGGCCTTGATGGCACTCAAAAGCTCCGTCAAATCCTGCTGTTTGCATACATAGCCTGCGGCACCCGCCTGCATGCACCGCATGGAAAAATGACCGGGTGCTTGCGAAGTCAGCACCAGCACTTTAATCGGTACTGCAGGCGTTGAAAGTCGCGCAATCACTTCAAGCCCGTCCAGTTTGGGTATACCTATATCCAAAATAACAATATCTGGCGCATGCTCACGCGCAAGTTGCAAAGCATCCACACCATTGTCCGTCTCGGCGATAACTTCATAGCCATGTCGCTCCATGAGCATACGAACGGCAAGACGAATTACAGGATGATCATCCACGATCAGCACTTTATTCATGGGAAATTCCAATTTTTTTCGCTGTTCGAATTTTAGAGTCAGCACAATAGCCTAGTCACAACACCCTGGGCATAGTGCCCCCCCCAAGCACTAACAAGCAAAGACATTTCCTACAGATAAAAAAGATTTACCTTACAAAAAAATCACTCACAGAGATCAAGCCGCGCCACACCTTCTCGTTAAGAGACCCGCAAACGAGAGCATCCAGAACAGAACTGCCAACACTCCACTCGCAACCTTAGTAAATATTGGTAATAACTTTATACACCCCAAAAGAAACGCTCTGACTTACCCCGAAACGCCCGGAAGCAAGTTTTATTTAACCGTCAATACAGCACATGACTCCTACGGGCCACAACCCGATTCTCTTTCAGGCTTACCTCCTCTCTTCTCTCGAAAAAACCTACGAAGTTCGAAGGAAAATCAGCTTCAGCAAATAATACAGAACTCAAAATGCGTCACTACACATGATCATTCCGCAGAACGCATGATACTAATCTGACACCCCCAATAACTAACGGACTTAATCCCACTGCCTTTATCCCACAACCGAAACCTTACAGACGACATATGTAAATTACCACCTCCCTTTAAAAATGATCACACTTTCAACCACAAAAAACATAGCTTCATTACAGATTTATTAAACTCACAAAGCATTACGCTGAAAATCTACTCTGTTTCCAGAAAAAAATATTACTATTTCGTACTTAAAGAAGAAGACTACACGACATTCGGAAATCACCTGAAAACAAGATGCCAAACACTAAACGCCTGACCTTCAAACTTCAGGTCGTCGCCCCCCTTCCAAAAAACAACGTTTCACTCACAACAACTCAGCAAGTACCGCACTCATTTTCAGTGACCAACCAGCACCGACTTTCTTTACAGCGCCCTACACCAAAAACTTAATAACACCTAATACATGGCATCATCATTTCACGGCCCAGCTCCTACACAGAAAGTAATACATCTGAAAAACAGTCAGCTCGCCCACATAAATCAATGAGCAATCGATACATTTTATTTGCACACTTAAAATCCGGGGTCTAACTTTACTGGAAACCCTTCGCATCGGGCCGTATTCCAGGCGGAGCCGTGCTGTAAACCGACAATAGGTGCAGCACGGACTCATACCAAAAAAACATTATTTAAATATTATTTGTCCTTTTTCGTGCACGACGCGGATATCTCACTGAAATAAAACACCTCATCTATAGGTCATCCCATGATCAAAAACAAAATCAACATCAATAACCCGCTCACGGTTATCGCTATTTTTTCGATGCTGACCGAAGCCTCTGCAGCGGCCTCGCTACCCTATATCAACAGAGAAAATCAGAAAATATACGTCTGGTTTCTTATCGTATTCCCTTCATTCCTGATCACCCTGTTCTTTCTGACGCTTAATTTCAATAACAAAACCCTTTATACCCCGGCTGACCTGTCCAAGGAGAGAGCCACTCTTGCGGCGCCAGCTTCCACTGAGGCTTACCCGGATCAGTCCATTGCAGAGTCAAATAACCACACCGACCTGTCCCCTTCCGGCCTGCTTTCTCAACCCGGTATTAAATTCAGCTCATGTTCCCCTCTGCGTTATATTTTCCTGCCCCAACCCCCCAAGTACAGGCCCCATAACCTGAAAGCTGCGGCATACGCAGACAATACGCCCTTCAACCTGTCCGAGGTGTCCAGTACCCGAACTGAAACTACCGCATTTAAACACTTCCACCTGATTGACCTGAACTGCACCGCCTGGCAACTGACACCCAAGAACACATTAAATGATGTGCTGCGCAAACATTTTAAACTCAGCCAACTGCCAAAAAGCAGCACGCAAAAAAATGATCTTGTTCTCTTGCTCACCGATACAGCATCCGAAGTTGAAACCTGCCTTCAATACACCTCCATAAGCAAACACAAAAGCGCTGCACTTTTCGGCCAGGCGACGGTGCTGACATACAATATAGAAACCCGGCAGCTGAATAGATTACGCTCACCCTGAGCCCGATGAACTCTGTCCCTTTTTAAATCAAAAAAAACCCCGGCGAAAGGCCGGGGTTTTTAATACGCGCTAGCGTCAGAACAACTTACGGCCTTTGTTCGCCGCAATACGCATGCGCAAGGCATTCAACTTGATGAAGCCTGCTGCATCTTCCTGATTGTAGGCGCCGCCATCTTCTTCGAACGTTGCAATATTGGCATCAAACAACGATTCATCAGACTTACGACCGGTAACAATTACGTTACCCTTGTACAGTTTCAGGCGAACAACACCGTTAACGTGTGCCTGAGAAGCATCAATCATTTGTTGGAGCATGAGGCGCTCAGGGCTCCACCAGTAGCCGGTGTAAATCAGGCTGGCATACTTGGGCATCAACTCGTCTTTCAGGTGAGCGACTTCACGGTCCAGAGTGATGGACTCAATGGCACGGTGAGCACGCAGCATGATGGTGCCGCCCGGGGTTTCGTAGCAACCGCGAGACTTCATCCCGACATAACGGTTCTCAACGATGTCAAGACGACCGATGCCGTTCTCACCGCCGATACGGTTCAATGTGGCCAATACCGTAGCCGGGGTCATTTCGACGCCATCCAGTGCAACGATATCGCCATTGCGATAAGTCAGTTCCAGGTAGGTCGGCGTGTTAGGCGCGTCCTCTGGCGACTTTGTCCAGCGCCACATGTCTTCTTCGTGCTCGGTCCAGGTATCTTCCAGCACACCGCCCTCGTAAGAGATGTGCAGCAGGTTGGCATCCATCGAGTACGGGGACTTTTTCTTGCCATGACGCTCGATCGGGATTGCGTGCTTTTCAGCGTAATCCATCAGCTTTTCACGCGAGAGCAAGTCCCACTCACGCCAAGGAGCAATCACTTTGACCCCTGGTTTCAGCGCATAGGCACCCAGTTCGAAGCGAACCTGATCATTACCTTTGCCGGTAGCGCCGTGGGAAATGGCATCGGCGCCGGTTTCGTTGGCGATTTCAATCAGACGTTTGGCAATCAGCGGACGTGCGATGGAAGTACCCAGCAGGTACTCGCCTTCGTAAACGGTGTTGGCACGGAACATCGGGAAAACGAAGTCACGAACAAACTCTTCGCGCAGGTCATCAATGTAGATTTCCTTGACGCCCATGGCTTGTGCCTTGGCGCGTGCAGGTTCGACCTCTTCGCCCTGACCAAGGTCAGCGGTGAAGGTTACGACTTCACAGTTATAAGTATCCTGCAGCCACTTAAGGATCACCGAAGTGTCCAGGCCGCCCGAATAAGCCAGAACGACCTTGTTTACGTCCGCCATGCCATCACTCCACGGGTTGTTCGAAAAGCCGAACAGTCTACCGCTCAAGTGTATTAATTTACAGAGGCGCGACAGCTTAAGACGACAAAGCGACAGTTAGTTTCAAAGGCGCGACTCAAGCAGATTTTTTAGCGTACTTCTGAAGAGGAGGTTGTGCTGGTTATCGGAACTGATTTTTCAGGCACTGGAAGGCGCTCAAGCCGCACGCTGACACGACGGTTTTTCGCACGATTCACAGCACTGGTGTTCGCTGCCAAGGGGTATTGTTCCCCATGAAACCGCAGTGTGATCTGTGACTCTTGCAGGCCGTTTTCCTTGAAGTAATCCATAACGGCTAACGCCCGACGGCGTGACAGCTCGCGATTGGTCAAACGATTGCCTGTATTGTCCGAATAGCCATCAAGAAAGACGTGATTGACCGTCGGGTCTGCCTTCAAGTAGTCCACCACCACTTGCAGGCTGTTCCGGGCCTGAGCATCCAGTTCGGTTCCGCTGCCCGGAAAACCGATCCGGCTTTGCCGCACCTGTTCAAAATTCCTGGGCAGCAGCTTGACGGTACAGGCTTCGTAATCCGCATACGCTTGACGGAATTTCACCGGTAAAAGACGCACCTCCGACACTTGGCCTTCACGGGAATAATGCCTGACCACTGGACTTCTCCCCTCCAGCAGACCACGAAACAACCCTCCGGCCTGGCTTTGAGAGCTGTTGAACAGAACCTGACCCCGACCGATGCGCACAGCCCCCAAACTTATGTCACCCCGCCCCGGCTGCCAGGGGGCAGCCGCTGCCAAGAGGGTCGCAGAGCCTTCTCCCAGCATTGAGTTGTAGGCATTCAGTCGGAAAACAGCTTGCTCACCGGCGCGACGCACGAAGGCTCCAGAACCAAAATCGGTAATGGGCTGAATCAGACGACACTCGAACTGATCGCCTTCAACCTTCCACTCCACACTCTCCAGTCGCGTCTGAAAAGTCAGGGCCATGGCAGGCAGGCAGGTAAACAGACCGAACAGAATGAGATAACACTGGCGCACGGGAGGCTCCACAGGCTTGTACTGCAAAAAATCAGTCAGCCGGTTACGGCATACCCTGGATATATCGGTTAGCCGCTACAAAACTTGATAGCGAGTGCCTGAGAGAGTCTTTTCCGGTAGCATTCACATCAGTTTGACCCGCCTGGAATCCCCAATGTCTGACCGCCTGACCCTGCTGCGTCCCGACGACTGGCATATACATCTTCGCGATGGTGCTGTGTTGCCCCACACTGTCGCGGATGTTGCGCGCACCTTTGGCCGCGCCATCATCATGCCTAACCTGGTACCTCCGGTGCGTAATGCGGCCGAAGCCGATGCCTACCGCCAACGCATTCTGGCGGCTCGCCCGGCTGGTAGCCGTTTCGAGCCGTTGATGGTGCTGTACCTCACTGACCGAACCCAGCCAGAGGACATTCGCACGGCCAAGGCCAGCGGCTTCGTCCATGCTGCCAAGCTGTATCCGGCTGGAGCAACGACCAATTCCGACTCTGGTGTCACCAGCATCGATGCGATCTTCCCGGTCCTCGAAGCCATGGCCGAAGTCGGCATGCCATTGCTGATACACGGCGAAGTCACCCGCGCCAACGTGGATGTGTTTGATCGCGAGAAAATCTTCATCGACGAGCATATGCGTCGTGTCGTGGAACGCTTCCCGACCCTGAAGGTTGTCTTTGAGCACATCACCACCGCAGATGCGGTGCAGTTCGTCACCGAGGCTTCGGCCAATGTGGGCGCAACCATCACGGCTCATCACCTACTTTACAACCGCAATCACATGCTGGTGGGCGGCATTCGCCCGCACTTCTATTGCCTGCCGATCCTCAAGCGCAACACCCACCAGGAAGCCCTGCTGGATGCGGCCACCAGCGGCAGCGCGAAGTTCTTCCTTGGCACAGACTCGGCTCCGCACGCCCAGCACGCCAAGGAAGCTGCTTGTGGCTGTGCCGGTTGCTACACCGCCTATGCAGCCATTGAGATGTACGCTGAAGCCTTCGAGCAACGCAATGCGCTCGACAAACTGGAAGCCTTTGCCAGCTTGAACGGCCCTCGCTTCTATGGCCTGCCTGCCAGCACTGAACACATCACCCTGGTTCGCCAGGAGTGGACCGCCCCTGCCAGCCTGCCTTTCGGCGAGCTGAATGTAATTCCGCTGCGCGCCGGTGAAAAACTGCGCTGGCGCCTGCTGGAGGAACAACTGTGAGTGACGACCATTTTGATGACGAACACGAAGGCGGTCATGGTGGCCCACGCCATCCGATGGCCGAGCGCTTTCGCGGCTATCTGCCGGTCGTAATCGACGTTGAAACCGGCGGCTTCAACTGCGCCACTGATGCACTTCTGGAAATAGCCGCTGTCACGATCGGCATGGATGAGAAAGGCTTTGTGTTCCCGGAACACACCTACTTCCATCGTGTTGAGCCTTTTGAAGGCGCCAATATCGAAGCCGCCGCGCTGGAATTCACCGGGATCAAGCTGGATCACCCACTGCGCATGGCGGTCAGTGAAGAGACTGCGTTGACCGACATCTTCCGCGGCGTACGCAAGGCACTGAAAGCCAATGGTTGCAAGCGTGCCATTCTGGTAGGGCATAACAGCAGTTTCGACCTGGGCTTCCTCAACGCGGCGGTTGCACGCCTCGACATGAAGCGCAATCCGTTTCATCCGTTCTCCAGTTTCGATACCGCCACCCTCGCGGGCCTGGCTTACGGTCAAACCGTGCTGGCCAAGGCATGCCAGACCGCTGACATCGACTTTGACGGACGCGAAGCTCATTCGGCACGCTACGACACAGAAAAAACCGCCGAGCTGTTCTGCGGTATCGTTAACCGCTGGAAGCAAATGGGCGGCTGGAAAGACTTCAACGACTGATCCTGTTGTTTACCCCTTCTGCGCTACATAAAAAGCCGGGCCCTGCTGCCCGGCTTTTTTGTCCGCGACAATCGGTCGTCGACGGCAGCCCGGTAGAAAGGTGCCCCAGACCGTTCGTCAGCAGACGTCAGACAAAGCGCAATCAAGACCCAATGCACTTTGACAATCATTCTCGTTAACATTAAGATCCAAGGCATTGAATCCCAACCAGCGATGGTTCTTATTTATGTACGTTTGCCTTTGCACTGGCGTCACCGATGGAAAAATCCGCGACGCAATCTACGACGGTTGCTGCAGCTATCGCGAAGTCCGCGAAGCAACCGGTGTTGCCAGCCAATGCGGCAAATGTGCCTGCCTAGCCAAACAAGTGGTACGCGAAACGCTGTCTTCGCTACAAGCCAGCCAGACGGTGATGAGCTATCCGGCAGAATTTTCGGTCGCCTGATTCACCCGTTTTAAAGAACCGGACTTAGTGTCCGGTTTTTTTATGCCCATAATTCAAGTGCTTACGCCCTAGACGCGGAACACAAACATTCTTATTCCGATTAATTTTCATTTATTATTCAAACACTTAGGTTTGACAGTCGTAAGTGTGCGGCTCAAACTCTGCTTTATATACGGTTAATTAAGGCAGGCCCAAGCCATGAAAGGCGATATCTCAGTCATCCAGCACCTCAATAAAATTCTCGGCAACGAGCTGGTCGCTATCAACCAGTACTTCCTGCATGCCCGCATGTATCAGGATTGGGGCCTGGAGAAATTGGGGGCACACGAGTACCACGAGTCCATCGACGAGATGAAGCACGCGGACAAACTGATCAAGCGCATTCTGTTCCTTGAAGGCCTGCCTAACGTGCAAGACTTGGGCAAGCTGCACATTGGCGAGCACACCAAAGAAATGCTCGAGTGCGACCTGCGCATTGAAAAGACCGGCCACGCTGATCTCAAGGCCGCTATTGCACATTGCGAAGTTGTTGGGGACTTTGGCAGCCGTGAACTGCTCGAAGATATTCTTGAGTCCGAAGAAGAACATATCGACTGGCTGGAAACTCAGTTGGGCCTGATCGATAAAGTGGGTATTGAGAATTACCTGCAGTCGCAGATGGGTGAGTAACTAACGCCCACTAAAAAGCCCCGCTCTGGTATTCAGAAGCGGGGCTTTTTTATGCACTGTAACTTCTATAAGGAAATTACAACTGCGTACCGATCAGGCATCAGCCTTTGCGGCAGCGGCTTTCTCTGCAGCGTCTTTGATCAATGCCTGCAAGGAACCGTCTGCAGCCATTTCAGCCATGATGTCGCTGCCGCCAACCAGTTCACCAGCAACCCACAGCTGTGGGAACGTTGGCCAGTTAGCGTATTTCGGCAGATTGGCGCGAATTTCTGGATTTTGCAGAATGTCCACGTAAGCGAACTTTTCGCCACAGCCCATGACGGCCTGAGCAGCTTTAGCCGAAAAGCCACACTGCGGGGCGTTTGGGGAGCCTTTCATGTAGAGCAGAATGGTGTTGTTAGCAATCTGTTCTTTAATAGTTTCGATGATATCCATGGAGCACCTCGGCTGAACTTTCCGACTCAGTTGTCGGCACGGTGGCGCATTGTAACGGAAAGCCGAGCATGACGCTTGGTCTCCCCGACAGACAATAGTCTGAATCCTTACGCCTGAATCAAGCATGCAAGCCCGCCCCACGGGCCTGCCTGCAGAACCGTCCCCCTGCGACAGCCCCTCCCCTGCGCACGCCGAATTGCCAAGCAACGTACGTGCAGTGTACAAATGAGCAGCTGAGGTAAGGCAAATCACTGTACGGTGGTTTTAGCCGCGCTCATGCAGCGCAAGACTCGCTCTGACCTCTAAACTCGTGACCCTTATTGGCAAGACGCGACATTTCCTTATAAGATCGCGCCTTCTCCTATTTCGTCGCCACGTGCGGCTTTCGCCGCAGGTCTCGCCCGTTTTTCCGTAAAACCAGGCTTTGAGTATCTGCGGTCGTTGCAAAAAAGGTAGTTAATGATGAGCGCAAGGCACTTTCTCTCCCTGATGGATTGCACGCCCGAAGAGCTAGTCAGCGTGATTCGTCGCGGTATCGAGCTAAAGGACCTGCGTCATCGCGGCGTTCTCTTCGAACCCCTTAAAAACCGTGTACTGGGCATGATTTTCGAAAAATCATCGACCCGAACACGCCTGTCCTTTGAAGCAGGCATGATCCAGCTGGGCGGCCAGGCTATTTTCCTGTCGCCACGCGATACCCAGCTCGGCCGGGGCGAACCTATTGGCGACTGCGCGATTGTGATGTCACGCATGCTCGATGCGGTAATGATCCGCACCTTCGCCCACAGCACGCTGACCGAATTCGCCGCCAACTCCCGCGTACCGGTGATCAATGGCCTGTCAGACGATCTGCACCCGTGCCAGTTGCTGGCGGACATGCAGACCTTCCTTGAGCATCGCGGCTCGATCAAGGGCAAAACCGTCGCCTGGATCGGTGACGGCAACAACATGTGCAACAGCTACATAGAAGCGGCTATCCAGTTCGACTTCCAGCTGCGTATTGCCTGCCCTGAAGGCTATGAGCCCAATGCAGAGTTTGTTGCCCTGGCTGGCGATCGCGTCACCATCGTGCGCGATCCGGGTGAAGCCGTACGAGGCGCACACCTGGTGAGCACCGACGTCTGGACGTCCATGGGTCAGGAAGAAGAAACGGCCAAACGCCTAAAGCTGTTCGCGCCGTATCAGGTCAACCGCGCCTTGCTCGACCTCGCTGCAGAAAACGTGCTGTTCATGCATTGCCTGCCGGCCCACCGGGGCGAAGAAATCAGCCTTGACCTGCTGGATGACCCGCGCTCCGTCGCATGGGATCAAGCTGAAAACCGCTTGCATGCGCAAAAAGCGCTGCTCGAATTCCTGGTCCAACCGGCGTATCACCACGCATGAGTCAGCCTCTATTGCTAAACCTCCGCGATCTGGCCTGTGGGTATCAAGGCCAGAGCGTTGTGCAAAATCTCAACCTGCACCTCAACGCTGGCGATATCGGTTGCCTGCTGGGCTCTTCAGGGTGCGGTAAGACCACGACGCTGCGGGCCATTGCCGGTTTTGAACCGGTGCATCAGGGTGAGATTCAGCTCGCAGGCGAAGTCATCTCCAGCGCCGGCTTCACGTTGGCACCCGAGAAGCGTCGCATTGGCATGGTGTTTCAGGACTACGCCCTCTTCCCGCACCTGAGCGTGGCAGACAACATCGCGTTCGGCATTCGCAAGCATCCGGACAAAGAGCGCGTGACCGAGGAGCTGCTTGAGCTGGTCAACCTCAAGAACCTTGGCAAACGCTTTCCCCATGAGCTATCCGGTGGTCAGCAGCAGCGAGTGGCTTTGGCCCGCGCGCTCGCGCCAGAGCCGCAGTTGCTGCTACTCGACGAGCCATTTTCCAACCTCGATGGGGAGTTGCGTCGCAAGTTGAGCCATGAAGTCAGGGACATCCTGAAGGCCCGAGGCACCAGCGCGATTCTGGTCACACACGACCAGGAAGAGGCCTTCGCCGTCAGCGACCACGTCGGCGTATTCAAGGAAGGTCGTCTGGAGCAGTGGGATACGCCCTACAACCTCTACCACGAGCCGCTTACGCCGTTCGTAGCGAGCTTTATTGGCCAGGGCTACTTCATTAGAGGCCAACTCCTGACGCCTGAATCAGTGCAAACCGAACTGGGTGTGTTACGCGGGAATCGGGCTTATACATGGCCTACCGGTGGCGCAGTCGATGTACTGCTTCGCCCGGACGATATCGTCTACGCCCCCCATAGCGATTTGAAAGCGCGGATCATCGGCAAGACCTTCCTCGGCGCTTCAACCCTCTACCGTCTGCAATTGCCGACTGGCAGCCAGCTGGAATCGATTTTCCCCAGCCATGCCGATCATTTACCAGGCACGGAAGTGGGTATCAGCGTAGCCGCCGAGCATCTGGTGATGTTTCAAACCAGCGGCAGCAAGGCAGCGCAGATTCCTCATACCGAAACCGGTGTCAGACGTTTCAGCGCCGCCAGCTGAAACACAGGCTCCCGTAGCGGCTGCCAAAAACGCGTATGGCAGCTGCTATGGACGATCGCAGCTCAGGCTCGACCTATTTCAGCAAACGCCGCCTGCGTGTGCTCAGACAGGGCTCCTGCCGCCAGCTCCACTTCCAGTCCGCGTCGCCCGGCGCTGACAAAAACGGTCGCAAAACCCAGCGCACTCTGATCAATAAAAGTGCGCAGGCGCTTCTTTTGGCCCAAAGGGCTAATCCCTCCCAGCAAATAGCCTGTGGCGCGCTGTGCCGCCATCGGATCAGCCATCTCGACTTTCTTCACTCCAGCCACGTGTGCCAGTGCCTTCAAATCAAGGCTTCCGACGACCGGTACAACAGCCACCAGCAATTCGCCCTTTTCAGAGCAGGCCAGCAGCGTCTTGAACACTCGGGCAGGCTCAAGACCAAGCTTCTCTGCGGCTTCCAACCCATAAGAAGCTGACTTGGGATCATGTTCATAGCTGTGCACGCGATGTTCGGCGCGAACTTTTTTCAGCAGGTCCAATGCAGGCGTCATGTCAGTTCCAATCGCGAAGTAAATATAGAAAACCGATGGGCAATTCTAGGCCATTAGCCCATGAAAAGGCGCTGGGGCGGGTCTTTCGGCCAAGAAAACCAGCTGAAACGTTAAACGCCTGCCTACCAATTTGTAGTTTTTCCTTACAGAAAAACCAACACCACAACCCCTGCCAAAAGTCAGAATGTGAATGCCCGTTCACTTTCGACCTTTGACAGCAGTGTTTCTTGTCTATATTTTTTCGAATCTGAATATATCTGTTCGTAACTTGTTTATCTGCCCGCGCATACTGAAAACTGGAATTTACCCTTTCCAGCGTTTGCGCAACTCCATGACCCCGGACCGACACCGTCTAAAAAATAACAAAAACGAGGTTTCTGAATGACGACTGCATCGCATCATCCCACGCTTTACGGCCAGTGCATGGCCGAGTTTCTAGGCACTGCACTGCTGATCTTCTTCGGTACCGGCTGCGTTGCAGCGCTCAAGGTGGCAGGCGCCAGCTTTGGCTTGTGGGAAATCAGCATCATCTGGGGCATTGGCGTCAGCATGGCCATCTACCTGACAGCCGGTGTTTCAGGTGCGCATCTGAATCCGGCAGTGAGTATTGCGCTCTGCCTTTTCACCGATTTCGAAAAGCGTAAATTACCCTTCTATATCCTCGCCCAGGTCGCCGGTGCCTTCTGCGCAGCCGCGTTGGTTTACACGCTTTACAGCAATCTATTCTTCGATTACGAACAAACCCATCAAATGGTGCGCGGCAGTCAGGCCAGCCTCGAATTGGCGTCCGTATTTTCGACCTATCCGCACCCGGCACTCTCGACCTTGCAGGCCTTCCTCGTCGAAATGGTGATCACCGCCATCCTGATGGGAGTGATCATGGCACTGACTGATGACAAGAACGGACTGCCCCGCGGCCCATTGGCGCCGTTGCTGATAGGCTTGCTGATTGCCGTAATTGGTAGCTCGATGGGCCCGCTGACAGGCTTTGCGATGAACCCTGCGCGTGATTTCGGACCTAAACTGATGACGTTCTTTGCTGGCTGGGGTGAAGTCTCGTTCACAGGTGCCCGCGAGATTCCTTATTTCCTGATTCCGATCGTTGCACCGATCGTGGGGGCTTGCCTGGGTGCAGCCATTTACCGCGGGTTGATCGCTCGCCATTTACCTGATGCTGAATCAGTGGCAACGGCTAACCAGGCCACCACTGAAGTGAAAACCCAGACTTCCTGATACTGACTTTGAAACGGGGCGCACGAGACCATTGCCCGCTACCTTTCTCGCGCCCTGAACCCACTACTTAATTCTGCAAGGCAATCCCATGACCGATATTCAGAATAAGAACTACATCATTGCCCTCGACCAGGGCACTACCAGTTCGCGAGCGATCATCTTTGATCGTGACGCTAACGTGGTATGCACCGCACAGCGCGAGTTCCAGCAGCATTACCCACAAGCCGGCTGGGTTGAGCATGACCCGATGGAAATTTTCGCCACCCAGAGCGCCGTCATGGTGGAGGCACTGGCACAGGCCGGCCTGCACCACGATCAGGTTGCCGCCATCGGTATTACCAACCAGCGCGAAACCACCGTGGTCTGGGACAAGATCAGCGGCCGGCCGATTTATAATGCGATTGTGTGGCAATGCCGACGCAGTACCGAGATCTGCGAGCAACTCAAGCGTGATGGCCATGAGCAATACATCAGCGACACCACAGGCCTGGTAACCGATCCGTACTTCTCCGGCACCAAGCTGAAGTGGATCCTCGACAACGTTGAAGGCAGCCGTGAGCGCGCCCGTAACGGCGAACTGCTGTTCGGCACCGTCGACAGCTGGCTGATCTGGAAATTTACCGGCGGCAAAACCCACGTCACCGATTACACCAATGCCTCACGCACCATGCTCTTCAACATCCACACCCTGGAGTGGGACTCCAGGATGCTGGAGGTGCTGGATATCCCGCGCGAAATGCTGCCGGAGGTCAAATCGTCCTCGGAAATATACGGCCATACCAAAAGCGGCATCGCCATCGGCGGTATTGCCGGGGACCAGCAAGCCGCGCTGTTTGGCCAAATGTGTGTCGAACCCGGCCAGGCCAAGAACACCTATGGCACTGGCTGCTTCCTGCTGATGAACACCGGCACAAAAGCCGTCAAATCAACACACGGAATGCTGACCACCATCGCCTGCGGTCCTCGCGGAGAAGTTGCCTACGCATTGGAAGGCGCAGTATTCAACGGCGGCTCCACCGTTCAATGGCTGCGTGACGAGTTGAAAATAATTAACGACGCTCACGACACCGAATATTTTGCCGGCAAGGTAAAAGACAGCAACGGCGTGTACCTGGTACCTGCATTTACCGGCCTGGGCGCTCCGTACTGGGACCCGTATGCCCGTGGGGCATTGTTTGGCCTGACCCGCGGCGTACGCGTGGATCACATCATTCGTGCAGCGCTCGAGTCGATCGCCTACCAGACCCGCGATGTACTGGATGCAATGCAACAAGATTCGGGCGAACGCCTCAAAGCCTTGCGCGTTGACGGCGGAGCAGTGGCCAACAATTTCCTCATGCAGTTTCAGGCGGACATCCTTGGCACCATGGTCGAACGCCCGCAAATGCGCGAAACCACAGCCTTGGGCGCTGCATACCTGGCCGGCCTGGCGTGTGGTTTCTGGGGCAGCCTGGAAGAGCTGCGCGGCAAGGCCGTGATCGAACGTGAGTTCGAACCGGCCCTTGAGGAAGCCAGCAAGGAGAAACTCTATGCCGGCTGGAAAAAGGCCGTGAGCCGTACCCGTGACTGGGCTCCCCACGACGAGAACAACTAAGCACTCAGGGCAATAACCACAGCGGGCGACCATGGCGCCCGCTGTCACATTCGCAGTTCATGGCACCAGCAAGTAGCAGGCTGCGCTTTCCTGCGGCATCATGGGCGAATTTGCTTCGCCGCCCAAAGGAAACTCCATGAATCTGCCTCCACGCCAACAGCAGATCCTCGAACTCGTACGCGAACGCGGCTATGTCAGCATCGAGGAAATGGCTCAGTTGTTCGTCGTTACACCGCAGACCATCCGTCGCGATATCAACCAGTTGGCTGAAGCCGACCTGCTGCGTCGCTATCACGGTGGCGCCGCCTATGACTCCAGCGTTGAAAATACGGCCTACGCCATGCGGGCTGATCAGATGCGCGATGAAAAACGCCGTATTGGCGAAGCCATTGCCCTGCAAATTCCAGATCACGCCTCTATTTTCATCAACATCGGCACCACCACCGAATCGATTGCACGGGCATTGCTCAACCACAATCACCTGAAAGTCATCACCAACAATCTACATGTGGCATCGATCCTGAGCGCCAAGGACGATTTCGAAGTGCTGATAGCGGGCGGCAACGTACGTCGCGATGGCGGTATTGTGGGTCAGGCCAGTGTCGACTTTATCAACCAGTTCAAGTTCGACTTCGCCTTGGTAGGCATCAGCGGTATCGATTCCGACGGCAGCCTGCTGGACTTTGACTATCAAGAAGTACGCGTTTCTCAGGCCATCATCGCCAACGCCCGACAAGTCATACTCGCCGCTGACTCAAGCAAATTCGGACGCAACGCAATGGTTCGCCTGGGGCCGATCAGCCTGATCGATTGCCTGGTGACCGACCAGCCGCCAGTACCGGAACTTGCACAATTGCTGGCCCAGAACAAGATTCGCCTCGAAGTGGTTTAAGCACCCGCCCCTGCTGCCACTGTCACCTACCGGGACAAAAGCACGCAAAACTGCAGGGGCTGCTTCGCAGCCAGGCGCGGCAGCAGTATGCTCACTCGCAAAATGTTCGAAAATCTTCCTTTATTCACCTTTCGATGAGTTTTTTCAATCGAGTGAGGCTGGATACGCGCGTCCTTATGGGCTACTATTTTCGAAAGCGAACATTAATGTTCGAATTCAAATATGCGCACAGACGCGAGGCCCCCCTACATGACCCTGAGCACTTTGCCTGCCACTCCTCTCGCTGAGGTCTACGACGTTGCCGTGATTGGTGGCGGAATTAATGGCGTCGGAATCGCGGCAGATGCTGCAGGTCGCGGGTTGTCGGTCTTCCTGTGCGAAAAGGATGATCTGGCCAGCCATACATCATCAGCCAGCAGCAAACTGATTCACGGCGGCCTGCGCTACCTTGAACATTACGAGTTCCGTCTTGTGCGCGAAGCATTGGCCGAGCGCGAAGTACTGCTGGCAAAAGCACCGCATATTGTTAAGCCCATGCGCTTTGTCTTGCCGCATCGCCCGCACCTGCGCCCCGCGTGGATGATCCGTGCCGGCCTGTTCCTGTATGACCACTTGGGCAAGCGCGAAAAACTGGCGGGCTCTACCAGCCTCAAATTTGGTGCAGACAGCCCGCTGAAGCCAGCGATCACCAAAGGCTTCGAGTACTCGGATTGCTGGGTCGATGACGCACGACTTGTGGTCCTCAATGCTATGGCTGCACGGGAAAAAGGCGCGCATGTTCACACCCAGACGCGCTGTATCGGTGCTCGTCGCAACAAGGGTTTGTGGGAATTGAACCTGGAGCGGGCAGACGGCAGCCTGTTCTCGATTCGCAGCAAGGCACTGGTCAACGCTGCCGGGCCCTGGGTCGCCAAGTTCATCAAGGACGACCTGAAACTGGACTCCCCTTATGGCATCCGCTTGATTCAGGGTAGCCACTTGATCGTGCCTAAAATGTATGACGCGCCTAACGCGTTCATCCTGCAGAACGAAGATCAGCGGATCGTCTTCACTATTCCGTACATGGATCAGTTCACCATCATCGGCACCACGGACCGCGAATACATTGGCGATCCGGCCAAAGTCAGCATCACTGAAGAAGAGACCGACTACCTGCTGAACGTGGTCAACGCTCACTTCAAGCAGCAAATCAGTCGCAGCGACATCCTGCGGACTTATTCCGGTGTGCGCCCATTGTGCAATGATGAGTCCGACAACCCTTCAGCCGTTACCCGCGACTATACCCTTGCGCTGTCCGGCGCCCCGGGCGAGGCACCACTGCTGTCCGTATTCGGTGGCAAGCTGACGACCTACCGCAAGCTGGCCGAGTCGGCCCTTGCTGAACTGGCACCTTACTTCCCTCAGATGGAACCCGGCTGGACGGCCAGCGCAGCCCTTCCGGGCGGTGAAGACATGACCACACCTCAGGCCTTGAGTGCAGCTCTGTGCCTCCAGCACAGCTGGCTGGACGCGGCGATCGCCAAGCGCTGGGCCATCACCTACGGCAGCCGCTCATGGCGCTTGCTGGACGGCGTGAAAAATCTCGATGACATGGGCGAGCACATCGGCAGCGGCCTTTATACCCGTGAAGTCGATTACCTGTGCAGCCAGGAATGGACCCTCGATGCCCAGGACATCCTCTGGCGCAGAACCAAGCTGGGCCTGTTTACCACCAAAGAAGAACAGGAACATCTGGCGCAATACATGGCCACGCTGAACCTCATGCAGCGCAAAGTGCAAGCCGCTTGACCTCACTTCAGTAGATGTTGCAGCAGCACGGCTGCCCTTCCCCAGGGCAGCCCGGCGCCTGCAAACATTCCGTGACCCCGGTCACACTTCCTTCATTCGGTTTTCCGAACAGCTCAGGCCGCAGTGATTCGGCTTTCCGGGTAATGTCGCTCTGCGCGACGCGCACAAAAATACAAAAAATCCTTATAAATCAATCGCCTGAATATAAATACTGAAGCTGGCACGGCTCATGCTCTACACTCAGAGCCGAATGCTTAAACAGTGCGTTTAGCCTGTTAGGACATTTGAAGTACAAAAGGGCTCGTGAACGGGCTCAATAAAAAAAACAATGTCGAGGAAACACCGATGCGTATCGTTCCGCAACTGTTGGCCGCAGCTATTGCTGCAGCTCTGATTAGCACTCCAGTATTCGCCGCCGAACTGACCGGCACGCTGAAGAAAATCAAAGACTCCGGCACCATCACCCTTGGGCATCGTGACTCCTCCATTCCGTTCTCCTACATCGCTGATGCTTCCGGCAAGCCGGTTGGTTACTCCCATGATGTGCAGATGGCAATCGTCGACGGGCTGAAAAAGCAACTCGACATGCCTGACCTCAAGATCAAGTACAACCTGGTCACCTCTCAAACCCGTATCCCGCTTGTGCAAAACGGCACAGTCGACGTTGAGTGTGGTTCCACCACCAACAACGTAGAGCGCCAGCAGCAAGTGGACTTCTCGGTCGGCATCTTCGAAATCGGCACCCGCCTGCTGTCCAAAAAGAACTCGCCTTACAAGGACTTCGCTGACCTCAAAGGCAAGAACGTTGTGACCACTGCAGGCACCACCTCCGAGCGCATCCTCAAGTCGATGAACGCCGACAAGCAGATGGGCATGAACGTGATCTCGGCCAAGGACCATGGCGAAGCGTTCAACATGCTTGAATCGGGTCGCGCTGTCGCGTTCATGATGGACGACGCCCTGCTGGCCGGCGAGATGGCCAAGGCCAAGAAGCCGACTGACTGGGCAGTGACCGGTACGCCTCAGTCGTTCGAAATCTACGGCTGCATGGTTCGCAAAGGTGACCCGGACTTCAAGAAGGCTGTGGATGACGCCATCATTGCTTATTACAAGTCCGGCGAAATCAACAAGACCTACGACAAGTGGTTCCAATCGCCTATCCCGCCTAAAGGCCTGAACCTGATGTTCCCTATGAGCGACGAGCTCAAGGCGCTGATCGCCAACCCGACCGACAAGGCGGCTGACGAAAAGCCGGCGGATGACAAGAAGGCCTGACACCCGGCACTTCTGGCCCCGGGCGTGAATATCCACGTTCGGGAGCCTGACCATCTGCTGCACTGGCTTCTCATTGCACGAGTGAACACTCGAACCGCTGGTTATCGAGCGGGGTACGTGTGCCCGACGCGCCTGTCGGGAGAGAAAGGATTCCCTGAAGCAAGTGTTTGTTTATAGACCCATCTGAGGGGGAGACCCTGCATGAATTACAACTGGGACTGGAGCGTGTTCTTCAAGTCCACCGGCGTAGGCAGCGAGACTTATCTCGACTGGTTTATCTCCGGCTTGGGCTGGACCATCGCGATCGCTGTCGTGGCCTGGATCGTTGCATTGTTGCTGGGTTCGCTGCTGGGCGTCATGCGCACCCTGCCGAACCGTCTGATTGCAGGCATCGCCACGGTTTATGTCGAAATCTTCCGTAACGTGCCGCTGCTGGTGCAACTGTTTATCTGGTACTTCCTGGTGCCCGATCTACTGCCGCAAAACCTGCAGGACTGGTACAAGCAAGACCTGAACCCGACCACCTCGGCGTACCTGAGCGTTGTCGTGTGCCTGGGACTGTTTACTGCCGCCCGTGTCTGCGAGCAAGTACGCACCGGGATTGAAGCACTGCCACGAGGCCAGGAATCCGCGGCCCGCGCAATGGGCTTCAGCCTGTCGCAGATTTACTGGAACGTGCTGCTGCCACAAGCTTACCGGATCATCATTCCACCCCTCACCTCTGAATTCCTGAACGTATTCAAGAACTCGTCCGTGGCCTCTCTGATCGGCTTGATGGAACTGCTGGCACAAACCAAACAGACGGCCGAGTTTTCCGCCAACCTGTTTGAAGCCTTCACCCTCGCCACGTTGATCTACTTCACCTTGAACATGAGCCTGATGTTGCTGATGCGCCTGATCGAGAAGAAAGTCGCAGTGCCCGGCCTGATGTCTCTGGGGGGCAAATAATGGACTTCTTCGATTTCAGCGGCATCGTTCCCGCCCTTCCGGGCCTCTGGAACGGCATGATCATGACCTTGAAGCTGATGGTCATGGGCGTTGTCGGTGGGGTGTTACTCGGTACCGTGCTGGCATTGATGCGTTTGTCGTCAAGCAAGCTCCTGGCCAATCTGGCCGGCGCTTACGTGAACTACTTCCGCTCTATCCCGTTACTGCTGGTGATTACCTGGTTTTACCTCGCGGTGCCGTTTGTACTGCGCTGGATCACCGGCGAAGACACCCCTATCGGTGCCTTCGAGTCGTGTCTGGTGGCCTTCGTCATGTTCGAAGCCGCTTACTTCTGCGAGATCGTACGGGCAGGTGTCCAGGCCATTTCCAAGGGCCAGATGAGCGCAGCCAAGGCCTTGGGCATGAGTTACGGCCAGGCCATGCGCCTGATCATCCTGCCGCAGGCATTTCGCAAAATGACGCCTTTGCTGTTACAGCAGAGCATCATTTTGTTCCAGGACACCTCGCTGGTTTATACCGTTGGCCTGGTGGACTTCCTCAATGCTTCGCGCTCCAGTGGCGACATCATCGGACGCTCCAACGAGTTCCTGATCTTCGCCGGTCTGGTGTATTTCATCATCAGCTTTTCCGCCTCGCTGCTGGTCAAGCGTCTGCAAAAAAGGTTTGCCGTATGATCTCGATCAAGAACATCAACAAGTGGTACGGGGACTTCCAGGTACTGACCGATTGCAGCACTGACGTCAAAAAAGGCGAAGTGGTTGTGGTCTGCGGGCCCTCGGGCTCGGGCAAATCGACCCTGATCAAGTGTGTCAACGCCCTTGAGCCGTTCCAGAAAGGCGACATCGTGGTCGACGGCACATCGATCGCCGACCCGAAAACCAACCTGCCTAAACTTCGCTCGCGTGTCGGCATGGTGTTTCAGCACTTCGAACTGTTCCCGCACATGACCATCACCGAAAACCTGACCATCGCCCAGGTCAAGGTACTCGGTCGCAGCAAGCAGGAAGCCACCAAAAAAGGCCTCGAATTGCTGGAGCGCGTCGGCCTGTCGGCTCACGCCCACAAGCACCCGGGCCAGCTTTCGGGCGGGCAGCAGCAACGTGTGGCCATTGCCCGTGCGCTGGCGATGGATCCGATCGTCATGCTGTTTGACGAACCGACCTCGGCACTCGACCCGGAAATGGTTAACGAAGTGCTTGATGTGATGGTGCAGCTCGCTCACGAAGGCATGACCATGATGTGCGTAACTCACGAAATGGGTTTTGCACGCAAGGTCGCCAACCGGGTGATTTTCATGGACCAAGGGAAAATCGTCGAAGACTGTGAAAAAGAAGAGTTCTTCGGCGACGTGAGCGCCCGCTCGGAGCGCGCACAGAACTTCCTCTCCAAGATCCTGCAGCATTAAGGCGCAACACCTGTAGCCGCTGCCGCACGCTGCGACAAGGCCCGAAGGGGCTCCGCTTTCATGAAAGCAGGGCTGCTACGCAGCCCGTCGCAGCCTGCGACAGTGGCTACAGGGTTCGTAAGATCCTTATCGCGCAGTGGTTGACCCAAGGCATCTGTGATGAAATGCGACCCCACTCTTTATCGCGGTGCCCCGCCCTCACTTGCCGTGAAACCTCGTCTGCTCCGTCACTTTCTGCTGCCGCCGCTGATCATCCTGTTGACGATCGGCCTGGGTTACGCGGGCTATCGCATCAGCGAGCACTTCAGTATTCGCAGCCTCAGCGAAAACGGCGAACGCCAGCTGGAGCTGCACGCGCGTACCGTTGAAAGCGAACTGAGCAAATACACGTACCTGCCCAGCCTGCTTGAGCTGGAATCCAGCGTGTCCCATTTACTGGCTGACCCGAACGCTTCCAATCGGGTCACCGTCAATCAATACCTCGAAGGCCTCAATCGCCGCAGCCGCAGCCGAGCGATCTATGTGCTCGATACCACCGGTCGCGTGGTAGCCACCAGTAACTGGCGCGATACCGACAGTTATCTGGGCGAGGATCTATCGTTCCGCGCTTACTTTCAAGATGCCATCCGCGGTCAGCCCGGGCGTTTCTATGGCATTGGCAGCACGTCCGGCGAGCCGGGCTATTACCTGGCCCACGGCCTCGAAGAACAAGGCAAGATCATCGGTGTCGCCGTGATCAAAGTACGCCTCGAAGCACTGGAAGAACGCTGGCAACGTGCTCGTCTCGAAGCCTATGTCAGCGACGAAAACGGCATCATCATCCTCTCCAGTGATCCGTCCCGGCGACTCAAGGCAGTACGCCCGCTGAGCGCCGAAACCAAAGAGCAACTGGCCCGCAGCCTGCAATATTACTGGTGGCCGCTCAATGAGCTGGAGCCGCTGAACCGCGAGCACCTGTCCGAAGGCGTCGAAAAGGTTACGTTTGCCGTCAACAGCGAAGTCATCACCGACCAGCAGCAAGTCAGCTATCTGGCGCAAACCCGCAACCTCAATGACACCCCATGGGACATCACCCTGCTCACGCCGTTACAAGACCTGCGCCGCGAAGCGATCAACCAGGGCATGCTGGTGGCAGTGGCATTCGGCTTGCTGGCGTTTCTGCTGATTGCCTGGAATGAGCGACGCAAAGTCATCGCTACCCGGCTTGCTGCACGTGAAGCGCTGCAAGAAGCCAACAACCAGCTGGAGCGCAAGATCGCCGAGCGCACCACTCATCTGCGCGCCAGCAACGAACGCCTGAAGGGCCAGATTCGCGAACGTCGCCTGGCCGAAGACACCCTGCGCCACGCCCAGGATGAACTGGTACAAGCTGGCAAACTGGCGGCCATCGGTCAGATGTCGACCAGCATTGCCCACGAGCTGAATCAGCCACTGGCCGCGCTACGTACGCTGTCCGGCAACACGGTGCGCTTTCTGGAACGCGGAGACCTGAAGGTGGCGGCGCAGAACCTCAGTACCATCAACAACCTGGTGGATCGCATGGGCCGTATCACCGCCAACCTGCGCTCGTTTGCCCGGCGCGGTGATGATCAGGGCCAGGCCAGTCTGGTTAAAGCGGTCGACGCCGCCCTGCAGCTGCTCACCGGTCGCCTAGAAGAGTCCGCGGTTGAATTGCATCGCGATGTTCAGGATGTCGCGCTCAAGATCGATCAGACTCGCCTGGAACAAATCCTGGTCAATCTGATCGGCAACGCACTGGATGCCATGCAAGGTCAGCCAAGCCCTCCCCGACTTTGGCTCGAAGGCGAGTTCAGCGAAGACAAATACCGTTTGCACGTGCGCGATAACGGTCCCGGCATTGCCCCCGAGGCCCGCAAGCATTTGTTTGAACCCTTCTTCACCACCAAACCCGGCGAACAAGGCCTGGGACTTGGCTTGACCCTTTCGGCAAGCCTGGCCGCCGCCGCCGGCGGCAACCTCAGCGTCGAGTTCCCGGCAGCCGGTGGCGCTACATTTGTCCTCTTATTACCGCTGGTGCAACCCGCTAAGGCTGAACCGTTATGAACAACGAGCTGACCGTCCTGATAGTCGAAGACGACCCCCATGTCCTGCTCGGATGCCAACAGGCGCTGGCACTGGAAGACATTCACAGCGAAGGTGTGAGCAGTGCCGAACAGGCTCTCGCGCTGGTCGGTGACAACTTTGCCGGTATTGTGATCAGCGATATTCGCTTGCCGGGAATCGACGGGCTGGAGCTGCTCAAGCGTCTCAAGACCCGTGACCGCAGCTTGCCGGTGGTATTGATTACCGGGCATGGCGATATTTCGATGGCCGTGGGCGCCATGCGTGATGGCGCGTATGACTTTATGGAGAAACCGTTCTCCCCCGAGCGTCTGGTCGATGTCGCCCGCCGTGCGCTGGAGCAACGCAGCCTCGCACGCGAAGTGTGGTCGTTACGTCGGCAATTGGCCGAGCGGGACTCCCTGGAAGGCCGGATCATTGGCCGCTCGCCCGCCATGCAACAGTTGCGCGAACTGATTGCCAATGTGGCCGATACATCAGCCAACGTGCTGATTGAAGGCGAAACCGGCACCGGCAAGGAGCTGGTCGCCCGCTGCCTCCATGATTTCAGCCGTCGTCAGCCGCAGCAGTTTGTCGCTCTAAACTGTGGCGGCTTGCCGGAAAACCTGTTTGAAAGCGAGATCTTCGGCCACGAGGCCAATGCTTTCACCGGTGCAGGAAAACGCCGTATCGGCAAAATAGAACACGCCGATGGCGGCACGCTGTTTCTCGACGAAGTCGAAAGCATGCCCCTCAACCTGCAGATCAAATTGCTGCGAGTACTGCAAGAACGCACCCTCGAACGGCTGGGTTCCAACCAGAGCATCGATATTGATTGCCGGGTCATTGCAGCCACCAAGTCCGACCTTGATCAACTGAGCAAGGCCAGCCAGTTCCGCAGCGACCTGTATTACCGCTTGAATGTGGTCACACTTGAACTCCCGCCTTTGCGTGAACGCCGCGAAGACATCCTGCAGCTGTTCGAGTACTTTCTCCAGCAATCCTCCCTGCGCTTTGACCGCACCGCGCCGGAACTGGACAACCAGACCCTGTCGAACCTGATGAGCCATGACTGGCCAGGCAACGTGCGTGAACTGCGCAACGTGGCAGAACGCTTCGCCCTGGGGTTGCCGGCATTTAAAAAACCGGGCAGTAACGCAGCCCAGGGCCTGGGCTTTTCGGAGGCGGTTGAGGCTTTCGAGCGCAACCTGCTGAATGATGCCTTGCAGCGCAGCGGTGGCAACCTGACCCAGGCCAGCCAAGAACTGGGCATGGCCAAGACCACTCTGTTCGACAAAGTCAAAAAGTACGGTCTGGCTCACTAAGCGAGGAAAGTGTGGATCTGATTCTGAAAGCTGCTCTTGGCGCTGCCGTCGTGATCATTCTGGCGATGCTGGCAAAGACCAAAAACTATTACATTGCCGGACTGGTGCCGCTGTTCCCGACCTTTGCCCTGATTGCGCATTACATCGTCGGTAAGGGCCGTTCGCTGGATGATCTGAAAACCACCATCGTCTTCGGCATGTGGTCGATCATTCCATATTTCATCTACTTGGCCGCGCTCTATATCCTGGTCGATCGCATGCGCCTTGAGCTGTCATTGGCCCTGGCGGCAGTGGCCTGGCTGATAGCAGCCACCGTTCTGGTCAGCGTGTGGGTGCGGTTGCACTGAGCCTCGGAACCATGTAGCCGCTGACGAGGGACGAGGCTGCGTTCGGCGGCGAAGCCGTCGCAAAATCAGGTTCTTCGGTGTACCTGGTGGATCGAGGGCTCAGGGTTGACGGCCGCTTCGCGCCCGATCGCAGCCTCGTCCCTCGTCAGCGGCTACAGAAGGATCAACGTACGTCTTACGCCGCTTGCGTCCTCAACTGGCGCGCGGCGGCGACCATATTGATCAGCGCGGCTTCAGTCTCGGCCCAGGCACGGGTTTTGAGGCCGCAGTCCGGATTGACCCACAAGCGCTCGGACGAAATGTGCTGCGCCGCCTTGCTCAGCAATTTGACCATCTCGTCCGTGTCCGGTACTCGTGGAGAGTGGATGTCATACACGCCCGGGCCGATATCGTTCGGATAGTCGAACGCTTCAAACGCCTTCAGCAGTTCCATGTCCGAACGCGAGGTTTCAATGGTTATGACGTCCGCGTCCATCTCGGCAATCGACTGGATGACATCATTGAACTCGCTGTAACACATGTGAGTGTGAATCTGGGTCTCATCAGCCACACCTGAGGCGCACAAACGGAAAGCTTCCACCGCCCAGTCCAGGTAGTCCTGCCACTGCGCACGACGCAGCGGCAAGCCTTCACGAAAAGCCGCTTCGTCTATCTGGACAATTTTGATCCCGGCTTTTTCCAGATCGAGCACTTCATCGCGGATCGCCAGCGCCAACTGCTGTGCCTGGACCTTACGCGAGACATCTTCGCGGGGGAATGACCACATCAGCATGGTCACAGGCCCGGTCAGCATACCTTTCATCACTTTGTCGGTCAGGCCCTGCGCATACTTGATCCATTCCACAGTCATGGCTTTGGGGCGACTCACATCGCCAAAAATAATGGCCGGTTTTACGCAGCGCGAACCATAGCTCTGAACCCAGCCGTATTGGGTAAATACGTAGCCCTCCAGTTGCTCGGCGAAGTACTCCACCATGTCGTTACGCTCGGCTTCACCATGCACCAGGACATCCAGCCCCAAACGCTCCTGAATCTGCACGGCCTGGCGGATTTCGCTGTGCATGGCATCGGTGTAGTCATTGACCGACAGCTTGCCTTGCTTCCAGGACTGACGCGCCAGACGAATTGACGCTGTTTGCGGGAACGAACCAATAGTGGTGGTCGGGAATGCGGGCAGATTCAAGCGCTCACGCTGAACCTCGATGCGTGCCGCAAACGGTGATTGGCGCTGGCTGTCCGCTTTGGTGATTGCATCAATGCGAGTTTGAACGGCCGGTTTGTGAATCCGCGTCGAGCCCTCACGGCTTTGTTGCACGGCCTGGCTTTCAGCCAGGGCCTGTTGCACCGTGGGCGCCTGCGGAATGTTCAGCGCATCACGCAAGACTGCAATTTCACTGCATTTTTGCCGGGCAAAGGCCAGCCAGCTTTTAAGCTCGGGGTCCAGCCCGGTTTCACGCTCCAGATCGACCGGGCTGTGCAGCAGCGAGCACGAACCGGCCACCCACAGGTTATCGCCAAAACGCTCCTCGGCTTCTTGCAATTGCGCCAGCGCGTTTTCCAGATCGCAGCGCCATACGTTGCGACCATTGACCAGACCCAGCGACAGGACTTTATAAGTCGGCAGTCGATCCAGAATCCCGTGCAACTGATCCGGAGCGCGCACCAGATCAACGTGCAAGCCTTCCACCGGCAAGCCAACAGCCAGGCCGAGGTTATCTTCCAGACCACTGAAGTACGTCGCTACCAACTTTTTCAACGGCGAATACTGAAGGATGTGATAAGCGCGTTCGAACGCGTTTTTCCAGACTTGTGGCAAATCCAGCGACAATATCGGCTCGTCGATCTGTACCCATTCCACGCCCTGCTCGGCCAATCGGGACAGGATGTCGCCGTACACTGGCAGCAAATCTTCCAGCAGCTCAAGCTTGTCGAACGCGTTGCCCTTGGCCTTGCCCAGCCACAAGTACGTCAGCGGGCCGATGATTACCGGTTTGATGGTATGACCCAATGCACGGGCCTCAGCGACTTCCTCGAACAATTCGAACCAGCTCAACTCAAAACGCTGGTCGGCACTGAACTCCGGGACAAGGTAGTGGTAATTGGTGTCGAACCACTTGGTCAGTTCCTGGGCGTGTTGAGCGGTGTGCTCAGCACCGCAACAGCGCTGACTCGCGCCACGGGCCATACCGAACAAGGTATCCAGGGTTGGACGACGCTGAGCGTCAAGGGTGCTGGCAAAGCGCTCAGGGATCACACCGAATGTAAGTGAGTGCGCCAGGACCTGGTCGTACCAGGCAAAGTCACCCACCGGCAGCAAATCGATACCGGCGTCCTTTTGCATCTGCCAGTTTGCGGCCCGCAGTTCGCGTCCTGCATTTTGCAGAGCGGCTTGGTCGATATCACCTTTCCAGTAGGCTTCGAGTGCTTTTTTCAGTTCACGATCAGCACCGATACGTGGAAAACCAAGATTGTGGGCCAGGGCCATGACGACATTCCTTCGGGTAAGTAATGGCGTAATTATCGACAGTCGAAGCAACATGAGACAAACTCAACGTTTTCGTGTTGAACATCAAATTTACTCATGGAGCCACCGTGCTGGAAATTCGTCACCTCAAAACCCTGCACGCATTACGCGAATCCGACAGCCTGGTCGAAGCCGCTGAACGCCTTCACCTGACCCAATCAGCGCTGTCGCATCAGTTCAAAGAGCTGGAAGAGCGTATGGGCATGCCGCTGTTTGTCCGCAAAACCAAGCCCGTACGCTTCACCAGTGGCGGATTGCGCCTGTTGCAACTGGCCGATGCCATGCTGCCACTGCTGCGTGGTGCCGAGCGCGACATCGCACGTCTGGTTGGCGGTACGGCCGGGCGCCTGCACATGGCCATTGAATGCCACAGCTGTTTCCAATGGCTGATGCCGACGATCGACCAGTTCCGCGATGCCTGGCCTGAGGTCGAACTGGACCTGGCGTCGGGTTTCGCCTTCGCCCCGCTCCCGGCATTGGCGCGGGGCGATCTGGACTTGGTGGTCACTTCTGACCCGCAAGAAATTGCCGGGCTGACGTATGTGCCGCTGTTTACCTATGAAGCCATGCTGGCAGTGGCCAACCAGCATCCACTGGCCAGCAAGCCGTTTATCGTGCCCGAAGACCTCAGCACCGAAATTCTCATCACCTATCCGGTAGAACGCGATCGGCTCGACATTTTCACCCGTTTCCTGGAGCCCGCCGACATTGAGCCGGCACAAGTCAGAACCTCAGAATTGACGGTGATGATGATGCAACTCGTGGCCAGCGGCCGTGGCGTATGCGGGATGCCGCATTGGGCCCTGCATGAATACAGCTCACGGGGTTATGTGAGAGCCAAGCGCCTCGGCGAAAAAGGCCTGTTCGCTACCCTGTACGCCGCTGTACGGGCCGACATGCTGGACGCGCCGTACATGCGCGACTTCTTGCTGACAGCAAAAGATACGTCGTTCTCGACGCTGGATGGTGTAAGTGCGGTGCGTTAAAGGTTACGCAAGCCCGCTCAGTACCGGAGCAAGGCAGTTCTTGTAGATAGTTCTGAGGGACGAAGGCTGCGGCCAGAATCGCAGCCTTCGTCCCTCGTCGGCGACAACAGAACGCTGATTCGCAGGTCGCCTCAGAATCCTGCCTGCAAGCCCTTCTCAACCAATCGCCGCATATGGACGCGGTCGTAATAGTCTTCTCCTGCCCGGATCGCGCAGTCCTCGAGCCCCGACTGTTCAAAGCCGCAACGCCGGTACAGCGCCAGTGCGGCTTTACTGCCGGCGCTGACGGTCAGCTCGATCACCTTGATCTCGGGCTCTTCCTCCGCCAATGACACTACCGCCTGTATCAGGTGTTCGCCCAGCGCATGCCCGCGAAAGGCCTGCGGTACATATAAACCAAACAAGGTGGCCTTATGCTGGGCTTCGTCCCAGGGCTCGAAGGCCAAACCGACGATGCCTGCCAAGTGGTCATCGACAAAAGCGCCAAAAATGGCACTCAACTCATCCTCCAGCTGCGCCTCCCACCAGCTCAGCGGCAACTTTTCACGATGGGCGATGGTTGAAACAAACGCTTCAGGATGCAGCGCATAGGCCTCCAGCATTAACTGGCGATAGGCCCTGGCGTGCGAGGGGTCAAGCAGTTCTATAGCCATTACGGGTCCAGGTTATACGGTTTTACGTTGTTCCAGCATCAGTTTGACCGCCAGGGCCCCCAGCACGAAGCCCATGACATAGCGCTGTAGCATCAGCCATAGCGGGTTACGCACAAACCACACGGCGATGCCCGAGGCAAACAGAGCAATCAGCAGGTTTACGGTGAAACTGACACTGATTTGGGTCAGGCCCAACAGGATACTTTGGGTGAACATCGAGCCGTAGTCCGGATTGATGAATTGCGGAAAAACGGACAGGTAAAACACCGCGACCTTGGGATTCAATACGCTGGTCATAAAGCCCATCAGCACCAGTTTCGACGAGGAGTCCGGCGCCAGCTCCTGCGCTTCAAACGGTGAGCGAGCGCCCGGTTTCAGCGCTTGCCAGGCCATCCACAGCAGGTACAACGCCCCGGCCCACTTCAGTACCTCATATGCCATCGGAACGGCCAGAAATACTGCGGTCAATCCGGCTGCGGCTGCAAGCATATGCACAAAGAAGCCGCCAACAACCCCGATCAACGACGTGACTCCGGCTTTGCGGCCCTGGCAGATTGAGCGCGAAATCAGATAAATCATATTCGGTCCCGGCGTCAAAACCATCAGCAGGCAAGCGGCAGCAAAAATCAGCAGTTCATGAACAGGCATCATGGGCAGTCCTTGTCAGGTGAGGGATCAGACAGCGGTCAACACAACATCACGATAAAACGGCAGGATCACTTCGCGGGTCAAAGGCGCCAGTTGCAAACCTCCATCACCGTTCGGATCGATCCATTGCACTTCTTCAATTTCCGCAGCGGGAGCCACGACTTGATCGATATGCAGCAGAAACACCTCTGCCTGCACCTCATAACCCGGCTCATTGACCGCAGGCGCTGAGAAGTGGCCCAGATAAGTCGCCTTCGCAGGATCGATTACCAGCGCCAGTTCTTCTTCAAGCTCCCGGACCAGAGCCATGACAGGTTGTTCGTGGGCTTCGATTTTACCGCCGGGCTGCATGAACGCCCGAGTTCCGCGCTTGCGCACCAGCAAGGTTCGACCATCCGGACCGATCAAAACGGCAGCGGCAATTCGAATGATACGAGGCGTTGGGGCGGTGCAGATGTCAGAAAGAGTCACGGGAAGTCGGCCAGCAGCAGAGAAAGAGCGTAAAGCATCACACGCCCCGACCACGTCGCAAAGACACAGATCACGTCACAGGTCGAAGCCTCTGTATGGAAACGACCTCCGGGTCATGCTGCCAGGATGTCGAGAGTGAGGGGAACAGGCCCGCCCACGACTTTCGTCGGGATGCTGCGTCGAACGAAATCCCGTTCAATGGTTAATCTGATTTACGATGGCGCTTGCCTGAAGCGTGGCAATCACCTCCCTCCGGGAAAACCTCCAGGGTAAAGAGAGGCTCCTGGCCACTGCCGAGTTGTCGTACTCGCTGTGTGCGATCCCCGCAGGCACAACAGCCTGACGGAACAGATAAGCCTGAAACAGGAAACCGTATGAGCCTGTCATTGTTAAGCCGTTATGCGTTTTTTGCCTTTTGTGTGATTTTCACCCTCGCCAGCCTGCCGTTCATGCACCACGAATGGCTATGGCCCTTTACCGCCGTGACTCTGGCGTTGAGCCTGCTCGGTATTTTCGACTTGATGCAAGGCCCGCACGCAGTGCGTCGCAATTACCCGATCCTGGGCAATATTCGTTATCTGGTCGAAGCCATCCGCCCTGAGATCCGCCAGTACCTGCTGGAATCTGACAGCGATGCATTGCCCTTCTCACGTGCTCAGCGCTCGTTGGTGTATTCACGCGCCAAAAACCAAACCGCTGACAAACCGTTTGGCACCCTGATTGATGTGTACCAACCCGGATTCGAGTTTATCGGCCACTCCATGCGCCCGGCGCCACTGACCGACCCGAGCAGCTTTCGGGTCGTGGTCGGTGGCCCGCAGTGCACCCAGCCCTATTGCGCATCGATCTTTAATATCTCGGCCATGAGTTTTGGCTCACTGAGTGCAAATGCCATTCGTGCCCTCAATCAGGGGGCAAAACTCGGCAACTTTGCCCATGACACGGGCGAAGGCAGCATCAGCGCCTACCATCGCGAAAACGGCGGTGATCTGACCTGGGAACTGGGGAGCGGCTACTTTGGTTGCCGCACCGCCGATGGCCGTTTCGATCCGCAACGGTTTGCCGAGCAAGCCCGTACCCCGCAAGTCCGGATGATCGAAATCAAAATGAGTCAGGGCGCCAAGCCCGGGCATGGCGGTATCCTGCCCAAACACAAAGTGACCCCGGAAATTGCCGAAACCCGCGGCATACCGATGGGTGAAGACTGCATTTCACCCTCGCGCCACAGTGCATTCTCTACCCCGATCGAGCTGATGCAGTTTATTGCTCAACTCCGGGAGTTGTCGGGCGGCAAACCGGTAGGCTTCAAGTTTTGCCTGGGCCACCCTTGGGAATTCATGGGCATTGCCAAGGCCATGCTGGAAACCGGCATCCTTCCGGACTTTATCGTGATCGACGGCAAAGAGGGCGGCACTGGCGCAGCGCCTGTCGAGTTCACCGACCACATTGGCGCACCGATGCGCGAAGGCCTGCTATTCGTCCACAACACCCTGGTCGGCCTGAACCTGCGAGACAAGATCAAGCTGGGAGCGAGCGGCAAGATTGTCAGTGCCTTCGACATCGCCAGCGTGCTGGCCATTGGCGCCGACTGGGCCAACTCGGCCCGGGGCTTCATGTTCGCCATCGGCTGCATCCAGTCGCAAAGCTGTCATACCAACAAATGCCCGACCGGCGTTGCGACCCAGGATCCTTTGCGCCAGCGCGCCCTGGTCGTGCCGGACAAAGCCCAGCGTGTGTTCCAGTTCCATAACAATACGCTCAAGGCCTTGGCCGAGATGCTCGCAGCAGCAGGCCTGGAACACCCGGCCCAGCTCAAGGCCAAGCACCTGGTGCGAAGAATGTCGGCCACCGAAATCAAACTGTTTTCGCAATTGCATGTGTTCCTCAAGCCAGGCGAGCTGCTGACCGGCGAAGTCAACGGTGAGTTCTATTCGCGCATGTGGCAAATGGCGCGGGCAGACAGTTTTGAGGCGAATGAAATCGTCGCGGCTTGAGACATTCTGCAATACCAGACCTTTGCAATTACCCCGTAATACCTTCACCCTGCGCGCCGCCGATGTGCGGCGCGCAACCTCCGCTGCAGCTGCCGGTCTTCATTAAACCTTTGTTCGAGTACTCGCCGTCATGCTTAACGGACGTGACCAACGCATCGACTTTTTCCGAGGTCTGGCGCTGATCTTTATTTTTTGGGACCACATCCCGCACAACCCGTTAGCCGAGTTGACTGTACGTAATTTCGGATTCAGCGACGCGGCGGAGATTTTTGTATTTCTGGCCGGCTATGCCGCGGTTTTGGCCTACGGAAAAATTGCCCGGCGCGATGGTTACCTCATTGCCAGTGTGAAAATTCTGCGTCGCGCCTGGGTGCTGTACGTGGTGCATATCTTCTTGCTGGCGGTGCTGATGGGCATCGTGTTCTTTGCCAACAGCCATGTCGAAACCCGCGATCTGGTGCAGGAAATGGGCTTGCAGTACTTCTTGAGCAACCCGCAACAGGCACTGACCGACGAACTACTGTTGCGCTTCAAACCTAACCTGATGGACCCGCTGCCCCTGTATATCCTGCTGTTGCTGGGCTTGCCGCTGGTGCTGCCAATGCTGCTGCGCAAGGCGCGCTACGTGGTCATGGCGTCATTCGTTGTCTATTGCCTGGCCCCGAGCTGGAACCTCGCCGCGCAAGAAGGGGGCGTCTGGTTTTTCAACCCGATGGCCTGGCAACTCCTGTTTGTTCTCGGCGGTGCGGCGGCGATGTATGGGCAACAGCAAAAAATCACACCACCGCGGCCGTTATCGAAGCAACCCGTGTTTATCGCAGCACTGCTGTACCTGCTGATCACCGGTCTGGTTGCGCTCTCGTGGCGCTGGCCACAGGTCCACGATGCATGGATGCCGCTTTGGCTGGGTGAATACCTTTACCCCATCAGTAAAACCAATCTGTCGCCGGTCCGCCTGCTGCACTTTCTGGCGCTGGCTTACGTCGTTGCCAAATGCGTACCCCACAGTGAATGGCTCAATACCTGGTGTGCCCGCCAGTCCTGCCGCATGGGCCGCTACTCTCTGGAAGTGTTCTGCCTTGGGGTGATTTTGGCGCCCTTGGCGGACATGCTGAATGCGCTGGGAGGAGACTCGCTGGTCATCAAGCTGTTCAGCGCACTCACAGGCGTTGGGATCATGGCCGCACTGGCAATGTGGCTCGACTGGAACAAGCGTCTGGGGAAAGCCCTCTAGGTACACCGGACTCGGCCAAGGCTGCCATATGTTCCTTTGGGGCATGTGGCAACAAGCCGCAACTTCTATATGAAAAGCCCACTAAAACGGCACTAACTATCTATATAAAACGTTCAAATAACTTATAACTGGCGCCCTGCTCGCATCGAGTCTTTCATCTTTTTTACGCCCTCCCTTCTGCCTAGACTCAAATGATCTCTAGCACTATGGACATGCGACCATGCCCGTTATTATCCATAACGAACTCCCCTCTGCCCCGCCTTTAGAAAAAGTCGGCTTTCATTACGACGTGCTTGCAAAAAAAGCCGCCTCCCTGCTTGAACAGGGTTCCGCGATATTTCTCGATCACCTCCCGGGTCATACTCAAGTTATTCCACCCTGGTATGAAACAACCCGCTCACGGCGTCTGAAACTTCATCATCATCTGAAGCTCAATCAACGCTCTCTCACTGAAGTCAGTGCGGTGCTGGACAAGGTCGGGACTGTCCAGTCCTTCGCCACCCATGTACTGGAGCCAGCAATGCAAGCGCGCTGGAACTACAAGCCGGATGTGCACGAAAACATATTCGTGCGTACCACACATGAGACACCCCTGCCGGAAGGCGGCTGGATCTACATCTCAGAGGTCGATATCGACGATTTCATACGTATCCAGCGGTATCCCGACAGCCAGGAAGTCACGAAAACCGAGACCCAAACCCTGCTGCAAGCCGCCCTGCACAACTTTGAAGAGCGCGATACCGTCAAAGGCGCCTTCGAGTCAGGGTCCGGACTCCTGAAAAGCAGGTCATCCATTGCGCCGGACAATGTGTTGCCAATCCCCCCTGAACATTTCGCCGCGTTCGTCCGCAACCTGAACATTGGCGAGCAGTACCAGCAACACCTTGAGGGTATCTTTTTCCCGAGCGACAGCCTTGAAAAAGCCACACTTGAGCAAACCTTTATCCAGCAAGAGCGGCATTCATTATTGTTTCAGGCCGATATTGCCTATTTAAAAAAAGATATCAGCGAAGCCGTTTATACCTGTTTAATAAACTTCGGCTCCCGACCCGGCACATTGACACTCAATGACCAGCCCTTCATCTATGAACACCTCGAACTTGACCGTACAGGTTTGAACACCGTTATTGCCTTTCATGCGAGCGATCTGTCCATAGACCCTCGTTGTATTCCTTATATTCCCGGCGACCCCGTCAGTTGCCTTAAAGAATACGCCAACAAAGGCGAAGCCCATCGTGACCTGCTGAACAAGTTAAGTGACAAGGGTTACCGTGGTTTCTTTATTCACCTGGCCGCGCAACGGTACTCGCTGCAATTGCTCAAGCGCCTGAATGCACGCTTCGAGCATGGTGCGAATGCCCCCCTGCGCTTCGATGAAGTTCAGCACACGCAAGAATTCTTCCGTTACATGTACGAAGCCCGGGTCGCAAAACTGTTCGATGATGCTCGCTTCCTGGCCGTACCCACTGCACAGACGGACCGCGTATCGCTGATTGAACGCCTTGAGCATTACCTCGAAACAGGCATTACGGTCTTGAATGTCGCGGCGTTCTTCGTGCCCGGTCTCGGTGAAGCAATGATGGCGGTGTTTGCAGCCCAACTGTTGACCGATACGTTCCATGGTATCGAAGCCTGGGAACAGGGTGAAAAAAAGCAAGCCTGGTCGTACGCACAAAGCGTGTTGTTAAACATTGCGATCGCGGCCGGGATCGGCAAGCTCACATCAGTCCTGGGAAAGGCCACGGAAATTATCCCTCCACCGCTGATAGAAGGACTGGATGCGGTGCAAATGTCCGATGGTGAAACCCGGCTCTGGAAACCCGAACTCGCCCCCTTCGAACATGATGTCAGCCTCCCGCCTGACTTGAGGCCCGATGAACGGGGTTTGCTGCGGCATGAGGGCAATACTTACCTGCCGCTGGAAGACAAACTCTATCGCGTGCAAAAGAGTAGCGATGGCCAATACAGCCTGATGCACCCGACCGATCCTGACGCTTACCGGCCGCGGCTGTCACACAACGGCCAGGGCGCCTGGAAAAATGAAACCGAGTCGCTCTCGGAGTGGGACCGGACCACGCTGGTCCGGCGGCTGGAGCCCTCGTTTGCCGGATTGAGTGATGAGCAGGCCGAGGATCTGTTACGTATCAACCAGATTGAAGAACCCGTTCTACGCCAGTTGTATATCGATGGTTTACCCCCGCCGGCGGTGATTCAAGACAGTATCGACCGCTTCCGTATTGATCAGGAACTGCGCTTTTTCATCCGGCAAATGCGCGGGGGCGACCTTAGTGCCGATCCGCAAACCCAGCTACAGCTACTGACCCAGGAAGACATGTGGCCCGCCACCAAAGTACTGCGTTTTATCGGTGAAGACGGGCATGCAGTGGCCGAATATGGCAATCGCCAGGTGTCACGAGTCCCGGTCGTGCAAGTGCTGGATGTGCAGTTGCGTGAAGGCAACCTGCTCAAAACCGTCCTTGAGGTACTGGACGAGTCTGAAGTCAGCGCCTTGTTGGGGAACACACCGGTGAATCTGGAAGTACGAACCGAAGCCCTGCGAAAGAGGATTGTGCGAAGTGCCGAGCAGCACTTCGACAAGCTTTTTACCTCCCGTTATCAATCGTTGCAAAACCGGCACGCACCGCTGCAAGGCTTGCTCACCAAAGCGTTTCCGGCGCTGCCGGTATGTGCCGCGCAAGAACTGATCAATGCCGCCCGCAGTGCAGAGTATTGGCAGTTACTCGATACCGGGCAGATCCCTCTGCGGTTGGCCGAAGAGGCCAGCCTCTATCTGGAAGAGCTGCGTCTGAGCCGCGCTTACGAAAGCATACGCTTTAACCCAATGTACAATCCGGATACGCAGAGGCTGATTTTGCACAGCCTTGAGCACATGCCCGGGTGGTCGGACCAGATCACTCTGGAGGTGCGTGAACACTCATTGCACGGGCCCATCATTGATCGCGTAGGCGCCCCTGAAGCGCCCATTCGAAAGATCCTGGTCAAAGAGGGGGATCGCTACCAGACCTTCAGCGACCTCGAAGAACACTTGCATGGCAGCGACGATCTGTATGCCTCGGTTTTGCATGCGCTCCCGGATGAACAGCGCAACGCACTGGGGTTCCCGCATACCTGGCAAGGCCCGGCCTTGAAGGAGGCACTGGCACAGCAGCCGCTCATGCCGCGCAAGGCGCTCAGGGCCCTGCTGAAAATGCCACCCGAGCGCGATGCCCGCTCCCCCATGAAGCTGGCAACAGGCCGCGAAGGCTACCCGCGTCCAGAGGTCGGCGCCGTGCGTTGCCGGCGTTCTCCCCTCGCCTGTTTTGGCCGACCACCCAGAAAAATCCTGCGCCTGATGGAAGAACTGTATCCCACCCACACACCCGACGCCGTACAAGAATTCCTGGGACTTGAAAACCTCACCGGGCGAGCGGTGCTGACCCGCCTCGAAAACCTGAAGGCTGAGTTCAGCAAACTCTGTAAAACCCTTGATGCCTGGGTCAACGAACCTCCCGACTGGATTTCAGTGAGTGAGCACCACATTCGTCATGTCCGGGTAGAAGATAAAAGACACGTGGCGCTTGCCATCAAGCGTTGCTGGCAACGACTGACCCGACGAATCCGACTGGCCGACGGAACAGAGCAGGGCCATGAACTGAAGATCGATGGCATCAGCGTAGGCCAGCTTCCCCTCCTGACGGCTGACTTCAGCCATGTCAGCTCATTGCAGTTTAAAAACCTGTATCTGGGAAACGACTTCAACCTCTTCCTGGAGCACTTCCCCAGCTTGCGCTGGCTTGACCTTGAATCCGCCGGGCTCGAGCAACTCCCCGTTGCGATGGGCAACATGCCCCATTTGACCAAGCTTTATCTGAGCGGTAACCGGATCACCCTGACCCCTGATACTGCCTCAATAATCAGCCGCATGAACACACTCAAGATCCTTGAGCTCAATGACAATCCGCTGCGCGTGGTACCTGACTTTACCGCCCTGACCGATCTGCGCTTGCTCAGGTTGCGCAACACCCGGATAAATCAATGGCCGCAAGGCATTGAAACCCTCCCCGAACTGCACACCGTAGACTTGCGAGAAAACCGGATCAGCACCTTGCCGGACGCTTACTTCCGAATGAGCGCCAGCCGGATCGACAACCTTTTACTGCACGACAATCCCTTGACCGACGACATGCAGCGAGAGGTGGACACTTTGCGCGAGCGGCTCGGATTGCGCAGTGTGGCGCGCACCCATGCCCCCGAGTCAGATAACCCGGTCAATCTCTGGCTAAGAGACGAATCCGTGCCAGCCGCACTGGACCAGAGAAAAGCACTGTGGCACAAGCTGGTGGCGGAGCCCGACAGCGCGGCCTTTTTTGGTGTTATCAAGGATCTGGTCATCTCGCCCGGTTACCATCAGGCGCGTTCCGTGCTTGCTGCCCGGGTGTGGCGAGTGCTCGAGGCCGCCGGCGAAGACACTGGACTGCGCGAGCAGTTGTTCGCTGCCGCTCTCGAGAATGAAACTTGCGTGGACCGCGCAACAACGGTTTTCAGCCGAATGGGTTTCAAGGTTCTGCTGCATGAAGCCGCCCGCCTTGAAGGCAGCGCCAAAGAACTGGAAATCCTCAAGCTGATGAAAGGCCACCTGCGCCTGCTGCAGCTCAATGACATCGCGCAAACACAAATCGCCCTGCAACAAGCGCGCTACCAACGAGCCATCGCGGATCAGTTACCCTCAGCCGAAATTGGCAGGCTCAAACCTGACCCGCTCGAAGTACAGTTGATCTATCAGGTCGATTTGGCCGAGCGCCTGGAACTCCCCTGGCAGCCAACGCACATGCAATTTCGTGAAGCCGCCAAGATAAAGCCAGAGCAAATCGAGGAGGCCTATCGCATTGTCATCAACCAGGAGAACAAGCCCGGCTATCTGGTGAACGAGCTGCTCAAACAGGGTGTGTGGGTCGACCATCTGGAGGCGGCACACGGCGAATGGATAAAATCCGAAAACGTGCGCCTGGATCAACAGTTTGAAGACCTTGAAAACCTGCGTGAAAAGCAGGCCTTATGGGCAGACAGAACATCCGGCGTGGCCCGCACGCAGCTGGAAGCTGACTTGAAAACACTGGCACTGAAACTGGAGATTGCCGAGGCTAACATCTTCACGGGCGAGCCCATGACAGACGTCGACTACAACGAACAACTGCTTAATATCGATCTTCTGAAGAAAGACATACTCAGACACCTCACCCGGCAAGCACTGGATGCGGCTGCCGGGTGATGCTCTAGCGGTGTTGAACGCCCCCCCAGCCAATGCGTGAGGGGGGCGAGTTCAATCAGTTAGCCGATGAAACACCAGGCGACTGTGTTTTAGGGGACAGCTTGAACACATAGAACAGTACAGTGAGCAGCACCAGGAATGCCGGGCCCACGTACAGGGCAATCCGTGTTTCTTCAAAGTAGGCCATCAGCCCGATGACCACCGCCAGAAACGCCAGCGCCACGTAAGAGCTGAACGGATAGAGCCACATGCGATAGCTCAGACCGGCAGCCTCTTCGCGACTCAGGCTACGACGAAACTTCAACTGCGCCAGCAGAATCATGGTCCAGGTCCAGACCGCCCCGAAAGTGGCAATCGCGGTCACCCAGACAAAGACTTTTTCCGGCGCCAGATAATTGAGCAGTACACCCAGCAACAAGGCACCGATCGAAAGCAGCAACGCCTGACGAGGCACACCGTTTTTCGAGGTGGTGGCAAAGTTGGCAGGTGCCTGGCCATTTTGCGCCAGGCTGTAGAGCATGCGACCAGTGCTGAAAATACCGCCGTTGCAAGACGACAGTGCAGCCGTAATCACCACAAAGTTGATGATCCCTGCTGCGGTCTTGATACCCAGGCGCTCAAAGGTCATGACGAATGGGCTGCCTTGCGTGCCAATCTCGTTCCACGGGTAGATGGACAGAATCACAAACAATGCCCCCACGTAAAACAGCAGGATCCGCCAGAACACCGAGCCAATGGCACTCGGAATGGTCTTTTGCGGATTCTTGGCTTCACCGGCAGTCAGGCCGATCATCTCGACACCCAAGTACGCGAACATCACCATTTGCAGGGACATCAACACACCCTGAATACCATTGGGCATGAAGCCGCCGTGGGCCCAGAGGTTGGAAATTCCCAGCGCAACCCCATCATTACCAAAGCCGAAGGCAATGATGCCAATGCCGCCGATGACCATTGCAATGATGGTGACGATTTTGATCAACGCAAACCAGAACTCAAACTCACCGAATGCCTTGACTGCAATCAGGTTGATCGAGCCCATGCTCACCAGTGCAGCCAGCGCCCAGATCCAGCGCGGTACATCGGGGAACCAGACGCCCATGTACACCGCGACCGCAGTGATTTCTGCAACGCAGGTCACCAGCCACAGGAACCAATAGTTCCAGCCTGTCAAAAAGCCCGCCAGCGGGCCGAGATAATCTTGTGCGTAGCGACCAAAAGATCCGGCTACCGGATTGTGCACGGCCATTTCGCCCAGCGCGCGCATGATCACCAGAATGGCCAGGCCGCCGATGATGTAAGACAGCATGATGGCCGGACCGGCCATTTCAATGGCCTTGGCCGAGCCCAGAAACAGGCCCACGCCGATGCAGGCGCCAAGCGCCATCAGGCGGATATGGCGTTCGCCAAGTTCGCGTTTGAGAGGACCGCCTTCCACGGTTTCACCATGTGACGGGTGGTTGCCGACTGGCATAAAAATACAACCTCATATTGTTATTGGGTGTACATCAGCAGGGCGTTCTATCAAGCCTGGCGGGTCACCTGGCGCGCCTGACGATCGGACCTGGCCTTGTAGGTCAACCGATCTAAAGGGAAATGCCCTACTGAGATCGGCGGCGAGTATTGCACAGGGTTGGTGCGCCGTCATTCCCCTACCTAGGGCGAATTTACCTAGTCCAACAGCTCTATTCCTACAGTTTCCGACAGATAACCGGGAATTCCCAACCAGTAGGCAGCTCCGCAAAAGTATTGCGTTTTAGCGCACACAATTTTTTCGTTTGGAGCTGCCAACGTCTACGCTTCACTCAAGCGCATCCAATATGCGTACGTGGATCAGGTAACTATGGGCGCACTGTGGCATTCCAATTCGAGTAGAACAGCGGTGCCTGAAACGACATTGGCGGATACCCCGCCCCCGCCGCAAAAGCCAGGGGGCAAGCGCTATGGCTGGCGCATGTTCTGGTTAATCGCGGTGATCGCACTGGTCGCTCTGGGACTTGCGGTCGCCAAGGAAACACGCACCTCAAAACTGCAGGCCAAAGAGTTCAGTCGCTTTGCCAGTTCACTGAGCTACTCGATGCAGCCCGGCCCCTCCGACTCGATGCTTTACCCCGGCGAAGGCCCCTTTGATAAACGTTTGGGCTATAGCGCGATAGACGATTTCCTGCCTCGGCTGCTCAAACGTGGCTACATCATTGCCGAGCAAGCCCGTTTTTCGCCTGAACTGCTGAGCTATACCGAAAAGGGGTTTTTCGTACCCTATGCAGAAAAAATTCAGGCAGGACTCTCAATCACTGATTGCGCTGCGGTACCGCTCTATCAATATCACTATCCGCAGCAGCTGTATTCGAGCTTTGCGGACATCCCGCCGCTGGTGGTTCACAGCCTACTGTTCATTGAAAACAGAGACCTGCTTGACCCGAAACAGCCTCAGGCGAACCCGGCTGTCGACTGGCCGCGCTTTGCCATGGCCGCCTACTCGCAAGTGGCCAAGCTGTTGCATTTGCCTGGACAGTCTGCGGGCGGCAGCACGTTGGCCACCCAGCTTGAAAAATATCGCCACTCGCCAGACGGTTTGACGGGATCGGGCAGCGAAAAGTTGCGCCAGATGATATCGGCCAGCGTGCGTGCTTATCAGGATGGCCCACAAACCCTGCCTGTACGGCAAAAAATCGTACGTGACTACCTCAACAGCGTGCCTCTGTCGGCGGTGCCCGGTCACGGTGAGGTACACGGCATGGCTGAGGGCTTGCGCGTGTGGTACGGCGCCGACTTCAATCAGGTCAATCAACAACTGGCCAGCACCGCTACAGACCCTGAAAGCCTGGCGCAACGAGGCCTGGCATTGCGCGAAGTGCTTTCGCTGATGATCGCCCAGAGGCGGCCGTCGCATTATCTGGCCAAGGGCCGCGAGGAGTTGGCGCAACTGACAGACAGCCACATCCGCCTGCTGGCGCAGAACAATGTCATCGACCCGGCCCTGACCGCCGCAGCGCTGGCAAGCCGCGTGACCTATCGCGACTGGCGAGTGGCGCCGACCATTCAACCCATCGAAACCAACAAGGGCATCAGCGTCGCCCGAAGCCGACTTTCGTCCTTGCTCAAGCGCTCATTTTACGACCTCGATCGCCTCGATCTGACGGCCACCAGTACGCTGCAGACTGAGCTGCAGCAGCAGGTCAGCAATTATTTGCGCCAACTGGCAGACCCGGTGTTTGCCGGCAAGCTGGGATTGCTCGGCGAACGCTTGCTGACGCCAGGCAGCACCGCTCAGGTGCGTTACAGCTTCACCTTGTTCGAGCTCACACCGGACGGCGCGCGAGCCCGGGTGCAAACCGACAACACCGACCAACCCTTCGACATCAATGAAGGCAGCAAACTGGAGCTGGGGTCGACTGCCAAACTGCGGGTCATGACTTCGTACCTGCAAATCATTGCCGAACTGCACGAGCGCTACGGCAACCAGTCCAGCGCCCAACTGAGAAAAATCCAGATCAGCGATCAAGACCCGCTAACTAAATGGGCACTGGCCTACCTGATCCAAACCCCCGGTTCGAGCCTCGCCAACATGCTTGCTGCGGCACTCGATCGCAAATATTCCGCCAGCCCTGCCGAAGGATTCTTTACCGGCGGCGGCATGCATCGCTTTAACAACTTCCGTCATCAGGACAACGGCCGCAGCCCAACTTTGCGCGATGCCATCCGAGAGTCGATCAACCTGCCCTTCGTACGCCTGATGCGTGACGTGGTGCGTTACACCATTTATCAAGCACCGAGCAATAATGCCGACCTGCTCAAGGACGATCGCAACCCTTTGCGTCAGGAATACCTCAGTCGCTTCGCCGACCGCGAAGGGACGACCTATATGCTCAAGTTCTGGAAAAGTACAAAGGCAAGGACTCCCAGGCCCGACTGGATACTTTTCTGGACAGCATGCGTCCCACAGCCATTCGTATGTCAGCGGTGCACCGCTATCTGTTCCCCAGCGCCGATCAAGCTACATTCAACACCTTCGTGCGCTCACACCTGGGCAGCGCGAAAGTCCCCGATGATCGTCTCGACAGGCTCTATCAGAGCTATGGCCCCGGGGCTTACGACCTGCCCGACCAAGGCTACATAGCCAAGGTCCACCCCTTGGATCTGTGGTTGCTGGGTTATTTACTGAACAATCCCCAAGCCACTTTCCAGCAGGCGGTTGCCGCCAGTCAGTTCGAGCGTCAGGAAGTGTACAGCTGGCTGTTTAAGAGTCGGCACAAGAGCGCACGTGACAGTCGTATCCGCACCATGCTGGAAATCGAAGCGTTTCTGGATATCCATCAGCGCTGGCAAAAAGTCGGGTACCCGTTCGATCACCTGGTACCCTCGCTCGCGACCGCGCTGGGCAGCTCCGGAGATCGCCCTGCTGCCCTGTCGGAGTTGATGGGGATCATTCTTAACGATGGCGTGCGCTTGCCGGTCTTACGCATCGATACCCTGCATTTCGCCGCAGATACGCCCTATGAGACACGCTTGATCAATGACCCCGACAAAGGCGAGCGTGTGATGCCCAGCGAAGTCGCCACGGCCCTGCGTGAAGCCCTGTCGCAAGTGGTGGATGCCGGTACCGCACGCCGGGTTTCAGGCAGTTTCACCCTGAAAGACGGTTCGCCTCTGGCCATGGGAGGCAAAACAGGCACCGGCGATAACCGGATCGAAAGCCTTGGCGCGGGCGGGCGCCTGATCAGTTCCAAGTCAATCAACCGCACCGCCACGTTCGTGTTCTACATCGGCGAACATCATTTTGGCACCCTGACCGCATTCGTCCCGGGACGCTCGGCCGAAACCTTCAAGTTCACCTCCGCGCTGCCTGTGCAAGTGCTCAAGGGCATGGCGCCCATTCTCACGCCTTATCTGCAACCCGGCACCCATACGTTGTGCCATCCCCCGCTTCAAGCGAACACCGCCGCGAAATAAGCGTGAAGGCAAAACGGTCAATGATGAGAATCATTACCGTTCGTCTGCTGCGTTTGCAGCCTATTAAGATATATCTTAAGTTCTATCTTATCGAAAATAGGAGCAAGAGATATGAGAGAGCATCATCACCACAAAACACAGGGTGTCGGCCAAGACGGCTTTGAAAATCGTCCCGGGCGCGAACGCGGCGGGCGCGGGCCCAGGGTCTTCGCCCCTGGTGATTTGAAATTACTGCTGCTGGCACTGATCGCCGAGCAGCCTTGCCATGGCTATGACTTGATCCGCCAGATCGAAGGCATGTTTGACGGTGCTTACAGCCCGAGTCCGGGCGTTATCTACCCGACCCTGACCTTTCTTGAAGAGAGTGAACTGATCCAGGGTGACGCTGAAGGCGGGAAAAAACGCTATACCGTCACCGATGCAGGTCGCCAGTCTCTGACTGATCAAGCCATTGCCCTGAACGGCGTGCGCACACGGATTGACGTCAGCAAACGCTCCCTGCGTGGCCATGATCGCCCCGCTGAAATTCATGAAGCGGTACACAACCTGCGCCATGCCTTGCAAATGCATCACGGTCGCTGGAATGCGGTTGAGATAGCGCGGGTCAGCGACTTGCTCAACAGCACCGCCAAAGCCATCGTCGAGGGGCCTGTCACGGCCCGGTCTGCGCAGGAGAATCCCGAATGAATACTGCCAACGCCCCGACCATTCACCGGGTCATGCATGAAATAAAGCGCCGCAAACTCGAAGTGCTACGGGTGGTCGAGCTGACCCCGCGCATGCGACGCATCACTGTGGGTGGCCCGGAGTTGGCGGGCTTTATCAGCTTGGGCAGCGATGATCACGTAAAACTCTTCTTCCCGCAGAACGCCGAAGAGCAGGCGATGCTGGACACGCTCGAATTAAGCGCCGGCTTGAAAAACCAGGCGATGCCGCCGATGCGTGACTACACACCGCGCCGCTATGACCTGAACACCCTTGAGCTGGACATCGACTTTGTATTGCATGGTGATGGCCCCGCCGCCACTTGGGCGGCTCAGGCCAAGCCTGGCCAGTGCCTGCACATCGGCGGCCCGCGCGGGTCGATGGTGGTACCGGATATCTTCGACAGTTACCTGTTGATTGGTGACGAAACCGCTTTACCGGCCATCGCTCGCCGCCTGGAAGAGTTGCCCGCCAATCGCCGTGTTCAGGTCGTGGTCGAGGTGCAGGATGCAGCTGAAGAACAAGCCTTGTGCAGTGCCGCTACCGTCGACGTGACGTGGGTCCAGCGCAATGCACCGGCGCACACGCTGCTTGAGACGGTTGAACAGCTGTCGCTGCCCGAAGGCACGCTATACGCCTGGGTCGCAACGGAGAGTGCACTGTCACGCAAGGTGCGCAAAGTATTGCTCGACCGTCATGGATTGAGCGAAGCGTTCGTCAAGGCGGTAGGTTACTGGCGCCTGGATGACAGCGCTGAGGCGTAAGTCCTCCTCACGAAAAAGCTTTAAAGTGTGCAGCGCACTCCACTGCTATGAATGGCCTTGTTGTCGCTGCCGCAGGCGGCGACAACAAAATTTTGAGTGCAACGTGGCTACCGCTACGCCTGAGGCCGGGCCCTGCCCCCGGACAACCGATCCAGGCCCACCGCGACCAACGCCATCCCTACAAAACCCGCCAGGATCCCGCTGGCATTGATACAGGCCTGCACATAACCCAGGTTGTCGACATCAATAAACGGATACGGGTAAAAGCCCAGCAGATCTCCACGCAACAAAATGCAGGCGAAGTACAGGATCGGATACAGCACCCATAATCCGATATGCCTCAATCGCAGCAAGCCCTTGGGGACAAAAAACCACCAATACAACGTAAACAGGACAGGCATGACATTGTGCAGTAACTCATTCGCCAGCCATTGCATCCCTTGAGGTTGCCAGAGCTGACGCAGCAGCACGTTGTAAGCCACTCCGACAACGATAATGCTGACGGTAATGCCGCTACTGACCCACGGCTGCAAAAAAAACGCCTGACACTTTGTGGACTCACGATGGTCCGCAGCGCAGGTCAGAACAGCCGCGGCCAGTATGTTGGTGAGGATGGTGAAAAAACTGAAATAATTCACCAGGCCGCCCAGCAAACTGGCGTCCGACATCCAGCGGCCAAGCAATATCAGATAAAGCTGAATAGCCAGCCCGCCCCATCCCAGTAATGCCATCAGGGTAAACAGCCGCTGCTTTTGCGCAGTGCTCCATCTCCCCCACCGAGGACTCATGAACGGGTCAACGCTCGCGTTTGGTGCGGGCGTACTTCACGTAGAGCTTCTCGACCTTTTCCCGTGCCCACGGCGTTTTGCGCAAAAACGTCAGGCTCGACTTTATGCTCGGGTCACTCTTGAAGCAGCGTATATCGATACGCTCAGCCAGCCCTTCCCATTCGTAATGCGCTACCAGCGCCGTGAGGATCTGTTCCAGCGTCACGCCATGCAATGGGTTGTTATTGGGTTCAGTCATGCCGAGCCTTTTTAAGCAAGAGAGGGAAAGCCGCGCACCATAGCCGAGCACTTGCTCAGGGGGAAGCGCATTCGCCCGCGACTGAGTTTAGCTATGGCTGATGACTGGCAAAAAAGTTCCGCTCGGCGATCACAAAAGAGATGTTATATTGTAACAACAGTTAATATCATAACCTGCGTTGAACGCCCCCTCTCTGCCAAGGAACCTGCAATGTCATCCCCCGCTCTCCCCCGTCACGTGCGTCGCCTGCGCCTGACGCCGCTGGCCACCGCACTGCTGATCTCCTCTCCGGTCTACGCGCTGGAGTTGCAACCCCAAGTTATTACCGGCAATCCCTTGGGGAGCATCCAGCTCGCCTCACCGACCACGGTACTGGAAGGGGATGACCTGACCTTGCAGCAGCAAGGCAGCTTGGGTGAGACCCTGAATAAACAACCCGGGGTGTCTTCGTCCTACTTCGGCCCGGGCGCCAGCCGTCCCATCATTCGCGGGCTGGACGGCGATCGCATTCGTGTTCTGCGTAACGGTGTTGGCGCGCTGGATGCCTCGTCGCTGTCCTACGATCACGCGGTGCCACTGGATCCGGTCACTGTCGAGCGCATTGAAATCGTTCGTGGCCCGGCCGCGCTTCTGTACGGCGGTAATGCCATTGGCGGCGTGGTCAATACCTTCGACAACCGCATCCCCACCGAGGCCATTGAAGGCATTCAGGGCGCCGGAGAGCTGCGCTACGGGGGAGCTGCCACGACCCGCAGCGGCGCAGGCAAACTCGAAGCCGGTGATGGGCGCTTCGCCCTGCATCTGGACGCTAACTCCCGCACATTCAGCGACCTGAAAATCCCCGGAGAAGCGCGCAGTCGTCATGCTCCGGAAAGCGAAGACGGTGACGGTAAAAAAGGACGCTTGGGTAATAGCAATGGTCGTCAGGATGGCGGCGCGGTGGGCGGCTCCTACACCTGGGACGATGGTTATGCGGGTCTGTCCTACAGCACGTATGACGCTAATTACGGTTCACCAGCCGAGCAGGATGTACGCATCCGCATGAAGCAGGATCACTACGCCTTTGCCTCCGAACTGCGCAACCTGCAAGGTCCGTTCACCTCGTTGAAATTCGACGCGGGCTATACCGACTATGAACACCGCGAAATAGAAGGGGGCGAGATCGGTACTGTGTTCAAGAACAAGGGCTATGAGGCCCGTGTTGAAGCACGTCATGTCCCTTTCGGAGCCCTGAACGGGGTGGTCGGCGCGCAAATTAATCGCAATGAATTTTCAGCACTGGGTGAAGAGGCCTTCGTGCCTCAGACCGATACCAACAGCGGCGCGCTGTTTATTCTCGAAGAGCTGCAGGCCACCGAGCGTCTCTCGCTCAGCCTGGGCGGGCGGCTGGAACATACGGTGGTCGACCCGGACGCCAAGGGCAATGAGCGCTTTAACGCAGCCGACCGCTCCAATCGCTTTACCACTGGCAGCCTCTCATCCGGCGCAGTTTTCACGCTGACGCCCATCTGGTCGGTGGCTGCCACGCTGGGCTATACCGAACGCGCCCCTACGTTCTACGAGCTCTACGCCAACGGCGCTCATGTCGCCACGGGCACTTATGAAGTGGGCAATGCCAACCTTTCGAAAGAAAAAGCCATGTCCAGCGATCTGGCACTGCGTTTTGATAATGGCACCCACAAAGGCAGTGTCGGCGTGTTTTACAGCCATTTTTCCAATTACATCGGTCTGCTGGGAACTGGTCGCACACTTAACGACGAAGGAGAACCTGACGCCGACGGTATCCCCGAATACACCTATTCCGGGGTCAGAGCACGCTTCACCGGCTTTGAAGCCAAGGATCTCTGGCAGCTTGGCGAAAGTGCATACGGCAAGTTCGCACTTGAACTGTCAGGCGACTACACCCGAGCCACCAATCTCGACACCGGCGAGCCGCTGCCACGGATCGCGCCCCTGCGCCTGAGCAGCGGTTTGCTATGGGAGCGGGATCGCTGGCAGGCACGAATAGACGTCGAGCACGCCAGCAATCAAGGCAGAGTTCCGGAAAACGAAACAGGTACTGATGGCTACACCACGTTGGGCGCAAGCGCCGGATACCATTTTGATCTCGGCAGTAGCCAGTGGCTGGCATTCGTCAAAGGCGACAACCTGACCAACCAGACCGTGCGTTATGCCAGCTCAATTTTGCGCGACATCGCACCAGCGCCGGGACGAGGAATAGAGGTAGGGCTACGCACCACCTTCTAAGCTGCAGGCCAGACAGCACAAGGGCTCCCCCCGCTTTGGAGCCCGCACTGTCTGAGACAAAAAACCACTGAGACGAAGGGTCGCAGCCCACTGTTACCGATTCCGAAATGATCCATGTCATTTAAAGTGCTGTTTCTAAACGTTTCCTGCCTTTATCATTTCCACATTAAGGGCTGAAACGTTTCATACCGCCCCTTAACTCTTGAAGGATCAGTCCTGTCTATCAAGACAGCGCTACCCACGACACACTCATACCTATAAAGACTCGCACCTCGACCTATGTCCAACTTCTTGATTTTGCGCAAACCCCGCGCGCTGTGCCCTATGGCCGGGCAAAAAACCCTGGGCCTGATTGGCGGTCTGACCGTTATGGGCTTTGCTGCCTGTGTGCAGGCGACCCCCGCTTTCGATAGCGACTCCAAGTGGATGCTAGGCGATTGGGGCGGTACCCGTACCGAGCTGGAAAAACAAGGCTATAGCTTCTCGCTCGACTACGTGGGCGAAGTAGGCTCCAACCTGCATGGCGGCTATGACCACGACCGTACCGCGCGCTACAGCGATCAGTTCGGCCTGGGGACGCACCTGGACCTGCAGAAGATTTTGGGCTGGGAAGATGCTGAGTTTCAACTGACGGTGACTCACCGCAGCGGCAACAACATCAGCAATGACCGTATCAATGACCCGCGTGTCGGCGGATTCACCTCGGCTCAGGAAGTCTGGGGCCGTGGTCAAACTACGCGTCTGACCCAGATGTGGTACCAGCAAAAGTTTCTCGACCGCAAACTCGACATCAAAGTCGGCCGTTTCGGTCAAGGCGAAGACTTCAACAGCTTCCCGTGCGACTTCCAGAACCTGGCGTTCTGCGGCTCGCAGGTTGGCAACTGGGCCGGCAGCATTTGGTACAACTGGCCCGTCAGCCAGTGGGCATTGCGCGTCAAATATCACCTCACGCCTGAACTGTACGCACAGGTCGGAGCCTATGAGCAAAACCCGTCCAACCTGGACCGCGGCAATGGTTTCAAGCTCAGCGGCAGCGGTACCCAAGGCGCGGTCATGCCGATTGAACTGGTATGGACGCCAAAAATTAATGGCCTGCCAGGGGAGTATCGTGCGGGTTACTACTACAGTAATGCCAAGGCAACCGATGTTTACAAAGATGCCAATGGTCAGCCGGCAGCACTGAGCGGCGAGGCTTACCGCAGCAGTTCGAGCAAACATGGGATGTGGCTGGGCGTGCAACAGCAGCTCACTACCCGCGCCAGCGATCAGTCGAGGGGGTTGAGTGTGTTCGCCAATGCCACGATGCACGACAAAAAAACCAATGCCGTCGATAACTATATCCAGGCAGGCATCGTCTACAAAGGTGTGTTCGATGCCCGGGCCAAGGACGACATCGGCTTTGCAATGGCACGTGTTCACGTGAATCCGGCGTACCGAAAAAATGCACAGGCCACCAATCAGGCACGTGCAATCTACGACTTTGACAACCCGGATTACCTGCCACCTCAGGATACGGAGTACAGCGCTGAACTGTACTACAGCGTCCATGTCACAAACTGGTTAACCGTTCGACCGAACCTGCAGTACATCCGTCATCCGGGTGGTGTCAGCAAGCTGGATGACGCTCTGATCGGCGGCCTGAAGATCCAGAGTTCGTTCTGATGAACGAACGGTAGCCCACTTGAAGCAAAACACTTTTTTCAGTTGATTCATTCCCGCGTCGGCCCGTCATTACGACAAGCATTCGCGGGTACACCTTTAACGTAACGGAGAACCACACTATGAGCACTGATGGTGCTTTCAGTCGCAGTCGCTTGCTACCGAGCCTCCTCGGTATCTTGCTGCTGCTAATGGGCCTGGCCATGTTGGCCGGGGGTATCAAGCTGGTCACACTCGGCGGGTCGATGTATTACCTGCTGGCCGGTATTGGCTTCGGGCTATCGGGCGCCTTGCTGATAGCTGGACGTCGCGCCGCTCTGGGCCTGTACGCACTGGTGTTGTTCGCCAGCACTGTCTGGGCCCTGGTAGAAGTCGGCCTGGACTGGTGGCAGCTGGTGCCGCGTCTGGCCCTGTGGTTTGCCATCGGTATTGTGCTGTTGCTGCCATGGTTCCGTCGTCCGGTTCTGCGCGGTCAACCGGCACCGGTTGCTACCGGCGCGCTGAGCGTTGCCGTGGTATTGGCCGGCCTGGCTGCATTGGCCAGCCAGTTCACCAGCCCGGGTGAAATCAAAGGCCAGCTGGACCGTGATGCCGTACCTGACATGACCAACACCGCACCGGCAATGCCCGATGGTGACTGGCAGTCCTACGGTCGTACCGCTTATGGTGACCGTTACTCGCCGCTGAAGGAAATCACTCCGGAAAATGCCCACAAGCTGGTTCCAGCCTGGACATTCCGTACCGGTGACATTCCGAATGATGGCGATCCCGGCGAAACAACGGCCGAAAATACCCCGCTGAAAGTCAATGGCATGCTGTACGTGTGTACTCCGCACAGCCAGGTCATTGCTCTTGACCCGGACAGCGGCAAGGAAATCTGGCGCTACGACCCGAAGATCAGCACTCAGAACGCTGAAAACTTCAAAGGCTGGGCGCACATGACCTGCCGCGGCGTGACTTATCACGACGAAAACACCTACGCCAAAGCCAGCACCGAACAAAGCGCTGCCGAGCCTGCTGCCACTTCGAGCAACTCGTGCCCACGCCGCCTGTTCCTGCCGACTGCCGACACCCGCCTGATCGCACTGAACGCCGACACTGGCAAAGTGTGTGAAGACTTCGGCACCAATGGTGCAGTTGATCTGCGTCACAACATCGGCAACTTTGCTCCCGGTGGCTACTACTCCACCTCGCCACCTGCCGTGACCAAAGATCTGGTTGTGATTGGCGGCCACGTGACCGACAACATCTCCACCGACGAACCATCGGGCGTGATCCGTGCGTACGACGTACGTACCGGCAAGCTGGTGTGGAACTGGGACAGCGGCAATCCGGAAGACACCACGCCGATTACCGAAGGCCAGACCTACACTCGTAACTCGCCTAACATGTGGTCGATGTTTGCCGTCGACGAAGACCTCGGCATGCTGTACCTGCCGATGGGCAACCAGACGCCAGACCAATATGGCGGCGACCGTACCGAAGATTCCGAGCGTTATGCCGCAGGCATCACGGCTCTGGACATCAAGACCGGTAAAGTCCGTTGGTACCGTCCGCTCACTCACCATGACCTGTGGGACATGGACGTGGGTGGTCAACCAACTCTGATGGACCTGAAAACGGCTGATGGCGTGAAAAAGGCTCTGTTGGCTTCCACCAAACAGGGCAGCATCTACGTTCTGGACCGCAACACCGGTGAAGACATCGTACCGATCCACGAAATCCCGGTTCCGGGTGGCGCTGTAGAAGGCGACCATACGGCACCGACTCAACCTCGTTCAGACCTGAACATGATCCCGCCGGTCCTGACCGAACGTGACATGTGGGGTGTAACACCTTTCGATCAGATGCTGTGCCGGATCAACTTCAAATCCCTGCGTTACGACGGCATGTACACTCCGCCATCGCTGCAAGGTTCGATTGTGTATCCAGGTAACTTCGGCGTGTTCGACTGGGGCGGCATCTCGGTTGACCCGGTTCGTCAGATTGCATTCCTGAACCCGAGCTACATGGCCTTCACCTCCAAGCTGGTTCCACAGGCCGATGTGGCTGCAATGGGCCCGCGCAAAGGCGAAACCTCCGGTGTTCAACCGAACAAAGGCGCACCTTACGGCGTGATCCTTGAGCCTCTGCTGTCGCCACTGGGCCTGCCTTGTCAGGCGCCGGCGTGGGGTTATGTTGCAGCGGTCGACCTGACCAACAACAACGTGATCTGGAAACACAAAAACGGCACCGTGCGTGACAGCTCGCCGGTTCCAATTCCATTGTCGATGGGCGTCCCAAGCCTGGGCGGCACCTTCACCACCGCAGGTGGTGTTGCCTTCCTGAGCGGCACCCTTGACCAGTACCTGCGTGCTTACGACGTGAGCAACGGCAAAGTACTGTGGGAAGGTCGTCTGCCTGCTGGCGGCCAGACCACCCCAATGACCTACACCGGTAAGGACGGCACTCAATATGTGCTGGTCATGGCTGGCGGTCATGGCGGTCTGGGCACCAAAAAAGGTGACTATGTAATGGCGTTCAAACTGGCTGACTAAGCATCACAGCCCGTTGCAGAAAAGGCGGCTATCGAGAGATAGCCGCCTTTTTTTGTACGCAGGATTAAAGCTGGACCGCTTCCGCAGCCAGCTCGACTTCGCGCCGCATGATGGCACTTTCAAGTTCTGGCGAGCGCTTGGCCCACTGTTCAGGCGGGAGGGGTTTGGACCATTCGATAATGTCGGGATAGGTGAGGTCGGGGGGGGGACAGAGTTTCCAGTGTTGCAGCATGTATATTATTGGGCTGCCAAAAATAAAGACCCCGAATATTAATGAGGCGGCCTGGCCTATCTCCGCAGCCCGTAGATGCAACCAAAAACTGTGCGCATAATCGAAGCACGTCCCCCAAATAACTCCCCGCTGCTTCAGACTGCCCCATCCCTCTTCAAAGTCATTGCCTGGGGGCAACGCGTGCGGGCCGATTTCCATATAACTGCGCATGCATTCCCACAACGCCATGGCAGCCTCATTGCCCCCGCAATTGAACCCCCAGTAGAAGTGTTTATTGTCCTCATCGGCTTCAGGATCGGGATTGTCGAAGCTGATAAAAAGCAACCCCATCGTACTGGGCCCCGCCCGGCTTACCGCCGTGTGCTGAGAGGCTGCGGCAGTGACCGACTCCCATGGCACGACCCAGTATTCGCCGTCTTCACGGGGTACACAGACTTCGCGACGTTGGCGGTTAAAGCGAATGGGTAAAGGGGTTGGACGAATCAGGTTGTAGATAAAGACGAGTGTGGGGATGCCAATTATGACCATTGCTCCGATCACAGCAATGTAAAAAAGATCGTCATGCCTTGAGTGGTAACCCAGCACTATAAATATTAGAGACATAAACCAGATCACCATCACCGCGCCACCCACGTTGAAGTTTCCAACGTCTAAAAACACGTCATTCTTGCGCCAAATGATATTGAGCATGTCGACCGGTGTTTTTCCGGTAGGGATCGGTAACGGGGCCAGATAATCCTGCTGTGAAAACACGCCCTTTTTGCGCACACCCGCTTCAGAACGGCTCATGGCTTAAGCCCCCGGCCGCTAATTCAGCTTCACGCTGCGCAATGGCACTTTCAAGTTCTGGCGAGCGCTTGGCCCACTGTTCAGGCGGGAGAGGTTTGGACCATTCGATAATGTCGGGATAGGTGAGGTCGGGGGGTGGAGAGAGTTTCCAGCTTTGCAATATAAACACCAAGGGGCCGCCAAAGATAAAGATACCGAGTACCAACCATAAGGCCTTGCCTATTTCCTCGGCTTTCACATGCAGCCAAATGCTATACGCGTACTCGCAGCAGATGCCCCAAATAATTCCCCGCTGTTTCAGGCTGTCTCCTCCCGTCTCAAAGTCATTGCCTGGAGGCAACGCGTGCGGGCCGATTTCCATATAACTGCGCATGCATTCCCACAACGCCATGGCAGCCTCATTGCCGCCGCAATTGAACCCCCAGTAGAAGTGTTTATTGTCCTCATCGGCTTCAGGATCGGGATTGTCGAAGCTGATAAAAAGCAACCCCATCGTACTGGGCCCCGCCCGGCTCACCGCCGTGTGCTGAGAGGCTGCGGCAGTGACCGACTCCCATGGCACCACCCAGTATTCGCCGTCTTCACGGGGTACACAGACTTCGCGACGTTGGCGGTTAAAGCGAATGGGTAAAGGGGTTGGACGAATCAGGTTGTAGATAAAGACGAGTGTGGGGATGCCCACAATTACCGCACCTCCTAAAAACATACCGGTACTCCCTTCCGGGGAAATATCTCTAAACCCAAAACCAAAGCTCAGGAAAAACATCGACATAAACCAGATCACCATCACCGCCCCGCCCACGTTGAAGTTTCCAACGTCTAAAAACACGTCATTCTTGCGCCAAATGATATTGAGCATGTCGACCGGTGTTTTTCCGGTAGGGATCGGTAACGGGGCCAGATAATCCTGCTGCGAGAACACTCTTTTTTTGCGGGCACCCGCTTCAGGACGGCTCACGGCTTAAGCCCCGGTTGTAAGTAAACCGAGCATTGCTGCCCGCCGAGCACATAACGCTTTGCCCTGTCCAAAGCAGGTGTTGGATCGTCGCGCAATGCCACCACGCCCGCTGATTCGCTTAAGGTAAAGGCCATGCCGTGCTCCCCGCCGATAAAACTGAGCGCTCCGAGCATTGAGGTCAGGGGTGTCTGATAACGTAAACGCAAGGACACTTTGGTGGGTTGCGAGGCAAACAGGTTTTTAATTTCTTTGGCATAAGCGCCCGTCAGGCGCAGGCCCTTGCCTTGTGCATAAGGAATCCACTCACACCGACTGCCATGAAGCCAGCAATCGGCAATATCTTGCATGGGCTCTTCTGCGCGATAGACACCCTCCCCGTTTTTAACGCGCTCGCGCATCGCCAACGTATCCCGCGGATTGCCTATCATGCTCAGCTCCAGGTAAACCCCATTGGGTTCAGCACCTGGCAAATCGATGGTCAGGGAGTCGATATAGGAGGTGAACAGCAATCCCATATGACTGCTGGTGCCCTTGGGCTCATTACGCCCGACAAAGCTGACCCTCGGCGCATACAAAATGTTGTATAGCTTGCTCAGTTCTTGTTGCTGAGCGGCAAACGACAGCGGGCCTAGATCACTGGCGCGGGCTTTTGACCAGCAGCAATAATTCAGAAAGTTTTGCATGGGGGTTTGCTGGAGAAACCAGGCAGTCAAATACAACACGCCCAGCACGGCAAGCAGAAAACTGAGCGGCCCCATCCATAGGGAAAAACCCGCCATCGCAGCCTCAGCCGTCAAGGTTCCAGCCAAAGCCCGGGCGGTGTAGTAAATACCGGCCAGCCCCATTGCCCCATAAGTCGCGAGCTGTCCGCCAACAACATCGTGCCGTGTGTCTAACCAAGGGTCTAAAGTGCTGTGTGCATTTTCTATTTGTATTTGGAGGGAGCCAAACTCTTTAAAGGCTGCAAAAAAAGACAACCCGCCAATCAACGCCCCGAAAAGTGTTAAAGCAGGTGCAGCAGTCCATGCGCTATAAGGAAACTTCACTGCAAACACCCTGTTCGCATCCTTGCCCCGCACCTGGCTATCTATCACCGCCACCAAAGCGGCCCCGGCATAGAGCGTTGCGGATATCGTGTCACTAGAGCGCTGCTTATCCATCCCCTCCAGCGCACCCGCCTGCGCCAGATAAATCCCGGCATTCCAGCTATTGAGCAATAAGGCTGTCACTGCCACCAATCCTCCCGCGCCCTGGACGGCAGAAGAGTTGACGATGTTCTTCACTTGCCCGGCAGCAATAGCCTTGCCCATCGTATTGGCCCAGCGGGTGAGGTTCTCCGCATGGCTGCCGAACAATTGCCAGACACGCGTGCCACCTTCACTGATGGTACGCAAGCCCACCCCGCAGCCCAGACGCGCCGCGACCAAAATCCCCAACCATGGACCGCTGGGCACACGGGTGTGTTCGCCCTGGAGCAGCATCAGCGCAGCACCCAAGCGCTTGATCAGGATGTTCCAGTGGCCGTTCGTATCCTGGGCGCGCTGCGCAAGGCTGGTCACCAGCGGCTCATTGAGAACGCCTAACACTTTGACAATGGCTTGCTTGGCATTTGCCTGATTTTCAATCCCCAGCGCAGCAATCAATTCCCCGGCGCGACTGGTGCTGTTCACGGCCCCCTCCAGGCTCGGAATCCACCCGAAAAATAATTGGCGCAACGCTCCGTCATCCGGGCTGCGTACATAATCGGCATATTGCCCGGCGCCTTGTTTGCGCAGGCATTGCCCGCTGAGACAGGCCACAGCCAGTTTGTCGAGCCATTCGCGATGATCCGGGTCACTGTAATCTACAGACCAGGTGCCGCTGTGATGCCTGGACAAGTACAGCCCACGGTCGATAAACAAGGCTTCATGACGCTGCTGTACATGCGTGAAGTGTGCGGGCGCCGTTATGTCGAGCCATTGGTTCATCGCAGGCAGGTCGATGTATTGCTCAACCTTGACGCTGGCGTGGTGGTTTTCAAGGTTGGCAATTTTTTCGGCGCGATAATCGCGGATAACCGATTCAACTTCCGTGTGCAGTTCGGGCGGAATAAAACCGCGTACCGGAGCAACTGCCGCCTGTACGTCGGCGTGGACTTTGCGCAGCAATGCGTCCGCCTCTTTATTGCCGTACAAACCTCCGCGCTGTTGGTTAATGCGTACCTCCTCCTTGAACAGCTCCTCCAGTCGGTGATGGGCCTTGAGCAAGGTTCTACCCTGCTCCGGGGTCAGCTCTATCTCATGTTCACGGTAGCGATAGCTCAAATTGCCCGCGAGCTCAGCGCCGTCCTCAGAAATCAAGCTGCGTATAAACCCGCCAATGCTCAGCCGTAGCTTGTTGTCGGCCTGCCATTGCTCATGCCGTGATTCGAGCAACTCTTGTTCGTGGTTGATGTCACGCAGTACACCGAGATCGTCGTCGAGGCAGGCCAGAACGGTGTACAAGCCTCGTGCCTGGGTATGGCCGCTCTCGATGACCTGTTGCGTCAGGCCAGGAGCCCAGGGCACAGCACTCCACGCCCCCGGAGGCGGGACTTCGGCCGGAACCGGGGGATAATGCGCAGCCACTTTCTCTCGTTCACCGAGCCAGCGCATCGCATCCGTGTAGGCCTTGATATTGATTGGCGTCGCGGCCTTGAATGCCAGATCCCCCAGTTCATCGGCACTTTTGCGCAGCGTGGTCTGATTGCGCTGGTAGTCAATCGCCAGCGCCAAGTCATAAGTACTCGGAATCAACTCGGCCATCACCTGCCTGGCTTCGGTCAACGGCACACAATGCGGTGCTTGCAGGGTGTTGGCGACCTGCCGCAGGTCGAGGTGGCGCATACGTTTGGCGCGGGCTTCGGGCTCTTTGAGTTGCTGGCAGCTGGACGGGTTGAGCGGGATTTCGCTGTAAAGCATCCAGGCTTCCTGGTGTTTATCCAGCGCAACACCGCTCAGGCTCCCGACTTCGATGACGGTGTCATCGTCGCTCAGCGCTTGCGGACACAGCCATTTGTTCAGGGCCACGGCGTAGCGCTGCAGCGGGCCGCGGCCCTGCCAGACGTATACAAACCCGGTGCGCAGCAGGCGCGCTGCCATCGGGTGGCTTTGGGGCTCTACGCCGGGTTGGGAAGCCGGATGGCCGGCGGGCTCTTCGCTGAGGGCGTAGCGCACCGGGACCACAAAGATCTGCCGGGCGCTGGCCTGGCATTGTCGGACGGTGCTGTTGATATCCGTATGCGGGGACGCTTTGGCCACCCGCGTGGCTTCGGATAAACGGGCCGCAGCGGCCAGGCCTGTTGGGTTGCTCATGCCGCGACCTCCCCAATGATGAGCTGGCGGATTAATTCATCCAGCACGTTATCAAGGCGCTGTTGCGGTGAAGCATCGCGCTCGGCCAGTAATTGGCGGAAAACATCGTGGCTCGGTGCATCCGGGAAGGTTTCGCCCAGACAGGCATACAAGCCCACCCAACTCATCACTTCGTCTTCTGCGCTATAGCCCTGGCGCGCGGCATTATGCTGACAGCCTTGCGCCCATTGCTCCCGGGCTGCCGGAGCCAGCCCCTGCAAACTCGCTGGAAAATAACGTTGGCAATGGGCAATCAATCGCTGCGCAAACTGCGTTCGCTTACCTTGGCACAGATGCTCAAGCCGCTCGGGACTCAGGCTCAACCAGGGTGCGTGACCGTAGCGGTTAAACGGCTGATCGGGGTTTTCCTGGCGCAGCAACCATGTACTGCCATCGTCATTGGGCAATCGAATCAGTCGCACCGGCCCCATGAGCCGATCACGCTCGCCAGCGGGCAAATCGGCTAACCACAAGCGGGTAATTCGCGGATCGTAGAATCGAAAGAAAGCCGTCACATCGCTGCCAAGCGCCACATGGACAAGGCTGCGCAAATGCGCGACCAGGGTGGCTTCATCAACATCGGACTCCAGCCAGATGCCCGCCTTTTCCTGCCATTGCTCAACAAAGACCCTGGCCAGCGCACTGTTGGGTTCTACGGCCGCCAGCACCGGGCCACGGTGCGCCAGCTCGGCGTAGCGGGTGGTCAAATACAACGAATGAGGCGTGGTGAGTTGCGCCAATTCATACAAACGCGGATACAGATTCGGGATCTGATGGCTGTCGAGCAGCAGGTAGGCGCGAGTCATGGCTGAACCTCCTTCAGTTGTTCGCAAACCAGGCACACCGGTTCTACCTCGCAGGCTGAGCGCTCGAATGCGTGCATCTGGTCAGTCAGCGCAACGGACGTCATCCCTTCCAGTTGCCCCGGCACTCCGGGCTCGGCGGGCACCCCCGGGACTGCAACCCCGCCCGGCAGAATCGGCGTGCTGCTGTAGACCCCTGCCGGGGTCAGCAGCAGGTGCTGTCCGCCAGCCATCAGTGTCATCAACGGTCCGCCATCAACCACCATCGTGGCGCCGGCTTTGAAGTGCACCTGTTGCCCGGCGTCGATGGCCAGTACTTGCCCGACCCGGGTGTGGGTGCTGCTCGCGACTTCCAGGTAGTCGCTGGCATTGAGTTGCACCTTGCGATCTCCGTTGACGGTGTGTTGTTCTTGCGCGTCGAGCACCAGCACGCTGTCACCGCTGATGGTCGCGTGCTGCTCGCCATCGATTTGCAGTCGACTATCGTTTTTGACGTGTTGCTGCAGGTCGCGCTGGGCGTGGAGGTAGATCAGTTCCTGTCCCTTGCGGTCTTCGATGCGCAGTTCGTTGTAGCCGCTGCCCCCCGGGGTGCTGCGGCTACGGAATACGCTTTGGTTTTTTTCGACCGGCAGTTTGAGCGGCGACGGGGTGATGCTCGACACCAGGCAGCCGGATATCACTGGCTGATCAATATCACCCTCCAGGTAGCTGACCAGCACTTCCATCCCGATCCGGGGAATGGTCAGCGCCCCATAGTTGTCACCCGCCCAACTTGAGGCGACACGTAACCAGCAACTGCTCGTGTCATCATCAATCCCGCTGCGGTCCCAGTGAAAACGGACTTTGACCCTGCCGAATTGATCGCTGTGGACTTCCTGGCCCGCCGGGCCGGTGACGCGAGCGGTTTGGCTGCCATGAATCTGCGGCTTGGCGAACACCCTGGGCGAGCGGTAGGGCACGGTTTCGGGGATGGCGAAAAACTGATTGCGATAGCCTTGGCTGAACGCCAGCGCATGCTCGATAAACAGGCTGGCTGCCTGCTCTTGCAGCGCCTGCGGCTGCTTGCCTTCGTGGTGGATGCGAGTCAGCAACCATGGTGCATTCCAGGCGCTGTACGGGTGCTCGCCGAGGGTCAAGAAATGGCCGCAGCTCAAGCTCGGTTGATCGCTGCTGCCGCTGGCCTGACGACAGTCGCTCTGGTGCTGTTCCAGGGCTATCTGGCTTAGGCGCACGCCGTCCTCGTTCTCGGTAAAGCGCCCGGGGTAAATGTAATGCTCAAGGGCAGGCGGCTTGAGATCGGTGCGGCTCACGGCCTGCAATGTGCGGCTGGCTTTTCTGAAGTCGTAATCGCGGCGCGCAATGCTGTTGGTCCGGGTTTGCAACTGCAGCTCGAAGCTGTGGACGGCTGCCTGTCCGGCCACCATCCCGTTACCTTGCACGAAGGGCGTTACGCCCTCTGCCTGGCTGAACGCAGCCTGGCCATCGGCGAACTGCAAATAATGGCCATCAGACGAATGCTTGAAGTAGTAATCAATGCCCTCCTCAAAACACAGCCGTTGAATAAAGTGCAGATCCGACTCGCCGTACTGCACGCAGTATTCCCGCGGCTTGTAGGCCGATTGCAGGGTAAAGCCGTAGACCGTGCCGAGAATGCCGTGCTCTTCTAGGATCGTCTCGATGATGTGCTGCACGCTCAGGTTCTGGAAAATGCGCTGATTGGTGCGGTGTTGCAGATAGGCCAACTGTGGCACCAGCGTCAGCTGATAGTGACTCAAGCGCGTACCGGGGCTGCTTTGAGCGATGCGGTAAATCTGCCCGTGGATACCATGGCCGAGGTTGTCGAACGCCAGAAAGGCCGAAGTGTGCAGCAGCGCTTCAAGGTCCAGGTCCGGGCGTTCGCAGACTACTTCAACATCGAAGGAAAACAGCGTGCTCAGTGCTTCATCGCCGCTGAATGCCAAGACATGAAGCGCGTGGGGACAGGCGTTGACGACCAGGCTGAAGCGACTCGCTTGGGAAACCGTAGGCATCCATGACTCCTCTGACGTGAGGGCTCGCTGCCGAGAAAGCAGCCCCTAATACAAGGGGATGAACGCTAACGGATAGATCAGGGAGGCGATGTAGGAGGCTTCTGTAACTTTTGTAGAAATAGCCCTTACCGTGCCAATGCCGGTACAGGTCACAAACAATCGATGTGCTCATCCTTTTATGATGAAAATCGCTTCACCATTGAAACCACGCGCGCCGCGCCCCATCTAAGACGCATACCCAAATGCGCAGGTGCCCCATGAGCGACCAGCAAGAATTTCCGGATAACACCGATGAGCACTCCGTAGAACACGTCGAAACCGAACACACAGGCGGTACCGAATTGGCCCTGCCCGGCCAGAGCCTGCCGGACAAGGTGTACATCATCCCGATTCATAACCGTCCGTTTTTCCCGGCTCAAGTGCTGCCGGTGATCGTCAATGAAGAACCCTGGGCCGAGACGCTTGAGCTGGTCAGCCAATCTGATCACCACTCTCTGGCACTGTTCTTCATGGACACGCCTCCTGAAGACCCTCGCCATTTCGACACGTCCAGCCTCCCCGAGTACGGCACGCTGGTGAAGGTACACCACGCCAGCCGTGAAAACGGCAAGTTGCAGTTCGTGGCCCAGGGCCTGACCCGCGTGCGCATCCGCACCTGGCTCAAGCATCATCGCCCGCCTTATCTGGTCGAAGTCGAGTACCCGAAAGAACCCAAAGAGCCGACTGACGAAGTCAAGGCCTACGGCATGGCGTTGATCAACGCGATCAAGGAGCTGTTGCCGCTGAATCCGCTCTACAGCGAAGAGCTGAAAAACTACCTCAATCGCTTCAGCCCTAACGACCCGTCGCCGCTGACCGACTTTGCCGCGGCGTTGACCTCGGCCACCGGCAGCGAGCTGCAGGAAGTGCTCGACTGCGTGCCCATGCTCAAACGCATGGAAAAAGTCCTGCCCATGCTGCGCAAGGAAGTCGAAGTCGCACGCCTGCAAAAAGAAATCTCCGCCGAGGTCAATCTCAAGATCGGCGAGCACCAGCGTGAGTTCTTCCTCAAGGAACAACTCAAGGTGATCCAGCAGGAACTGGGGCTGACCAAAGATGATCGCAGCGCGGACATAGAACAGTTCCAGCAACGCCTGGAAGGCAAAACCTTGCCGGCCCAGGCGCGCAAACGCATCGATGACGAAATGAACAAGCTGTCGATCCTTGAAACCGGATCGCCTGAATATGCCGTGACCCGCAATTATCTGGACTGGGCCTCGTCGGTGCCATGGGGGGTGCTGGGGAAGGACAAGCTTGACCTCAAGCATGCGCGCAAAGTCCTCGATGCTCACCACGCGGGGCTGGACGACATTAAAAACCGCATCCTCGAATTCCTCGCCGTGGGGGCTTACAAAGGCTCGGTGAACGGTTCGATTGTGCTGCTGGTGGGGCCGCCCGGTGTGGGCAAGACCAGTGTCGGCAAGTCCATTGCCGAGTCGCTGGGCCGACCGTTCTACCGTTTCAGCGTCGGCGGCATGCGCGACGAGGCCGAGATCAAGGGCCATCGCCGGACTTACATTGGCGCCCAACCGGGCAAGCTGGTGCAGGCACTTAAAGACGTCGAAGTGATGAACCCAGTGATCATGCTCGACGAAATCGACAAGATGGGCCAAAGCTTCCAGGGCGACCCTGCTTCGGCGCTGCTCGAAACCCTGGACCCGGAACAGAACGTCGACTTCCTCGACCACTACCTCGACCTGCGCCTTGACCTGTCGAAAGTGCTGTTTGTCTGCACCGCCAACACGCTGGATTCAATCCCCGGGCCCTTGCTCGACCGGATGGAAGTCATCCGCCTTTCGGGTTACATCACCGAAGAGAAGGTGGCGATTGCCAAGCGTCATCTGTGGCCCAAGCAGCTGGAGAAAGCCGGTGTAGCCAAAGGTAGCCTGAGCATCAGCGACAGCGCTCTGCGCGCGGTGATCGAGGGTTATGCCCGTGAAGCCGGGGTGCGCCAGCTTGAGAAGCAATTGGGCAAGCTGGTGCGTAAAGCCGTGGTCAAGCTCCTGGACGAGCCCAAGTCGGTGATCAAGATCGGCCCCAAAGACCTCGAAGCCTCCCTCGGCATGCCCGTGTTCCGTAACGAGCAAGTGATCGGTGGCACCGGGGTCATTACCGGCCTGGCCTGGACCAGCATGGGCGGTGCAACCTTACCGATCGAAGCGACCCGTATTCACACCCTCAATCGCGGTTTCAAGCTGACCGGGCAATTGGGCGAAGTGATGAAGGAGTCTGCCGAAATCGCTTACAGCTATATCAGCGCCAACCTCAAGCAATTTGGCGGAGACCCGCGATTCTTCGACGAGGCCTTCGTGCACTTGCACGTGCCGGAAGGTGCAACGCCAAAAGACGGCCCGAGTGCGGGTGTCACCATGGCCAGCGCCCTGCTCTCACTGGCACGCAATCAACCACCGAAGAAAGGCATCGCCATGACCGGCGAACTGACCTTGACCGGGCACGTGCTGCCGATTGGTGGCGTGCGCGAAAAGGTGATTGCCGCACGTCGCCAGAAAGTCTTCGAGTTGATCCTGCCCGAATCCAACCGCGGCAACTTTGAAGAACTGCCCGAGTACTTGAAAGAAGGCATCACCGTGCACTTTGCCAAACGCTTTACCGACGTGGCCAAAGTGTTGTTTTAAGCCCGTAACAATAAGCAGATAGCCATTGGTTTGCTCGCGACGGCCCACGCGTCGCGAGCAATCAATCCCTGCCACCGCAACGATTCCCGCCCCTCCCACCCTGTCATTTCTGACAGTAGACACGCCTGGCTTTCCTGCCGTTAATAACCGCCATCCCCAGAGCGATTACGCAAGGAAACAGTCATGCCTCTTCAGCATCCGCTATACGACAATCCGGACATGCTGTGGGCCCCGGATTACGGGCTCGGCAAGTCCAGCCCACGAACGCACGGAGAGCTCAAAGCCACCCTGCTTGACCGGAGCTCGTTCGTCGCAGAGGAGATGACGTTCGCCAGCAGCCACAAAAAAATCATCATCACCGCCGAGAGCGGGAGCTTCGGCGCAAAAGATTACCGGGCCATCAGTTTTACCCTGGCTGTCGATATCGACTCCGGCATCTACCTGTTCAACCCGCAAGATCATGGGCGCGGGCCGATACAGGCCATGTCATATATCGAATGCGTCGAGATGGAAGGCCGGACGTTCTATCACTTGAACCAGGCAGCAGTCGGAACCTTGCATTTAAGCGTGATCGAAAGTTGCTACAGCGCCCGCCTGTTTACCCTTGATGCCCTGGATCACAAGGGCGAATGCCTGGAGGTGTGCGGCGACTTCAAGATCACGCCTCCCCACGCCACGTTCTGTTAGTCAGCGCCTGCTGCAGGCCGCCGACACCTGTCGCCATGCCCCTCATGGGGTATGCTGCGTCCTTGTGTTTGTCTGACCGGAGCCTGCAATGTCCCCCGCACGCCTACTCACCCTGTTCAGCCTCAGCCTGCTGGCGGCCTGCGCGCATGAACCTGCGCACAACATGACCGTTGAAGAACAAAGCGATTGCCCGATACAACTGCATACAGGGCAAAACCTGATCCTGTCATTGCCCAGCAATCCCACCACCGGGTATCGCTGGGCCATTCAGGACTCTGCGGGGGGTGTATTGCGCAGCCTTGGCCCCGAGGTCTATACCAGCAGCGACAACGGGCAATTGCTTGGCAGTGGCGGGCAATCCACCTGGCGCTTCCGGGCATTTGCCGCTGGCAACGGGCGGTTGCGCCTGACCTATCAGCAGCCCTGGGAACCTGAAGCCGAACCGGCACGAACCTTTGACTGCCCGATCACGGTGAACTGACATGGGCTGGCTGATACTCGCCGTCATGGGTGCTGCGGCCTACCTTTATGGCCTGAGCCTGCATGCCACGCTCCTGTGTTTGCTGAGTAAACCGGTGCCGGTGCTGGCTCTGCTCGGCTGGCTGCAGGATGCACCGCCCACGCTCTATCGGCGCTGGATCAGCATTGGCCTGCTGTTTTCCCTGCTCGGCGATATTCTGCTGGCATGGCCCGCGGACCTGTTTGTGTTCGGGCTGGGGGCATTTCTGTTTGCCCATCTGGCCTACCTCAAGGCGTACCTGGTGGACTGTCGCCGGGCCGCCCTGTTGCCGCTGGCACTGGCGCTGATTGCCGGAGGCAGTCTGTTCAGTGTCATGGCCAGCCACGGGCTTGGCGAGTTATTGATCCCCGTCGGCGTCTACGCCCTGGCCATCAGCGCCATGCTCTGGCGCGCCCTGGCCCGACTGACGCCAGGGAGCGGCGTGCCGCGGGCTTCGGCCTGGCTGGCGGCCGCAGGCGCCCTGGCGTTTGTCATCTCGGACAGCCTGATTGGCATCGATCGCTTTGTGCATCCGTTCAGCACTGCGCCGTACCTGATCATCCTCAGCTACTGGCTCGGCCAATGGAGCATTGCCGCCTCAGTGTTTACCCAGAGCAAGCGCTGAACGGTTTATCAGACAGAGCGCGCATCCCGGCGCCAACTTGGCTAAAATGCCGCCCCTTTTGAAATTTCCATCGCCGGAACCGCCGTGAGCAAAGAACCCGACCGTATTTTCGCCCAGCCCCTGGCCCAAGTGCCGGACTTCGCCTTTAACGAAGACGTGGTGCGGGTGTTCCCGGACATGATCAAGCGCTCGGTGCCCGGCTATCCGACCATTGTCGAAAACCTCGGGGTACTGGCGGCTCAGTTCGCCCAGCCCAACAGCGTGCTGTACGACCTGGGCAGTTCTCTGGGTGCCGTCACCCAGGCGCTGCGCAGGCATGTGCGCAGCGAAGGCTGCAAGGTGATTGCAGTCGACAACTCGGCTGCAATGGTTGAACGCTGCCGCGAGTACCTCAACGCCCAAAACTCGATGTTCCAGGAGCTATTGCCGGTCGAGGTCATTGAAGGTGACATTCTGGCGCTGGCATTCGAGCCCGCCTCAGTGGTGGCGTTGAACTTCACCCTGCAATTCATTGCACCCGAGGAGCGCCTGGCGCTGCTGGGCCGCATTCGCCAGTCGTTGCTGCCGGGCGGAGCCCTGATCCTCTCGGAGAAGCTGCGCTTCAGTGATCCTGAAGAACATGCGCTGCTCACCGACCTGCACGTCGCGTTCAAACGCGCCAATGGCTACAGCGATCTCGAGATCGCGCAAAAGCGCAGCGCCATCGAAAACGTCATGAAGCCCGACAGCCTCGAAGAACACTGCGAACGCCTGCTGGCTGCCGGGTTCTCGAAAGTCGTGCCGTGGTTCCAGTGTCTAAACTTTGCCTCGTTGATTGCCTTGCCATGATTGATCTCTCCCCGCTCGCCCGGCGTCTGGCCGGTACCCCACTGGCTGAATGGGCCAACACCCTGCAAGCGCAGCTCGACAGCAAAATGGAGAAAGGTCACGGTGATCTGGAACGCTGGCAGAGCGCACTGAATGCATTGCCCAAGGTCAAGCCGAGCAAGATCGACCTGGTCAATGGCCTGACCCTGGACACCGATTGCGACGATGAAACCCGCGCGCAGATGCGCAGTGCACTGATGGGGCTGTCGCCGTGGCGCAAAGGCCCGTTCGACCTGTTCGGCGTGCATGTCGATACGGAATGGCACTCGGACTGGAAATGGTCACGGGTCGCACCGCATATCGACCTCAAAGGCAAACGCATCCTCGATGTCGGTTGCGGTAACGGCTACTACATGTGGCGCATGCTCGGTGCTGGCGCCCACAGCGTCATCGGCGTCGATCCCAACTGGTTGTTCTTCTGCCAGTTCCAGGCGGTCCAGGGCTTTTTGCAGCAAGAAGCCGCCTGGCACCTGCCCTTCCCGTTTGAAGACCTGCCGCCCAACCTGGAGGGTTTCGACACCGTATTTTCCATGGGCGTGTTCTACCACCGCCGGTCACCGATCGAGCATTTGCTCGCGCTCAAAGACTGCCTGGTCAAAGGCGGCGAACTGGTGCTGGAAACCCTGGTGATTGAAGGTGACGTGAATCAGGTGCTAGTCCCTGAAGACCGTTACGCGCAAATGCGCAACGTGTGGTTCCTGCCCTCGATCCCTGCACTGGAGCGCTGGCTGCGCCGCGCCGGATTCAGCGATGTACGCTGTGTCGACGTGAGCGTCACCACAGTGGAAGAACAACGGGCCACCGAGTGGATGAAATTCCAGTCGCTCAGCGACTACCTCGACCCGAACGACCACAGCAAGACAATCGAAGGCTTGCCGGCCCCGATGCGTGCAGTGATTGTCGCAAAGAAATAAACCACACCTGTCGATACTCTGTTGCCCGTCAAGCACCGCAGCCTTCGTGCCTCGGCAGCAGCCACAGGCATTCGTCGCAGTTGCCGAGCTCAGCGAGGCTACGTCCGGCTGCGTAGCAGTCGTCAATTCAGGTCTATAGGCGGGTCAGGTTTTACGGCCGCTGCGCAGCCGGACGCGGCCTCGTTCTACTCGTCCGCTGCGACAGATTGCGCGCAGGCTGCGGGCTTTAAGGTTTGGCTCGACGCGCCTTGAAGAATTCGCTGAGGATGGCACCGCATTCTTCAGCCAGCACTCCGCCTTCAAACAACACCCGATGATTGAGAAACCCCTGGGTGAAGAACTGCCCCTGACTTTGCACAATTCCCGCCTTGGGCTCCAGGGCGCCGTAGACCACGCGTGCCACCCGTGAATGCACAATCAGGCCCGCACACATGCTGCAAGGCTCCAGCGTCACGTACAGCGTGCTGCCGGGCAGCCGATAATTGCTGGCCGCAGCGGCGGCAGCCCGAATGGCGACCATTTCCGCATGGGCGCTGGGATCACTGCCGCTGATGGGGCAATTAAAGCCCCGTCCGATGATTTCACCGTCTTGCACCAGCACCGCGCCCACCGGCACTTCACCCAGTGCCGCACCTTGAGCGGCCAGGGTCAGTGCTTCGCGCATAAAGTCTTGATCGCGGCTGCGGTCGATGATCCGGGGTTGACGCCCTTGTCGCATCAGGAAACCTCAATAGCGGCCATCAGGCCGGTTTCCATGTGGTCAATCACATGGCAGTGGAACATCCACACGCCGGGATTATCCGCCACCAGCGCCACACGGGCACGCTCGTTTTTACCCAGCAGGTAGGTGTCCGTAAAGTACGGGATGATTTTTTTACGATTGGACGCCAGCACCTTGAAGCTCATGCCGTGCAAATGGATCGGGTGCTGGTACTGGGTCATGTTCTTCAACTCGAAGATGTAGCTCTGCCCCAGCTTGAGCCTGGCGATCGGCCGATCGGCGCATGTCTTGTCCTTGATGTCCCAGGCGACGCCATTGATCTGCCACAGGCTGGGTGGTTGATCCGCGCCCAGATTCGTCGAGACCGAACCGACCCATTCAAAGTTGAAGTTCAGCTTCTCGGCATTGGCCACATCCGGTTCGGCAATCGGGTTGGCCGGTAGCGCGGGCGGCCATTCAGCCGCAGCCTCATTGCTCGCCACCGAGCGCAGCGTGCCCAAGCGTACCGGGCCATCGCGCAGTGACAATTCCTCACCGGCAGCCGGCGCCTTGATCGCCAGGCAGATCCGCATACCCGGGCCAAGCCAGTATTCCTTGCCCAGCGGCCGTGGCTCAATGGGGTTACCGTCCAACGCGTAGATCTTGGCCTCGACACCCGGCATATTCAGGCGATAGGTCAAGGTATTGTCGAGGTTAAGGATCCGCACACGCGTGATCTGCCCGGCAGGCAACTCAATGGTCGGCACATGACGGCCGTTAATCGTCGACAAACGCCCCGCCGTACCGCCACGCGCAGCTTCACGGGTGATGCTGAACGGCATAAAGCCGCCCTCCTCATCCACATGCCAGTTCTTAATGCTCAGCGTGCGCTCATGCTTGAAGCCTGTGGCGTCGCGCTCTTCTACGATCAACGGCCCGACCAGGCCACGCCCCAGCTCTTCACTGCTGTTGACGTGCGGGTGATACCAGAAGCTGCCTGCATCCGGCACCCGGAATTTGTAATCGAAGTACTCACCCGGCAAGACCGGCAACTGCGACACATACGGCACGCCATCCATTTCCAGGGGTAATCGGATACCATGCCAGTGGATCGTGGTCGCAACCGGCAAATGGTTGATAAAGCGCACCCGCAACCATTCGCCCTGCCGAACGCGCAATTCAGTCCCGGGTGCCGAAGGGCCGAAAGCCCAGGCCTGGGTCTGATGACCGGGCACCAGCTCGACATCGAGCGGCGCCGCAATCAGCTCATAATCGTGACCGGCCTGGGCATCGGCCCTCTTGCCCAACCAGTAACGCGAAGCGCCTCCTGCGCCAACACCCACCACTACCAGGCCGGCCAATCCACCGAGTATTTGTCGACGGGTAAAGGACATGGACTCAACTACCTCTCGTATCCGGCGCGGGCGTTAAGCCCGCAAAAGGCGAATACGATACACCCGCAGTTGCGAAACAGTAAGGGCGGGGTGGCGAAGGGCCGCAGTTAACCCCCCCTCGCCCTCGGCATGGCCGATACCCCAGAAACGAAAAAGGCGGTCAACACTGAGTGTTGACCGCCTTTCTGAATCGGGTGTCAGCCGGTTACCCGGCCAGACTTATTCCCACTCAATCGTTGCCGGTGGCTTGCTCGACACGTCGTAGGTGACGCGGGAGATGCCTTCGATCTCATTGATGATTCGACCGCTGACGGTTTCAAGCAGCTCGTAAGGCAGGTGAGCCCAACGCGCTGTCATGAAGTCGATGGTTTCAACGGCACGCAGGGCAACAACCCAAGCGTAACGACGGCCATCGCCTACAACGCCAACCGACTTGACCGGCTGGAACACCACGAATGCCTGGCTGACCTTGTGGTACCAGTCGGCTTTACGCAGTTCTTCGATGAAGATGTGGTCAGCACGACGCAGCAGGTCGGCGTATTCCTTCTTCACTTCACCCAGGATACGAACGCCCAGACCCGGGCCCGGGAACGGGTGACGGTAGACCATGTCGTACGGCAGGCCCAGTTCCAGACCCAGACGACGGACTTCGTCCTTGAACAGCTCACGCAGTGGCTCAACCAGCTTGAGGTTCATTTCGTCCGGCAAGCCACCCACGTTGTGGTGCGACTTGATCACGTGAGCCTTGCCGCTTTTGGCGCCAGCCGACTCGATCACGTCCGGGTAAATGGTGCCCTGGGCCAGGTACTTGATGTTGTCCAGCTTGCAGGATTCGGCATCGAATACGTCGATGAAGGTGCGACCGATGATCTTGCGCTTCTTCTCCGGGTCGCTTTCGCCAGCCAGGTTGTTCAGGAACTGATCAGCCGCGTTGGCGCGAATCACTTTGACGCCCATGTTCTCTGCGAACATGGCCATCACTTGCTCACCTTCGTGCAGTCGCAGCAGACCGTTGTCCACGAATACGCAGGTCAACTGGTCGCCGATGGCCTTGTGCAGCAAGGCAGCCACAACCGAAGAGTCAACGCCGCCGGACAGACCCAGCAAGACGTTGTCGGTACCCACCTGGGCACGAACGCTGGCGATGGCGTCTTCAGCGATTTTCGACGGTGTCCACAGCGCTTCACAGCCGCAGATATCGAGGATAAAGCGCGACAGGATGCGACCACCCTGCTTGGTGTGGGTCACTTCCGGGTGGAACTGCACGCCGTAGTAGCCACGGGCATCGTTGTACATGCCGGCGATCGGGCAGCTCGGGGTGCTGGCGAGGATGCTGAAGTCTGCAGGCATCCTGGTGACCTTGTCACCGTGGCTCATCCACACGTCCAGGCCATACAGGCCGTCAGCGTCGATGTGGTCTTCGATGCCGTCGAGCAGGCGGCTTTTGCCAACCACGTCTACGCGGGCATAACCGAACTCACGCAGCTCGGAGCCTTCAACCTTGCCACCCAGCTGTTCAGCCATGGTCTGCATGCCGTAGCAGATACCGAATACCGGCACGCCCAGATCAAATACAGCTTGTGGCGCGCGCGGGCTATCGGCTTCGTGCACGGATTCCGGGCCGCCAGCGAGAATGATCCCTTTGGGAGCGAACTCGCGAATCGCTGCGTCATCCATGTCGAACGGGTGCAGTTCGCAGTAAACACCGATTTCCCGTACGCGGCGGGCGATCAGTTGGGTGTACTGGGAACCGAAGTCGAGGATCAGGATACGGTGAGCGTGAATGTCGAGGGCCATGACAAAATCTCGATTAATTTCAGAAACGACACGGGGCTGATAAAAACAGCCCCGGTGACTTAATTCGTTCGCACCCGGCTTGACCCGGGTGCGATCACTATCAACCTACGCGATAGTTTGGAGCTTCCTTGGTGATCTGCACGTCGTGGACGTGGGATTCAGCCATGCCAGCGCCGGTGATGCGCACGAACTCGGGCTGGGTACGCATTTGCTCGATATCGGCACTGCCGGTGTAGCCCATCGAGGAACGCAGACCGCCCATCAGTTGGTGCACAATCGCGGTCAGCGAGCCTTTGTACGGCACGCGACCTTCGATGCCTTCCGGCACCAGCTTCTCGGCACCCGCAGAGGAGTCCTGGAAGTAACGGTCGGAGGAACCCTGGGATTGCGACATCGCACCCAGCGAACCCATACCGCGGTAAGCCTTGTACGAACGGCCCTGGAACAGCTCGATCTCGCCCGGGGCTTCTTCAGTACCGGCAAACATCGAACCCATCATGACGCAAGAAGCGCCAGCCACGATGGCCTTGGACAAGTCACCCGAGAAACGGATGCCGCCGTCAGCGATCAACGGTACGCCTGTGCCCTCAAGGGCAGCGGCTACATTGGCAATCGCGCTGATCTGAGGAACGCCGACACCCGCAACAATACGCGTGGTGCAGATCGAACCCGGACCGATACCGACCTTGACGGCATCGGCACCGGCTTCGGCCAGCGCCTTGGCAGCAGCGCCAGTCGCGATATTGCCGCCGATCACCTGAACGTCAGGGAAGGTCTGCTTGACCCAGCGAACGCGGTCGATCACGCCTTTGGAGTGACCGTGAGCAGTGTCGACAACCACCACATCAACGCCGGCAGCCACGAGGGCGGCCACACGATCAGCCGTGTCCTTGCCGGTACCGACCGCAGCGCCTACGCGCAGACGACCTTGGTCGTCCTTGCTGGCCAGCGGGTAAGCCTTGGCTTTTTCGATGTCGTTGACGGTCATCATGCCTTTGAGGGCGAAATTGTCGTCGACGATCAGTACGCGCTCGATACGGTGCTTGTGCAACAGCTCGCGGGCTTCGTCCTTGTCAGCGCCTTCCTTGACCGTGACCAGACGTTCTTTAGGCGTCATCACTTCACGTACGGTGGCTTCCAGACGGTTTTCGAAACGCACGTCACGGGACGTCACGATGCCGACCAGGTCGCCATTGTGCAGTACAGGTACGCCGGAGATGTTGTGCAGGCGGGTCAGTTCGAACAATTCACGTACCGTGGCATCAGCCTCGATCGTGATCGGTTCCTTGACGACACCGGCTTCGTAACGCTTGACCTTGCGAACTTCGTGAGCTTGCTGCTCGATGGTCATGTTCTTGTGGATGATGCCGATACCGCCTTCCTGAGCCATGGCGATTGCCAGACGGGCTTCAGTTACGGTGTCCATTGCAGCGGAAACCAGCGGAATATTCAGTTCAATGCCACGGGTCAAACGAGTCTTGAGGCTGACTTCGTTCGGGAGAACCTCGGAATAACCGGGGACGAGAAGGATGTCATCGAATGTGAGTGCTTCTTGGCTGATACGCAGCATCGCTGGGGCTCCCGAGCGGGAAAATGGAAGCGCGCCATTGTACTCAAAACCCTCGCACGTCTCAACGGAAACCTTTAGAGAGTTTTGCGCTAAGGGCTAAGCATTTATTGACCCGAAAGGCAGTTTTGCCTTTTCACAACTCAACCTTGACCCACGCCACCGGCTGATCGAGCCAATCGGCGAATTCATCGAGAAACGCCTGCTTGAAACCCGCCTCAGCCCAGTTATTAAAGATAAAACCCAAGTTGGAGAATGCACAGGGCTGCAAAAACAGAAAACCGTTGATGTCATCTTCATGGGTGCACAACGGGCAAATGAAATTATCGGTTCGCCCCGGCATCCATTCTTCCAGGCTGTCGAACAGCGCCTCACCGACTTCCTGGCGGCATTCGGCGCAGCCTGCTTCCTCAAGAAACCCCTTGGCCGGCGTATAGATGCAACGTTTTGTGATGATCTCCAGGCCATTGACCGGTTCACCAAATGGCAACGCCTCGGGGTACAACACCACGTTTGCGGCGCCCGGAGCAATCGCGTGAGCCATATGGCTACCGCCACGCCCGCAGGTACTCAGCTCTTCCTCAATGATGTTCTTGCGGACCAGCCAGCGCACAATCGCACGCGCTCGCGGCTCATGAACCGGCAAGGTGGAAATTTTCGGAACGATGATGCTTTGCGAATTCATGGGTACGGCACATGTAATGGAGAACGGGTATTGATGCCCTAGCCGCTGTCGAGGGCTAGCAGGCCGGGGCGACCTGAAGGCATGGGGCGCAGCATAAAGCCTCACCCCCTCAGGTCAAGCACTCAAATAACGTGCAATCAAGGCAACACCGCTGGCCAGCACCAGCCATGTCACCAGCCGCACAAAGGCCTCTCTGGACAGTTTGTGTGTCACCCTACGGCCGATCCACAAGCCCAATGCCATCGCAGGTAACAGACAAACGGCCAATAGCAGCAGAGCGCCGTCAGCATACACCCCCGCAATCACGAACAGGCTCAAGCGCACCACTGTGCTGCAACTGATCAGGGCGCTTTGCGTCGCGCGCGCAGCCTCCTTGGGCAACCGGGCATTGAGGTAGAGGGCGTACAGAAAGCCGCCGCTGCCAAACATCGCGCCAAACAGGCCACCCACCACACCGGTCGGGATCGACCAGCCTGCAGCCACCTGCGTCGGCCGGACTTTCAGTGCCAGGCTATACAGCGCGTAGGCACTGATAAAAATGCCCATCAACAGCAACAACAGATCGGACTTGAGGTTCAGCAAAAACATCACTCCCGCTATACATCCGAGCGCCATGCACGGCAACAAGCGCAGCAGCTCGGGGCGCGCCACATCGCGTCGGGCCGGCAACCAATTGCCAAAGGCCGCCACAAAGTCCAGCAACACCAGCAAGGGGATGATTTTCGACAACGGCAGGCACAGGATCAAAATCGGCCCGGCCACCAGCGCCGTACCAAAACCTGCGACACCAAATACGATATAAGCCAGCGCAATGCCCAGCTCAATCAACAACCATTCACTACCGGTAAACGGTAAGACATTCATCACATCAAGCAAATCCATGGTTTACGTCCCTGTCATCAGTGCGCGACTTTAACCAGACAGGTGCAGTCGAAACAATCCGCCCTTATGATGGCCCGCATGATTAAAGACCCCTTTGCAAGACTCAACCTCGACCGAGAAGTCCTGACCGTCAGCCAGCTCAACGGCCGTGCGCGGGTATTGCTCGAAGACGTGTTCAGCAACATCTGGGTGGAGGGCGAAATTTCCAACCTCGCCCGCCCGGCGTCCGGCCACGTGTATTTCACCCTCAAGGACAGCGGCGCCCAGGTGCGATGCGCCTTGTTCCGCAACAATGCGGCCCGGGTGCGCCAGGCCCTTAAAGATGGCCTCGCGGTCAAGGTGCGGGGCAAGGTCTCGCTGTTTGAAGGCCGTGGCGATTATCAGCTGATCCTCGATACCGTGGAACCTGCCGGGGACGGCGCCTTGCGCCTGGCCTTCGATGCACTGAAAGAAAAACTCAGTGCCGAAGGGCTGTTCAGCGCCGAACGCAAAGTGCCCCTTCCCGCTCATCCGCAGCGCATCGGGATCATCAGTTCGCCGACAGGGGCCGTTATTCGCGACATTATCAGCGTATTTCGGCGTCGCGCCCCCCAAGTGGAATTGACACTCATCCCCACTGCAGTCCAAGGCAGAGAGGCCACAACGCAAATCGTGCGTGCTCTGAAACTGGCTGATGCACGCGGTTTCGACGCGCTGATCCTGGCCCGTGGCGGCGGTTCGCTGGAAGACCTCTGGTGCTTTAACGAAGAAGCCGTGGCCCGGGCGGTAGATGCCTGCGTCACACCAATCGTGAGCGCCGTCGGCCATGAAACCGACGTTTCCATCAGCGACTTCGTGGCGGATGTCCGGGCCCCGACCCCTTCGGCCGCGGCCGAGTTGCTGGCACCCGACTCAAGTGATCTGCAACACCGTATCGAGAGCCTGCATCGCCGCTTGGTGATGCGCATGCGCGACCGGCTGATGCGCGACCGCTTGCGTCTCGATGGCCTGGCCCGCCGCCTGCGTCACCCCGGCGAACGGCTGCGCCAGCAAGCCCAGCGCCTGGATGACCTGGACATGCGCATGCGGCGTGCCTTTGAACGCAGCCTCAATACCCGACGCGAGCGTTTGATCCGCCTTGAAACCCGCCTTGCCGGCCAGCACCCGGGGCGTCAACTGGCGTTATTGCGCCAACGCCTGGACAGCCTCGCCGAGCGTCTGCCACGCGCCATGCGTGAAGGCCTGAAAGCCCGTCGCCTGCAGTTGCAAAGCCACATGCAAACCCTGCATGTGGTCAGCCCGCTGGCCACGCTGGGCCGGGGCTATAGCATTCTGCTCGACGACCGCGGCAACGCCATTCGCAGCGCCGGGCAAACCCGCACGGGCCAACGCTTGACCGCCCGACTGGGTGAAGGCGAGTTGCAAGTCCGGGTCGAAGACAATCACCTGACACCCGTCACCCTCTCTTTGCTGGATTGACCTCTTTTCTGGATAAGCTGATGCCGCGTTTTTTCTGCACCTTGTTATTGCTTTGCCTGACAGCCAACGCCAACGCGGCTGACAGTTACATCACCCGCCTGCTGAACAAGCCGGTCCCCGGAGGCGTCGCTGTGATTGAACTGGGCACAGGCGCCCAAGCCCCCAAGGCCACCTATGACGGCAAGCCGGTGCTGGTGGTGAAAGAACAAGAAACATGGCGGGCGATTGTCGGTATCCCGTTGACGGTAAAGCCGGGCAGCCAGCAGCGCATCACGGCTGATGGCCGCCAGTTGGCCTTCGCGGTGGTCAACAAAAAGTACCCCGAACAGCACATCGCCTTGAAAAACAAGCGCCAGGTCAACCCCAATCCCGCAGACCTGAAGCGCATCGAGAACGAGCTGGCCGTGCAAATCAAGGCCTACCGTACGTTCAGCCCGAATACCCCGAGCAACCTGCTGCTCGACAAACCGGTCAACGGGCCGCTCTCGAGCAAGTTCGGCGTGCGCCGCTTCTTCAATGGAGAGGAGCGTAACCCCCATGCTGGCCTGGACTTCGCGGTACCTGCTGGCACTCCGGTCAAAACCCCGGCAGCAGGCAAAGTGATCCTGATCGGCAACTATTTCTTCAACGGCAATACCGTATTTGTCGACCATGGCCAGGGCTTCATCAGCATGTTTTGCCACTTGTCGAAAATCGACACCCAGGTCGGCCAGCAACTGGCACGCGGTGCAGTGGTCGGCAAAGTCGGTTCGACGGGACGCGCTACCGGCCCGCACATGCACTGGAATGTCAGCCTGAATGATGCACGGGTCGATCCGGCTATTTTCATTGGTGCCTTCCAGCCTTAAAGCAACCCTCTCCAAGGATGAATGCGTGCAGCACCCGGCACGCGCCATCCTTGGCAGTAGCGCAAAACTTGATAACTTTATTCTCAGTCTGCGCGATTAAAACTCGAATATTCCTTATATTCGAGCAGTCCTCTCAATATTTTCCGGGTGCTTGCCATCTTTCAGTCCAGTGGTTAGGGTTGAAGTCATGAAAACACCCCACACACTCATCCTGCTCCGACAACATCGCAGCCTTTGCCTCGTCAGCGCACGACTGCAAAGCTAATCGCGGTGCCTCGTCTCCCCTGCTTTGTATTTTTCGGCTAGCCACTCAGTTCCGGCTCGCACAATAAGGATTGCCTGATGACCATGCTCAAAGACCCTTCTTCCAAATACCGTGCCTTTCCGGTCATTGATTTGCCTGACCGCACCTGGCCTTCAAAAACCATCACGAGCGCGCCGATCTGGTGCAGCTCCGATTTGCGCGACGGCAACCAGTCGCTGATCGAGCCGATGGACGCGGTGAAGAAGCTGCGTTTCTGGAAGACGCTGGTGAGCGTGGGCGTCAAGGAAATCGAGGCATCGTTCCCGGCAGCGTCGCAAACCGACTTCGACTTCGTGCGCACCTTGATTGAAGACGGTCACATCCCGGACGACACTACCATTCAAGTGTTGACCCAAGGCCGTGAAGACCTGATCGCACGGACCTTTGAATCGTTGCGTGGCGCCAAAAAAGCCATCGTCCACCTGTACAACGCCACTTGCCCGGCTTTCCGTCGCATCGTATTCAACCAGGACAAGGACGGGATCAAGGAAATTGCCGTAAGCGCAGCCAAGCTGTTCGTCAAATACGCCGCTCAGCAGCCAGAAACCCAGTGGACATTCGAATATTCGCCAGAAACCTTCAGCGCCACTGAGCTGGAATTCGCCAAGGAAGTGTGTGACGCCGTGATCGAGGTCTGGAACCCGACACCCGAGCACAAAATGATCCTCAACCTGCCGGCTACCGTTGAGTGCGCAACACCGAACATCTATGCCGACCAGATCGAATGGTTCAGCCGTAATATCAATCGCCGCGACAGCGTACTCATCAGCCTGCACACCCACAACGACCGTGGCACCGGCGTAGCCGCCACCGAGCTGGGCCTGATGGCCGGTGCCGACCGTGTCGAGGGCTGCCTGTTTGGCAACGGCGAACGTACCGGTAACGTCGATCTCGTCACCGTTGCACTGAACATGTACACCCAGGGCCTGGACCCGCAACTGGACTTCTCCGATATCGACGGCGTGCGCAAGGTCGTCGAGGAGTGCAACCAGATTCCGGTTCACCCACGTCACCCATACGTCGGCGACCTGGTTCACACTGCATTCTCTGGCTCGCACCAGGATGCAATCCGCAAAGGCTTCGCTCAGCAAAAACCCGACGCCCTGTGGGAAGTGCCGTATTTGCCAATCGACCCGGCCGATATCGGTCGCAGCTATGAAGCGGTCATTCGGGTTAACAGCCAGTCCGGCAAAGGCGGCATCGCATACCTGCTGGAGCAGGAGTACGGCATCAGCCTGCCGCGCCGCATGCAGATCGAATTCAGCCAGGTGGTTCAACGCGAAACCGACCGTCTGGGCCTGGAGATGACCGCACAGCAAATCCACAGCTTGCTGCACAGCGAGTACTTGCAAGCCAACACACCTTACGCGTTGGTCAGCCATCGCCTGCAGGAAGAGAACGGTCATAGCGCCGTTGAAGTGGAAGTGTCGGCCAAGGGTGGCGGCGAGACCAACCTGCGCTGGAACGGCAAAGGCAACGGCGCCCTGGAGGCTCTGGTGGCAGGCCTGCCGGTCAAGGCCGAGATCATGGACTACAACGAACATGCCATCGGCTCAGGCACTAATGCCAAGGCCGCGGCCTACATCGAACTGCGCGTGAACGGTGAACGCGCCGTACACGGTGTAGGGATCGATGAAAACATCACCACGGCCAGCTTCAAGGCCTTGTTCAGCGCCTTGAACCGCTCGCTGAGCGAGACGGAAGCTAAAGCCGCGTAAGCCTGGCCCGATACACAAAAACCCCCAAGGTGAGAGCCTTGGGGGGTTTTTATTGACACTGTGCAGCCGCCGCAGGAGCGAGGCTACGGCTACCTCAATAATCAATGCAGCTCAAAATCGTCCGCATCCAGGTACGCCGGGAAACGCTCACGATAGGCGCCCAGGTCAGCGGCACTGAGGCTCATGGTGAATACACCATCCGCCTCACCGGCACTGAGCAGCGACTCGCCCTGAAAGTCAAAAATATGGCTGTCACCCGTGTAGACCAAGCCTTTGCCATCAGTCCCCACCCGATTGACTGCAGCGACGTAGCACAGGTTCTCAATGGCCCGCGCAGGCAACAACCGGTTCCAGTGCAAGCGGCGCGCACCCGGCCAGTTAGCCGTGTACAGCAGCAAATCTGTGTCGTGCGCGTCGCAACTCCAGACCGGGAAGCGCAGGTCGTAGCAAATCAGCGGCCGAATGCGCCAACCCTTCACTTCGAACTGAACCTGACGTTCGCCCGGGGTAAAGTGCTCATGCTCACCCGCCATGCGGAACAAGTGGCGCTTGTCGTAGTGCAACACCTCACCATCAGGACGAGCCCACAACAGCCGGTTGCGATGGCTGCCATCGGCTGCCAGCACAATCACGCTGCCAGTGACCACTGCATCGAGCTTTTTGGCCTGAGCCTGCAACCACTTGCTGGTGGGACCATTTTCAGGTTCGGCCAGGTTTTTTGACTCCATGCTAAAGCCGGTGGTGAACATCTCTGGCAAAACCACCAGGTCTGCACCCTTTGTCTGCTCAAGCAGCTCATCAAAATGCGCAAAATTCGCCTGACGGTCATGCCAGGCCAGCGTGGTCTGCACCAGCGCTACGGTCAAATCGGGTAAAGCACTTAAATCACGCATAGTTTTCCTGCCGCTTCACGCAGCGTCTCCTCGCGTTTTGCAAAACACAGACGAACCAGCCGCTGCCCTTCGGGCGGGGTCTGGTAGAAGACCGAAACCGGAATAGTCGCCACACCATGCTCTCGGGTCATCCACATGGCCATGTCGACATCATTGAGGTCCGGACGAATAAGGGAGTAATCAACCAACTGGAAATAAGTCCCTGCCACCGGCTTGAAGGTAAACCGCGACGGGCCCAGCAAATCACAGAACAAATCACGCTTGGCCTGATAAAAGGCCGGTAGCTCTTCGACGTGCTCGGGATGAGCCTGCATAAAGTCCGCCAGCGCATACTGCAACGGCGTTACGCCGCAAAAACTGACGTACTGGTGAACCTTGCGCAGCTCGGCTGTCAGCGCTGGCGGAGCGACCACATAACCGGTTTTCCAGCCCGTAACGTGGTAAGTCTTGCCGAAAGAGCTGACAACGAAAGCACGATGATACAACTCAGGATGAGCCAAAACACTGACATGAGACACGCCGTCGTACACCAGATGCTCATACACCTCATCACTGATGAGGTAGATATCACGGTCAGCGATCAGCCTGGCCAATTGATCCAGCTCGTTACGACTGATCAACGCACCGCTTGGGTTGTGCGGGCTATTGAGAATGATCATTCGAGTGCGCGGACTCAGCGCGTCCTCGAGTTTTTGCCAGTCAATGGCAAAGTCGTCCTGACCCAGTTGCACATGCACGCAACGCCCACCCGCCAGCTCCACCGAAGGCTCATAGCTGTCGTAGCAGGGGTCAAACACAATGACCTCATCACCGGCGTGAATCACCGCCTGAATCGCACAGAAGATCGCCTGGGTCGCCCCCGGGGTGATGGTCACCTCGGTGTCGGCATTGACCTGCACCCCATAACTGCGGGCGATTTTGGCTGAAACTTGCTGGCGCAATACAGGCAATCCGGTCATGGGCGAATACTGGTTGTGCCCACTGGCAATGTGATGGCCTACCGCATCACGCAACGCTTGGGGACCATCGAAGTCAGGAAACCCTTGAGACAAGTTGAGTGCGCCAGTTTCAGTCGCAAGCTGCGACATGCGCGTGAAAATGGTGGTGCCTACGTTAGGCAACTTGCTGGTAATCATGGCCACTTCCTGATGAATTCCCGGCGCTGACTACGGCACAGGATCTTTCGAGGATAGCCCAAACGTCAGACACGAAAAAGGGCCGTTTCCGGCCCTTTTTCAGTGCGACGAGACAATGCGCTCTTAGCGTTTGTCTTTACGCTTCTTCTCGGCTTTCTTGTGGTGCGACATCATGCGGCGCTTCTTGTTGACCTGACGGTCGGTGAGCGAATTCTTGTTGGCTTCGTACGGGTTCTCGCCACCTTTGAACTCGATGCGGATCGGCGTACCGACCAGCTTCAAGACACGACGGTAGGTGTTTTCGAGATAACGGACGTAAGACTTCGGAACCTTCTCAACCTGGTTACCGTGGATCACGATAATCGGCGGGTTGGCGCCACCCAAGTGGGCATAGCGCAGCTTGATCCGACGGTTGTTCACCATCGGCGGTGCGTGCTCGCCAACCGCATCTTCAAGAATCTGGGTCAGACGGTTGGTCGGCCAGCGGGTAACCGCCGACTTGAAGGAGTTCTGCACCGATTGGTACAAGTTGCCTACGCCAGTTCCGTGCAGGGCCGAGATAAAGTGAATATCGGCGAAGTCGACGAAGAACAACCGGCGTTGCAACTCGGTTTTCACATAATCGCGCTCGCTCGGGACCATGCCGTCCCACTTGTTGATCGCGATGACCAGAGCACGACCGGCCTCCAGCGCAAAGCCCAACAGGTTGAGGTCGTGGTCAACCACGCCTTCACGGGCATCCATCACAAAGATCACCACGTTGGCGTCCTTGATGGCTTGCAGGGTTTTGACCACGGAGAACTTTTCAACTTCTTCGTGGATCTTGCCGCGCTTGCGCACACCGGCAGTGTCGATCAGCGTGTACTTCTCGTCGTTACGCTCGAACGGGATGTAGATACTGTCGCGGGTGGTACCTGGCTGGTCGTACACGATGACACGGTCTTCACCGAGCATGCGGTTGACCAGTGTCGATTTGCCCACGTTCGGGCGACCGATGATGGCAATCTTGATGCCGTCTTTTTCACTCGGGCCAGGAATGCGCTTGGCTTCCTCACCTTCGAGAACAACTTCAGCTTCGCCTTCTTCGGCATCATCTTCGTCGCGCGGGAAATCGCCCAGGGCAATTTCCAGCAACTGGGTGATACCCCGGCCATGAGCACCAGCGATAGGAATCGCGTCACCCATGCCCAGCGGAGCAAACTCTGCACGTGCCATGTCCGGGTCGATGTTGTCGACCTTGTTGGCCACAACGTACGAACGCTTGTTACGTTTGCGAAGGTGTTCGCCGATCATCTGGTCAGCGGCAGTGAAACCCGCTTTTGCATCTACCAGGAACAGAACGACGTCAGCTTCTTCGATGGCCAGCAGCGACTGCTCAGCCATCTTTTCGTCCATACCATGCTCGTCACCGGAGATACCGCCGGTGTCGACCAGAATGTAGGAACGCCCTTGCCACTTGGCCTCACCGTATTGGCGATCACGGGTCAGACCGGACAAGTCGCCGACAATGGCGTCACGAGTCCTGGTCAGGCGGTTGAACAAGGTGGACTTGCCGACGTTTGGTCGGCCCACCAGGGCGATTACGGGAACCATGCGGCTCTCCACTTCGTTATTTCAGAAAATACAAAAGCCGCTGCAAGGCAGCGGCCAGAGTTCGGAACAGCACAAATGTGCCGCAAACCTTGCATGAGCAAGGCTGCCCGAGGCCCTGGGGGCCTCAAGCATAGACGCCTTAGCGAATGGTCAGGGCTTCCAGTTTGCCGCTGTTACCAAACACGTAAATCATGTCACCGACCACCAGCGGACGCGCCCGAAGACCATCACTGTCAATGCGGGTACGGGCCACGAAGCGACCATCGACCTGACTTAGCAGGTGCAGATAGCCTTCCATGTCACCGACTGCCACATAGCTGGAGAAGACTTCCGGAGCCGACAATTGACGGCGGGCCAGAGCATCGTTGCTCCACAGTGCTGTGGTCGAACGTTCATCAATGCCTTCAACAGTGCCGGACGCCAGGCTGACGTAGACGCTGCCAAAACCTTGAGCGACACCTGCGTAGCTGGAAGCATCACGCTGCCAGAGCACGCGACCGCTTTCCATCTCAAGTGCAGCCATGCGGCCCTGATAACTGGCCACGTACAACGTGCCACCCGACATCAGCAAACCACCGTCGATATCGACAATACGCTCAAGCTCCGAACGGCCTTGAGGGATTGCAACACGTTGCTCCCACACCGGTACGCCGTTACGGGTATCGAGGGCAACCACTTTACCGGTCGACAGACCCGCGATTGCCAGGCGATTGGTCACCAGCGGTGCACCGGTACCTCGCAAGGTCAGAACGCCCGGCGTGCTGTCGTAGCTCCAGCGCTGATTGCCCGTCGAGGCATCCAGGCCAATCAGACGGTCGTCCTGGGTCTGAACCACAACGATATCGCCGTTGGTTGCAGGTGGCGCCAGCACTTCGCTGTTCACTCGCGAGCGCCATTGCTCTTCACCAGTGCTGGCGTCAAGGGCAATCACGTCACCTCGCAGGGTGCCGAGCATGACCATGCCGTAGCCCACGCCAACGGCGCCAGAAACAGGCAGCTCGAGGTCCGTCTTCCACTGAACGTCGCCGTTCATGCGGTCGAGGGACATCACTACGCCGGTCACGTCAGCCGCGTAGATGGTATTACCTTCAACAGCCGGAACCAGCATGTTGTAGGTTTTGCCCTGACCGTCACCAATGGAACGGTCCCATTGCTTTTGCAAGACCACTTCTTCTTTGAAGTCGGTCAGCTCGGCAGGCGGCAATTCTTTTTTGCTGTTGCTGCTGCAACCCGCGGCCAAAATGACCAGAGCCAGCAATGCTGCATGTTTCCAACGCATCACTTCACGCATCCCCTTTGGCCAGGTCGTCGAGCTTGATTTGCAGGCCACCGACCGCTGCTTCATCCGACAGCGCAGCCTTGGCTTGTTCGTAGGCAGTACGTGCATCATCAGTACGACCCAGCTGAACCAGCAAGTCGCCTTTCAGCTCCTCGCGGCTGGCCAGGAACGCCTTGTCCGAGTCACCCTCAAGCAGCTTCAGGGCATCCTCAACCTTGCCTTGTGCAGCCAGAACCTGAGCCAGGCGCTGACGCGCCACTTCACCCAGGGTAACGCTGGCAGGTTTGTCGACAATGACTTTCAGCTCGCTGGCCGCATCATCCAGCTTGCCGCTGTCCACTGCCACCTTGGCAACAAACAGACCGCCAAACTGCGCATAGGCCGAACCGCCGTATTCGCTTTTCAACTTGCCGGCCAGATCGACCACGCGGGCCGTATCTGGCTGGCCGTCGGGTGTCAGTGTGGCTTCAAGCAATTGCTGGTAGAGAACCGAAGCACCTTGCGACTGGTTGCTCTGATACGTGTGCCAAGCCTTCCAGCCGAACACCACGACCAGCGCCAACAAGCCACCAGTAACCAGGGGTTTGCCGTTGCGCTGCCACCAGTCTTTCAACTCGCCCAACTGATCATCATCGTTACTCGACACCCCAACACTCCTTATTCGATAAATCGGCTGTTTTTACAGCTTCAATCCTGCACGACGCAGGTGGCCAAGTGCTCGGAAAGAGCATCCCAGGCAATAGTTTGTTGTTCACCCTGGCCACGCAACGGCTTGACACCCACCACTTGCTGGGCCAATTCGTCGTCACCCAGGATCAGTGCATACAGTGCACCGCTCTTGTCGGCCTTTTTGAACTGGCTCTTGAAGCTGCCAGCACCAGCATTGATCTGCAAACGCAAGTTCGGCAACTGATCGCGAACACGTTCGCTCAGCGCCAGAGCAGCCAGTTCAGCGGCTTCACCGAAAGCGCAGAGGTAGACATCAACCTGACGTGCGATTTCTTCCGGGATTTGCTCAAGGGTTTCAAGCAGCAGGATCAAACGCTCGATGCCCATTGCAAAACCGACACCCGCCGTAGGCTTGCCACCCATTTGCTCAACCAGGCCATCATATCGACCGCCTGCACACACCGTACCCTGAGCGCCCAACTTGTCGGTCACCCATTCAAATACGGTCTTGCTGTAGTAGTCGAGTCCTCGAACCAGCTTGGGGTTGATGACATAGGGAATGCCGGCAGCATCAAGACGAGCCTTGAGCCCCTCAAAATGCACACGGGAGTCTTCATCGAGATAATCCACCAGCTTAGGCGCATCGACCAAAACAGCCTGGGTATCGGCATTTTTGGTATCGAGTACCCGCAGCGGGTTGGATTTCAAGCGACGCTGGCTGTCTTCGTCAAGCTCGCTCAGACGCGAGGACAGATATTCGACCAGCGCGGCACGATAACGCGCACGGGCTTCGCTGGTGCCAAGGCTGTTGATTTCAAGCTTGACCGCATCGCGGATACCCAGCTCGCCCCACAGACGCCAGGTCAATACGATCAGTTCGGCATCGATGTCCGGACCATCAAGGTTGAACACTTCGACACCGATTTGATGGAACTGGCGGTAGCGGCCTTTCTGAGGGCGTTCGTGGCGAAACATCGGACCGATGTACCACAGTTTTTGCACCTGTCCGCCGCCGGTAATGCCGTGTTCAAGCACCGCACGCACGCACGCAGCAGTGCCTTCAGGACGCAGGGTCAGCGAATCGCCGTTGCGGTCCTCAAAGGTGTACATCTCTTTTTCGACGATATCAGTGACTTCACCGATCGAGCGCTTGAACAGCTCGGTGAACTCGACGATAGGCATGCGGATTTGCTTGTAACCGTAGTTATCCAGCAAACGCGAAACCTTGCTCTCGAAAAAACGCCACAGGGGCGTCTGCTCGGGCAGGATATCGTTCATGCCACGAATGGCTTGCAAAGACTTGCTCACAAAAAATCCTTTATTCGTTTGATTAGCCGCGCGCGATAACTGCTGCGTCAGCTTCGACCTTTTCGGCCGCCTTCTGCCGGATCAGCCTTTCCAGCTCATCCACCAGGTTGTCATTCGTCAGTTTCTGCGACGGCTTGCCGTCTATGTAAATCAGGTTGGGGGTGCCACCAGTGAGCCCCACATGCGCCTCTTTGGCTTCGCCAGGACCGTTGACCACACAACCGATCACCGCCACATCCAACGGCACCAGCAAGTCTTCAAGCCGCACTTCGAGCTCGTTCATGGTTTTGACCACGTCGAAGTTCTGTCGGGAGCAGCTTGGGCACGCGATAAAGTTGATGCCTCGCGAACGCAGGTGCAGGGACTTGAGGATGTCGTAGCCGACTTTTACTTCCTCTACCGGGTCTGCTGCCAACGAGATGCGAATAGTATCGCCAATTCCTTCGGCAAGCAGCATACCTAGGCCCACGGCAGATTTCACTGTGCCCGAGCGCAAACCGCCTGCTTCAGTAATACCCAAATGCAGTGGCTGGACGATTTCCTTCGCCAGCAAACGATAGGCCTCGACAGCCATGAACACGTCAGAAGCTTTGACGCTGACCTTGAAGTCCTTGAAATTCAGGCGTTCGAGGTGCTCAACGTGACGCAGTGCAGACTCGACCAGGGCAGCAGGTGTGGGCTCGCCATATTTTTTTTGCAGGTCTTTTTCAAGCGAGCCGGCGTTGACCCCGATGCGGATCGGGATCCCACGATCACGCGCAGCATCAACCACCGCTCGTACACGGTCTTCGCGACCGATGTTGCCCGGGTTGATTCGCAGGCAGTCAACGCCCAGTTCAGCCACACGCAAAGCAATGCGGTAGTCGAAGTGGATATCGGCAACCAGCGGAACCTTGACCAGCTGCTTGATACGACCAAAGGCTTCTGCAGCGTCCATGTCCGGTACGGAAACCCGCACGATATCGACGCCTGCGGCCTCTAGACGATTGATTTGCGCAACGGTCGCGGCGACATCATTGGTGTCGCTGTTCGTCATGCTCTGTACTGCAATAGGCGCATCGCCCCCTACCGGTACCGAGCCGACCCATATTTTGCGCGATTCGCGACGTTTGATTGGTGATTCGCCGTGCATGACTTATTGACCTAACTTCAGGCGAGCAGTCTCGCCACTGGTGAAAGGAGCCACATCCACAGGTTGACCGTTGTAGGTTACCTGCGCGCCACGGGCAAAGCCCAGGCGCAGGCTCAGTGGAGGCTTGCCGCTCACTTCAAGATTCTCGCCCTTGCGCTTCAGGCCACCAAACAGCACTTTACCCGTGCCATCAGTGACCTGAGTCCAGCAATCAGCGGTGTATTGCAACGCTACTTTACCCATACCTGCGACTGGCGTTGTAACGGTGGTCGCAGGAACAGCAGCTGCAGCCGGAGCGACTGGAGCAACGGTGGCAGGAATCGCCGCCGGAACCGGAGCAGCAGGTACGGCAGGAGCAGGCACTGCGCCCGGGGCAACCGGCAGGGCCAGCGCAGTACCGGCAGTTTCAGGCGCAGGCTCAACCGCTACGGGCGCTTCACCGGTAGCCGATTCGACCACGGCTTGATCTTCAGGTTCGTCGAGCGGATGGATCTGGGTCGTGCCGTCGGCCCCTTCAACCTCAACATGCTCCGGTGTCAGGCTGACCAGATCCTTGGCACGCATGGAGGTTTGATCCTGCCACCAGATAAAACCGCCGACAGTGACGGCTATCAGGAGCAACAGGCTGACAATACGCAAAATGGTATGGGATACGCGAACCGGCTCTTCTATTCGACCCAGGCTGTGCACATTGCTGCCGTTGGCATCAGTGCCGGTGTACAGGTCAAACTCATGGACCAGACTGGCCTGATCCATGCCAAGCAATTTGGCATAGGCACGAATGTAACCACGGGCAAAGGTATGCCCTGGCAGTTTGTCGAACGCCCCCGTCTCAAGATGGCTCAATGAGCTGACCGTGAGGTTGAGTTTCAAGGCGACTTCAGCCAACGTCCATCCATTGTTCTCCCTGGCCTGACGCAAGGTCTCACCGGGATTGACACGAGTCGCTGCTAGAACTTCGGGTTGCGCCGCTTTCATCATTGCTCCGACAGGTATTGCTGATATTCCGGCGTGCCGGGATAGAGTCTTTTTAGTTGCTGGCCATAATTGGCAGTGGAGGTGCGGTCGTTGAAAATATGTTCCAGTCGCGCACCCAGCAATAGACTACGTGCATTTTGCCCGCTAAGCAGGCTAAAACGATCGTAAAAGTCACGTGCAGTTACATAATGCCTGTCTTCGTAAGACAACTCAGCCATTTCGAGCAATGCTCTTGGCTGCAAACGATTCAGGCGCAGTGCTTTTTCGAGCTGCTGGCGACCCGCTTCACGCTGGCCCAATCTGAGCGAAGTAATTCCCAGGTTCTCGTAGACACGAGAGCGCTCAGGGTAAAGGTTATCTGCCGCAGCTTTCTGGAACTGTGCAGAAGCCTCCTGATAGCGTTGCCGCTGGAACAGGAAACTGCCGTAGTTATTGAGAATGCGTGCATCGGCAGGTCGACCGCGCAACGCCTTGAGGAAGGCCTCTTCGGCCAGCTCGTGTTCCATTTCGGATTGAAACACCAATGCCAGTGCGGCATGGGTATCCGGGTCCGTCTTGTCGATTTCCAGAGCTTTGCTCAAGGGCATCTTGGCCTGCTCGGTCATCCCCTGCTGAAGATAGCCGAGCCCCAATTGAACATAAGCCTTGCGTGCCTCATCACGTCCCTTGTCGGTAGACATCGGGTTTGAATCACCCGATGACACACAGCCAGTCAGAAGACTGGCCAGCACGACAGAACGCGCAGCGCGCAAACTCATGGGCGTCCTCTCTTAAGACGCAGACGCAGCGTTTTGCGCCAGTTCTGCCTCGACGTTGATCTCACGCGCGGCAATGTGACGCTCGCTGCGACGGGTCCGGTCATTGACCTGACCGACCAGTTGCCCGCAGGCCGCGTCGATATCTTCGCCGCGGGTGGTGCGTACTGTCACGTTGTAACCCGCTTGCTGCAGCAACTCCTGGAAACGGCGAATGGCGTTATTGCTTGGACGCTCATAGCCCGAGTGCGGGAAAGGGTTAAACGGAATCAGGTTGATCTTGCACGGCGTATCCTTGAGCAGCTCGATCATCTCTCGAGCGTGATCGACATGGTCGTTCACGTCCTTGAGCATGGTGTACTCAACTGTCAGTACGCGCTTTTCGCCCAGAGTCGCCATGTAGCGACGGCAGGACTCAAGCAGCATCTTGAGTGGATACTTCTTGTTGATCGGCACCAGTTGACTGCGCAGCTCGTCATTGGGTGCATGCAGCGACAACGCCAGCGAGACATCGATGTGCTTGGCCAGCTCATCGATCATCGGTACCACGCCCGAGGTGGACAAGGTCACACGACGCTTGGAAATGCCGTAGCCCAGATCATCCATCATCAGATGCATGGCGGCGATTACGTTGTCGAAGTTCAGCAGCGGCTCACCCATGCCCATCATCACCACGTTGGTGATGGCACGGTCGACGGTTGCCGGGACACTGCCAAAGGATTTGTTGGCAATCCACACCTGCCCGATGACTTCGGCGGCGGTGAGGTTGCTATTGAAACCTTGCTTGCCGGTGGAGCAGAAACTGCAGTCCAGGGCACAGCCAGCCTGGGACGAAACGCACAATGTGCCACGTTTGCCCTGGGGAATGTATACGGTCTCGACGCAGCTGCCGGACGCCACGCGCACCACCCATTTACGGGTGCCGTCGGTGGAAATGTCCTCGCTGACGACTTCCGGACCACGAACCTCAGCAATGGCCTTGAGCTTGTCGCGCAAGGCCTTGCTGACGTTAGTCATGGCGTCGAAATCATCGACGCCAAAGTGGTGAATCCACTTCATGACCTGACCGGCACGGAAACGCTTCTCCCCGATTGAGTCGAAGAATTTCTCCATTTCCGGCTGAGTCAGACCCAACAGGTTAGTTTTGCCAGTCGTTGCAATCATGTCTTCACCCTCACTCACAAGCCAATGCTTATCGAGTGGTTACTTCAGTAGCTGCGAAAAAGTAAGCGATTTCGCGCGCAGCAGCTGCTTCCGAATCGGAACCGTGAACAGCGTTGGCATCGATGGATTCAGCGAAGTCAGCACGGATAGTGCCGGCAGCAGCTTCTTTAGGGTTGGTAGCGCCCATCAGCTCGCGGTTGCGAACGATGGCGTTTTCGCCTTCCAGAACCTGAACAACAACTGGGCCCGAAGTCATGAACGCAACCAGGTCAGCGAAGAAACCACGTTCGCTGTGCTCAGCGTAGAAACCTTCAGCTTCAGCTTTGGACAGTTGCTTCATTTTCGAAGCAACAACGCGCAGGCCGGCGTCTTCGAAACGGGAAACGATCTTACCGATAACGTTTTTAGCAACGGCGTCAGGCTTGATGATGGAGAAAGTACGTTGAACAGCCATGGTGTAACTCCAGAAACAGTGATTTTAGCGAAAAATTAAACCCGCGAATTATACGCGGGTTCTTGGGTATTGCATAACCTGCTGCGTGGGTCAGTCCAACTCTTCGATCCAGAGTGCCTGAATTGCTTCGAGGACTTTTTCCCCACTTCGGTCAGGAAGATCATCAAATTCAGGGAGATCCATTACCCATTTACGCAGATCTACAAAGTTCAGCCGTGTCGGATCGACATCTGGATGAGCTTCGGACAGCTGGATAGCGATTTCCTGTACATCAACCCATTTCAGGCTCATGACACTTCCTTGAATCAGTGCGGCGCTTCGGCGGCATGGTTGAGAGAGTACTTCGGAATCTCGACCGTGAGGTCTTCAGTCCCGACGATGGTCTGGCAGCTCAGGCGTGAAGTCGCTTCCAGCCCCCAAGCCCTGTCAAGGTAGTCCTCTTCCAGCTCGTCAGCCTCGTTCAGCGAATCAAAACCTTCGCGAATCACGCAGTGACAGGTGGTACAGGCACACACGCCGCCGCAGGCACTCTCGATCTCAATGTGGTTCTCATGAGCAACTTCGAGAAGGGTCTTGCCGGTCTCAGCCTCAACAACCATACCGTCCGGGCAATGCTCGGCGTGTGGCAGAAAAATGATCTGCGGCATCAATTACTCCTCGATTTCATTCAGGTTGCGCCCGGACAGAGCAGCCTTGACGGTCAAGTCCATGCGGCGGGCAGCAAAGGCATCGGTCACTTGCGACAGACGCTTGGTCTGCTGCTCGATGGCATAACCATCGGTGCCTTTCATCAGTTCGGACAATTCCTGCATTTGCAGCTCGATGACCATGCGCTCTTCAGCATCCAGCAAACGCTCGCCATCAACCGCCAGGGCCGCTTGCACGGCTTCAATCAGGCGTTGAGCATCGACTTGCTGTTCACGCAATACGCGCGCGACCTTGTCGTCACTGGCGTGCTGGAACGAATCCTTGAGCATTTTGGCGATCTCGCCATCGGTCAGCCCGTAGGAAGGCTTGACCTGGATACTCGCCTCAACCCCCGACCCCAGTTCACGGGCCGACACATTGAGCAAGCCGTCCGCATCCACCTGGAAGGTCACACGAATTTTCGCAGCACCGGCCACCATCGGCGGGATACCGCGCAACTCAAAGCGCGCCAGGGAACGACAGTCGCTGATCAACTCACGCTCACCTTGCAGCACGTGAATCATCATGGCCGTCTGGCCATCTTTGTACGTGGTGAAATCCTGCGCTCGCGCCACAGGAATCGTGGTGTTGCGCGGAATGACCTTTTCCATGAGCCCGCCCATGGTCTCAAGGCCAAGCGACAGCGGGATCACATCCAGCAGGAGCAACTCAGCGCCATCGCGCTTGTTGCCCGCCAGGGTATCGGCCTGAATCGCAGCACCAATCGCAACCACTTGATCAGGATCGATATCGGTCAACGGCTCGCGACCAAACATCTCGGCAACTGCCTCACGAACGCGCGGTACGCGGGTCGAACCGCCGACCATCACAACCGCCTTGACCTCTTCGAGCTCGACATTGGCATCACGCACGGCGCGACGGCAAGCCTTGAGACTGCGCGCAACCATCGGTTCGACAAGGGCGTCAAAGGCTTCACGGGTCAGGTCTGTACGCCAGTCGCCATAAGCAACGGATACAGAGCGGGCACCGGTCAGCGCCTCCTTGGCCGCACAGGCAATCTGCAACAACTTGCGCTGGGTACCCGGATCAAGGTCGGCGGACAAGCCGGCCTGTTCAACAATCCAGCTGGCAATCGCATGATCGAAGTCATCGCCGCCAAGCGCGCTATCGCCGCCCGTCGCCAATACTTCAAAGACACCGCCAGTCAGGCGCAAGATCGAGATGTCGAATGTGCCGCCCCCCAGGTCATAGATGGCCACAAGACCTTCGGCATGCTGGTCGAGACCATATGCCACAGCAGCGGCCGTTGGCTCGTTCAGCAGACGCAGGACATTCAGCCCAGCGAGCCGGGCAGCATCCTTGGTCGCTTGACGCTGCGCGTCATCGAAATACGCCGGAACGGTAATCACCGCGCCCACCAACTCGCCGCCCAAGGCCTTTTCAGCACGCTCACGCAGCACTTTCAGAATATCGGCGGACACCTCTACCGGGCTTTTCGGCCCCTGCACGGTGTCAATGAACGGCATATGCGATTCACCACCGACAAAACGGTAAGGCAACTGCTCGCCCAATTGCTTGACGTCGGAAAGACCACGACCCATCAAGCGCTTGACCGACAGCACGGTGTTGAAAGGATCACTGGAGGCCGCCAGTCGCGCGGACTCGCCGACCTCGACATGATCAGCGTGATAGCGCACAGCAGAGGGCAAAATGATTTTGCCCTGCTCGTCAGCCAGAGGCTCGGAAAGGCCGCTGCGCAATGCAGCAACCAACGAATTGGTAGTGCCCAAGTCAATCCCCACAGCCAGACGGCGCTGGTGCGGTTGAGGACTTTGGCCGGGTTCGGCGATCTGCAGTAGGGCCATCGTAATCAGGACTTATCTGTAATCAGGCGTGCAACCGTGGCGGCACTGGGTTAATCGTCGAGGCGCTCTTCTAACTGGCGCACTTCGTAAGTGAGCTTGTCGAGGAACTGCATGCGCCGCATCAGGCGTTCGGCCTGTTCACGTTGCGCAGCATCATCCCAACAAGCAGCAAAGCTATCGTTCAGTTCATCCTGAGCGACCTTCAGCCGACGCTTGAATGCCGTAATACCGGCCATGTCGGCACTGTCCTGCAAATCTTCAAGCTCTTCGCGCCATTGCATCTGCTGCATCAGAAACTCGGGATCATGCACGGTCACTTCCAGCGGCATCTCACGCCCATTCATCGCAAGCAGGTACCGCGCGCGCTTGGGTGGGCTCTTGAGTGTCTGGTAGGCCTCGTTGAGGCTGGCCGATTGCTCCAGCGCCAGACGCTGCTCACGCTCGGAAGCATCAGCAAACCGGTCGGGATGAACACCACGCGCCAGTTCACGGTAGCGCGTAGCCAACTGCTCGAGATCCAGCGTGAAGCTCGGCTGCAGTTCAAATAAGGCGAAATGACAAGGAGTACCCACGAGCAGCCTCAGATGTTGAAGCTTTCGCCGCAGCCACATTCGCCGCGTACGTTGGGATTATTGAACTTGAAGCCTTCGTTCAGACCTTCCTTGACGAAATCGAGCTCGGTACCGTCAAGGTAAGTCAGGCTTTTGGGATCAATGATCACTTTTTCGCCATGGGTTTCGAACACCTGGTCTTCTTCGCCCACTTCATCGACAAACTCCAGCACATAGGCAAGGCCGGAACAGCCCGTGGTGCGAACACCCAGACGAATCCCCTCACCTTTGCCGCGCCCGTCAAGGGAGCGACGAATATGCCGAGCCGCCGCTTCTGTCATGCTGATAGCCATCAGGACTCCTTACGTATCGCCAGTATCGTCACTGCGCCCACGCCGTTACCGGCAGGCAAGCACAGATCAGATCAAACCTTTCTTCTGCTTGTAGTCGCGAACAGCAGCCTTGATGGCGTCTTCAGCGAGTACCGAGCAGTGGATTTTCACAGGTGGCAAAGCCAGTTCTTCAGCCAGCTGAGTGTTTTTGATGGTCTCTGCTTCATCCAGAGTCTTGCCCTTCATCCACTCGGTTGCCAGAGAGCTGGAAGCGATTGCCGAACCACAGCCATAGGTCTTGAACTTGGCGTCTTCAATGATGCCCTGCTCGTTAACCTTGATTTGCAAACGCATCACGTCACCACACGCTGGCGCGCCGACCATGCCGGTGCCGACATCTGGATCTTCCGCGTTCATCTTGCCGACGTTGCGCGGGTTTTCGTAGTGGTCAATAACCTTTTCGCTGTAAGCCATGGTACTTATCCTCACTCATCAGAGAGTCGCTCTTGAGACGCTGTAAAAGCTGCTGTTCGCTGCGTTTTACAGCGTCTGCCAACGGCGACTTAAATTGTTAGTGCGCCGCCCATTCGATTTTCGAAATGTCGATGCCGTCTTTGTACATGTCCCACAGCGGCGACAAGGCGCGCAGCTTGGTAACAGCCTCGCAGACCTTCTGCGCGGCGTAATCGATCTCTTCTTCAGTGGTGAATCGACCGAAGGTGAAACGAATCGAACTGTGAGCCAACTCGTCATTGCGGCCCAGGGCACGCAACACGTAGGACGGCTCCAGGGAGGCCGAGGTGCAAGCCGAGCCGGACGACACTGCCAGATCCTTGAGCGCCATGATCAGCGACTCGCCTTCAACGTAGTTGAAGCTCAGGTTCAGGTTGTGCGGAACGCGCGCGATCATGCTGCCATTCACATACAGCTCTTCAAGGTGTTCTACCTGCTTGAAGAAGCGGTCGCTCAAGGCTTTGATACGGACGTTTTCAGCCGCCATCTCTTCTTTGGCGATGCGGAATGCTTCACCCATGCCGACAATCTGGTGGGTCGCCAGAGTACCCGAACGCATGCCACGTTCGTGACCGCCGCCGTGCATGGTGGCTTCGATACGGACGCGAGGCTTGCGGCTGACGTACAGTGCACCAATGCCTTTAGGGCCATAAGTCTTGTGGGCCGAGAAGGACATCAGGTCGACTTTCAGCTTGGCCAGGTCGATTTCAACCTTGCCGGTGGACTGTGCTGCATCGACATGGAACAGCACGCCGCGGGAGCGAGTCAGCTCACCAATGGCCGCGATGTCGTTGACGGTGCCAATTTCGTTGTTCACATGCATGATCGAAACCAGGATGGTGTCGTCACGCATCGCAGCTTCGACCATCGCCGGAGTCACCAGGCCATCTTCGCCCGGCTCGATGTAGGTCACTTCAAAGCCTTCACGCTCCAGCTGGCGCATGGTGTCGAGAACGGCCTTGTGTTCGATCTTGTCGGTGATCAGGTGCTTGCCCTTGGTGGCATAGAAATGCGCAGCACCCTTGATTGCCAGGTTGTTCGCCTCGGTCGCACCGGAGGTCCAGACAATCTCACGCGGATCGGCATTAACCAGATCTGCAACCTGACGACGACCGTTTTCGACCGCTTCTTCAGCTTTCCAGCCGAAGACGTGAGAACGGGAAGCAGGGTTACCGAAGTTCCCGTCAACCAGCAAGCAGTCGCTCATTTTTTGAGCAACACGCGGATCAACCGGGGTGGTGGCTGAGTAATCAAGGTAAATCGGCAATTTCATGGACTATCTCCTAAATCAGGCTGGCTGGCGCACCGTCGTATTTATGCAATCACTCGACGGCGGACGCTTCGATCTTATCCAGGTGCGGCGCTTTGCCATTACAGCGGCGCTGATCCTGACGCTGGGCTACTTCTTGTACCTCACGGCGAGTGACAAGATCAGCCAAGCTGATACCGCTGAGAAAATCGTGGATCTGCAGGCTCAGGTCGCACCACAAATGGTGGGTCAGGCACGTGTCGCCGGCATGGCAATCGCCAAGGCCCTGGCAACGCGTGGCGTCGACGGACTCGTTCACTGCATCGATGACCTGGGCAACCTGAATCCCTTGCATGTCGCGCGACAGCTGATAGCCGCCACCGGGGCCACGCACACTGGATACCAGACTGCTGCGGCGCAACTTGGCAAACAGTTGCTCAAGGTAGGATAGAGAGATGCCCTGGCGCTCGGAAATATCGGCCAGGGACACCGGCCCGTGCTGTGCGTGCAACGCCAAATCGAGCATTGCAGTTACGGCGTAACGGCCTTTTGTAGTCAGTCTCATGGACAGGTACCACGGAATTCGGAATGAGGGCGAGTATGCTATTCCCGACCATTTAAGTCAACTATTAGACCTAGTACTTTAGTCGGGATTACCCGCAAAAGAGCGCGCGCATTGTAGCAGGGTCTGCGACGCAATGGCACACGGGAGATCGCGCAGGCGCCCTGCCCTAAAGGCTCTTCGGCTTTCAAACAGCCCGCACCCGCCACCGAATACAACCTCCGCCCGACCCTCACACACCCCGGCACCTGCGGCAACCGCAAGCCTGGCGGCGAGCGCACGATCAGACCGCCTTGCTTTCGTCCTCATCCTTGACGCAGGCAAAGTCTTCTTCACGCAGCTCAGGCAGCTCCTGGGCACAGTAAGGGCTGCCCAAATCCTTGAGCGCACCACACATGCCGTCGAGCTTGCCGTCGACCGCCTGCAAATGGTCCAGCAACTGACCGATGGCACGCGCCACCGGATCCGGCATGTCCTCGCCTACGCCATAAGCATCAAAACCGATTTTTTCTGCCATCGCCTTGCGCTTGGCCTCGGTCTCATCATCATTTTTGACAATGATACGCCCCGGAATCCCCACAACCGTCGCACCGGCAGGCACAGCCTTGGTCACCACGGCATTGGAACCAACCTTGGCACCAGCCCCCACCGTGAACGGCCCCAGCACCTTGGCCCCGGCACCTACCACAACGCCATCTTCCAGCGTCGGGTGACGCTTACCCTTGTTCCAACTGGTACCGCCCAGGGTTACCCCCTGATACAGCGTCACGTCATTGCCGATCTCGGCGGTTTCACCGATCACAATGCCCATGCCGTGATCTATGAAGAAGCGGCGCCCCACCTTGGCACCCGGGTGAATCTCAATCCCGGTCAGCCAGCGGCCAAAGTTCGAGACCAGGCGAGCCAGCCATTTCCAGCCAGCCCCCCACAACAAGGCAGACAGACGATGAATCCAGATGGCATGCATCCCCGGATAGCACGTCAGCACCTCAAACGCGTTGCGTGCAGCCGGATCACGGTGAAAAACACTCTGAATATCTTCACGCAGACGCTCGAACATCGTTAATCCTTGCGCTTGAGCAGCTCGCCACGGGCTGCTTTTTGGGTTTCAGTGAGAATGCCACGCAAAATGTTCATCTCTGCACGGCTGACAGCGCTGCGCCCGTACAGTCGACGCAAGCGCGCCATCAGGTGACGCGGCTTTTCCGGATCAAGAAACTCGATAGCCACCAGCGTCTGCTCCAGATGCTCATAAAAGCGCTCCAGCTCATCCATTGTTGCCAGCTCACCACTCTTGGTGGAAGCCACTTCGTCCTTCTCGACCTTGCTCGGCTGACCCTGAGCCGCAAGCCAGGACATGCGGATCTCGTAACTCAGCACCTGTACGGCAGCCCCCAGGTTCAGCGAACTGAATTCCGGGTCCGAGGGAATATGAACGTGAAAATGACAACGCTGCAATTCATCATTGGTCAGACCCGAGTCTTCACGACCGAACACCAGGGCAATTTCAGCCCCCTGACTCGCCTCTTCGACCACTTTTTGCCCGCATTCACGCGGATCCAGCAACGGCCAGGGAATGCGACGATCGCGGGCACTGGTGCCCAACACCAGATTGCAGCCCACCAGCGCATCTTCCAGGGTGGCAACGACCTGGGCATTTTCGAGAATGTCACCGGCTCCCGACGCACGCGCATCCGCTTCGTGATGCGGAAACAGCCGAGGCTCAACCAGCACCAGCCGCGACAACCCCATGTTTTTCATGGCACGCGCAGCCCCACCGATGTTCCCGGGATGACTGGTATTGACCAGAACGACACGAATATTAGGCAGCAAAGGAGCGCTCACAGACCGGTAAAAGGGAGCAAATCTTACCTAAGCAAAACGGCATAAGCTACGAAAGCTAACGCAAACCTTCATCTGCCAAAATTTTCTGATAGAATATTCGGCTTTCTTTAACAACCTTAGGTGAAACGTCCATGCAGCCCATGCTGAATATCGCGCTGCGCGCCGCCCGCAGCGCCAGTGAATTGATTTTCCGCTCCATCGAGCGCCTGGATACCATCAAGGTTGACGAAAAAGACGCCAAGGATTACGTCTCTGAAGTCGATCGTGCTGCTGAACAGAAAATCATCGACGCCCTGCGCAAGGCTTACCCGACGCACGGCATCCTCGGTGAAGAAACCGGCATGCACCCAGGCAGCGGTGAAGGTGAAGACTACCTGTGGATCATCGACCCACTGGATGGCACTACCAACTTCCTGCGTGGCGTTCCACACTTCGCCGTCAGCATCGCCTGCAAATACCGCGGCCGCCTTGAGCACGCCGTCGTACTTGATCCGGTTCGCCAGGAAGAATTCACCGCCAGCCGCGGCCGTGGCGCCCAACTGAACGGTCGTCGCCTGCGTGTCAGCGGCCGTACCAGCCTTGAAGGCGCCCTGCTGGGTACCGGCTTCCCGTTCCGCGACAACCAGATGGACAACCTGGACAACTACCTGGGCATGTTCCGCAGCCTGGTAGGCCAGACTGCCGGTATCCGTCGCGCAGGCGCTGCCAGCCTGGACCTGGCCTACGTGGCCGCCGGTCGTTTTGATGCATTCTGGGAGTCGGGCCTGTCCGAGTGGGACATGGCTGCAGGCGCACTGCTGATCCAGGAAGCTGGCGGTCTCGTCAGCGACTTCACCGGCAGCCACGATTTCCTTGAAAAAGGCCACATCGTCGCCGGCAACACCAAGTGCTTCAAAGCCGTGCTGACCGCAATCCAGCCACACCTGCCGGCTTCGCTGAAACGCTAAGCGAATCCCGCAGACAAAAAAAGCATCCCTCGGGATGCTTTTTTTATGGCTGAAATTCGATTCAGAAATACAGCCAGCCTTACTGTCCGTTCTGCCCCAGAATCAGTCGACCATCCTTGCCCACCGGTATTTCGTTACCCGGCTCGTGATCCATCCGCACCTTGCCTTCCTTACCGTCCAGCGAATAACGCACGTCATAACCGACTACCTTGTCACTGATGTCGTTGACCGTGTTGCAGCGCGTTTGAGTCGTGGTGTAAGTGTCACGATTCTGCATGCCTTCCTGAACCTTGTTGCCGGCATAACCGCCGCCGACCGCACCTGCGACCGTTGCGATTTTCTTGCCACTACCGCCACCGATCTGGTTGCCGAGCAAGCCGCCCGCCACCGCACCAATCACGCTACCCACGATCTGATGCTGATCCTTGACCGGCGCCTGACGAGTCACCGTCACGTCCTTGCACACCTCACGAGGTGTTTTGATCTGTTGTTTGACCGGCACGACAGCCAGTACTTGCGCAGACTCAGGACCGCCTTTAACCAGGCTATAGGTTGCAAAAGCACCCCCGGCAGTGACACCGATAGCACCCAATACAGCACCCACTAGCAAAGACTTGTTCACTTGAACCTCCAGACCATCACAAGTGGGAACAGTCCCACATCAATCCTACCGTTGGAGCACAAAAAAAGGCGCGAGTTCAATACTCGCGCCTTTTAGGTGTCACCTGGACATCAAGCAACCATCATGGACGGTCGTCGATTTCCTTGTCGCTGGTCACAGGAGGAATCAAATCCTCACTGCTCAGGTTCAGCCAGATCAGCACCACGTTCGCAATGTAGATCGACGAGTAAGTACCCGCCAATACACCCACAAACAGCGCAATCGAGAAGCCCCACAGGTTATCGCCACCAAAGACCAGCAGCGCCATGATCGCCAGCAACGTGGAGATCGAGGTCGCCATGGTACGCAGCAGCGTCTGCGTGGTCGAAATATTGATATTGTCGATCAGACTGGCCTTGCGCAGAACCCGGAAGTTCTCACGCACCCGGTCAAACACCACAATGGTGTCGTTGAGCGAGTAACCGATGATCGCCAGCACCGCCGCCAGCACCGTCAGGTCGAAGGTGATCTGGAAGAACGACAGCACCCCCATGGTGACGATCACGTCATGCACCAGGGACGCAATCGCGCCGACCGCAAACTTCCACTGAAAGCGGAAAGCCAGGTAAATCATGATGCCGCCCAGGGCCATGAGCATGCCGAGGCCGCCCTGGTCCCGCAGTTCTTCACCTACCTGCGGCCCTACGAACTCGACGCGCTTGATCACCGCCGGGTTGGTGTTGTCCGCCTGCCCCAGAGCCTCTGCAACGCGATTACCCAGCAAAGGATCATCGCCCGGCATACGCACCAACAGATCGGTAGTCGCACCAAAGCTTTGCACCACGGCATCCTCGAAACCGGCCGAAGCCAGCTCCGAACGCACCTTGGTCAGGTCAGCGGGCTTCTCGTAGGTCAGCTCGATGAGCGTACCGCCGGTGAAGTCCAGGCCGTAGTTCATACCCTTGTGGAACATGCTGAACAAGGCCAGCACGGTAAGCAGTACAGTGACGCCGAACGCAATGTTGCGAACGCCCATGAAGTTGATTGTACGTAACATGGCAGCCCCTTAAATCCACAACTTCTTGAAGTCCCGACCGCCGTAGATCAGGTTGACCATTGCGCGGGTCACCATGATGGCCGTGAACATCGAGGTAAAGATCCCGAGGGACATGGTCACCGCAAAGCCTTTAACCGGCCCGGTACCCATGGCAAAGAGAATCCCGCCGACCAACAGTGTTGTCAGGTTGGAGTCGACAATCGCCGTAAACGCACGACTGAAGCCTTCATTGATGGCTCGCTGAACCGACATGCCCGCGGCGATTTCCTCACGAATACGCGAGAAGATCAGCACGTTGGCATCGACCGCCATACCCATCGTCAATACGATACCGGCAATACCCGGCAAGGTCAGGGTCGCGCCCAGCAACGACATCAGCGCCAGCAGCAGCACCATGTTCACCGCCAGGGCCACCGTCGCGATCACACCGAAGAAGCGGTAGATGGCGATAATGAACAGCGACACGAACAACATGCCCCACAACGAAGCATCGATACCCTTGACGATGTTGTCAGCGCCCAGGCTAGGACCAATGGTGCGCTCTTCAGCAAAGTACATCGGTGCTGCCAGACCGCCGGCACGCAACAGCAGAGCCAGCTCGGAAGCCTCGCCCTGACCGTTCAGGCCTGTAATGCGGAACTGGCTGCCCAGCGGCGACTGGATGGTCGCCAGGCTGATGATTTTTTTCTCTTCCTTGAAGGCCTGGACCGGCACTTCTTTTTCGACACCGTTGACCACTTGCTTGGTGTAGGTCGTCACCGGCTTCTGCTCGATGAAGATCACCGCCATGCTGCGGCCGACATTGCTGCGGGTCGAACGGCTCATCAACTCACCACCGTGACCATCAAGCTTGATGTTCACCTGTGGACGGCCCTGCTCGTCAAAACCTGCTTGAGCGTCTGTCACCTGATCACCCGTGATGATCAGACCGCGTTCGATTTGTGCCGTAGGACGATTGCCTTCGCGGAACTCGAACGTTTCAGAAGTCGCTTTCGAAGCGCCCGGCTCTGCTGCCAGACGGAACTCAAGGTTGGCCGTCTTGCCCAGAATACGCTTGGCTTCGGCAGTGTCTTGTACGCCAGGCAGCTCAACCACGATGCGGTTGGCACCCTGACGCTGAACCAATGGCTCGGCAACACCCAATTCGTTGACCCGGTTACGGACCGTTGTCAGGTTTTGCTTGATGGAGTATTCACGGATTTCCGCCAGCTTGGCCGGGGTCATCGCCAGACGCAGAACCGGCTGACCATTAAGATCGGCGGCCGTTACGTCGAAGTCATTGAAGTTCTTGCGAATCAGGCTACGCGCTTGTTCACGGACTGCTTCATCAGCAAAGCCCAACTGAATGGAGCCATTGAGCTGCGGCAGGCTGCGATAACGCACCTTGTCTTTACGCAACAGGCTCTTGACGTCGCTCTCGTAGACTTTCATGCGCGCATCAACGGCCTTGTCCATGTCCACTTCCAACAGGAAGTGCACACCACCCGACAAGTCCAGACCCAATTTCATTGGGTGAGCACCCAGGCTACGCAACCATTGAGGCGTGGTCTGTGCCAGGTTGAGCGCAACGACGTAGTCATCACCCAAAGCCTTGCGCACCACATCCTTGGCCGGAAGCTGATCGTCCTTGCTGACCAGACGCAGCAGGCCGCCCTTGCCGTTGTCGGCCAGGGTAGCGCCTTTTACGACAATGCCTGCATCAGCCAGCGCCTTGCTTGCACGTTCCAGATCAGCTTGAGTGACCTGCAGAGCCGTGCTCGCGCCCGACACCTGAATGGCCGGGTCGTCAGGGTACAGATTGGGAGCAGAATAAATAAAACCGATCGCCAGCACGGCCAGGATCAGAATGTATTTCCACAGAGGGTATTTGTTCAGCATCAATCACGCCGCCCGCTTAAAACGCGGGGCGCCTTGCGCGCCCCGTCGATTGTTAAAATTTGAAACTTTAGATCGCTTTCAGCGTGCCCTTGGGCAACGTGGCTGCAACAGAGCCTTTCTGAATTTTCAGCTCGACAGTGTCAGACACTTCGATCACAACAAAAGCATCGGATACTTTGGTGATCTTGCCGGCGATACCGCCAGTCGTTACAACTTCGTCACCTTTTTGCAGATTACCCAGCAGGGCTTTCTGCTCTTTGGCGCGCTTGGCCTGTGGACGCCAGATCATCAGGTAGAAGATGACCAGGAAGCCGACCAGGAAAATCCATTCAAAACCACCGCCCATAGGGCCAGCAGCGGCAGGTGCAGCAGCGTCCGCGAAAGCGGAAGAGATGAAAAAGCTCATTAAGCACTCCAGTTGCAAAGTTGTTTCTTAAAGGTCCGAAACTCAGTCCAAAGGCGGCACAGGCAGCCCGCGCTTGGCATAGAAGGCATCGACAAAGGTCGCCAATGTACCCTGTTGAATAGACTCGCGCAAACCAGCCATGAGCACCTGATAGTGCCGCAAATTGTGGATGGTATTGAGCATGCTGCCCAACATTTCGCCGCACTTGTCCAGATGATGCAGATAAGCACGCGAGAAGTTCTGGCAGGTGTAACAGTCACAGGTCGGATCCAGCGGCGAATCATCATGGCGATGGAACGCATTGCGGATCTTCAATACACCGGTATCAATAAACAGATGCCCATTGCGGGCATTACGGGTTGGCATCACGCAATCGAACATGTCCACACCGCGGCGCACACCCTCAACCAGATCTTCTGGCTTGCCAACCCCCATAAGGTAACGAGGTTTGTCAGCAGGCATCATCCCCGGCAGGTAATCCAGCACCTTGATCATTTCGTGCTTGGGCTCGCCCACCGACAAACCGCCAATGGCCAGGCCATCAAAACCGATCTTGTTCAGACCTTCGAGCGAGCGCTCACGCAGATTCTGGTGCATGCCGCCCTGAACGATGCCAAACAGAGCCGCCGTGTTATCCCCATGAGCGTTCTTGGAGCGCTGCGCCCAGCGCAACGACAGCTCCATAGACACCCGCGCCACATCTTCATCGGCCGGGTACGGCGTGCACTCATCAAAAATCATCACGACATCGGAGCCCAGGTCACGCTGAACCTGCATCGACTCTTCCGGGCCCATGAACACCTTGGCACCATCGACCGGCGAAGCGAAGGTCACGCCCTCCTCCTTGATCTTGCGCATGGCGCCCAGGCTGAACACCTGGAAACCACCGGAATCGGTCAGGATCGGCCCTTGCCACTTCATGAAGTCATGCAGGTCACCGTGCTTCTTGATGACTTCCGTGCCCGGGCGCAGCCACAAGTGAAAGGTGTTGCCCAGAATCATCTGCGCGCCGATGGCCTCGATATCACGCGGCAACATGCCTTTGACCGTGCCGTAGGTACCGACCGGCATAAACGCTGGGGTTTCAACCACACCACGGGGGAAGGTCAGGCGACCACGACGAGCCTTGCCATCAGTGGCCAGCAGCTCGAAGGACATACGACAATTGCTCATGCTTGATCCTCTGGGGCCGGGGCAGGAGCCGTCGGCGCAGGATTGCGGGTGATGAACATTGCATCACCGTAACTAAAGAAGCGGTACCCATGCTCAACCGCAGCCTTATAGGCCGCCATGGTTTCGGGATAACCGGCGAACGCCGAAACCAGCATCAAGAGCGTGGATTCCGGCAAATGGAAGTTGGTCACCAAAGCATCGACCACATGGAACGGTCGGCCCGGGAAAATAAAGATATCGGTGTCACCGCTGAACGGCTTGAGCACACCATCGCGCGCCGCACTCTCCAGCGAACGGACGCTGGTGGTGCCCACGGCAATCACCCGGCCACCACGTGCACGACAGGCCGCCACCGCATCGACCACGTCCTGACCCACTTCGAGCCATTCGGTGTGCATGTGGTGATCTTCAAGACGCTCAACCCGCACCGGCTGGAACGTACCCGCCCCCACATGCAGCGTCACAAATGCAGTTTCAACGCCCTTGGCAGCGATCGCCTGCATCAGCGGCTCGTCGAAATGCAGCCCCGCCGTCGGTGCAGCCACCGCCCCCAGGCGCTGGGCGTACACCGTTTGATAACGCTCGCGGTCCGAACCTTCGTCCGGGCGATCAATGTACGGCGGCAATGGCATGTGCCCGACACGGTCCAGCAGGGGCAAAACCTCTTCGGCAAAGCCCAGCTCGAACAACGCATCATGACGTGCCAGCATCTCGGCTTCGCCACCGCCATCAATCAGGATCTTCGACCCTGGTTTTGGCGACTTGCTGGAGCGCACATGCGCCAGCACCCGATGACTGTCGAGCACCCGCTCAACCAGGATTTCCAGCTTGCCGCCCGAAGCCTTTTGGCCGAACAAACGCGCCGGGATCACCCGGGTATTGTTAAACACCATCAAATCGCCCGAGCGTAAATGTTCAAGCAAATCAGTGAATTGACGATGTGCCAGCGCCCCGCTCTGCCCATCGAGGGTCAGCAGGCGACTGTTGCGGCGCTCCGCCAAAGGATGGCGTGCGATGAGTGAATCCGGGAGTTCGAAAGTAAAGTCAGCAACGCGCATGATAGGTTTCGTCTAGCAGGGCCGGGGAGTTTAACGGACTTAGTAAAAATAGACCAATAAGTTGTTGACCGGCCTAAACCTCGTCTCTATACTTCGCCGCCATTGAGCCCTGATGGCGGAATTGGTAGACGCGGCGGATTCAAAATCCGTTTTCGAAAGAAGTGGGAGTTCGATTCTCCCTCGGGGCACCATCTAGCAGTACCTGCAAGCCTCTAACAGGACTCGCAGCACAGGAAAACCGGCCACCGCGCCGGTTTTTTTGTGCCTGAAATTCCTCTTCTGCCTGCTTCCTTCCCGGCCTGCTGCATCCCCGCATTCTCATGCGCATCATGAGAAAAATGCTTCCCCCGCCTCTCTGCCTACGTAGCCGCCTGCTGGCCAAATGGCTGGAATACCGACCTCTTTCCCTGCTCAGAAATCGCAAGGTCGAAGCCACGCCTGGTCAGCTCATAACGCTCGACCGATAACACCCTGGAGTCCATCGCTGCCGCGCACCCGGACGGCCTCCTCGTACTCGACGAAATCGGCATGTGCGATCCGCGCATCATTGGCGAAACCGTTTACATGTTCGGCAACGGCACCGGGAAAGCCCGGGCTAATGATCTTGGCCAACAAAGAGCTCAAAGCAGGCATGGAAGTATGCATGTTCGACGTACTTAACGGTTTCGAGAACGCTGCAGCCCGTGCCTGTCTCAACGCATGGCTGAATGAACGTGGCGGCGCCGGTAACTATGAAGGTGACGCCATCGTGGCTCGTCTGCGCCAAGTCATCGAGCGCTTTGGTGAAAGCCGCTTCACTCGCTGGGAATCTGCCGCAGCCAAGCTCTATGAGCACGGCCCGCGCACCATTGACCGGTTGGGCTTTCGCAAATCGCTGGAGCATGGTCTGGGCGACGAGCTGCATACCACCAACACCTACTACGTGCTGCCCGAGGCTTGGCGCTCCGAAGTATTCAAAGGCATGAACATCAACGCCGTGAACAAGGAGCTGCTGCGTCGTGGCGTGCTTGAACCTGGAAGCAATGGAAAGGCGTCTAGCCTCGTTCGCCTTCCGGGGTTAGGGCCACAACGCTGCTACATCGTAAATACGGTTCCAGGGACAGATGAGAGCGAGGCTAGGGCTGCCTGACGGTTGCCAATTGATCGGGGTAGTGCCGGCTCATTCCCGGCCTCGCCAGCCATTCAGCCAACTCCTAATCGAATTACATTGAGACAGAACAAATGAACGAACTTCAAGAAATGAAAATTCGCCACGAAAAACTGACCATCAAACTGGAAAATCTGCGGACTAAACTGGCCTCCTTTGAAGCAGCACTGGAATGCCCGGAAGTCATCGCGCAAGGCCGCGAACGCGAAGCACGCGAGCAATACAACGAGCAGAAAAGAGAGTTTGATTCACTAGACCTAGAAATTCTCACGCTCTCGCGGAAAATATATCGCCGTGAAAATCTGGTTAATCAAGAGAGCTTAATGGCTGGCTATATCGAGTCTATGACGACTTGGAAGTCAGATGAAGAAGAGCTCCAAGATAAACGTTGCAGAATCAGTACTCGCTTAGAGCAGATCCGCCAGCAAGCACATGATGATATGGCAAAAGCCCGGCAGGCCGAGACTGAGGCTGCAACAGCCTATGCGCAGGCAGTCGCTTGGGGGGATGTAGATGGTGAAAAAAATGCCAGTAGTGATGCAGAAAAGGCGGCGAAAAAGCTCTGCACCGCAACTGAGCATAACCGTCGCCAACTACTGATTATCACTGCGCTAGAGCAGGAACTCATCGCCATCGACAAACACATCATTGAGGCCCAGAAAGAGTACGAAGCCATCGAGAAAAAAGCTGCGCATCTAGCCTATACAGTACTTGAGGAAAAATGGAATGAGGCAGAAAAAGCACTACTCGATGTCGGAGGCAAGCTATGGGCAGCTCAGCGTCTTATTAACAGGGGCTCGCTTGCGCTGTGTAAGCTGAACATTCCGCAGCAGGGAGAAAACTTCTGGAGTTGGACATCAAGTGAGCTTGCAGAGCGCTCTTATAAACACAGCTTGCAAGATGTGCTCACTATGTAAAAAGCGAATCCCCCGAAACAGCCTTAAGACCAGGCTGTTTCGGTCACCCGAGAGGTCCAACCATGAACGCTGCCATACAAAGCCAAATTAGTTATTCAGATACCCTGAAAGCAAGAAAAGCCCACCTAAGCGGACTGATCAATCTCGTCAAGCCAAAGTCAGGGAAAACTACAAAAATAGAGACTATGACAATAGCAGCAATTAAAGCAGAGATTAGCATCATAGAGCAGCAGCTGAAGAAGCGGGGTTAATCCTAATCCGGAAGCCCTGCAGACTTCCGCATTAATCTGAGTTACAAGCTTTAGCCTTCAGCCCTAGCAGGATCACACTGAAAATCTTCATGCACCCATACGTACTTTCACATATTTGTATTTCAATAATTTAAGGACATTACAACTGATGTTCTCGGCAAACCTCGGTAAACCGAAAACTAAGCAACAGCCAACCAGGGTCTAACTCCGTAGATTATGGAGACACTTCCTGCATATTCGACAACCAAGCCAGGACAGTTAAAACCCTCAGTTTAATCAACCTCAAACCAGTGAGTAAAATAGTAAAACCCATAAACAGAGGGAAGCCTATTGACTTCCCTCTACTATCACCACAAAAAACTTCAACCCTAGAGAACTTCTATATCAGATGAGGCCACAAACTTTTGACATATGGAGATTCCCGCCCAGCATCCCACCAAGAAAACATACTCTCTATATATGGCTTAAGATACTTATCTTGCGCCTCAACCAAACGATTAGTATAGTCCGACTTACCTCTTAGCTTGCGCCAATGCAAACCTGCAAAATTTGACAAAACAAAATCAATAGCAAGAACAACATCCATCGGAGGATGCCCGATACGGGGAGAAGGCAAAATCAATATACCCCCATGATTTCCACCAAGTGGCAATAGATTTTTCCCTCCATACTGGAAGTGGTACAACGGATGTGCATCCTCTGGTTCCTCGTCCATACCATCATCAGAAACTATATGCTTATCAAAGTGCCAGGACGAGAGATAGACACCATCATTGCTAGTAACAACAATACTAAACTCAAGCAACTTTATAAGCTCTGAAAACTCATTAGAACACTTTCCTTGAATTTTAAAATTCATTACAACATTCAGATAATCCCCAACCGTATTTGGGATCACCTTCTGAGGTGTTTTGACTCTGAACCTGAGATCATCAATCTGATAACCCCAGGATTCACCACCGTAAGGCTTTGAAACAATACACATGCTGGCAGCCTGGAGTATTGGCCCAGTATCAAAACAGACTTCGCTAGCATTTTGATTAAGTACGCCTCCCAACTGCCTCAACTCACTAGCAACTTGTTTTCTAAAAGCGTCAGGCTTACACCGCTTCATGTTTCAGCCTTTCCATAAGCTGTTTAAAACGATCAATCTCCAAGGGATCGAGGCTCCACTCGGATTTTTTAAGCCTATTTATAACAGCGTGAGCAGAAACATATCGACTATCTTGCCAGGCATCTTGTCTAGGAGTATGAACTTTGAATCCATCTACTGGATCTAAAGGGGACTTCAATGCCACACATACAGTTGAAAATCTGTGACTATAACCTTCAGCAATAGGGGCTGCGGAAACAAGTGCCACACCAATTTTCTCATTCAGTATAGCCACACGTTCATCAGCAGTGTACTTCCTCAAGGACCCTTTGTTTGATACAAACTCAGTCCAAAATGCTTCTATGCGATGCTTCCACCAGCGAGGCCAGGCCTCATGAAACACTCCAGAGTACTGACACTTACTCACAGCTTCAAGAAATGCTATCCATTGCTCGCCAGACCGCTCAACATCAACACCAAGCTGCGCAGCTAACATAACCTCGTTAATTAAAACACCATCACAACGTAACAAAGTATTCAACACTTTGCCCGCCAACTCATAAACGGCATTACCCTTCAAGTAAGAAATTAGTCGAGGATCTAAATAATCTCTATCACCATCAAGCAAACCAATAACTTTATCAATAGAGGGATTGGCACTTTCTGAGAGTATACTTACGAGATTCTGATAGCCTACAGCTAGAGCGACTAGCTGGCATGAAACAGTTCGATCTAAGGGGTGATTCGCATCATCCTTTGCATATACTGCATCAAACAGATCATGGGAGGAACTATCTGGAGCATATGAGCGCACAATATTATCGTTCATCGACCATAATATTATTGGAAAACTGGACATGCTCCCCTCAGCCATGCGAGTGCGTAACTCTTGTGCAAGCGTTGGACCTCGGTAATATACCTTATTACCTTCAGCATCTGAATCTTGATCTAAGCGAAGGTCGACAAGAAGCCCAAAATATACGCCTTCATTTGCAAGTCCTTGGATACGCTCAAATTGGAGAGCGAAATCCTGTGGATGCATACGCTCAAACTTCAAGTCATCGCAAAAAAGACTCAACTGATCTAACAACGGAAGTATATACTCTTCCGGCTGATCGTCCATACACAAATATTTAACGCAAGTCATCAGGTATTTCCTCATCCGAGGCCCGTGGAAATTCTATGCGAACGCATGTTGAAAAACCTTCAGGCGGGACTGACAAATAGATGTCACCCCCTCCATCCTCAATAATATCCTTAATGATTTTAAGACCTAAGCCAGAGCCGGTTATATGTACTTCATCATCTGCAAGAGCATCCGCTGGAGTACTTGTCGTATAGAAAGCATCGAACACTTTTTCTTTATTAGCATCCGATATCCCATCACCATTATCAATAAACTCTAGATACAATCTTGATTCATCAACCTCACCTGCAACAATGAGAATACTACCAGCCACCTGAGCACGATTAATAGCTTTTAAAGAGTTTGTAAACAAATTGAAAAATATAGATGCCCATTCCGGCTTATGGCTTGACTGAACAAATAAGTCATAACCCTTAACTTCAATCTTCAAATTTACTCGCTGTCGCTGCAAAGAAGACGAAACCACCTGCTCGAAATCGCTTAGCAAGTCTCGAATCTCGTGGACACTCAAGCTTCTTTGAGAATTTTGGGTTACTGCCTTGTCGAAATAACGCATATAAGCTTGAAGAGACTCAATGTTGCCCTGTAAGGTTTTGAAACCCTCCGCAGCTGGGCTTGACATCTTGAGACTCAATATACCTGCAGACAGCGCTGAAAGAACATGCCTGGTTTCATGAGTAAACTCACCTATCGTTAGGCCCAAGCTCGCGAGCACTCGTAGCATTCCAATTTCTTCTAGAAGGACTTGAGTATCCTTCTCAAGCAACACAATCTCGTCAATAATATCGGAAGCATCCTCCTCAAGCTTAGCTTGTTCACTAGGCGCACGAACAAGATTAGGACTACTATAATTTTCCACCAACGTGGTGATCTTCGAAGCCAGCTGCTCCACTCTATCCTTAGGTGTTCGCTGAACGGCGTCATCACTTGAAAATATTTTCTTACCACGAGCATGTGCTATTTTAATAATTCCATGCATTAAAGACTTATATATAAAATCCTGCAATTGTGAAAAGGCCATATTCTCTATAAGACCTTCGCGACTAGCAGTCTCTTCAAAATTAGTGCCATCTAAGTCCGTTAACTGTACAAACCCAATAAAATTCGAGTTTGCATGAGGAGGTAAAAGCTGTCTTAATGCTGATGATCGTTGCAACCCAAGCCAGTCATCCTGGGCGTCACCATAAGGCAGCACTCGAAATCCGTTTCGATAAATTCTAACCCCCCCCATTTTTCTTCAGCACATTCCTCACTATATTTCGATAGCCTGCAGGCAAATCATCTTCAATAAAGTAATGTGCTTGAAAGCTCACGCCAGATAGTTGAGAGTAGTCACTAACATTTGCATCAAAAACGGTTTTGACCTTACTATCTGAATACAGCTGTTCAGACTCCGTATCAATACCAAACCGTTTTGATTTAAGTGAGAAGTAGGGGACCCCATGCTCATCTACGTAGCCAGACAGTATTGCATGAGCATTATCCAATATATTTTGTTGCTCACTGGCGATCAAAATCTCATCGCCACAAATCTCTTCGTAAAACTCTACTCTAAACCCAGGATTCCCGTCCTTTTTACTAGGTGCAAAGCGTAATGGCACCGGCTGAAGGAGGTCAGAGATATAACGATACGCTCTCTGGATTTGAGCGTTGCTCCAAGAGTCTTTAAGATTGCTAATATTTAACCTAGTACCTACTGGAGCGCTCGGATCGTTTCTAATTTGATTCGAAACCAAAATTAGATCGCCAATATCATCAAACTTACTCCAGTCGATATCAATGCATATACCAACGCTATCCTGCTCACGACGAGTCGAAAGCTGTAAGCGCATTCCTAAACGCTGAGCTGAAAATCTACCGATTCCTTTACGCCCCGCACGCTGTCGGACATATTTCGGAGAGCGGGGATTATCACTTTTCTCTCTCGTCGAGATACGCATGAACCCATTAACTAACTCTTCACGACTCATACCCAAGCCGTTATCAGTTATAATAAGTTCACCACCAGCCTTAGAAGTATTTTTGAAAACAGCCTTCACATAAGCCGCATCAGCATCGTAGGCATTCTTAATCAACTCTGCGACTGCTGTTTCTTGCTTAGATACAAGCTCATGACCTAATCTAGAAATATGGCTAGCATCAATCGAAAACCTGACATTTTCCGTATCAAATTTTGAGATTTGATTTGCCAAAGTTAAAATCTTATTGTAATCAACCTCAGTATCACTAAGCGCATCAGCGAGGTTTTTTTTAAGGTTCTCAATATCCATACTGTTTCGCCCTCGCTAGAAATGGTTTGACTCGACATTACCCTTTCGATGCTCGCGAGCAATTTTCAAAGACTGCTCAAGCTGTAAAATTTCATCATCAAAATTGATTTTTATCATCTTAGCTAGGGCCAAGTCAGCTATTTTTCGAGCCCCGGACTCATCGGGGGGGCTTTTGTCCAATGCATTTTGTACGTCTTTGAACGCTTTCGTAATTAGCTCGGGATCAATGTCATCAGGGTATAATAATTTAAGCTGAAGAGCGTCTTTAGGCTCTAGTTTCAAAGCACCTGACCCGCAAGGCCGACCAATAATTTCAGCATGCGTCTGAGTAAAGGTTGAAAGCATTGATAAAGCCACAAGCTTCAATTGAACCTTGCTTAACTTCTCCTTTAAAAAAACCCTATGCACCGAATTAGTACAATTTACCTTCGCACTATTCAGGACAATGCGCGGTCCGTTGTGAGTCAAAAAGGTAAAAAAACCATCAGGGGTTTTTTTATCATCAGGCTGATGCCAAATAACTCTTTTTTTATAAGTTGCCAGGCCATGCTTCGCTACAGGGTAACTACTTAAATATTTTAAAACTTGACCAGACAGTTCATGACTACTTGTATCAAGAAGAAGACACCTCACATCTGAGCTAATCAATGATTTGACTTGTGACTTTGTCAGGTTAACACCTGCTATGCCTTTTATCTTAGGCACAACAAACTTATAGAACCTCTCATCGATCCCAAACTGACGCCACTCACTGAGGGTTCGAATGAAGAACCTTGTATCACCTGTCACTATTCCAATACTGACAGCCGCGATACTCCCCAACTCAATACATGGGAGGCGCGCGCATAGGGAAAAGAAATTCTCTGAAGCAGATCGTGCTAAAAACGAACCGATACCAACATTGTCGAAATCATCAAATACCTGCTCATCAGCTCGCCAACTCTCAAATAGTTTTGGCAATCCTAGGAGTCGTGGAGAATGAGCTACTTTGACAACGCCTTTGCCAAAGCCATCGGACCTGTAACCCTCAGCAAGCAAAATAACAGTTCTTTCTTCAGCACCTTCAGCGACAAAAATCCTCTCAGCAAGAGAAACCACTAAACTCCGATCAAAGCGACTTTTTATCAGCTCGTGTATTTTCTTAGCGTAATCTGAGGATAAGAAGCTACCTGGCAAAACGAATGCTAACCTAGCCCCAGCTTTAAGAAAAGTTAAAGCATGAATAAAAAAATACACCCATAGACTAGACCGAGCCTCAATATCCATGCCACAACTTTTCTTCCACAACTCCAGAGTCTTACGCTGCTCGACGCTAATCTGAGAGCTCCCAATATAAGGGGGATTACCAATTACAACATCCGCTTTTCCTTGGCAGAAATCTACAGACTCCAACTGCAAGAAATCCTTCAACAAAAAATTGCTGTTTCTCGAATAAACCTTCAGTGTCTCTAACTTGGCAAAAGCATTCTTATCAATATCACACCCGTAAACACTTTCCAACGGGTCATCTAGCCCTAACTCTAGAAAACGATCCGCTATTTCTTCTAGGAAAGTACAGCCTCCAAAACTTGGTTCCAAAACAACATCATCTTTTTTTCGTATTGCCCACTGACACAATAACTTGCTTAAAAAGCTTGGCGTATAGAAAGCGCCGAGACTTCTTCTGCGCTCATCGCTCTTTAATATGTGCATCTCATCTAGCAGAAGAGACTCATCAACAAGCACAGAATACCACCCCAAAAAATAAAATGCGTATGATCATACCCCAAAAAATAAACAAGTAAATAGCAGCTAGGATTGATATCTACAGCATTAAAAACCTATGAAAGTCTTCTGCCTCAATTAGTGCCATTCTAGTACCGATAAAAACATATTAACCACTCCAAAAAAGTAAACTTTTTCGCAAAAAATATGTAGTGCTGCCTCCCTCATTCCGCCCCCCAGAGCAGCTCGCTTAGTATTGGAACGCCTAAAAAGCTATGTCTACCATTGCTGAAGACTCGTGAGCACCTTATAGATCGCGCCTTGTTAAAAGACTCTGTATTTGAGTGGTTACGATGAAAATCGTTACATAACCCTAGCTAGCTCTATTAACGCCACAAGGATTAAGTATTAGCTTTATCTCTTTTTAAGATGCTAAATTTCTGCGCCGTTGAAAATACCGGCTCTAGCTCTTCCAGCAACACTGTTAGTGTTAATATCAATCGCCCTATGGTTTGTCCAATCTCGACAGCTCCGGCTGATGAGTAATCCCGCTTAAGCTCTGTAATGTCTACGGTGCCAGTATCCACGGTGAATTGCTCTACCCCCATGAAGATACCAAGTTCACGACTAGAGTAGGCGCTTGAGTGGATCAACTCATTCCTAGGGCCTCGGTAGCTATTTACGGCATCAGCAACTGCGTCCAAGGCTCTATTCAACCCAGGATGACTTGTTTTGATAGCTCTCTGAACGAAGGAGTTTCCTCCAACGACTTCATATTTGTTAGAAGGCAAGAGCAGGGAAGCTCCAACAAGCCTATGTGCCCGATCCACCAATCCAATCACCCGAAGCACAAAATTTTCGTAGTGATAACGATAAACTTCAGGGCTCGGATTTTGCTCGAAACCAAGCTCGGCTACAAACTTGCACGCTAAACGCAAGGAGATCAGCGCGCTATCTAGCTCAGCAACACGCTCAAAAACTCCGCATGTGTACGTTTCGATGGTTGTCAAAGAAAAACTATCTTTACCCTCAGAAAACCGAGTTAGTCCTTTTTCACAATAGCTGTGCATGTGAGGGAGAAGGATTATTAAACTCGGATGGTCTATCAAGTTTTTGTCGAGCGATGTCTCTTGCAAAATACACCTTCCTAATCAGGCTCTATCTCTTGATAGATTTACTTATGTGGGATAGCCATAAATGCGGTCTTCCAGGCACAGTCATTATTTGTTGCCCTCCCCAAAAAATCAGCTTCTTTTATGCATGATCAAGTTTGAGCAGAAAAGGGCCTAGCTCCTTACGCTTTCCGCACTATACGAAACTGGCAACGCTAACGAAATCGTCAATACAAGCTCCAAAAAAAATTGGACCACCGTTATAGTAGCCTGCTATCACCGCCACCATTTAAGCTTTGGTAAACATCAAAGCCTGTGCAACCACAGCCTTGGTAGGCTATAGCAACCAATTCTAGGCCCCCCACATGTAACACCAGTGGCCCTTGTAACACTTACCTATGGGTACGATTCAGTGCGCCGCAACATAAATAAAATCCTTTGAAATCAATTGCTTAATTGAACTCGTAACACTCGTAACATAGCCTTTAAGAGAATATCCCCTCCCCCCCTAATCGATGGTTCCTCCAGCGATAGAAGCTAAAGCAATTCCCTGCGCGTTGAAAGTGGCGGGGCCCCTGGGACTTTGGGTCAGGTACGGGGCAGGAAACCCGCGTGATTGTGTTAGAGGAAAAGTGCACAGCTTAGTGAACAGGTGAACCGGGTGAACTGCAGGTTAACCAGTGCATTTGCACTATGACTCCGAAGACGCTGAGGACCCTGGGCATTTCGAGGAGACACGGGGCAGGAAACCCGCAGGAAATCGTTAGTGGCTGGGTTCCAAGGTTTGTTGACCACACTTGACCGGTTGACCCAGTTGACTCACCTAGGTGTTCACTATCAGCAACACATCCAGTGCCCTGCTGCGGGCCAAGACCCACCCCGCCTCTTTTCTTCAATACCTTTCAATTTCAACGATTAAAATTTCAATAAGCTGGGTGCCCTGCTGCTAAAAAAATCCCGCGGGTTTCCGACCCCGTACCGTCGTGTATGCTCCAGGAGCCCCAGCGTTTTTCACGTCATAATCCACTATGACCTCATTCGTTCCTTCGAAATATTGAGACTGAGCAAGCCATGAGCCAGTTAACCACTACAGCAAGATTTGACTGCCCTCTATGTAAGAAAGAAGCGCGTGTCACGGTTGACGTACCCGAGGTCGATTGGTGCGTTGAACCTCTGTCCGACTCGCTATCTGAGGATGACGGCGAAATGGAATGCGACAAATGCCGGGAGTTTTTCAACATAAAAATCCAGAACTCCCCTGCTGGCTGCTTTATAGAATTGCTTGATCATCCCGAGGTAAAGGTTGATGCAGAGGAGGCCCCATTCTCATCAGATGACCCGCAAGAGAATGAATGGCTTAACAACTCTATCCCACTAAGACCGTACGAAATCTACATCGATAACTACCATCATCTGGGTGAAGTGCTTGCAGAGTGCCCGCGCGGTGAACAGTATGTTTTTAGGCAATCGGCAGCAATAATTCAGAGAATGATTTTCGCTGAGACCATTAGCTCAATGGAGGCATACCTAGGTGACATACTCCAACTGACAGTGCTTGCCACTCCAAAAGCGATGCAAAGTCTCGCGGCTAAGGATAGGGAGCTCTCGGCCGAGAAGGTGGCGTTGAGTGTCATCTTGGATAACCCAAATGTGGTCAGCGACAAAATCCGGATCTACCTCAAGGGACTGCTGTATCACAACCTACCTAAAGTCGAAGCAATCTTTAAAATCGCGCTAAACATCAATATCTTTCCAGACGAGGATCTCAAGGTCCGGCTTCTTGGATTTGTAAAAATTAGGCATGACGTTGTTCATCGGAGCGGAAAAGGCAAGGACGGAGAGGAACACTCATTCCCCGCGGCATGGGTCATGGAGGTTATGGAGAACGTGAGAACTTTCATTGAAAATATTGAGAGGTCCATCGCCGACGCTCGTATTGAATGACTCTAGACATCCAGGAAAGCGGAGCAGCCGGAATGAATCTGTATCCCTGCGTGTATCCCTAGCTATATAATTGCTCTGCAAGGCACGAATAATATGGAACGCACGAGTCTCCCTCGCCCCCTACCATTCCCTGCAAGTCTCTAACAGGACTCGCAGCACAAGAAAACCGGCCACCGCGCCGGTTTTTTTGTGCCTGAAATTCGTCTTCTGCCTGCTCGACAGAACGGTTAAGCCCTGCGTGTGGAGCAGTACTCCACGATAAGCCGGGTGACTGCCGCCACGACCAGTTGATCGGCTTCAGGCGAGGCAAATAGCCGAAACTCTGCATCCGGCAACTCCGGCAATCCTTGTTCAGCCCCAAGAGCCACTAATCCTTGCCCTAACTGGCTGAGTGTCATGGGCGCGACCGCGAAGCCTGCAAGCGCCGCCGTTCGCAGCCCGGCGGTGCTGCTGCATAACATCGCTGTGCGCTGGGGGATCCCGGCCTGGGCCAGTCGGCTCAATACCACCTCGCGATAAGGGCATGGTTCGGGGAACAGGGCCAGTGGCAAGGGCGTCGGCAACGGGATGACGGGTTGCGCCGGCCAGGCCCATACCAGCGGTTCTTGCCACAGTACGATGCCCGCGTCGCTGGTTTCGCACAGTGAGCCGATGACCAACTCCAGATGGCCTTGCTTCATCAGCGCCAGCAACGTACCGGGTATGCCCATTTGCACGTCGATTGCCATTCCTGGGTACTGCGCGGCGAAGTCCTGAAACGCGCGCAGTAACCGGGGGTCGACAAAATCTTCGGACACCCCGATCCGTAGCCGCCCGTGAAACGGCTTACGCGTCAGTTCTGCCCAGGCATCACGGTTCAACGTAAGAATCGTGCGGGCATAAGCGAGCAAGCGCTCGCCATCAGGTGTCAGTTGCCGGGAACGGGTGGTGCGCGTCAATAACGGTTTACCCACCTGCTCTTCCAGTCGCCGCACATGGCCACTGACCGCAGACTGGGTGAGGTGCAGCTTCAGGGCTGCACGGCTGAAGCCTTGTTCATCGACCACAGCGACAAATGTTTTGAGTAGCAGCGTATCGAACATAGTTATATACGTGATCAATTTAGCATTATTTTACGATTTATATTTCAAATATAACTATGTTGCAATGCCTCTCTACCCACCGTTTGAGGCGTGCCATGACTACTCTTCTGCATATCGAATGCTCTCCCCGCAAGCAGCGTTCGGCGTCTCTTGAAGTCGCCCGCAGCTTCATTGCGCGTTATCAGGAACATACTCCGGACGCTGAGATCATCACCCTCGACCTCTGGAACATGGCGCTGCCTGAATTCGACGAGATGGCAATGGAAGCCAAATATGCAGGACTCAATGGCAGCGCCTTGCTGCCTGCGCAACAAGAGGCCTGGAATATCCTGAAAGCGCTGGCTGCGCACTTGCACCGCGCGGATGTGCTGGTGCTGTCCATACCGCTCTGGAATTTCAGCATCCCTTATAAGCTCAAACACTTCATCGACCTGGTGTCGCAAAAGGACATCCTGTTCAGCTTCGATCCAGAACGCGGCCTGGAAGGCATGCTGCACAATAAAATCGCCGTGGTGGCGTATGCCCGAGGCCTGGATTTTTCGCCGCAGTCGATCACGCCGGCGGAGCGTTTCGACTTCCAGAAGCCTTATGTCGAAGCCTGGCTGCAGTTCATCGGCGTGACCGATGTGCATTCGGTGATTGTGGAGAAAACCATCTTGGGTGAAGACGTTGATCGTGGCGCACGCGAGAGGGCAACTGAGCAGGCCGGGCGATTGGCCGATGATATTTGTCGCTGAGGGGCCGATGGAAAAGTAGCGCAGGCGCCCTTCATACGGCGCGCAGATCCAGCAGCTATGCTGAAGAGCCGGTCCTGGGGTCGCCGCTGAAAATACCTGCTTGTCAGCAGCAACCGGCCTCGCAGCAACTATTGTTTAATGGCCGATGCAGCATCGTTGAGGCATTTCCAATATGCAGAAACTCTGGAAGCAATATCAGGCTTTGCTGGCGAAGGATCTGAGTACGCAGATTTTCGACAATGTTAAGAACCTGGTGGTGTGTGCGCTTCTTTTTGCGGCGGGTACAGAGGCGCTGAGGGGAACGCATGATCTGTTCCTGGGGATTTTGGCTTCCAGTATGGCGGGATGGGGGCTCATCGGGATTTCCAGTGTGCTCTTGGTGCTCAATGTCAGTGACGGGATTCGCCGGCTCGCCGTTCTGCGCTATCACGTGTTTTTCCAGCTTTTGCTGATTGTGGCGTATGTGGTGATTGCTGTGCGCGTGGTTGAAATTGTCTGGAGTTTTCGGTCGAACTGAACAGCGTGGCAGAACATTCCAGCGGCGCTCAGTCACCTGCAGAATGAGCCCGCAAGCGACAGCTTGCAGCCCTGCCGCTACAATCGCGCCCTCCATGAAAATGACCGTCAAGCCCAAGGTCATTTTTCGTCTGTACCCCCCCTGATTATCGCCATTCGGCAAGACAGTAAAGGAACTCGCACCATGGAATTGCCACTGGAGGCAGTCGCTCTTTTTTCTCTCAAGCTGGTCTATGAGACGGAAGGCCAAAGTCCGCTTCTGCGCGACGACCCGGCCATGGATGCGTATCAGCGCGAGGTGTTTGCCTTGCTGGTTCGTAATGGCGATGTCGAGGCGCTGCAGTGCAAAGTGAATGAGTGCCTGGTATTGGCGCTGGACGCTGTCGGTGGCGCGGAGTCAGTCATGGGCCGTGAGCTGCAGAAGCTGGCCGACGACTTCAGGCAGGCCGCCACGATCGAGCAATTGCACGCTCCGCTGATCGCGCTGAAGGATTACCTTAAAGCCATCCAGTGATCATTGCCCCTGGAACGTTTCCAGGTAGGCCAGCAAATTGTCGATCTTCTCCTGATCGCTGATCCCCCAGAAAATCATGCGGGTGCCGCTGATGACTTTCTTCGGGGACTCGATGTACGCCGCCAGCTTCTCGCGGGTCCAGACCACGCCGGAGTTTTTCATTGCCTCGGAGTATTGATAGTCGGCGGTCGACCCGGCCGTCCGGCCAATCACGCCATTGAGCTGCGGACCAAACGATCCCCGGGCGTTCTCTCCCACGCTGTGACAGCCACCGCAGGTCTTGGTGAACAGCTTCGCGCCAGCCTCGGCACCGCCTGCCGCCGCTGCCATGCCGCTGTACAGGCCGGCATTGAGGATCATGGCGAAGGTCAGTAAGGCGAGGGGTTTCATGGGCAGCTCCACTTCAGGCATTGCACGCGACAAGGATGTTCTGGCTCAGCCGCCAATTATGCCTGCTTGCCGGGTCTTTCCCCAGTCGTGACAGGCATGATGTTCTGACCACGCCCCGCCTCTTCGCAGTCAGTGATTGCAGTCGCCATCATCTCGCCGCTACTATTGAGAACTATTCGCACTCACCTCTGGATCACCGACGGTGCAACCTCTTCCTACCCGCAAGCTGGGCTTCTTTTTCAGCGATCATCATCGTTGGCTGTTGCAGCATCTTCAGCGACGTCTGCGCAATCATGCAGATGCTGAAGACACCGCTGCAGATACGTTTTGCCAGATGCTCATGGCCAGGGTTGATCCCGACAGCATTGAGCAGCCTCGGGCTTACCTGGCAACCATCGCCCGACGGCTGATATTCGATCGCCATCGACGGCGCAAGCTGGAAACGGCGTATCTGGAACGTCTGGCCTTGCTTCCCGAAGCCGTAGCGCCGTCGCCCGAAGAGCAGTTGCAGTTGATCGAGGCCTTGGTGGCCATTGACCGGGCTATCGACGGTTTGCCCATGGTGGTCAAAGCGACTTTCCTTTACAGCCAGCTGGATGGCCTGAGTTATGTGGCGATTGCGCACAAGCTGGGGCTGTCTGAGCGCACGGTCAGCCGGTACATGAAACAGGCATTGCGTCAGTGCTACCTGAGCGAAGCGGCCCCATGAGCAAGCCGCGCCTGGACCCGATCAGCGAACAGAGCATTGACTGGATGGTGAAGCTGCGCGCCGGCACACCCGATGCGGCGCTGCTGGCGCGCTTCAATGCGTGGCTGGCACAGGACCCGGCACATGCTCAAGCCTGGGCAACACTGCAGGAGCGTCTTGCCGGCTCTTTCAACACCGTGCGTGCTCTGGATAAACGCGTGCCCGGCCAGGCCGGCGAAGCTCGCCAGCTATTGCTGCAACCCAACGGCACGCGACGTGATGCGTTGCGTGCAATCACCGGACTGGGGTTGCTCGGCGGCGGTTTGTGGCTGGGGGCGCGCAGCCCGCTGGGCGATTCGCTGTTGGCGGATCTGTCCACTGGCCGTGGTCAGCAGCAAAACTACAGCCTAGCTGACGGCAGTCGCCTGAGCCTGAACGCCAACAGCGCAGTGAGCCTGCACTTCGATGAGCGTCAACGGTTGATCGTGCTGCATCACGGCGAACTGGTGATTCAGGTGGCATCCGATCCCTTGCGTCCGCTGCGGGTCCGGACGGCTGAAGGTGAAGTACAGGCGCTCGGTACGCGTTTTCTGGTCTCCCAGCAAGCTTCTGCGACAAGAGTCGTGGTGCTTCAGCACAGCGTCCAGGCACGGTTGTTCAATGGCGTCACGCTCGAGCTGCAAGAGGGCCAGTCCGCTGAAATGAATGCCACGAGCATCGTTCCTGTCACTGGAGACCAGCGCCGCCGTGCCGACTGGTTGAACGGAAGGCTGAATGTGCTGGACGAGCCACTGCAGCACGTGGTCGATGCCTTGCGACCTTATTGCCGAGGGTTCGTGCGGGTGGCGCCCGAGGTCCGACAGTTGCGGGTTCAGGGGGTTTTCCCGCTCAACGACCCCGAACGCACCCTCACCGCGCTGGCTGAAACCCTGCCGATTCGCGTGGACCGTTACGGTCCATGGCTAACCTTGATTGGTACGCGGTAGTACAGCGGCGAGAACTGGAACAGCTTTTTATGAAAATGAATCTTATTTGTGTCCGGTTTTCATTTCTCAGCCCACCTATCTCCTGAGACTTCCACACGATCAGGAGAATGCTGTGCTCAACCCGTGGCCCTACACCCTATCTGTCGCCGTTGCCCTGGCAACTCTGGCGAGCCCTGCCCCGGTGCAGGCACAAGAACTGAGCTTCAACCTGCCGGCCGGCCCCCTGGGCAACACGCTAAATGCCATCGCCAGCCAGAGCGGGCAGATCGTCTCGCTTGAGCCTGCGCTGGTACAGGGCAAACAGGCACCAGCAGTGATCGGTCGAATGTCGCCGGAACAGGCAATGAACAGAGCGCTCTCGGGCAGTCAGTTGCAGTTGCGAATCACCGGCCAGGGCAACTTCAGCGTAGAACCCGCCGCACAGGACAGCGGAGCGTTGCAATTGGGCGTCACCAGCATTGTCGAGCGCAGCCTCGACCCCACCAGTGAAGGCTCAGGGTCGTATACGCCCCGAACGGTGACCATCGGCAAGGGTGCCCACACCCTCAAGGAAACCCCGCAATCGGTCACCGTCATGACGCGCAAAATGCTCGATGACCAGAACCTGAACACCATCGAACAAGTCATGGAGAAAACCCCGGGCATCACGGTCTATGACTCCCCGATGGGAGGCAAGTACTTTTACTCCCGTGGTTTCCGCATGACCGGCCAATATCAATACGACGGTGTACCGCTGGATATCGGCAGCAGCTATGTGCAAGCCGACAGTTTTAGCAGCGATATGGCGATCTATGACCGGGTCGAAGTATTGCGCGGTGCCGCCGGGATGATGAAAGGTGCCGGGGGCACTGCCGGTGCGGTGAACTTCGTGCGCAAACGCGGTGAATACACGCCCCATACCCAACTGTCGTTGTCGGCTGGCACTTGGGACAATTATCGCGGGCAAATAGATACCGGCGGCCCCCTCAACGAGGACGGCACCTTGCGCGGGCGAGCCGTGGTCACTCAGCAAACGCGCCAGTATTTCTATGATATCGGGGATCGCAAAGACCAGATTTACTATGGCGCGCTGGATTATGACCTGAGCCCCGACACCACCGTGGGAGTCGGTATCGCCTATGAAGATGTGGATGCCACGCCCTGCTGGGGCGGGCTGCCGCGCTATGCCGATGGCAGTGACTTGAAACTCAAGCGTTCCACGTGCCTGAACACCGCCTGGAACCAGCAGCGCAGTCAGCGAACCACCTTCTTTGGCGACATGAAGCACACCTTCAATGACGACTGGGCACTCAAGGTCGCCGGGGTTTACTCGAAAAACACCCAGGACATGGAATATGCCTTCCCCAGCGGTTCGGTACCGGTCGGCAGCACTCAGTCCAGCACCCCGATGATCGGCAGCATCTATGACTACGACCAGACCGACTACGGTTTTGATGCCTATGTAGATGGCAAATTCGACGCCTTTGGCCAACAGCACGAGCTGATCGTCGGCGCCAACGCCAGCCACTCGCGAAAGGATGATTTCTACGCGGTAGCACTGTTGCCCGATCGCCAGGATGTGTTGAACCCCAACCACCATCTTGCGCAACCGGACGAAAGTTACTACCTGGCCAATGCTTCCCGGGGTGGCCCGGTCGACATGCGGGTCAAGCAATACGGGGCCTATTCCACGGTCCGTCTGAAACTGGCCGACCCGCTGACCTTTGTACTGGGCAGCCGCGTGAGCTGGTACAAATCCGAAAACGAAGGCGTGTCGTACTACCGCGGTGAAGGCACGCCTTTGCGTTCCGAATCGAGAGAAAGCGGGCAAGTCACTCCGTTTGCCGGCATCTTGTTCGACCTTAACGACAACCTGACCACCTATGCCAGCTACACCGACATCTTCACTCCCCAAGGCAATTACAAAACCATCACGGGCGCCACGCTCAAGCCATTGATCGGTCAGAGCTATGAACTTGGGATCAAGGGCGAATGGTTTGACGGCCGGCTGAACAGCGCCTTCAACCTGTTCCGCACCGTTCAGAAAGACGCCGCCCAGGATGACCCGGCCTGCCCGGACAGCAGTTGCTCGCAAAACTCTGGCAAAGTCCGCGCCCAAGGCTTCGAAGCCGAAGTCAGCGGTGAAGTCATTGACCGCTTGCAGTTGCTGGCGGGCTATACCTACACCCAGACCAAGGTGCTGGAAGACGCCGATGCCACTCAGGACGGGCTGTCCTATAACTCGTACGTTCCACGGCACCTGCTGCGGGTCTGGGCCGATTATGCGCTCAGCGGCCCTCTGGAGCGCGTCACTGTCGGCGCCGGCGTCAATGCCCAAAGCCGCAACTACCGGGTTTCACCCATCAGCGGCAACGACATCAGCCAATCCGGGTATGCCATCTGGAACGGCCGTATCGGCTACCGCATCGACGACACCTGGTCCGTTGCCCTGAACGGTAACAACCTGTTCGACAAGCGCTATTACGCAACCGTCGGCACCGAAGGATTCGGTAACTTCTATGGCGAGCCCCGTAACCTGGTGATGTCGCTCAAGGCAGACTTCTGAGGGCTGGGTGGCAATCTTCGAGCCTCAAACTGCGCGCAGCCTACTCGGTTCGCCCGGGGACCTTAACGTCAAACAACCGGGACTGTGCCACCTCGTGAGCCCGACTGATGCCGGCGCTCACGCTGGCTGCAAGCCCACCCGCCGTCATCCCCTGAATGCCGGCGGCACTGACGCCGCGATAGCCCACCAGCGTATCCAGCAAGGCTTCGAAGCCACGGGTTTCACTGATTAACTGACTGGCGTGTACCACCACGCCAGTGACTGCACGTCGTGCGACGGTTTCGGACAAACCTTGAGCAATTGCACCGTCATACAAGGCCTTGGCCAATAGCGCCGGGTAAGATGGCCCGGTTCCCGACAACGCGGTCAGGTAGTCAAGATCGTTTTCACTGAAGACTTCGTCAGCCTCCCCACAGGTTTCAAACAGGCGTTGAACCAGGATTTTGTCCGGGCCATCCACTTGCTCATTGGCCAGCCAGGGAGTGTATGAGGTGCGCAACTCCAGCGCGGCATTGGGCATGGCCCGCACCACACGGCGCGCCCCGCTGTGCAGCGCAATATCGTGCAGAGAAACCCCAGCGACCAGTGACACCAGCAACGTGTCTGCCAGATCGATCTTGACCGCTGCCAGATCCTCAGGCCGTACCGAGAGAATCACCACATCGCTCAGCCCCACCAGACGCTGATTGTCGTCGGTGACCTGAACGCTCGCGAGCGAACCTTCAGCCCCCTTGAGTTCACCCGACCGGCTGGACAAGATCAGCGATTCGAGTCCCACGAACCCGCTGTCCAGCAATGCCGTGGCGATGGACCGTCCGAGCCAGCCTGTCCCGCCGATGATGCCGATGGTGATCGTGTCGCGCATAAATCTCCCAAGAAGTCAGCCATGCTGTGGGCCTGTCTTACCCTACCATTGATGGTGCAGCGCACGTCTAGTGAGACGCCGTCAGCGCCTGCTCAAGCCGGTCCAGAAAAACCCTGACCCGGTGAGGCACGTGATGTCGTGTAGGCAGCACTGCCGTGATCGAAAGGCGCTCCGCAGCCGCATCCGCCAATTCAACGCGAACAAGACTTCCGTCAGCCAGCTCGTCACGAATGTCCCAGTAAGTCAGCATCGCCATCCCCAAGCCCCATTTGCACGCCGAACGCACGGCCTCAACGCTGTTGGCCGAAAAGGCCGCGTCGGCGCGAACGGACAGGCTTTCACCCCCGCGAACAAACGGCCAGTAAGGCATGCCATGCAAACCGATACAGGCGTGATGCTTGAGGTCTTCCAGGGTCGCCGGGGTGCCATGCCGTGCCAGATAATCCGGGTTGGCACAAACCACCCGGGGGTTGGGCGCCAGCGTGCGAGCGACCAGAGCCGAGTCGCGCAGGGTTGCAATGCGAATGGCGACATCGATGCCCAACCCCACTATGTCGACGATGCTGTCGGACAGCGTCAGGCTGACCTGTAATGCAGGGTTCTCGGCGAGCAAGGCCGGTATCAGTGGCATGATGACCGCCTGGCCGAAAACCGTAGGGGCAGTCACCCTGAGCATACCGCTGGCCAGGGCAGTATTGGTTTTCAACGTGGCGCGGGCCGCTTCATCGGCCTCAAGCATGGTCTTGGCATAGGGCAGCAACACCTCGCCCTCTGGCGTCAGCGACACCGAGCGAGTGGTGCGGTGCACGAGCCTCACACCCAACTCCCGCTCAAGGGCCGCCAGACGCCGGGACACTGTCATGGCGGACAAGCCCAGCCGCCGTGCAGCCTCTGAAAGGCTGTTGGCGAGTGCGATGGCGCAAAACACCTCAACCTCCGCAATCTGCATGTTTCATATCCTTTTTCGTTAAGGCGCCTAATCAATCCGGGGCACTTCTGCATGCCGGGCGTCCGGTCTACTTTGGCGGTAATCGCTGATTTATAGCACTTTACGACCGACGAGAGCTGAGACCATGCCCTTTGTACACGACACACTCCTATCGCCTTTTGATATCGGCAGCCTCCCACTCACCAACAGGCTCGCGGTGGCCCCCATGACCCGTGTCAGCGCGTCCGCTGACGGCAACGCCTCGCAGACCATGGCACGCTACTACGAGCGCTTTGCCAAGGGCGGTTTTGGCCTGGTGATTACCGAAGGGATTTATACCGATCGAAAATTCGCTCAAGGCTATGTATGTCAGCCCGGTATCACTGATGCCGAGCAAGCCCTGGCGTGGCAAGCCACGACCCGCGGGATCCACGCTCACAACAGCGTTGTTTTTGCTCAACTCATGCACGCCGGCGCCCTGAGCCAGGGCAATCGCTTTGTGCAGCAGTCTGCAGGACCCTCTGCCGTGCGGCCTAAAGGGGAGCAGATGAAGTTTTACTACGGCGATGGCCCCTACCGCGTACCGCATGCCATGACTGACGAAGACATTGCTGACGCCATCGAGGGTTTCGCCAGCGCGGCACGATTGTCCGTCGGCACGGCAAACTTTGATGGCATAGAAATTCACGGCGCGAACGGCTACCTGCTGGATCAGTTTCTAACCGATTACACCAACCAGAGAACCGACCGCTGGGGAGGCTGTTTGCGTAACCGCATTCGTCTGACGCTTGAGGTGATCAAGGCCGTTCGTGATGCGGCAGGTGTGGCGCCCGTGGGCGTGCGCATTTCGCAAGCCAAGGTCAATGATTACCAACACAAATGGGCAGAAGGCGAAGCGGCTGCCGAGACCCTCTTTGGCTCCTTGGCGGACGCCGGTGTCGATTTCATTCATGTCACCGAATTTGAAGCATGGCAGCCAGCCTTCCCCGCAGGTGAAGCCAGCCTGATCAGCCTGGCCCGGCGTTTCGCGCCAGAGGTGGCGGTGATTGCCAACGGCGGGTTGCACACGCCTCAGCATGCCGAACAGGCGTTCAATGAGGGTGCCAACATCATTGCCCTGGGCAAGGCCGCGCTGGCCAATCCCGACTATCCGAATCGCCTGGTGAACAGGCTGGCGATTGAAGACTTCGACACTTCAGTTCTGGGCCCCATCGCCGATATCAAGCACCGTGAACTGGTCTGAGCCATGGACGCTTAAGAGAGACATACTCCCTCACCCGCGCGAACCCCGGTTACCCGGCAAACCCGCCACTCTCCAGGAATGCCCGCTCGGCCTCTGAGGTCTGCCGACCGAGCATTGCGTTGCGGTGAGGAAAGCGTCCAAAGCGTTCAATGATATCGGCGTGCTCTTTGGCCCATTTGTCGAGTTCGGGGCTCAGCTGTCGATGCAATGCCAGCGACAGCTGCTGATCCGCAGCCTCTTCTGAATGCTCGAACGGCAAATAGCAAAACAGTCGCAATGAGGCGTCGATCTGTTTATCCATACCAGCGTCGATCATTTGGCGAGCATACAAACGTGCCAGCGGGTCGGTCGCGAACATATGAGCCGTGCCGCGAAAAGCGTTGCGCGGGTATTGATCCAACAGGATGAGCAATGCCAACGCGCCCTCGGCATCGCCGGTCCAGTGTTCCAGCTCACGTCGGGCGGCCTGAAAGTGAGCCGTGAAAAAGGTCTCGCGAAACCGGTTATCGAACGCCTCACTTTTGGCGAACCAGTGCTTGGGACCGGCCTGCGTCCAGAACTCGATCACTGTTTGCGGTGTCAGTGGCTGTTCACTTTTGATCGTGGTCATGCATCACCCCCTCATTAGATAAAAACCCTGGCTACACCTTAGTACGCGGCAGGCTGCAGCAAAACAGAGCCCTTAACCCAAGATCACAAATGCGATTAAACGCATGTGCGACATGTGCTTTGATCGGGATAGACTTCGGCCCGCTCAAAAACCGGTAAAGACATTGACCGCGCCGTTTCTCGTACAAGGATTGTCATGCTGTGAAACCCAGTCCAACACCTATATACCCGTGCCTGCCTTAGCCTACAAATCGCGCCTGGCCAGAGAGCTGGCCTCGATCTGCTGGACTGCGATGCCAGAGTCGCCCGGCAAAGCTGCTGAGAAGGCACAGAGGGCTTGCCGACTACCCCACGCCAGCCATCGCGCTCGATGTACTGCCAGGGTTCGACCCGCGTAAAAAACAGGGTGCAAAAAAAGCCCCGCACTTCTTGTCGAAGGCGGGGCTTTTTTGGTCTGGCTGTCTTAGTGCGCGTAAGTCAGTAGCAACTCAGTCGGCACTTTGAAGTCCAGAGACATCATGACGCTCAGGGCGGTGATGGTGAAGATCGAGAACACGAACAGCTTGCGTGCCCAGACCTTGTCATCCACTGCCTTGTAGCCTGTCCAGGCCATGTACAACCAGTACATGCCCATCGCGGCTGCCACGGCCATGTAGCTCATGCCGGCGTAACCGCCGAGGGTGAGCATCAGGGTCGCAATCAGGAACGCGAGGATGTAGAGCAGGATGTGCTTCTTGGCAACTTTGATCCCGCGCTTCACTGGCAACACCGGAATCGATGCGGCCAGGTAATCGTTGAAGCGGAAGATCGCAATCGCGTAGGAATGCGGCATCTGCCACAGGCTGAACATCACCAACAGGGTCAGTGCGGCCATGTCGAAGCTGTTGCTCACAGCCACGTAGCCGATAACGGGCGGCATCGCACCGGACAGACTGCCAATCAGCGTGCCGTGAACCGACTTGCGCTTGAAGTACAGGCTGTACAAACCGACGTAGATCACGAAGCCAATCGCAGCGAACAAGGCCGCCAGCGGGTTGGCCACGCGATACAGCAGGACAAGACCGGCGACGCCCAGCAAGGTGGCGTAAATCAGTGCCACCTTGAGGGAAATCAGGCCTTGTACCAGCACGCGGTTTTTGGTGCGGTCCATCTTGATGTCGATGTCACGGTCGATGCAGTTGTTGAACACACAACCGGACGCCACCACCAGAGAAGTGCCGATCACCGCGGCCAGGAACAGGGCAAGATCGAAATGCCCCTTCGAGGCCAGGAAGAACCCGCCTGCCACAGAAAGCACGTTACCGAAAATGATCCCCGGTTTGGTGATTTGGATAAAGTGCTTAAAGGACATCGGGTCTTACCTCACTTCGCCATCATTTCAGTGTGGATGCTGAACATGATCCACAGGGACAAGCCCACCAGCAGCACAATAACCAGGGCTGCGAATACCAGCGCCGTGACGTTGTTGCGTTGTGCAGGCGAACGGTCCAGGTGCAGGAAGTACACCAGGTGAACAACCACTTGCACGACAGCGAACAACAGCACGATCGCCAGAGTGGTGAATTTGGGCAGCGATGGGTACATCACCAGCCCGAACGGAATAACGGTCAGGATCACCGACAGGATGAAGCCGATCGCATAGGACTTCACGCTGCCGTGGTTGGCGCCGTCGGAATGTGCGTTAGCCATTACAAAGTCCCCATCAGGTAAACAACGGTGAATACGCAGATCCACACCACGTCCAGGAAGTGCCAGAACAGGCTCAGGCAGCTCAGGCGCGTCTTGTTGGTCGAGGTCAGGCCGTTTTTCTGCACCTGATACATCATGATCGCCATCCAGATCAGACCGCTGGTCACGTGCAGACCGTGGGTACCGACCAGGGTGAAGAAGCCGGACAGGAAGCCTGAGCGGCTAGGGCCGTAGCCCTCGGAGATCAACAGGTGGAACTCGTTGATTTCCATGGCGATGAAGCCTGCACCGAGCAGGAACGTCATGGCCAGCCAGAACAGGACCTGCGGCTTCTTGCCCTTGAACAACGCCAGCATGGCGAAGCCGTAGGTGATCGAGCTGAACAGCAGCAGGGCAGTTTCGCCCAGTACATAAGGCAGTTCGAAGATGTCGTGGCCCGACGGGCCACCTGCAACGTTGTTCACCAATACCGCGTATACCGCGAAGATCGACGCAAACAAGATGCAGTCGGTCATCAGGTAGAGCCAGAAACCATAAATGGTTGTCTCGCCCGAATCGTGGTGATGATCATCGTGCTCATGGTCATGACCATGAGCGTTTCCAGCATGAGTCGCTAAGTTCGACATGGTTTAAGCCTGTTCCAACTTGGTTTCAACACGAGTAGCCGGGATTGCTTTGGCGGCTACCAGACGCTTGTGCTGCTCGGCCTCGATACGCTCGATGGTCTCAACCGGCACCATGTAGCCTTGGTCGTCACGGGCAGCGTGGGCAACGAAGACCACGACAGTGCCTACCAGACCAGCGATCGCCAACCACCAGATGTGCCAGATCATTGCGAAACCGAACACGGTCAGCAAAGCACCCATGTACACACCGGTAGCGGTGTTGTTAGGCATGTGAATCGGCGAGTACTTGGCCGGAGCCTGGTACGCAGTACCGTTTTCCTTGGCTTCGGTGAACGGGTCGATACCGTCAGCTTTTGGCAGTACAGCAAAGTTGTAGAACGGTGGTGGCGACGAAGTCGACCATTCCAGCGTGTGTGCATTCCATGGATCGCCGTGCTCGCAGGCGTTCTCTGCCAGCTTGCGGTCGCGGATACTGACGTACAGCTGGATCAGTTGGCAGGCGATACCGATAGCGATCAGTGCCGCGCCGAACAGAGCAACGTACAGGTAAGGCACCCACTCAGGGTTGGTGCTGGCGTTCAGACGACGGGTCATGCCCATGAAGCCCAGTGCATAGAGCGGCATGAAGGCCACGAAGAAGCCGACGCACCAGAACCAGAACGCTGCCTTGCCCCACTTCTCGTTCAGTTTGAAGCCGAACGCTTTAGGGAAGTAGAAGCTGAAGCCTGCGATGTAACCGAATACCGCGCCGCCGATGATCACGTTATGGAAGTGAGCAATTACGAACAGGCTGTTGTGCAGTACGAAGTCAGCACCCGGGATGGCCAGCAGTACGCCAGTCATGCCGCCGATAGCGAAGGTCACCATGAAGCCCAGGGTCCACAGAACCTGGCTGGTGAAGCGCAGACGGCCCTGGTAGATGGTGAACAGCCAGTTGAACAGCTTCACCCCCGTCGGGATCGAAATCAGCATCGTCGCCAGGCCGAAGAAGGCGTTGACGCTGGCCCCCGAACCCATGGTGAAGAAGTGGTGCAGCCAAACCATGAAGCCCAGTACCGAGATCGCGCCGGAGGCGTAGACCATCGAGTGGTGACCGAACAGACGCTTGCCGGTGAACGTGGAGATGACTTCAGAGAAGATCCCGAACGCTGGCAGAATCAGGATGTACACCTCAGGGTGACCCCATGCCCAGAACAGGTTGACGTACATCATTGGATTACCACCAAGTTCATTGGTGAAAATGTGGAAATCCATGTAGCGGTCAAGTGTCAGCAGTGCCAGGGTAGCCGTCAGGATCGGGAACGAAGCCACGATCAGGACGTTGGCCCAGGTGCAGGTCCAGGTGAAGATCGGCATGTCCATCAGTTTCATGCCAGGGGTGCGCATCTTCAGTACGGTCGCCAGGAAGTTAACCCCGGTTAACGTCGTACCCAGGCCCGATAGCTGTAGCGCCCAGATGTAGTAGTCCATCCCCACGCCAGGGCTGTACTGCAAGCCCGACAACGGCGGATAAGCAACCCAGCCGGTCTTGGCGAACTCGCCGACGCCCAGCGACAGGTTAATCAGCACAACGCCGGATACCAGCAGCCAGAAGCTCAGGGAGTTCAGGAACGGGTAAGCCACGTCACGTGCGCCAATCTGCAGCGGCACTGCAAGGTTCATCAGGCCGGTGAAGAATGGCATCGCCATGAAGATGATCATGATCACACCGTGAGCGGTGAAGATCTGGTCATAGTGTTCAGGCGGCAGGTAGCCAGGCGAGCCCTCGGTGGCCATGGCCAACTGGGTACGCATCATGACGGCGTCGGCAAAGCCGCGCAGCAGCATGACCATGGCAACGATGATGTACATCACGCCGATTTTCTTGTGGTCGACTGACGTTAGCCATTCAGTCCACAGGTAGGTCCACTTTTTGTAGTACGTGAGTGCTGCAAACAGCGCCAGACCACCGAGCGCGATCATGGCAATGGTGACCATGACAATCGGCTCGTGGAACGGGACCGCTTCCCAACTTAATTTACCAAACATCGTTTACTCCTCTGCCCCGGCAGCTGAATGCGAACTTGTGTCCACCACGTCATTCCCGGCCACTTCTTTCTTCTCGTGCTTGACCGGCTTGCCTGGTGTCATACCTTCGTACTTGTCGACGATTTTCTGAAACAGGTTCGGTGTGTACGAGGAGAACAGCTCCACGGGATTGTTCTGACTGGAGACGGACAAGGCGGCATATGCAGCTTCATCAAGCTGTTTAGGTGACGCTTTGACTTCACTTACCCAGGCATCGAAGTCAGCCTGAGAAGTCGCGATCGCTTTGAATTTCATGCCAGTGAAACCGGCACCGCTGTAGTTGGCAGAGATGCCTTCCATTTCAGCGTTGCGGTTGGCAATCAGGTGCAGCTTGGTCGTCATGCCGGCCATGGCGTAGATCTGACCGCCCAGACCTGGAATGAAGAACGAGTTCATGACCGTGTCAGAGGTGATACGGAAATTGACCGGGGTGTTAGCCGGGAACACGATCTTGTTGACGGTGGCGATACCCTGTTCCGGGTAGATGAACATCCACTTCCAGTCCATTGCCACCACTTCGATGGTAATCGGCTTGACGTCAGACTCGAGCGGACGATACGGGTCCAGTGCGTGAGTCGACTTGTAGGTGATCACGCCCAGAGCAATGATGATCAGGATAGGAACAGTCCAGATCACGACTTCGATCTTGGTGGAGTGCGACCATTTCGGTGTGTAGGTGGCTTTCGTGTTCGACGCCCGGTATTTCCACGCGAAGATGAAAGTCATCGCGATCACCGGGATCACGACCAAGAGCATGAGCAATGTTGCAGTGATGATCAGATTCTTTTCATCGATGCCGACCTGCCCGACCGGATCGAGCAACGTCATATTGCAGCCTCCCAGCAGCAACGTGCCGAAAAGTGGCAATAAGCCAAAGAGTCTGGGGTACCTTTTTTTAGTCATCTCACGACCTCTAAAACAGCTTGCACAATGCAGTTGGTTGTTTCGCCAACACTTCACCCTGCCAAGGGTTGGCAATTTTCCGGAATTGAATAAGGGCCTGCTCTATCACCATCTGGCGAGTGGGCAAATCCTGGGCTAGCAGTGATTTCTTATTCGATACGTGGTCAATGGCCTTGTCTCAGACCAATTCCATTTGGTGCGGAACTTAGAAGGGTTGCCAGTACCTGGGAATCGCATGGGACATCTGTCATGAACTGCCCAGACGACCGTCAACTCCCCGCTTGGGCTCAGGGATGAGCAGGCTGGACGTTCAGTGCGGGCGATTGTAGTTAGGTAGCTCTCTATAAACCATGTCTTATCCAGAAATAATTCTTCTCGGTTGCCGTAACAATCAATGACTATTTTTACCATCTGCGTTAAAACACACTCAGACCTGGCTCTTGTAGCACGTCAACTTCCCGAACCGCCGCGCCCCTTTTTAGCGCACTGCAACCTCATGGGCAACCCGCCGTAATGCCCAAATAAAGAGGGCTACAGCGTTTTTCCCTGGAGTGCCACGGCGTCACTTTCAAGCCTGCCATCAGCGTCAAAACGCCTCAGGCCGAATACCCCTCACGATGCTTCGCGCGCCTCTTTTGTCAGACAGGGATACGACCCGCGCACCACACCGCGTGACAATATGTCGCAGTGTCGCACCCCTTATTTAGCGGGCTGATTCACGCCCTGTTGACATTTCCCCTCAGGCAAAAAAAAGCCCCGTACCGCCATCAGAGGTACGGGGCCGCCTGCCGGACTCAGTCGTCCGGGAGGGATTATTTGCGATTCCGGTAAATACCCAGCGGCACCAGTACGCTGGTTAACACGAAGGCAAGCAATGCCCACTGCGCCAGCGACAGACCGAAGACCGGCGGATAGGCCGTCGAGCAAAAGCCGTCAACCTGGAACCCCAACGGGAAAACCGCTGCCAGAGGCAGGCCGTCCACAATCGGCTGCAACACATCCAGGCCACAGCTGACCGCCGGATTGGCCAGGATATAAACGTGACGCCCGGCGGCGACAATCCCTCCGATGGCGCTGAGCACCACCAATCCTTCAAACACCGTGAGGCTACGCCGGGTAGGCATTGCCGCGCCAATAAAGGCGAAAATCGCGATAAACAGCAAGGCGTAACGCTGCAGGATGCACAGCGGGCAAGGCGCCTCACCGAGCACGATTTGCATGTACAGCGCACCGCCGATCAGTGCCAGGCAGATCAACCCCAGCAGGACCAGAAAACGCTTCTCCCGGCCCAACCGCATCATGTCTTCCGTCATCCCGCGTCCCTTAACCTGATTGTGTCGGTGGTTTTGCAGCTTTCACAAACCGCACAGTTTACACCCAGAGCCACGGCCTGAATGTATGAGAACTGTGCACGGAACGTGTCGCAGGGGGATTAATGGAAGATTAAGGGGGGGAATGCTGAGGGAGCGAGATTGCCTCGCCCCCCAGGATGGGTACCGCCCGGGCAGGTTACTCCAGGGCTGCAGCCGGGCCGAAGAACTCATAGCGGCTTTGCTTCTCTGGCACACCCAACGCCTTGAGCTGGCGCTTGACCACGCTCATGAACCCTTTAGGGCCCAGGAAGTAAGCATCGACATCACGCTCTTGGGGCAGCCACTTGGCGAGCACGTCCTCGGTCAGCAGGCCCACGTGATCGGCCACAGGCCCCTGCTCGTCCGACTCTGCATAACAGTAGAAGCGCTGCAGTTGCGGGTGCTGCTCAGCCAGCTCATCGACCCAGCTGCGAAACGCGTGCACATTGGCATTGCGGGCGCAGTGAATGAAGTGAATTGGGCGCTGGGTCGCCAATGCGGCCTCCAGCATCGACAGCGTCGGGGTAATGCCCACACCGCCACTGATCAGCACCAGCGGTTTTTCGCTGGCGGTCAGCGTGAATTCGCCAGCCGGCGGGAACAGCTCCAGGGTGTCACCGACCTGCAGGCGATCATGCAGGTAGTTCGACACCACACCACCGGCTTCGCGCTTGACGCTGATGCGATAATGGCCAACCTGAGCCAATGCCGACAATGAATAGTTGCGGCGAACTTCTTCGCCATCAATCATCAACTTCATACCGATGTACTGACCCGGTGCGAAATCGAGAATCGGTTGCTGATCCACAGGACGGAAATAGAACGAGGTGATTTCTGCGCTTTCCTGGACCCTGGTGGCCAGCTTGAACGCACGTCCACCCCGCCAGCCGCCAGGGGCTGCCGCTTTTTCGTCATAGATGGCCGCTTCGGCACCAATCAGGATATCGGCCAATTGGTTATAGGCTGCGCCCCAAGCGGCGAGCACTTCAGGCGTGGCAATGTCACTGCCCAGGACTTCCTCAATCGCCCGCAGCAAACAGCTGCCGACAATCGGGTAATGCTCGGGGAGGATTTGCAGGGCAACGTGCTTGTTGATGATCTTGGCCACCAGATCGCCCAATTGGTCGAGCTGATCGATGTGCCGGGCATACATTAATACGCCATTAGCCAGCGCTCGCGGTTGATCCCCACTGGCCTGATTCGCCTGATTGAATAGGGAGCGGACCTCGGGATGCTCTGAAAGCATCATGCGGTAAAAGTGGGTGATCAAGGCTTCGCCACCGCTTTCCAGCAGGGGCACTGTAGATTTGACGATGGCACGGTCCTGAGCAGTAAGCATAGAGTGACTCCTGAGTACGTAGACATTAACTGAACTGCCTTTTACCAATCAGCTTTCATGCCAACATTTATATCCTTTAAAATCAGCAGCTTATAACAAAGATAGTCATTATGACTCTAGCTGCTTTATAGTCACTTCGACTACATGAGGTCAAAATGACTGCAAAACCTTTGTTAACAGCACTCCTTCCCTTGGTCGCTGACCTGTCACGCGACCTGCCAGAAAGCGAGCGTTACCGACGCCTGCTGCAAACCTTGCGCGCCCTGCTTCCCTGTGATGCCGCGGCACTTCTGCGCCTTGATGGTGAGTGGCTGGTACCGCTGGCCGTCGATGGCTTGAGCCTCGATACGCTGGGGCGACGCTTTAAAGTCAGCGAGCACCCACGTTTCGAAGCACTGCTCAGCGGTCCCGGCCCCACTCGATTCCCCAGCAACTGTGAGCTGCCAGACCCTTACGACGGCCTGGTCGATGGCTTGACCGAACATCTCGAGGTGCACGATTGCATGGGCTGCCCACTGTTTGTCGACGAACGCCCCTGGGGCCTGCTGACCCTGGATGCTCTGGACCCGAAGCGCTTTGAGCCGATTGATCTGGATGACCTGCAGGCGTTTGCCAGCCTTGCTGGCGCGACAGTCAATGTCGTTCAGCGCATCGAGCGCCTGGCCTTGCGGGTCGAAGACGAGCAACAGAGAGCCGAGCTCTATCGACAGGCCAACGGCTCGCCAAACAAAGAGCTGATCGGCCAGAGCAAAGTCCACAAGCGCCTGCTCGAAGAAATCGCCCTGGTGGGTGGCAGCGACCTGACCGTGCTGATCACCGGCGAAACCGGGGTTGGCAAAGAACTGGTGGCCAACGCCATTCACGCGGCTTCGCCACGGGCCGATAAACCCATGATCAGCCTGAACTGCGCGGCACTCCCCGACACCCTGGTGGAAAGCGAGTTGTTTGGCCATGTACGCGGCGCTTTTACCGGGGCGACCCAGGACCGGCGGGGCAAATTCGAACTGGCCAATGGCGGCACCCTGTTTCTGGATGAAGTCGGCGAGCTGTCACTGACGGTTCAGGCCAAACTGCTGCGGGTGCTGCAGAGCGGGCAATTGCAGCGCCTGGGTTCAGACCTGGAACACCAGGTCGATGTGCGCCTGATCGCCGCGACCAACCGCGATCTGGCCGAAGAAGTGCGCAGCGGTCGCTACCGTGCCGACTTTTATCATCGCCTGAGTGTTTACCCGCTCAATGTGCCCGCTCTGCGTGAGCGCGGGCGCGACGTGCTGCTGTTGAGCGGTTTCTTTCTCGAGCAGAACCGCTCTCGCATGGGCCTGGGCAGCTTGCGCCTGAGCCCCGACGCGCAAGCGGCTCTGGTGCATTACCCATGGCCGGGCAACGTGCGCGAACTGGAACACCTGATTGGCCGCAGTGCGCTCAAGGCACTGGGTAATTGCACCACACGCCCGCGCATCCTGACCTTGACCGCCGCTGACCTGGACTTGCCCACAACCACCCGGGCCGCAGCCGTGGAAGCACCCGAACAGGTGCCGCACGCTACAGGCGATCTGCGCCTGGCCACTGAAAACTATCAGCGCCAGATCATCAGGGCCTGCCTGGAGCGTCATCAACACAACTGGGCGAGTGCCGCTCGCGAACTGGGGCTGGACCGGGCCAACCTGGGGCGGATGGCCAAGCGTTTGGGATTGAAATAACGACTACTCCAACGCCGGACGTAGCCTCGTTGCACTCGTCAACTGCTACGCAATCTGCGTAGCAGCGGTCGAGTAGAACGAGGCCGCGTCCGACTGGGCAGCAGTCGCGCAATACCTGCAGCCTAGAACAGCGCTACAGGAATAGGCTTAGAGGTCGATAACCCTCTATTGCCCGCCACTCTTGGTTTTTAGAAGGTTTTTATGTCATCCCACACCGCTCGCGCAGATTCACTTTCGCTGCTGCTGTTTACCTTGCGCAGCGGTAAGCTGATGGCGATCAACCTGTTGAAAGTCAGTGAAATCATCCCCTGCCCACCGCTGACGAAAATGCCCGAGTCGCATCCTCACGTAAAAGGCATTGCCGTGTTGCGCGGTGCCTCTTTGTCGGTGATCGACTTGAGCCGTGCCATCGGTGAACAACCGTTGCTGGATCCAGCAGGCGGCTGCCTGATCGTCACGGATGTCAGCCGCTCCAAACAGGGTTTGCACGTGCAGTCGGTGAGCAAAATCATCCATTGCTTGAGCACCGATATTCGCCCGCCGCCCTACGGCTCCGGCAAGCGTTCATACATTACCGGTGTCACCCAGGTCGATGGCGTAATTGTGCAAGTACTCGATATTGAAAAAGTGATCCACGGTATTACCCCCGCCCGCGTGGAGGCGACCCCGCCAGCCTTGAGTCCTGAAGAGGCACAACTACTGGCCAACGCACGAATCCTGGTGGTGGATGACAGCCAGGTGGCGCTGCAACAATCGGTCATAACCCTGCGCAATCTGGGACTGCATTGCCACACGGCGCGCAGCGCGAAAGAAGCTATAGAGCGCCTGCTGGAACTGCAGGGCACCCCGGACCAGATCAACGTGCTGGTGTCTGACATCGAAATGTCGGAAATGGACGGCTACGCTTTCACCCGGACCGTGCGCGACACCCCGGACTTTGCCCACCTTTACGTGCTGCTCCACACCTCGCTGAACAGCGCGATGAACAGTGAGAAGGCGCGCCTGGCCGGGGCCAACGCTGTACTGACCAAGTTCTCGTCACCCGAGCTGACCCAATGCCTGATCCTTGCCGCTCGCACAGTGACCGAACAAGGTTACTGAACCGATGAACACTGAGTGCCTGCTGTTGCGCAAAGACCTGAGGGTTGCGCTCAACGCTGTGCAATGGCCAGCGCATGTCAGCCTTGTGGCCCTGTGCGATGACCTGCTACTGCCCGTCCATGCCTTGCTCCGCCTGGGATATGCCGACGCCAGCGGCAGCGTCGAACCTTTTGATATCTGGTCTCAGCGCTGGCGTCGGGATGCCGAATACGACCCGCAGCTGTGCTTTATCGCAATGCGTGACGGGGACGTGATCGGAGTGGCACATGGCTGGACCAGCGCTTATCTCAAGGACTTGGTCGTACACGCGCGCTATCAAGGGCAAGGAATTGGCAGAGCACTGCTGGCGCAGGTCTTTGAGGCATACAAACAGCGCGGTGAGCCCTGGGTTGACCTGAAGGTCATGCAGAGCAACGTGCGGGCTCGCCGAATGTATGAGCGAGCCGGCATGGTTCAGGTTCAACGCGTCGAGCTGTGAACGAGGAGCCGACGTTAAATCAACGCTTGCCCATGGTTTTACGTGTGCCGTGAGGCGGAGCGTCAGGGGTTTTGTGGTGATGGCCCGAATTCCCCTTCTGGTAATACGCTTGGCCTTCTGTCTTGGCCTTGGCAAAGGCTGACGGTTTGAACGGAAAGGTAAACGCAGGAATCGCCGGTTTTGCCGGAGTGTTCTGCGCGGTTTCAGTTTCAACCTGTTCAGTGTCCAGGGCGTCAGGAGCCGTCGGTTGTGTAGGGGAAGTCATGAAAGCTCCGGAGAATGCAGTAAATGTATCGGGCCAAGTGGCGCAAGACCGCGCAGTATACCTGTCTGATTCTCCGGCGTTGCAGTCATAGGTAGGAAATCGTCACGATCCCTTTGCTCCCGTATGCATCTTCGTTGTACGCCGAGGGCTGTATAAGCTGAAAAGAGGTGACGAACGGTACAACATCGATACCACACCCTTCGCGGGCCATATTAACGGCAAGCATTACCCGGGGAGCGACCTCGACCAGCCGGGTTAGAGCCCCGAAATCTATCGAACCCACGGTTCCTGTCTCGCATCCTGACTCAACCACCGCGCCCTGAAGCACCATCATCCCACTTGAGATGTTCGGTTGCGCACACGCCTGCATCGAGAACCAGAACACTGCGCACGCAGCCAAGCGTTTCGACGATAAAACCATAAGCACCTCCCGAATCAGGAACGCCCCTGCGCGCCCGCACTTTCTAAAACAGTCGGCCGCCCTGTGCACTTCTTGATGCCTGGCGCACAATTACCGGCTCATCCATTTACCGCCTGAACCCGCCCTGCTCTGGGCGATGTGTCTAGCCCGCCACTCCCCTGCTTTGTTACCCATTACGCAAAAGTGCTTGTCCAGAACAGGGCTTTTTCACGGTGTGAGAGCGCTATATTTTGATCGCACCACACATAACTTGCTCAGCAAGAAGGTCTTTGAAATGTCCAGCAGCATGGGTATGGCCAGCGTTTTCGTTTTGTCGTCTTTGTTATTGTCGCCCTTGGCCATGGCGGAAGAATCACCAGCGTTCGTCGCACAAAATGCAGCCCGTGCGGCCGCTTTTGAGAAGAGCCAGGCGGAGCTCGCAGCACGCCATCAAAACGACGCAAAACCACAGCAAACACAGGCTACAACCAGCCCTCAGGATCAATCCAAAGACAGCTGATCGCACGCCTGAAGACTTCCCGACCCAATCAGCCATGACATGAAAACATGACTGATTGTTTCAAAAGCCGCTACCATAGCGGCTTTTTTTTGTTTGTTAAAAAGCCGTCAGAACGCTGGTCGTCTTTGCACAAGAACGGAATTATCTAAAGAAAATAAAAATTTCCGCCATTCTCAAGGAGCTCTCCAACAGTGATTCACTCACTCAAACTCAGCCCACTATTCATTGCCCTGGCTGCAACGATCCCGACATTTGCCTCTGCAGAAGACGAAGCCTCAAAAGACGGTTTCATTGAAGGCTCCAGCCTCAAGCTACACGCCCGCAACTACTACATGAACCACGACATCCGTGGCCCGCACGCCGAGGACAGCAAAGAATGGGGCCAAGGGTTTCTTGGCAAATTCGAATCGGGGTTTACCCAGGGCGTGGTGGGTTTTGGCCTGGACGTGCATGCCATGCTCGGCTTGAAACTCGACGGCGGCGGCGGTACCGACGGCAGCAGCATCCTGCCGGTCAGTGACGGCAGCGGCAAAGCCCCAACGACCTTCTCTACAGCTGGTGCAGCGCTGAAAATGCGCGCGTTCGATACTGAACTCAAAGCCGGCGACCTGTTCTTGACCAACCCGGTGATTGCCGGCGGTGAAACGCGCATGCTCCCGCAAACGTTCCGCGGTGTGAGCCTGACCAACACTCACTTTGACGGCTGGATGTTTGAAGGAGGCCAGGTCAGCTTCAACAAACCGTACAACCAGAGCGGAGTGCACCGCCTGACCACCACCTACGGCGACCTGGGTGACCAGTCCATCAAACACCTGACCTGGGCCGGCGCGTCGTGGAGCGCACTTCCTGAGCTCAGCAGCAGTTTATATGCCGCCGAGTTGAAGGATGTCTGGAATCAGTATTACTACGACCTGGATTACACCTATGCGCTGAATGAAAGCATCAGCCTGAACCCAGGCCTGCATTTCTATCACACCCGGGACACTGGCAAGGCCCTGTTGGGCGATATCAATAACAACACCTTCAGTCTGCACCTCGCCGTGGCGATGGCCGGGCACACTGTGACGGCGGCCTACCAGCGGGTCAACGGCGACACCCCGTTCGACTACATCAATCAGGGCGACAGTGTTTACCTCGATAACTCGCAACAGTACTCGGACTTCAACGGCCCCAACGAACGCTCATGGAAGCTTCAATACGAATATGACTTCAGCGGCCTCGGAGTTGCCGGCCTGACCGCCAGCGCCTCGTACTCCCGAGGCGAGCTGGATCTGACCAAGGCGGATCCGAACAGCATCGGCTATGGCAACTGGTACAACCCGCAAGGCAAGAACGCCCATCACTGGGAGCGAGATCTGGGGCTCAAGTACGTAATTCAGGAAGGCAAGGCCAAAGATCTGGCAGTTGGCCTACGCTGGGCAACCAACCGCGGCAATGATGCCTACCAGAGCGTGGACAACGATGTCGATGAGTACCGCGTCATCATCGACTATCCTCTCGATGTGTTTTAAAGCGTGATCACAGGGCCAGCTTTTTAGCTGGCCTTGTGCCTTAATGGCGACACATTATGTCGATGCACGCATCGCATCCATGAGGGTCACGTCATTAAATACTTTCCCCGTTCCCACATCATCACGCGTCGTATGCTGGTCGGGGCCACTGCGCTGTCGGTGCTCACTATTTTGAGCATCGTGAGTTACTTACTGGTCCGGGAGTACCGTAATACCGCACAAGAGGCAACGCGTGCCACGATGAACATCGTGCAGTTGATCGACCGCGATGTCCGCAACACGGTGACCCTGTATGACTCCGCGCTGGTGCGTGTGACCAACTTGCTGCAAAGCGGAGTCCTCACACCCCTCTCCTCCCCGACCCGGCAATTGCTGTTATTCGACAGAACCTCCGAGCTTCCGTCCTGTGACGGTTTTTTCGTCGTGGACGCCTCGGGCAAGCTGATTAGCAGCTCCCGCCCCGACCAGCCAGCTGACCTCAACCTCACGGAACAACCCTGGTTCAAGGTGCATCAGGCCATGGCCAATGAAGAGGTTTTTATCAGCAATCCTTTTCAGGCAAGCCGCACCCCGAATGACTGGAGCATCCGCTTCAGCCGCCGCATGTCAGGACCGGATGGAGAGTTTCGCGGGGTGGCCGTGGCCCAGATGAAACTGAGTTACTTCACTAGCCTGTTACGCGGCCTGGATGTCGGCATACATGGCAACATCAGCCTTGTCAGCACCGATGGTACGCTGCTGATGCAATACCCCCAGACCGAGGCGATTCGCATCGGCCAGAACGTGAGCCAGGCGCCCAACTTCATCAGGTTCCTGAATGAGCGCTATGGCAGCTTCATCGCCATGTCCGGGCTTTATCACGTTGAACGCCTGTATAACTTCTCTCAGGTGCGCGACCTGCCCATGATCGTGGTGGTCGCCCTGTCCACCCGTACCATTTTCAGTAATTGGCAGCATACTGCCCTGCTGATCGGCGCCACGACCCTGCTTCTTTGTCTGGGCATGATATGGCTGACCTGGTTGTTGCTGCGCGAGCTGCGCCTGCGCCAACATGCCGAACGTAACCTCGCCGGGCTCGCGTCGACTGATCCGTTGAGCGGGCTGGCCAACCGGCGAACGCTGGACGACAAACTGGATCATGAGTGGCGCAGAGCGCAACGCGCGGGCAACCCCATCTCGCTGATCATGATTGACGTTGACCACTTCAAAGCCTTTAACGACACCTTTGGACACCAGGCCGGGGATGAGGCACTGCGCCGGGTCGCGCAAGTGATCAAGGCGCATTTACGCCGCCCTGCCGACCTCGCCGCGCGCTATGGGGGCGAAGAGTTTGCAGTGGTGCTGAGCGATACCGACGCAACGGGCACACGCACGCTGGCCGAAAAAATCCGTATAGCCGTCGAGCACATGGAGCCTGTGGTCCCGAGCGAGAGAACACTCACGATCAGCCTGGGGGCATGTACACGCTATGCCAAGCCCGGAGACGAGCTGAGAGCGCTTGTCAGCACTGCCGACAAAGCCCTCTACCAGGCCAAAAAGGGCGGGAGAAACCGGGTCGTAGACATCAATGAGACCGGGCTGAATGCCCTGAAACCGATCGTCGTGCCATAAAAAAAGGCCACCCGGAGGCAGCCTTCAAAAACTAGAGAAAGAAGTTTTACTTAAACTGCCGCAACCGGACGCATGTACGAGATCGGTGCCGTGCTGGCATCTTCAAAGGTCACGACTTCCCATGCGTCTTTCTGTTCAATCAGCTTGCGAAGCAGCTGGTTGTTCAGTGCATGGCCAGACTTGAAGCCCTTGAACTCACCAATCAGGCTATTGCCCAGCAAGTAGAGGTCACCAATAGCATCGAGGATCTTGTGCTTCACGAACTCGTCTTCATAACGAAGGCCGTCTTCGTTCAGCACACCGTCCGCATCGACCACGATGGCGTTTTCAACGCTACCGCCGAGTGCGAGGTTGTGCTTGCGCAGGTACTCGATGTCACTCATGAAACCAAAGGTACGCGCACGGCTGACTTCTTTTACAAACGAAGTGCTCGAGAAATCCACGCTTGCACTTTGGGTGCGATTACGGAAAACAGGGTGATCGAAATCGATCTCGAAACTCACTTTGAACCCTTCGAAAGGGACGAAAGTGGCGCGCTTGTCGCCGTCTTCCACTGTCACTTCACGCAGGATGCGGATGAATTTCTTCGGCGCGTCCTGTTCTTCCAGGCCGGCAGATTGAATCAGGAACACGAAAGGTCCGGCGCTACCGTCCATAATCGGGACTTCAGACGCGGAGAGTTCGACGTAGGCGTTATCGATCCCCAGGCCAGCCATGGCCGAGAGCAAGTGCTCTACCGTGTCTACTTTGGTATCGCCGTTGACCAACGTGGTCGACATCGTTGTCTCGCCGACGTTTTCCGCGCGAGCAGGGATCTGCACCACAGGGTCAAGGTCTGCACGACAAAACACGATGCCGGTGTCCACAGGCGCAGGCTTGAGGGTCAGGTAGACCTTCTCACCGGAGTGCAGGCCGACACCTGTGGCACGGATAATATTTTTCAGGGTGCGTTGTTTAATCATGGCATTGGCCGCTTCAGCGCAAATTGCGAACTGGTATCAACAAAGGCTGGCGATAATAGCAGACCGAGCCTTTGCTGAACACCAATCACCTTAATCCCCCTGATTGATTTCATTAATCAGCCTGTCGACGCAGGAAAGCCGGGATGTCCAGGTAATCCAAATCGTCTTGAGGATTGAGCTTGGCAGCGGTCGTCGCGCCTTGCTGAGCCTGATTACGCATCACGGTCGGGCGGTCCAGATCACGGTAGTTAACCACCGGTTGTTCCTGACGCTCGGTACGAGCTTCCTGACGAGCCGCCGCCGAATTCGACGACGAAGCTGCGTAAGTGGCTTGAACACTGTTGTCGATAACCTTGACCGGCTTCTCGATTTTAGCGCCCAGACCGGTCGCAACCACGGTCACATGCAGTTCGTCACGCATGTCCGGATCGATAACCGTACCGACCTTGACCATCGCGTGCTCGGAAGCAAAAGCTTCGATGATGCTACCCACGTCGGAGTACTCACCCAGGGACAGGTCAGGACCGGCGGTGATGTTCACCAGGATGCCGCGTGCGCCTTCCAGGTTTACGTCTTCGAGCAACGGATTGCGGATAGCCGCTTCTGTTGCTTCACGTGCACGGTTCGGACCGCTGGCGCAGCCAGTGCCCATCATCGCCATGCCCATTTCGCTCATCACGGTGCGCACGTCGGCAAAGTCGACGTTGATCATGCCCGGACGCTTGATGATGTCGGAAATACCGCGAACGGCACCGGCCAGTACGTCATCTGCCTTCGCGAAAGCCGACAGCAGGCTGGCGTCCTTGCCGAGGATGGTCAGCAGTTTTTCGTTCGGGATCGTGATCAGCGAATCGACGCTTTCGGACAACAGGCGAATACCTTCGTCTGCGATCTGCATGCGCTTGCGACCTTCGAACGGGAACGGACGTGTCACCACCGCAACGGTGAGAATGCCCATTTCCTTGGCCACTTCGGCAATGATCGGCGCAGCACCGGTACCGGTACCACCGCCCATGCCCGTGGTGATGAACACCATGTTGGTGCCCTGCAGCACTTCAGCGATGCGCTCTCGGTCTTCCAGAGCAGCCTGACGACCGACCTCCGGATTCGCGCCGGCACCCAGGCCCTTGGTCACACCGGTGCCCAGTTGCAGGATGGTACGGGCGCCGATGCTTTTCAGCGCTTGCGCGTCGGTGTTGGCGCAGATGAATTCCACGCCTTCGATGTTGCTCTTAACCATATGGTTAACAGCATTGCCACCGCCACCACCCACACCGATAACCTTGATTACCGGGCTTTGCGGGATGTTGTCTACGAGTTCGAACATTTTCCCTCTCCTTTCATTTCTCTAGTTTTTTCGCCTACTTCTACTGCCATGAAACTTTTATTGCTCAAGCTTTAAAAGTTGCCTTGTACCCAACGCTTGAGGCGTTCGAGCACAGGGGCTTTTTGTTCATCACTGCTGTAGTTGTCTCGGTTGCTGATACCCGACATGGAGATGCCGTCTGACTGCTTTTGCAGTCCGTACAGCAACAAGCCCACAGCGGTGGAATAAATCGGATTACGTACGACGTCGGCCAGGCCTTCGAAGCTGTGCGGCACACCCAGACGAACCGGCATATGGAAGATTTCTTCGGCCAGTTCGACCGCGCCTTCCATCTTCGAGGTGCCGCCGGTCAGGACGATGCCCGCCGGGATCAGGTCTTCGTAGCCACTGCGACGCAGCTCGGCCTGAATCAGCGTGAACAGCTCGTCGTAGCGCGGCTCTACCACTTCGGCCAGCGCCTGACGGGACAGCTCGCGCGGAGGACGGTCACCGACGCTAGGCACCTTGATGGTTTCACCGGCACCCGCCAGCTTGGCCAGGGCACAGGCGTAACGGATTTTGATTTCTTCGGCATATTGGGTAGGTGTACGCAACGCCATCGCGATGTCGTTGGTCACCTGGTCACCCGCAATCGGGATCACGGCCGTATGACGAATCGCGCCTTCGGTAAAGATCGCGATATCCGTGGTGCCGCCGCCGATGTCGACCAGGCAGACACCCAGTTCTTTTTCATCATCGGTCAACACCGAATAAGCCGACGCCAGTTGCTCGAGGATGATGTCATCCACTTCAAGGCCACAGCGGCGTACGCACTTTTCGATGTTCTGCGCTGCATTCACTGCGCACGTCACCACGTGCACTTTCGCCTCAAGACGTACGCCCGACATGCCCAGTGGCTCACGAACGCCTTCCTGGTTGTCGATCACGTAATCCTGCGGCAGGGTGTGCAGCACACGCTGGTCAGCCGGAATGGCGACCGCCTGAGCGGCGTCGAGCACCCGCTCCAGGTCTGCCGAGCTGACTTCACGATCCCGAATCGCCACGATGCCGTGGGAGTTCAGGCTGCGGATGTGATTACCCGCCACACCGACGAATGCCGAGTGGATCCGGCAACCGGCCATCAATTGAGCTTCTTCCACTGCGCGCTGGATCGACTGCACGGTGGATTCAATATTCACCACCACGCCCTTCTTCAAGCCACGGGATGGATGGGTGCCGATACCGACGATTTCGAGCTGGCCATCGGCCGCGACTTCGCCTACCAGCGCAACCACTTTGGAGGTGCCGATATCCAGGCCGACGATCATTTTGCCGCTTTGCACATTTGCCATGGTCCTGCCTCTTCTTAATTCTTCGCGACAGCGGGTTCGGCTATCGTGGGTGCCACAGGTTCCCGCCAGCCGACGGCCAATCCGTTGGCATAACGCAAATCAATGCGCGCTATGTTCGTAATCTGTTCTTTCAGCGTTTTTTCATAGATGGCTATGAAGCGACGCATTTTTTCTACCAGGTGATCGCGCCCCAACAGCAGCTCGATCCCCGGCCCTGCACTGCCGGCTCCGGTGGTCAGGAACCAGCTACCGCGCTCACGCAATTCCAGCCGGGCAATGGAAAAGCCCATCGGACGCAGCATCTGGCTCAACACCTGATACTGCTGCATCACTTGCTGCTGAGCCCGTTGTGGACCAAACAGCTGCGGCAAATGCTCATAATTGGCCAGTTCACGCGGTGTAAATGCCTGACCCTGGTTGTTCAGCAGCGCTTCATCTCCCCAACGAGCAACCGGCAGTTGCTCCTCAAGGCGAATCACCACCTGGTCCGGCCACACCCGACGTACTTCGGCATGAGCGATCCATGGCATTTGTTCCAGCTCGGTGCGCATGCCTTCCAGGTCGACCGTGAAGAAGCTGGCCGCCACATAAGGGGCGATGCGCTGCTGCACGGCTTGCTGACTGATGTAGGACAAATCGCCTTGAACATTGATATTGGTGATCGGGCGATCTGCATACGGCATCAGACGCTGTGCACCTTCGTACGTACCAAAGCCCAGCGCGACCAACACAACGGGCCAGAACAAAGCCTTCAAAAAACCAAAATTGGCTTTTGGCAGGCGCACCGACATCGGCTCTTTAGCCACCATCCGGCTGGCACCACGCGGTACCGGCTTGCGGCCGGGAGCGGGTGGTTGATGACGAAGCTGGGCGCCTTGCATGGTCTTAATCTCGCGCTTCTACACTGGCTGCCAGAATCGACAGCACCAACTGTTGAAAATCCAGACCGGCAGCCCGTGCCGCCATCGGCACCAGGCTGTGATCGGTCATACCTGGCGCGGTGTTGACTTCCAGCAGCCAGAACTGACCATCGGTGTCCTGCATCACATCCAGACGCCCCCAACCGGCAATACCGATCGCCTCACAGGCTTTCGCCGTGAGATCCATGAGCTCCTGCTCCTTGGCGCTATCAAGGCCGCACGGGATCCGATACTGGGTATCGTTAGCCACGTATTTGGCGTCGTAGTCGTAGAACGAATGCGTGGTGCCCAGGGCAATCGGAGGCAACACCTGGTCACGCAGGATGGCGATGGTGAACTCCGGACCATGGATCCATTGCTCTACCAGCACTTGCGAGTCGAACTTACTGGCCTCTTTCCACGCGACGATCAGCTCGTCGACGTTGTTTACTTTGGCCATACCGATACTTGAACCTTCATGCGCCGGTTTGACGATCAAAGGGAAGCTCAGTTCCTTCGCTGCGCAAATACAATCGGCTTCGGTGCTCAACACCGCGTGACGCGGAGTCGGAATCCCGAGGCTGTGCCACACCTGCTTGGTGCGCAGTTTGTCCATTGCCAGGGCTGAAGCCAGGATGCCGCTGCCGGTGTAAGGAATGCCCAGGCATTCCAGCAGGCCTTGCATGCTGCCGTCTTCACCGCCACGACCGTGCAGAATGATGAAGGCGCGGTCGATCTTCTCTTGGGTGATACGCGTGATGAAGTCATCGCCCACATCAATGCCGAAAGCATTCACGCCCGCACTTTGCAGTGCCCCGAGTACTGCATGACCTGATTTCAGGGACACTTCGCGCTCGGCACTTTTGCCACCGAAAAGTACCGCCACGCGGCCGAAGTCGGCAGGCGTAATGGTCGAAGAAAGATTGGCGTAGGCTGCAGTCATTTCAACTTCCCCTCGCTGGCTGCGACAACGGCGCCGGCGAATAACGGACTATTAATGAGCTGTGGTGCCAGACGGCCGATATCGCCCGCTCCCTGGCACAACAGAATGTCGCCGGCACGCAGCAGCGGCTTGACGATTGGCGCAAGCTCAACACCGCGCTCAATGTAGATCGGGTCCAACTGCCCGCGCTGGCGAATGCTGTGACATAGCTGACGGCTGTCTGCGCCCGGAATCGGCTCTTCTCCGGCCGGGTAGACCTCCATCAACAGCAACACGTTGGCGTCGGCCAGTACCTGGACGAAATCGTCGTACAGGTCGCGCGTACGGCTAAAGCGATGCGGCTGGTACACCATCACCAAACGGCGTTCCGGCCAACCACCGCGTACGGCTTTGATCACCGCAGCGACTTCAGTCGGGTGATGACCGTAATCGTCCACCAGCATCACGCTGCCACCTTCGACCGGCAGCTCACCGTAAACCTGAAAACGCCGGCCGACGCCCTGAAAGCCCGACAGCCCCTGCACGATGGCTTCATCGCTGATGCCTTCATCAGACGCGATGCAAATGGTGGCTAGGGCATTGAGCACGTTGTGGTTACCGGGCATGTTCACCGAAACATCCAGCGGCTCGCGATCCGGACGCAGAACAGTGAAGAAGGTTTGCATGCCTTCCTGGCGAACATTGATCGCCCGTACGTCTGCGTCCTGGCTGAAGCCGTAAGTCACGGTCGGCCGCTTGACCTGCGGCAGGATTTCACGCACGACCGGGTCGTCCAGGCACAGTACGGCCAATCCATAAAACGGCAGGTTGTGCAGAAACTCGATAAAGGTCTTCTTCAGTTTGTTGAAGTCACCTTCGTAGGTCGCCATGTGATCGGCGTCGATATTGGTAACGACGGCAACCATCGGCTGCAAGTGCAGGAAGCTCGCATCGCTTTCGTCAGCTTCGGCGATCAGATAACGGCTGGTACCCAGTTGTGCATTGGTACCTGCTGCATTCAGGCGGCCACCGATCACAAAGGTCGGATCCAGGCCACCGGCAGCGAACACTGAAGCAAGCAGGCTGGTGGTCGTGGTTTTGCCATGCGTACCGGCCACGGCAATGCCGTGGCGATAGCGCATCAGCTCAGCCAGCATCTCGGCCCGGGGCACGACGGGAATACGGCGTTCCAGCGCAGTGGCCACTTCCGGGTTCGAGGTGTTGATGGCGCTGGACACGACCAGCACGTCAGCATTGGCAGCGTTTTCGGCACGGTGACCAATGAAGATCTGTGCGCCGAACGCTTCCAGGCGTTCAGTCACGGGCGATACATTCAGGTCGGAGCCCGACACTTGATAACCCAGGTTCAGCAACACCTCGGCGATACCGCACATGCCCACACCACCGATACCCACGAAGTGGATACGACGGATACGGCGCATTTCCGGTTGTGGCATAGCTTTTTGATTCTCAACCATTGGCCACCTCCAGGCAGATATTGACGACGTTGCGGGTCGCATCAGGTTTGGCCAAGCGGCGAGCATTGGTCGCCATGCTGTTCAGTCGTTCCGGTTGCATCAAAACCTCTGTCAGGCGTGCAGCCAGTTCGGCTGCGCCAGTCGTCGCTTGCGGCATCAGGAAAGCCGCGCCTTCCCGAGCCAGAAAGTCGGCATTACGGCTCTGGTGGTCATCGATCGCGTGGGGCAATGGCACCAGCAGCGAAGGCAGACCGGCCGCAGCCAGTTCACTGACGGTCAGCGCGCCTGCGCGACAAACCACCAGGTCGGCCCAGCCATAGGCTTGGGCCATGTCTTTGATAAAGGGCTGAACCTGCGCTTCGACGCCGACCGCCGCATAACGCTCGGCCGTCACCCGGTCATGCTGCTTGCCCGCCTGATGAAACACTTCGGGACGCACCTCGGCAGGCACGCAGGCCAAAGCCTCGGGCAGCAATTTGTTTAACGGCTCGGCCCCCAGGCTTCCACCCAGCACCAACAAACGCGCCTTGCGACCTTCGAGCGCGGTACGCGGTGCGAGGGTGAACAGTTCAGGGCGCACCGGATTGCCGGTGCTGCGCAATTTCTGCGAGGCTGCGAACGTGCCCGGAAAGGCTTCACACACACGGCTCGACATCGGCACCAGCAAACGGTTGGCCGTGCCGGCCACTGCGTTCTGCTCGTGAATGATCACCGGAACACCGCAGGTTTTAGCCGCCAGGCCACCTGGTCCGGTCACATAGCCACCGAATCCGAGCACACAGACCGGCTTGAGCTGGCGAATGATTTTGCGCGCCTGGAATAAGGCTTTGAGCAGTACGAACGGCGCCTTGAGCAACGACAGTTTGCTCTTGCCACGCAGGCCGGCAACGTTGATCCGGTGCAAGGTAAAGCCCGCAGGCTCAACCAGTTCGTTCTCGATGCCACGCGGCGTTCCGAGCCAGTGCACGGTATAACCGCGGGCTTCGAATTCGCGGGCGCAGGCCAGTGCAGGGAACACGTGTCCGCCGGTACCGCCCGCCATGATCAGCACATTAGCGCCCATGGTTCGGCTCCTCTGCGAAGTCGCTTTCCTTGAATTCTGTGTCTTCACTGCCGAGGTGGGTTCGACTCTCCCACTCGATCCGGAGCAACAACCCCATGCACACGCAGCAGATCACCAGCGAGCTGCCGCCATAGCTGAGGAACGGCAAGGTCAGGCCCTTGGTGGGCAGCAGACCGACGTTCACGCCGATGTTGATCAGGAACTGGCCGATCCACAAAAATGACAAGCCGTAGGCCATATAGGCCGCAAAATATTGCTTGGCGCGCTCAGCCCACAGGCCGATGTACATGCCGCGCACGCAGACAAATACGAACAGCGCCAGGGTCAGCAGGGAACCCACCACACCCAGCTCTTCTGCCAGTACCGAGAACACGAAGTCCGTGTGGGCTTCAGGCAGATAGAACTGCTTCTGCACGCTGTTGCCCAGCCCGACACCCAGCCATTCGCCGCGACCGAACGCGATCAGTGCCTGGGTCAGTTGATAGCCGGAACCGAACTGATCGGACCACGGATCGGTAAAGGTAATCAGACGCGCCATCCGATAAGGCTGCGCCTGCACCAGCACGAAGACCGCTCCGACAGCCAGCGCCACCATCAAGGCAAAACGGAACAGGCCGACACCGCCCAAGAACAGCATGGCGGCGGCAGCCCCCATCATCACGACGGTGGCACCAAAGTCAGGTTCCATCAGCAACAGGCCAGCCATGGGCAGCAGCACGATGAACGGTTTGAAGAAGCCCATCCAGCTTTCGCGGACTTCCTTCTGGCGACGCACCAGATAGCCTGCGAGGTAGATCACGACAAAGACTTTGGCGATTTCCGAAGGCTGTACGTTGAAGAAGCTGAAACCGATCCAGCGCATAGAGCCGTTGACCTCACGACCGATACCCGGAATCAGCACCATCACCAACAAACCAAACGCGCCGATCAACAGCAACCAGCCCAAGCGCTGCCATGTGGCGATAGGCACCATCATGGTCATGATGCACGCGCCCAGACCGAGCACGATGTAAAAGAGGTGGCGGATCATGTGGTACAGCGTGTTGCCCGACTGCAATGCGGCCACTTCGGACGAAGCTGAAGTGATCATGACCAAGCCGAGGCCGAGCAAAGCCAGGCAACCGGCCAGCAACGGGAAGTCGAGGTCGACGCCACGGCCCGTGACCAACGGTGAAGGATAAGGTTTGAAGATGCCGAAAATCATGCCAGCACCTCCACTGCGCGGGCGAACAACTGGCCGCGCTCTTCGTAGTTCTTGAACATGTCAAAACTGGCACAGGCAGGTGACAGCAACACCGCATCGCCCGGCCTGGCCAGCGAACGGCTTTGCTCGATGGCGTCATCCAGCGAGTTCACGAACACCTGAGGTACGGCATTGCCCAGGGCTGCGGCGATCAATGGCGCATCACGCCCCATCAGCACCACCGCGCGGCAGTACTTCGCAACAGACTCGGCCAGACCACTGAAGTCAGCGCCCTTGCCATCCCCGCCCGCGATCAGGACCAGCTTGCCGTCCATGTCCGAGCCCAGGCCATCAATGGCTGCCAGTGCGGCACCCACATTGGTGGCTTTTGAGTCGTTGTAGTAGCTCACGCCGTCCAGTTCGCGTACCCACTGGCAGCGGTGCTCAAGGCCGGTAAAGCTGCGCAGACTGCTCAGCATGGCGTCGAACGGCAAGCCAACCGCGTGTCCCAGCGCTAGGGCGGCCAGGGCATTGGCCTGATTGTGCGCGCCGCGTACTTTCAGCTCACGCACGGGCATCAGGTTTTGAAATTCGAACGCCAGGTATTTTTCGCCATTTTCTTCACGCAGACCGAACGCCTTGAAATCCGGAGCGCTCAAGCCGAAGGTCCAGCACGGCAGGCCCTCGCCCATCAGCGGACGGGTCAAGGCATCCTGACGGTTAACGACCACTTGCCTGGCCCCACGAAAAATCCGGTGCTTGGCCAGGTGATAGGCTGGCAGACCGCTGTAACGATCCATGTGGTCTTCGCTGACGTTGAGCACGGTGGCGACTTCTGCACCCAGCTGGTTGGTGGTTTCCAGCTGGAAGCTCGAGAGCTCCATCACATACAGTTCGATGTCATCGCTGAGCAGGTCCAGTGCCGGGGTGCCCAGGTTGCCGCCGACGGCGACACGCTTGCCCGCCGCTGCCGCCATTTCGCCGACCAGCGTGGTAACCGTGCTCTTGGCGTTGGAACCACTGATTGCCACGATGGGCGCCTTTGCGTTACGCGCGAACAGATCGATGTCGCCCGACAGTTTCACGCCACGTGCGGCAGCCGCCTGCAGCGCCGGGGTCGCCAGGGCCAGGCCGGGGCTCACGTAGAGCTCATCGGCACGGCACAGGAACTCGACATCCAGTTCGCCACAACGCACTTCCACTTGCGGGTAGTCACGCCGCAGCGTAGCCAGCTCCGGAGGATTGGCTCGCGTGTCAGCCACGGCAAACGACACGCCCCGCTGCGCTAGAAAGCGCACCAGGGACATGCCGCTCTTGCCGAGGCCGACAACGATGCGGAAGTGGTCAGAAGCGATCAGAGACACAGGTTCTACCTCAGCTTCAGCGTGGCAAGACCGACCAATACGAGAATCACGGTGATAATCCAGAAACGGACAATCACACGCGGCTCGGGCCAGCCCTTGAGTTCAAAGTGGTGATGAATCGGCGCCATGCGGAACACCCGCTTGCCGGTCAACTTGAAAGACGCGACCTGGATCACCACCGACAGGGTTTCCATCACGAACACACCGCCCATGATGAACAGCACGATTTCCTGCCGCACGATCACCGCAATCGTCCCCAGGGCTGCGCCCAGCGCCAGCGCGCCTACGTCGCCCATGAACACTTGTGCGGGATAGGTGTTGAACCAGAGAAAACCAAGGCCCGCGCCGATCAGGGCGCCGCAGAACACAATCAGCTCACCGGCACCGGGCACGTAGGGAATCAGTAGGTAGTCTGCAAATTTCACGTTACCCGACAGGTAGCAGAAGATACCCAGTGCACCGCCGACCATGACGGTAGGCATGATCGCCAGGCCGTCGAGGCCGTCAGTCAGGTTGACCGCGTTGCTCGAACCCACGATCACGAAGTAGGTCAGTACCACAAAGCCGATGCCCAGCGGAATGCTGGCGTCTTTGAGGATCGGTAGAATCAGCGTGGTTTCAACCGCACTTGGCGCCGTCACGTACAGGAAGATCGCTGCACCCAGGCCGAATACCGACTGCCAGAAATACTTCCAGCGGCTCGGAAGGCCGCGGGAGTTTTTCTCGATAACTTTGCGGTAGTCGTCGACCCAGCCGATAGCACCGAACAGCAAGGTCACAATGAGCACGACCCATACATAACGGTTGCTCAAGTCGGCCCACAACAAGGTGCTGATGGCGATCGCCGACAGAATCAGCGCCCCGCCCATGGTCGGCGTACCGGATTTGGACAGATGCGATTGTGGACCATCGTTACGGACCGACTGGCCGATCTGACGGTTTTGCAGGGTGCGGATCATCCACGGCCCCAGGCACAGTGACAATGACAACGCGGTCAGTACCCCTAGAATCCCGCGCAGGGACAAGTACTGGAAGACCGCGAAGCCCTTGTGAAACTGTTGCAGATACTCCGCTAGCAGCAGCAGCATTAGTGTTTCTCCCCGCTGGAACCGCACAAAGCCGCAACGACGTTTTCCATCGCAGCGCTGCGCGAGCCCTTGATCAAAATAGTGGTGTTTGTTTCGTGTTCAGCGCGAAGCGCCTTGATCAGGTCAGCCTGATTGGCGAAGTGACGAGCCTGGTGTCCAAATGCAGCGACGGCATGAGCCATCAGCGGTCCCACCGCATACAGCGCTGAAACCTTGTCGGCGGCGTATGCGCCTACTTCACGATGTCCTTGCTCCGCCCACTCACCCAGCTCACCAATATCTCCGAGCACCAGGACGGTGCGACCGGAAAAGCCGGCGAGTATATCAACGGCAGCGCACATTGAGGTGGGGTTTGCGTTGTAAGTATCATCAATAATTCGCAGACCTGTGCCGGTCAGTTTCACCACCGTACGTCCTTTGACAGGTTGTACGGCCTCAAGCCCCGACGTAATGCCAAATAGCTTGATATTCAGCGCATGGGCAGCCGCCGCAGCGGCCAGGGCATTGGCGATATTGTGGCTACCCAGAAGGTTCAGCTGAACGCGGCCGACACCCAATGGACTGTGCAAATCGAAGCCCGGGCAACCACGGGCATCACGGCTCAGATTGCTGGCGTAGAAATCGGCATCAGGGTTGTTCAGGGAGAAACTGAGGACCTTGCGACCCGCAGCACGGGCGTGCCAAATGGCATAGGCCTTGTCGTCCAGATTCAGGACGGCAATACCATCGGCCTTCAACCCTTCCAGAATCTCGCCCTTGGCCTCAACGATTTTTTCCGGGCCACCGAACTCGCCCACATGGGCAGTGCCGGCATTGTTGATCACGGCAACGTGAGGCTGGGTCATGTCGACGGTGTAGGCGATCTCGCCAATGCGCGAAGCGCCCAGCTCAATCACTGCTGCGGTGTGTTCCAGCGTCAGTTCCAGCAGGGTCAGCGGCACACCCAAATCATTGTTCAAGTTGCCCTTGGTGGCCAGCACAGGACCCCGGGTACGAAGAATGCACGCGAGCATTTCCTTGACCGTGGTCTTACCGCTGGAGCCTGTAATGGCAGCGACAGGCTTGTCGTAACCGGCACGGTTCAGCGCGGCCAGTTGGCCGAGCGCCTGACGGGTGTCGCTCACCACCAGTTGCGGCAATGCCGACTCAGGCACTTGGCGTTCAACCAGAGCCGCCACGGCGCCTTTGGCTGCGACTTCATTCAGATAGTCATGGCCATCGAAGCGCGGCCCGGTCAGAGCGATGAACAACTGCCCCTGAGTTATTGCACGGCTGTCGATACTGACGCCATTGAAGCGGCAATCGGCATCCACCAGACGCCCCTTCAAGGCTGCTTGCACATCACTGAGCAACAGAGGCTTAAGCATGGGCAGCCTCCCAGGTGTTCAAGGCTTTATCGGCTTCGACCAGATCAGAGAAATCGTGGCGCTGGCCGTTGATTTCCTGATAGTCCTCGTGCCCCTTGCCGGCCAGCACAATGACGTCTTCGGCATCAGCGCCGGCAATCATCCGGGCAATCGCTTCACCCCGACCGGAAACAAACACAACGTTCTCGGGCGAAGCAAAACCGGCACGGATGTCATCAAAAATTTGCGCAGGATCTTCTGAGCGCGGATTGTCATCTGTCACCAGCACGTCATCAGCCAGACGCTCGACGATCTGCGCCATCAACGGGCGCTTGCCGCGATCGCGATCACCGCCGCAACCGAACAGGCACAGCAGCTTGCCTTTGACGTGAGGACGCAAGGCCTGAAGTACTTTTTCCAGGGCGTCCGGGGTGTGGGCGTAATCGACCACCACCAGCGGTTTGGCACCGCCACCCAAACGCTGCATGCGGCCCACAGGGCCCTCCAGTTTTGGCAGAACGCCAAGGATTTCATCCAGGGCGTAATCCAGACCCAGCAAGGCGCCGACAGCGGCCAGCACGTTGCTCAGGTTGAAACGCCCCAGCAAGGTACTGCGCAAATGGTGTTCGCCCTGCGGCGTGACCAACGTGGCGCGCACACCTTCGTCATCGAATATGGCTTCACGGCAATACAGATACGCGCTGCTGTCTTCGAGGCTGTAGCTGATCAGACGAGAGGCGTGTGGCTCGGCGGCCAACTGGCGACCAAAATCGTCATCCAGGTTGAGTACCCGGCAACGCAGGTCAGGCCAGGCAAACAGCTTGGCCTTGGCCGCGGCATAGGCTTGCATCGTGCCGTGGTAATCAAGGTGGTCGCGGGACAGGTTGGTCAGTACCGCCACATCAAACGCCAACGCGCTGACTCGGCCCTGATCAAGACCATGGGAAGAAACCTCCATGGCAACCGCTTTGGCACCGGCCTTTTTCAGGTCTGCCAGCATGGCCTGTACGGCAATGGGGTCAGGAGTCGTGTGACGCCCGGTTTGCAGCGCACCGTAAAAGCCGGTGCCCAGCGTGCCCACGATGCCGCAGTGCTGGCCCAGCAGGTCCAGCGCTTGGGCGACCAATTGGGTGACGCTGGTTTTGCCGTTGGTCCCTGTAACGCCGACCAGATTGAGGTGATGGCTCGGCTCGCCATAAAAGCGCCCGGCGATGTCGGACAATTGAGCGGCCAGCCCTTTGACCGGAATCATGGGAACCGATGTGATCGGCAGCACTGACGCCCCTTCCACTTCATAGGCAACCGCAGCCGCGCCGCGAACCAGAGCGTCACTGATGTGCGCACGCCCATCAAGCTTGCCACCCGGCACAGCGAGGAACAGATCGCCCGCGCGTACGTTGCGGCTATCAAGGGTCAATTCGCGGATCAGCAGATCATGGCCTGCGTGAGGAAAAATCTTGTTCAGGCTCAGGGACATTAGCCGCGCCCTCCTTTGGCTGCCGCAGCTGTCGCCGCCGCTTGTTGCTCCGCTGCCGTCGGCAGGTTATCCGGCGACACATTCATCAGGCGCAGAGTGCCGGACATGACTTTGCTGAAAACCGGGGCCGAGACCAGACCACCGAAGTAACCGGCCTTGCTTGGCTCATCGATCACCACAACGATCGCGTAACGCGGATCGCTCATCGGACCAAAACCGGCAAACAGGGAACGGTAGGAATTCACGGCGTAGCCTTTGACGCCGGACGAGGTTTTACGCGCCGTACCGGACTTGCCGCCAACGTGATAGGCCGGAACCTTGGCACGCCAGACACCACGCGGGTTCTCGATCACTTCCTGCAACATGCCCTGAACGGTTTTGGCGACCTGCTCCGGCATGACTTGCGTCGACTGGGGCAGCTTGTCCGTTTTGAGCAGTGTCAGTGGAGCGAGCTTGCCGTTGTTGGCCAGGGCCGAGAAGGCATGCACCAACTGGATCGCGGTCACGGACACGCCGTAGCCGTAGGACAGCGTTGCGGTTTCAGCTTTGCGCCATTCGCGATAGTTCGGCAGGTTGCCGACACGCTCACCCGGAAAGCCCAGGCCCGTGTCCTGCCCCAGGCCCAGCTTGGCCATGGTGCGGAAAATGGCTTCGCCGCCAATATCGAAGGCGACCTTGCTCATGCCCACGTTACTGGAGTTGATCAAAATACCGGTCAAGTCAAGGACCGGACCTTCGGTACGCGATACGTCCCGGATGGTGTATTTGCCCAGCTTCAGGGTGCCTGGATAAACCTCGACCTTGTCGGTCGGCTTCCAGCGGCCGGACTCAAGAGCGGCACTCATGGAAATCGGTTTGACCGTCGAACCCGGCTCAAACACGTCGATCATGGCGCGGTTACGCATCATCGCCGGCTGCAGATTACGACGGTTATTGGGGTTGTAGGTTGGCTGGTTGACCATGGCCAGGATCTCGCCGGTCTTCACATCCATGATCACCAGGCTGCCGGCCTTGGCCCCGTTTTCCACCAGCGCATTGCGCAGTTCACGGTTGGCCAGGTATTGCAGGCGCAGGTCAATCGACAACGCCAAGGTCTTTCCGGCCTTGGCGTTTTTGGTGACCTGTACATCTTTGATCAGACGTCCGCGGCGGTCCTTGATCACTTGCCGCTTGCCTGGAACACCGGCCAGCCACTCGTCATACGCCAGCTCAACGCCTTCACGGCCTTTATCGTCAATATCGGTAAAACCGACCATATGCGCCGCGACTTCACCCGCAGGGTAAAAGCGACGGAACTCTTCAATGCCATAAACGCCCGGCACTTTAAGGTCGAGCACACCCTGACCCTGCTCAGGCGTCAGCCCTCGCACGAGATAAATGAACTCTTTATTGGCTTGCTGGAGCAGACGCGCACTCAGTGCTTTCGGGTCCTGGCCCAATGCATGGGCCAGGGCTGGCCAGCGATCTTTAGCAGACTGCATTTCCTTGGCATTGGCCCACAAGGTCGTAACCGGTGTGCTGACAGCCAGGGGCTCACCATTGCGGTCGGTAATCAGACCACGGTGCGCAGGAATCGGGATATGACGCATGCTGCGAGCATCGCCCTGGCCCTTGAGGAAATCATGGTCGATGACTTGCAGGTAAACGATCTGGCATGCAATGGCGCCGACCAGCAGTGCCAGCAATGCCAGCACCACACGAAAACGCCACGGATAGAGTGCGCCTTCGAGTTTGATCATGGCGCCACCATCCGAACTTCTGCAGCGCCCGGGATGCGCATTTTCAGTTGTTCGCTGGCCAGTGTTTCGATACGGCTATGGGCAGTCCAGGTGCTTTGCTCAAGGATCAAGCGCCCCCATTCTGCCTGCGCCTTGTCACGTATGCTCAACTCCCCGTACAGGGTATTGAGCAGTTGCCGATTCCAGTGCGCGCTGTAGGAAACGCCGACAGCCGAAACCAGCACGCCAATAAACAACAGCAGCATGAAAAAACTTCCGCCGGGAAGTGGTTTGGCGAAGAGCTTGTTCAACGAAGCTTCTCCGCGACGCGCATGACAGCGCTGCGCGAGCGCGGATTGGCTTTGAGTTCTGCTTCGGAAGCGAACTGCGCCTTGCCATGGATTTTGATAACAGGGTCGAAGGCAGCATGCTGCACCGGCAACCCGCGTGGCAGGTTATCGGGCTCACCCTTGACCAGATCACGCATGAATAATTTGACGATACGGTCTTCAAGGGAATGGAAGCTGATGACCACCAGACGGCCGCCCACTTCCAGCGACTCCAGCGCAGCCTCAAGACCCGCCTTGAGGTCGCCCAGCTCGTTATTTACGTGAATGCGCAACCCCTGAAAGGTACGGGTTGCCGGGTGCTTGCCCTTTTCCCAGGCCGGATTGGCCACCTTCAGCACTTCAGCCAGGTCACCCGTGCGCTCGAACGGAGTGATCGCACGACGCTCAACCACGGCCCGGGCCATACGGCCGGAAAAACGCTCTTCGCCGTACTCTTTGAAGACGCGGGCTATTTCTTCCTGGGAAGCGGTATTCACAAACTCGGCAGCACTGATCCCGCTGTCAGGATTCATGCGCATGTCCAACGGACCATCGTTCATGAAGCTGAAACCGCGCTCAGGGTCGTCCAGCTGTGGTGAAGACACGCCAAGATCAAGCAGCACACCATTGACCTTGCCGGCCAGACCGCGGGAAGCGATTTCGGATCCCATCTCGGCGAAGCTGCGTTGCACAATGACAAAGCGGCCGTCTTCGGCCGCTAGCGCTTGCCCCGTGGCAATCGCTTGAGGATCTTTATCAAACCCGAGCAAACGTCCCTCGGGGCCCAGCTTCTGAAGTATCAGGCGGCTATGTCCACCGCGACCGAAGGTGCCATCCAGATAGCATCCATCAGGACGTACGGCGAGAGCCTCTACGGCTTCGTCAAGCAGTACGGTGATGTGGTTGAAGTCGCTATCAATAGTCACAGGATTAAATCACGCAGTTCGTCAGGCATCGCGCCCGGTTGTTGAATGGCTGCAAGGTCGGCGGCAGAAACAGCCTCCCAGGCATCCTCGTCCCACAGTTGAAACTTGTTTAGCTGACCTACCAACATCGCGTGCTTCTCCAACTTGGCATATTCACGCAGACGCGGCGGCACCAGAAAACGACCACTGCCATCGAGCTCCAGATCGACGGCGTTACCAATCAACAGACGTTGCAAACGGCGGTTCTCTTCACGCAATGAAGGCAACGCCCGCAGCTTGGTTTCAATCAACTCCCACTCATCCAGCGGGTACACACACAAGCAGGGATCTACCGCATCAATGGTCACGATCAGTTGCCCGGAACTACGCGAATTCAGCTCGTCACGGTACCGGCTCGGCATTGCGAGACGACCCTTTGCATCGAGACTGATTGCGTTGGCTCCACGAAACACGAGGGCGTTTCTCCAAATTTTAGCGTTTTACGTCTAGAAAACCCACTTTATGCCACTTTTCGCCACTTGCGCACACTATAGGAATGCGCCCACCACACCGTCAAGGCGCGGCCTGAAGGAAAATCCTTACATAACGGAGATTTAGGAGAAGAAATGGGCGGAGGGCACTAAATGAAAGTTTTTTTAGACCTGCTATGCGCAACAAACTCAAAGCTCTGAGCTCCAAACTTAAAGTAGTTTGTTAAGAGTAAGAACTTTTTGGCATTACACAGAGGCTTTTTCTAGCGAGGTATAACGAGGGGGATAAAGCGAGTCTTTCATATAGCAATCTGCCTGCAGTGCAGGCAGAGGAAATAAGGTGGAGAGTCGATCTGTAAGCCGGGTTCTGTCGTGAACAGTCATTCGTCTACGATGGCCATCACTGGACATCTTTAGCAACCTACCCGGTTCCAGCGCGGGCCACGCCTTGGAACCCTATTTGGTCTTGCTCCAAGTGGGGTTTACCTAGCCACGAACTGTTGCCAGTCGTGCGGTGCGCTCTTACCGCACCTTTTCACCCTTACCGGCGCCGAAGCGCTTAGGCGGTTATTTTCTGTGGCACTTTCCGTAGGCTCACGCCTCCCAGGCATTACCTGGCACTTCGCCCTATGGAGCCCGGACTTTCCTCCCCCCCCTAATTTTCATAGAGGGCAGCGACTGTCCAATCGACTCTCCGCCGCAAAGATTAACTGTACAGCGTGTATAGAACAAGCATTAAAAGCCGGATGGCATCTTCAACCACCCGACTTAAAGCCCTTGCATGCACGCGCAAAGACCGCCCAGCATCAAAACGCCACTAACCGATCAGATCAATCAGTCGCCTTTTGTTTTTCCAGCGCCACTTGATACAAAACATTCTTGCGCTCGCCGGTGATCTCGGCAGCAAGTGCTGCGGCACGCTTGAGCGGCATCTCTTTAAGTAACAAGTCGAGGATACGCATGGCTTCTGTACTGACGACCTCATCTGTTTCAGGAGGGGTCCACCCGGCAACCAGAACCACGCACTCTCCGCGCTGCTGATTACTGTCACCTTCGACAAAAGCGCGCAACTCGGACAGGGGCAAACCCTTCAGCGTTTCGAAGGTTTTGGTCAGCTCACGCGCCAGCAGCGCCGGGCGCTCAGGACCAAACACCAGCTCCAGATCTTGCAAACACTCAAGAATACGGTGAGGCGCCTCATAAAAAATCAGCGTACGCGGCTCTTCTTTGAGTAACTCCAGGCGCGAACGACGTCCGACGGCCTTGGCCGGCAGAAACCCCTCAAAGATAAAACGATCAGACGGCAGCCCCGCCGCAGACAACGCAGCAATCAAGGCGCACGCACCCGGCACGGGCACGACTTGCACACCGGCCGCTCGTGCCTGGCGCACCAGGTGATAGCCAGGATCCGAGATCAACGGCGTACCGGCATCAGAGATCAGTGCAACATCTTCGCCCGCCAACAGGCGCTGAATAAACCGACTACCCTCATCGCGCTCGTTGTGCTCGTGGCAGGCACCCAGCGGGGTCGAAATACCAAAATACTGCAGCAACCGCAGGGAGTGCCGAGTGTCTTCGGCCGCAATCAGCGAGACGTCACGCAACACTTTAAGTGCACGCGCACTGATGTCGTCCAGGTTACCGATGGGCGTGGCCACCACATAAAGTGAGCCGACAACGGAATTCAAATTACCTGGAGCAGTCAAAACGCGCACCTCATAAGAGTTAAAGGCACCATTGTAGCGCGTAGCACCCTGTTGAACGCACCCACCGGCATGCACGGGAACGCTTATCTGCAAACTTTCACGGTCACACCCCGCATATCACATCTAATATTCAGCTTTATCACCTGTAACATCGCGCCCGGGCCAGTGCTTGGGTACACTTCCCCACTTATTTGATCGAGTAACAGGAACACTACATGATCGCTTGCCTGCGGCTGTTCACTGCCCTCTGCCTTGCTGCCTTGCTGGCGGCTTGCGCCAGCTCGCCCTCGTCCAGCCTTGGCGAACTCCCACGGACTCCAGACGCCAGCCTCGAGCAATTGCTCCAGCAAGCGTCCGAGACCTCAAATCCGGAAAAGGCCGCTCTACTGCGCCTGTCGGCTGCAGATCTTGCCATTCGCCAACAGAATAATGAGCGCGCTCAGCAGATCCTGGCACAGGTTCCGCTGGAGCAACTCAAGCCCGCCCAGCAAGTATTTGCCAGTACGCTGGCAGCCGAACTGGCGATGAGCCGCAACGACCACAAAGCGGCATTGACCGCCTTGAACCACCCAAGCCTGTCACGCATCAATGAACTGCCGACCGACTTGCAAGTGCGCACGCATACCGTTCATGCACGTGCATTCGAAGCCGACGACCAACTCCTGTCCAGCGCTCGCGAACGTGCAGCCATGGCTCCCCATCTGACTGGCGATGCCGCCACCCAGAACAATGAAGCCATCTGGGCACTGGTTGCAGCACTACCGGTCGACCAGCTACAGCCTCAGGGCAATGACGTGCTGGGTGGCTGGATGTCGCTGGCCCTGACAGTCAAGAGTGCTGGCACCTTGCAGGATCAGCAGAACGCCATTGATCAATGGCGCATGCAAAACCCGGCTCACCCGGCAGCTATCCAGTTGCCAACACCACTGGTCAAGCTCAAGGAGCTGGCTAGCCAGCCGCTGACCAAAATCGCCCTGCTGCTACCACAGAGCGGCCAGCTGGCTTCTGTCAGCAGAGCCCTGCGCGATGGTTTCATGGCCGCGCATTACCAGGCACAACAGGCCGGACAAAATCCGCCAGGCATTCAGTTCTATGACAGCTCGCGCCTGACCTCGCTGGATGACTTCTACCGTCAGGCCCAGGCCGATGGCGTGCAACTGGTGGTTGGCCCCCTGGAAAAACCTCTGGTCAAACAACTCAGCAGCCGTCCGCAACTGCCGATCACAACCCTGGCCCTGAACTACAGCGAGGGCACACAAGGCCCGGCGCAGCTGTTTCAGTTTGGCCTGGCCGCTGAAGACGAAGCCCGCGAAGTGGCCCGTCGCGCGCACGCTGACGGCCTGACTCGCGCTGGCGCCATGGTGCCCAAGGGCGAATGGGGTGAGCGCGTACTCAAGGCCTTCCGCCAGGAATGGGAAGCCAGCGGCGGCACCATTGTCGGCATTGAATACATTGATAAACCCGTCGCACTGGCACAACAGGTTGCCGAGCTGGTTCAACTGCGCAACGCCGGCAAGTCGGGCACAGAACAGCCTTCACGCCGCCAGGACCTGGAGTTCATCTTCCTGGCAGCAACCCCTCAGCAAGCCCAACAGATCAAACCGACCCTGAACTACCAGTACGCAGGTGACCTGCCTGTTTACGCAACGTCCCACGTTTTCAGCGCCAGCGGTGACCTGAACCAGTACAAGGACATGAATGGCGTCCGCTTTTGTGAAACACCATGGCTGCTCGAACCTGCCAACCCGTTGCGCCAGCAAGTTTCGGCTCAGTGGCCACAAGCCGGCGGCAGCCTGGGCCGTCTTTATGCAATGGGCATTGACGCCTATCGCCTGACGCCTAGCCTGGGCCAACTGAAAGCCCTGCCTGATACTCGGATAGACGGTTTGTCCGGCAGCCTCAGCATGAGCCCGACCCAACGTGTCGAGCGCCAGCTGCCATGGGCCGAGTTTGTGAACGGCCAGATTCAACGCCTGCCTGACACTCGCTACTGATGCCCGACAGCTCACGCCAGCAGACTGGCAAGGATGCCGAGCGCCTGGCGCTACGGCATCTTGAGCAACAAGGTTTACGCCTGCTGGCAAAGAACTGGCTCTGCAAGCGTGGCGAGCTGGATCTGGTCATGCTTGACGGCGATACAGTAGTATTCGTCGAAGTTCGTTACCGGCACCACGCACAATGGGGTGGCGCGCTGGCCAGCATTGACGCCCGCAAGCGTCAAAAGCTGATACTCGCAGCCCAGTATTTTTTGCAGCGCGAGTCGCGCTGGGCCAACAGCCCGTGCCGCTTTGATGTCGTCACAATGGACAGCGCAACACCTCACTTGAACTGGCTACGGAATGCCTTTGACAGCTAAACCGCTGCAAGGCAGATTCCAGCACCCTTTTTAAAACGATTTTGCTTTGCTTTGCGGGCTGCACATTCTTGTGCCGGGAAGTCACTCAGGAATACCTGGATCACGCCCGACCAGCCGCCCTACTTAAGGTCACATAGATGGACATGCAATCCCGGATTCGCCAGCTTTTTCAAGCCAGCATCGACACCAAGCAGCAGGCGATGGACGTTCTTGCACCCCACATCGAGCAGGCCAGCCAAGTAATGGTCAACGCCCTGCTCAACGAAGGCAAAATGCTTTCTTGCGGTAATGGCGGTTCTGCAGGTGACGCCCAGCACTTTTCATCCGAGCTGCTCAACCGCTTTGAGCGGGAGCGCCCCAGCCTGCCCGCCATTGCGCTGACCACTGACAGTTCGACGATCACCTCGATCGCCAACGATTACAGCTTCAACGAGATTTTTTCCAAACAGATTCGCGCACTCGGTCAACCCGGTGACGTGCTGCTGGCCATATCCACCAGCGGCAATTCGGCCAATATCATTCAGGCCATCCAGGCGGCACATGATCGCGAAATGATCGTGGTCGCCATGACCGGGCGCGATGGCGGCGGCATGGCTTCACTGCTATTGCCCGAAGACGTGGAAATCCGCGTCCCGTCCAATGTCACTGCACGCATCCAAGAAGTCCACCTGCTGGCGATCCATTGCTTGTGCGATCTGATCGACAGTCAACTGTTCGGGAGTGAAGAATGACTTTTAATCGCCTTAGCCTAATGGCATTGACACTGTGCCTCGGCCTCACCACCGGCTGCAGCTCGGTACTGACCGCCACCCGCGACGCGCCGATTGAAGATGATCGCGGCACCCGCACGTTCGGCAGCAAAATTGACGACTCCCTGATTGAAACCAAAGTCGCGGTGAACATAGCCAAGGCCAACCCCGACCTGGACACCGCCTCGCACATCGTCGTCACCAGCTACAACGGGATCGTGCTGCTGGCAGGACAAACCCCGCGCGCTGACCTCAAGGCACAGGCCGAGCAGGCTGCAGCCGCGGTCCAGCGTGTAAAAAAGGTTAACAACGAACTTCAGGTCATCGCCCCTTCCTCGATCCTGGCGCGTAACAACGATGCCTGGCTGACCACCAAGATCAAAACCCAAATGCTGGCCGACAATGCGATTCCCGGCTCGCGCATCAAGATCGTCACCGAAAACGGTATCGTCTACATGCTCGGCCTGGTGACCAAACAGGAAGCCACTCGCGCCACCAACCTGGTACAGGGCGTCTCCGGCGTGCAGAAGATCGTAAAACTGTTCGAGTACATTGACTGACCAACAGATTTTGCAGGCATAAAAAAGGCGACCCTCGCAGGTCGCCTTTTTTTATTACTTGACCACTTTCAGGCTTGGCCGACCCGTAGGTCTTGGTGGCTCAGTCCCTGATGGCGGCCCATCATCATCCGGCTCAACCTCGTCATCGCCCTCAAGGGACTCTTCCAGGTCGAACACCATGCCCTGGCCATTCTCACGGGCGTAAACCCCCAGAATCGCCGACATAGGCACGTACAGCGTGTGCGGCACACCACCAAAACGACCTTCAAAGCTTACAGCGTCGTTATCCATGTGCAGTTGGCGCACGGCAGCGGGCGATACATTCAGGACAATTTGCCCGTCACTGGCAAAACCCTGAGGCACTTGCACCTTCGGGTAGTCAGAATTAACCAGCATGTGCGGAGTGCAATCGTTATCCACAATCCACTCATAGAGCGCACGCACCAGATAAGGTCGACTTGAATTCATCAAGGGCTCCTAAAGCCTTAGCGCATATCGCGTTCGACACCAGACAGACTCGCCTGGAAAGCCTCACGCGCAAACTGGCGCTCCATATAGTCAAGCAGCGGCTTGGCCGGCCGCGGCAATTCAATACCCAAAACAGGCAAGCGCCAGAGTATCGGCAACAGACAGCAGTCGACCAGACTTTGCTCGTCACTGAGGAAAAAAGGTTTGTCGGCAAACAATGCAGAAACGCCGGTCAAACTCTCTCGCAACTCTTTGCGGGCCTGCACCCGGGCAGGCTCCTTGGTGCGCGAATCCAGAATCAGATCCACCAGCGCACACCAGTCCCGCTGGATGCGATGGATCAGCAAGCGGCTATTGGCACGCGCCACCGGGTAAACCGGCAACAATGGCGGGTGCGGATAGCGCTCATCCAGATATTCCATTACCACGGTAGATTCCCACAACGCCAGGTCACGATCGACCAGGGTTGGCAGGCTGCCGTAGGGGTTCACTTCGATCAGTTTCGGCGGCTGACGGCCCGCCTCCACACTAATGATCTCGGCGCTGACACCTTTCTCTGCGAGCACAATACGTACTCGGTGGGAATAGTGGTCGGCGGGGTCGGAGTAACAGGCCAACCGATTGGTCACGCCCATGGCGGTCCTCCTCGCTTGTTGAAATAATCAGGAGCGGAAAAACGAACACGCCCAAGGAACGTCTCCGATAACCGCAGAATCCGGGCAGTCAGGGGGGTTGCCCCAGCCTGCCACGTGTCCTGCACTGTTACCTTTTCAGAGACACCCTCGGGCGCGCACGATTAACAGCAATGCGTGTAACGATATCAGTGCACATCTTTCCAGTATTCGCGCTTGAGCAGATAAGCGAATACAAAGAAGAAAGCCAGGTAGAGCAGAACGTAAGTACCGATTCGCTGATGCTCCAGCTTCACCGGGTTTGCCGAGTAGGCCAGGAAGGTCACAAGATTCTTGATCTTCTCATCGAACTGCTCTTCAGTCAGCGCGCCGGTTTTTGGCAGAACTGTCAGCTGGTCGCACGCTTCATGTGTCAAAGGCGTGCCAGTCAACGGATCATACTGCTTCTTGCCGTCTTCGACGATCTGTACTTGCTTGCAACCTACAACCTGACGACCTTGCAGCGGCGCCAGAACGTTAGGCATGCCCACGTTCGGGAAGACCTTGTTGTTCACGCCCCAAGGCCGTGACGGGTCTTCATAGAACGCGCGCAGGTAGCTGTAAAGCCAGTCTGTACCCCGTACACGGGCCACCAGCGTCAGGTCAGGCGGTGCAGCACCGAACCATGCCTTGGCATCGTCGGGCTGCATGCCGATCTTCATGTGATCGCCAATTTTGGCGCCCGTGAACACCAGGTTATCGAGCATGACCTCATGAGGAATACCAAGATCATCAGCCACACGCTCGTAACGCTGGAACTTGGCGCTGTGACAACCCATGCAATAGTTGGCAAAGGTACGCGCACCGTCCTGCATGGCCGCCTTGTCAGACACATCAATATCGACCTTGTCGAGCTGTACTCCCTGCTCGGCAGCGAAGGACAATACAGGCATAACAGCGAGCATCAACACCGCAAATAGCTTTTTCATCAGCCAGTCACCCTTTCCGGAACCGGTTTGGTCTTCTCGAGCCGGGTGTAGAACGGCATCAGAATGAAGTAGGCGAAGTACAGGAACGTGCAGACCTGTGACAACAGCGTACGGCCCGGGGTCGGCGCCAATACACCCAACACACCCAGAATCACGAACGAGATACAGAACACCCACAGCCAGATCTTGCTCATCCAGCCTTTGTAGCGCATGGACTTCACAGGACTGCGGTCAAGCCACGGCAGCACGAACAGCACGGCAATCGCGGCGCCCATGGCAATGACCCCCAGCAGCTTGTCCGGGATCGCACGCAAGATCGCGTAGAAAGGCGTGAAGTACCAAACAGGCGCAATGTGTTCTGGCGTCTTAAAGGCGTTCGCCTGCTCAAAGTTCGGTTTTTCCAGGAAGTAACCACCCATCTCCGGGAAGAAAAACACAATCGAGCAGAAGATAAACAGGAACACAACGACACCGACGATATCTTTCACGGTGTAGTACGGATGGAAGGCAATGCCGTCCAGCGGTACGCCGTTTTCGTCTTTGTGCTTCTTGATGTCCACGCCATCCGGGTTGTTGGACCCGACTTCGTGCAAGGCCAGAACGTGCAGCACCACCAACCCCAGAATCACGATCGGCAAGGCCACTACGTGCAGGGCAAAGAAGCGGTTCAGGGTAATGCCGGAAATCAGGTAGTCACCACGAATCCACTGAGTCAGGTCGTTACCGATAACCGGAATCGCACCGAACAGCGAAATGATCACCTGGGCGCCCCAGTAGGACATTTGACCCCATGGCAGCAGATAGCCCATGAAGGCCTCAGCCATCAGGGCCAGATAGATCATCATGCCAAACAGCCAGACCAGCTCTCGCGGCTTCTGGTATGAGCCGTAGAGCAAGCCACGGAACATGTGCAGGTAAACCACGATAAAGAATGCCGACGCTCCTGTGGAGTGCAGCAGGCGCAGAATGGAGCCGTACTCAACGTCACGCATGATGTATTCGACAGAAGCAAAGGCCTCTTCTGCCGACGGCGTGTAACTCATGGTCAGCCACACACCGGTGACGATCTGGTTAACCAGAACGAGCAATGCGAGGGAGCCAAAGAAGTAGAAAAAGTTGAAGTTTTTCGGAGCGTAATATTTGCTGAGATGGTCTTCCCACATTTTTGTGGCGGGGAAGCGGGCATCAATCCAATCCATGAACTTGCTCATTACGCGTTCTCCCCATCGAGGCCAACGACAACAATGTTGTCCGTCTCATAGTAGTAGGGCGGTACTGGCAGGTTCAACGGAGCTGGTTGGGCCTTGTAAACACGGCCAGCCAAATCATAGTGCGAACCATGACAAGGACAGAAATAACCACCGACCCAATCCTTGCCCAGATCGGCAGGGGCCACTTCGGGACGGAATGTTGGCGAGCAGCCCAAATGGGTGCAAATACCGATCAGTAGCAAAATCTCTGGCTTGATCGACCGCAACTCTGGATTCACGTAAGCAGGCTGATCAGATTGCTTGGAATCAGGATCAGCAAGCTGTCCCTCAATCTTCTTCAGATTTGCCAGGATCTCCTCGGTGCGGCGTACGATGAATACCGGCTGACCACGCCACTCAGCAATCATCTGCTGACCTGGCTCGACCTTGGCAATATTCACTTTCACCGGTGCGCCTGCGGCTTTCGCCTTGGCACTGGGAAACCATGACCCCACGAACGGGACCGCAGCCCCCACCGCTCCTGCAGCACCTACCACGGATGTGGCTGCTACGAGGAAGCGACGCCGGCCGACATTTACGCCGTCATTGCTCATTCAGTCCTCTCCCATCAGCTTTGTGGCCTGTTAAATCAGGCGTCTACTAAGTAAAAATCTGAACTTATAAAAATTTTGCAGAATGGTAATGAAAAGCCCCTACTCTGACAAGGTAATTACCGCTCTCGGTCGGCTGCAAGCCTTGTAGTATAGGCACTAGACAGATGTGGCAAGTTGTCACAGACAAAAAGTACCGCCCATAAAAAACGCCCAGCTCCGAAGGAGACTGGGCGCTTTTGAACGAAGCTGCGAATTAACGCTTCGAGTACTGCGGACGCTTACGCGCTTTACGCAGACCGACTTTCTTACGTTCAACTTCACGAGCATCGCGAGTTACGAAGCCTGCTTTGCGCAGAGCGCCACGCAGAGTTTCGTCATACTGCATCAGGGCGCGAGTGATACCGTGGCGGATTGCGCCAGCTTGACCACTTACACCACCGCCGATAACGGTAACGAAGATGTCGAACTTCTCGACAGTCTCAGTCAATTCCAGCGGCTGACGAACTACCATGCGGGCAGTTTCGCGGCCGAAGAAGTTATCCAGGGAGCGGTTGTTGATGGAGATGTTACCAGTACCCGGACGCAGGAAAACGCGTGCGGTTGCAGTCTTACGACGGCCAGTGCCGTAGTTTTGAGTCGCCGACATAATGAACTATTCCGTTAAAACTTCAGTTCTTGGGGCTGCTGAGCAGTATGAGGGTGAGCAGCGCCCGCATAGACTTTCAGCTTACGGTACATGTCGCGACCCAGCGGGTTTTTAGGCAGCATGCCTTTAACCGCGGTCTCGATCACGCGCTCAGGAGCTTTGGCGATCAGCTTTTCGAAGTTGATCGACTTAATCCCGCCCGGGAAACCGGAGTGAGAGTAGTACATTTTGTCAGAGGTTTTAGCACCAGTGACACGAATCTGCTCGGCATTGATAACAACGATGTAGTCACCGGTGTCAACGTGCGGAGTGAATTCAGGCTTGTGCTTGCCACGCAGACGGCTAGCGATTTCGGTGGCCAGACGACCCAGTGTCTGGCCGGCAGCGTCGACGACAAACCAGTCGCGCTTAACTGTTTCCGGTTTAGCAGTAAAAGTTTTCATTCTTTATAGCCTCAGGGGCCGCCCTGTAAATTAGACGGCGGATCTTACTGAATAGTGCGTACTTTGACAAGTCAAAGGCAGCCGGATACAGACGCTATCGGGGGCTCGGGTCAGCGCGTCCGTTCAACGGCAAGATTCTTCGGCAGGCGGGGCATCACTTCCACTGCAGAAAGAGGTCGGCAATTATGCAGATTGCGAAAAAAAATACAACCTGCTTTTATGTTTCTTTAATCAAAGGAGCATCCGATGGACTATCGCACGCTAGGCCGCACCGATCTGAAAGTGAGCGCAATCGGCCTCGGAACCATGACCTGGGGCGAGCAAAACAGCCAGACTGAAGCCTTTGAGCAGATCGAATACGCCAAAAATGCCGGGATCAATTTCATCGATACGGCCGAGATGTATCCGGTGCCACCAAAAGCAGAAACCTATGCCAGCACCGAACGGTTCATCGGAAACTGGTTCAAGGCCCGAGGCGACCGCGCCGACTGGGTTCTGGCGAGCAAGATTGCGGGCCCCGGCAATGGTATCGACTACATCCGTGACGGCCAGCTCAAACACAATCGCGCCCATATCGTTCAAGCCCTGGACGCCAGCCTGAAGCGCCTGCAAACCGACTGGATCGATCTCTACCAGCTGCATTGGCCCGAGCGCAGCACCAACTTCTTTGGCCAGTTGGGCTACAAACATAACGCCGACGAGACCTTCACCCCGCTGGAAGACACTCTAGAAGCGCTGGATGAGCAAGTGAAGGCCGGTAAAATCCGTCACATCGGCCTCTCGAACGAAACTCCGTGGGCCACCATGAAGTTCCTGCAACTGGCCGAGAGCCGGGGCTGGCCACGCGCAGTTTCTATCCAGAACCCCTATAACCTGCTCAATCGCAGCTTTGAAGTCGGCCTGGCCGAAATCGCCATTCGTGAACAATGCGGCCTGCTCGCCTACTCGCCGCTGGCGTTCGGCATGCTCTCCGGCAAGTATGATGGTGGCGCCCGCCCGGCAAAAGGCCGCCTGACCCTCTACAGCCGCTTCTCGCGCTATTCCAACCCACAGGCAGTGGCTGCCAGCGAGCGTTATGTGGCACTGGCGCGCGAACACGGACTGGATCCGGCACAAATGGCCCTGGCCTATGTCACGCGACAACCGTTCGTCACCAGCAACATCATTGGTGCAACATCAATGGAGCAGCTCGCAAGCAACCTCGACAGCTTCAACCTGACCCTGTCGGATGAAGTACTGGAAGGTATCGAAGCGATTCACAAAGGCCAGCCCAACCCGGCGCCTTGACCCCTCCCCCTGTAACCGCTGCTGCCAGGCGGCAATGGCTTGCACAGCAGGCCCGTTGCTGAGGCCCCTTCGGGTCGCCTGGCAACCTGCGGCAGCGACTACAGCATCTTCCCCCTAGACACGCCCGCAAAATAATAAGACGATCCAGCCGTCAGTTGACCAATTTCACCTATAAGAATAATCAAATAATGTCTAACCCACTCTCCACGCCCTTGCGGCGCGTCAGCATTTTGGCTATCGATCGGGTGTTCGCTTCAACCCTGATGCAAGCCAAGGACTTTTTTCATCTCGCCAGCCTGCGTCATGGCAAACAATTGGGCCAAGGCCTGTGCCCGACCTTCGAAACACGCCTGGTCAGCCCGGATGGCCAATCCGTCTGCAGCTTCAGCAATGTGGTGCTGCCCGTCGACGGTGGCCTGGAAGACACCGACATCATCATCCTCCCGGCCTTTTGGGACGATTTTGACACCCTGTGCCAGCGCTACCCGCAAATCCTGCCGTGGCTGCGCGAACAACATGCCCGTGGCGCCGTCCTGTGCGCAGAAGCCACCGGGGTCTTCTGGCTCGCCGAGACCGGACTGCTCAACGGCAAGGAAGCCACGACCTATTGGCGCTTTTTCAGCTCTTTCGCCCAGCGCTATCCACAGGTTTACCTCAATCAGGACAAACACCTGACCGATGCAGACAACCTGTACTGCGCGGGTGGCCCGACGTCTGCCTGCGACCTGTACATTTATTTGATCGAGCGCTTCTGCGGCGCCAATATTGCCCAGGCCGTGGCCCGTGACATCCTGTACGAGGTTCAGCGTAACTACACCCCCGGACGTATCGGTTTTGGCGGGCAAAAACTGCATCAGGACGTGATCATCCTGCAGATCCAGCACTGGCTCGAAGACCATCTGGCGGATAAGTTTCGCTTCGAAGACGTGGCCCGCGATCACGGCATGAGCATCCGCAATTTCATGCGCCGGTTCCAGACCGCGACCGGCGACAAGCCCTTGCATTACCTGCAGCGCCTGCGCATAGAAACCGCCAAAGGCCTGCTCTCGGCAACTCGCAAGAGCATCAAGACCATCAGCTATGACGTGGGCTACGACGACGCCAGCTTCTTTGCACGGCTGTTTCGCCAACACACCGAGCTCTCGCCCCACCAATACCGGCAACAGTTCCAGCAGGCAGCGTAAGCCTGCATAACTGCCAAAAAAAAAGGCCTGCAATGCAGGCCTTTTTTACAACGTTCCGACTACGGTTTGTGCGCCCGCGTCAGGTACTCGTGGGATTGCATTTCCAGCAAGCGGCTGAGGGTGCGCTGGAACTCGAAGTTCAGGCGCCCACCCTTGTAGAGGTCTTTAAGCTCGACTTCAGCCGAGATGATCAGCTTGACGTTACGGTCATAGAACTCGTCGACCATATTGATGAAACGGCGAGCAATGTCGTCGGTCTTGACTTCCATTTGCTCGACACCGCTGAGGATCACGGCATTGAAAATCTTGCCGAGCTCAATGTAGTCGTTCTGGCTGCGCGGGCCGTCGCAGAGCTCCCGGAAGTCGAACCAGGCCACGTCGTCGCAGGTACGAAGCGCACGAATGGTACGGTTCTCAATGATCAGCGCATCATCTTCAACCACTCGACCGGAATCATGAGTCAACGCTTTGAAACTCTCACGCAGACTTTTTTCGGCCGCTTCATCGAGCGGGAAGTGGAACAACTCGGCCTGCTCCAGATGGCGCAACCGATAGTCGACACCGCTGTCGACGTTGACAATTTCAGTGTGCTGCTTGATCAGCGCAATCGCCGGCAAGAAACGCGCACGCTGCAGGCCGTCCTTGTACAGGCCGTCCGGCACGATGTTCGACGTGGCCACCAGGGTAACGCCGTTTTTGAACAGCTCCTCCATCAATGTGCCAAGGATCATGGCGTCGGTAATGTCCGACACAAAGAACTCATCGAAACAAATCACCCGCGCCTCATCGGAGAAACGCTTGGCAATGATGGTCAATGGGTTCTTTTCGCCATTGAGGGTGCGCATTTCTTCGTGCACACGCTTCATGAAGCGGTGGAAGTGCGTACGAACCTTCTCTTTGAACGGCAAGGCATCAAAGAACGTATCGACCAGATAGGTTTTACCCCGGCCAACCCCCCCCCAGAAATACAGCCCCTTGACCGGGGTCTGCTCTTTTTTGCCGAACAGCTTGCCGAACAGGCCCGGCTTGCTCTGCGAAGCTGCAACCAGGTCCTCGTACAGACGCTGCAAATGGCGCACAGCGTTTTCCTGCGCGGCATCATGGAAGAAGTCCGGGCGTTTCAGATCAGCTTGGTATCGTTCTAGAGGCGTCATAATTCGTTAGCAAGGCAACAAAAACGGGCCGCCACTGTAGCGACGGCCCTGAGGAATGGCAATCAAACCTGAGACTAAACGTCGCACTTTCTCAGTCTTGCGCGGGCAGCAGGGCCAGACGCAACGTCTCGATTGCCGCATCACGCGCCGCTGTATCGGCAAAGGCCGGACTGTCGGCCACGCATGCATCATCCACCCAGATACTGAAGCTCAGCGCCTCGGTGCGCACATCCAGAGGCTGGCCTGCTTGCAGCTGTTTGGTGACCTGGCCGGCGGCCTTGCCATCGGTAAAGCTGCGCGACAGCAGCAGTTGCTCGCCGTCAGCCGCCAGCAAGCGGAAGCGGAAGCTGGCGTCTTCATCGCGGAAGCTGACAAAACGCGGGCCCTTGCTCGCTTTCTTCTTGGCCGTAGTGGCCGTCCGGGCTTCACTGACAAACGAGCGCAGGCCAACAGCCTCACGCAACTCAGCCAAAAACGGGGTTGCCAGCTTGCGCGCTTTCTGTGCGCCGGTCTGAAGGATGTCCTCCATGTCCGAAGGGCGCGACATCAACTCGTGATAACGCTCACGGGACTCCCCCAGCTCGCCGTCCAGCAGCTTGAACAGACGCTCCTTCGCTTCACCCCAGCCAAGCCCCTGCAGCAATTCGCCACGGAACTCAGCCGATTGCTCAGGCGTCGAGAATGCCTGATACAGGGTGAACAAATGCGAGTTATCAGGATCTTTGGCTTCGCCCGGGGCACGGGAGTCGGTCACGATCCGCGAAATCGCGCTTTTCATGTCCTTGGCGCTGCTGAACAACGGAATGGTGTTGTCGTAGCTTTTGGACATTTTGCGGCCATCAAGACCTGGCAAGGTGGCCACGCTTTCTTCGATCAATGCTTCAGGCATGGCAAAGAACTCTTTGCCGTTACCGAACAGATGGTTGAAGCGCTGGCCGATATCGCGGGCCATTTCGACGTGCTGGATCTGATCTCGCCCTACCGGAACCTTGTTCGCATTGAACATCAGGATGTCCGCAGCCATCAGCACCGGGTAGCTGTACAGCCCCATGGTGATGCCCGCATCCGGGTCCTCGCCATTTTCCAGATTCTTGTCGACCGACGCTTTATAAGCGTGGGCACGATTGAGCAAACCCTTGGCCGCGACGCAGGTGAGCAACCAGGTCAGCTCAGGAATTTCAGGAATGTCTGACTGGCGATAGAACGTCACGCGCTCAACATCCAGACCGGCCGCCAGCCAGGTCGCAGCGATTTCCTGACGCGAGCGCTGAATGCGCAGCGGGTCATCGCATTTGATCAACGCATGATAGTCGGCCAAAAAGTAGAACGAGTCGGCATTGCTGTCACGGCTGGCGACGATCGCAGGGCGAATGGCCCCGGCGTAGTTGCCCAGGTGCGGCGTACCGGTAGTGGTAATACCGGTGAGGATACGGGTACGAGTGGTCATGGGTAATCGCTTATCAGGCTGCAATCAATTCGAAAGGCGTGGCGCCACCAACTCTTTGAGTTCAGGTAGCTTGCCGTGAAAAAAGTGCCCGCATTCTGCCACTTTCAGCAGCTCATGGGGACGCGTCAGCGCGTTTGACCAGTCATAGATCAACTGGGGATCGATCACTTCGTCAGTTTCTGGCTGGATAACCGTCAACGGACACGCCAGGGGCAACGCATCTTCGTCGCGCAAGCGCATGACTGCCGGAGCAACCATGATCAGGCGTGCCAGGGTTTCGCCCTGAGCCTCGAGGCGTCCGCCAAGGCTGGCGGCAACAAACCCACCGAACGAAAAGCCCAGCAAGGTGATGGGCAAATCAGGGTTCCGGGCACGCAGCCAGTGTGCAGCAGCCAATGCATCATCGACTTCGCCGGTGCCCATATCGTGATTGCCGGCACTCGCGCCGACGCCACGGTAATTAAACCGCAAGGTACTCAGGCCAGCATCACGGGCTGTGCGCTGGAGGGTCGAAACCACTTTATTCATCATTGTTCCGCCCTGCACCGGATTAGGGTGGCACAGCAGCGCAAGGCCGTGTGGCGCAGGCGATTCAAGGTACAAGGCTTCCAGTGGGCCGACCGGGCCGGCAATTTCTACAGGGGTTTCGCGGGTAAGCAAGAAGGAACTCCGTGACCTCAAATTGGGTCGACTCGTCTAGCTGATAGATTCTGTCTGACATATTTGCGAGTGCATCGCGGTATACAGCGCAGGTCCGAGCCGTTAACGTAAAGCAAAGCCGTTTATAGAGGAAGGACTCGTGGAACACTCGCTCTTAATTTGGTTGTTGCCGACCCTAGCCCTGGTTGCCGGTGTCGCCATTGGTTTTCTGGTCGCTCGTCTGCTGCCGAATGCCGCGCCTAACCGCACGCAGCGTCAGCTGGACGACATCCAGGAACGTTTTGACAGTTATCAAAGCGAAGTGGTTACCCACTTCAACACCACGGCAAATCTGGTGAAAAAACTCACTCAGAGCTATCAGGATGTGCAAGAACACCTTGCCGAGGGCGCCAACCGTTTGGCCCTGGACGAGCAAACTCGCCAACGCCTGCTGGCAGCGCTGCACTCTGACGTGCCACAACCTCATCGCGAGCGCCTTACACCGCCACACAGCGCCGAGCCTCCATTGGACTACGCGCCAAAAACCCCGAACGCCCCCGGGATGCTCGACGAGCATTACGGTCTGAAGAAGTAACTCTTCCGCAAAGCGTTCAACAAAAAGCCCCGCGATCTGCAAGGATCGCGGGGCTTTTTGTTGAGTCGTGAATCGATGTACAGCTGTTGCCCCAAGGGATGTAGCCTTCGGCAACCATTAGACGATCACGTCAAAGCCTTACGGGTACTGCTGAACCTGACCATTCTGCTGATACTGCATGCCCGGGATCGGAGCCAGGGTGATCTGGACACGGCGGTTTTGCGCACGACCGTCTGCTGTTGCGTTGCTCGCGATCGGGTCAGCCGGGCCGGCGCCGCGAACGGACAGGTACTGACCGCTCACGCCCTGAGACGTCAGGTAGGTCGCTACACTCTGCGCACGCTGCTGGGAAAGCTGCATGTTGTAGTTGTAGTTACCCGTGCTGTCGGTGTAGCCCACAATCTGGATCTGGTTTTGATTGTTGAACTGCTTCAGCGAGTTCGCCAGGTTATTCAGCGGCTGATAGAAGCTTGGGGCGATGTTGGCCGAGCTGGTGGCAAAAGTAATATTGCCTGGCATCACGAGGGTGATGTTATCGCCCTGACGCTGAACCTCAACCCCGGTATTGGCCATGCTTGCGCGTAGCTCAGCTTCTTGCTTGTCCGCGTAGTAGCCATAACCGGCAGCCCCCAGACCCGCTACGGCAGCGCCGATCAGCGCACCCTTGCCACGGTTGTCATGGTCAATCGCCGCACCGGCCAATGCACCGGCCAACGCTCCAAGACCGCCGTACTTGGCCGTCTTGCTCATGCCCGTTGAGGCTTGGCCCTGGCTGCTGTCATAAGGGTTAGGCGAGGCGCAGCCCGCCAGCAATGCAACAGCACTTGCGGCAATGATCATACGACGCGAAATGAACATGGTGTAGCTCCTGATCTGTCTTTCTAGGGGCAAAGGTCGTTGGCAATGGACCTTTATTGGCGTTTGAACACGACCAGCGGTAAAAATTCCCTGGCGGCTTTACTTAGGCACGCACAAAAGGGTTTTCACGCATTTCATCGCCAAGACGCGTGTCAGGGCCATGACCTGCAACCACCGTTGCTTCTTCGTCCAGCGTGTACAGCCGCTGCTTGATAGAACGAACGATAGTCGCCTGATCGCCACCCCACAAATCGGTACGCCCTACCCCGCGGCGAAATAGCGTGTCCCCTGCGATCAGCAGCTTGGCCTCGGCAAACCAGAAACTCATCGAGCCGGGTGTATGCCCCGGGGTGTGCAACGCCACCCCGCAGCCGCAGGCCAGCTCCTCGTCATCGGCCAGCCAGCGGTCTGGCGGCGGCACCGGCGTATACGGTACGCCGAACAAACCGCACTGCATCTCAAGGTTGTCCCACAAAAACTGGTCTTCCTTGTGCAAGTGCAGGGTCGCGCCGGTTTTTTCCTTGAGCTGGCCCGAAGCCAGGAAATGATCCAGGTGGGCATGGGTATGAATGATGCTCACCACCCGCAGCCCCAGCTTCTCGAGCCGCGCCAGAATCAATTCATGATCACCGCCTGGATCGACCACAATCGCCTTTTTCGTCACTGGATCGCCGATGATCGTGCAGTTGCACTGCAACGGGCCGACGGGGAAGGTTTCGCGGATGAGTGCGGGGGATGTGTTCATGATCGAGGCTTCCGAATCTGTGCAGGACGTTTCAAAACTTGACCCCGACGCTCATCGACACAAAGTCGCGATCACTGAGGGTGTTGTAGCGTCCGCCGAAGAAGTTGGTGTAGGACAAACTACCGGTGTAGGTATTCTGGTATTCCCCGTCAAGGCCGAGGGTGACGGCTTTTCGACCTTCTTCGAAGGTGGCGTTGGGCCCCGGGGCATAGCCACTGACATCATGGGACCAGCCCAGAACCGGCTTGAGATTGATGCCGGGCAACACGCTGTTGTATTCCCATACGGCGCGCGCCCGGTAGCCCCACGAGGTGGCCGTGGTGAAACCTTCATTGCCACCCGAACCAAACACCGGGTCACGGCCATAGCGCAGCTCGGAACCGCTTTCCAGACCACCGACGTACGTTACCCCCGCCTCACCGATCAAGGTCAGGCGATTGGCCCCCATGGCGTTGTCGAACACATGGATCAGCGACGTCTGGAACTGGCTCACCTCTTTGCGTCGGTATCCCTGCAGGTCGGCGCCGGGGCTCACGCCAAGGGGCGAGGCACCAGCCAGGCCGGGCAGCAGGGTCACATTGGCGTAGAGCAAATCGTTGCTGTTGATTTGCACTGGCGCATTGGGACGGTAGCTCAACTCGCCTTTCCAGCGAGTGCCTGTGGATAACGTGGTGGCGAAGCTCAGGCCATACAACCGGATGTCTTCCGGGTATTCAACGTAGTAACTGGAGTTGCCCGCCACGATCATCGACCCAAGCCCCCCGGATGCCGAGGCGGCGTTGTAAGCTGACTGCGGCGCAGCGCCGGCGCTGATGATCGGGTCACGGCTGTGGTAATTGATGAAATAAGCTCCGAACTCGGTGTCCAGCGGCTCATATACATAATGCATGGCCACGCCGAACTGCCCGCTGTTTCGTGCATCGCGATCAGCCCCCCGGCGCACCAGCACGCCCTCCTCATTGACGTCGACACCCGCCGAGGTCAATGCCGCAAGATCCGCTACATCGAGCGCCGAGCGCTTGCTCATCACCCGATAATTACCGGAGCAACCGTCGGCAATCACGTCGGACTGCGAGAAAAACGTCCCGCAATTGTCCGCCTCGGACTGCTCCCAATCCAGTTGGTAAAAAGCTTCGGCCGACAGGTTGTCGGTCAGGTTTTGCGAGATATAAAACAGATTGACCGGCACCAGGCCGTCTTTGTATTCGGTACCCGCCCGGCGATAAGCCGACGCGTCCGTGGGGTTGATTGCATTGATCCCCCCGCCGATAAAAGCTGACTCGCCCCAGCTGACGACCTGCTTGCCCAGGCGTACCGCGCCGGGCTGATCGGCAATTGCATAGTTATGGTAGACAAACGCATCGAGCCACTGTGCGCCCGCCGATTGGGCCGAGGCTTTGCGCCCGCTGTCACTGATGGACTTGAAGGGACGGCTGTCGTCCTGCAGTTCAAAGTCGTACCAGTATTTGCCCCGCACATACAGGCCGCTATCGCCGTATTTCAGCTCAAGCCCGTGCATGCCGGTCACGATCTTCGAGAAGGTTTCACCGCGCTTGAAGTTCAGGCGCCCGTCGTCAGAGATTTGCGAGTGGCCCTGGCCACCATTGTTGGAGCCGATCAAGTTGTGATCCGCTTTGGCGGTCGACCAACTGGCACCTATCGACAGCTCGGAGTCAATCTGACCTTCAATCGCACCGAGGTTAAAACTCACGCCCCAGGCGGACCCGGTAAACGTAGAGGCCAGGCTGACTGCCAGCGGCAGTTTGGCCAGACGCCAGAACCGGTTGACTGAGGACATCGATACATCTCCGTGGGCACGCTGCAATAAGCCCGCAAGGATGAAGGAAAAACAGAATTTGACAAGGCTTGTAGCCGCGACCCAAGGCAGCGGCTACAGATGATGCAGCGCGTAATTTGTAGCCGCGGACGAGTAGAACGAGGCCTCGTCCGGCTGCGCTGCCGAGGCTTGACTGACAACAGAGTATCTACCGCTCTCCCGTCAGTGCATTTCGGTAAAGGCCAGCTTTACGCCCAGCGCCACCAGCACCGCGCCCATGGTGCGATCAAACCAGTGCCCCATGCGCGCAAAGCCTGTACGAACACGCTGGTGACTGAACAGCACGGCCACCATGCAAAACCACAGCCCGGTCGCGACCGCAAGATACACCCCATAGCCGGCCTGAATCGACAGCGGCGTGTGCGGGTTGATCACCACAGTGAACAGCGACAAGAAAAACAGCGTTGCCTTGGGGTTCAAGCCATTGGTCACAAAGCCCGAGGTGAACGCTCCGCGCGCCGTGCGCTCGCCCACTGGCAACGCCGCCGCCAGGGCGGCCGGATCAGCCGGCTTGGCACGCAGGGCCTTGTAGCCGATGTACAACAGGTAAGCCGCCGCCAGCCATTTAAGGGCGTTGAACAGCACAATGGACTGCGACACGATGATCCCGATACCCAGTAGCGAATAACCGACATGGACGAAAATCGCCGTGCCGACACCGAACGCCGTAAACAGGCCGGCGCGTCGTCCGTGGGTCACGCTTTCACGTACCACCACAGCGAAATCCGGCCCGGGGCTGGCCACCGCCAACAAGTGAATCAGGGCAACAGTCAAAAATTCAGTCCAGTACATGCGCGACTCCATTGCAAATTGTTTCTTCTGTTAGGCTCGCCACATTACGCCTTCACTCGACAGCACAAAAGGTACAGTTGATGATTAACACTCACCGCGCCGTGTTCCTCGACCACTCTTCCCTGGACCTCGGCGATCTTGACCTCACCCCTCTGCGTCACTGCTTTGGCGAGTTGCAGCTGTGGGACACCACCTCTGCGGATCAAGTGGTCGAGCGCCTGCAGGGCGCTCGCGTAGCCATCAGCAATAAAATCCTGCTGAATGCCGAGACCCTTGCCGCCTGTCCTGACCTGAAGCTGATCCTGATAGCCGCCACCGGCACCAATAATGTCGACCTCGAGGCTGCCCGCGCCCAAGGGATTACCGTCACCAATTGCCAGGGTTATGGCACGCCTTCGGTAGCCCAGCACACCTTGATGCTATTGCTCGCGCTGGCCACACGCCTGATCGACTACCAAAAAGCCGTAACCGCAGGCGAATGGCAAAAGGCCAAGCAGTTCTGCCTGCTGGACTACCCGATTGTGGAGCTGGAAGGCAAAACCCTGGGCCTGTTCGGCCACGGAGAGCTGGGCAGCGCGGTGGCCAAGCTGGCTGAAGCGTTCGGCATGCGCGTGTTGGTCGGGCAAATCCCGGGGCGCCCGGCCCGCGCCGATCGCCTGCCTCTGGACGAACTGCTGCCACGCGTCGATGCCCTGACCTTTCACTGCCCGCTCAATGAACACACGCGAAACTTTATCGGCGCCCGCGAGTTGGCGCTGCTCAAACCCGGAACCTTTGTGGTCAACACCGCTCGGGGCGGGATAATCGATGAGCAGGCGCTGGCCGATGCCTTGCGCAGCGGTCATTTGGGCGGGGCGGCGACCGACGTACTGACCATAGAACCACCACGTGACGGCAACCCGCTGCTGGCGGCAGACATTCCGCGCCTGATCATTACCCCGCACAGCGCCTGGGGCAGCCGCGAGGCGCGCCAGCGGATCGTCACCCAACTCAGTGAAAACGCCAGCGCATTCTTCAACGGTACAGCGCTGCGGGTCGTCAGTTGATAGACTGCGCCCCTTTTTTGAGGAGCAGATTATGGATCCGCGCAGTGAAGTACTGCTTCGCCAGCCTGAATACTTTCAGGGCTCGTTGCTGCTGGTAGGTTTGCCAGCGGACGAACTGTTGGGTGAATTGCCTAACGCACATGGCTGGTGCTGGCACGCCGGCGATCAGGCAACGCTGGATACACGCTTTCCCGGACGCGTGCATTTCGGCGTAGAGGTACCCGAGCGCGGATTCGACACCGCCGTGGTGTTTTTACCCAAGTCCAAGGAACTGACGGATTACGTCCTCAAAGCCGTGGCGGCTCACCTGCCCGGCGCGGACGTATTTTTGGTCGGCGAGAAAAAGGGCGGCATCGAAGGTGCATCCAAGCAATTGGTACCGTTCGGCAAGCCACGCAAGCTCGACAGCGCACGGCATTGCCAGTTGTGGCAAACCACGGTCGTCAATGCCCCGGCGGCTCCGATACTCGCGGACCTCGCCCAGCATTACGAGCTGGCGCTGGCCGAAGGCCCGCTCAAGGTCGTCAGCCTGCCCGGCGTCTTCAGCCACGGCCGCCTGGATCGCGGCAGTGCCTTGCTGCTCGAACATCTGGACAAACTGCCCAGCGGCCATGTGCTGGATTTTGGTTGCGGTGCAGGCGTCCTCGGCGCGGCAGTCAAACGTCGCTACCCGCATAACAACGTCACGCTGCTCGATGTGGATGCCTTCGCCACTGCCAGCAGTCGCCTGACCCTCGCCGCCAACGGCCTCGAGGCCGAAGTGATTACGGGCGACGGTATCGATGCCGCACCCATGGGTTTGAACACGATCCTGAGCAATCCGCCGTTCCATGTCGGCGTTCACACCGATTACCACGCCACCGAAAACTTGCTGCAAAAAGCAGTCAAACATCTTAAATCAGGTGGCGAACTGCGCCTTGTGGCTAACAGCTTCCTGCGCTACCAGCCACTGATCGAAGAACACCTGGGACCTTGCAGGGTCAAGGCCGAAGGGCAAGGGTTCCGGATCTACAGCGCCAAGCGCCGCTGAGGTTTTTTACAAAACAAGGCTTGCCGGATCGGATTTGCCTAGGCAGAATCCGCTCCGTCCTAGGGGAGTAGTCTCCCACGAGCACCACGCTCGTCCGGCATGCGTCAACATACTTGGTCAACAGACCATGGTGCATGCGACCCAGGTGTCCGCACAGACGGACCGGGGTTTGACAAGACCTATGACACGAACACCTTACCCGGGGCGGGAAGGCTGTACGTGTCATAGCCGTGTCGACCCGCCCCTGGAAACCACCTGATGATGCTCGATTCCCTGCTCGTTCCTACTGCAATCGTTGCCTTGGCCGAAATCGGCGACAAGACGCAACTGCTCGCACTCATTCTCGCCGCCCGCTTTCGCAAACCCTGGCCCATTATCGCCGGCATCGTGGCTGCGACCCTGGCCAACCATGCGGCCGCCGGTGCCGTAGGCGCCTGGTTCGGGAGCTTCTTTTCGGACGTCACGCTGCACTGGATCCTCGCAGCGAGCTTCGCCGCCACAGCCCTGTGGACCCTGGTGCCCGACAAAATGGACGACGACGAAGCCAGTACCGCACGCAAGTACGGCCCTTTCATCACAACCCTGATTACGTTCTTCATTGCTGAAATCGGCGACAAGACCCAAGTCGCAACCGTGATGCTGGCCGCGCAGTATCCCGATTTGTGGCTGGTCATCATCGGCACCACTCTCGGCATGCTGATTGCCAACGTACCGGTGGTATTGGCCGGTAACTTTGCCGCAGACAAACTGCCGCTGACCCTGATCCGTCGCCTGGCAGCAACGGCATTCTTCGTACTGGCGGCGGTGGCCGTGTACAAAGCGATGGTGATCAGCGGCTGGGTGTAACTGCACCACAGGTTTCTGCAGGAGCTCGCTCCTGCAGGTTCAGGGCATTACCCGATCACCCCGCTCCGTGGCCGGGCCGCTACCGGTTTTTCGAGGCTTGCTGATAAAGCGGCATCACCTTCGGAATCGCCGCTTCAAGAGCCGCAATCCGACTGGCCGAAGCCGGGTGAGTGCTCATGAACTCCGGCGGTGCACTCTGAGACTGGCGGGACATCTTCTCCCACAAGGTGATGGCCGCATTCGGGTTGTAGCCTGCACGCGCCGCCAACTCCAGACCGATCAGATCCGCTTCGTTTTCATTGCTGCGGCTGTTGGGCAAGGTCAGGCTGTAGTTGACCACGGTATCGGCCAGGCCGAGGCTGTCCTGGCCCAGCCCCAGCAACGCACCGGCGCCCTGCTTGGCGATCTCGATACCATAGGCCTTGGACATGGACTCACGACTGTGCTCGCGCAAGGCGTGGGCAACTTCGTGCCCCATGATTGCCGCGATTTCGTCGTCGGTCAGCTTGAGCTGATCAATGATCCCGCTGTAGAAGATGATCTTGCCACCTGGGCCGCAGTTGGCATTGAGCTCGTCGCTCTTGATCAAATTGACTTCCCAATCCCATTGCGCCGAATCAGGGCGAAACGCTGGCGCCTGGGCAATCAGCCGCTTGGCAATCGCTTGCAAGCGCTTGGCGTTGGTACTGGTCTTGTCCAGAACCCCTTTGCTGTTGGCTTCTCCAACTGTCTGCTGGTACGACTGCGCATACATCTGGTCGACTTGCTGGCTCGACAGCATGCTGAACATGTACTGCTTGCGTTCAACGCCTACGGCACCACCATTGGTGGTATTCACCGACTGGCAACCGCCGAGCAACAAGCCGACGCCCACCACGCAAACTACCGATAACTTACCCATCAAAACCCTCCATAAAGATGACTCGCATCGTAGCAGAACCGACTCTCAACCCGGCGTCAGGCACTCGGGGGCATTGAGTTTTGGATCGTTGACCAGATTGGCCAAAGGTCGCTCGCGCAACGGCAATTGTGCGCTGGCCAGCAGCGCCTGCAATACCGGCAAAGGGGTTTGTGGATCAAGCCAGGCACGCTGCCCGGCCTCATCCAGAATCAGCGGGCGGCGCTGGCTGGCCGCCGCCTGAGTCACCACCGCAGCGCTCAACCATACGTGCCCTTCGACCGGATAAGCCTCCCAGATACCGGCAAAAAAAAGCGAAGCGCCCTCACCCGGCGTCAACCAGTAAGGACGCTTTCTTGTGGTGCCGCGCCACTCATAAAAACCATTGGCCGGGATCAGACAACGCCGCTGGCGAAACGCTTCACGAAACATCGGTTGCTCGGCCAGAGTTTCAGCACGCGCATGGGCCGGTGTTCGCGAGAGGTCGGTCAGCCACGGCGGGGTCAAACCCCAACGCGCCCGCGCCAGCTCGCGCTGATCAGGCTCGGCACCTGCTCGCAGGATCAATACCGAGTCATTGGGCGAAATATTCCACTGGGCCTGCTGGTCCGCCGGAAAACCGGGCAAGGCTGCAAAGGCAGGGTTCCAGCGAAACAGGGCAAAACGTCCACACATGGGGCAGCACAACTCTTCTCTAATACAGCAGTGGAAAACAGTCGCCGGTCTTAGCAGACCAGCACATCCGGGAAGCTCTCGGGCTCATCGCCCGCCACCGGCGAAGCGGCATTGTACGCATCGATCAACTCTCGGGCGTACAGGGCCTGATCATCGGCCACTGCCAGCCCCAACAAACCCAATGCAGGCAGCTCGCCGGTGCCGCCGATCAGGTCGCGCCCCTGAAGACGGGCCTCGATCCCTTCGCTGGCCAGCATCCCCAGCAGCAGTTCGGCTTCCATCAGGCTTTCCGGTTCATAGATGCGTTGCATGAGCTCACCCGTTACTCGTTCTCACTGTGAACATCGAGCATCCATTCCTGACCGTCAGTCTGCAAATGGAAAACAATAGGCCGGCAGCACACAGGGCAATCTTCAACATACGTCTGGTCCCCCCCGGAAAGATCAAGCACCGCTTCGGCAGGCTCGCCGCAATAAGGGCATTCATAGGCTTCGGTTTCAAGCATCGCGGTCTCCAGAGTGACTTGTGCGTATAATCGCCGGTCTATTTGCAGGGCTATTTTTTTTGCCCTGCCTTATGTACTTACCCTAGCCGTTTCCAACAAGAGAGCATGATGGGCGAATTCGATACCATCCGACCTTACGACGACGCCGAAGTCCCAGCAGTGCTGGCCCGGCTGCTCAGCGACAAGGCGTTTCTAGATATCCTGACCCACTTTCGCTTCCCGCGCCTGGCAGGCGCTTTCGGTTGGCTGTTAAAACCTCTTATATCGCATCGCCTGCGCAAGGAGTTCGCGGGCGTCACGTCGGTCGCAACCCTGCAGGACAAAGTCGAAGTGTACGTCGACCGAACCATCGAGCATGCCACTGACGGCGTGACCTACACCGGTGTCGAACACCTGAAGTCAGGCAGCGCCTACCTGTTCCTGGCCAATCATCGCGATATCGTGATGGACCCCGCGTTCGTTAACTACGCGGTGTATCACGCAGGCCTGCCGACACCGCGTATCGCCATCGGTGACAACCTGCTGCAAAAGCCGTTTGTCAGCGACCTGATGCGGCTAAACAAAAGCTTTATCGTGCACCGTTCCATCACCGGTCGACGTGAAAAGCTGGCGGCGTATCAATTGCTCTCGGCCTATATCAATCACTCGATTCGCAACGATTGCCAGTCGATCTGGATTGCCCAGGCCGAAGGTCGCGCCAAGGACGGTGACGACCGTACCGATTCAGCGATCCTCAAAATGTTCCACATGAGCCGTAAAAACGAGCCTTTCTCCGAGGTCATCCAGTCACTGAACCTGACACCGGTGTCGATCAGCTACGAATACGATCCATGTGATCAGGCGAAGGCGCGCGAGCTGTATATCCGTGCAACCACCGGCACCTACAGCAAGACCCCCGGAGAGGACGACACCAGCATCGCCAACGGCATTACCGGCTACAAAGGCCGCGTGCATGTGAACTTCGCGACTCCGATCACCGCTCCCTTCGAAGACAGCAAACTGCTGGCGACCGAAATGGACCGGCATATTCTCAGCGGCTATCGCCTGTTTCCGGCTCATTACCTGGCGTATGCGCAATGGGCCGAGGCCGACCCGCAATTGCAGGTGCCCGCGGCGGCTCAAGTGTTCCCGGCCGAAGAGCTGGCGAAGGCTCAGCAAGAGTGGCAACGTCGCCTGGATGCCTGCCCTGTCGAGCATCGTCCGTATCTGGTGCTGCAATATGCGACCCCTGTACGCAACCAGTACCGGGTCAAAGCCGGCTTGCCGCTATAACCCGGCCCCCTGTAGGAGCGAGCGTGCTCGCAATGGCCTCACTGCGATCATTCAAAGACGCGCGTTGACCGCATCGCGACAAGCTCGCTCTTACAGGGCAAGAACGTTTAATTCTGGATGTCACCGTATCGTCATGTAGAGAGGCCACCCTGTGCCCCCTCGATACCGACACGGAGTTTGTCATGCTGCACGCAGAAAACCAGGACCGCCTTTATCTGATCGCCCCCAGCGACGAACAGCAGGCATTGATCGAAGGGCTGGCATTTAACGTTCAGGATCGTCACTGGCTGGTCTATTGCGCCCTGAGCGGCCATGCCCACGCCGATTTACCTGAACTGGACTTGCTCACTGGCGTGAGCCGTCTTGAGCTATATGCCGAAGCGGCCTGAAGGAATTGCTCAAAAAAAAGCCCGAACTCAACGAGTTCGGGCTTTTTGTTTAGCGACGCAATTACTCGCCCAGCAGACGACCGATTGACGGGTCTTTGAATACACGCGTCAAGGCATCACTCAGGACATCGCTCACCAGCTTGGTGTTGGTTTCCTGATTCGGCGCCATGCCGAAACGCTGATCCAGTGATGCGCCATAACGACCGTTGTAGGTACGACCGCCGTTCTTCACATCAGAACGAAAGGTCGCGCCGATCGTAGCTTCTGTGACGTACATGGTGTCTTTGGGCGACTGATACTTCAGCTCGGCCAACGTCACGGTCAACGTGGGTGCATTGATCGCATTGGACGTTGGCGTGTAACCCAGCAAGCGCACGGCAGCTTCGGCCTGGGCCTGCAGTTTTGGAATCAGGTCAGCGCTGCTGACGCTGATCGCGCTGGTTTCAGGATACATGCCGCCACGGGTGCCCAAGGTTGGCGATGGACGACCATCCACCACGCGAACCACCACCGGCTGGCCACGACCGACTGGTGCAAGTTGAGTAGTCAACTTGGGTTGCGGGCTGAGTTGTTGCGGGCTGTGGGCACAGCCGACCAGAGTCAAACTGGTCACAGTAATCAAACCGAACAACAGGCGTTGCAACATGCTCACTTCTCCAGGACAGGTAAAACAGGTTGCCAGTATAGCGGTGCTCCCCCCCCGCTAACTAGCCGCTAACTGTCACCCTGGTGTCATAGGCATTACATCGCGGTGTCACATCACGCAGGCATTGTCTGGCCCATGGACTTCAAAGGTGCTTGCCCATGAACAGGTTTTGGTCGTTATTCGGTTTCGCTCTCCCTCACCGTTGCTTTGCGCGCCTGGATGCTGAAGGTCGCTGCCAGGCATTTAAACAATGCAGGCAAGCGCCGGCGGGCAACAACTGGATCGAAATCGAGGAAATTCGCCTCAACTGGTTGCACCAGGTATTACCTGCCAGCGCCCGTATTCACACGCCTGCGGCGCACCCAAGGGTGCAACTGCTGTCAGGCGTTTAACCGGCAAGCCAATAAAAGTCATTAAACAGGATCAATTGCCCACGTTTCTTCGCTACAATCTCCCCCCGATTATAAGGACGTCTCCTGATCGGGCCTCGCAGCACCGCTAATGCGCTTGTATTAGCTCCCCCGCACCGCCCACAGAGAGCCGCCCACACAGATCGTGTAACGCTGGCGTGCTTGCTGTTCATTCTGCAATCCCCCGGCCTTTTTCGATCTGCCAGAGCTGCCATTTTGCTCGGCCACTGCGTTTTTGCCCGTCGTGCCCATCCTGTACTCCAGGACGGCAGGCCATCCACGGGACAGTGCCTGGCATGCGGCAGCCCTTTTTTGAGGTTCACGTCTTCAAAAGAGCGTGAAAAAAAAACGGGTTTTCACAACTTCACAAGAGTGTGGCGAGCAAATGAAAAGTTTTGCGTCTGAACATGCACCATTAGCGTCTGAAACAGTCTCACCAAGCAGGATCGAAGTCGGCTCCACAGCACAAGACTGAAAGCCTGTCCGCTTACGGATTTGGTTGCACAAACGGACGCTCTTGACCTTAAGTCGAATTGCCTCCCGAGTTCTGAAATGCGTTCATATGAACCTTGAAGGCCCGGTCGGAGCGTGCGCTGAAGTTGCAAGGAATTGCGAAGAATCGGACATGGCGATCCCGGCCATGCGTGACCCGAGGCCCTACCTGATGTTCGCCTCGGGACACCTGGCAGCTATGCCGTCAATTTGGTGCCGTAGATTTTGGAGACGCGTTAATGGCGCATAACGAAGCAGTCGACGTAGTACTGGTTGGAGCGGGCATCATGAGTGCCACCCTCGCCGTACTGCTCAAAGAGCTCGACCCCGGCATTAAGCTGGAAGTTGTTGAGCAGATGGACTCAGGTGCTGCGGAGAGTTCCAACCCGTGGAACAACGCAGGCACCGGCCACGCCGGGCTGTGCGAATTGAACTATACGCCGCAAGCGGCTGACGGTTCGATCGACATCAAAAAGGCTGTGCATATCAATGCACAGTTCGAAGTCTCGAAACAGTTTTGGGCCTACCTGGCGCAACAAGGGACCTTCGGCTCATGCAAATCCTTCATCAGCCCAGTGCCTCACCTGAGCTACGTGCAAGGTGAAAAAGGTGTGTCCTTCCTGAAAAAACGTTTTGAAGTGCTGAGCAAGCACCATGCGTTTTCAGACATGGAATACACCGAAGACAAGGCAAAAATGGCTGAATGGATGCCATTGATGATGCCGGGCCGCCCGGCAGACGAAGTCATCTCCGCCACCCGTGTCATGCACGGCACCGACGTCAACTTCGGCGCCCTGACCCAGCAACTGCTCAAGCATTTGGCCAGCGCTCCCGACACGCAGATCAAATACAGCAAAAAAGTCACTGGCCTCAAGCGCAATGGCAGCGGCTGGACAGTGAGCATCAAAGACACCAACAGCGGCAACACGCGCCACATCGATGCCAAATTCGTGTTCCTCGGTGCCGGTGGCGCGGCCTTGCCGCTGCTGCAAGCCTCGGGCATTGAGGAAAGCAAAGGCTACGGCGGTTTCCCGGTCAGCGGCCAGTGGCTGCGTTGCGACAACCCGGAAGTGGTCAAGCTTCACCAGGCCAAGGTCTACAGCCAGGCGGCCGTAGGCTCCCCACCGATGTCGGTACCGCATCTGGACACCCGTGTCGTGGACGGCAAGAAGTCCCTGTTGTTTGGACCGTATGCCGGCTTCACGACCAAGTTCCTCAAGCACGGTTCGTTCATGGACCTGCCGATGTCGATTCGCTTGGGTAATATCGGACCAATGCTCGCCGTCGCCCGTGACAACATGGATCTGACCAAGTACCTGGTCAGTGAGGTCCGTCAATCGATGGAGCAACGCCTGGACTCCCTGCGTCGCTTCTATCCACAGGCCAAGGCCGAAGACTGGCGTCTTGAGATCGCGGGCCAACGGGTTCAGATCATCAAGAAAGACCCGAAAAAAGGCGGCGTGCTGCAGTTCGGTACCGAACTGGTTGCAGCCAAGGACGGCTCATTGGCCGCCCTGCTCGGCGCCTCTCCGGGCGCTTCGGTGACGGTATCGATCATGCTCGACCTGATCGAGCGCTGCTTCCCGCAAAAAGCAGCTGGCGAGTGGGCGACCAAGCTCAAGGAAATTTTCCCGGCACGGGAAAAAACCCTTGAGACCGACGCTGAGTTGTACCGTGAAATCAGCACCCGCAACTCCGAGTTGCTGGAACTGGTAGAACCGAACACCAGCATCGCGTAACACGGCCTGCACCCGTGATGCGTCACACAAAGCCCCTGCCCTTATGGCCAGGGGCTTTTTGTTGCACGGAGCCTTTGCTATCCCATCGTGAACAGCACCCGCGTACCGCCGTTGCGCACGAACTCATCATGGTCGGGGACGGCGAGGAGTTCTGCAGCGCAGGCGATCTCAACCGGACCGATTGATTTTGCGTTGGCCCAGCGGTTGATGGTGCTGGCCCCTGGCGTTAAATGGCCAAAGCCAAACAGACAAGCCTGCTCGCCCTGGCGATAGGTAAATGTCTCAGTGCCTCGTGACTCCGGCAAGTAGTACAGCAACTCCTGACTGGCACGGGACTCGACGATAAAGTCATGACCTGAATTGTCCGGACTTTCCAGCAGCGAAAAATCTTCCCCCGGGGAGATGCTGTAAGGCGTGGCGTTAAAGATCTCGACCTCCAGCACCTCATCAACCGCCAACGCCCCCGAAGACAGCACACTGAGTCCAAGACCAAGACACAGGCGTGTCACCCACCTGAGTGAATACCGCATCATTAAATTCCCTTTCAGTTAACCATCTGCCCGCAGTCCTGCGAGCCCCTGACATCTTCGATGTCAGCTTCAGTATTGTTGGCGCGCGCAGATACATCGCGCAGCAAACAGCACTGAGCCTATGGGATCTGTCTTGAATGGAGGGAGAAGAAATAGAAGCGGGCTGTAATCTGTAAAAGGCTTGGTTGCAGCGTAAACCGGTTTACGCCTTCAATCTCCTGCAGGAGCATGCGCGTCCCGCGATGCGGACAACGCTGACCGCTCGCATGGACATCCTTGCGAGACAGGCCCGCCCTGCAGGTTTAGATCGATGTCTTGCCGCTTAGCCGCGAGCCTTCTCGATAAGCTCAATGTACTCTTCGGCGTTGCGCTGATCCTTGATGATGTCGACGAGTGTCTGACCGTGCTCATCCTTGCCATCAAGGTCGTACCCGGCTTCCTTGAAGAACGCCAGGAAGCGCTCAAAGTCGTCGATACGCAGACCGCGATAGGCTTTGATCAGTTTGTGCAGCGAGGGCGAAGTGGCGTCTACGGGTTCAAAGTCCAGGAACAACTTGATCTGCTCATCGCCAATTTCATCACCAATCAACTGCTTCTTATCTTTACGCATGTCCGACTCCAGCCTGCTGATACTTCACGGGGCCCGCAGTTTACCCAAGGCTCAACGTGCGCGCACGCTGCCGGTGTGCAAGTCGGCCCAAATATGGCCATTGGCATAGGTCAAAAACTGGCAATAGACCGTATCGTTGCGCAGCAAATCCATCACGACACGGTATTGGGCCAAGGGATAAGACAAGGTCAACGTCCGGGTTTTACGGTCAAATACGGGCTTTTTCAGGCTTTTGCTTTCACCATCAAAGGAAATCAGTACTTGGCTGACGGTCGCGCCCTGACTCATCGGCTTGCCTTTCAAACGCACCCATAAAGGCGACGTCACCGGGATCGGCTGCTGATTGGATTGACGCTGGTTGCCCACCACAACGGAATACGAGGTCACCAGCATCAACTGCTGCTGCTCGGGTTTTTCAGCGCGCAACTGCAGATCATCTACCGGCAAAAACTGTGCGTGCAACAGGGGGGCAATGGTGGGCGCAGCGGCCAGTGGCAAACTGGTCAGCATCACACCAAGCGCGACACTGCGAAGTAAAAAACTCATGACAGAATCCAGGAACGCGGGATGCGGCACTCTAGCACGGAGGGCCCGCTGCAAACCGCTCGGCAAGACCGGTTTACAGTGTGCAATCTACCTGGCTCAGCGCCGAACCGGACGCTTTTGCAGTTTGCGCTGCAGGGTCCGACGGTGCATGCCCAACGCACGGGCCGTTGCCGAGATGTTGCCTTCATGCTCACCCAACACGCGCTGGATGTGCTCCCACTGCAGACGGTCAACCGACATCGGGTTGTCCGGTACCAGCGTTTCAAGATCCGCGTGCTGGGACAGCAGCGCCGCCAGCACGTCATCGGCATCAGCCGGCTTGCACAAGTAATTGCAGGCACCGCGCTTGATCGCCTCAACGGCCGTAGCGATGCTCGAATAACCCGTGAGAATCACAACCCGCATTTCGGGATCAAGCTCAAGCAGCTTGGGCAGCAAGACCAGGCCTGAGTCACCGTCCATTTTCAGGTCCAGCGCAGCGAAATCGGGCAGGTCCTGTTGCGCCAGAATCAGCCCTTCTTCGGCAGAGCCCGCCGTACTGACGCGGAAACCGCGGCGGCTCATGGCGCGAGCCATGACGCGGGTAAACGTGGCGTCGTCATCTACCAACAACAAATGCGGCAGTTCTTCGCCTTCGACCTGAATTTCTTCACTCATTTTCGTTTCCTCGGGCGACACGCGGCAGGCGCAGCTCGGTGAGCGTGCCGCCATCCTCATGACTGTAGAGTTTTACCGAGCCGCCAGCACGTGTCACGCTGGCTTTGCTCAAGAATAGGCCCAGACCGAAGCCTTTGCCCTTAGTGGTAAAAAAGGGTTTGCCGATTTGTTCGGCGATGGCCAACGGTACACCTGCACCGTGATCACGAATACTGATCGTCAGATCAACCGCATCCCAGTCGACGCTGACTTCCAGCCCTTCCGGGCAAGCATCGGCTGCATTGTTGAGCAAATTGAGCAGCGCCTGGGTCAAGTCCGGAGGTGGCGCCAAGCGTGGTACCGGCCCACGCCCCAGACACTGAAAGCGATATGTGGCTTCAGGGCGCATCAGGTGCCAGCGGTTCAAGGCTTCATCGAGCCACTGCGTGACACCTTGAACCTCAATGGCCAGCCGGCGATTGGCCTCGGCAGCGCGCACCAGTTGCTGCAGGGTTTCTTTGCACAATTTGACCTGATCCTGAAGTACGCTCAAGTCGTCCTGCAGCTCCGGATCCAGATGGTCCCGGCGCATCTCCTTGAGCAACACGCTCATGGTCGACAAGGGTGTACCCAGCTCATGGGCAGCACCGGCCGCTTGAGTCGCAACGGCCAGCAACTGCTGGTCTCGCAAGCCTTCTTCACGTCGCAGGGCTCGCAGTTCTTCCTGGCGGCGCAACTCTTCGCCCATTTTGGCGGCAAAGAAGGTAATCACGGCCGCTGAAAGCGCAAAGCTGAGCCACATCCCGTAGATCTGCAGCTGCTCGCGGAAGAACGGCACTGTATCGACCGGGTAGAACTGCAGCAGCAACAACGTATAAAGCGCCAGCGCAATGCCGGTCAAGACCAGCGAATAACGCCAGGGCAATGTCACTGCCGCAATCGTCAGCGGCACCAGATAATAAGATACGAAGGGATTGGTCGAGCCCCCGGAGAAGTACAACAGGGCGCTGTGGATAAACAGGTCACAGGCCAGTTGCAGTGCGTACTCCAGCTCCGTGACCGGCCACGTGGTGCGCAACCGGATGGCGGTAAACGCGCACAGCAGCATGGAGCAGCCGAGGGTGACACCCAGCTCGAACCAGGGCAGCGGCAGCAAATCAAACAGATACGCAAAACCTACGGAGCCGGCCTGGGCAGCCAGCACCAACATGCGGATAAACGTAAGGCGCCAAAGGTTCTGACGAGTCGCAGACAATAACTGTACGGGGGCGAGCATGAGCTCTCCTGATGAGCGCTCCAGGCGGATCGCAGGGAGTATAACCAAGCTGATGGCCTGACAGGCAAAACTGCGGCAATGGGCCACAGTGTTTTTTTAAGGATTGAGGCTAGACGAAAAGTCAGTCGCAACAGGGTCGACGCCATACCGTCAGATGTATTGAAAATGTAACTGGGCGAACTGATGGCCACCCTCTACAGTCTTATGGGTTTGACGCCGGCCAAAACAACACTGCACGGCGTTACCCACAAGGAGCTTTCATGTTTACATTCCAGCGTACAGCAGCCCTTCTGACCCTCAGCATTGGCGCCCTTGCCAGCCTGCCGGCGTTGGCTGAAGACGTTCATTACAACCAGATATCCCTGCGCGCTGAAGCCAGTCAGGAAGTCCCACGCGACTTGATGGTCGTGACGCTGTACACCGAGGCGCAAAATACCGATGCGGCCAAGCTGGCAGCCGAGATCACCACTGCCATGAACAAGGCCATTGGCGAGGCGAAGCAAGTCAAGGGCGTGACCCTGCGTCAGGGCAACCGCAACAGCTACCCGGTTTACGACAACAAATCCCAGAAGATCACCGCCTGGCGTGAACGCGCCGAGCTGCGCCTGGAAAGCGCGGACTTTTCAGCATTGTCCAAGCTCACAGGTGATCTGATGCAAACCCTGAAAATGGGCAGCATGCAATTTACCGTGGCCAAGGCAACCCGCATCGCCAGCCAGGATGCCTTGCTTAAAGATGCCGTTAACGCGTTCAGGGCTCGTGCACAAATGGCCACCGATGCGCTGGGGGGCAAAGGTTACAAGATCGTCAACCTGAACCTGAACAGCAATGGCTATCCGCAACCCTACATGCGCAGCGAAATGATGATGAAAGCCGCCTCGCCTGCCATGGACTCGCCCCCGACACCCGAGATCGAAGCCGGTACCAGTGAAGTCAGCATGAGCGCGGATGGCGTGATTGAAGTCCAGATGCCGTAAGACACATTGCTGCGTCCTACAAAGCCCCTGAAGCGCTCCTGCTTCGGGGGCTTTTTTATGTTCCGGATAAAAGTCCTACAGACCTTCCGATCTTTAAAAAGATGCGTCCTACAAGGCAAATCAACAATGCCTGACATCTTTTAAAAGCAAGAGTCTAGATAAGTAACACCTCTGACCTAAAACAGGGCAATGCAGTGTTCTACTGCCCCATAACGTGTAAACAAATGAGTCAAAAATCGGGACGCAAACGTTCAAATGCGTCAAAAATTATATAAATGCGACATTCCTGTACGATCGTTCCACGTTTTCATACTTGAACCCTTTTCACATATTGCATTGGGTATGGGCTGTGCATAAGTATCGCCGGGTCGACTCACAAGGTCGCCCTCAACTCAAAAATGACAAAAATCATGAGGCCACCATGTTCAAACACGCGGTCATTCCGTTTTTAGTGGGCGCCAGCCTGCTGGCAAGTGCACCTTTCGCCCAAGCTGCGAATAACCTGGTGTATTGCTCTGAAGGCAGTCCGGCTGGCTTTGACCCAGGTCAGTACACCACCGGCACTGACTTCGACGCATCGGCCGAAACCATTTACAACCGACTCACCCAGTTCGAACGTGGCGGCACCAAAGTTGAACCCGGCCTGGCGACCCGCTGGGATATTTCCCCCGACAATCTGACCTACACCTTCTATTTGCGTGACGGGGTCAAGTTCCACACCACGCCGTACTTCAAGCCAACCCGCGAATTCAACGCCGACGACGTGCTCTTCACCTTCAACCGCATGCTCGACAAAGACATGCCGTTTCGTAAGGCCTACCCCACCGAATTCCCTTATTTCACCGACATGGGCATGGATAAAAACATCGCCAAGGTGGAAAAGCTCGATGACAAGACCGTCAAGTTCACCCTGAACACAGTGGACGCTGCATTCATCCAGAACATGGCCATGCACTTTGCTTCTATCGAGTCTGCCGAGTACGTCGACAAGCTGCTCAAGGAAGGCAAACCTTCCGATATCAACCAGAAGCCGATCGGCACCGGCCCGTATGTCTTCCAGCGCTATCAAAAAGACTCGAACATCCGCTATGCCGCCAACAAGGACTACTGGAAACCCGATCAGGTCAAACTCGACAACCTGATTTTCTCGATCAATACCGATGCCTCGGCACGCATGCAAAAGCTGCGTAAAAACGAATGCCAGGTGTCACTCAACCCGCGCCCGGCAGACGTGGCCAGCCTCAAGGCCGACCCCAAGCTGCAAGTCATTGAGAAACCCGGGTTCAACCTTGGTTATATCGCCTACAACGTGCAGCACAAGCCGTTTGATCAGCTCCAGGTGCGCCAGGCGCTGGACATGGCCGTCAACAAGGACGCGATTCTCAAAGCGGTGTACCAGGGCGCCGGGCAGAAAGCCGTCAATGCGATGCCGCCCACCCAATGGTCCTACGACGAGACAATTACCGACGCCGCCTACAACCCGGAGAAAGCCAAAGAGCTGCTCAAGGCTGCCGGGGTCAAGGAAGGCACCGAGATCACTCTCTGGGCCATGCCGGTGCAACGCCCGTACAACCCCAACGCCAAGCTGATGGCCGAAATGCTGCAGTCGGACTGGGACAAGATCGGGCTCAAGGTCAAGATCGTCAGTTATGAATGGGGCGAGTACATCAAGCGCACCAAAAATGGCGAGCACGACGTCAGCCTGATCGGCTGGACCGGCGACAACGGTGACCCGGACAACTGGCTGGGCACGCTTTACAGCTGCGACGCGATCGGCGGCAACAACTACTCCATGTGGTGCGATCCGCAATACGACACGCTGATCAAAAACGCCAAGGCCGTGACCGACCGCGATCAACGCACCGTGCTGTACAAACAGGCACAACAATTGCTCAAGCAGCAGGTCCCGATCACACCGATTGCCCACTCGATGGTCAACCAGCCCTTGAGTGCCAAGGTCCAGGGTTTCACCGTAAGTCCCTTTGGTCGTAACGCCTTCTCGGGCGTCAGTCTAGACGACTAGTTCCACGCATCCGTTTGAGCTTCACCCCGGCGCTTGGGGGCGCAGGGGTGAAATTTCGGCCAAGGGCGCCGGGCAAACGTTTGCATTGCTGTACGACGTTCCACAACAGCCGGGCAAAACCAAAAAGTACCGGCAATAAAAAAAGAAAGTGAAGGAGCCTCAACCATGAAAGTAACAAGCTGCGCAGTGCTCGCCTTGTCCATCAGCAGCCTCACTGCGATGGCCCACGCAGAAGAGTTCATCCCTACCGGGCTGAAATCCGACAGCAGCGCCCAGAGCGAAACAAAGGGTTTTTTTGAAGAACAGACGCTGAGTGGCACCACCCGTAACTGGTACGCCAACGAACTCAAACGGCATGGCGGGCGCTTCACCTATAACGACAACGGTGTGCAAAAAAGCACCCCGCGCCGGATTAACTGGGTACAGGGCACCATCCTCGACTACAGCTCGGGCTTCACCCAAGGCACGGTAGGTTTCAAGACCCAGGTGGCGGCCTACAACGCCATCGCGCTGGACCGCGACGCCAATGACATTGCCGGGGTCAACAACCGTACCCTGACTCGCAACGATGGCGATGCAGTGGGTCAGTGGAGCAAGCTCGGCCTGGCCAACCTGCAGGCACGCATTTCCAACACCACACTGACCGTGGGCCGACAGAACTTCAGCAGCCCGACCATCGATGTGATCGGTAACCGTGCACTGCCATCAAGCTTCCAGGGGGTGGGCCTGCACAGCGAAGAGTTCAATAACCTGTCCTTCGATGCCGGCTCCTTTGACCGGGTATCGCCACGTACCGAACAGAGCCTGAGCAAGTTTCGCTCCGAGTACAGCGCCACCGGCGTCGAAACCGACCGTGCCAGCGTTGGCGGCGTGAACTACCAACCGTTCAAGAACCTGAAGACTTCGTTGTACGCCACTCACGTTGAAGACTTCTGGAACCAGTACTACTTCGGCGCGGTGCACGATTGGGGTGACAACGCCGTACTGGGGCTGAACACCAACCTCAACTACTACAAAACCGTCGACACCGGCAGCAAGGCCATGGGGGATATCAATAACGATACCTTCAGCCTGGCGATGGGCCTGACTCACCAGGCCCATACCGTGACATTCTCGTACCAGCAAGTCATCGGTGACGAGTATTTCGACTACCTGCACGAAACCAACGGCATCTACCTGGCCAACTCCCTGCTCTCGGACTTTAACGGCCCGAATGAGAAGTCCTTCCAGGTGGCCTACGTCATCAACATGGCGCAGTACGGTATTCCGGGCCTCAAGTTCAATGCTTACCACGCCCGCGGCTGGGACATTAACGGCACCAAGTACAAGGGTGATGCCTATGACGTGAGAAGCATGGACGATGAAACCCACTCCGAGTACAGCATCGGTACGTCCTATGCCATTCAGAGCGGCCCCCTGAAAGCCACTGCCATTCGCGCCACCTACACCACTCACCGAGCCAGCAAAAACCAGTCCGACGGCGACATCAACGAGTTCCGCCTGGTGACCACCATTCCGTTCAACATTCTGTAAGCACCAGTCTTGCCCAACCAGGCTGCAGCTGATTCAAACTATCAGCTGCAGCCCTTTCGCTGGCTCAACCAATTGGAGAGGGTTGCTATGAAACGACTTCCATTGCGCACCACCCTTGCCGCTGCACTGATCTGCACGGCTGTCAGTGTGTCTGCCAAAAACCTGGTGGTCTGCACCGAAGCCAGCCCCGAAGGTTTTGACATCGTTCAGTACACCACCGCCGTCACCACCGATGCGTCGGCAGAAACCGTGCTCAATCGACTGGTCGACTTCAAACCCGGCACTACGGATATCGAACCTGCCCTGGCCGAGCGCTGGGAGATCAGCCCGGACGGCCTTGAATACACGTTTTACCTGCGCCCCGGCGTCAAGTTCCACACCACTGACTATTTCCAACCGACCCGAACCCTGAATGCCGACGACGTGGTCTGGAGCTTTCAGCGCCAGCTGGACCCAAAGCACCCGTGGCACAGCAAATCGTTGGTCGGTTACCCCTACTTTGAAAGCATGGGCTTCAAGAGCCTGCTCAAAAGCGTCGAAAAAGTTGACGACATGACCGTCAAATTCACCCTCAATCATGCCGAATCACCGTTCTTACGTGACGTGGCCATACCGTTCACCTCGATCTACTCCTCGGAGTACGCCGACCAGTTGCTCAAAGCCGGCAAAACCCAGGAGTTGAACAGCAAACCCATTGGCACCGGCCCGTTTATTTTCGTGCGGTACAACAAGGACGCTCAGGTACGCTTCAAGGCCAACCCGGATTACTTCCGCGGCAAGCCGCCCAGCGATAACCTGATCTTTGCCATCAGTACCGACAGCAACGTGCGCCAGCAAAAGCTCAAGGCCAACGAATGCCAGATCGCGCTCTACCCCAAGCCCGATGACGTCAAGAACATCCGCAAAGACCCGAACCTGAAAGTCGATGAGCTGGCTGCGCTGATGACCAGCTATATCGCCATCAATACCGGCCACAAGTACCTGAGCGATGTCCGGGTGCGCCAGGCCCTCGATATCGCCTTCGACAAAGAAACTTACCTCAACACCGTGCACGGTAAGGGCAATGCCCTGATTGCAGTCAACCCGTATCCACCGACCATGCTCGGGTTCAACACCAGCATCCAGAGCCCGCCTCGCGATCTGGACAAAGCCCGTGCATTGCTCAAGGAAGCCGGTGTACCACCCGGTTATGTCATCACCCTCTTTACCCGAAACGGCGGTGGCCCGACCAACCCGAATCCGATGCTCGGCGCACAGTTGTTGCAATCGGACCTGAAAAAAATCGGTCTGACGCTGGATATCCGGGTGATGGAATGGGGTGAAATGCTCAAGCGCGCCAAGGCGGGCGAGCACGATCTGGTCTCAACCGGCTGGGGCGGTGACAACGGCGACCCGGACAATTTCCTGACCCCGTTGCTGAGCTGCGAGGCCGCCAAGAACGGCGAAAACTACGCCCGCTGGTGCAATAAAGACTTCGAGGCACTGATCACCCGGGCCCGTAATATCAGTGAACCCGCTGAGCGGGCTGCACTCTATGAACAGGCCCAGGTCATTTTCCATCAGGACCAGCCCTGGATTAACGTGACACACCCCATGCTCTTTACCGCCAGACGCAACAACGTCGAGGGTTATACCCTTAGCCCGCTGACCAATAACAACTTCGCCACCACCCAGGTGAAGTAGAACAATAAAATACCCGCCAGCGCCCACCCGAGCACTGGCGGACCTGCCTAACCGGCTGATGAGGTACACCACACGATGTTTAGTTTTATAGCCCGCCGAGTGGGATTGTTGATCCCCACGTTCTTCGGCATCACCTTGCTCACATTCGCCCTGATTCGCATGATCCCCGGCGATCCGGTCGAAGTCATGATGGGCGAGCGTCGGGTCGACCCTGAGATGCACGCCCAGGCCATGGAGCGTCTGGGCCTGAACAAGCCGCTGTACGAACAGTATTTTGACTACATCGGTAAACTGGCCCACGGCGACCTCGGTGAATCGTTAAGAACCCGTGAAAGTGTGTGGACCGAATTCAGCGCACTGTTCCCCGCCACTCTGGAGCTGTCGATGGCTGCGCCGTTGTTCGCCGGCATCCTCGGGCTGCTGGCCGGGGTGATTGCAGCCCTCAAACGAGGCTCGTTTTTTGACCACGGGGTGATGGGCATCTCCCTCGCGGGCTATTCGATGCCGATTTTCTGGTGGGGTCTGATTCTGATCATGTTCTTCTCGGTCGGCCTGGGCTGGACCCCGGTTTCCGGGCGAATCGACCTGCTGTACGACATTGAGCCGAAAACCGGTTTCATGCTGATCGACACCTTGCTCAGCGACGAGCCCGACGCCTTCTGGGATGCGCTGCACCACTTGATCCTGCCCGCTATCGTGCTGGGCACCATTCCGCTGGCGGTGATCGCGCGGATGACCCGCTCCTCCATGCTGGAAGTATTGCGCGAAGACTACATCCGCACCGCTCGCGCCAAAGGCCTGTCACCTGCCCGCGTGGTGTTCGTGCATGGCCTGCGCAACGCGCTGATTCCGGTATTGACCGTGGTCGGCCTGCAAGTCGGTACCCTGCTGGCCGGCGCCGTACTGACCGAAACCATTTTTTCGTGGCCCGGTATCGGCAAATGGCTGATCGAAGCCATTGGCGCACGGGACTACCCCGTGGTGCAAAACGGCATCCTGCTAATCGCCTGCCTGGTGATTCTGGTCAACTTCGTGGTGGACATCCTCTACGGCTTTGCCAACCCACGCATCCGTCACCAGCGCTGAGATCCTGATCATGAGCACACCTACTCCTGTTACAGCCGTGGATCAAAGCCTGCTTTATCCATCGCCCTACAAAGAATTCTGGCAAGCGTTCTCCAAGAACAAGGGCGCCGTTGCCGGCCTGATGTTCATGTGCGTGATCGTGTTCTGCGCGATTTTTGCGCCGTGGGTCGCACCGCACAATCCCAGCGAGCAATACCGCGACTTTCTGTTGACGCCGCCGGTCTGGCTTGAGGGCGGTCAATGGCAATTTCTGCTCGGCACTGACGAGTTGGGCCGCGACCTGCTGTCGCGTCTGATCGAAGGCTCCCGCCTGTCGCTGCTGATCGGTTTGTCTTCGGTGGTCATTTCACTGATTCCAGGGGTGATCCTGGGGCTGTTTGCCGGGTTTTTCCCGCGCATCCTCGGCCCGGGCATCATGCGTTTGATGGACATCATGCTGGCCCTGCCTTCGCTGCTGCTGGCTGTTGCCATTGTCGCCATCCTCGGCCCTGGCCTGATCAATACCGTGATCGCCATTGCCGTAGTGTCCTTGCCGTCCTACGTGCGCCTGACCCGGGCTGCCGTGATGGGCGAACTGAACCGTGACTACGTGACGGCTGCCCGTCTGGCCGGTGCTGGCCTGCCACGCCTGATGTTCGTCACCGTGCTGCCGAACTGCATGGCACCGCTGATCGTCCAGGCCACCTTGAGTTTCTCTTCGGCGATTCTCGATGCCGCAGCACTGGGCTTCCTGGGCCTTGGCGTACAGCCGCCCACGCCTGAGTGGGGCACCATGCTGGCCTCGGCCCGTGACTACATCGAACGCGCCTGGTGGGTCGTGAGCCTGCCCGGTCTGACCATTTTGCTCAGCGTGCTGGCAATCAACCTGATGGGCGACGGCCTGCGCGATGCGCTGGACCCGAAACTCAAGAATGCCGCCTGAGGAGATTCCCATGTCACTGCTAGAAATCAAGAATCTCAACGTCCGTTTTGGTGACGCCAAGGCCGTACCGGTGGTCGACGGGCTCAGTCTGTCTGTGGATAAAGGCGAAGTCCTAGCCATTGTTGGTGAATCGGGGTCCGGCAAATCCGTGACCATGATGGCGCTGATGGGCCTGATCGAGCATCCCGGCATCGTCACCGCCGATGCACTGAACTTCGACGGCAAAAACATGCTGACCCTCAGCGCCCGTCAACGCCGGCAAATCGTCGGCAAAGACATGGCCATGGTGTTCCAGGACCCGATGACCGCGCTCAACCCCAGTTACACCGTGGGGTTCCAGATCGAAGAAGTGCTGCGCCTGCACCTGAAAATGTCCGGCAAGGCCGCGCGCAAGCGAGCCATTGAATTGCTGGAAAAAGTCGAAATCCCCGGCGCCGCCAGCCGTATGAACGCTTACCCGCACCAACTCTCGGGCGGCATGAGCCAGCGTGTAGCGATTGCCATGGCCATCGCCGGTGAACCCAAGCTGTTGATTGCCGACGAACCGACCACCGCACTGGACGTGACCATTCAGGCCCAGATCATGGACTTGCTGCTCAACCTGCAGCGCGAACAGAACATGGGCCTGGTGCTGATCACCCACGACCTTGCCGTCGTGGCCGAAACCGCACAAAGGGTGTGTGTCATGTACGCCGGTCAGGCGGTCGAGGTTGGTCACGTGCCGGGCCTGTTCGATGTCCCCGCACACCCGTACAGCGAAGCCCTGCTGGCAGCCATCCCTGAACACAGCATGGGCGCAGCTCGCCTGTCGACCTTGCCGGGCATCGTGCCCGGGCGCTACGACCGGCCTAACGGTTGCCTGCTGTCACCGCGCTGCCCGTACGTACAAGACACCTGCCGCCAACAACGTCCGTCGCTGGAGCCCAAGGCTCACAGCCAGGCCCGCTGCTTCTTCCCCTTGAATCAGGAGGTGGCGTAATGACTGTCGTTCTTACTGCCCGCGACCTAACCCGTCATTACGAAGTGTCCCGTGGCTTGTTCAAGGGCCATGCACTGGTGCGCGCGCTCAACGGTGTGTCGTTTGAACTCGAGGCGGGTAAAACCCTGGCCGTGGTGGGCGAGTCAGGCTGTGGAAAATCGACCCTGGCCCGCGCCCTGACCCTGATCGAAGAGCCCTCGTCCGGTTCGTTGAAAATTGCCGGCCAGGAAGTCGCCGGGGCTGACAAGGCCCAGCGCAAGCAACTGCGCAAAGATGTGCAGATGGTGTTCCAGAGCCCTTATGCCTCGCTCAACCCTCGGCAGAAAGTCGGTGATCAACTGGCCGAGCCGCTGCTGATCAATACCCGGTTGAGCGCCAGCGAACGCCGTGAAAAAGTCCAGGCCATGATGAAGCAGGTGGGCTTGCGCCCTGAGCATTACCAGCGCTACCCGCACATGTTCTCCGGTGGTCAGCGCCAGCGGATCGCCCTGGCCCGAGCCATGATGTTGCAACCCAAGGTGCTGGTGGCCGACGAACCGACCTCGGCGCTGGATGTATCGATCCAGGCCCAGGTACTCAACCTGTTCATGGACTTGCAGCAAGAGTTCAACACCGCCTACGTGTTCATCTCGCACAACCTGGCGGTGGTGCGACATGTGGCCGATACGGTCCTGGTCATGTACCTCGGCCGCCCGGTAGAAATGGGGCCCAAGGAAGAGATCTACACCCGGCCGCTGCACCCTTATACCCAGGCATTGCTGTCGGCCACACCCACCATCCACCCGGATCCGGACAAACCGAAGATCAAGATCGTCGGCGAACTGCCCAACCCGCTGAACCCGCCATCAGGCTGCGCCTTCCACAAACGCTGTCCGTACGCGACCGAACTGTGCAGCACCGACGAACCGCTCCTGCGCCTGCTGGACAACCGCCAGGTTGCCTGCCATCACGCGGAGCAATTCCTCTAGGTACAACACCCGAAAACCCGGGTCCGAAGGCCCTTCGGCCCTTGTCGCAGCCTGCGGCAGCGGCTACAGAGGGGGGCCGCAACACCGGTTTTGTACATGCAAAAAAAAAGCGAAGCCCAAGGGCTTCGCTTTTTTTTAACTTCAGGCCTGAGCCGTTAGTGATGCTCACGCGTGGCGCGGAATTGCACATCGGGCCAGCGCTCTTCCATCAGTGCCAGGTTGACCCGCGTCGGAGCGAGGTAGGTCAGGTGGCCGCCGCCGTCGATGGCGAGGTTTTCCACCGCTTTGATCTGGAACTCTTCGAGCTTCTTCTTATCGGCGCAGTCGATCCAGCGAGCCGAATACACAGTGATAGGCTCGTAGGAGCATTCCACTTTGTATTCTTCTTTCAAACGGCTGGCGACCACGTCGAACTGCAGGACACCGACGGCACCCAGGATGATGTCGTTGCTGCGCTCCGGGAAGAACACCTGAGTGGCGCCCTCTTCGGCCAGTTGCTGCAAGCCCTGGCGCAATTGCTTGGACTTGAGCGGATCACGCAGGCGTACGCGACGGAACAGTTCCGGGGCGAAGTGCGGGATACCGGTGAAGCTCAGGCTTTCGCCTTCGCTGAAGGTGTCGCCGATCTGGATCGTACCGTGGTTGTGCAAGCCGATGATGTCGCCCGCGAAGGCTTCTTCAAGTTGCTCACGCTCCGAGGAGAAGAACGTCAGCGCATCGCCGATGCGAACATCTTTGCCTGTGCGCACGTGGCGCATTTTCATGCCTTTCTCGTATTTGCCCGAGCAAATGCGCATGAAAGCGATGCGATCGCGGTGCTTCGGGTCCATGTTCGCCTGGATCTTGAACACGAAACCGGTAAATTTCTCTTCGACCGGCTCGACCGTGCGCTCGTTGGCCACCCGGGCCAAAGGCTTCGGCGCCCAATTGACCACAGCGTCCAGCACGTGATCGACACCAAAGTTGCCCAACGCCGTACCGAAGAACACAGGCGTCAGCTGGCCGTCGAGAAATTCCTGCTGGTTGAATTCATGGCAAGCACCCTGAACCAGTTCCAGTTGGTCGACAAACCGGTCGTACTCGTCACCCAAATGGGCGCGAGCTTCGTCGGAGTCGAGCTTCTCGATGATTCTGACCTCGGTGCGCTCGTGGCCGTGACCGGCGGTGTAGACGATGATGTAGTCGTCAGCGAGGTGGTAGACACCCTTGAAGTCACGGTAGCAACCAATCGGCCAGGTGATCGGCGCAGCCTTGATTTTCAGAACGGCTTCGATTTCATCCAGCAACTCGATCGGGTCGCGAATGTCGCGGTCGAGTTTGTTGATGAAGCTCACGATCGGCGTGTCGCGCAGGCGACATACGTCCATCAGGGCGATGGTGCGTGGCTCAACGCCTTTACCGCCGTCGAGCACCATCAGCGCAGAGTCCACCGCTGTCAGCGTACGGTAGGTATCTTCCGAGAAGTCTTCGTGGCCCGGGGTGTCGAGCAGGTTGATCATGTGGTCGCGATACGGGAACTGCATGACCGACGTGGTAATCGAAATACCCCGTTGTTTCTCCATTTCCATCCAGTCGGAGGTGGCATGGCGGTCGGACTTTCGCGATTTCACCGTACCGGCGACAGCAATCGCCTTCCCCATCAGCAAGAGCTTTTCGGTGATGGTGGTTTTACCCGCATCGGGGTGGGAAATAATGGCGAAAGTGCGGCGTTTCGCGACTTCGGCGGCCTGGTTGGTCATGGGAAATCGCCTGACGATTGATTCAAAAAAGGGCGCGGATTATAGCCCAAATCCGGTGAGTGCAGCCACCGTTGGTACCTTTACCTTGGCCACAAGGGTGGCAATCCGCCGTAAATAATGTGAACCTTTTAGACAGTGGAGGCGTCCACTCTCCTGATGCGGCAAACCGTCAGGGGCTGAAATATCAGCAAGTTAGCCTGACGAGGCTGCGCTAATGACAGGTGATGGCAGCGTTTTTCGCGCCCGCTTGTTGCTCTTCGCGAACCCATGGTCGGCAGCCAGAAATGGCCTGCCACACGACAATGTGTTCGCCGACAAAAAAAGGAGTCCGCCTGTGGCTAATCGCTATGGAAAAGGGCTTATGGGATGTGTGGCAGTTGTCGCCCTCCTCGCCCTGTTGGTCCATTGGATCGGCATCAGCACTATCGAACACTATCAAGATGATCTGTTGTTCTACCTGCAAGCCCATCTGTACCTCGTACTCGCTTCAATGCTCGCCGCCCTTGTAATCGGGATCCCCGCCGGCATTTTCCTCAGCCGACCCGGAATGGCCGGACGTGCGGAACGCTTCATGCAAGTCTTCAACATCGGCAACACCGTTCCACCGCTCGCGGTACTGGCCATTGCGCTTGGTTTTCTCGGAATCGGTAGTGGTCCCGCCATCTTCGCCCTGTTTCTTGCCTCGTTGCTGCCCATCGTGCGCAACACCTACGAAGGCCTGAAAAACGTACAGGGATCGCTCAAAGAAGCTGCCGTCGGCATCGGCATGACACCGCGCCAAGTGCTTTGGCGGGTCGAACTGCCCAACGCCGTGCCCATCATCATGGGCGGTGTACGGGTCGCACTGGCGATCAACGTCGGTACCGCCCCCCTGGCGTTCCTGATTGGCGCCAACAGCCTGGGCAGCCTGATTTTCCCTGGCATCGCCCTCAACAATCAGCCGCAACTGATCCTCGGCGCCGCCTGCACCGCGCTGCTGGCATTGCTGCTCGATGGCCTGGTGATACTCATCAGCCGCCGCTGGCTGGAACGCGGTCTGCGACCTGCATAAGGTCTGGCTGAGCAAAGGAATCTCCATGAAAAAAATTAGCTTGTTTTTAGGCTGCATCCTGCTGTTCGCAGGCATTGCCCAAGCCGCTGAAAAACCCTTGATCCGGATTGGCGCACGAGTGTTTACCGAGCAGACCCTGCTCGCCGAAATCACCTCGCAATACCTCAACAGCAGGGGCTACAAAACGCAGGTTACCGGCGGGCTTGGCAGCAGTCTGGCACGCAGTGCCCAGGAGTCCGGGCAACTGGATCTGCTCTGGGAATACACCGGCGTCTCGCTGGTGGCATACAACCATGTCACCGAGAAACTCGACAGCCAACAATCCTACGACCGAGTTAAAGAACTCGATGAAAAAAAGGGACTCATCTGGCTGCACCCGTCCAGATTCAGCAACACCTACGCCCTGGCACTGCCGCAGAACGTGGCCGAGCAATATCCTGATATCAACACCATCAGCGATTTGAACAAGGCGCTGCGCGATCCTGAAAATAAGGGTGCGCTCATGGCACTGGATACCGAGTTTGCCAATCGTTCAGATGGCTTGCTGGGCATGGTCAAGCTGTATGACATGGACCTGACCCGCAAGAACATCCGCCAGATGGACGCCGGGCTGGTCTACACCGCGCTGAAAAACGGCCAGGTATTTGCCGGACTCGTCTACACCACCGATGGCCGCCTGAGCGCCTTCAAACTCAAGCTGCTCAGTGACGACCTGCATTACTTCCCGGACTACACCGCCGCTCCCGTCGTAAGCAAGGCCTATCTGGACGCCCATCCGGACCTGGCAGCCCTGCTCAAACCGCTGGCCGATCTGTTTGACGATGAGACCATGCGCCAGTTGAACGCCCGGGTCGACGTAAACCACGAAAGCCCGTCCAGGGTGGCCGCAGACTTCCTGCGCCAGCATCCACTGCCTTCTATTAACTGATCCGGAGGAAAAGACATGGAATTTCTGAACGCCTTTTCCCATATGGACTGGTCACTGGTTCTGCACCTGACCTGGCAGCACATCACGCTGGTCGGGATCGCCGTGACCCTGGCGATTGTGGTCGGGGTGCCGCTGGGGGTGCTGATGACCCGTCTCCCGAGCCTGGCCGGCCCGATGCAGGCCAGCGCCACAGTATTGCTGACCGTCCCGTCCATCGCCCTGTTTGGCCTGCTGCTGCCGTTCTACTCCAAGTTCGGCCAGGGACTGGGGCCGATGCCGGCAATCACCGCCGTGCTCCTCTATTCATTGTTACCGATCATGCGCAATACCTTCCTCGCCCTCACCGGCGTGGAACCGGGTATTCGTGAAGCCGCCCGCGGCATCGGCATGACCTTCAGCCAGCGCTTGCGCATGGTTGAGCTGCCCATCGCAGTGCCGGTGATCCTGGCCGGTGTGCGCACCGCCGTGGTGATGAACATTGGTGTCATGACCATCGCCGCCACCATCGGCGCCGGTGGCCTGGGTGTACTTATTCTTGCTGCAATCAGCCGTAGCGACATGTCGATGCTAATCGTGGGTGCCGTACTGGTCAGTGTTCTGGCCATTATCGCTGACCTGTTTTTGCAATGGTTGCAACGCATGCTGACTCCAAAAGGACTACTCAAATGATCGAACTTCAAAACCTCAGCAAGACCTTCCAAAGCAACGGCAAAGACGTGAAAGCCGTGGACTCGGTAAGCCTGACCGTCAACGAAGGCGAAATCTGCGTATTCCTGGGGCCTTCGGGTTGCGGTAAAAGCACCACGCTGAAAATGATCAACCGCCTGATCAAGCCGACCTCCGGCAAGATCCTGATCAACGGCGAAGACACCACCGACCTCGATCCGGTGACCCTGCGTCGCAACATCGGTTATGTGATCCAGCAGATCGGCCTGTTCCCGAACATGACCATCGAGGAGAACATCACCATTGTTCCGCGCTTGCTGGGCTGGGATAAACAGAAGTGCCACGATCGCGCCCGTGAACTGATGAGCATGATCAAGCTTGAACCCAAGCAGTACCTCAACCGCTACCCCCGTGAACTGTCGGGCGGTCAGCAACAGCGGATCGGCGTGATTCGTGCGCTGGCGGCAGATGCACCGCTGCTATTAATGGATGAACCGTTCGGCGCGGTCGACCCGATCAACCGCGAGATGATCCAGAACGAGTTTTTCGAGATGCAGCGTGCGCTGAACAAGACCGTGATCATGGTCAGCCACGACATCGACGAGGCAATCAAGCTGGGCGATAAAATCGCCATCTTCCGTGGCGGCAAGCTGCTGCAAATGGATCATCCCGATACCTTGCTTGCCCACCCGGCCGATGACTTTGTCAGCAACTTTGTTGGCCAGGACAGCACGCTCAAGCGCCTGTTGCTGGTCAAGGCCGAAGACGCGGCGGATAACGCACCGTCTGTCAGCCCTGAAACCCCGGTAGCCGATGCATTGGAGCTGATGGACGAACTCGACCGCCGCTATGTGGTTGTGACCTGCGCCGATAACAAAGCATTGGGTTACGTCCGTCGTCGTGACCTGCACCGCCAGACCGGGACGTGCGGCCAGTATCTGCGCGAGTTCAATGCCACGGCAGCGTTCGATGAACACTTGCGTATCCTGTTGTCGCGCATGTACGAGTTCAATCGCTCATGGCTGCCGGTGATGGACGCCGAGCGCGTGTTCCTGGGCGAAGTGACCCAGGAATCGATTGCGGCGTACCTCAGCTCCGGTCGCTCCCGCGGCGCCAAGACCAGCATTGTTTCCCCCGCAGAAACAGCAATCGCCTGATGATTGCCCTGTAGAAGCGAGCGTGCTCGCGAGCGCATCAACCCGGCACTCAAGACCTGCCGGGTTGCCTGCATCGCGGGCCAGCTCGCACCTGCAATCCCCCGCGACACCCGCCAACTCCCCTCCTGCGGGAACATCACTACGTCATCAAGGTCGGTTACTTAAATAGCTGAGATTGAGCCCCCGACGAACTCGTGCAAAAACGCGACATTTTTTGTTGATCAAAGCGCAATCACCCCCTAAAGTTCGCGCCGAACATCCATGCTGGAAACGATCCATCCGGCTCAAGTACTGACGACGAGACAGCAAGGTTCATTTACCTTTTTTGCTTTCGGCGGACATGCCTTGGGAAGTAGGCGAACCAAAGTGGGGATACGGAGGATGTTCAGTTGCGCCCATTTATTGATTACGTTTGCCACTAGGAGTCCCTTAGCATGCCGATCCAGGTCGAAGACTATTACGCGCGCGATACCTTCCAGAAAATGAAGGCTTTCGCTGACACCCAGGAAACCCCGTTCGTGGTGATCGACACCGCCATGATCAGCCAGGCCTATGATGACCTGCGCGCCGGCTTCGAATTTGCCAAGGTCTACTACGCCGTCAAGGCCAACCCTGCCGTCGAGATTATCGACCTGTTGAAAGACAAGGGTTCGAGCTTCGACATCGCCTCGATCTACGAGCTGGACAAGGTCATGGACCGTGGTGTCAGCGCCGACCGCATCAGCTACGGCAACACCATCAAAAAATCCAAGGACATCCGCTACTTCTACGAGAAGGGCGTGCGTCTGTTCTCCACAGACTCCGAAGCCGACTTGCGCAATATCGCCAAGGCTGCCCCGGGTTCGAAAGTGTATGTGCGTATTCTGACTGAAGGCTCGACCACCGCTGACTGGCCCCTGTCACGCAAATTCGGCTGCCAGACCGACATGGCCATGGACCTGCTGATTCTGGCTCGTGACCTGGGCCTGGTGCCTTATGGCATTTCGTTCCACGTCGGCTCCCAACAGCGTGATATCAGCGTATGGGATGCAGCCATCGCCAAGGTCAAAGTGATCTTCGAGCGCCTGAAAGAAGAAGACGGCATCGTCCTCAAGCTGATCAACATGGGTGGCGGCTTCCCGGCCAACTACATCACCCGTACCAACAGCCTGGAAACCTACGCCGAAGAAATCATCCGCTTCCTGAAGGAAGATTTCGGTGACGAGTTGCCGGAAATCATTCTGGAGCCGGGCCGTTCGTTGATCGCCAACGCCGGGATTCTGGTGAGTGAAGTGGTATTGGTCGCCCGTAAATCCCGCACCGCCGTCGAGCGTTGGGTATACACCGATGTGGGCAAATTCTCGGGGCTGATCGAAACCATGGACGAATCCATCAAGTTCCCGATCTGGACCGAGAAAAAGGGCGAGATGGAAGAAGTCGTGATCGCCGGCCCAACCTGTGACAGCGCCGACATCATGTACGAAAACTACAAGTACGGTCTGCCGCTGAACCTGGCCATTGGCGATCGCCTGTACTGGCTGTCGACCGGTGCCTATACCACCAGCTACAGCGCAGTTGAGTTCAATGGCTTCCCGCCACTGAAGTCGTTCTACCTGTAACCGCCGGTATGCAAAAAAGCCCATGACGGCGTCATGGGCTTTTTTGTGTCTCTTTTTCGCCGCCTGCGGTGGCCGGTTACACCGTCAGCTGAGCCGCTCGCCGTGCATAGTTATCAGCCAGAGCCCGCACCTGCGGATGTTGCGCTGCCAGCAATGTGCCCTGTGCCACCTCAAGAAACTTGAGGTTACCGCCCTCCAGCGCCCGCCCGAACCAGACCAACGCCTGCTCGATATTGCCGGACTCTGCCAGTACAGAGGCATGGCTGAATTGCCCGCGAAAATCGCCGGCCTCAGCGGAGTGTTTGTACCAGAGGCAGGCAGCGTCTTTATCCTGGGGGCAATGAACGCCCTCCTCAAGATAACGCCCCACCAGGTTCATCGACTTGGCGTGCCCCAAATCAGCCGCCTGGCGATAACACGCCAAGGCCCCCACCTGATCCTCAGCCACACCGCGTCCCGTCGCCAGCAGGTTGGCATAGTTGTAGAGCGCCCACTCCTGGCCTTGCCCGGCCGCCTGGCGATACTCCTGCGCAGCCCGGGTCAAGTTCACCGCCCCGCCCCAGCCGTGCTCCCAGCAACGACCCAGCATGTTGCGCGCCATCAGGTGACCGGCATCGGCTGCAATCTGGAACCAGCGTCGGGCCAGGGCCGGATCGCGCGCGATACCCTGCCCGTCCAGCAGGATTTGCCCCAGCAGGGCCTGCCCCTCGACAATCCCCTGTTTGGCGGCCATCAGAATCGCCTGCGCCGCCCGGGCCGGGTTTTCACTCAGCATGGCGGTCAGTTGCTCACCGTCGAGCACTTCTTCACGGCGTAACTGAAAGCTCATGGCCTAGACCTCAACCCAGCGACGCAACAGGTTGTGGTAGGTGCCCGTGAGCTGGATCAGCGAGGGGTGATCGGGGACGTCACGGGTCAGTTGCTGGATCGCACCGTCCATTTCAAACAACAACGTGCGCTGGCTGTCTTCGCGCACCAGGCTTTGGGTCCAGAAAAACGATGCGTAGCGCGTGCCCCGCGTGACCGCATTGACCTTGTGCAGGCTGGTGCCGGGATACAGCACCATGTCGCCCGCCGGCAGCTTGATCTGCTGGGTACCGAAAGTGTCCTGAATTACCAGTTCGCCGCCGTCGTAATCCTCAGGGTCGCTGAGAAACAGCGTCGACGACAAATCAGTGCGCACCCGCTCCGCACTGTTTTTGGGTTGTCGCACGGCATTGTCGATATGGAAATCGAAGCTGCCGCCAGCGGTGTAGCAATTGAGAAGCGGCGGGAAAACCTTGTGCGGCAAGGCGGCCGACATGAACAGCGGGTTTTTCCACAACCGGTCGAGCATTGCAGCACCGATCTCATGGCCCAACGGATGGCCTTCGGGCAATTGCAGGTTGTGCTTGGCCTTGGCCGACTGAAAACCTGCAGTGATTTTGCCGTCAGCCCAGTCCGTCTGCTGCAGGGCCTCGCGGATGCGCACGACTTCCTCACGGGAAAACAAGCCGGGAATATGCAGCAGCATGGCGCGATACCTGAAAGCAAAGGGATGCCAATGGTATTGATTCTTATTGATTGTGTAAAACCCCGTTAAGAAAAGGGGTTACGAAGGGACGTGAAAAAAACGTCAAGAGAAACTGTAAAGAATGTAAGTTTTGCGCAAATAGCAATCTCTCTCAATTGATACAAGGAATTGTTTGCACTATATTTTGCGACTCAAATTCTGGGGGAAGGGTTCTACACATGTCGCGCCAACCGATAAAAATACCTGTCAGCTCACCGCGGCTCCTGGCCTCGGCCATTGGCGTCGCCCTCACGGCGACCTCCGCTGCCCATATGGCACAAGCGGCCGAGAGCACAGAAAGCAAAGCACAGGGCAACAGCATTTCCCTCGGCGCGACAACCGTTACGGGTGAGCAGACTGAACAGTCGTATCAGACTGAAAAAGCCAGCTCCCCTAAATACACCGCCCCCCTGATCGACACGCCCCGCTCGATCACTGTGGTCCCGCAGCAGCTAATCAAAGACACTGCCGCCACCTCACTGCAAGACGCCCTGCGCACTGTCCCGGGTATCACTTTTGGCGCAGGTGAAGGCGGAAACCCTCAGGGTGACCGTCCATTCATCCGCGGCTTCGATGCCCAGGGTGATACCTACCTTGACGGTGTTCGAGATACAGGTGCCCAGAGCCGCGAAATTTTCGCGATTGAAACAATTGAAGTTTCCAAGGGCCCGAATTCGGCATTTGGCGGACGTGGTGCAGCTGGCGGCACCATCAACATGATCAGCAAAAAAGCCCACCTGGGTAACTCGTTTGACGCCGGTTACACCTGGGGTTCAGACCAGACTCAACGCTACACACTGGACGGTAACTACCAGTTCAGCGACACCGTTGCCGGCCGCTTGAACCTGATGAGCCACGAAAGCAATGTGGCCGGTCGCGACAAGGTCAATTACGACCGCTGGGGCATTGCACCTTCGCTGGCGTTTGGCCTGGGCACAGACACCCGCGTCAACCTTGATTACTACCACATGGAAAGCAACGACCTACCGGACTCGGGCATTCCATACGGTTTCTCCGTGGGTAAAACCCACACTGCCGCCAGCCCGGACAAGCCGACCAATGGCGGCGACAGCAGCAATTTCTATGGTCTGACCAATCGTGATTTCCGCAAAACACGCGCTGACATCGCGACCTTTGCGTTTGAGCATGATTTCAATGAAAACCTGACCATCAAGAACACCCTGCGTCATGGCAATACCATGCAGGACTACATCCTGACCCAACCGGATGACAGTAAAGCCAACGTCAACAACGGCAGCGTCTGGCGCCGTGCCAACACCCGGGTAGGCAACACTGCCACCACGACCAACCAGACAGACCTCTTTGGCGATTTCTACGTCGCGGGCTTCAAAAACAGCTTCTCCACCGGTATCGAGATCAGCCGCGAGACCAGCGAGAAGTCGTCGTATACCGTCGACACCAATACCAATGGTTCCTCGGCCTCGGCCTGTGACCCGTCCATGATCGGCGCACCAAGCGGCTACAACTGCACATCCCTCGGTAACCCGAACCCGGATGATCCTTGGAGCGGTTCGATCGCACGTAACTACGCGGGTACCGACACGTCCAGTACCACTCGCGCAATTTACGCGATGGACACTCTGGAACTGTCGCCTGAGTGGTTGTTGAACATGGGACTGCGTTACGACCATTTCGACACCAAGTACAAGTCCTATACGGCTGCAGGTGCGACGACCTATAAAGGCAATGATAAAAGTGACTTCTTCACTGGCCAGTTGGGCCTGGTCTGGAAGGTGGCACCTAACGGCAGCATCTACGCCTCTTACGCCACATCGGCAACACCTCCAGGAGCAATGCTGGGTGAAGGTACCGATGGCAACCCATTGAGCGGTACTCCAGATCGCACCGGCAAGCTGATCGACAGCGACATGGAACCTGAAGAAACCACCAATTACGAGATCGGTACCAAGTGGGATGTACTCAATGACCGTCTGTCTCTGACTGCTGCAATCTTCCGCACCGAAAAAGAAAATACCCGCGTGCAGGTCGACGCCGACTCTTATGAGAACGCCGGTAAAACCCGCGTCGACGGTATAGAGCTGTCTGCAACCGGTAAGATTACCGATCAATGGCAGGTGTTTGCAGGCTATAGCTACATGGATGGCAAGCAACAGGATGGCGGCCCGCTGAACAAAGCCACCAACGGTAACCAGTTACCTAACACCCCGCGTAACAGCGCCAGCCTGTGGACAACCTACGCAATCACTCCCAAGCTGAGCATCGGTGGTGGCGCATTCTACGTTGATGAAGTATTCGGTAACGTGGCTAACACTACTTACGTTCCGGCATACACCCGCTATGACGCCATGGCCAGCTACAAGCTGAGCAAAAACGTTGATCTGCAACTAAACGTGCAAAACCTGACTGACAAGACCTACTACGACAAAGCCTTCTCCACCCACTTTGCTAACCAGGCAGCGGGTCGTACTGCCTTGTTGACCACCAGCTTCCACTTCTAAACCGGAGTTAAGCTGTGCAAAGCCCCGCCCATCTGATGGCCGGGGCTTTTGCGTGTAAAAAGACTGATGCGGCACTCGACGCCGCGATGAATTCAATTGAACGAGCAAGGCGGTTGTCGTGTTTAAGAAAACCCTGTTCCAGCTGCACTGGTTTTTCGGGATAACCGCCGGGTTGGTTCTGGCCCTGATGGGGATCACTGGCGCTATGGTGTCGTTTCAGGACGAACTGCTGAACCTGCTCAACCCTTCAGTGCTAAAGGTCGAAAAGCTCGACAGCGGAGTGTTGCCACCCGCCGAGCTGGTGCGCAAGGTCGAAGCCATCGAAGGCAAGCAGGTGTCCATGCTGTGGGTCGGCGTGGACAGTGACAGCGCTGCGCGGATTTTCTTTACCCCGCCACCGGGCGAGCGCCGGGGCCAGTTGCGTTATGTCGACCCTTACACTGGCGAGTATCAAGGTGATGCGAACGGTCAGGGTTTCTTCAATCTGATGCTGCAACTGCATCGCTTCCTCGCCATTGGCCAAACCGGTCGCCAGATCACGGGCGCGTGTACGCTGATGCTGATTTTCTTCTGCCTGTCCGGGCTGTACCTGCGCTGGCCGCGCAAGGCACTGAACTGGCGGACATGGCTGACGCTGGACTGGGCCAAAAAAGGCCGCAGTTTCAACTGGGACCTGCACGCCGTTGCCGGTACCTGGTGCATGATTTTCTATCTGATGGCCGCGTTGACCGGGCTGTCATGGTCTTACGAGTGGTACAACAAAGGCCTGCAAAAACTCTTTTCGGATACGCCTCAACACGAGCAACAGCGCAAAGGCGGACGCGGCCAGCCAGGGCCTGCGGGTCCGGCTCCCACTGCTGACTACGAGGCCGTATGGGCCAGCATCCAAAAGGCCGCCGGGCCTGGGTTGAGCCTGTACAACGTGCGTATGCCACCGGTCGCCGGGCAACCGGCCACGGTCTTCTACCTGCTGAAAAACTCACCTCACGAACGTGCGTTCAACCAGATCGTGCTCGATCCCGTGACCGGGGTGATCAAAAAACATGAGCGCTATGACGACAAAAGCTACAAGGCGCAATTGCTCAGCAGTATTTACGCATTGCACGTGGGCAGCTACTGGGGCCTGACCGGGCGCATTCTGGTCACCGTTGCCAGCCTGACCATGCCGCTGTTCTTTATTACAGGCTGGCTGCTGTACCTGGACCGTCGCCGCAAAAAGCGCCAGGTCAAGCAGGCCCGCCAAGGCTTCGCCGCCACTGGCAGCGATGCACCGTCATGGCTGATCGGGTTTGCCAGCCAGAGCGGCTTCGCCGAACAACTGGCGTGGCAAACCGCCGGACAGCTACAGGCCGCCGGCTTGCCGGTACGCGTCCAGCCGCTGGCGGCAATCAAGGAAGAGGACTTGCAGAACGCTGGCAACGCATTGTTTGTGGTCAGCACCTTCGGCGATGGCGAAGCACCTGACAGTGCCCGCGGTTTTGAACGCAAGGTATTGGGCCAGTCGCTGGATCTGAGCCGCCTCAAGTATTCGGTACTCGCCCTTGGCGATCGGCAATACCCGCACTTCTGCGGCTTTGCCACACGTATCCAGCAATGGCTCAGCGAGCGTGGCGCAAGCGCGTTGTTCGCGCCGGTGCAGGTTGACAGCGGAGACGCACAAGCGCTGCATCATTGGCAGCAGCAACTGGGCCAACTGACCGGAGGTGCCCCCAGCGCCAACTGGCAGGCACCGAGCTACAACAACTGGACTCTTGAGCAACGCCGGTTGCTCAACCCTGGCAGCTGCGGCTCAGCGGTTTATCTGCTGGCGCTCAGTACGCCGGATACCCATCTGACGTGGCAAGCCGGTGATCTGGTTGAAGTCATGCCGCGACAGTCTGCCGTGGCGGTCGAGCATTTCCTTGATGGACTGGGCCTCGCATCCGACAGCCCCGTGCACCTCGACGGCCTGAAAGAAACCCTGGCCCAGGCACTGGCCGGTCGTCAGCTCCCCGCCAATCGCGGGCATCTGGTGGGCTTGCATGCCCAGGCCCTGGTCGATGCCTTGATTCCGCTGAGCCTGCGCGAATACTCCATTGCCTCGATCCCCGAAGACGGACAACTGCAGTTGATCGTGCGCCAGGAGCGGCATGCCGATGGCAGCTTGGGACTGGGGTCGGGCTGGCTGACCGAGTACGCCGCCGTCGGCTCTGCGATCAGCTTGCGCATACGGCGTAACAGCGGTTTCCATTTGCCGGCTGAGCCCTGCCCGCTGATCTTGCTGGGCAATGGCACCGGCCTGGCAGGGCTGCGTAGCTTGCTCAAGGCGCGCATTGCCAAGGGTCAGCAACCTAACTGGCTGTTTTTTGGCGAACGGAATGCCGAGCACGACTTCTACTGCCGCGACGAACTGCAAGACTGGCTGGCCAAAGGCGACCTGAGGCGTCTGGACCTGGCGTTTTCACGGGATCAGGCGCAGAAGATCTACGTACAGGATCGTTTGCGTGAGGCGGCCGAGGACGTCCGCCAATGGCTGGCAGACGGCGCGGCTATTTATATCTGTGGCAGCTTGCAAGGCATGGCGGCGGGTGTCGATCAGGCCCTGATCGACATCGTAGGCGCTGAGGCGGTGGAACAGTTGATCGAAGAAGGCCGTTATCGCCGGGATGTGTATTGAACCCGCGACCGACCAGGCGAAGGTGTCTGCATATTTTTTGGTGAAGCGCATTACGTAGCAGTGGACGAGTGGAACGAGGCCGCGTCCGGCTGCGGAGCAGTCGTAAAACCTGGGGCCTCAAATACCTGATGCACCCGAGTCGCCGTATTACGACTGCTCCGCAGCCGGACGCAGCCTCGCAGAGCGAGTCAGCTGCTACAAGATCAGCGTCAGCCCGCAGGTGTGCAGGTGGATTGACGTAATCAAGCCTTAGCCCCTTCCAGCGCCATCTCTACCGGTTCAGGGCGTTTGATGACGGCGTAGACCACGGCGGTCAACAGGCTGCCGGCCACAATCGCCAGCAAGTACAGCAGCGCATGGTTGATCGCGTTCGGGATCAGCAGCACAAACAAGCCACCGTGCGGTGCCATCAGTTTGCACCCGAAGTACATCGACAGCGCACCGGTCAGCGCACCGCCGACAATACTGGCCGGAATCACCCGCAAAGGGTCTTTGGCCGCAAACGGGATCGCGCCTTCAGAGATAAAGCACAACCCCAGCACCATCGCCGCCTTGCCCGCCTCGCGCTCGGTTTGAGCGAATTTGCGGCGCGCAATCAGTGTCGCGATACCCAACCCAATAGGCGGCACCATGCCTGCGGCCATCGTAGCGGCCATCGGCGCATAGCTTTGTGACGCCAGCAATCCCACCGAAAACGCATAGGCCGCCTTGTTGATCGGTCCGCCCAGGTCGACACACATCATGCCGCCGAGCAACACCCCCAGCAGAATGGCGTTGGTGGTGCCCATGCTGTCGAGGAAGTGGGTCAACCCTTCAAGCATTCCGGCCACCGGCTTGCCCACCACGTAGATCATCACCAGGCCGGTGAACAGGCTGGCGAACAGCGGGATGATCAAAATCGGCTTCAATGCTTCCAGGCTTTGCGGCAGTCGCGCGTAACGGTTGATCACCTTGGCGCAGTAGCCCGCGATAAACCCGGCAATGATCCCGCCGATAAAGCCGGCACCCAGTGTGCTTGCCAACAAGCCACCAATCATCCCTGGCGCCAGACCCGGACGGTCAGCGATCGAGTAGGCGATATAGCCGGCCAGCAACGGCACCATCAATTTGAATGCCGCATCGCCACCGATTTGCATCAGAGCCGCCGCCAATGTGCCGGGCTCTTGGTATGCCGTGATCCCGAACACAAAGGACAGCGCGATCAACAGGCCGCCCGCCACCACCATCGGCAGCATGAACGACACACCGGTCAGCAGGTGTTTATAGGCTCCGGTCTTCTCTTGCTTGACCGGGCCAGCAGCACCCGATGCCGCGGACTCCTGCGTGCCTTCGCTCAATGCTTTATTGAGTGTGGCTTCAGCCTGTTTGAGCGCGATGCCGGTGCCACAGCGGTAGATTTTTTTACCGGCAAAGCGTTCGGTCGGTACTTCGATATCCGCCGCCAGCAACACCACGTCAGCCTCGCTGATGGCCTGGGCGCTCAACGGATTGCGCGCACCGACCGACCCCTGGGTTTCGACCTGCAAGTCATAGCCCAAACGCTTGGCCGCTTGCTGCAAGGCCTCGGCCGCCATAAAGGTGTGCGCCACGCCCGTTGGGCAGGCGGTGATGGCAACAATTCTGGGGGCGCTTTTCGGGCTTTCTGCCGCAGCCGATGCAACTGGCGGGGCATAGACTTCTGCCTCTTCGACGCCGCGCAGCAATACCGCCTCGACGTCTTGCAAGGCTTGGGACGGAGTGCTCTGGAAGACTCTCTTACCGATGAAACGCTGCATGTCCAAAGGCGTGCTGCTGACCACCAGAACCCACTCGGCCTCGTCGATGGTTGCCGCTGACAACTGACGTTCCGGGTGCTTGGGATCATGCACTTCAACGCTGGTGCTCCAGCCCTGACGCTGCGCGGCCGCATCCAGCAAGCGGGCACACAGGACACTGGTCACCATGCCGTTGGGGCAGCCCGTCACAATGGCTAATTTCATGTGTATCCCTCTTATTCTTTTGTCAGAGCGCGAACGTTAACGCCGCTTTCGAGCGTCGCCAGGTGCGCCGCATCGCTGATACCAAAACCAATCTGAGTCACCGCCATTGCCGCAATGGCGGTGGCGGTGCGTAAGGTTTGCTCGGCGCTGTGGCCACTGATCAGGCCATGCAGCATGCCCGCCAACAGGGAGTCGCCCGCGCCCACCGTACTGGCGACCCGAACCTTGGGGGGCAATGCCTGCAGGGCTGGACCGCGGCTGAACCAGTTCACACCTTCAGCGCCGTTGGAAATCACCACATGCTCCACACCTTGCGCCTGCAGATCAGCCGCCGCTGCGACCTGGGCCTCATGGCTGCCGATGTCCCGGCCCAGCGCCTGGCTGAGTTCCTCGGTGTTGGGCTTGATCAACCAGGGACCAACGCTGAGGCCCTGTTTCAAGGCTTCGCCGCTGGTGTCCAGGATCACTTTCAACCCCATGGCCTTCAAACGCAGCAGCAACTCGCGCAACCACTGCGGGCTGACGCCTTGGGGCAAGCTGCCTGCCACGACCACCGCATCATGCCCGGCGGCGATTTGACCGAGCTTGTCGAGCAACGCCTGACGGGCCTGTTCGCTGACCTGTGGCCCCGGGCCGTTTAGATCAGTGACACGGCCGTCGTCTTCGGCGAGTTTGATATTGCTGCGAGTGTCACCGGACACGCGTATGAACGCATCGACAAAGCCACGACGCTCGAACAGCGCGTTGAACGCTTGCTGATTGTTTTCGCCGAGAAAGCCGCTGACGGTCAGGGTGTGGCCAAGGTCCGCCAGCACTTGGGCTACGTTCACCCCTTTGCCGGCCGCATGGGTCAGCATGGCCTGGCTACGATTGACCTCCCCCGGTTCGAGATGCCCCAGGCGTACGGTCAAATCCAGTGCAGGGTTAAGGGTGATGGTCAGGATTCTGGACATCAGAGCGCCTCCACCAACGCCCGGACTTCTTCCGGACTGCCAACGCTCAAGGCTTGAGTCGCCAGGGTCTGGAGACGGTCCATGCTCAACTCGCGGACCCGGGCCTTGACCTCAGGAATGCTGCGCGCCGAAACACTCAATTCATCCACCCCAAGCCCAACCAGAACCGGCACCGCCAGCGGATCGGCCGCCAGCTCGCCGCAGACCCCCACCCATTTGCCGTGGGCATGGGCGGCACGCACAGTGATGTCGATCAATTGCAGGACTGCCGGGTGCAGGCCGTCTGCCTGAGCCGACAAGGTCGGATGGCCGCGGTCGATGGCCAGGGTGTATTGGGTCAGGTCGTTGGTGCCGACGCTGAAGAAGTCGACCTCTTTTGCCAGCACCGGTGCCAGCAAGGCAGCGGACGGGACTTCGATCATGATCCCCAATTGCAGGTCAGCCACCGGGATTTCCAGGCGCAGGCGTTCCGTCATGTCACGGGCGGCGCGCCACTCGGCGACGCTGCCGACCATCGGGAACATGATCCGCAACGGGCGGTTGTCGGCCGAGCGCAACAGGGCGCGCAACTGGCTTTCCATCACCTTCGGACGTTGCAACGTAAGGCGGATGCCACGTACGCCCAGAAACGGGTTTTCTTCTTTCTCGATCGGCCAGTAGGGCAACGGCTTATCGCCGCCTACATCCAGCGTGCGCACCACCAGGGGCCGCCCGGCCAAACCATCAAGCACGCGACGGTATTCGGCTTCCTGGGTAGCCTCGTCCGGAGCTTGCGAATGAGCCATGAAAATCAGCTCGGTGCGCAACAGGCCAATCCCTTCCGCGCCCTGCTCCACTGCATTGGCGACGCCTTTGCTTTCACCAATGTTGGCAAACACTTCGACCGCGTGGCCATCAAGGGTGACTGCGGCCTCATGGCGTTGTGCCGAAGCCGCCAGCAGCCGCAGTTCGCGGCTGTCACGCTCTTGGGTCGCCCGCTGCACTGCATCGGCATCCGGTGAAACGTGCAAACGCCCGCGCTGACCATCAATCAGTAACGACGTCCCCGAAGCCAGCAACAGCACCGCTTCGCCAGCCCCGACCAGAGCCGGTATCCCCAGGGCCCGGGCGACAATGGCGCTGTGAGCGGTCGCACCACCACGCGCAGTCAAAATCCCCGCGACCCGCGCCGGATCCAGGCGGGCCACATCAGAAGGACCGACTTCGTCCATCACCAGCACGTACGGCTGGTCGGGCTCGGCCGGGGTTTCGACACCGCACAGTTGCGCCAGAACCCGGCGCCCGATGTCCCGCAGATCAGCTGCGCGCTCGGCCAGCAACGCATCCTGCAACGATTCTTGCTGCTGCGCCGCGGCCTCGATGACCGACATCCACGCCGCTTCAGCACTTTCACCTTGCTTGAGGCGTTTCTCGACTTCGTCGGTAAGCTCCGGGTCGTCGAGCATTTCCTGGTGAGTGATAAAGATCTCGCGAATGGCCTTGGACTGGCTACGTTCAATCAACCCTTCGATGTCCAGGCGCACCTGGGCCACGGCCTGGTGCAAGCGCTCGCGCTCAACCACCGAGGACTCACCGCGCATCGGGTAATCAAAGGTTTGCAGCACTTGAATATGGGCCGGGCCGATGGCGATCCCGGGGGCGGCCGGAATCGCCTGGATCACGCTACCGGCAGCCGGTGCGGTGATCACGGTGGCAATGTCGGCCACCACCGTGGCGGTTTCGTTGATGATCGGCAACGGCTCGACTTCTTCCCCCAGGCCTTCTGCGACAGCGGCCAGAAGGGCCGGCAAGGCATCACTGGCAATGCCCGGTTCAGCGATGAACTCCAGCACCTGGCCGCGGCGTGCACCCAGGCTAAGCAATTTGCTCAAGCTCTTGGCCGATACCGCAGACTCTTGGCCATCGACGATTCTGACGCGGACTTCGCCTTCAAAACTTTTAGCCAACTGAGCAAGGATTTTCGCCGGACGCGCATGCAAACCGTGGGCGTTGGCCAGGGGAATACGTGCACTTGGCCAGTCCGCCGGCAATTCACCGCCCAGGACTTCGAGCACCGCACGACGGCTGGTGGCCCGGCCCAGCTCATGGCCGCGACCTTCAATCAGCAGCGCGCATAAACGTTCGAGCAAGGCTTGATGGGCTTCACCCAGGCTGGCCAGACAGAACAGACCGCTCAGGGGTTGGCCCAGGTAACGCATTGGCTTGTCAGGGGTGACAAAGGCAAGTCCTGGACGCTTGACGGTTTGCTCGCTGTGCAGCCACCACAAACCATCACCCAGCGGCAGCGCGTCCACTTGCTGCAAGACAGCGGCAAAGCCATTACTCACGCAATCGGCCTGGCGCAGCAAACGGGCGCCACGCCACACCAACTCCTCGAAGTCGTCAGCCGACACGCCAAGACCGATCATTTGTGCATCCAGGGCCAGCTCTTGCGGTGCGCCCTGGAGCAATTTGAGCAACGCTTCTGCGGAGCTGGCCCGGCGCAGCGCTTCACCGAGATCGGTTTCGCCCAAAGCACGGGTCAGCAATTGCAGCAAGCGCAAGTGTTCGTCGGACTTGGCCGCAATACCAATTGCCAGATACACCTTCTGCCCATCCCCCCAGTCAACCCCTTCGGGGAACTGCAGCAAACGCACCCCTGTGGTAAACACCAGGTCGCGTGTTTCAGGGGTTCCGTGAGGGATGGCAATACCCTGTCCCAAAAAGGTGGAGCCCTGAGCCTCACGCGCTTGCAAGCCGCTCAGATAACCGTCGGCCACCAAACCGTCGGCCACCAGTTTATCGGCGAGTAATTGCAGCGCCGCAGACTTATCCACAGCCGTTTGGCCCATGGAAATCTGCTCTATGGTGAGCTCAAGCATGCGTTCTCCTTTTTCGGTGCTCGTTGGCACCAGGTATTGTTTTGAAATAATCAGCTTAGGAGTCCCGCCTGGGAGGCGTGTCAGCAGATGTGTGGCAAGCACATTGCTCCTCATGGCAAGACCCATTAAATACGAAGGCTGAAACGTTTAACCCATCATGCACGGCACGTTACTTCATAATTGCCTGCGCTTGAAGCCCAACGGTCGCATTGATCAGAGGTATTTGATCAACCAGCAAAAAAATACGTTGCCTACAAGGGAGACGATGATCGTCTGCCTTTATCGGTTAGGATTGGTCACAATGTCGACGTGTACTACAAAAAATAAGGAATTACCGGCGTGAAGCTCAGTGATATCGCTCGATTGGCAGGTGTATCAGTCACAACCGCCAGCTATGTCATCAATGGCAAGGCCGAGCAGCAGCGTATCAGCACCGCTACGGTGGAGCGTGTGCGCGCAGTCGTCGAGGAGCATGGTTTTAGCCCCAACCCTCAGGCCGCCGGGCTGCGCAGCCGGCACACGCGCACTTTGGGGTTTATCCTCCCCGACCTGGAAAACCCGAGTTATGCGCGCCTCGCCAAACAGCTCGAACAAGGCGCTCGCGCCCGTGGCTATCAATTGCTGATTGCCAGCTCTGACGATGCACCGGACAGCGAGCGTCAACTGCTCAAACTGTTTCGTGCCCGTCGTTGCGACGCTCTGTTCGTGGCCAGTTGCTTGCCTGAGGAAGATGACAGCTATCGTCAACTGCAGGACCTTGGCATGCCGATCATTGCCATTGACCGGACGATGGAGCCTGCACGCTTTTGTTCGGTCATCAGCGATGACTGCGAAGCCAGCCTGCAACTGACCCGCAGCTTGCTGCAGCCGGTGCCACGGCAAATCGCCCTGATTGGTGCACGCCCCGAGCTGAGCGTCAGCCAGGCCCGTGCCAAAGGCTTTAAACAGGCCCTTGAAGGGTATGACGGCGACGTGTTCATTGAGCACGGCAGCGCCTTCAGCCGTGAGTGCGGCCGACGCATCATTGATGATTTACTGGCACGCCTGGGACATTTCCCGGAGGCGCTGGTCACCACGTCCTATGTGCTGCTGCAAGGCATGTTTGATGCATTGCTCGATCACCCGGAGCATAAAGCCCCCTTGCGCCTGGCCACCTTTGGCGACACTCAGTTGCTGGACTTTTTGCCGTTGCCGGTCAACGCGATGGGCCAACAACATCAGTTGATTGCCGAGAAAGCCCTGGACCTGGCCCTCGCGGCCATTGAAGAACAGCGCTATGAGCCGGGCATCCGGGCCATTGCCCGTACCTTCAAGCAGCGCATTCATCAGGCCTGACCATGCAGCTGATCGATAGCCATACCCACCTCGACTTCCCGGACTTTGACCACGACCGTGTGCCGTTAATGGCACACAGCCGTGCCTTGGGCGTCGAGCGAATGGTGGTGCTGGGAGTCGACCAGCGCAATTGGCAACGGTTGTGGGATCTGGTGCAAACCGACAGTCATCTGTATGCCGCCTTTGGCTTGCACCCGATGTACCTCAATGATCATCGCCCTGAGCATGTGACTGAACTGGGGGAATGGCTGAACCGTTTGGCGGGGCACCCGCAACTGTGCGCCGTGGGCGAAATAGGCCTCGATTACTTTCTTCCCGAACTGGATCGCGATGCTCAGCAGCGGTTGTTTGAAGCCCAATTGCAACTGGCGGCCGACTTTCAACTTCCCGCCTTGCTGCACGTGCGGCGCAGTCACGCGCAGGTGATTGCGACACTCAAGCGTTTTCGGTTAAAGCGCGGCGGGATCATTCATGCGTTTGCGGGCAGTCGCGAAGAAGCCCGTGAGTACCTGAAACTGGGGTTCAAACTGGGGCTCGGAGGCGCAGCCACCTGGCCCCAGGCATTGCGCCTGCGTAAGGTGATTGCCGATCTGGCGCTGGACACCATCGTGCTGGAAACCGATGCCCCCGACATGGCCCCTGTCATGTTTGCCAACCAGCGCAACAGCCCCGAGCACTTGCCGGCCATTTGCACGGCCCTGGCTGAAGTCATGGGCGTCAGCCCCGATGCCCTGGCAAGCGCCAGCACCGCCAACGCTTGCGAACTGTTCAACTGGCCCAACACCCAACGCGGATAACCCTCCAACAGGTCAGAGCAGCAACGTCCACACCGCAAAGCACGCGTACCACAGCACTGCGGCACGCAATAGCAGTGCCCACAGGGTATCCAGACTGGCCACGCCCTCAGGCCCCACCTGAGGCGCGGGGATCTCTGCCGCCGCACAGCCGGCCTTGTTGATCAGTTGCTCGGCGCTGATGTCCCAACTCAGCAACTCGTGCAACATCACTCGGCTCACTGCCGCAAAGTGGCCCACCAGTGCAAAACTCGCGGCCAGCAGCCGCACTGGCAACCAGTCGAAGGCGTGGCGCAGTTGCTGGGCACGTTCGATCAGCTCCGGGTTCTTCCCGTTCTCAGCCGCCAATGCCAGCAGGCGATAACTCAGCGCCGCGACGGGACCCAGCAGGAAGTACCAGAAAATCACGGCAAAGAAACTTTGATAAGCCTGCCACAGCAAGTGACTCTGGACCTTCTCCAGCAACTGTTCGCCACTCTCGGCAGTCACCCCCAGATCGCGTTCGGACACATGCGCGGCGGCCTGTAAATCGCCCCGGCGCCAGGCATCGCGAATCGGCCCCAGGCCCTCCAGCAAATCACCTCGACCCAAGCTGTAAATCACGATCAGCACATGCACCGGCAACGCCAACAGGCCATACGCCACGGGTTGCAGCACCAGTAACAGCAACCCGAGGACCGCCACGGGGAACAGGATCAGGATGGCCAGTACACACCATGGCTTGGTGGCAAGCCTCGGGCTGGCTTCCAGCTTGTGCAGTTCACGCAGCCAGCCGCCATCACGCTGAAGATATTGACGCAGCCCCGAGAACTTCTCGATCAGCATCGTCAGCAGTAACACCACAAAACTCATTGCATTTCTCCTGTGTGCTGCAACGCGCCGCGAAAGCGCGCCCAGTCAAAAGCCGGGCCCGGATCTGTCTTGCGCCCGGGAGCCACATCACTGTGGCCGCATATTCTGTTCAGCGTAATGCCGGGATACGCCGCCTGCAATTGCCGGGTCAGCGTACTCAGCGCGTCATATTGCGCGTCGCTGAACGGCAATTCATCAGTGCCCTCGAGCTCGATCCCCAGCGAAAAATCATTGCAGGTTTCGCGCCCTTCAAAGCTCGAAATACCGGCATGCCATGCACGATCAAGGCAGGAAACAAACTGGGTCACGCCGCCATCGCGCTCAATCAGAAAGTGCGCGCTCACCCTGAGCTCACGGATGCCTTCAAAGTAGGGATGCTCTGTGGCGTCCAGTCGGTTCTGGAAAAACGCCTGAACCTTGCCTGTGGCGAACTGCCCTGGCGGCAAGCTGATGTTGTGGATAATCAGCAAGGAAATTTCGCCATTCGGGCGCGCATTGAAGTTGGGCGACGGGCAATGACACACACCCTGGCACCAACCACTCGCGGGGTCCAGCTGCATAGAGGCTCCTTCAACGACGAAAGCGAAAGGTCTCAGTATGCCGCTATGAACGCGCCAAGGGGGAGCAATCTGTATTGCAATGACTGCGACTGCCCCATAAAAGCGCCAAAAAACACACGGTTAAGTACGCTGGCCAATAGACACCGGCGTACTTGGGTTCACTCGCCGCATGGCCCTATAATCGGCGCACTTTGTTTGTGGAGCTCGTTATGCCGAATTTACGTCTGGCCGACCTCACCGCCGAAATCGAAGCCAACGTACGCCGTGCGTTAGCCGAAGACATTGGCAGTGGCGATATCACTGCACGACTGATCCCTGCCGAACGTCTGGCAAAAGCTTCAATCATCACCCGTGAAGCCGCGGTTATCAGCGGAACTGCCTGGGTCGATACCGTGTTTCGCCAGCTGGACCCACGGGTTGCGGTGCATTGGCAGGTGGCCGACGGCGAGCGCGTAAGCCCCAATCAAGTGTTGTTCCACCTTGAAGGCCCGGCCCGCTCACTGCTCAGCGGTGAACGTAGCGCCCTGAACTTTTTGCAGATGCTGTCCGGCGTTGCTACCCATGCCCAGTACCTGGCGGATCAAGTCGCCGACACTCAGGTCAAGTTGCTGGACACCCGCAAAACCCTGCCCGGCCTGCGTTTGGCGCAAAAGTACGCGGTCACCTGTGGCGGTTGTCACAACCACCGTATCGGCCTGTACGACGCGTTCCTGATCAAGGAAAACCATATCGCAGCCTGCGGTGGCATCGCTGAAGCCATCAGCGCGGCGCACAAAATCGCCCCGGGCAAGCCCGTTGAAATCGAAGTTGAAAGCCTCGCCGAACTGAAGGAAGCGCTGGCAGCAGGCGCTGACATCATCATGCTCGACGAGCTGAGCATGGACGACATGCGCGAAGCCGTGCGCCTGAACGCGGGCAAAGCCAAGCTGGAAGCCAGCGGCGGGATCAACGAAACCACCTTGCGTCCCATCGCCGAGACAGGCGTGGACTACATATCGATTGGCGCCATGACCAAGGATGTGAAAGCGGTGGATTTGTCGATGCGCTTGAGCCTGTAACGTCCTGGGGCGGGCGCGGGCTTTGCGATCGGCACCGCCCGCACTTGTTTGGCATCAAGACAACACAAACCCCTGTTGCTTGAGCTCGTGCTCCAGCAACCACTGCTTGGTTGCCAGCCCGCCCGAAAAACCGGTCAACGAACCATTGCTGCCAATGACACGGTGGCATGGAATGATGATCGGAATCGGATTACGCCCGTTGGCAGCCCCCACCGCCCGCGATGCCTTAGGACGAAGGATCAGCTGCGATATTTGCCCGTAGCTGGTAGTCGCCGCGTAGGGAATGGTCATCAGGGCTTGCCAGACCGACTGCTGGAATTCAGTGCCCAATGGTTTGAGTGGCAGATCGAAGGTGTACCGTTCACCGGCGAAATACGCTTCAAGCTGACGCCTGACTTCGGCCAGTTTTTGCGGTGAGTGCTCCCACTCCGCCAGAGGGGCATGGGGGCGGTGCTCCAGCTCGAAGCGTATCTGCCGCAAACCCTCATCATCAGCCACCAACAGCAGCGGGCCGACCGGTGACGGCATGTATTCGTAGTAAATCCGGGTCATGTTCATACCTTCCTTGCAACCGCCGCATCGGTGGCTGCGCGCCATAAATACATCACGGAATAGGCCCGCCACGGGCGCCAGCTTTCGGCCAGGGTTTGTAACGCCTTGGTGCTCAGCGGTGCACTCCCGGGGTTGGCCTCACGGCGCAGGATCAAGTCCGCCGCCGGAAATGCATCGGGGTGCTTCAGCACGCGCATGGCGATGTAATGAGCCGTCCATTCACCAATCCCGGGCAACTGCACCCAGCGACTGATAAAAACTTGCAAGGGTTGCTCCATGGCGAAATCCACACGTCCATCGAGCAAGGCCCGGGCAATCCCCTGGATCGTATCGATCCGCGCCTGGGTAATTCCCATCTGCCCTAGGTCAGCGTCGGCCAATTGCCCGGGTGTCGGAAATAAACGATCCAGCGGCGCGCCACCCGGGGCTGCGATTGCCGTGCCATAGCGATTGACGATACGGCTGGCCAGAGTGCGGGCTGCAGCAACGCTGACTTGCTGACCCAAAACCGCACGCACCGCCACTTCAAAGCCATCCCAACCGCCGGGTAAACGCAGGCCGGGATAACGTTCAATAATCGGTGCCAGCAGCGGGCTGGCACTCAAGGTATGGGCAATTGCCTGCGGATCGGCATCCAGATCGAACATCCGCCGGATCTGCGTGACCACGCCGAGCATTTGACCCGGCGCCACATTCAGCAACTCCAATTGCAGCGCGTGTGTTTCACCTGGCCAGGCGCTGATCCGCAACCAGCCCGTCGCCTGCGGCCCCGCAAAAACCCGCTGGTAACTGACCTCGTCAACCTGTTCGATACCCGGCAAGGCGCGATTCTTCAAGAAAGCCAGCAACGCCGGGAAGTCATAAGGCGGGCGATAACCCAAACGCAAAACCAGTGCCTTGCCTGCACGCGGCTTGGGACTGCGCCGGAAAGACCGGGGCTCGACATGATTGGCTTCGGCAAACGCCGCATTGAAACGTCGCAAGCTGCCAAACCCCGATGCCATCGCCACGTCGGTGATCGACAGGTGCGTCTCGGTCAATAGTTGCTTGGCAAACAGCAGGCGCTGGGTGGCGTGAACCGCCATCGGCGGCGCCCCCAGATACCTGACGAACAGACGGCGCAACTGCCGGGCACCCAGATCAAGACGCTGAGCCAGTGCTTCCAGCGAATGGTCTGCCAGATACCCTTCATTAATCAGCTTCAAGGCACGCGACACTAAATGCTCGCCCTGCAGCCACAGGTGATTGCCCGGCGCCAACTCGGGTCGACAGCGCAAACAGGGCCTGAATCCCTGGGCCTGGGCGGCGGCTGCGCTGGAGTAATACACCACGTTTTCAGCTTTTGGAGGTCGGGCCGGACACACCGGGCGACAATAGATCCGGGTGCTGAGCACTGCGGTAAAGAACACCCCGTCAAAACGCGCATCACGGCTCAGGCGAGCGATTTCGCAGGCAGCAACAGAGGGTATGGCGAGGCTTTCGTATGTGTTCATGGCCGCAGAATAGCACCACGTTTTTGCAGGTTCTCGCCATTTTCGGACGTCAATGTCGACCATTGATCAGTCGGGCATTGGCATGCGCATAGCGGGTAAACCGCGGCAGGCCCTCCCGCTATAGCGCCTGAAGCGCGAGCGGACCCGGGCCTGTTGAATCATGCGTACGGTTATTTACAGGCTCCGCTGGCCAGGCATGTACCGCTTTGATTCCACACCAAGGTTGCGCCCGAGCCGCTGATTGCCGGCACCATGATGCTGGTCCAGTTACCGGCAGCCTGCGTGCCGGTCATGGTGATCACGCCATCTTCAACTGTCATCCCGGCTGCCAGGTTGGCAGTACCTTCGGCCGGGGCCGGGATCCCGTGCTTGCCTGCATCGCAAACGCTTAAATCATTGCTCTCGCTGTAACACAGGGCCACCGCTGTTTTGTAGGTATTGCTGATTGAATTCACCTCGGCAAAACGCGCCTTCATGGTGTGATCGTTGTAGGCCGGCAATGCGAACGAAGCGATCAGGCCAATGATCGCAATCACGATCATCAGTTCGATCAGAGTGAAGCCTTTGTGCTGTTTCATGTGAGGACTCCGAAAATGAGACGTGGCCTGATGACCAGACGTCCTGGCAGCTGCGGGCTGCCAAAAAAAGTGCGCACAGGCTACCAAGGATCGGGGCCCGATGCTCCTCAACAACGGTGTTTGACACCTTTGGACATGCTCCTGTGACCGGACATAAGCGATTGGCAACTAGCCTTTGAAACTGACCGCTCAACCGGGCATTGCGCTTTCCAAGGACCCTCGCATGGCAACACTGGACGTTAAAACCTGCCTGTACCGGTGGGAAGGTACTGATCGCAAAGGCAAACGGATCAAGGGGGAAATGGCCGCTCATTCTTGCGCCATGATCCGGATGCACCTGCGTCGCCAGGGCATCACTGCGACGAGGATCCGACGCGAGGGCAGGTCCCGCGCTGGAACACCCGTCACGGCGCTGCATATCACGCTGTTCACGCGCCAATTGGCGACTCTGATCAGGGCTGGCATCCCGCTGCTGCAAGCGCTGGAGGTGATCAGTAACGGCTTCGAAACGCTGCGGATGCGCCAACTGGTGGCTGACCTCAGGCAGGACATCGGCGCAGGTACCAGCCTGGCGGCGGCGCTGCGCAAAAAACCGCTGCACTTTGATGCTCTGTTTTGCAGCCTTATCGAAGCCGGTGAACAGGCCGGCGCGCTGGATGCACTGCTTGAACGGATCGCGATCTACAAAGAGAAAACCGAAGCGCTTAAAAAGAAAATCAAAAAGGCAATGACCTACCCCGTCGCGGTTCTGCTGGTGGCGTTGGCGGTATGTACGATTCTGCTGATCGAAGTGGTGCCGAAGTTTCAGGGCATTTTCAGCACATTCGATGCTGAACTTCCCGCCTTCACGCTCGGCGCAATTGCCTTGTCAGAAGCCCTGAAAACCTGTGGGCTGTGGCTGCTGGCAGGTGTTTGCGCCACACTGGGCTGTGCGCGCCGCTACTACAGACACTCTGCGACCTGGCGCCAACGGCTTGATCGGTGGCAATTAAAACTGCCCGTGACAGGGCGCCTGCTTCACCAGTCAGCCATTGCCCGTTTTGCTCGCACGCTGTCCATCACAATGGCAGCCGGCGTTCCTCTGCTCGAGGCGCTGGACTCCGTGGCCGGCGCCACTGGCAATAGCGTGTTCAAGGAGGCAGTGCTGCGACTCAAGCAACAGGTGGCGACGGGCAGCCAGATTCACATGGCCATGACCAGCGCAGGCGTGTTTCCGGGCATGGCGATTCAGATGACAGCTATTGGCGAAGAATCTGGCACATTGGACGACATGCTTGGTCATGTAGCCACTTATTATGAGAACGAGGTCGACACTTTGGTCGATAACCTGACAACGCTGATGGAGCCCGCCATCATGGTGGTGCTTGGCGTTCTGGTAGGCGGGCTGGTCATTGCCATGTATTTACCGATTTTCCAACTGGGCCAAGTGATTTGAGCATGATTGATTTTCTGAGTTTTCACCCCGGTGCCTTCATCGCTTGTGCTTTGGTACTGGGCTTGCTGGTGGGCAGTTTTATCAATGTGCTGGTGTGGCGTCTGCCCAAAATGCTCGAACATGACTGGCAAGCCCAGGCCCGGGAGCTGCTGGCAATGCCGGCCGCTGAAAAAGGCCCTGTGTATAACTTGATGTTGCCCCACTCGCACTGCCCGCATTGCCAGCATCCCCTGCGCGCCCGGGAAAATATTCCGTTACTGAGCTATGCCTTGCTGCGTGGCAAGTGCAGCCAGTGCAATACAGCGATCAGTCTGCGTTATCCCCTGACCGAACTGGCCTGCGGGCTGCTGTCAGCCTTCATCGCCTGGCATTTCGGTGTTAGCGGGCAAGCGGGCTGGATGCTGGTGCTGACGTGGGGATTGCTCGCCATCTGCCTGATTGACCTCGAGCACCAGATCGTACCCGACGTGCTGGTCTTGCCCTTGCTTTGGCTGGGCTTGCTGCTGAACAGTTTCGATATGTTCACCAGCTTGTCGCAAGCCGTATGGGGAGCTGCGCTGGGCTATGCCAGTCTGTGGTCAATCTTCTGGATATTCAAACTGCTCACCGGCAAGGACGGAATGGGCTACGGCGACTTCAAATTGCTGGCCATGCTCGGCGCCTGGGGAGGCATCGCCATTTTGCCTCTGACCCTCTTGCTCTCGTCGCTGGTGGGCGCCCTCGTGGGGCTGAGCCTGCTGGGATTACGCCGCGCCAAAACATCCACTCCCATCCCCTTTGCGCCGTATCTGGCAATTGCCGGTTGGCTTGCATTGCTCTGGGGTGGTCAAATAACCACTTTCTATTGGCAGCTTGCGGTTTGACATGAATACCCCTCCTTCCAAACCCTGGATTCTCGGCCTGACCGGTGGTATCGGCAGCGGCAAGAGTGCCGCCGCCCATCACTTCGCCGCATTGGGCGTACACGTAGTGGACGCCGATCATGCCGCTCGCTGGGTCGTGGAGCCGGGGCGCCCGGCGCTGGCAAAAATCGCCGCGCACTTTGGTGATGGCGTACTGCAGGCCGACGGGCAACTCGATCGCAGCGCGCTGCGTGCCTTGATCTTCAGCGACCCCGAGCAACGCCGCTGGCTTGAAGCGCTGTTGCACCCATTGATTCGCGATGAGATTGCCAACAACCTGGCGCAGGCGCAGTCACCCTACGCCATTCTGGTTTCACCGCTGCTGATCGAGTCCGGCCAATATTCGACGACCCAGCGCATACTGGTGATTGACGCCCCGCAAGCCCTGCAAGTGCAGCGCACGTTGTTGCGCGACAACACCAGCGAACAACAGATCCAGGCCATTCTCAAGGTCCAGGCCAGCCGCGAAGAACGCCTGCTGCATGCAGATGATGTGCTGGTCAATGATTCCGACTTGAAGGCGCTTCAGACCGAAGTCGAGCGCCTGCATCACTTTTACTTAACCTTGCGTGGAGGCCAACCATGACCAAACCGATGATCGTAGACTGCCCAACCTGTGGCACCGCCGTGGAATGGGTCGCTGGCAATACTTTCCGGCCTTTTTGCTCGGATCGCTGCAAGCTGATCGACCTGGGAGCCTGGGCCAGCGAAGAGCACAAAATCCCGGTCAGCCCGGACGCTGAAGATGACCTGTTCTCGGACGATTTATCGCCCCGCATTCATTGATGCACAGAGACGATCTTTTGCAGTCGTCGACGGGGGTTGCGCCCCACCCCGTCGCGGGTTCTGATTGCTACTTGCGCCCCTCATCCTTCCAGGGGGCCGCCAGGTAGCGAGTACGGTTGAAGGTCTCCAGCCACTCAGGGCAGAACACCACCAGAGCCGTCACCAGCATTCCGTTGATAAAAGCCTCCGGAAAGATGATCAGCCACAGGTAGCCCACAAAGTCTTCCAGCCATTCAGGCATCACGAACACCCCGTCATGCCATAACACCCCCAGCACCGCCAATAGACACAGCAGCGCAGCCAGAGCTGCGGCAAAGAACCCCGAACAAAAAATATAAACAAATGGATTACGCGGCTGCGCACGCTCGACTGCGCTCGCGCAGGCCTCGGTCACGGCCACTGGCAGCAAAATCAGCAGCACGCCGTTGACCCCCATCGCCGCCAGGTCCTGGCGCCCCAGCAACACCAGCCCCGCTTGCGCCATGAGCGCACCGACGATCGCCAGCGGCCAGTCGAGCAGTAACGTGACGACCGTCAGGCCGATGAAATGGTAAGACACGCCCGTATCAAAGTCGCGCCGTACCAGCCACAACAAGAACAGAGAAAAAACCGTGCCGAACAACAGATGTTGGCGCCGGGTGTCGCTAAACAGCTCAACCCACGGTGCCCGCCAGATCGCCCATAGCACAGCAGGCACGTAGAGCATCCAGCCAAGCAGCTGAGTCTGGGTGGATAACACCTCGGCTCCGATCACGTATGCATCTCCAGCGCCATCTCGTTAAAGCACACCGCTCTACCCTCCCCGTTTAAAGTCCGTGCCGGTGATATGCATCAGTCTACACCTCAGACTTTCAGTAACACCTGATTCAAGGCTAAGCTGCGTTCATGGACGACTCAGACTATCTACGCCTGCTCACCACACAGGCCGAGCAAGCCAATGCTTTTCTCTCCAATGCCCGCAAATGGGAGCGTGAGCGTTGGGTTTGCCAGCGCCTGCTACAGGGCTTGAACATTCCGTATCACACCGAAGATTTCATCCAGGCAAGCCAGGAACCTCCGGATGTTTTGTTTGGTGACGCGCGCTTTGAAGTCTTCTTTGTGCTCGATGAAGGCCGGCGCCTGAACGATGAATGGCGCGAAGAACTTCAGCGGCGGCGCAGCGCCTATTCCCTGAGCCAACTGGTGCGGCGCGAAGCACGCCCCAAACGGATTCCGGCGAGCAAACTATTGCAACGCCTGGGCCCGACCCTGCACAAGAAGGCCAACAATTACCTTGAACGCGGCATCGACCTGGACCAACTGGACATCATTGCGTTTTCCAGCCTCAAGCGCGAAGTCCTTGATCTGAACAGCCACTTCCCGCCACCCACCGAGTACTTGCGCCAAGGCTGGCGCTCGCTGTCGCTCGTCGGCCCGACCTTTGCCCGGGTGCTGTTTGCACAACCGGATGCACCGGACTTCCTGCGCAACAACCTGGGGCGCAGTATCATTTTCGACGTAGGCATCAGTTTGTGAGTCCTTTACAGGAATTGATCGCGCACGTTCCGCAAACCGGGCGTGTTCGCTGGCTCGGCGTGCGCCCCGAATCTCGCGGCGACATGCTCGAACTGGAGGCCGTAGAGGCCCGACGTGAAGCCGGACTGACGGGCGATCATGCGCGCCCCGGCGCACGCAATGCACGCCAGGTGACACTGATCCAATGGGAGCACCTGGCGGTGATCCACTCCCTGCTCGGCCGTCAAAGCGATCACCCCCTTCGGCCACAGGATTTACGGCGCAACATTGTGGTGGGCGGAATCAATTTGTTCAGCCTTAAAGGGCGACGCTTCAAAATTGGCCAGGCCACTCTTGAAACAACAGGCTGGTGCCAGCCCTGTGCCCGCCTTGAGCAACGCTTGGGTGAAGGCACCTTCCAGGCTGTACGTGGTCACGGCGGTATTACGGCGCGGGTAATCGAAAGCGGGATCATTCGTCTAGACGACGAACTGCGGGTCGAGCCTTTGGGCTCAAGCGGCTATGCTTCTTTTCATCCCGGTTGACTCAACGCTGTAGCTTTTACCCTTCCCGCAACGTCTATCTGACGAGGCAATATATATGTCCAGCCGTCTGAACCCAGATGATCAGCAGCGTGTCGAACAGTACCTGCAGTTGCCACAGAATCAAGTTGAGCGCCGGCCTTTCAGGCCCTGGCTGCTCCTTGCGGTGGTTGTGATTGTGGTGATTGGCATGGGCCTGTTGAGCCGCCTCCTGAGTTACCTGGTGCTATGAGCTGCATCGCGCTCGCCCGGGTTACTCAGGCACAGATTTTTTTAAGCCTTGTGAGTGATACCCATGAACCATCGTATTGTTATCGTCGGCGGCGGCGCCGGGGGCCTGGAGTTGGCCACCCGCCTGGGCAAGACGCTGGGCAAGCGCGGCAAAGCCAGCATCACGCTGGTCGATGCCAACCTGACCCACATCTGGAAACCCCTGCTGCATGAAGTGGCAGCCGGCTCGCTGAACTCTTCGGAGGACGAACTCAACTACGTCGCTCAAGCCAAATGGAACCACTTCGAGTTTCAGCTAGGCCGCATGAGCGGACTCGACCGTGAGCTGAAAAAGATCTCATTGTCTGCGACCCTCGACGAAAACGGCCAGGAACTGGTTCCGGCGAGAGAGCTGAACTACGACACACTGGTCATAGCGGTAGGCAGCACCACCAATGATTTCGGTACCAAAGGCGCGGCTGAACATTGCCTGTTCCTCGATACCCGCAAGCAGGCCGAACGCTTCCATCAGCAATTGCTCAATCACTATCTACGCGCTCACGCCGGGCAAAGCGATGTGGTCGAGCAGATCAGCGTCGCCATTGTGGGTGCGGGAGCAACAGGTGTTGAGCTGGCAGCAGAACTGCATAACGCCGCCCACGAACTGGCAGCGTATGGTCTTGACCGGATCAAACCGGAAAACATGCACATTACTCTGATCGAAGCCGGCCCACGGGTATTGCCCGCCCTGCCAGAACGCATTGGCGGGCCTGTGCATAAAACTCTGGAGAAACTCGGGGTAACTGTGCTGACCAACTCTGCTGTCAGTGAAGTGACCGCCGACAGCCTGATTACCGCCGACGGCCAGGTGATTCCTGCCAGCCTGAAGGTTTGGGCAGCCGGGATCCGCGCACCGGGCTTCCTCAAGGAGCTGGCCGGGCTGGAAACCAACCGCATCAACCAGCTGGTGGTACGACCTACTCTGCAAACAACCCGCGACGACAATATTTTTGCCTTTGGCGATTGTGCGGCGTGCCCTCAACCTGGTACTGACCGGACCGTCCCCCCACGCGCCCAGGCCGCTCACCAGCAAGCGTCACTGTTGGCCAAGTCCCTGAAGCTGCGGATCGAAGGCAAACCGCAATTGCCGGATTACCACTACCGCGACTACGGCTCACTGATCTCACTGTCGAGCTTTTCGGCTGTGGGTAACTTGATGGGGAGCCTGATGGGCACTGTCATGCTGGAAGGCTGGCTGGCACGGATGTTTTATATCTCGCTGTACCGCATGCACCAAATGGCGCTGTACGGGACATTCCGCACCCTGATGCTGATGCTTGGCAGCCGGATTGGCCGAGGCACCGAACCGCGCCTGAAGCTGCACTAACCCGACACTCTGTAGCCGCTGCGCTTCTCGGCGGCTACAGAGGCACATAGCACCCTCAACTCCACAGCCTTAAACAAGGAATGAATAACGTACATCCACTTTTTTGAAGACAATAAAAAAGCGTCCCGAAGGACGCTTTTTTATTGGCCAAGATGCAATTGGCATCAGAGCCTGATCTTCATACCCATTACTGCCGGGCAGAAAATGGTCGGGGTAAGGGGATTCGAACTCCTGACATCCTGCTCCCAAAGCAGGCGCGCTACCGGACTGCGCTATACCCCGGTAAAAAAAAGGCACCTTCAAGAGGCGCCTTCTTCGATCAGTGCTTTTGGCCTCTGATCTTAAGATCTAGCCCCAGTGAACTGGAGCCAAAAATGGTGGGTCGTGTGGGATTCGAACCTACGACCAATTGGTTAAAAGCCAACTGCTCTACCAACTGAGCTAACGACCCAAAAATGGTCGGGGTAAGGGGATTCGAACTCCTGACATCCTGCTCCCAAAGCAGGCGCGCTACCGGACTGCGCTATACCCCGGCTTGAAAATGGCTCCACGACCTGGACTCGAACCAGGGACCCAATGATTAACAGTCATTTGCTCTACCAACTGAGCTATCGCGGAACTACATATTTCAATCTACAACGGTGCTTCTCTACAACTTTGCTCGTTCTCTTTGGCTCTCTCGCATCGCTGCGTTAGTGCCTCTGAGGCGCGCTATTCTACAACCCTTTGAATCTTTGTCAACCCTTATTTTTCGTTAGAAGACAATGATTTAGCTCTTCTAGCGGGCTTCCTGGTTTGGGCCAGGTTGCCGTTGCGGGTGACTTACTGCGGGGCGCACTTTACTAGCGTTTTCCTTATAGATCAACACCCTAAATAAAAAAAAGGCCTCGCAATGCGAGGCCTCTCTTAAAACACCCACGTTGGGCCTTATGCGAAGACGATTTCGTCGTCTTTCACAGTGGCGGTCACCGTGGTCCCCGGCATGAACTGACCCGACAGAATCAGTTGTGCCAACGGGTTTTCGATCCAGCGCTGGATCGCACGTTTCAGCGGACGTGCGCCATAAACCGGGTCATAGCCAACGGCAATCAGCTTGTCCAGAGCTTCCTGACTCAACTCGAGGCTCAGATCACGCTCTGCCAGACGGCCACGCAAACGACCCAACTGGATTTCAGCAATGCCGGCAATCTGATCACGGGCCAGAGGCTCGAAGATCACCACCTCGTCGATCCGGTTCACAAACTCCGGACGGAAGTGGGTACTCACCGCATCCATCACCGCGGCCCGTTGCGCCTCACGATCACCAACCAGCTCCTGGATCTGCGCAGAGCCCAGGTTGGAAGTCATCACGATCACCGTGTTGCGGAAGTCAACTGTACGGCCATGGCTGTCAGTCAATCGACCGTCTTCAAGCACCTGCAGCAACACGTTGAACACATCCGGATGAGCCTTCTCGACCTCATCCAGCAGGATGACCGAGTAAGGCTTGCGCCGTACGGCTTCGGTCAAGTACCCGCCTTCCTCGTAGCCCACATAGCCTGGTGGAGCACCAATCAGTCGAGCCACGGAGTGTTTCTCCATGAACTCGGACATATCAATGCGCACCATCGCCTCTTCAGTATCAAAGAGGAATTCGGCCAGTGCCTTGCACAACTCGGTTTTACCTACGCCGGTCGGGCCCAGGAACATGAACGAACCGCTTGGACGATCCGGATCGCTCAAGCCGGCACGCGAACGACGAACCGCGTTGGACACGGCAACCACAGCTTCGTCCTGACCGATCACGCGCTCATGCAACAGACTTTCCATCTTCATCAGCTTGTCGCGCTCGCCTTCGAGCATCTTGGAGACAGGGATACCCGTCCACTTCGATACCACTTCAGCGATTTCCTCTTCGGTCACCTTGCTGCGCAACAACTGGTTTTCAGTCTTGTTGCTGTGCTCATCGACCATCTGCAGGCTGCGCTCCAGATCGGGAATGATCCCGTACTGCAACTCGGCCATGCGGTTGAGGTTGCCGCTGCGGCGGGCCACTTCAAGCTCCTGGCGCGCTTGCTCTATCTGTTGCTGGATCTGGGCAGAACCCTGCACTTCGGCTTTTTCCGAGGTCCAGATTTCTTCCAGATCAGAATACTCGCGCTCATGGCGCTCGATTTCTTCCTGCAGTTTCTCGAGACGTTTTTTCGCGGCCTCGTCTTCCTCTTTCTTCAGCGCCTGAGCTTCAACCTTCAGTTGAATCAAGCGACGCTCCAGACGGTCCAGCACTTCAGGCTTGGAGTCGATCTCCATGCGAATACGGCTGGCAGCCTCGTCAATCAAGTCAATCGCCTTGTCAGGCAACTGGCGATCAGTGATGTAGCGATGACTGAGTTTGGCCGCGGCAATAATCGCACCGTCGGTAATGGCCACCTTGTGGTGAACCTCATAGCGCTCTTTCAAGCCACGCAGGATCGCAATGGTGTCTTCTTCACTCGGCTCATCAACCAGTACTTTCTGGAAGCGACGCTCAAGTGCCGCATCCTTCTCTATATATTGACGGTACTCATTGAGCGTGGTCGCGCCCACGCAGTGCAGCTCACCGCGCGCCAGGGCAGGCTTGAGCATATTGCCCGCATCCATGGCGCCCTCGCCCTTGCCGGCGCCGACCATGACATGCAGCTCGTCGATAAACAGAATGATCTGACCTTCCTGCTTGGACAGTTCATTCAGCAATGCTTTGAGTCGCTCCTCAAACTCACCGCGGAACTTGGCACCGGCAATCAGCGCACCGATGTCCAGCGACAACAGACGTTTGCCTTTAAGGCCATCCGGTACTTCACCATTGATGATCCGCTGCGCCAAACCTTCAGCAATGGCGGTTTTACCCACCCCGGGCTCGCCGATCAGCACCGGGTTATTTTTGGTCCGGCGCTGCAGCACTTGAATCGTGCGGCGAATTTCATCGTCACGCCCAATGACCGGATCGAGCTTGCCTTCTTCGGCGCGCTTGGTCAGGTCGATGGTGTATTTGTCCAGTGCCTGCCGCGACTCTTCAACATTCGGGTCATTGACCGCTTCGCCGCCGCGCAGGTTATTGATGGCATTTTCGAGCGCTTTTTTGCTCACGCCCTGCCCCATCAACAATTTGCCCAGCTTGCTGTTGTCATCCATTGCAGCCAACAACACCATTTCGCTGGTGATGAACTGGTCGCCTTTCTGCTGTGCCAGACGGTCTGCCTGGTTGAGCAGGCGCGCCAGATCCTGCGACATATTCACGTCGCCAGTCGGGTTCTGGATTTTTGGCAGCTGATCGAGTTCTTTGGTCAGTTCTTTACGCAGGCTGTTTACATCAAAACCGACTTGCATCAGCAGCGGTTTGATCGAACCGCCCTGCTGGTCCAGCAATGCCTGCATCAAGTGCGCCGGTTCAATGGCCGGATGGTCATGGCCAACAGCCAACGACTGAGCATCAGACAATGCCAATTGCAACTTGCTGGTTAATCTATCTATACGCATTCGTCACCTTCCTTATGAGCAGGCCGGAGGGATGGAAACTCCTGAATGAAGAAACCTGCCAGATACCTTAGTAGATGCGGGCGATTACGGGAGTTTCAAGCGTATGAAATTGACACAGGTCAGTCAGGAAGAGGTTTCAATCCAGACCAGTGACGCGAAGCGACCCGTACGCGGGCTGCGCCGGTATGAATAGAAGCGTGAATCCGTCACGGTGCAAAAACCGCCACCGTACACCGCCGTGATTCCGCATCGGGCCAGGCGCAGGCGCGCCAGCTCATAGATGTCAGCCATAAAGCGCCCCGGATTGACGCTGGGTACAAACGCCGCGGCTGACTGCGGCAAGTCGCGCATGAACACATCACGCACTTCAGCCCCCACTTCGAACGCTTTGGGGCCAATGGCCGGCCCAAGCCAGACCAGTATGTCTTGCGGTTCAACATTGAGGCTTTGGGCTGTCGCTTCAAGTACACCCGCTGCCAGCCCGCGCCAACCGGCATGGGCCGCCGCGACACGGGTGCCCGCTCGATCACAGAACAATGCAGGCAGGCAGTCGGCGGTCATCACCGTACAGGCAATGCCGGGCGTTGCCGTCCAGCTGGCATCGGCTTCGATGATCTGGCCGGGAGTGGCAGGCGCAACGACAACCCCGTGAACCTGGCTGAGCCAAGCGGGCTGTACGTCAAATACATGGGTAAGGCGCTGGCGGTTATGCGCGACGGCGACAGGATCGTCGTCAACATGATCGCCCAGATTGAAGCTGTCGAACGGCGCCAGACTGACGCCGCCCGCCCGGGTGGTCACACAGGCCCTGATGCCTGCCGGCGCAGGCCAGTCAGGAATCAGGAAGGTGTTCATCCGATGAATGCCTCACGGTCTTGCTTGAGCAACGTCAGCAACCAGACAAAATCGTCCGGCAGTGGCGATTCCCAGCTCATGCGCTTACCGGTCGTCGGATGATCCAACTCAAGGAAGCGCGCATGCAATGCCTGACGCGGGAAGTTTTTCAAGGATTCGACCATTGTCACACTGGCTGCCGGCGGGATGCGGAAACGGCCGCCATAGGCAGGATCTCCGACCAACGGGAAGTTGATGTGGGACATATGCACACGAATCTGGTGCGTGCGACCGGTTTCCAGCTTGACCCGCACATGGGTGTGGGAACGGAAACGCTCAAGCACGCGGTAATGACTCACCGCCTGCTTGCCGCCTTCCATTACCGCCATGCGCTGGCGTTGCTGGCCGTGACGGCCGATGGGCGCGTCGATCTTGCCCCCAGCGGTGACGACACCGATAACAATGCACTCATAGATACGGCTGACACTGCGGCTCTGCAACTGGGTAACCAGTTGTGTCTGCGCCTGGATGGTCTTGGCGACCACCATCAGACCAGTGGTGTCTTTGTCCAGGCGATGCACGATCCCCGCACGCGGTACATTGACGATGTCCGGTACGTGGTGCAGCAAGGCATTGAGCAAAGTGCCGTCGGCATGCCCGGCAGCCGGGTGCACCACCAAGCCCGCAGGCTTGTTGATGACCAGGATGTCATCGTCTTCGTAAACGATGTCCAGGGGGATGTCTTGGGCGACCCACTCACCCTGGGCTTCCTGCTCGGCAGTCAGTTCCAGGATGGCACCACCATGCACAATGTCACGGGGGCGTATGACGCCTCCGTCCACAGTGAGGCGGCCGTCTTTGATCCAGGCGGATAGGCGCGAGCGCGAGTGCTCAGCGAATAATTGTGCGGCGACTTGATCGAGGCGTTGGCCACCCAGTTCGGACGGCACCTCTGCGCGAAGTAGAATTTTCTCGGACATGCTCATCAGGACGGCGCCAAGCCTTTGGTTTCGGCTGCGCGCTTGTGGTTAAATACGGCGTCTTTTGCCCCGAGGCTTTTCACGGGGCGTTCATCATAACAGGACGGACCCGCCCAAGACAGCGGCCGTCATAGGGACGCAAGCCGCCATGCAAGTGAGACACCTGCTGCTGATCGCCATCCTCGCACTGACCGCCGCTTGTTCGTCGACAAAGGAAGTTGTTGACGACAACTTGAGCGAAGTCGAGCTGTACCAGCAGGCGCAGGCCGACCTGGATAACCACAGCTATACCAGTGCTACCGCCAAACTGAAGGCTCTGGAGTCGCGCTACCCGTTCGGACGCTATGCCGATCAGGCCCAGCTCGAACTGATCTACGCCTACTATAAAAACTCCGAACCCGAGGCCGCCAAATCGGCAGCCGAACGGTTTATCCGTCTGCATCCTCAACATCCAAACGTCGATTACGCCTATTACCTGAAAGGCCTGACCTCGTTTGACCAGGACGTTGGTCTGCTGGCGCGCTTCCTGCCGCTGGACATGACCAAACGCGACCCGGGCGCTGCACGCGACTCGTTCAACGAGTTCGCCCAGCTCACCAGCCGCTTCCCGGACAGCCGCTACGCACCTGATGCCAAGCAGCGCATGATCTACCTGCGCAACCTGCTGGCAGCGTACGAGATCCACGTGGCCAACTACTACTTGACCCGTCAGGCTTATGTTGCCTCAGCCAACCGTGGCCGCTATGTCGTCGAAAACTTCCAGGAAACCCCTTCGGTCGCCGACGGACTCGCGGTCATGGTTGAATCCTACCAGCGCATGCACCTCGATGAGCTGGCTGCGACCAGCCTTGAAGTTCTCAAGGACAACTACCCAGAGCACCCAAGCCTGGTAGACGGTCAGTTTGTGCCGCAGGTTTCCGAGTCGGACAACCGCTCGTGGCTGAGCAAGGCAACCCTGGGCCTGATCGAGTCCAGCACCCCGCTGCCACCGGGTGAAACCCGTGCCAACCAGGACGTTCAGAAGCAGTTCCAGGAAGCCAAAGATGCAATTCCTGCCGAGCTGAAGCCCAAAGATGACGACGGCAACATCATCGAAGCACCTGAAGCTGAAAGCAAAAGCCGTTCATGGTTCAGCTACATGACACTGGGCCTGTTCGACTGATTGTTCAGCCCATAAAAAAGAGCCCTTCGGGGCTCTTTTTTTGTTCTGGATTCAGGCAATGCTGATTACGCTGTGCGCCCGACAAGACCTTGGCTAAACTGACGCATCTTTTATCGAATAGCGAATAACCATGCTTCGTTTACTGTTCTGGGCTGCACTGATTGCTGCAGGCGTCTGGCTCTGGCGCAAATACAAAGCCAGCCTGAGCGCGACTAAAAAGCCGGTCGACCCTGACGCCCACCCGATGGTGCGGTGCGCCCATTGCGGCGTGCACCTGCCCCGTGACCGCGCATTAAGCCAGCAACAAACGTGGTATTGCAGCCAGAGCCATCTGGAACAGGGCCCCGTCAAACGCTGACTCTTCACCGGCAAGCACTCCTGTAGTTGCCGACCTGCGACGACTACAGGAGCATCGACGTCATCAGAAACGTCCCGCCGGTGCATAAGGCGCAGGGTCGATGATCGGTTCACGCCCCAACAGCAGATCGGCAAATAACTGGCAGGATGCAGGCGCAAGTACCAGGCCATTGCGGTAATGCCCGCAGTTGAGCCACAGACCGTCAAAGCCGGAAACCCGCCCGATATACGGGATACCCTCAGGTGAGCCAGGGCGCAAGCCTGCCCAATGACCCACTGGCTCGGCATCGGCCAGTGCTGGAATCAGCTCTATCGCCGATGCTTTCAGGCTTTCAAGTGCCGTTTGGGTCGGGGTTTTATCAAATCCTTCATGCTCCAGCGTACTGCCGATCAAGATATGACCGTCTCGGCGCGGGATCGCATAGCGCCCTTTCGCCAACACCATGCACGACAAAAAGTCTGACGCACACTTGTACAGAATCATCTGCCCCTTGACGGGCTCCACCGGCAGTTCAAGCCCCAGGCTACTCAAGAGTTCTGCGCTCCAGGCGCCCGCCGACAACACCACCTGATCGCCGTGAATCTCACCCTGCGCCGTGTTCACTCCCGCAATCTTTGCGCCTTCACGAATGAACCCCTGAACCTCGCAGTGCTCATGGATCGTGACATTCGGCATGGATTGCAGCGCTGCTTTTAACGATTTGACCAGTCGTGGATTACGCACATTTGCCACATCGGCCATATAGATCGCGCGAGAAAAACCACCACCCAATACCGGAACGGCGCGTTCAACCGACGCGACATCCACCCCACTCAAGGGCCTGCCTTCGCGCCGGGCCCACGCCAGCGCCTCGGCTTCATCGTCCAGGTCGAGCCAGTACAAACCGGTCGTATGCACTTCAGGATCAAGACCTGTGGAGGCAAACAAGCGCTCGGCCAACTGTGGGTAGAAGTCTTGCGACCAGTGAGCCAGCGCCGTAACCGCGCAGTTATACCGCCATGGATAAAGCGGCGAAACAATGCCGCCGCCGGCCCAGGACGACTCCTGCCCGACCCCACCACGGTCCAGCAGAATGACCTGTTCGACTTCAGAGGCCAGATTAAACGCTGTCAGCAAGCCAATCACTCCGCCGCCGACAATCACTACTCGTTCCTGCCTAGCCATTTTTTCAATCCAGCCCGTCATTCAAAGTAAATCGTTAGCGCCCCCAACACTGCTGAGGTGTCAGGTCCGGGGCGGCCTGGGTCATTGCCATCAAGCCCGTGTGGGCCAATGTGAAGTTCCCGCATGAGTCGTCCGCCATTGAGGAGCCTTCTTTGCGCGTTGCCGTAAGCAAGAAGGCGTGATCTGCCAGATCGGACGTGACGCTGTAGTATTGATTACCTGAACCAAGACCCTGCGCGCCGGTATATACACCGTTTTTTGTATAAAACTGCCCAAGGGCTTGAGCGTTCTCCATCAACAGGATAATGATTTCAGAGCGATAAGCCCGCTTCAGATAATCGCTATACAGCGGATAAACGAATCCTCCAAGGATACCGACGATCGCCACAGCGATCATCAATTCGATCAAGCTAAAACCGCCTCCATGCTTTGGCATCAGGCACTCCCTATTGAACTTGTCGCCACATCACCCTTCGCACATACGGGGGAGAAACACCTTCGGCGCCCCCGCTCGCATCCTGATAATGGGCATACAGACTTTCGAGCACCGTGCGGGATTGGCCATGCAAGCCGATCCCGGTAATCCGGTACAGCCGGGTCAAAGTGCTCGCCGGATAATCGGCAGGTGTCATGCTCGGGCCAAGGCTCTGAATGCCGTACAAGCCACCCGAAACGGGTAGCCAGCGCACACCTGATATGGGGTCGAAGCCCGGGAACCGTTGAATACGTGCCGCGGCTGGTGGCGCGCACATGACCGGAGAAGTACAGGCGAGCAAACCCGGCCAGTTGACCCGCAACCAGGACTCACCCTGGCGCAGTGCAGCCTCTGCAGCCTGGAACGAATGATTGACATGTTGAATGCCTGCGGCCATTTTTTCCTGATGCGTCGCTCGGGTCATTGCAGAAATGCCGATCAGACTGAGCAACAACAGGAATATCAGGCTAACCAGCAACACCATGCCTTTCTGCGCATGCGAATAAACCAACATGGGACGCGCCCTAAACCAGTCGATTGCGCAACGCGACAACCAGGTGATAAGCCTGATCTTTGACACGCCCCCCGGGATCTCTCAATGTGAGAGCAACCTTTACACTGCGGATTCTGGCTACATCGGCCGGACTGGACTCATAACGCAGAACCGACTGGGCACTGGCCGACCCAGCCACACCAAAGCTCACGTCAAATGTCGCAACATTGTCCAGTAGCACCGCGTTGTCAGGCCCCGTTTTCAACTGCCCTTTATCAAACCGGTAGACTACCCGTCGCACGGGAAACCCGGTTTCACCGGGGGACAACGATGATCGTGCGCCACGATAAGCCTGGGCAAAGGTCGTACAGTCAGACACCACAGTCCAGTCTGGTCTTGTCCCCTGAGGCCCTATGTCTGCACTGATCATCTGCAGCGACCGGGAACCAGCCGGCCCATGCCAGGACACAGGCGTTTGAAACGCCGACGGCGCATCAATGATGAACTCACTCCCGAGGCAACCAAACATGCCGGCCATGCGAATTTCCCGGGCCATTTTACTCAGGACATAACGCGCATCTTCTTGAAGCATGGCCGATGCACGCTGACTGGCGTAGGTCTCGCGAGCACTTAAAGAAATCTGTGCCATGCCTGGCACCATCAACATCCCCAACACCAGCGCCACCATCAGTTCGACCAGGCCAAAGCCTGAACTCATGCGCTTCATGATGCCTTTACCGGCGCATCGGCACTGATCTGGCTGCTCAGGGTAAATGAGCTCGAAAAACCGTCATGCTGGCCACCGCGGGCATCATTCCATTCAAGGCTGATACGCACCTGCTGCCCACTGACTGCAACCGTGCCCTTGCCAGCGCCCCCTGCAAACTGGCGAATATTGCGTTTGAACTCATTCAGGTCCTGCCCGGCCACACCACTGAGCGAAGGGCTGATCCGATCCAGGTCCGTCACGCGGTAATCACCGCCAGCGTTGGCACGCATACGATCCAGCAGATCCTGAGCGATAAAACTGGCCTGAGTGTTCATGAGCGCGCTGCGGGTGTATTTCAGTGCATTGAGCTGGAGCCCTGCGCCACCGAGCAGGCCGACCGCCAGGATCAACATCGCGATCAGCACCTCGATCAGAGTCATTCCTGCTTGCCGGCGTTTATAGAATCGAACCATCTGGTGAACCGTCCCTGTGCCTGGATCGACGGGGCGTCATGCACCGTCATGTAAAAAGCCTAATCCAGAGCACCACCTTTACCGGTAGGAGGCAGCCAAGGCGACCAGCCATATTCTTCGTACGATTCCGTGAGACACAGCTCATCGCGCACCTGCAAACATGGTGAAATCATTACCGGGCAACAGGCGACCCGGTGCAGGGCTTCGCACGCTATACCTAGTAGAAACCCGTACGAGAACACCGACAGGCGTCCAGGGAGGACAGTGTGTATCAACGAGGCATGGGCATGATTCAGTTGCTGTTCGCCTTGATCATCGTGGCGCTGACAGCCCGCTTTGCCAGCCCGGCCTACAGCGCTTTGGTCGAGCAACAGCGACGCCAGGTAACTGCCGAACAATTGGCCAGCAGCCTGCGCAACGCGCGCACTGAAGCCCTGCTACGCCAGCATTACGTAATCATTCATGCGCTTGAGGAAGACTGGAGCCGCGGCTGGAGGGTGATTCTGGACCTGAGCGGCCAAGGGCATCTCGACAAAAGCAACCCGGTGCTCACCGAAATCCAGGGTGACGGACACATACCGGTTGCGGGCAATACGCCGGTAAAACACTACGTGCGATTCAGCCCGCTGGGGGAGCCTCAGTTGAATGCAGGTGCGTTCCAGGCCGGAACGCTGCATGTTTGCCAAGCCAGTACTGGCACAAGCCACCACCAGGTGGTACTCGCCAAAAGCGGGCGTATCAGCCTGCGCAGCGATCAGGCAGCGCAGGCATTGTGTGCGTCTTAAAGCAGGGAGCGAACGCGCAGCTCCTTGGGCATCGAGAACGTTATGTTCTCTTCGCGGCCGGCCAACTCATCGGCACCGGTGGCCCCCCAGGCATGCAACTGCTGAATCACCCCACGCACCAGCACTTCAGGCGCTGAAGCACCTGCAGTAATACCGATAAGCCCTACACCGTCAAACCAGCTTTTTTGCAGGTCTTCAGCGCCGTCGATCAGGTAAGCCGGAGTGGCCATGCGCTCAGCCAGCTCACGCAGGCGATTGGAGTTCGAGCTGTTGGGGCTACCCACCACCAGCACCACATCACATTCACTGGCCAATTGCTTCACCGCATCCTGACGGTTCTGCGTGGCATAGCAGATGTCATCCTTGCGCGGGCCGCCAATCGAAGGGAAACGTGCGCGCAGAGCATCAATCACACGGCTGGTGTCATCCATCGACAAGGTCGTCTGAGTAACAAACGCCAGCTTCTCCGGGTTCATTACATTCAGGCTGGCAACGCCTTTTTCATCTTCGACCAGATAGATCGCGCCGCCATTGCTGCCGTCGTACTGGCCCATGGTGCCTTCAACTTCCGGGTGACCGGCATGGCCGATCAGGATGCATTCGCGGCCGTCGCGGCTATAACGGGCGACTTCGATATGCACCTTGGTCACTAACGGGCAGGTCGCATCGAATACTTTCAGGCCACGGCCGGCAGCTTCGGTACGCACGGCCTGAGAAACGCCATGGGCACTGAATATCACGATGACGTCATCCGGCACCTGATCCAGCTCTTCGACAAAGATCGCGCCACGGGAGCGCAGGTCTTCAACGACAAATTTGTTGTGCACCACTTCGTGGCGGACATAGATAGGCGGACCGAAGACTTCCAGAGCGCGATTGACGATTTCAATCGCTCGGTCCACCCCGGCGCAGAAGCCACGGGGGTTGGCGAGTTTGATGTGCATGCTGGGCCTCGTGGGACGCGCAGAAAAATAATGCCAATCAGGCCCGGCGATGGCCGGGCACTGAATTACAGCGCCTTGACGTCTTTGATTTCAACTTCGAAGGTCAGGGTCTTGCCTGCCAACGGATGGTTGAAGTCGATCGTCACTTGCTCATCATCAAAGACTTTGACCACACCCGGAAGCTCGGTGTTCGCGGCGTCATTGAAAATTACCAGCAAGCCTTCAGACAGCTCCATGTCCTTGAACTGCGAGCGCGGAATAACCTGTACGTTTTGCGGGTTCGGCTGGCCAAAGGCGTTTTCCGGAAGGATCTCCAGAGTACGCTTGTCACCTGCCTTGAAGCCGAACAGAGCGGCTTCAAAACCTGGCAACAGGCTGCCATCTCCCACCTTGAAGGTGGCCGGGGATTTGTCGAACGTGCTGTCGACGGTGTCGCCATTCTCCAGGCGCAATGCGAAATGCAGAGTGACTTCCGTGTTCTGGCCAATGCGTTGCTCAGTCATGAGCGGTTTCTCCGGACTTTTTACTTTTGAACATATCCAACGCCAGCATCACGGCCCCTACACAAATCGCACTGTCGGCGACATTGAATGCAGGAAATAGCCGATGTTCCCAGTGCACCAGAATGAAATCGATCACATGACCGTAGGCAATACGGTCATACAGGTTACCCAGCGCGCCACCCAGAATCAGCGCCAGCGCAATGGCCAACCAGGTGTCGTTACGTCCAAGACGCTTGAGCCAGACCAACAGGACCGTACTGACGACTACCGCGATCAGCGCAAATAGCCAGCGCTGCCAGCCAGCGCTGTCAGCCAGAAAGCTGAAGGCTGCGCCAGTGTTGTAGGCCAGGGTCCAGCTAAAGAAATCAGGAATAACCTCAATTCGCTGGTACATCGTCAGGGCGCTGTCGAAGTAGGTCTTGCTGACCTGGTCAATGACCAGGACCAGCAACGTTAACCAAAGCCAGCCCAGGCGCCCGAAGCGCCCGGCAGTGCTGGTGTTAGGCATAGTGACGTACCTCGCCGGCGCCACTGATGTTGTCGACGCAACGACCGCAGATTTCCGGATGCTCCGGGTTCACCCCGACGTCTTCACGGCAATGCCAGCAGCGTGCGCACTTGGCATGGGCCGACTTGACGACCTTGAGTTTGAGACCCGGCACGTCGGTGACCACGGCATCCGCTGGCGCTTGGACAAACGACGCAACGCTGGCGGTGGACGTGATCAGAACGAAGCGCAGTTCATTGCTGAGCCTGGACAGATCGGCAGCCAGTTCATCTTCAGCGAACAGGGTGACTTCAGCCTGCAGGTTGCCGCCGATGGCTTTGGCCGCGCGCAGGTTTTCCATCTCTTTGTTGACCGCGACCTTGACCGCCATGATCCGCTCCCAGTAAGCGCGGCCCATCTCAGTGCCTTCCGGCATTTCAGTCAGACCTTCGTACCAGGTGTTGAGCATGACCGATTCGTTGCGCTCGCCCGGCAGGTATTGCCACAGTTCGTCGGCAGTGAACGACAGGATCGGTGCGATCCAGCGTACCAACGCTTCAGAGATATGGAACAGTGCAGTCTGGCACGAACGACGGGCCTTGCTGTTGGCACCCGTGGTGTACTGGCGATCCTTGATGATATCGAGGTAGAAGCCGCCCAGCTCCTGCACGCAGAAGTTATGCACTTTGGAGTACACGTTCCAGAAACGGTATTCACCGTAATGCAGCTCGAGCTCGCGCTGCAGCAACAGTGCACGATCCACTGCCCAACGATCCAGCGCGAGCATTTCTTCTGCAGGCAGGAGGTCAGTGGCCGGGTTGAAGCCGGTCAAGTTCGAAAGCAGGAAGCGCGCGGTGTTGCGGATACGCCGGTAAGCGTCGGCACTGCGCTGCAGGATCTGATCGGAAACCGCGATCTCACCCGAGTAGTCGGTCGAGGCAACCCATAGGCGCATGATGTCAGCGCCCAGAGTGTCATTGACCTTTTGCGGTGCAATCACGTTACCCAACGACTTGGACATCTTGCGACCGGCTTCGTCCACGGTAAAGCCGTGAGTCAGCAGTTCGCGATACGGCGCATGGTTGTCGATGGCGCAACCGGTCAGCAGCGACGAGTGGAACCAGCCACGGTGCTGATCCGAGCCTTCCAGGTACAGATCGGCACGCGGGCCCGTCTCGTGACCCATCGGGTGTGAACCGCGCAGGACATGCCAATGTGTGGTGCCCGAATCGAACCAGACGTCCAGGGTATCGCTGATTTTGTCGTACAGCGGTGCTTCGTCGCCCAGCAATTCGGCAGCGTCCATCTTGAACCAGGCTTCGATGCCTTCGACTTCAACACGCTGTGCGACTTGCTCCATCATTTCGACGGTACGCGGGTGCAGCTCGCCGCTTTCCTTGTTCAGGAAAAACGGGATAGGCACACCCCAGTTGCGTTGACGCGAGATGCACCAATCAGGACGGTTGGCGATCATCGAGTGCAGGCGAGCCTGGCCCCAGGCCGGAACGAACTGCGTGTCTTCGATGGCCTTGATTGCACGGGTGCGCAAGGTATCGCCAGCCGTCGGCTCTTTGTCCATGCCGATGAACCATTGCGCGGTAGCGCGATAGATCAGCGGGGTCTTGTGGCGCCAGCAGTGCATGTAGCTGTGGCTGATGGTTTCAGTGAACATCAGCGAGCCGACTTCGATCAGCTTGTCGATGATGTTCTGGTTGGCCTTCCAGATGAACTGGCCGCCAAAGAACTCCAGCGACGGTACGTACACCCCGTTGCTCTGCACCGGGTTGATGATGTCATCGTTGACCATGCCATAGGCTTTGCAGGTCACGAAGTCGTCCACTCCGTAGGCCGGGGCGGAGTGAACCACGCCAGTACCTGCGCCCAGTTCAACGTACTCGGCCAGGTAAACCGGCGACAGACGGTCGTAGAACGGGTGGCGGAAGTTGATCAGCTCCAGGGCAGCGCCCGTGGTGGTGGCGATGACCGAGCCTTGCAGGTTGTAGCGCGCCAGAGACGACTCAACCAGCTCTTCGGCCAGCACCAGCAGCTTGTCGCCTACGTCGACCAGCGCGTAGGTGAATTCCGGATGCACGTTAAGCGCCTGGTTCGCCGGGATGGTCCACGGTGTGGTGGTCCAGATCACGATCGAAGCCGGCTTGCTCAAAGCTGCCAGGCCAAAGGCCCCGGCCAGTTTTGCTTCATCGGCAACCGGGAACGCAACGTCGATGGCGGCGGACTTTTTGTCCTGGTACTCGACTTCCGCTTCAGCCAAAGCCGAACCGCAGTCAAAACACCAGTTCACAGGCTTCAGGCCTTTAAAGACGAAACCGCCCTTGACGATTTCGGCCAACGCACGGATTTCACCGGCTTCGTTCTTGAAGTCCATGGTCTTGTACGGGTTGGCGAAATCACCCAGCACGCCCAAACGGATGAACTCGGACTTCTGCCCTTCGATCTGTTCGGTCGCATAGGCGCGACACAGCTCGCGGGTTTTATCCGCGCTCAGGTTTTTGCCGTGAGTCACTTCGACCTTGTGCTCGATCGGCAAGCCATGGCAGTCCCAGCCCGGCACATACGGCGCGTCGAAACCCGAAAGGGTTTTCGAACGGATGATCATGTCCTTCAGAATCTTGTTCAGCGCATGACCGATGTGAATCGTGCCGTTGGCATACGGAGGACCGTCGTGAAGTACGAACTTCGGACGATCCTTGCCAATTTCGCGCAACTTCCCGTACAGGCCAATGCTGTCCCAGCGCTGCAAAATTTGCGGTTCGCGCTGTGGCAGGCCGGCCTTCATTGGGAAGGCTGTGTCCGGAAGGTTTAGCGTGGCTTTGTAGTCGGTCATTTCAGGCTCTTTTTAAGCGGTTGACCCAGCCAATAGGCTCGGGCGGCGGCGACGTCCGCATTGATCGCCGTCTTGAGCGCCTCCAGGGAGGCGAAACGCTGCTCATCACGCAGCTTGTGGTGGAATGCCACAGTCAAACGCCGGCCATACAAGTCGCCGGCGAAATCCAGTACATGTACTTCAAGATGGGCGCTGCCATCTCCTGAAACGGTAGGTCTGACGCCGATATTGGCGACGCCAGGCCAGGTTTTCCCGTCGATTTCAACGCTCACCAGATAAACCCCGGTCAACGGAACCCGCCGACGCTTTAACTGAATATTGGCGGTTGGCGTACCCAATTGGCGCGCCAGTTTCTGACCGTGCAATACCCTGCCAGCGATTTGAAACGGGCGCCCCAGCAAACGCTCTGCCAGGGAGAAATCACCGCTGGCCAAGGCATCGCGCACCTTGGTGCTGCTGATTCGCACACCGTCAAGCTCAACGGTTTGCGCCGCTTCGACGGTGAAGTTGCGCATGACGCCTGCTTGTTGCAGGAAATCAAAATCACCGACCCGATCACAGCCGAAACGGAAGTCGTCGCCGACCTCCAGGTGCTGTACCCCCAGCCCATCGACCAGAATGGTATCGACAAACTCGGCGGCGCTGAGCTTGCACAAGCGTTGATTGAACGCCAGGCACAGAACACGATCAACCCCGGCATCTGCCAACAGCTGCAACTTGTCGCGCAACCGGGCCAGACGTGCCGGAGCAAGTTCCGGGGCAAAAAACTCGCGCGGCTGCGGCTCAAATATCACCACGCAGCTGGGCACGCCCAACTCCAGTGCACGCTCGCGCAGCCGCTCCAGAATAGCCTGGTGGCCACGGTGTACACCGTCAAAGTTGCCAATAGTGGCGACACAGCCCCGATGTTGGGGCCGCAGATTGTGAAGGCCTCGAACCAGCTGCATAACGCGCTTCTTGCTCATAAAGTGGTCGATTATAACCACACCCGGCCCTGTACGACAGGCAACAGAGCAAGGCAAATCAGTCAATGCGACAAAACAGACGTCTGACCGGTGATCACCCTACATCAGAGACTTGCGGGCAAAGTCCTTCAAACGCAAGCCCAGCAGCAACAACATTCCGAAATAAGCCAGCACTCCGGCAACCACCAATCCGCCCAGGCGAATGAAGCGTTCCAGCATATGGCCTTGATCCCACGCCGGCATCAACTGCATCAATCCCAGCAGAACCGCAGACATGACCGACACCGCCAGCACCAGCTTGAACAGGTACTTGGCCCAACCCGGCTGGGCGACAAACAGTTTTTGTTTGCGCAACTGCCAAAACAGCAGGCCCGCGTTGATGCACGCCCCCACGCTAATGGCCAAGGCCAGGCCGGCATGTTGCAACGGCACAATGAACACCAGGTTCAGCAGTTGAGTCACGACCAGCGTGAACACCGCGATTTTTACCGGAGTGCGAATATTCTGCTGAGCATAAAACCCTGGCGCCAGCACCTTGATCAGGATGATCCCGAGCAACCCGACGGAGTAGGCAATCAGTGCACGCTGGGTCATGGCCGCATCCAGTGCGCTGAACTGGCCGTACTGAAACAACGAAACCGTTAATGGCTCGGAAAGGATCGCCAGTGCCAGCGCACACGGCAGTGCCAGCGCAAAGCACAGGCGCAGCCCCCAGTCGAGGATCCGCGAATACTCGTGACGATCTTTGCTGGCATAGGTCTTGGACAGGACGGGCAACAGAATCGTCCCCAGCGCAACACCCAGCACCCCGGACGGTAATTCCATCAGGCGATCAGCGTAATACATCCAGGACACCGAACCGGCCACCAGAAATGAAGCGAAGATCGTGTTGATGATCAGCGAAATCTGGCTGACGGAAACCCCCAGAATGGCCGGCAACATCAGTTTCATGACCCGCCAGACACCGGTGTCACGCAAATTGAGGCGCGGCAGCACCAGCATGCCGATTTTTTTCAAGTGCGGCAGCTGGAACAACAGCTGGGCCAGCCCGCCGGCCAGCACCGCCCACCCCAACGCCATTACCGGCGGGTCAAAATAGGGTGTCAGGAACAACGCAAAAATAATCATGCTGACGTTAAGCAGGGTCGGCACAAAGGCCGGGACCGCAAAACGGTTCCAGGTATTGAGAATCGCCCCTGCCAGAGAAGACAGCGAGATCAGCAATATATAAGGGAACGTTACCCTCAACATGTCGCTGGTCAGCTGGAATTTCTCGGGAGTCGAAGCAAATCCTGGCGCCGTGGCCCATATGACCCACGGCGCGGCGACCATGCCCAGCGCGGTCACAATGGCAAGCACCAGCGTCAGCAAACCGGCTACGTAAGACACAAATGTGCGTGTCGCCTCTTCACCCTGCTGGTTTTTGTACTCGGCAAGAATCGGTACGAATGCCTGCGAAAAAGCACCCTCGGCAAAGATCCTGCGCAACAGGTTGGGCAGTTTAAAGGCAATAAAGAACGCATCCGTGGCCATTCCCGCACCAAAGGCACGGGCGATAATGGTATCTCGAACGAAGCCCAGGACCCTGGATATCATGGTGATTGAGCTGACGGCAGCCAACGACTTGAGCAAATTCATTGAAAGAGTTTTTGCCTATAAGAGAAAGAGCAGGCGAACAAAGCGCCCACTTATGCGATACTGCGCGCCGCAACAGCACAGAGCCAAGCTCGCGAGTTTACAGGTCAAGCGCCGGAAATAAATCTCCCGTCTACCTCGATCAACCACTCAGCGGATCGTATCAAACGCCCTTGACAAGAGATCCCGTCATCGGCATGATTCGCGGCCTATTTTGTTTGCTATTTCCCAAAGTCTTTCGAGGAGCTCGACGGTGGCCAACACACCTTCCGCCAAAAAACGTGCAAAACAGGCTGAGAAGCGTCGCAGCCACAACGCCAGCCTGCGTTCCATGGTTCGCACCTACATCAAGAATGTAGTTAAAGCCATCGACGCAAAAGACGCTGCTAAAGCGCAAGCTGCTTTTGTTCTGGCTGTACCTGTTATCGACCGTATGGCCGATAAAGGCATCATCCACAAGAACAAAGCTGCTCACCATAAGAGCCGTCTGAATGGCCACGTCAAGGCGTTGAACCTTGCGACTGCCGCTTAAGCGTTAAGCTTTTTAAAAAGCCGACCTCAGGGTCGGCTTTTTAATGCCCGCCATTCAGCAATCGCCGACGGCCAGACAAAAAAAAGCTGCGACCCAATGACCTGTCGCAGCTTTTTTTGATCAACCGCTACTGTTTCGGCCACGGCAAGATCGGGATTGCCGTCACCGCATTCTGCGGGCTGCCCTCGATCAAGCGATCGCTGTACACCAGATACACCAGCGTATTGCGCTTTTTGTCCAGGAAGCGCACCACTTGCATGGTTTTGAACACCAGCGACGTACGCTCCTTGAACACCTCTTCACCATCCTTCAAGTCGCCCTTGAAGCTGATCGGACCGATCTGACGACACGCCAGGGAAGCCTCGGCGCGATCTTCTGCCAGCCCCAGACCACCTTTCATGCCGCCGGTCTTGGCGCGCGACAGGTAGCACGTCACCCCTTCCACCTTCGGATCATCAAAGGCCTCGACCACAATGCGGTCATTCGGGCCGACAAACTTGAAAACGGTCGACACCGTGCCGATCTCTTCAGCCGACGCCAGCAACGGCATTGCCAATACCAGGCCCAACACGCTTTTAATCAACCGCATGATCACCTCAATATCAAACCAGAATCAGATTATCGCGGTGAACCAGCTCAGGCTCCGCCATATAACCCAACAGACCGACAATCGCATCCGACGACTGCCCGATAATTTTTTGCGCTTCCTGGGCACTGTAGTTGGCCAGGCCGCGAGCAATCTCCCTACCGTCCGGCGCCACACACACCACCATCTCTCCGCGACGGAAGCCACCCTGAACCGCCTTCACCCCCACCGGCAACAAGCTTTTGTTGCCCTTGGACAAAGCAACGACAGCCCCCTCGTCCAGTACCAGCGTGCCACGGGTTTGCAAATGACCGGCCAGCCACTGCTTGCGCGCTGCCAGCATGCCACGCTCGGGAGACAGCAAAGTCCCCAGCCGCTCACCCGCCTTGAGACGATCCAGTACGCGCTCCAGGCGCCCACCGACAATAATCGTATGAGCACCTGAACGCGCAGCCAGACGCGCTGCACGCAACTTGGTCTGCATGCCGCCACGCCCTAGCGCACCCCCGGTGCCACCCGCCACCGCATCCAGCGCAGGATCGTCGGCTCGTGCCTCGTAGATCATTTTCGCATCAGGGTTATTGCGCGGATCAGCATCAAACATGCCGTCGCGGTCAGTCAGGATCACCAGCAGATCCGCCTCGACCAGATTGGCCACCAGCGCTGCCAGCGTATCGTTATCACCGAAACGGATTTCGTCAGTGACCACCGTGTCATTTTCATTGATGACCGGAATCACGCCCAACTCCACCAGCGCACGCAAGGTGCTACGGGCATTCAGGTAACGCTTGCGATCAGACAGGTCATCATGGGTCAGCAAGATTTGCGCGGTGTGCCGCGAATGCTCGGCAAAGCTCGACTCCCAGGCCTGCACCAACCCCATTTGACCAATGGCCGCAGCGGCTTGCAGCTCATGCATGGCACTCGGTCGTACCGTCCAGCCCAAACGGCTCATGCCTGCCGCTACCGCGCCCGAAGACACCAGCACCAGCTCAACGCCGGCCTCGTGCAAGGCCACCATCTGCTCGACCCAAACGCCCATCGCAGCGCGATCCAGGCCTTTACCATCCGCTGTCAGCAATGCGCTACCGATCTTTACGACCCAACGCCGCGCACCCGTCACCTTGCTCCGCATCATCATCCAACCTATGCCTGAGGACGGCGCGACCGAGCGCCACCCATGGAATTATTTTTGATTACCGTTTCGTAGATGCTAAAACGCCGCTCTAGTGAGCGGCGCTGTAGTTTACTGCAACGAATCAGTCGCGGACGTAAATGATTTCCGGACCATCTTCATCATCAACATCTTCTTCGTCCCAGTCATCTTCACCGATGTCGTGGACGCTCTTCACGCCACTGCGACGCAGGGCACGCTTGTCATCCAGCGCCTGCAACTGCGCACGCGCCTCGTCCTCGATGCGCTGATCAAGCTCGGCCAGCTCTTCTTTGTAAGCCGGATCATTGGCCAGACGGTCAGCACGGTCTTCCAGGTAACGCATGATGTCGTGACACAGCTTCTCTGTACCGATCTTGGCAATGGCCGAAATCACATACACAGGGCCAGTCCACTCAAGGCGATCAACCACCTCCTTGACCCGCGCATCATGCTCTTCCTGAGGCAACTGATCGCACTTGTTCAGGATCAACCAGCGATCACGCTCAGCCAGAGACGGGCTGAACTTGGTCAGCTCATTAACAATGACTTCAGCGGTATCTGCAGCACTTTCAGTGCCTTCAACCGGAGCCATGTCCACGAGGTGCAGCAACAGACGCGTACGCGCCAAGTGCTTGAGGAAGCGAATCCCAAGGCCTGCACCGTCGGAAGCGCCTTCGATCAAGCCCGGGATATCGGCAATCACAAAGCTTTTCCAGCGATCAACACTGACCACACCCAGGTTAGGCACCAGAGTGGTAAACGGATAATCCGCCACTTTTGGCTTGGCTGCAGATACCGAGCGAATAAAGGTGCTTTTGCCCGCATTCGGCAAGCCCAGCAGACCCACGTCAGCCAGTACTTTCAACTCCAGTTTCAGGTCACGCTGCTCACCCGGCTTACCCGGAGTGGTCTGGCGCGGAGCCCGGTTGGTACTGGACTTGAAACGCGTGTTACCCAGGCCGTGCCAGCCGCCATGCACAACCAGCAAACGCTGGCCAGCCTTGGTCAGGTCACCAATGATCTCCTGAGTACCCGCATCGATCACCGTCGTGCCGACCGGAACGCGCAGCACCATGTCCTCACCCTTGCGCCCCGTACAGTCGGCGCTGCCACCATTCGAGCCACGCTGGGCGTCGAAGTGACGGGTGTAACGGTAGTCAACCAGGGTGTTGAGGTTTTCGTCAGCGACCATGTAGATCGAGCCACCATCACCACCATCACCACCGTTCGGACCACCGTTTTCGATGAACTTCTCGCGACGGAAACTCATGCAACCGTTACCACCGTCGCCAGCTTTTACCTTGATCGATACTTCATCAACAAACTTCATAACAAAACGCCTCTCGTCATCAGGACGAGCCGATAAACACTAAGACATAAGACTCTTGCAAAAATGAGCGCAGCGACCTCAATCAACGACCGTTAAATCCAGCGCCAGCAGCCCATACAAACAGTTTTGCAAGAGACTCACCCCACAAACGAAAAAGCCCCGTCGCAAGACAGGGCTCTTCCAGCTACCAAGCTATTACGCCGCGACGACTGCAGTCTTCGGAACGATGCTTACATAGCGACGACCGAAGGCGCCTTTAACCTGGAACTTGATCACGCCTTCCACTTTCGCGAACAGGGTGTGATCTTTACCCATACCAACGCCGTAGCCAGCGTGGAATTGGGTGCCGCGCTGACGCACGATGATGTTGCCCGGAATGATAGCCTGGCCGCCATACATCTTAACGCCAAGGCGTTTGGCTTCTGAGTCGCGACCGTTACGGGTACTACCACCAGCTTTTTTGTGTGCCATGAGTCAATTCTCCTAGTGAGGAATTAGGCTGAAATTAAGCCTGAATACCGGTGATTTTGATCTCGGTGTACCACTGGCGGTGGCCCATACGCTTCATGTGGTGCTTACGACGACGGAACTTGATGATGCGGATCTTGTCGTGACGACCTTGGGAAATCACTTCAGCCACTACGGTAGCGCCAGGAACAACTGGTGCGCCGATGTTTACGTCATCGCCATTGCCAACCAACAAAACGCGATCAAAGGTAACGGATTCGCCAGTAGCGATTTCCAGTTTCTCGATCTTCAGGTATTCACCTGGTGCTACTTTGTACTGCTTACCACCGGTAACGATTACTGCGTACATGGTATTTCTCCGATAATCCTGCTCACCCAGCGCTTTATAGGTAAAGGTATTGGCTGGCATGGCTGCATGGGGCTGGAACGGCCCAAGTGCAATTGCGTAAGGCAGGTGCTGCCCAGGAAGTTCAGGGTGCGCGATTGTACGCAAGGCAAGTCAGGGTTGCAAGGGGCCGTCCATCTCGCCTTGACAGGCCCAGCCCCCCGACCTAGCATGCCGCGCAACCCTTCTGGAGCACCTGTCGCTGATGCAACCCCAAGCTTTCTACCACGCGGTGGCGGACGATTTTAGCGCCGTAGACTGCATCATCAAGAAGCAGCTGACTTCCCGCGTACCGCTGGTCTCAAAAATCGGCGACTACATCACCTCGGCCGGCGGCAAACGTCTTCGTCCTTTATTAGTGTTGCTGTGTGGTAAGGCCCTGGGCCGCGAAGGCGACGATATGCGTCTGCTCGCCGCGACCATTGAGTTCCTGCATACCGCCACCCTGCTGCACGATGACGTGGTCGACATGTCGGGCATGCGCCGTGGCCGTAAAACCGCTAACGCCACGTGGGGCAACGCGCCAAGCGTGCTGGTCGGCGACTTCCTGTACTCGCGCTCGTTCGAGATGATGGTTGAGCTAGGCTCGATGCCAGTGATGAAAATCCTGTCGCAAGCCACTCGCATCATTGCTGAAGGTGAAGTACTGCAGCTGTCCAAGGTTCGTGACGCCAGCACCACTGAAGAAACCTACATGGAAGTGATTCGCGGCAAAACCGCGATGCTTTTCGAGGCTTCGACCCACAGTGCGGCTGCCCTGGCTGGCGCAACTGCGCAGCAGAGCGAAGCCTTGCGCACCTTTGGCGATCACCTGGGCGTGGCTTTCCAGCTGGTGGACGACCTGCTCGACTACCGCGGCGACGCCGAAACCCTGGGCAAGAACGTCGGTGACGATCTGGCAGAAGGCAAACCGACGCTGCCACTGATCTACACCATGCGCGAAGGCACGCCGGAACAAGCAGCCCTGGTCCGCAAAGCCATCCAGAAAGGCGGCATTGAAGACCTCGAAAGCATTCGCGACGCCGTGGAATCTTCCGGCGCCCTGGATTACACCGCCCAGTTGGCCCGGGATTATGTAGCCCGTGCAATTGAATGCCTGGAAGCGCTGCCACCGAGCCAGTACCGCGATGCACTGGTCGAGCTGAGCGAATTTGCAGTGGCCCGTACGCACTGAGTTTGCACACGACCTGTAGCAGCTGCCGAAGGCTGCGTTCGGCCACGAAGCGGTCGTCTACCCTGAGCATGCGGTGTATCTGATACACCGCGATATCTGACCCTGCGGCGGCTTCGCCGCCGGACGCAGCCTCGGACCTCGGCAACTGCTACGGGTCGGCCACAACCGCGAATCCCCCCCTTCCCGCTAAAACCCTATACAATACGCGCCTTTAGCCATCCTGACCCTTAAGGAGCTTTAGTGAGCACGTTGCCACCCTGCCCAAAATGCAATTCCGAATACACCTACGAAGACGGCACTCAGCTGATCTGTCCGGAATGCGCCCATGAGTGGTCCGCCAGCGGCGACGCTGAAGTCGACACTGACGTCAAAGTCTACAAAGACTCTGCAGGCAATGTTCTGGTCGACGGCGACACCATCACCGTGATCAAGGACCTGAAAATCAAAGGCACCTCACTGGTGGTCAAAGTGGGTACCAAGGTCAAAAACATTCGCCTGTGTGATGGCGACCACGATATCGACTGCAAAATCGACGGTATCGGCCCGATGAAGCTCAAGTCCGAGTTCGTCCGCAAGGTCTGATTCTGCTGCATTCCTTCCTGCGCCCGGCGCAGGAAGGTGCTGTACTGCCCGCCTCCCTCGCTACGCTCCCGCCAAATCGCCTCCGCGATCTCAAAAAGCCAGCCCCCTTGACCTGCAGCAGCTCTTGAGCGGAAAAACCGGAAATCTGCCAATAGGCACTTGCTATTAATTGAATAAGAATTATTCTCATTGATATTCATCAAGGAGATGACGACCATGACTTATTTAATTGATGCCTGGCTGGACCGTCCACATCCCTATCTGCGAATCCTCCATCGGGAAACCGGAGAAGTCTGCGCAGTACTGGAAGAAGAAGCCCTCAACGAGCTACAGGATCAGGGAGATCTGGATTTTTCGGGACTTAACTCAAGCGAACCGTTGGTGCTCAAGGAGCTGGTGCGCAATTTGTTTCTGTTTTGCTATGCCCGGGCATTGCGCCCCGTCGGCACCAGTGACACTCACGAGCATCACGCCAAAATAGAACTATGAAGCTCCCATCAGGGAAGCGGGCCTGGCGATGCAGACGACTTCGTGTCGCCCTCATCGCCAGTACACCCGCGACCACCGTTAAAGCGCTGTGTTCTTACAGAACGTCCAGCAGCTCAACGTCGAACACCAGCACGCTGTGCGGAGCAATGCTGCCAACGCCTTGAGCGCCGTAAGCCAGTTCGCTCGGCACGTAGATGCGCCATTTGCTGCCGGCATTCATCAGTTGCAGGGCTTCGGTCCAGCCAGCGATCACGCCGCCAACCGGGAATTCGGCAGGCTGGCCACGATCGTAGGAGCTGTCAAAGACAGTGCCGTCGATCAGGGTGCCGTGGTAGTGAACACGTACAGTGTCCTCACGGGATGGCTTGGCGCCTTCGCCCGCAGTAACCACTTCAAATTGCAGGCCCGAAGCCAGAGTGGTGATGCCATCTTTCTTGGCGTTTTCAGCCAGAAAAGCCTTGCCTTCACCTGCAGCAGCTTCTGCTTTGGCAGCTGCTTCAGCTTGCATGATCTCGCGGATCACTTTGAAGCTGGCAGACAGCTCTTCCTGACCTACACGGCTCGGCTGACCTGCGAAAGCGTCAGTCAGGCCGGCCAGGATTGCATCCAGGCTCACGCCCGGTGGCGGGTTGTCGCGCAGCTGGTCACCCAGCTGACGGCCAATGCCGTAGCTGACACGGGTTTCGTCGGTCGACAGATTTACTTCGGACATAACACTGCTCCGCTGTGGGGTATCCAGGAAAAGCTGTCTTTCAACCGCCAGCCCCGAACACCCTGAACCAAAAAAGGGCGAGCAGACTACCACAGCCCCCAAAGCCTTCGCAGCCCGGGATCGTGTACACGCCGCCCTGTAGATGCATCAGTGCTTGGTCAGCTTGTCCAGGTAACCCATCGCAAACGCGGACACCACAAAAGTCATATGAATGATCACGTACCACATCAGGTACTCGGTCTCGATGTTGCGTGCATCCATGAAGACCCGCAGCAGATGGATTGAGGAGATGGCCACAATCGACGCCGCCACTTTCATCTTCAGCGACGTGGAGTCCATGGTGCCCAACCAGCTGAGCTTCTCTTTATGTTCATCGATGTCCAGTTGCGAGACGAAGTTCTCGTAGCCTGAAATCATCACCATGACCAGCAAACCGCCCACCAGCGCCATGTCGATCAGCGAAAGAATGACCAGGATCAAGTCCGACTCGGTCAATGCAAACACGTTGGGGATAACGTGAAACACTTCCTGAAAGAACTTCAACGCCAGCGCCAGCAGGCCCAGCGATAGCCCGAAGTAGATGGGCGCCAAAATCCAGCGCGAGGCATACATTGCGTTTTCGATAAAGCGTTCCATTGAATCTCACAGGACGTATAAAAATGGGCGCGAGTATATCAGTGAGAAAACTGCATAGAGAAAGTCTTGGAACAGCCGGTAAAAACTTTTTCTGCTAGTGTCCTCTTTCTCAGCACCGCTTACGGACAGGAAAATTCAACAATGGATCTGCGTCTCCCCTTGGTGTGTCTCGGGATTTCAATGGCTCTGCTCGTCACGAGCGGCTGCTCCCCTGAGGACAAGCACTCACAGGCCAGCCTGGAAGAAAGGACCGCAGCCTTCGAAAAGAGCCTCGACACCCTTCAGGATCCGCAACTGAAAGATGCCGTCGCCGAGTTGGGTGGTTCATTGTTATTGCTGGAGCGTGCGCGCCTCAAATTGCAAGACATGCCGATCCAGACCGAATACGGTGAGGATGACCTTGCATTGCTCAAGCATTACCCCGACAGCCAGACCCTGAGCGATACCTACATCAACGGCCTGTTTATCCTGCGCAGAAACAACAGCTCCGATTATCTGACCGATCTAGAGCCCGTCTTCCCGTTTTCCTCCAGCGGTGCTTCCGAGTTCCCCTTCCCCCATACACTGGAATGGCAGTCCGTAACCCTGAGCAATCAACAAGTAGTGACCTTTCAGAACGAGTGGTCTGAAACCGATCCAGGCATACAGCTCAGCCCCTCCAGCGCCAACGTGAGCAATCCGGATGACCTGACCGTCACCTATCCCTTTACCGACGGGATAGAAATCCAGAACAGCCAGCAACCTCAGCCCGTGATGCTGCAGGGTACCGTCGAGGTGGTGGCACCGGCTAACGTGGTCCACTTCAACCTGACCGCCAAGGACGTGGGCCATACCCGCACAGAAGGCACGATCAGCGTGACCTTGCTCGCACTGGGTAACAACTTTGCGGAAGTAGAGATCTCCAACAGCGCCCCAGTGGCCGAGCAAGTGCGCGATCTGCCGCTTGACCCTCTGATCATCCAGGCGCGCGACACTTCCGGGCAGTTCCTGTCCCACGCAGGTGCTATCAACCAGAACGCCGAACAACTTGCGTTTTATCAACAGCAACTGGCCCGGATGCTCAAGCAGACCGAATGGAGCGCCTCCTTCGCCCAGCAACTGGATGACGAGCAACAGGCTTTTGAGCGCAAGCATCCGGGGCAGTACAGCAAGGTGTATTTCAAAGGTGCCATCGAACAGCTCGACGTCAGCGTGCTCGACTTTTCCAGGGCAGACATCACCCGCAAGGCGCTTAAGCTGCCCGTACACCGACTCGACAAAACAATCGCAGGAAAAGAGATTGAGCCGCTGCCGATCCCTGTGGTGGTGTACGACGATCAGGCCGCCAACTACCTGAAAGATGCCGCTCTGGACCCAGAGCACCTGAAACAGCAAGTGGTGATCATCCAGTCAGTCGAGGATGCCAGCGCCGCCACGCTTGAATTCACCCATCCCGCTACGTTCAATGACGAGCTGCTCGGAACACTGCCTGAAACATCCATCGCGCCTGTCACCTTCTTCGCCGAAGATGAAAACGGCAAGCGCAGCGATCCTCTGGAGCTGCCTGCGGAGGCCTTTGATATCGATCCGGAAACCGGGGTGATCACTTACGACCTCAATCTGTTCCCGGAAACACCGGCGTATGCGGTCGGCTCGATGCCCATGTATATCGCTGCCATTGATAAGCACACGCTGGAAGTAGCCCATCTACCCAAGGGCCTTGAGCTCAAAGGCAATGCGCTGGTGGTTGACCAGGCATTATTCCCTTCCGAGGCCTGGCGCTTTTATGCAAAAGACGCCACCGGCAACTACCTGAAGAAAGCCCTCGCCGTGAGCCACAGTGCGGAGCCACACGGGCCGGCCCTGTTCGATGTGCATTACTTTTATGGTCAGCCGACTCAGTTTGAAAGCTACACACGCACTGACCTGACGCCTGTTCAATACGGCTTCGAGGTCAAGCTGGACAAGGTACCTGCTGATTAACGCGAGGCGCGGCAACGCCCGCTGTTGAGCTGCCGCAACTGGGCCTGCACATGCAGGCACCAGATTTGCGGGTCGTCCGCCAACTGATAGCCGTGCAATGTCAGGTTTTCAACAATCGAGTCGAGAATGGTTTCAGCCACGAACGGGCCAGGAAAAGGGCCTTGAGACTTGATCGTAGTCGGTTGCTCACCGGCCAGTCCTGCTGCGAAAAGCAGCGTCCACATCCCCGTGTTGCCTGCCAACGGGCGAATGCTGCATTCAATTCGCGTCACCAGGCCCAGGCACTGGCGGGTAAGACAAAGGTTGCGCGACATGGCGGCGACCCTCTAGATCCTGTCCTCAGCCACACTGCGGGCTGCATCGTTCCAGTGACGACAGTGGATGTCCTTGAGCTGAGAATAGAAGAGTTTTCTGACAACGCCATGTTTTACGACAGCTGCTACAGGATGCCCTCGAACCTGTAGCAGTTGACGAGTAGAACGAGGCTACGTCGCTCAGCTCGACCACTGCTACAACCGGTCACGTTAGCGTTACGCTGGTTTTGCCTCGGCCAGAGCCTCGGCAGCCAGCTCTTTCTCTGCTTCCTTGAGGTCGTCGTCGCTGATCATTTCGGCAATCACTCGCAGTCGTTCCACCACCCGGGCATTGACGCTGCCCTCAGGGAACTGGCCTTCTGCATCCGGTTCACCGGCAGGTTCACCGACCAGCAGGCTCAAGGCTTCGTCTGCCTGGCGCACCGCGTACACATGAAACTTGCCCGCCCGCACCGCCTGCAGCACTTTTTCGTCAAGCATCAAGGTCGCCACGTTGGCTTGCGGGATGATTGCCCCCTGCTCGCCTGTAAGACCTCGCGCTTCGCATAGTCGGAAGAAGCCTTCGATTTTTTCGTTGACCCCGCCTACGGCCTGAACTTCGCCAAACTGGTTGATCGAGCCGGTGATTGCAAAGCATTGCTTGAGCGGGGTTTTCGACAGCGCCGAAATCAGCGTACAGGCCTCGCCCAGCGATGCACTGTCGCCATCGACGTAACCGTACGACTGCTCCAGCGCGATGCTGGCCGAGATCGCCAACGGAAACTCCTGGGCGTAACGGCTGCCCAGGTACCCGGTCAGGATCATCACGCCCTTGGAGTGAATCGGCTGCCCGAGGTTGACCTCTCGTTCAATGTCGACAATACCGCTGCCGCCCGGGTACACCGTGGCCGAGATCCGCGCCGGTACACCGAACGCCGAATCGCCGACTTCCAGCACGGTCAGACCGTTGCATTTGCCCACCGCTGCACCGTCGGTATCAATCAGGATGATGCCGGCCAGCATGTCGTCGAGAATCCGCGCCGACACGCGGCCGGTGCGCGTAGCCTTGGCCTTGAGGGCACGTTCGATGTGCCCGGCGTCGGTCATCTCATCGTTGGCCAGATGGCGAATGAAGTCCGCCTCACTGACCAGTTGGAACAAGTCGCCGATACGCGCCGACAAACGCCCCTGATGCTCGGCCAAGCGTGCACTGTAGGTCGCCAGGCGCGCAACGGCGTCAGCGGTCAACGGTGCCATGCCCTCTTCACAGGTGCGTGTGGTCAGCAACTGAGCGAACTGCTCGAGGCTTTCATCAACCATCGGGATGTCTTCATCGAAGTCCACCAACACCCGGAACATCTCCTGGAAATCGGGATCCAGGTCTTGCAGCGTGTAATACAACTGGCGCGCACCGATGATGACCACCTTCACCTGCAGCGGGATCATTTCCGGGCTCAGCGTCACGGTGGCCAGTCGGCCCATTTCACCGAGCGGCGACTCCATTTTCAGTTTGCGTGATTGCAGAGCGCGCTTAAGGGCGTCCCATACGAAAGGCTCGCTCAGCATCTTTTCGGCTTCAAGAATCAAAAAGCCGCCATTGGCTCGGTGCAAGGCGCCGGGACGCAGCTGCCGATACGTGGTGTAGAGCGCGCCCTGATCAGTGCTGTACTCAATACGGCCAAACAGGTTGTCGTAGGTCGGATGCGGTTCGAAAACGACCGGCGCGCCCCCGCTCATGGGCTGGCCGACCACCAGACTTGGCAAGTATTGTTCTTCGAGCAACTTGCGCGCCTGGGCATCGGTCTTGCTGTCTTCGACCAGTTGCTCGACCACGGTTTTCAGCAAGTAGACCTGCATCGCCTGCAAGTAACCGCACACCGCAGCATTTTCGGCGTACTTTTTAGACAACGGCGCCAGCAACGGTTGCAAAGCCAGCGTGATGGTTTCTTCGTTCAACTGGCGCAGCTGATTGTTTGACTCGCGCTTCCACTGCGGCAAGCTGGCCAGCTCTTCGTTCAGGCGCTCTTCAAGCGCTGAAATATCCTCATGGAAGCGCTCACGCTCTTCGTCGGGCAGTTGCGAGAACTCGGCTTCATCCAGCGCCTTGCCATCACTCATCGGGGTGAAGGCAACGTTGCTGCTGTCGCGGTAAAGCGCAACGCCTTTTTCCAGGGCCAGACGCTCGATCACATCCAGGGCGCGGTCGTAACGTTGATTGAAGCCCCGATCGATAGCGCTTTTACGCTGCTGATACGTCGGGTGTTCAAACACGGCGGGAAAGGTCGCCAGCAGATTATCGATCAGGCCATTGATATCACCGATAAAAGCACCCGCTGAACTGGCGGGCAGCTCCAGGGCGCGCGGCTCGCGTGGCTCATCGAAATTATTGACATAGACCCAGTCGCTCGGCGACGTCAGGCGCTTGCCTTCAGCCTTGAGGTAGCGTTTGACGAACGAGAAGCGACCCGTACCCGGCTCGCCCATGACAAATACGTTGTAACCCGGACGCGGCATGGCCACGCCGAACTGCAAGGCTTCGACCGCACGTTCCTGGCCGAGAATGCCGCGAAAGGGTTCCAAATCATTGGTGGTAGAGAAGCTGAACTGTTCAGCGGAGAACGGACGGGTTAGCGCGTCAGGCGCTAGACGCAAGCTGGCAGCAACAGAATCAGGCATCGGGCTTCCTTACATCGGGCGGGGCAGATGGCAGCATTCTGGCGCTGGCCGTGTACCACTGGCAAGGCGCACAACGCGTGAAAAGCCAGAGCCCCGCATTTACGGGCCAAAAAGGCCCTCGCTTGATGAATGTTTTACAAAAAAACACGGAACCCGCCGATCGTGCCTAGACTCCAACTTGTTACGCGGCTGGAAGTGATAACTGGCCCGTACTGGCTCGGTAAGGCCAGACACCCTTGTCCATTGGTTGCATACACATAGAGAACACAGCTTATGAAACGGATTCTTCTCGGTACTCTCTTTACTGTTGTTTCCCTCAATGCCATGGCGCAAGCACCAGGTGGCCCGAACTGCGGTTGGGGCAACATGCTGTTTGACGGCCAGCGCGGAACCCCTGCCCACTTCCTGGCTTCAACCACCAACGGCACGTCCGGCAACGCTACCTTCGGTATGACTTCAGGCACCAACGGTTGCACCACCAAGGACGCACTGACCTACGGCGGAAAATCGTGGATTGCCATGAATGGCATGATCAACGAACTGTCCGAAGACATGGCCAAAGGCAATGGCGAAGCACTGACCACCTACGCCGTTGTCCTGGGTGTCGCCCCTGAAGACCGTGCTCATTTCGCCGCGGTAACCCATGAGCACTTCCAGCAAATCTTCAGCAAGGCCGATGTAACGGCTGAAGATGTGCATACCAACACACTGGCTATCCTCAAAGGCGATGCTCGCCTGGCCAAGTACGCCACCGCTGCGTAAATGAGACCTGCCCGCTCCTTCGGGAGCGGGTATTCTCGAGCTTCATCATCTCCATTGTCTGACAACAGTTGCCCACCATGCTCAAACGCCTTGCCTATCTGGCGCTCTGTGCCTGTACCCCGCTGTATGCCGCACCTCATATCGACAATCAACGGTTGCAGCAGTTGGCCAATGATCCTTTCTGGATATCTCTCGGGCATTACGAGGCCGGCAAGCTCGGCGGCTGGCGCAGCTATGTCAGCGATGACAAATTCTTTCTTGCCCCCGACGGCGCTCATCACCCGGACGCCGAACTGCGTGCCACGGTCGACGCGTTGTATGCACCACTGAGCCTTGGGGACAAACACCCGCAATGCGTCTACCCGGCTCGCACCCGCTGGCTCAAGGATCAGCTGAACCTGACCGGCCTGCCCAAGGCCGAATGCACAGAGTTCAACCAATGGTTCAAGGATGTGGCCCCCCACAGTACGGTGATGATTTTCCCGGCGGCCTATCTCAATAGCCCCTCGTCCATGTTCGGTCATACGTTATTGCGCATCGATCAGGCCGACGTACAAAGCAACAAGACCGCCCTGCTCAGCTACGCAATCAACTTCGGGGCCTACATCGAAGGTTCCGACAACAGCATCCTGTACGCCTGGAAGGGCTTGGCAGGCGGGTATCCAGGCCTGTTCGCCCTGGTGCCCTATCAGGAAAAACTCTCGGAGTACCGCAGCCTCGAAAACCGCGACCTCTGGGAATACAGGCTGAACCTGACCCCCGAAGAAACCCGGCGCATGGTCGAGCATGTGTGGGAGTTGAAGCAGATCAAGTTCGACTATTTTTTCTTCGACGAAAACTGTTCGTATCGCCTGCTCGAATTGCTGCAAGTAGCACGCCCCGGCTTGCAACTGACCAGCCAGTTCCCGTTGACCGCCATTCCTACAGACACTGTCAAAGCGGTCAAGGAAGCCGGCCTTGTCGAAAGCATCGAGTACCGGCCTTCGCGCGAACGCGAGCTGCTGGATCGTGCCAAAGCACTGGACCCTGAAGAGCAGCAATGGGTCTTGCAGGTCAGCGCGGATCAAACGCAACTGCAAAGCCCGACGTTCAAGGCGCTGCCCAAAGACCGTCAGGCGCTGATCATCGATGCGGCTTACCGTCTTGAGCGCTATCGGGCCAATGGCCTTGAGCGCGATACGTCACGCTCACAGCGCAGCTTTGAACTGCTGCGAGCGATCAACCAGAACCCTGCGCCCGAACTACAGGTCGAACAGCCCGAACTCCCGGAAAACGGCCACGAGTCCCGCACCTGGCAACTGGGCGCCGGCAGCCGTGACGATACGGCGTTTGCCGAGTACGGCCTGCGCATGGCCTACCACGACCTGAACGACAACAGCCCGGGCTTCCCGCTGGGCGCACAAATTGAAATCCTGCAGCTCAAACTGCGCCAGTACGAAGGTAATCATTGGCAAGTTCAGCAGCTTGATCTGGCCAATATCCGCTCGTTGACCCCGCGCAACGACTTGCTCAAACCCTGGTCATGGCAAGTGGGAGGCGGGCTTGAGCGCGTACTGGGCAAGCACGGCGATGAAACACTCGTCACCCACGTCAACGGCGGCGCAGGCGGAACCTGGCAACTGGGCGAAAACCTGCTGGGCTTTGCCTTGGGAACCCTGCGCGTGGAGCACAACAATGACTTCGCCGCCTTTGTGTCCCCGGCTGCCGGCTTCAACACCGGCCTGCTGTGGCGCAACCCTGTGGGTAACTTGAGCCTGGAAGCCAAGGGCGACTACTTCGCCAACGGTGAAATCCGGCGCAGTATCAGTTTGAATCAGCAGTGGGAAATCTCGCGAAACCTGGGTCTGCGAGTGAGCGCAGAACGGGCATTCAGCCACTTTGCATCCCCGGTCAACGAGGTGATGCTGGAACTGAAGTGGTATCACTATTAAATGGAGTTGTCAGAACATGGCCGTTAACTGCACATCCCTTGAGCAAGTCCGTGAGCACATCGACGGGCTTGATCGCAAAATCGTCAGCCTGATCGCCGAGCGTGGCGCTTACGTCTCGCAAGCCGCAAGCTTCAAAAAAGACAGCGAAGCCGTGAAAGCCCCGCAGCGGGTTGAGCAGGTCATTGCCAAGGTGAGGTCATTGGCACAAGAACTGGGGGCCAATGCGGGCATCACCGAAAGCGTCTACCGCGCCATGATCGCGGCTTTCATCCAGCAGGAACTGACCGAGCACTCCGCGCTGCAGGCAGCCGATCAAGCCGGCCGAACCTATCGCGCCAAATAATCTGAACGCCGCGCCCTGAGCAGGCTCTCAATTCTATGGATCATACGGAGTTGCTGCCATGAGCCGCGCGTTTGTGAACGAAGACAATGCCGCTGACCAGGCCAATGCCCCCATTGAGCGACAGGTCAGTGACCAGCCCAATTACGTCACCGCCAGTGGACTGGCGCAGCTGCAAGCCCGGGTGCACGAACTGCAGCGTCTGCACAGCGAAGAGTCCGCCCGCAATGATGCCGCCGACAAACAGCGCTTAGCCGACCTCGAACGCGACTTGCGTTATTTCAATCAACGCCTGAAAAGCGCCCATGAGATCGCCCCTGCGTCATCGACGCAGACCGTACAGATTGGGAGCTGGGTCACCTATGCCGACGACCAGGGCCATGAACAGCGGGTGCAGTTGGTCGGGGAGGACCAGGCCGATGCGGCCCGTGGGCTGATCAACTGGGGCTCGCCCTTGGGTCGCGCACTGCTGGGTGCGCAACTGGGCGACGAAGTGCTGTGGGTTCGACCTGCCGGGGATCTGCAGGTCGAAATCATCAGGATTGAGCCGGCTTACACCACACCCTGAGCCAGCATCGCGTCAGCCACTTTGACGAAGCCCGCAATATTGGCGCCTTTAACGTAGTTGATCCGGCCGTTTTCTTCACCGTAATGCACGCACGCGTGGTGAATCGACTGCATGATGTTGTGCAACTTGCTGTCCACTTCACCCGCGGTCCACAACAGACGCATGGCGTTTTGCGACATTTCCAGACCGCTCACCGCAACGCCACCGGCGTTGGACGCCTTGCCCGGGGCAAACAGAATGCCAGCTTCGATAAACAGATCGACTGCCTCAAGGGTGGTCGGCATGTTTGCACCTTCCGCCACGCACACGCAGCCATTGCTCAGCAGCGTCCGCGCGGCATCGGCATCCAGCTCGTTCTGAGTGGCGCACGGCAGGGCGATGTCACATGCCAGATTCCATGGGTGCTGACCGGCCAGAAATTCCAGGCCAAACTGTTCGGCCAGCTGGCTGATACGCCCACGCTTGACGTTTTTCAGGTCCATCAGCGCCAGCCATTGCTCTTCGTTCAACCCCGCTTCGCAATACAACGTGCCTTCGGAGTCCGACAGCGAAATTACCTTGGCGCCCAGGTCCATGACCTTACGAGCAGCGTATTGCGCCACATTACCCGAGCCCGAAATAGCTACGCGTTTGCCATCAATGCGCTGACCGCTGCGTTTGAGCATTTCCTGGGCGAAGTACACGCAACCAAACCCGGTGGCTTCCGGGCGAATCAGGCTGCCGCCGTAGCTCATGCCCTTACCGGTGAACACTGAAGTGAACTGGTTGCTCAGGCGCTTGTATTGGCCAAACATGAAGCCGATTTCCCGTGCGCCAACACCGATATCGCCTGCAGGCACATCGACATCAGAACCGATATGACGATACAGCTCACTCATGAATGCCTGACAGAAGCGCATGACCTCTGCGTCGCTCTTGCCCTTGGGATTGAAATCCGAGCCACCTTTACCGCCACCCATCGGCAACGAGGTCAGGGAATTTTTGAAGGTTTGTTCAAAGGCCAGGAATTTCAGTACCCCCAGGTTCACTGACGGATGGAAGCGCAGACCGCCCTTGTAAGGACCGATGGCGCTGTTCATCTGGATACGGAATCCGCGGTTGACCCGTACCTTTCCTTCGTCATCGACCCACGATACGCGGAACACAATCGCACGCTCAGGTTCGCAAATACGCTCAAGAACCCCTGAGTTCAGATAATGCGGATTAGCCTCAAGAAAGGGCCAAAGACTACGCAGTACTTCTTCCACGGCCTGGTGGAATTCAGGCTGGTCCGGGTCGCGTTTTTTCAGGCGGGATAGGAACTGGTCGACGGATTCGATCATGGGGAAGTCTCGGCAAATTTGTTGTCGTTAAACGGAGATTGGCCAGAACTCTATCAATTCATGCCGCACCGCGACAGCGCAAAATGTCGCAGTTATGAATTTAAATGGTGCTTATATATAAATTAAGTCGATTTAACGGTGTTTTGCGCACCATAAAAGTGATTTCTGTACCCAGTTTTGCACCACCGATAGAGCAGCCAACAACCTGCGCCCAACAAAAAACGGAGCCCGAAGGCTCCGTTTTTTTGCTGCTTACCGGCCTTACTGGGCCAGTTTTTTATGACGCACGCGGTGCGGCTGGTTGGCCGCTTCGCCGAGGCGTTTTTTACGGTCAGCTTCGTACTCGGTGTAGTTGCCTTCAAAGAAGACCGCTTGCGAGTCGTCTTCGTACGCCAGGATGTGAGTCGCGACACGGTCCAGGAACCACCGATCGTGAGAGATCACAATGGCAGCGCCAGGGAAGTCCAGCAGTGCCTCTTCGAGCGAACGCAAGGTCTCAACGTCAAGGTCGTTGGACGGTTCGTCGAGCAGCAGCACGTTGGCGCCCTCTTTCAAGGTCAGGGCCAGGTGCAGACGACCCCGCTCACCACCGGACAGGTCCTTGACGAACTTCTGCTGGTCGCCACCTTTGAAGTTGAAGCGGCCCACGTAGGTACGCGACGGGATTTCATAGTTGCCGATGCGAATCACATCGGAACCATCAGAAATCGCCTGGAATACAGTCTTGCTGCCATCCAGGTCGTCACGGCTCTGGTCCACGCATGCCAGTTGCACGGTTTCACCGATTTCGATGCTGCCCGAATCCGGTTGTTCCTTACCCATCAGCATGCGGAACAGAGTGGATTTACCGGCACCGTTACCACCGATCACGCCCACGATCGCGCCTTTAGGCATGGCGAACGACAGGTTATCGATCAACACGCGATCGCCATAACCCTTGGACACGTTCTTGAACTCGATAACCTTGTCACCCAGGCGCGGACCGGCCGGGATGTAGATTTCGTTGGTTTCGCTGCGCTTCTGGAATTCCTGCGATTGCAGTTCTTCGAAGCGTTGCAGACGGGCCTTGGATTTGGACTGACGCGCCTTGGCACCCTTGCGAACCCATTCCAGCTCGTCTTTCATGGCCTTTTCATGGGCCGACTGCTGCTTGGACTCGGCGGCCAGACGATCGGACTTGGCTTCCAGCCAACCCGAGTAGTTGCCCTCGTAAGGGATACCCGCACCGCGGTCGAGTTCCAGAATCCAGCCCGCGACGTTATCCAGGAAGTAACGGTCGTGCGTAATCGCAACCACGGTACCCGGGAAGTCGTGCAGGAAGTGCTCCAGCCAGGCGACGGAATCGGCGTCCAGGTGGTTGGTCGGTTCGTCGAGCAGCAGCATGTCCGGGGCCGACAGCAGCAGGCGGCACAAGGCCACACGACGCTTCTCACCACCCGACAGATGTTCAACCTTGGCGTCCCAGGCCGGCAGACGCAGCGCATCGGCCGCGACTTCGAGCTGGCGCTCCAGGTTGTGCCCGTCGCTTGCCTGCAGGATCGATTCCAGCTTGGCCTGTTCTGCCGCCAGCTTGTCGAAGTCGGCATCCGGGTCGGCGTATTCGGCGTAAACCTGGTCCAGACGCGCTTGAGCGTCCTTGATCACGCTAACGGCTTCTTCCACCACTTCGCGTACGGTTTTGCTTGGATCCAGTTGCGGCTCTTGCGGCAAGTAACCGATGTTCAAGTCCGGCATCGGGCGGGCTTCGCCGTCGAACTCGGTGTCGACGCCAGCCATGATCTTCAACAGGGTTGATTTACCCGAGCCGTTCAGGCCGAGGACGCCGATTTTGGCGCCCGGGAAAAATGACAGGGAGATGTTTTTCAGGATTTCCCGCTTCGGCGGAACAACTTTGCTCAGCCGATGCATGGTGAATACGTATTGAGCCATGGAGAACCTAGCGTCAGTGACTGGTGAATAAGGCGCGAGCGCTGCCCGGGTCAGGCCATAGCAGTAAGTCAGCGATTGATGGTGATCAATCCCTGCTCGCAGAAAAAGCCTGAGTGTAGGAGCTCCGGAGGGTGTTCTCAATGAGTTCCCCCCGCTTGGGCGTGGAAACTCATTGAGAATGCCCCCACTGCCCCGCGTAACCGGCAAAGCTACCTTAATGCGGTGAACAGGGCAAACCAGCGCAGACCAAGCGTCGACCGGCAGGATCACCGCCCGCCCGATCTCACCCGACGCCCTCTCGCAAGCGCCCCTTGGCCAAAGCATCGGGCTGCCCGAACACGTTTGAGCCGCCTTTCAATTTGAATCATCTGTGCCGTGAATCGCTTTCATATGCCAGATAAAACCCATTGAGTTAGAATGCCCTCCTTTTCTGCCCCCCCGATCCTTGAGGACCGCCATGTTCAGCCGTGATTTGACACTTGCCAAGTTCGACGCCGACCTTTTTGCCGCCATGGAGCAAGAAGCTCAGCGCCAGGAAGAACACATTGAGCTGATCGCTTCGGAAAACTACACCAGCCCAGCGGTCATGGAAGCTCAAGGCTCGGTACTGACCAACAAGTACGCCGAAGGTTATCCAGGCAAGCGTTACTACGGCGGCTGCGAATACGTCGACGTGGTTGAGCAACTGGCCATCGACCGTGCAAAAGAGCTGTTCGGCGCCGATTACGCCAACGTTCAGCCTCACGCCGGTTCCCAGGCCAACAGCGCTGTCTACCTGGCCCTGCTGTCGGCTGGCGACACCATCCTGGGCATGAGCCTGGCCCACGGCGGTCACTTGACCCACGGCGCCAGCGTTTCGTCCTCGGGTAAGCTGTACAACGCCATCCAGTACGGCATCGACGCCAACGGCCTGATCGACTACGACGAAGTCGAGCGCCTGGCGGTTGAGCACAAACCAAAAATGATCGTTGCCGGTTTCTCGGCCTACTCGCAGATCCTCGACTTCCCGCGTTTCCGCGCAATCGCTGACAAGGTAGGCGCCTACCTGTTCGTCGACATGGCTCACGTAGCCGGTCTGGTCGCTGCAGGCGTTTACCCGAACCCGGTTCCATTTGCTGACGTGGTCACCACCACCACCCACAAAACCCTGCGCGGCCCACGTGGCGGCCTGATCCTGGCCAAAGCCAACGCCGACATCGAGAAAAAGCTGAATTCGGCTGTTTTCCCGGGTTCGCAAGGCGGCCCGCTGGAGCACGTCATCGCCGCCAAGGCCGTGTGCTTCAAAGAAGCCCTGCAACCTGAGTTCAAGGCTTACCAGCAACAAGTGGTGAAGAACGCCCAGGCCATGGCCTCGGTGTTCATCGAGCGTGGTTTTGACGTGGTTTCGGGCGGTACTGAAAACCACCTGTTCCTGCTGTCGCTGATCAAGCAGGACATCTCGGGTAAAGATGCTGACGCCGCACTGGGCAAAGCGTTCATCACCGTGAACAAAAACTCCGTACCGAACGATCCACGTTCCCCGTTCGTGACCTCCGGCCTGCGTTTCGGCACCCCGGCTGTCACCACTCGCGGCTTCAAAGTCGAAGAGTGCCGTGAACTGGCCACCTGGATCTGCGACATCCTGGCTGACATCAACAACGAAGCCGTTATCGACGCCGTTCGCGAGAAAGTCAAAGCCATCTGCGCCAAGCTGCCTGTTTACGGCAACTGAGTGTAAATAGCTGAATAAAAAGCCCGGCTCTTGAGCCGGGCTTTTTTGTGGGCAACTTTTGTAGCCGCTGACGAGGCATAACAATCGCAGCCTTACCTGGGCTGCAAACGCCAGCCCAACACGTTCAGCAAGTCGCAGCCGTCGCGCAGCAAGAGCATGGCGGTGGTGGACAGGTGTTTAAGGTCAACAGCGTCCGCCTCTTGAACGTCACGACTGGAAAAGGTTTCCATGAGTTGGGTCACGGCCAGTACACGGGCAGTGGCGTTGGCGTGCAATACGTCGAGGGGAGCGTTGCGGTCGATCAGTAAGGCGGGGATGGTGCAGTCGATTGCGGTGAGCGGTATGAATGGTGAATTAGTCATAAGTAAATCTCTTGGGTATAGAGTTTGAACCATCTGTTTTCGTCGCCAAACGAAAACAGGTGGCCGCTGTACGCGGGTTGGCGAACCGGTGTACCCAAGAATCCCCGGCAGATCCGAAGATCTCCCACGTACAACTGCCATAAAGCACAGCGAGCAAAATACACGCTCAGCCATATTTAGCAATTGGGCAGTACTCTTGGGTAACTCCAGGTCGCCAAACCCGGCCGCCCTTTTGGGCGAGCGCTGACTATAGGCGCCGTCATGATCGTGCAGCAATTGGCAAAGCTGTGCGAAGTATCCTGAAAATCCGTGGGGTCTCAGCGACTCAAAAAAACCGCTCCCTCCGGGAGAGGGCTGGGGTGAGGGCCAGGCGTTACTCAAGACTCAAGCCGGGCAAAACCCTCCCGAATCCTGGCTTCAGGCAGGTCGTCAGCAATAAAGACCATCACGCTTTCACGGGTCTCCCCCTCAACCCATTCGGTGTCCCAATCAAAGCCGTATAGTTTGAGCACACCCTGAAACACCAGCCGCCGGTCTTCACCGGCAATGTTGAGCACGCCTTTGTAACGCAGCAGTTGCTTGCCGTGCTCTTCCAGCAGCTCGTTCATGAATTCACTGAGGCGGTCGATGTCCAGCGCTTGGTCGGTGCGCAGTACCAGGCTGGAAATACGGTCAATCGACGATGCCCGCGGCACCGGGCGCAAGCTCAGGCCACCGCCCAAATCCGCGTTCAGGTTAAATCCGCGTACATCCAGCAGTTCAGCCAGGTCGATCTTGCCGTGCTCGACCACCCGAATCGGCGCTCGACGGTTAATGCGGGTCAGGCGTTCACACAGCGCGTCGAACGTGGAGTCGTCCACCAGGTCACGCTTGCTCACCAGCAACCGGTCAGCGAAGCCGACTTGCGCCTGGGCGATGGTTTGGCTCAGGTGTATATCGGCATGGGCGGCATCCACCAGGGTGATAATGCCGTCCAGCAGGTAACGCTCTCGCAGTTCTTCGTCGATAAAAAAAGTTTGCGCCACGGGCGCCGGATCAGCCAGACCGGTGCATTCGATCACCAGGCGGTCGAACGCAATTTCGCCGCTGTCCAGACGCTCGAGCAGCAGGTAGAGGGCTTTGGTCAGGTCGGTGTGAATGGTGCAGCACACACAGCCATTGGCCAGGGTCATGACTTGCACTGGCTCGTCACCCAGCAGTTGGGTGTCGATCCCGGCATCGCTGAACTCGTTTTCGATCACCGCGATTTTCAAGCCGTGCTCGGCCTTTAGCAGGTAGCGCAGCAAGGTGGTTTTGCCAGCCCCCAGAAAGCCGCTGAGGATGGTGACGGGAATTGGAGAGGACATGCGAAGTCTCCTTAAAGAGGGGAGCACAAAAACAACTGTAGGAGCGAGCGTGCCCGCGAAGCCGTCGAAGCATTCAACCTCTCGGTTGACTGACTGGACGCTATCGCAAGCACGCTCGCTCCTACAGGAGACCTAACGGTTTAACAGCACTTGGGGCCGGCTTTACCGCCATAACGGGCTTCTTGGCGCTCACGGAAGAACACCTCGTAGCTCATGACCGGCTTGTCCGGGTGCTTGGTTTGCATATGCTCGACGTAGGTGTCGTAGTCGGGCATGCCGACCATCAGGCGCGCGGCCTGACCGAGGTATTTACCGAGGCGACTCAGGTCATTGAACATACTAGCAATCCTCTGTTATGCATCCGGCATGGCCTGGAATGGCGCTTCTTTATCCGTACGCTCTTTGCTGCCCCAGGCGGCAATGCCGACTTTGATCGCATAGAACAGGATGCTGAACACCACAAACAGGAACAGTGCCGTCAAGCCAGCGTTGGTGTACGCGTTGATGATCACGTGCTGCATCTGATCGATGTTTTTCGCCGGTGCCAGTACTTGGCCCGCGTCCAGCGCGGTGCTGTACTTGTTGGCCAGGGACAGGAAGCCGATGGCCGGGTTGGCATCGAACAACTTGATGAAGCCAGCCGCTGTGGTACAGATCAGCAGCCAGACCGCCGGCAGCATGGTCACCCAAATGTAGCGCTGGCGCTTCATTTTGATCAGCACAACGGTCGCCAGCATCAGCGCGATACCCGCCAGCATCTGGTTAGAGATACCGAACAGCGGCCACAAGGTGTTGATCCCGCCCAGAGGGTCGATCACGCCCTGGTACAGCAAGTAGCCCCACATCGCCACACACAGGCCAGTTGCCAACAGGTTGGCGCCCCAGGACTCGGTGCGTTTGAGGGCAGGTACAAAGCTGCCCAGCAGGTCTTGCAGCATGAAACGACCGGCACGCGTACCGGCATCGACTGCAGTCAGGATGAACAGGGCTTCGAACAAAATGGCGAAGTGATACCAGAACGCCATGGTGTTTTCGCCCGGCAACACGTTATGCAGGATCTGTGCGATGCCCACTGCCAGGGTTGGCGCGCCGCCGGCACGTGCAAGAACGGTTGTTTCACCGATGTCTTTGGCCAGAGCCGTCAGGGCATCCGGGGTAATGGCAAAGCCCCAGCTGCTGATCGTCTGCGCTACACCGACAACATCGGACCCGACAATGGCTGCCGGGCTGTTCATGGCGAAGTACACGCCCGGCTCGATCACCGATGCGGCAACCATCGCCATGATGGCCACGAAGGACTCCATCAACATGCCGCCGTAACCGATGTAGCGCGCGTTGGTTTCGTTATCCAGCAGCTTGGGCGTGGTGCCCGAGGAGATCAGTGCGTGGAAACCCGATACCGCACCGCAGGCAATGGTGATGAACAGGAACGGGAACAGACCGCCTTTCCAGACCGGGCCGTTGCCGTCGATGAACTGCGTGACCGCTGGCATTTTCAGTTCGGGCATGGTGACCAGAATGCCGATCGCCAAGGCCACGATGGTGCCGATTTTGAGGAAGGTCGACAGGTAGTCACGCGGTGCCAGTACCAGCCACACCGGCAAGACCGCCGCGACAAAACCGTAGCCGATCAGCATCCAGGTGATTTGCGTACCGGTGAATGTGAACACGGGCGCCCACTCTGGACTGGCGGCAATCTGGCCCCCCAGCCAGATGGAACCCAGCAGCAGGAATACCCCGACAAACGAGATTTCACCGATGCGGCCCGGGCGGATGTAGCGCATGTAGATGCCCATGAACATCGCAATCGGGATGGTCGCCATCACCGTGAACATGCCCCATGGGCTTTCGGCCAGGGCTTTGACCACAATCAGCGCCAGCACCGCGAGGATGATGATCATGATCAGGAAGCAGCCAAACAGCGCGATGGTGCCAGGCACCTTGCCCATTTCTTCGCGAACCATGTCACCCAGGGAGCGACCGTTGCGACGGGTGGACATGAACAGGACCATGAAGTCTTGCACTGCACCGGCCAGTACCACGCCTGCGATCAGCCAGAGTGTGCCGGGCAGGTAGCCCATTTGCGCCGCCAATACGGGGCCGACCAGAGGTCCGGCGCCAGCAATGGCTGCAAAGTGGTGCCCGAACAGAATGTGTTTGTTGGTCGGCACGTAGTCCAGACCGTCGTTATTGACCACGGCCGGCGTCGCCCGCAGGGGGTTCAGCTGCATCACTTTGGTAGCGATGAACAAACTGTAATAACGATAAGCGACCAGATAGATGGCAACTGCTGCCACTACGATCCACAAGGCGTTGATCGCCTCGCCTCGGCGCAAGGCTACTACGCCAAGGGCGAAGGCTCCTACAATTGCCAGCACCAGCCACGGGATGTGGCGTAGCAGGCTATTATTATTTTTCATTTTTATATTCCGGCCAGTTGGACAAGAAGGATTGCCCCCGGAGTTTAGCGCTCCCAGCCTTAAAGACCAGCCCCTGACATTGATCTAGAGCCTTCTTTTGCAGTTTTGTGCAAGGTTTATTCCCGCCATCCGCCGTAGCTCGCGCGCGGGGCTACGGACAATTTCCGGCGACGGATTTGTACTTCGAAGTCGTGCCATTGCTGCAGCAGCGTCCGGGCTTGCAAGCCCGGACAGCATTCCAGGAATACTGGCTTCCTGCACCTTTAAACGCTATTCAAACAACGCATCCAGTGCTTGTTCCAGGCGGGTCACGCCAATGACCTTCAACCCGGGCGGAGACTCTTTCGGGGCGTTGCCCTTGGGAACAATGGCGCGTTTGAAGCCATGTTTGGCCGCTTCTTTAAGCCGTTCCTGTCCACTGGGCACCGGGCGTACCTCCCCGGACAGTCCCACCTCTCCAAATACCAGCAAGTCATGGGGCAACGGCCGATTACGCAGACTGGACATCACCGCCGCCATCAACGCGAGATCGGAGGCGGTTTCCAGCACTTTGACCCCGCCCACGACGTTAAGGAATACATCCTGATCGTGGGTCGGAATACCGCCGTGGCGATGCAGGACCGCCAGCAACATGGCCAGACGGTTCTGATCCAGACCGAGGGTCACACGACGCGGGTTGGACATATGACTGTCATCCACCAATGCCTGGACTTCCACCAGCATAGGTCGCGTGCCCTCCCAGGTGGCCATGACCACACTGCCCGGAACTTCCTCCTGGGCGCGCGTCAGAAAGATGGCCGATGGGTTGGAGACTTCTTTCAAGCCTTTATCAGTCATGCCAAACACGCCCAACTCATTGACCGCGCCAAACCGGTTCTTCACCGCCCGCAGCAAACGCAGGCGGCCATCGGACTCACCCTCGAAATACAGCACAGTGTCGACCATGTGCTCCAGCACCCGCGGCCCGGCAAGCGCGCCTTCCTTGGTCACGTGGCCCACCAGGAAAATGGCCGTGCCGCTTTGCTTGGCGTAGCGCACCAACAGGGCCGCGCTCTCGCGCACTTGCGAAACGCCACCCGGCGCCGACTGCAGTTGCTCGGTAAAGATGGTCTGGATCGAGTCGATCACCATGACCTTGGGCTTTTCCAGCTTGGCGGTGGCGATGATGCTTTCGATACAGGTTTCGGTCATCACCTTGAGCTGGTCCTGCGGCAACCCCAGACGCCGGGCGCGCATGGCCACTTGCTGCTGAGACTCCTCACCGGTGACATACAACGCCGGCATGCGCGTGGCCATGTGACACAGGGTTTGCAGCAGGATGGTCGATTTGCCGATGCCGGGGTCGCCACCAATCAGCACCACAGAGCCATCGACCAGGCCGCCACCGAGCACCCGGTCCAACTCACCGGACGCGGTGGAAAAGCGCGGAATTTCTTCGATGCTGACTTCGGCCAGGGTTTTGATCTGGGCCTGTTGGCCGGTCCACCCGGTACGACCGCTGGGCGGCGCGGCTGAACCGCTTTCTACAATGGTTTCGACCAACGTGTTCCAGACGCCGCATTCGCCGCACTGCCCGGCCCACTTGGGAAAGGTTGCACCGCACTCGGTGCAGCCGAAAATGCGCTTAGGCTTGGCCATCTGAACTCCACGGAAAAACCGCGATGATAGCCCACCCGGCCTTGATCAGGGCGACACCTGTCGGCTGATTTCGCCGGTGCAGTTGTCACCCAGAGAAAGAACACAAACCGTGTGGCCTGATGCCTGTCAGTTAAACGAAAAGGGTTTCTGAAGACGTGGACTGACATTAACTGACAGGCATTAGCTCCCTGCAAGGACTCGCCCGACAAAGGTTGGCCCGTCAATAAATGCGTACAAGATGCCAGTCTAATGAGTAAGATCGTCAAGGCTGATTTACACTAACAAACCAACCTCATCTGTAACAAGGAATAACCTATGGGCGTGATAAGTGAGTTCAAGGCCTTCGCGGTCAAAGGTAACGTGGTCGATATGGCCGTCGGTATTATCATCGGCGCGGCATTCGGCAAGATCGTTTCATCCTTCGTCGGCGATGTGATCATGCCACCTCTGGGCTTGTTGATCGGAGGCGTGGATTTCAGTGACCTGGTCATTACGCTCAAAGCCGCGGTTGGCGATGCACCTGCGGTGGTTGTGGCTTATGGCAAATTCATCCAGAGCATCATCGACTTTGTCATCGTCGCCTTTGCAATCTTCATGGGCGTGAAGGCCATCAACCGCCTGAAGCGTGAAGAAGCGGTCGCGCCAAGCGCGCCTCCTCTTCCATCAAAAGAAGAAGAGCTGCTCGGTGAGATTCGCGACTTGCTCAAAGTTCAGAACAATCGACCATAACGTTACTGATGAATAAAGACGGCGCCCGCGGGCGCCGTTTTTTATTCATTTAAGCCATGATTACCAATAATTCTCAACGGCCACTTGCCCCGGCCGGCGTGTCAGACTGAGTTGCAACTCACGCGCCTTGAGCAACTGCCGAGTATCATCAATCATTTGTGGATTACCACACAACATCACCCGAGAATGCTCAGGGCTCAACTCGACACCTGCCGCTTGTTCAAGCTCGCCATTTTCAATCAATGTCGTGATCCGCCCGCGCAAAGCTCCTTCTATTGTTTCTCGCGTGACAATAGGTATATAGGTCAACTTATGTGCGTGTTCCGCCAGGTACTCCCGCTGCCCTAACTCGGCGATTAAATCCTGATACGCCAGCTCTTTTTGTTCGCGGACGCTGTAAACCAGAATAATGCGTTCAAAGCACTCCCAGACTTCGAAGTCTTGCAGGATCGACAAAAACGGCGCGATGCCCGTCCCGGTCGCCAACAGCCACAGGTCCCGACCATCGACGAAGCGATCCAGGGTCAAAAAGCCGAAGGCCTGGCGCTCGACCATCAAGGTATCCCCGACACTCAGGCGGCTTAGCTCACTGGTGAACTCCCCGCCGGGTACCACAATGGAAAAGAACTCCAAAAATTCGTCATGGGGGGAAGACACCATGGAGTAGGCCCGCCACACCGTGCTGCCATCGGCCTTGGTCACGCCTAATCTGGCGAATTGACCGGCACGAAAACGAAAGCCCGGATCGCGTGTGGTCCGCAGCGAAAACAGACTGGAGGTCAGGGGCGTTACCGTGAGAAGGGTCTGACAGGTGAATTTTTCTGCGCTGGCATTCATGGTGCGCTCCATTGGCTAGTGGTTCAGTGTCGCGCAAAGAGCGCTGGAGAGACACCCTGATTGTTAGCCTCACACCTGAAATGATCAACCCGCGCAGGTCGTATCGGCGAGCCTGGAACTTAACACCTAAGTATTAATCCATATATCGCCACCCCATATTTACAATCAAAAAGCCATCACTCGATTCTATATAGAAACTACCACCAGACAACTCTCCCACCATCTAAGCGGGGGCCCTATTTCGAGCATTTGCACTAATACAATCTGGAACTAAAACCTACACAACAATAAAAACTGGAAACCAACTACATATATCAACTACTATTTCCTACTTCGTGAATCCAATGTTTCTAGACAGGGCAACCCTTCATGAAACTGCAAGGAATACGCTATGAATATCAATCAATTACGGAACAAACAGAACGTGAAATATTTGACTACACCTTAAAGAAAGTCACCGAGTACGGATTTAGTCGATTTTTCTTCCGCACATCACTTCGTCTTGGAAACACCCATTTAGATGGCGCCATCTTAAGCAACTACCCAAACGAGTTCATAACCACGTATGAAAACAATCATTACACCCACAAAGACCCGTTGATCAATCACTGCCAGTTTTCCATTGAACCGATTCTTTGGGATGAGCATGTTTTCAACAAAACACCCGACCTGCTGAAGCAAGTGCAATCCATTGGACTGAAATATGGCTGGTCCCAGTCCGTGCATGATGCCATGGGCGCCGTCAGCATCTTGAGTCTCGGTAGAAGCCACACGCCGCTCACCGTCGATGAGTACAATGAAAAGGCGGCTGACATTCTGTGGCTATGCAACCAACTGCACATCGTCATGATCAGCCAGTTCTCTCCCGCCGGACGCGCTGCTCATCCCGTCTCTCGCCTATCCATTCGGGAAGTGGAGGTTCTGAAGTGGACTGCCGAAGGTAAAACCGCCTCCGACATTGCCATGATCCTGAGCCTGACCACCCGAACCATAAACTTCCATATCAGCAGCGCCATGCAAAAAATGGGGGCTAATAACAAAACCTCTGCAGTGGTCATTGCGACCAAATCTGGCTTGCTCTAGCGCCCTGTTCCCGTCGAACTGACAAACGCATCAGGCAATCTCCTGCAATTAAACGTAAAATCCCGCCCACCTGTAAAACCCACAGATTGCGCTGCCGGCCATGCCGTCATCGATTCCCCAGAGTTTGTCTAAATGCCTGTGCTAGAAACCCCGTTCGCCCAACTCCACCTGATCCGCCAGCCTGAGCAGCAGAATGAGCCATTACAGGCCTTCGATGCAGCGGATGAGTATGTGTTGAACCATCTGGCCGAACAGGGATTACCTGCCAACAGCCGCGTGCTGGTACTTAACGACAGTTTTGGTGCACTCGCGATCAGTCTCGTCGGCAGCATGAGGGTCACCAGTAGCAGCGACTCATTTCTGGCCACTCAAGCGCTGGAAAAAAACCTGGTGCGCAATCATCACGCCTTTGATGCCGTAACGATCGTTCCGGCCAGTCACCCCCTTACCGGGCCGTTCGACTGTGTACTGGTGCGCGTACCCAAAACCCTGGCCCTGCTCGAGGAACAACTGATCCGCCTGCAAGGCCAACTGGCACCGGGCGCGCGCGTTATTGCAACGGCAATGGTCAAGCACCTGCCCCGCGCGGCAGGCGACTTGCTGGAGCGTTACATCGGTCCGGTACAGGCCTCTCTGGCGGTAAAAAAAGCCCGCTTGCTGATCGCCACACCAGAAGCCAAGGGGCCTTTTACTTCGCCTTATCCATCGCGCTACGTGATGGATGAACCGGCCATCGAGCTGCTCAACCACGCCAACGTGTTCTGCCGCGAAGGGCTGGACATCGGCACCCGTGCTTTCCTGCCCCACTTGCCAAAAAACCTGGGCTCGGCGCGGGTCGCGGATCTGGGTTGCGGCAACGGAGTGCTGGCGATTGCCAGTGCTCTGAACAACCCCGACGCGCAGTACACACTGGTGGATGAGTCGTTTATGGCTGTGCAGTCCGCCCTTGAAAACTGGCAGGCAGCTCTGGGTGAAAGGGATGTGATCGTGCGGGCGGATGATGGCCTTGCAGGCCAGGCACCTGACTCACTGGACGTGGTGCTGTGTAATCCGCCGTTTCACCAGCAACAGGTTGTGGGCGACTTCCTCGCCTGGCGCATGTTTCAGCAAGCGCGTGAAGCCCTGGTGGTCGGCGGCGCGCTGTATATCGTCGGCAATCGCCACCTGGGCTATCACAGCAAGCTGGCCAAACTGTTTCGCGGTGTCGAGCAAGTCGCAGCCACACCGAAGTTTGTGATTCTCAAGGCGCGCAAGTAACAGCAAGGAAACAGGGGGGAGGATCTAATGCCTGTCAGTGAAGGGCAATACGATCTGAACCTGTAGGAGCGAGCTTGCTCGCGATGGTCGTTAACGATAACGCGTGGGTTTGCTGGATAAACGCAGCGTTTTTGAAACCATCGCGAGCAAGCTCGCTCCTACAGAGACCTTTGCGTAGCCATCAATGGGTTTTCATGCCCGCGGCGGTCATGAACAGGCGAATCAGCCAGGCAAACACGGCCAGTGTCGCCACACTGCCGGTCCAGATCACCAGCAACCAGCCAATGCGTTGCCACAGTGGCTTTTTCTCGCACTCTTGCACGTCGTGTAGATAGTCTTTGCCAGCCATGTTCAGGCGCTCCTTTCAAGAAAAGGCTGCGGCCCCTTGAGGCCGCAGCGGCACATGTGACTAGTGGTAGCCGTCTTCGTGGGTCACCTTGCCGCGGAACACGTAGTAGCTCCAGAAGGTGTAACCAAGGATAAACGGAATGATGAACAGCGTGCCGACCAGCATGAAGCCCTGGCTTTGCGGTGGCGCGGCAGCGTCCCAGATCGAGATCGATGGCGGGATGATGTTCGGCCACAAGCTGATGCCCAGACCGCTGTAACCCAGGAAGATCAGCACCAGGGTCAGCAGGAACGGCAGGTAGTGAGCCTTGCGTGCAATTGCCTTGAGCAGACTGTACAGGGTCACCAGTACCAGGATCGGCACCGGCAAGAACCAGAACAGGTTCGGCAGCGTGAACCAGCGTGCGGCGATGTCGGTATGCGCCAGCGGCGTCCACAGGCTGACAACGCCCATCAGGGCCAGCACAGCAAGGGCCAGTGGGCGACCCAGCTTGTGCATGCGCTCTTGCAAATGACCTTCGGTCTTCATGATCAGCCAGGTGCAACCGAGCAAGGCATAAGCCACGATCAGTGCGATCCCGCAGAACACGGTGAATGGCGAGAGCCAGTCCAGACCACCGCCCGCGTACTGACGATCAACCACGGGGAAGCCATCAATAAAGGCCCCCAGTGCAACGCCCTGGAAGAAGGTCGCGGCAATCGACCCGCCGATAAAAGCCTTGTCCCAGATGTGACGCTTCTCGGGCCGGGCCTTGAAGCGGAACTCAAAGGCCACACCGCGGAAGATCAAGCCGACCAGCATCAGCACCAGTGGCAGGTAAAGTGCCGACAGCACCACCGAGTAAGCCAGTGGAAAGGCACCAAACAACGCTGCGCCGCCCAGTACCAGCCAGGTTTCGTTGCCGTCCCAGACAGGAGCAACCGTGTTCATCATCACGTCACGGTCCTGCTCGCCCTTGATGAACGGGAAGAGGATGCCGATCCCGAGATCGAAGCCATCCATGACCACGTACATCATGATCCCGAAGATGATGATGATTGCCCAGATAAGTGGCAGATCAATACCCATGACTCAGTTCCCCTTCTTCAGGCTGTCGCTGTGGCCATCGTCAGTGCCTTCAACGGCAGCCGACAGAGGACGGGCTGGCGTGCGCTTCTGACCTGGACCACCGGAAGTGTGATCGTCACCTTCATGGGTCACCGGACCTTTGCGCACCAGACGCATCATGTAACCCAGCCCGACACCAAACAGTGAGAAGTACACCACTACAAACATGATCAGCGTGATGCTCATCTGCGTAACGCTGTGGTTGGACGATGCATCAGCGGTGCGCATCAGTCCGTAGACCACCCACGGCTGACGACCGATCTCGGTGGTGAACCAGCCGGCCAGGATCGCGATCAGTCCGGACGGCCCCATCCACAACACCAGACGCAAGAACCAGCGGTTTTCGTACAGCGTGCCGCGCTTGCGCAGCCATAGGCTCCACAGGCCGATGAAGATCATCAGCATGCCCAGCGCAACCATGATGCGGAAGGTAAAGAACACGATGGTCGAGTTCGGACGGTCAGCGGCAGGAAAATCCTTCATGGCCGGGATTTGTTTGTCCAGGCTGTGGGTCAGGATCAGGCTGCCCAGATAAGGCACTTCAATCTTGTAATCGGTGGTCTCGGTCTTCATGTTCGGGATGCCGAACAGAATCAGCGGTGTCGGCTCACCGGGCTTGTTCTCCCAGTGGCCTTCGATCGCAGCGATTTTCACCGGCTGATACTCAAGGGTGTTCAGGCCATGAGCGTCACCGATCAGCGCCTGTACCGGTGCTACCACGAGCGCCATCCACATCGCCATCGAGAGCATGCGGCGGATCGCCGGAGTGTTACGACCCCGCAGCAAATGCCAGGCCGCCGAAGCACCGACGAAGAACGCCGTGGCCACAAAGGCTGCCGTGGCCATGTGCGCCAGACGGTAAGGGAAGGACGGGTTGAAGATCACCGCCAGCCAATCGACCGGGATCACGCGGCCATCAATGATTTCGAAGCCCTGGGGGGTCTGCATCCAGCTGTTGGACGCCAGAATCCAGAAGGTCGAAATGAGGGTGCCGAGGGCCACCATCGCGGTCGAGAAAAAGTGCATCCCGCGACCGACGCGGTTCCAGCCAAAGAGCATGACGCCCAGAAAGCCTGCCTCAAGGAAGAATGCGGTGAGTACTTCATAGGTCAGCAATGGACCGGTCACCGCACCGGCGAAGTCTGAGAACCTCGACCAGTTCGTACCGAACTGATAGGCCATGACCAGACCCGACACCACACCCATACCAAAGTTGACTGCGAATATCTTCGACCAAAAGTGGTACAGGTCGCGGTACGTATCGTCACGGGTTTTCAGCCACATGCCTTCGAGCACCATCAGGTAACTGGCGAGCCCGATGGTGATGGCAGGAAACAGAATGTGGAACGATACGGTAAACGCAAACTGAATTCGGGCGAGATCTAAAGCCTCCAAACCGAACATAAGCCTTCCTCTATCAGGTATCAGGTCGTTCAGAACACAGGCAGGACGCCCGTGTCCAATTGCCCAGCGGATCATGGTCCCAGCGAATCGGTGTTCGCTCTTCTTTCACCACGACTCAAAAGGGATCTGGCCGTCTGGCCATCCGGATAAACCCTAAAGGGTTTTGATCTGGATCAAGCATTGATGAAAGAGTAGTCGAATATCTGGACGTGGCTAATGTGGTCTGTTGTCGCGTGACAGGTTGTCCCAGGCCTTGATACAGACCTTTACCGGAACGGGAAGAAAGCACAAAAGAGTCCATAGCGACCGAACGTTTTTTCCTTGTGATTGTTCTCGGTCGCCCCATTAAATGTTACTAAATGATGCTAATCTCCCCCTCCCCTCACGCCCCTATTCGCGACTGTTTTGATGACCAGCCACCCATTGCTGTTACGCCATCACCGACCGTTCATCGCTTTTTTTATCGCCCGTATTTTCACCGCCAGTGCTTTTCAGATGCTGACCGTGGCGATTGGCTGGAACCTGTATCAACTGACCGGTAACGTCATGGACCTGGGTTGGGTCGGGCTGATCGAATTCGCCCCGCGGGTACTGTTCATGCTGCACACCGGGCATGTGGCCGACCGCTATGACCGGCGCAGGGTCGCCGCGCTGTGCCAGTCGCTGCAGGCGATGATTGCGCTGACGCTGGTCATCGGTAGCGCAACGGATCACGTCACCCGGGAAATGATCTTCGTCCTGGCGTTTCTGCTGGGCAGCACGCGCTCATTCGAAATGCCAAGCACCCAGGCGCTGCTACCGTCCATCGTTCCCGCGAGCCTGTTTCCGCGAGCGGTGGCAGCGGCTCAGGCGGCGCAACAGTCAGCCACCATCATTGCGCCCGCTTTTGGCGGGTTGCTCTATGCATTCGGCAGCGTCTGGGTCTATGGCCCGGCCGTCGGGCTGTATCTGATTGCTGCGCTGCTCATGTGCAACCTCCCCGCGCGCCAGGCAGCGCTCAATAAGGGCAAGGCGACGCTGGACTCGCTGCTGGGGGGCATCCGGTTTATTCGCAGCCGCCCGGATGTACTCGGTGCCATCTCCCTCGACTTGTTTGCCGTACTGCTCGGGGGCGCTACCGCGCTGTTACCCGTGTTTGCCAAAGACATCCTGCTCACCGGCCCCTGGGGGCTTGGCATGCTGCGCTCGGCCCCGGCCGTCGGCGCCTTGCTGATGTCGCTCTGGCTGGCCAGGTTCCCGGTGGAACGCAAGGTCGGGCGCATCATGTTCACCGCTGTGGGGGTATTCGGGGTGGCGACCATCGCCTTTGGGCTGTCCACGTCATTCTGGTTTTCGCTGGCAGTGCTGGTGGTGCTCGGTGCAGCCGACATGATCAGCATGGTGATCCGCGCTTCGTTTGTGCAACTGGAAACCCCGGATGAAATGCGCGGCCGGGTCAGCGCGGTCAATGGTTTGTTCATCGGCGCGTCCAATCAACTGGGCGAGTTCGAGTCCGGGGCAACCGCGCACTGGCTGGGCACCGTGCCGGCGGTAGTGCTGGGTGGCGTGGGCACTCTGGTCATCACCGGGGTATGGATAAAACTGTTCCCCGGATTGGCCAACCGCGATCGAATGCTGGAAGAGAGGCCAACCGAACAATCCGCACGCGTGTAGGCGCGAGCTTACCCGCGATGGCATCAGCGCCCAACGCGCCACCTGAATCGCGTGCGAGCTCGCTCCGGCATCGGTTTACAGGGCTGGGAAGATCGCGTTGCGCCGATTCTTGCCGCACAGTTGTTCGACCAGCATCAACGCAAAGGACAGCGCCGCGATCGAACCTTGGGCGGTGATGCAATTGCCATCGACCACCACGGGTTCGTCTATGAAATTACAGCCAGAAAGCTGGTCGCTCACGACGTGACTGCAGGTCATGCGCCGTTGCCTGAGCATCCCGGCAGGTTGCAATACCAGCGCCGGGGCCTGGTCGATCGCGGCAAAAATACGCCCGGCCCGGCCCTGCTCTACCAGCATATGGCGCAATGGCTGATGGGCCGACAAGTGCTGGCTACCCGTCTCCCCTCCCGGCAACACGATCAGATCAAAAGGCTGGGCCAGCAGATCAACCAGCATGCCATCGGCTGTCAGACGCGTGCCGCGAGCACAGGTCAGCATGCGACGCCCCTCGACACTGGCAACCACCACTTCGATCTCGGCGCGGCGCAGCACATCAATCAAGGTCACGGTCTGCAGGTCATCGACACCTTCGGCGACAGGAATCAAGGCTCTAAAGGTCATAAGCGTTCTCGCACACAAGTGCTGTCAGCTTAGGTCAGCCTGGCCCTGTGCGTTCAACTGCATGACTACTTTATAAAGAGACGTGCACTGAAGCGGTTATGCGGCGGTACCAGCGAGGCGTTACTGAACTGGAACCAGCCGCCATTCCGGTTACCCAGATCAAAGGTGTACACATAGCCCACGGTCGTGCCGGCCCCCTGGCAGGTAACCAGCCCCTCTCCTTGATTGCAGACTGGCGTGCGTACCCCGTCGACCTCCTGACCATCAAGGGTGACATTCGGTTGCCCGCCATAGCCCCGTTCCAGCACATACACTTTGATGCCGGGGCCGTTGTGATCGCAACGGGTGCGTTCGCGCGCATCCGAGACATCCTCCACGGCGCAGGAAACAGACACCACCTTGAGGATTTCAATACGACTCAAGGGCATTGCCGGCGCCGCGTTTAGCCCGGCACTTGTGGAGAGCCCCACCAGCAGGCTTAAGCAGACAAAAACAGGCTTGATGATGCGCTTCATGAATACCCCCGAAAACTGGCACGCAGTATGCCTGTCACCTCAGCGTTACAAAACATGGCCGCGCAGGCCATCCAAAGCAGCCATACGCCCAAGCTGCTGGTATGATGCGCGGCTTTTTCCGACAGACAGAAAATCTTCAGGCGTTCAGAGTCTGTGCTTTGCTGTTGAAAACGATTTAATCACGGCGCCAGTGGCGCCACGGGGACTGGCATGCTGGAAAGGCTGTTTCAACTCAAAGCACACAATACCAACGTGCGTACCGAGATTCTTGCAGGTATCACGACCTTCCTCGCGATGGCCTATATCCTGTTCGTAAACCCGAGCATCCTCGGTGAGACAGGTATGGACAAGGGCGCCCTGTTTGTTGCCACCTGCCTGGCGGCCGCCATCGGTTCCGCGACCATGGGCATCATCGCCAACTACCCGATCGCCCTCGCACCGGGCATGGGCTTGAACGCCTTCTTCACCTACACCGTGGTGCTGCATTTGGGCCATACCTGGCAAGTAGCGCTGGGCGCGGTGTTTATCTCCGCAGTGTTGTTCTTCCTGCTGTCGATCTTTCGCATCCGTGAGTGGATCATCAACAGTATCCCGCTGCCACTGCGCTCGGCCATTGCCGCCGGTATCGGTCTGTTCCTTGCGTTGATTGCCCTGGGCAACGCCGGCATCGTGGTTGCCAACCAGGCAACGCTGGTGGGCATGGGTGATCTGAGCCAACCCAAAGTGATCCTCGCCTCCCTGGGCTTTGCCCTGATCGTTGCCCTCGAGGCCATGCAAGTGCGCGGTGCGGTACTGATCGGCATTCTGGGCGTCACGATTGCCTCGATCGCATTGGGTGTGACCGAGTTCGGTGGCGTGGTGTCGATGCCGCCTTCGCTGGCACCAACCTTCCTGCAGCTGGATATCAAAGGCGCATTGGACATTGGCCTGATCAGCGTGATCTTCGCCTTCCTGTTCGTTGACCTGTTCGACAACTCCGGCACCCTGATCGGCGTTGCCAAGCGCGCAGGCCTGATGGGCAAAGACGGTCACATGCCAAAAATGGGCCGTGCCCTGATTGCCGACAGCACCGCGGCCATGGCCGGTTCCCTGCTGGGCACCTCGACCACCACCAGCTACATCGAGTCGGCAGCAGGCGTAAGCGCCGGCGGCCGTACCGGCCTGACCGCCATCGTGGTCGGCATCATGTTCCTGCTGGCCCTGTTCTTCTCGCCCTTGGCTGCCAGCGTCCCGGCCTTCGCCACCGCACCGGCCCTGATGTTTGTCGCCGTCCTGATGATGAGCGGCCTGGCCGAAATCGAATGGGATGACGTGACCGTTGCCGCACCGGTGGTGATCACCGCACTGGCGATGCCGTTCACCTACTCCATCGCCAATGGCATCGCCTTCGGCTTTATTTCCTGGACCGTGATCAAGCTGCTGACAGGTCGCATACGCGAGCTGAATGCACCACTGATCATTCTGTCGATTCTGTTTGTGATCAAGCTGGGTTGGTTTAACGCATGAGTGCTTTGCCATTTGATTCTGCTACCTACGCCATCGAACTCGAGGCCAAGGCCAACCGCCTGCGCGAACTGCTGGCGCCTTTCGATGCACCCGAGCCTCAGGTGTTTGACTCACCGCTGAAGCACTTCCGTCTGCGGGCCGAGTTCCGCCTGTGGCGCGAAGCGGGCGAACGCCACTACGCCATGTTCTCGTCGGACGATAAGCGTACGCCGATCCTGATCGAGGACTTCCCGATCGCCAGCCTGCGCATCAATCAATTGATGCCGCAGCTCAAGGCCGCCTGGAAAGCCAGCTCGGCCCTGAGCCACAAGCTGTTCCAGGTGGAATTCCAGACCACCCTGGCCGGCGATGCGATGGTCACGTTGTGCTATCACCGTCCGCTGGACGAGCATTGGCAGAACGCGGCCGAGCAGTTGGCCAAAGACCTGAACATCAGCGTGATTGGCCGCTCCAAAGGCAAGCGCACAGTGATTGGTCGCGATCATGTGGTCGAGAAGCTCGAAGTGGCGGAGCGTACCTTCACCTATCAGCAACCTGAGGGCGCCTTCACCCAGCCCAACGGCACGGTCAACCAGAAGATGCTCAACTGGGCATACGACGCGTTGGGTGAGCGGGCCGATGACTTGCTGGAGCTGTATTGCGGCAACGGCAACTTCACCCTGCCGCTGGCCACCCGGGTACGCAAAGTGCTGGCAACCGAAATCAGCAAGACATCGGTCTATGCCGCACTGAACAACCTCAGCGACAACGCTGTGGATAACGTCACGCTGGTGCGCCTGTCGGCAGAAGAGCTGACTGAAGCCCTGAATGAAGTGCGTCCGTTCCGTCGTTTGCAAGGCATCGACCTGAAAAGCTACGACTTCGGCAGCGTCTTCGTTGATCCGCCACGTGCGGGTATGGACCCGGATACCTGCGAGCTGACCCGTCGTTTCGACAATATTCTGTATATTTCCTGCAACCCGCTGACCTTGGCCGAGAACATCGCCCAACTGCACGACACCCATCGCATTGAGCGTTGTGCCGTGTTTGACCAGTTCCCGTGGACTCACCACATGGAATCGGGCGTGTTGCTGGTCCGTCGCTAAACAGTACAGCCTCCAACCCGGCCTCTCTACTGAGAGGTCGGGACGAGCGTTACCCCTGCGCTTCAAGTCCTCGCTGTACCTTCCCCCCGTTTCAATGGCCGATAAACGCCCACTTCTTGCGCGACACATCCGCTGGATCGCCCCCTCCGATTGATCTTATTAACCGGTTGGTACATTTTATTCTGACGAGCCGGACCATGCTCTGGCGACCTCACAATAACAATCCAGAGTTGCCCTTTATGACCCCTATCGTTCTGGTGCTCAACGGCCCCAACCTGAACCTGCTCGGCAGCCGCGAGCCCGGTATTTATGGCCATGAAACCCTGGCTGACATCGCCGACTTATGTGGCCGCACGGCCACGGAGCTGGGCCTTGCGGTTGAGTTTCGGCAAACCAATCATGAAGGTGAACTGCTCGACTGGATTCACGGTGCCCGCCAGCGTTGCACCGCCATTGTGATTAACCCCGCCGCCTGGACCCATACCTCGGTGGCCATTCGTGATGCCCTGGTTGCCAGCGAGTTGCCGGTCATTGAAGTGCACCTTTCCAACGTGCATACCCGCGAACCTTTCCGTCATCACTCCTTTGTTTCCGGGGTTGCCCAAGCGGTACTGTGCGGGTTCGGCAGCAACGGCTATCGGCTGGCGCTGGAACACCTCGGCCAGCAACTGAAAAGGTAACGCCATGTCGAAGACTGCCTCTTCTACCGTACTGGCCGGATTGATCGGCGCCGGCATTCAGGCCTCACGCACGCCCGCGCTGCATGAGCGCGAAGGCCTGGCACATGGCCTGCGCTATACCTATCAGTTGCTTGATCTGGATGCGCTGCAGCTGGACACCCACGCGCTGCCCGACCTGCTGCTGAGCGCCGAACGCCAGGGCTTCAACGGCCTGAACATCACCTACCCGTGCAAGCAACTGGTCTTGCCGCTACTGGATGAACTCTCGCCCCAAGCGCGCTGTATCGGCGCGGTGAACACCGTGGTGTTCACCAACGGCAAACGTATCGGCCACAACACTGACTGCCAGGGCTTTGCCGAAGGGTTTCGGCGCAGCCTGAGCGATGTGGCCGTGGAGAATGTGGTGCAAATGGGTGCGGGGGGTGCCGGGGCGGCCGTTGCCCACGCCTTGCTCGACGAGGGTGTGCAACATCTGCAGATCTTTGATGTGGACCACCGTCGTGCGCACAACCTGGTCGATAACCTGAATCAGCATTTCCCGGGTCAGCGGGCCACAGCGGGAACCGACCTGGCAACCTCAATGGCCCAGGCCAACGGGCTGGTCAACACCACACCGGTCGGCATGACCAAACTGCCCGGCATGCCGGTGCCTGCCACGTTGCTGCACAAGGCCCTGTGGGTGGCTGAAATTATCTATTTCCCATTGCAGACCGAATTGCTGCGTACCGCCCGGGCCTTGGGCTGCCGCACGCTGGATGGCAGACAGATGGCGGTGTTTCAGGCCGTGAGCGCGTTCGAGCTGATCAGCGGCACCACGGCTGACGCGCCGCGCATGCTGGCTCACTTTGAAGAGATGAACAACGCAGTGCAGGACTGACGCAACGGTCTCGTTCTGGCTGACCGCTGCGACGCCCGTCATCAGCGGTCAGCCCCCGGGATCAGGCCTGCAAATAGCGCAGGACCGAATCGCAAATCATCTCGCGCTGGCGCTGTTTGACCTGCGGGTCTGACAGGTCGACCTGAAAGCTCTCCCCCACCGTGTAGCGGTTGGAGACGCGGTAATAACAGAACGAACTGACCAGCAGGTGCACATCCAGCGGGTTCAGGCCCTGGCGAAACACTTTCTGCTCGACACCGCGCTGCAGAATGTCTTCCAGCACATGAACGATGTTGTCGTTCATCGCCTTGATGCATTCCGAATGCTTGATGTATTCGCCCTTATGGATATTTTCGATGCTGACAATGCGCACGAAATCCGCATTCCGGTCATGGTGATCGAAGGTAAACTCCACCAGCCTGCGGATCGCCTGCACCGGCTCCAGCTCGTTGAGATGCAGCTGGCTTTCAGTGGTGCGAATCTCGCTGTAAAGCTTCTCCAGCACCTCGACGTAAAGCTGCTCTTTACTGGTGAAGTAGTAATAGATCATGCGCTTGGAGGTGTGGGTGCGCTCAGCGATTGCATCCACGCGCGCGCCCGACAGCCCTTGCTCGACAAACTCGACAATCGCTTCCTTGAGGATATTCTCGCGCGTCTTTTCAGGATTGTTCTTACGGCTTTTACGCGGCTCGCTCACCGCAGCGGTGTCGATGTCTGGGGTCTTGGTCATTAAAGACTCACGGCCATATGAAGATGATCGCGATTATGGGCTGCCCGGCCCGGCGAAGGAAGTCGCCAAACGTATTGGCCCATGACGTTACAGCTTCGCCTGTCGAACCGCGCCGCTGCGCGACTTGGCCATGGCCGCCAGACGCACGGCGACGTTGGCAGCACCATAACCGGCATAGCCATTTTTGCGCTGCAGGAGTTCAAAGAAGAAGCGGCCTTCAAAGGGTTCGGTGTACACATGGAACAACTCGCCGCCTTGGCCGTCGCGGTCATACAACACGTTAAAGTAGGCCAGCTCGCTCAAAAACTCATCGTCAAAATCAAAGCGTGCCGCCAGGTCATCGTAGTAGTTGAGCGGGATGTCCAGCAGCGGCACGCCCGCTTCTTTGGCACGACTGACTTCGGCGAACAGGTCATCACATTCAAACGCGATGTGGTGCACACCTGAACCGCGATAACTCGACAACGCGTGAGAGATGGCGGTGTTCCTGTTTTCTGAAATATTCAGCGGCAAGCGGATCGAACTGCAGCGGCTACGCAGCGCGCGACTTTTCACCAGCCCGTAAGGATCCGGCAGCACCACTTCGTCATCGGCCTCGAAATCCAGCAGGCTTTTGTAGAACAGCACCCAGCTGTCGAGACTTTCGGCCGGCAACGCCATGGCCATGTGGTCAATGCGCTTGAGTCCGCCGGGGCTCGCGTCCACGGGCGCAAGGTTGAAATCCGACTCGTACAGCGGCTTACCGGAGGCATCGGTGTCCACCAGATAAATCAGGCTACCGTCGGGGGCTCGTACAGCTGCCAGCTCCAGCTCATTGGGCCCGACCAGACCGCGATAGGGCTGGCCCTTGTAGGCCACGGCACGAGCCAGCGCGCGGGTACTGTCCTCCACGCGAATCGCCGTGGCGCACAACGATGGGCCGTGCGCCTCAAAAAAGTTGTGGGCAAACGAATACGGTTCGGCATTGAGAATCAGGTTGATATCACCCTGGCGCAGCAGGCTCACATTTTTTGAGCGATGCTGCCCGGCCTTGCGAAAGCCCAGGCGCTCCAGCCAATGGCCGAGCTGCGCACCGCGGCTTTCATCCACGGCAAACTCAAGAAACTCGATCCCGTCGTAGGCACTGGCGGCCGCTGGCGCGAACAAGGGCTCCAGGCTGACCTCCGGCTCCGCTTGCCGGGCCAGACGCTCGCGGGTCTTCTCTTCGAGATAGAGCAATGAGCGAAAGCCGTCCGCGGCATTGGCGCGGGTCGGCGCCGCACGGAAACCATCATTGAAGACTTCCAGCGACAGCGGCCCGGTGTAGCCGCTCTGAATGATCGGCGCCAAAAAGCCGGGCAAGTCGAACTCGCCCTGGCCGGGGAAGCAGCGAAAGTGGCGGCTCCACTCCAGCACGTCCATCGCCAGCAGTGGCGCGTCGGCCATTTGCACAAAGAAGATCTTGTCACCCGGAATCTGCGCAATCGCGCCGGGATCACCCTTGAGCGACAACGTATGGAAGCTGTCGAGCAACACCCCGAGGTTCGGATGATCAATCTGGCGCACCAGGTCCCAGACCTGCTGCCACGTGTTGACATGACGTCCCCATGCCAGCGCCTCGTAGCCAATGCGCAGGTCTCGGGCCCCGGCTCGCTCGGCGAGCAGGCTCAGGTCATCGCGTAAAACTTGCCAGTCACCCACTGAATCGGACGCTGTGTTGCTGCACACCAGCACCAGGTCAGTACCCAGTTCCTGCATCAGGTCAAATTTGCGTTCGGCGCGATCCAGGTTGCGTGCCAAGCGGTCACGGCGGCAGCCTTCAAAGTCGCGAAACGGTTGAAACAGACTGATCGCCAGCCCCAGGTCAGCGCACATCTGGCGTACTTCACGCGGGCTGCCGTCGTAATAAAGCAGGTCGTTTTCAAAGATCTCGACCCCGTCAAAGCCCGCCGCCGCAATGGCATCCAGCTTCTCGGGCAAGGTGCCGCTCAACGATACAGTGGCGATCGAACGCTTCATGTTTAACTCCCAGAATTGGAACGGCCTGCAGACGACAGCATTTCTAATAGCCTGATTATTAAGGGCGCCCTATTATTGAGCAATCACGATGTACCAAACAGTTAGTTTTGCGTGCGTTTATCGAACACTATGGCCTGTCACGAATTGACGAGTTTTTGCTCACTCGCCACCATCGACCCCGTACTACTGGGCTTAAACGCTCCAGCACACCACATAACAATTCCAAAAACGGGTAACCGCTCATGCTCGCATTTATTGATCTGACGCTCTGCTTGCCTACGCCGCTTGCGTGGAGCCCGGCCTTGTCATGGACGGGTAAATAATCATGGTCCCTTCTCAAACTGTACGTAGCACCCCGGCCCAGAGCACACCGCATGGCGGCATCGGCGACCGGATTCGCGGCGCCATGGCGATCGGTAAAACCCGCTGGGGCATGCTCGCGCTGGTCTTTTTCGCCACCACGCTGAACTACATCGACCGCGCCGCCCTGGGTGTAATGCAACCGATTCTGGCCAAAGAGATGAGCTGGACGGCGATGGACTACGCCAACATCAACTTTTGGTTCCAGGTGGGTTACGCCATCGGCTTCGTCCTGCAAGGCCGCCTGATCGACCGAGTCGGCGTCAAGCGTGTGTTCTTCTGCGCGGTATTGCTGTGGAGCCTGGCCACAGGAGCGCACGGCCTCGCCACCTCGGCGCTAGGCTTTATGATCTGCCGCTTTATCCTTGGCCTGACCGAAGCGGCCAACTACCCGGCTTGCGTGAAGACCACGCGCCTGTGGTTCCCGGCCAGCGAGCGTGCCGTGGCCAGCGGGATCTTCAACGCCGGGACCAACGTCGGCGCCATGTTCACCCCGATGCTTTTGCCATTGGTGCTGCATGTCTGGGGCTGGCAGGCCGCCTTTTTGTGCATGGCGGCATTGGGCGGTATCTGGTTGATTTTCTGGGGCCTGAGATACTACAACCCCGAGCAGCACCCGACGGTCAGCCAGGCAGAACTGGCGTATATCCAGCAAGAGCAGGAACCCGAGCAAAAGTCCGTTTCCTTTTCCACCATCCTCAAGATGCGCGGAACCTGGGCCTTCGCCCTGTCCTATGCGATGACGGCACCGGTGTTTTGGTTCTACCTGTACTGGTTACCGCCGTTTCTGAACCAGCAGTACAACCTGGGCATCAACGTGACGCAGATGGGTATCCCGCTGATCATCATCTATGTCACCGCCGATTTCGGCAGTGTCGGCGGCGGGATTCTTTCTTCGGTCCTGATCAGTCGCGGCATGGCTGCCGTCAAGGCGCGCTTGGTGTCGATGCTGTTGTGCGCCATCAGCATTATCGGCGTGGTGTTTGCCGCAGGCTCCAGCCAACTGTGGGTGGCGGTCGCGGCTATTGCCCTGGCCCTCGGTGCGCATCAGGCCTGGACCGCGAACGTCTGGAGCATGGTGATGGACTACACGCCCAAGCACATGATGGGCACTGTGTTCGGATTTGGCGGCATGTGCGCTGCCATCGGCGGGATGTTCATGACCCAGTTCGTGGGCTATGTGCTGACGGTCTCCAACAACAATTACACCCTGTTGTTCACCATGATTCCGGCGATGTACTTCATTGCTCTGGTGTGGATGTACTTCATGGCACCGCGAAAAATCCCGCAGACGTAAACCGGGATTGCACAAAAAAGTCCCTGCAGGAGCGAGTTTGCTCGCTCCTGCAAGTTCTGATCTGCATTGCCCTTAACTGATTGGCCCTCAGGCCGTAGCTTTGCGTCGCTGCTGCAAGGCGGCTGCCAGGCCGCTGACGCAGATAATGGCAATACCGATACGGGTGGTGAAATCTGGCGTGTGGTTAAACAACAGCCAGCCCAGAATCCCGGAAAAGACGATCTGGCAGTAACTGAAAGGAGCCAGCAAGGCCGGGGCCGCCAGGCGGAAGGATTGGGTCAGCAGCAAGTGGGCTGTCATGCCCAGACTGCCGAGCGCGAGCATTTCCAGGCCATGAATCAGCGTCGGCGTTTGCCAGAAGAACGGCACCAGCGCACTCATCACCAACGCATTGAATAGCCCGGCGAAAAAATTGCTGGTGGTTGGGCTGTCGTAAAGGCTGAGTTTGCGCGTAAGAATTTGATAGCAGCTGAAGCACAGCGCCGCCGCCATCGGCAGCAAGACCGCCGGCGTGAATAACTCGCCGCCGGGATGAATGATCACCACCACCCCGATAAATCCGCAAATCACGGCGACCCATTGGCCGCGGGTGACCTTTTCGCCCAGCAACGGCCCGGAGAGGGCCGCCACCAGTAACGGTGCCAGGAAGTTCACCGCCGTGTTTTCGGCCAGTGGAATGAACAATAATCCGTAGGTAAAAAACAACCCGGAGCCCAGTAGGCATACCGCTCGCAATATCTGGAGCAATGGGCGTTTGCTACGTAAGACCCTTAGCCCGGATTGCGGGAGAAAGATCCCGGCCATAAGCAAGGTGTGCACCAGATAGCGCGCCCACACCACCATCACTACGGGATACAAGCCGCTCAAGTATTTGGACAGGGCATCGTGACTGGAGAACAGCGCAGTGGCCGTCACAATCAGCAGTATGCCCTTGAGTGGCTGGTTAACGCCCGAGAGCGGCGTAGGCAATGTCATTGAACACCTCATTGTGGGGCAATGGACTGAACGCATCTCAGATGCCCATGACACGGGCGATACGCCTGCAAGGCTGATGATTGCTCAGCGCTCAAATAATTTAGAGCGTGGCTCCATATTCTTGCAAGCTATATTAACTGTCTGGTTCAAACCGATTTAAAACCGAGGTGCCAACAACTGCGTGCCCGCGTTCACCTGCAGGCGAGATGGCTCTCGCCTGCAGAGAAGTCGCTTTAAAAATCGAAGAACACTGTTTCGCCAGTTCCCTGAAGGTAGATATCAAAACGGTAGGCCGCTTTACCTTGGACTTCGCAGCGCTGAGCGATGAGGGTTTCACGACGTTGCGGTTGCTCGATCAGATTGAGCACCGGGCAAACGGCATTGGCTTCAGACTCATCACTGAAGTACAGGCGGGTTTGTAAATGGATGTTGATGCCACGGGCAAACAGCGTCACGTTGATGTGCGGAGCCATGGGCAGCCCCGCAGCGTTTTTCACCACACCCGGCTTGACGGTGTTGAGCACCCACTCTCCGGCATCAAAAGTGGTTGCCGTGCGGCCGAAGCTATTGAACGCCTTTTCCGAGTTGAAGGCTTCGTCATAGTCGCCTTCGTGGTTGGCTTGCCACAGTTCAAGGAAGGCATCGCGCACCAAATGACCGTTGCCGTCGTACACATTGCCCAGCAGCATGATGTGCTCGCCCGAGGCATCGGGTCGGGCCATCTCACTCCAGATTTCTTCGGGCCGTGGCGGATTACCCGCCGCAGCCAGTGCCAGGCCGATATGGACATAAGGACCCGCCGTTTGCGATGGGGTTTCCGGTAGCAATTGAATAGGCATGACGGGGCTCCTCAGCAGTTTTCGAAGTGCGTCTTGCGCTGGCCGCGCAGCACGATGTCAAAACGATAGGCCAGACAATCCATCGGATTGCCGGCTGCCATGTCCAACCGTGCTATCAGGCTTTGCACAGCCTCGGGGTCGGCGATCGATTTGACGATCGGACACATCGCAATCAACGGATCACCTTCAAAGTACAGCTGGGTAATCAGGCGCGTGGCGATCGAAGGGCCACTGATGGAGACGTGAATATGCGCCGGGCGCCAATCATTGGGCCCATTGCGCCACGGGTAAGGACCCGGCTTGACGGTGCGGAAGCTGTAATAGCCCTGACTGTCGGTCAACGTGCGGCCCACACCGCCAAAATTGGGGTCCAGCGGCGCGAGATAGCGGTCGTTCTTGTGCCGATAACGGCCGCCGGCGTTGGCTTGCCAGATCTCGACCAAGGTGTGGGGAATCGGCTTGCCATACTGGTCGCACACGCGACCGGCCAGCAGAATCCGCTCACCCACCGGCAAGCCACCATTGTTAAAGTTCAACAGGAGGTCGTTGTCGAACTGGCCAAATTTCAGGTGGGAAAAATCAGGGCCACTGGTCTCACTCACCGACTGTGGAATGCTCACCAGCGCCTGGCGCGGGGAGCGGGCAATCGAGGTTTTGTAGTCGGGAGTCAGGGCTTTGGGGTGCCAATTACGGTCGCGGATGATAAAGCGCCGGCTGTCTGCATCAGACATGTCGATTTCCTATTGTTTTGATAAAGGCCAGAGGCCAGTTTCAATCAACAGGCAAGCACGGACTATTGAAAAAGCGCCACCAAACTATAACTAAATGGTTATGGATAGGTGCTCGCGCAATAGGCTTGACCCAACTCCCGCAAAACCTCGACACAGCCCTGGGTAGCCACAGACATCGGTGCGTGGGCGTTGCTGCAAATACCGATCGAGCCCCCCGGTTCACGCAGCCCCAGATCGAGTTCTTGCAGTTCACCGCTCGCCAGATCGAGTCGTACGGCATCCAGCGGCGCGATCCAGACCGCATCATTACGCAAGACGTAGCGCCGGCTGACGGTGATGGAGAGGGTTTCCAGACGTTGCCGGGATTGAGTCAGACCACACTGCACAAACAGGCTGTCGGCAAAGGTCCGGATCGTGGTGTTGGCCAGCGGCAAGACCAGCGGGTAGCGCTCAAGCAAACGGCGATCCAGAGGGGCTTGCGTCAGCGGATGACCGGGACGCACCACCAAGGTCATGGACTCGCTGTAAAGGTGCTCAAAATTCATGCCCTGGATGTCCGGGCTGTCGGTCATCCGCCCCACCACCAGGTCGATATCGCCGACCCGCAATTGCGATAAAAGATACGCACTGGGCCCCGTCACCACGCTCACCACCAGCGCTGAATGCCGCGCATGCAGACGCTGCACCAGTTCGGGGATCAACAGGCTTTCGACCGTCGACAACACGCCGAGCCGTACAGTGCCCCCTGAGAACTCCCCTCCGCGCAAGGCATTTACGCCTTCGCGCAATGCCTGCACAGAAGGCGTCGCGTAACGCAGAAATGCGACGCCGGCCTCGGTCAGACTGATCCCGCTTTTACGCCGCACAAACAGACTGACGGTCAGCAACGCCTCCAGCTCCTTTAAGGTTTTGGACATGGCCGGCTGACTCACCGCCAGCACATCCGCGGCCCGTGCCAGGCTGCCCTGGCGTGCCATCTCCAAGAAACACACGAGGTGCCGGTACTTGATGCGGGTATCTATGTTCACAGGGTTAGCGACTCCGAAGACGGGAATGGGTGGATAACCGCAGGCGACCCGTGGTGTATTCAACCATTTCGATTTGGCGGCGTGTACTCTAAAACAGTACCGGCCACGGTTGACGGGCGCTGCCGCCCAAAGGCGGTTTGCTGAAAATCGGATACGCTTCGCGAGATGTCATACTTGAGCACTATTAAAAAGCGTCTGACGACCGGGCTGGCGTAGTCCCTACTCAGCAACAACACTCACAAACAAGATTTATCTGAGGATTCCTTCATGCTTTGGAAAAAAGGTCGACGTAGCGACAATGTGGAAGACGTGCGCGATCAAAGCACCGGGGGCGGCGGCGGGATGCGGATTGGGGGCGGCAAAGGCCTGAGCCTGATGGCGGTGGTGGTGATCGTCGGCATCGGTTTGTTGACCGGCCAGGACCCGATGCAGATTTTGGGTCAGTTGAGTGGTCAACTGACTGAGCAATCCTCGCCGCAGGTTACCCAGCAAACCGGCCATGCACCACCAGCCAACGATGAGCAGGCCGAGTTCGTACGCGCCGTGCTGGGTGACACCGAAGACACGTGGCGCCAGGTTTTCCAGCAAGCCGGGCGCAACTACAAGGACCCGACACTGGTGCTGTTTCGTGGCCAGGTCAATTCAGCCTGCGGTTTCGCTTCGGCAGCCAGTGGGCCGTTCTATTGCCCGGCCGACCAAAAGGTTTATCTGGACATGAGCTTCTTCCAGGAAATGGCCCAGCGCTTCCAGGCTGCCGGTGATTTCGCACAAGCCTATGTCATCGCCCATGAAGTGGGGCACCACGTCCAGACGCTGCTGGGTGTGTCATCGAAAATGCAGCAGGCTCGCCAGCAAGGCAAACGCATGGAAGGTGATGGCGGGTTGTTGGTACGCCAGGAATTGCAGGCTGACTGCCTGGCCGGGGTATGGGCCAACCATGCGCAAAAACGCCTGGACTGGCTGGAGCCTGGAGACATTGAAGAAGCCCTGACAGCGGCCAACGCCATTGGTGATGACCACTTGCAGCAGCAAGGCCAGGGCCGGGTAGTCCCGGACTCCTTCACCCACGGTACTTCGGCACAACGGGTGAAATGGTTCAAGACCGGCTTTGCCCAGGGTGACATCAATCAATGCGACACCTTTGCCGCCGCGCGACTCTGAACAAAGAGCGGAACGTCGCAGCGGCCGAGCAGGCAAAAGCCAAGTTGTAACCGCTGTCGAAGGTTGCGACGGGTTGCCCGGCGACCCTGTTGTTGAAGGCCTTGCAGCCCTTTTCGCAACCTGCGGCAGCGGCTACAGAACCGGCAGTTAGCCGTCGCTCGCAGTTAAGCCAGCAGCCTGCGCAGTTCGAAGCAGTCCCGGGCGTGCCAGTCGGTCAGTTCCGGCCAGGGATTGTCCGGCACGTTGACCAGCACGGTTCGGCTGCCTGCCGCGCGCCCACAAGCCAGGTCAAACTGATAATCCCCCACCATGACCAGCTTCGATGGCTCTACGTCCCAGGCGCGAGCCAATTGCAGCAGGCCATCCGGATCAGGCTTGTGCGCCGCATCGTCCCGTCCCAGCACATCCCGGGGCGCAAAACAGGTGTCCAGGCCGATGGCCTTGAGCGTGATCTGCGCCAGCTCTTGAGCATTACGGGTCAGTACACCCAGACGAACACCCCGCTCAGCCAGTTCATGAACCAGTTCAACGGCACCCGGGGCCGGGACAGAAGCCAGGGCCAGCTCACGCTCGTGCTCCAGCAACCACGCGTGCTTGGCCGCCGAGACCTCGGGCGGCAAGGCCGCAAGATGGGTCAGAATGTCTTCTGCGCCCGGTATCTCCAGATACTGCCGAATAAACGGGAAGTCATGCACCGCAACGGTCAGGGTGCCGTCCATGTCAAACACCCAGTGTTTGATGTCCTTGAGGCTCATGCCCAATCCTTGCGGTGGCGAATCAGGCCTTCCTGGGTCACCGAGGCAACCAGTTTGCCGGCGCGGTTAAACACACTGCCACGGGAGAACCCGCGAGAATTGCCAGCCCAAGGACTGTCCATGGCGTACAGCAACCAGTCATCGGCCCGCAGGTCAGCGTGGAACCACAGCGCATGATCCAGGCTGGCCACTTGCATATCCTTTTGCCATACGCCTTTGCCGTGAGGCAGCAAGGAGGTGGTCAGCAATCCGAAGTCCGATGCATAGGCCAGCAGGTATTTGTGCAGCGCTGGCGTATCGGGCAGCGCACCGTCTGCACGAAACCACACGTACTTGATCGGGTCACTGACTTGAGGGTTGAACGGATCTTCCCCGATCACCGGACGAAACTCGATGGGCTTGGCACACAGTAGCTTTTCGCGCATCGACTCAGGAATCAGGTGCGCACGCTGACGAATCATCTCCAGCTCGGAAGGCAGGTTTTCCGGACCCACCACGTCCGGCATCGTGGTTTGATGCTCAAATCCGCCCTCGTCGTATTGAAACGAAGCGCTGCTGGTAAAAATCGGCTTGCCCTTTTGGATCGCCGTCACCCGACGCGTGCTGAAACTGCCGCCATCACGCACGCGGTCGACCTGATAAACCACGGGCAGAGTGGCATCGCCAGGACGCAGGAAATAGCCATGCATCGAGTGCACGTGGCGGGCGTCTTCAACGGTCTGGCTCATGGCCGACAACGATTGTCCAAGCACCTGGCCACCGAACAACTGGCGAAAGCCCAGATCCTGACTGCTGCCACGAAAGAGGTTCTCCTCGATCGGTTCCAGGGTCAGCAGGTTGACCAGATCATCCAACACTTGGCTCATTCAGATTCTCCTCACACAGAGCAACACCACCGTAATCTTCGCTACAGCAGCCAATAATATTTCGGCTTTCGCCATGACACCTACTGCCTGCTTATCCGTGCAGAGTTTCCAACCATTGCGCCCGCGTAATCCTGTACAGCACATGCGCCCTTAACGGGTGGCCCTCAGGGAGCCGGGGGTGTTCAAAGTCTCCAGACAGATCGCGTTGCATGCCAATCGCCTGCATGACCTTTTGTGACGGCAGGTTCACCTGACTGGTAAACGACACCACCTGATCCAGCGCCAATCGATCAAAGGCACAGCGCAATGCTGCCCAGGCCGCCTCACTGGCGTAGCCCAGGCCCCAATGTTCCGGCGCCAGCCGCCAGCCGATCTCGACCGCCGGAACGAAGTGCGCATCAAAACCGACATTCGACAGCCCGGTAAAACCGATAAAAGCGCCTGAGTCCTTGCGCTCCAACGCCCACAAGCCGAATCCATACTCGGCAAAGTGTCCGCGCACCCGACCAATCAGCGCCGCGCTTTCGAGGCGGCTCAAGGGTGCGGGAAAATAGCGCATCACTTGAGGATCTGCACACATCGCAGCAAATTCGGGCAAGTCAGTGTCACGCCAGGGACGCAGTCGCAGTCGGGCACTTTCGAGTTCAACAATCTGTTCCATCAGTGCTCTCCGATTTGTTACCGGGCTTTTCGCATACCGAGCAGTGTACAGCGCTGTTAATATCCAGCGCTCGTTCCGACGTGAAATCCCTATGCCCGTGCCGCTGATTTACCACGATGACTACAGCCCTGAGTTCCCGGCGGAGCATCGTTTTCCGATGGACAAGTTCCGTCTGTTGCGCGATCACCTGGTCGAGTCCGGGCTCACCCGTGATACCGCGTTGCTGCGCCCGCAGTTGTGCCCTGTGGATATCCTCGCACTGGCCCATGATCGCACCTATATAGAGCGCTACATGGCGGGCGAACTGGCCCGCGAAGACCAGCGACGCCTGGGTTTACCCTGGAGCGAAGCGCTGGCGCGGCGGACTGTCCGTGCAGTCGGCGGCTCATTGCTGGCCGCCGAGCAAGCCCTGGAACATGGGCTGGCCTGTCATTTGGCGGGCGGCACCCATCACGCCCACTACGATCACCCCGCCGGCTTCTGCATCTTCAATGACCTGGCCGTGATCAGCCATTACCTGCTGGAAACTGGACGGGTGAGCCGGGTACTGATTTTTGATTGCGACGTGCATCAGGGCGATGGCACCGCACGGATTCTGGAACACACGCCAGACGCGATTACGGTTTCCCTGCACTGCGGAAAGAATTTTCCGGCACGTAAAGCCCAAAGTGACTGGGACATCGGCCTGCCCATGGGAATGGGCGATGCCGCGTATTTGCAGGTGGTCGACGAGGCGCTGAATTACCTGCTGCCGCTGTATCAACCGGATCTGGTGCTGTACGACGCCGGTGTCGATGTGCATAAAGACGATGCCCTCGGCTATTTGAAACTGACCGATGCCGGTGTGGCCGCCCGCGACGAAAACGTCATGCGTCATTGCCTGGGCCGCGATATACCGGTGGTCGGCGTCATCGGCGGCGGATACAGCAAAGATCGCAAGGCGCTGGCACAGCGTCATGGAATCTTGCATCACAGCGCACAAAAGGTCTGGGCATCCTCCGGCTGTTATTAACTTTTTTACCCACAATGCCTGTGGAACTGCCTGTGGATAACCTGAGTGAAAGCCCCTGTAGGCCACGTAGTCTAAGCGCTACAGAACGCTGTATGTTTTTCGTACAGCTATAACAGATCGACTGTAGCCGCTGCCGCAGGCTGCGTCCGACGACGAGGCCGTCGCAACATCAGACAATGGGAGCTCCCGGCCGGCGTGGCCTGCGCATTTACGATCGCTTCGCAATCGGACGCAGCCCTCGGCAGCGGCTACCGGGATACGAACACGTTGCCAGAGCTTTCCGTCAGGTAGAATGCACGGCCTATTTCGCCGATTTGTAGCCTGTCATGACTGAGCCCACTCCCCTCCTTTCCTATCGCGTCGCCATTATCGGTGGTGGCCCGGCTGGCCTGATGGCCGCTGAGGTGTTGAGCCAGGCAGGCGTGCAGGTCGATGTGTATGACGGCATGCCTTCCGTGGGGCGCAAGTTCTTGCTGGCCGGGGTTGGCGGCATGAACATCACCCACTCCGAACCCTACCCGGCCTTTTTGTCGCGCTATGCAGAGCGAGCGCCGCAGATGGCCCCGTTGCTTCGGGCATTCGATGCAGATGCCCTGTGCCAGTGGATTCACAACCTGGGCATCGAGACTTTTATCGGCAGCTCAGGCCGGGTGTTTCCCACAGACATGAAAGCGGCCCCGTTGCTACGCGCCTGGCTCAAGCGTTTACGCGAGTCCGGTGTAGTTATCCACACCCGCCATCGCTGGCTGGGCTGGCAAGCCGATGGTGCGTTGCGCATCGACAGCCCGGAAGGCGAAAAACAACTCAAGCCGGATGCGGTACTGCTTGCGCTGGGCGGTGGCAGTTGGGCGCGCCTGGGTTCGGACGGGGCCTGGATGCCGCTGCTGGCTGAACGTGGCGTGGAACTCGCCCCATTGCAGGCCAGTAACTGCGGATTCGATGTCGAAGGCTGGAGCGAGCTGCTGCGCAACAAGTTCGCAGGAGCACCGCTGAAGAACATCGCCCTTGCGCTGGAACACAGCACGCCACGCCTGGGCGAATGTGTCATCACCGCCAGCGGGATTGAAGGCAGTTTGATTTACGCCTGGTCAGCGCCCATTCGTGAGGCGATCAACCAACAGGGGACGGCAACGATCCTGATCGATCTGTTGCCGGGCAAGGCTGTGGATAAAATCCGGGCGGCCCTCGCCAAACCCCGCGGCTCACGTTCGATGAGCAAGCATTTGCACAGCCAACTGGGGCTGGATGGCGTAAAAGCGGCGTTGCTACGCGAGCTGTGCCCCGCCTCCAGCTTCAACGACCCCGAGCTTCTGGCCAAGGCCATCAAAGCCCTGCCACTGAAGTTGCTCAAGGCCCGCCCATTGGACGAAGCCATCAGCACGGCTGGTGGAGTGCGCTTTGAAGCGCTGGATGAACAGCTGATGCTCAAGCAATTGCCGGGGGTGTTCTGCGCCGGCGAAATGCTCGACTGGGAAGCCCCCACTGGCGGCTACTTGCTCACAGGCTGTTTTGCCAGTGGACGCGCCGCAGGGGTGGGGGTTTTGAGCTGGCTTACGGCTTGCGCTTGCGCGGACCGGTGTTGAACACAGGCACTTTACGCACCGGTTTGACCGAAGGTTCAGCCGGTGCTGCTTCGCCGCTGTCGACCCACTTGCCCAGGTTGCGCTTGCCACCACCGCCAGAGGTTTTCGGCTTTTTCGGCTTCTTCGGTTTTTTGACCACCTGACCTGAAGCGTCGGTCTCCGGGACGCGGTGCTCCGGCTCGAAGTCCTGCTCTTCATGCCGCGCCAGGGTCTGGCGGGTGAGCATTTCAATGGCCGACAGCATGTTCACTTCATCGGCGCACACCAGCGAGATCGCTTCGCCCTTCTGGCCAGCACGCCCCGTGCGGCCAATGCGGTGGATGTAATCTTCCGCCACGATCGGCAGGTCGAAATTGACCACCAATGGCAGGTCTTCGATGTCCAGGCCACGGGCCGCCACATCGGTGGCAACCAGGATCTGCACTTCGCTGGCCTTGAAGCGATCCAGCGCCCGCTGGCGAGTGGCCTGCGGCTTGTCACCGTGGATGCCGTCGGCATTGATGCCCAAAGCCTGCAACTTGCCCACCAGATCATCTACACCATTGCGGGTCTTGGCGAACACCAGGACCTGCTTCCAGTGCTGGGTGCGCAGCAAATGCAGGAACAACTCCGGCTTGCGCTTTTTATCCACAGGGATGACCCATTGCTTGACGCTGCTCGCGGCCACGTTGCGCGGGCTGACTTCAATGCTCAGGGGGTTGTCGAGCATCTGCTCGGCCAACAAACGGATCGCATCGGAAAAAGTCGCCGAAAACAGCAGGGTCTGGCGCTTTTTTGGCAAGGCGCGGTAGATATCACGCAGCTCTTCAGAGAAGCCCAGATCGAGCATGCGATCGGCTTCGTCAAGAATCAGGGTTCGCAGCTGGTTGAACTTGATGGCCTTTTGGCGATACAGGTCCAGCAAACGGCCCGGCGTGGCCACCAGCACATCAACACCTTTGCGCATTTTCATCATTTGCGGGTTGATGCTGACGCCGCCGTATACCGCGTAAGTGCTCAACGGCAGGTGCTCGGCGTATTGACGAATGCTTTCGTGAACCTGCTCGGCCAGCTCACGGGTCGGCACCAGCACCAGCGCGCGCACTGAGTTGCTGGCGACTTTAGGGCCTTCCATGGTCAGCGACTGCAACAGCGGCAGCGCGAAGCCGCCCGTTTTGCCGGTGCCGGTCTGGGCTGCGGCCATCAGGTCACGGCCGGCCAGCACTGCGGGAATCGCTTGGGCCTGAACCGGGGTTGGGGTCTTGTAGCCGAGCGTCTCAAGGGCGCGCAGCAAAGGTTCGATCAGGCCAAGGGTGGCGAATGTCATGGGGATACCGTCGAAAAAGGTCAGCGCAGGGGTGCATAAGTTGCAATGGCGCGCAGTTTACCCTAATTCAGGCGGGTTTCTGCTTGCGCCACTGCGGCAAGCCGATCAACACCACCGCGCTGATGATCACCGCCATCGCCAGGCACTCTTCAACGCCGATAGTCTCACCGGCAAATGCAATGCCGAGCATCACCGCTACGGCCGGGTTGACGTAGGCATAACTGGTCGCCGCCGCCGGGCGCACGTTTTTCAGCAAATACATGTAGGCGCTGAAAGCAATGATCGAGCCGAAGAACACCAGGTACAACAGCGCCCCCCACCCTGCGGCGGTCGGCATTTCAGTCATGCGTTCTCCGCTCAGCAGGCTGCCGATCAAGAGCACAGCACCGGCCACGAGCATTTCGGCGGCGCTGGCCATGGGCCCGGCGGGCAGCGGCAAGTGGCGACTCCACACCGAGCCAAAGGCCCAGGCCGCTGCGGCAAACAGGATCATGGCAGCCCCCATCGGGCTGGCTTGCAGGTTGGAGCCGAGGTTGAGCATACCGATGCCGATCAGTCCGAGCACAATCCCGGCCCACTCCAGACGGGTATTACGCGCGCCCCAAAAAAAGCCGAATAACAAGGTGAACAGCGGCACGGTTGCCACCGCCAACGCGGCGACGCCCGAGGCAACCCCCGAGTGCTCGGCCAGCGTCACACCACCGTTACCGCACGCCAGCAGCAAAAAACCGATCATCGCTGCCGAACGCCACTGCACCAGGGTCGGTGCAGGCGACCCGCGCCAGCGCATAAAACCGTACATCAGACTCCCGGCCACAAGGAAGCGCACGCCCGCCATCATCAAGGGTGGCCAGGATTCAATGCCGATGCGGATCACCAGGTAGGTTGAGCCCCAAATCACATACAACGCAAAAAAAGCACCGATCAATTGAAGCGGAAAACGACGTACGGCAGGCATGAGTCAGCTCAAAGGCAGAGGCAAGGGATGAAGCAGTCTAGACAAGCATGACGAAAAGAATAAGTAACAGAATGCTGCAAAAGCGACCGTACACTTTTACCGATCAAAAAACGTGGTCGCCGCAGCCTTGTGCCTCGGCAGCGGCGGCAGGTTCAAAACCCGCGATAACGCTTGAGGTGTTCGTTGATTTTGGCTGCCGGGACTTTCTGCAGGCTGCACAGCAGATCGTGGTTCAACTCCCGCAGACCGTGTTTTTGGCGCAGTTGCTGAGCCAGATGTGCCGTTAGGTTGGCGGCCATTTCGGCATCGGCCATCGCCCGGTGAGCCTGGCCGGTGTGGGGCAAGTCAGCGAATGTGGTCAGGGTACCCAGCTTGTGATTCGGTGCCCCCGGCATCAAGCGCCGGGCCAGCAACAGCGAACAGGCAAAATTCTGCAATCGGGTGCGCTTGATGCGCCCCATTTCAAAGTCCCAGAACTTTTGGTCGAAGGCCGCGTTATGCGCCAGCAACGGGGTGATGCCCACGAACTCATTGACCTCGTTCATCACCTGCTCGGCAGATGGCGCGCTGCGCAGCATGGCGTTACTGATACCAGTCAGTTGCTCGATAAAACCCGGTACCCGCACCCCCGCGTTCATCAGGCTTTGGTAGCGCTCGACAATGCGTCCCTGTTCGAGAATCACCACTGCAATTTCTGTCGCCCGACAACTGCTGCTCGGGGAGATGCCGGTGGTTTCAAAGTCAATTACCGCGATGCGTTCCAAACCTGATCAATCCTGTAAAAAGTGGGTATTACTTAAGTAGCAAACTGCCTTCAATCGGCACGTAGCGGCCAGCGGCACGGATCAGCGAGTTAGCGGTAAGGCCCGGTACGCCGTAGGCCACGGTTTCAACGCCGTGTTTGCTGGCAATGCGCTCGAGCAGCAGGTCAAAATCGCCATCACCCGAGGCCAATACCACTTCGTCGACATCGGCGGCCGAATCCATGATGTCGATGGTGATGCCCACATCCCAGTCGCCCTTGGCCGAGCCGTCGCTGCGCTGGATGTAGGGTTTGAGTTTTACCGTGAAGCCGAGGTTGCGCAGGATCTGCTGGAATTGCTGCTGTTTGCTGTCACCCCGGTCAATCGCGTAGGCATACGCTTCGACGATTTCTCCGCGCTGACTGATATCAGCCCATAACGCGGCGTAATTGAAATGGCAGCCATAGGCCTGGCGGACCGTGTAGTAGAGGTTCTGCACATCCGCGAAGACCGCAATTCTTTTCACCGGTAAACCTCATGGTGCCCGGCAAGCGGGCACACGACTGAAAAACAAGGGCGCAGTATGCCAGCCTGCCGACGGTTTGCGCGGATAAACCGCCGAGTGCCCCCAGCGCCGCGTTTAGATGTGCTCACCTTTGCCCTTCATCGGTTAAAGTGACGCACCGCTTTTGACTGCTGATGCCCGACAATGAATCCGTTGACTGTTATTCGCGACTCCCTCTACTTCTTCCAGCGCAATCTGGTTCAGATCGCGACGCTGTGCCTGCCGCTGGTCATTCTTGAAGCCGTGCTGCAACACATCGTCGAAAACGCCGTGGGGCCAAATCCATCCCCCGGCTATGGTTTGCTGGTCGGTTTGCTGGTGTACCCGCTGTATACCGGTGCTCTGATTCTGTTCCTCGACGCCCGCAGTCGAGGCGAAAGCCCCCGCAACCGTGAGCTGCTGGCACTGGCGCTGACGATGTGGCCCCGGTTTGCCCTGCTTTCCGCCATCAGCACCCTGGCGATCGTGCTCGGGCTGTCGTTGTTTTTTGTCCCCGGCATTTTCCTCACCGTCATGCTGGCGTTCTCTGAATACCGCTTGGTGCTGCGTGGTGAAGCGCCTCTGGCCGCCATGAAGTCGAGTTTTTCCATGAGCAAGGGCCATTTCTTAAGAATTTTCATCTGCCTGCTGGCCGTGCTCGGTCCACTGATGATCCTCAAGGAGTTGAGCCTCTCGCTGCTGAACAAGGATGAAAATCCGTTGCTTGGCGTGGGCCTCGAAAGCGTCAGCAGCTTCTTGCAGTTGTTTGTATCCGTCGTCCTGTTCCGGTTGTTTATGCTGATCAGCGACTCGTCTGACATGAAATGACAATTGCGCCCAGCCGATAGAACCTTGGGCTACCCCCTGCTGTCCGGTATGCTCGTTCACTTCTTGCAACGTCATAAGCCGAGCCCATGCCACGTTTCCTGCGCCTCACCGTATTTGGTTTGCTGCTGATTTCAGGACTGCTGGCAGGCCTGATTTACAGCGTGACATGGCGACCCGAGGCCAAAGAAGTGCTGTCGCTGAACTGCCCGGCCACAGCGCCCGTGCTGACACCCGGCCAGGCGCTCAAGGTCATGACCTGGAACGTTCAGTACCTGGCGGGCAAGCGCTATGTGTTCTGGTACGACCTGGCTGACGGCAGCGGCCCCGACACCCGGCCGAACCGCGAAGACATGGCCTTCAGCCTCGACGAGGTGGCCCGGGTGATTCGCGATGAACAACCCGATCTGGTGCTGCTGCAGGAACTCGACGAGAACGCCAAGGCCAGTGGCTACCAGGATCAACTGGCCTTGCTGCAAGAGCGCCTGGTGGATCTTTACCCCTGCAGCACGCAAACCTTTACCTGGAAGGCCGACTTTGTCCCCGACAGGCATATTTTTGGCAGCGTCGGCCGCAAGCTGGTCACCCTCGCCCGCTATCAGATCGAACATGCCGAGCGTTTACAGTTACCCGTGGCCGAAGCCAACCTCATCAGCCGCCAATTCCAGCCAAAACCCGCCTTGCTGGTCAGTTACCTGCCGCTCAACGACGGCGGGCAATTGATTGCCATCAACACCCAGCTGGATGCACCGACGCAAAGCAACAGCAACCTGCGCAAGCAGATGCGGGCCGTCGCGGCACTGACCGACAAACTTGAGAGTCAAGGTACACCCTGGTTGATAGGCGGGGACTTCAATCTACTGCCCATCGGCCAGTTCCTGCGCCTGCCACCCGAGCAGCGCCTGGGCTACTCCTCTGACAGCGAGCTGCACCAGCTGTGGGAGAAGTACCCGATGATCCCCAGCAATCCCGAAGCCACCGGCATAAACCGAGAGCTGTGGCTGACCCACTTCCCCAACGACCCACGGGTCGAAGCCCCTGACCGTACCCTCGACTACCTGTTCTACAGCCCAAAGCTCAAACGCATTGAAGGGTATGTGCGCCAGAAAGACACCCAGACCATCTCTGACCATCTGCCGGTGGTGGGGCGCTTGCTGCTGCCCGTGGATTGAACCGTCCCTTTATCCCGGGCCGTGAATGCAAGCGCCAATGGCGCATGCCCCTTCGCACCTGACTCCTAGTTAGCTTCTTTCACTGCACTGAGAAACGCACAGGTTCTTTCCTGCTGCGGGTGTTCAAAGATTTGCGCGGGCGTGCCCTGCTCGTGAATCTGCCCCTTGTAAAAGAAACACACGCGATCGGCGAACTCCCGGGCGAAACCCATCTGGTGTGTCACCATCAGCATCGTCAGGTTGTGCTCGGCACCTAGCTTGCGGATCACGTTGAGCACTTCGCCGCACAGCTCCGGGTCGAGTGCCGAGGTCACTTCGTCGAACAGCATGACCTTAGGCCTCATGGCAAGGGCCCGGGCGATCGCCACCCGTTGTTGCTGACCACCGGACAGCTGCGACGGGTAATGCCCAAGCTTGCTGCCCAGCCCCACCAGTTCCAGCAAGTCCGCCGCCCGTTCGCGAGCTTCAGCGGGTTTCATGCCAAGGACTTGCACCGGCGCTTCAATGACGTTTTGCAACGCCGTCATGTGCGGGAACAGGTTGAAACTCTGGAACACCATGCCGATCTTGCCCCGCACCCGGCGGATATGCCGGTCATTGGCTGGCACCAGCACGCCGTTGCGGTTGGGCATATGGGTCAGCAAGTCATCCTCGATACGGATCACCCCATCATCAATACCTTCGAGCGTCATCAGAACCCGCAACAGCGTGGATTTCCCCGAGCCGCTGGGGCCGATAATTGCCACTTTTTCACCAGGCGTGACGTTCAGGTTCAAGTGATCGAGCACCGTGAAGTTACCGTAGCTCTTGGTGACGTCCTGAAAACTGACGATCGGCTTTAGCGCTTGGGTTTCCTGCATGGCCGTAGCCTCCTGCGGATGCAGCGGGATCGGGTTTCTGCGCCGGGAAAGGTCGCTGGGTGTCGCGAGAGGAGAAGTCATTAGCGTAACTCCAGGCGCATTTCAAAGCGCCGTACCAGATAAGCCAAAGCGATGCTCAGGGCGAGGAAAAACAGACCGACCATGGTGATCGGCTCCAGGTAACGGAAGTTCTCGGAACCGATGTTCTTGGCCTGTTGCATGATTTCAACCACGGTAATCGCCGACAGCACCGGCGTGTCCTTGAGCATCGCCACCAGATAGTTGCCCAGCGGCGGCAGAATCGGCCTCAGGGCCTGAGGCAAGATGATGTTGCGGTAAGCGCTGTACGGGGCGATGTTCAGCGCTGTGACCGCCTCCCATTGAGCCCGGGGTACGGCGTCGAGACCGCTGCGATAGACTTCGGCGATGTAGCAGGCGTAATGCAGGCCAATGCCGAGGATGCCGACTTGCATGGCGCTCAGGCTAACGCCGTAGTTGGGCAGCACGTAGTAGAGGAAATACACCTGGATCAGCAGTGGTGTACTGCGAATGAACTCGATCACTGCGGTAGCCGGCCACGCTATCCAGACTTGCCGGCTGCGGCGGCCAATGGCCAGGAACAGCCCCAGCACAATGGCAATCAGAAAGCCGATCAGGGTAATTCCGACGGTATTGAGCGAGGCGCGCAACATATCGGGGAGAATTTGCCAGGCATAGCTCCAGTCAAACAATGTCATGACAGACCTCCACGCATCCGCCCGCGAGCCAGATGGCGCTCAATACGCCGCATTCCAAGGTTGATTACCTGCGCCAGGACGAAGTAAATCACCAACGCCAGGCTGAAAATCTCCAGGGTCTGGAACGTGGCCTGATCCAGTTGGCGAGCACGAAAGCTCAGATCGGACAACGTGATCAGTGACACCAGCGAGGTATTTTTCAGCAGTTCGATCAGCAGGTTGGTGCCTGGCGGGATCGCCGCCAATAACGCCTGGGGCAAGATGATTCGCCGAAAGCGTTTATAACCGCTCAAATTCAGAGCCGTAGAGGCCTCATATTGCCCCTTGGGCACAGAGCTGATCGCACCGCGCATGACCTCCGCGCCATAAGCACCAATGTGCAGGCCTAGGCCGACGATGGCCACGCTGTAAGGACTCATCTGAATATTGAACGGTGGCAGTGGCAACACGAAAAACAGCCAGAACAATTGCACCAGCAACGATGTGCCACGAAACACCTCAATGTAGGCGATGGAAAACCAGCGCAAGGACCGCCATGGCGACATGCGCCCGAGTGCTGCAAGAATGGCGGCGGCAATCGCCAGTATCGAGCCGAAGAATGTCACCTGGAGCGTTACCCAGGCGCCTTGTATCAATAGCGGAAGTAATTCACCCATGATTCAACCTGGCCATCCGGATTAAGCAGGGAATAGGCATCGCACCCGGGCGCCATGCCTGTATCGACTATTGAGCGCAAAGCTCGGCAGCCGTTTTGCTTGTCACGTTGGATTTATCGAACCCGAAAGGGGCGACAGCCTTGAGGTGCTCTTCGGAGCCCAGCCACTTGTGCAGTTCGGCGTTGACCGCATCACGCAGATCCTTGTCTTCCGGACGGAAGGCCAGGGCTCCATAGCCGATGTGCGACGGGTCATCCTTGAACTCAGTGACCGCTTCGACTTTTTCGCCGCCTTTGGCGGCCAGGCCTTTCATGGTCAGTTGGGTGCCCACTGCCGCATCGGCACGACCGGCGCGCACAGCTTGCAACTGGGCCGTAGTGTCCGGAACCTGAAGAATTTGCGAATCCTTCACCCCCGAATCCCGTGCGTATGCCAGGTTTACCGTGCCGGCCATGATCGCCAGTTTCACATCGGGATTTTTCGCGATGTCTTCATAGCTGTGCAGGTTTTTCGGATTGCCTTTAGCCGTAAGCAGCGCATCCGGCAACTGATAATGCGGGTCGGAGAACAGCACCTGCTTGCAGCGAGCGGGCGTGATGTACATGCCCGCGGCGATCACGTCGAAACGTCCCGCACGCATGCCAGGGATCAATGAACCCCACTCGGTCAGTACACCGTCGACCTGCTTGATGCCCATTTTCGCAAAAATTATTTTGGCGATTTCCGGCGACTCGCCAGTGACCGTACCGTCGGTTTCAGTAAAGGCGAACGGCGTTTCATTGGCATAACCAATCCGGATATTGCTGTTTTGTTTGACGTTTTCCAGAGTGGTTGCCGCTTGGGCGCCGGCTGCCAGACCGAACATCGCGCAAGCCACAAACAGTCGACGCAAAGCACAGGGAGTGCTGGGAGTGAAATTGCTCATCGGTAAAATCTCCTGTTTCTTGTGGACCCGTCGTAGACGGCTCTGTGGTAGGAGGCAGTGTGACAAGAGCAAAACGTACAAGCGCTGACCCACTCAAAACCGAGGATCGGGACACAGCTCCAGTACAGGTCGATTGTTTTTTTTAGAGTGGCTGACAAGCAGCCTGGACATCGACCTTGAACCGAGCATACAAAAGCCCTGCGCAACATTGCATTGCACTAGGACAATTGCATTGCATGGATTCTCGCGGGATGCTGTCGCCACTAGTAAACACGCGGGTTTTAGCGGTGATGGACAAGTGGAAAGCAGCATTGGAGGTCGCTCGCAGCGGCGAGTCCAAATACAAGATTCTGGTACAGGCGATCACTGCTGACATCGAGCAAGGCGTGCTGGCCAATGACCAGCGCCTGCCGCCACAGCGGCACGTCGCCGATGCCATCGGCATCAGCGTGCAAACCGTCACCAACGCCTACAAAGAGCTCGAGCGTCAAGGGCTGGTGCGCTGCGAAGTGGGACGCGGCAGCTTTGTGTCACGGCGCATGAGCGACCGGGTCGCCACCTATATCCTCGACAGCCCCGAGCGGGCGCTGGTGGATTTTTCCATCACGCGGATCATGCATACCCGTGAGCACGACCACATTTGGCGCGAGACCTGCCGGCAACTCAGCACCGAGGAAGACCAACCCTGGATCCATGCTTTCCGTCCCATTGCCGGTTTCGAGGCGCACCGTGAAGCTGCGGCCCACTGGATCGGCCGCCTGGGGTTGCGGGTCGATCGCGACGACATCTTGATCACCAACGGCGCGGCCCACGGAGTTTTCCTCGCGCTGGCTTCACTGGCGGGCCCCGATGATGTGGTGCTCTGTGAAGGGCTTACCGACCACGGTGTGATCGGTAACTCCCAGGTCCTGGGGTTTACCCTCAAGGGGCTGGAAATGGACCGCCACGGCATCGACCCCGAGCACTTCGAAGACATGTGCAGCAATGAGCGGATCACCGCGCTGGTTTGCACGCCCAACCTGAATAACCCGACCACCAGCCTGATGCCCGACAGCCGTCGACGTGAAATCGCGCAGATTGCCCGACGCTTCGGCGTGCACATTATTGAAGACGATGTGTACGGTCCGCTGCTGGATGAGCAGCGTCCACCGCCCATTAGCCACTACCTGCCGGAGCTGTCGTTCTATTGCACCAGCATGACCAAATCGGTGTTGACCGGATTGCGCATCGGCTATCTGGTAGTGCCCAAGCGCCTGGCGCTGCGCACCGAAAGTATTCTGCGGGTCAACAGCTGGATGGCCACACCGATGGTGTCCGAAATTGCTGCCCGCTGGATTCGTGATGGCTCCGCCGACACCTTGATACGCCTGCAACGCAAGTTGCTGGCCGGGCGCCAATCGATGGTCAGCGAGTACCTGGATGAATACGTGCTCGGGCAGCACCCCCACGCGCTGAATACCTGGGTCGGGATTCCAGCCCATTGGGAGCTCGACAGCCTGGTGCGCGCGCTGCGTCACAAACACATCGCGGTCACCTCCCCCGACCCGTTTACGGTGCGAGGAACACCTCGACCGCGGGCGGTCCGGCTGTGCGTCGGGGCCGAATGCAGCGATGACGAAATGCGTAATGCATTGATTGGCATGCGTGAACTGTTCGGACAGTACCCCCAGATTCATGACTTCTGACGGGAATAAAAGCCCTGATAAGTTTGTCACCTAAATTGCCCTAGTACATTCATCGCGACAATCCCGCCCTCTTAGACTGCGCCCAAGCCCTCGGATCGGTATGTGGTCATGTCAGCGCTGCAACTTAACGATATTTACCTCGCACGCCAGCGGATCGAATCGCTGGTTCGGCGCACGCCGATGGAGTATTCGGCCAGCCTGTCGCAACGGCTGGGCGTGGCGGTGTACCTCAAACTCGAATCCCAGCAAATCACTGGCAGCTTCAAGTTGCGCGGCGCGAGCCATGCCGTGGCACAACTCAGCGCCGAACAAAAGGTCCGCGGTGTCGTGGCTGCGTCGACCGGCAATCATGGTCGCGCCCTGGCGTATGCCGCGTCACAACAAGGCGTGCGGGTCACCATCTGCCTCTCGCATCTGGTACCGGCCAACAAGGTTCAGGCGATTCGTGAGCTGGGCGCAGAGGTGTGCATCGTCGGTCAATCCCAGGACGATGCACAACGCCAGGCCGAGCAGATCGCAATCGAGCAGGGAGCCACCCTGCTGCCACCTTTCGATCATCCGGCAATCATCGCTGGCCAAGGCACCCTCGGACTGGAAATCCTCGAACAGCAACCTGACCTGGCTCAAGTCCTCGTGCCGCTATCCGGTGGCGGTCTGTTTGCCGGTGTGGCGCTGCCCCTCAAGAGTGCCAACCCGCACATCGTGACTCATGGCATCAGCATGCAACGTGGCGCCGCCATGCACGCCAGCCTCGCGGCCGGACATCCTGTGGAAGTCGAAGAGCTGCCGACCCTGGCCGACTCGTTGGGCGGCGGAATCGGCCTGGAGAATCGCTACACCTTCAACATGACCCGCGACCTGTGCGACCACCTGCATTTGCTCAGCGAAGCCTCCATTGCCAACGCCATTCGACATGCTTATCGCGAGGAACGTCTGGTGGTAGAAGGCGCAGCAGCGGTCGGCATTGCCGCGCTGCTTGACGGACTGATCGAACCCCGAGGGCCGATCGTGGTGGTGGTCAGCGGGCGCAACGTCGATATCGAGCAGCACTTGCGCGTGCTCGCTGGCTCGGATGCGTAACTCAAAACAATAACCGACTGACTGGAGCAGCACGACGATGACGGGAATTACCTTACTGAGCGAAGCAGATCTGCGCGGGTGTGTGGCACTGGACCTGGCCAGCATCGAAGCCATCGAACAGGCGTTTGTGCTGCTGGCCACGGCCGCTGTGGCAATGCCACCAATCCTGCGTCTGGACATCCCCGAGCATAATGGCGAAGTGGACGTGAAGACTGCGTATTTACAGGGGCTGGATCGGTTCGCGATCAAGGTCAGTCCGGGGTTTTTCGACAACCCAGGACTCGGGCTGCCCAGCCTCAACGGCATGATGATGCTGTTGTCGGCGCGCACAGGTCTGCTGGATGCGTTGCTGCTGGACAACGGTTACCTGACAGCCGTACGCACAGCGGCGGCTGGCGCAGTCGCAGCCCGCTGTCTGTCGCGGGCCGGAAGTCGCAGCGTCGCGCTGATCGGTGCCGGCGAACAGGCGGCCTTGCAACTTCAGGCCCTGCGTCTGGTGCGGCCGATTGAAACCGTGCGGGTCTGGGCGCGGGACAGCGCCAGGGTGGCAACCTTCAGCGCTGAACTGGCACGCGACAGCGGTCTGACCGTCACACCTTGCGCGAGCATCGACGATGCCATGACCGGCGTGGACATTGCGATTACTTGCACGCCGAGCCGTGAACCCTTGATTGAGGTGCGCCATCTGCATCCCGGCCTGCACATCACTGCCATGGGCTCGGATGCCGAGCACAAAAACGAAATTTCGCCCCAGGCCCTGGCCATGGTTGACCGCTACGTCGCCGACCGTCTGAGCCAGACCCGCATCCTCGGCGAGTTGCATCACGCCCTCGCGGCCGGAGTCATTGCCGACGAGTCGGGGTTCGCGGAACTGGGTCAGGTGCTGGCTGGCCAGCGCTCCGGCCGGACGAGCGAAGTCCAGATCACCTTATGCGACCTGACCGGTACCGGCGCCCAGGACACGGCCATGGCCAATCTGGCGTTCGAGCGGGCGCGTTCGGCCGGAAAGGGTTTTCAATTCGGCAGCTAAGCCGCAGGTACTCCCGCTTTTTCATTCGCGCGTCATTCATCAGAGGGCATGTGCATGTCTCAGATAGTCGTCAATCTTCCTTTCACCCGGGAAGAGTACGCCCAGCGTCTGGCCAAGGTTAGAGCGGCCATGCAAGTACAGGGCATCGAGTTGTTGCTGGTCACCGACCCGTCGAACATGGCCTGGCTGACCGGCTACGACGGCTGGTCGTTTTATGTGCATCAGTGCGTGCTACTGGCGCTCGATGGCGAGCCTGTCTGGTTCGGTCGCGGGCAGGACGCCAACGGTGCCAAACGTACAGTGTTCATGCAACACGAGAACATCGTCGGCTACCCGGATATCTATGTGCAGTCCCGGGAACGGCACCCGATGGACTACCTGTCGCGGGAAGTCATTAGTGCACGCGGCTGGGACACGCTGACCATCGGCGTGGAAATGGATAACTATTACTTCAGCGCCGCCGCCTATTTGTCGCTGAAGACACACCTGCCGCAGGCTACGCTGGTCGACGCTGTCGGACTGGTGAACTGGCAGAGAGCGATCAAGTCACCGCAGGAAATTGCTTATATGCGCATCGCCGCGCGCATCGTCGAGAACATGCACGGGCGAATCCTTGAGCGGATTGAGCCGGGCATGCGCAAAAACGAACTGGTGGCCGAGATCTACAGTAGCGGCATCCTCGGGGCCGATGGCCACGGGGGAGATTATCCGGCGATCGTGCCGCTCTTGCCCACTGGCGCCGACGCCAGTGCACCGCACCTGACCTGGGACGATTCACCGTTCGAAAAAGGCGCAGGTACGTTCTTCGAAATCGCCGGTTGCTACAAGCGCTATCACTGTCCGTTGTCCCGCACGATCTACCTGGGCAAGCCACCGCAGCATTTTCTCGACGGCGAAAAAGCCGTGGTCGAAGGCATCGCGGCCGGGCTCGACGCGGCCAGACCGGGCAACACCACCGGCGACATTGCCGCAGCGTTTTTCAAGGTGCTGGAGAAATTCGGCATTCACAAAGACAGCCGCTGCGGCTATCCGATCGGGATCAGTTATCCGCCGGATTGGGGCGAGCGCACCATGAGCCTGCGTCCCGGCGACACCAGCGTGTTGCGCCCGGGCATGACCTTCCACTTCATGCCTGGCCTGTGGATGGACGACTGGGGACTGGAAATCACCGAAAGCATTCTGATCACCGAAACCGGTGTCGAAACGCTGTGCAATGTGCCACGCCAACTGTTCGTTAAGGATTGAACCATGAGCGACATGCCTGACAACCCAATCAGCGCCTCAGTGGACTTTGACCGCGAAGGCGTACAGCACGGTTTTCTCAAACTGCCGTATTCCCGGGATGATTCGGCCTGGGGCGCGGTGATGATTCCGATCAGCGTGATTCAGCGTGGGCATGGACCGACCGCGCTGCTTACCGGCGCAAACCATGGAGACGAATATGAGGGGCCGGTAGCACTGAGCAAACTGGCACAGCGCCTGACGGCTGCCGAAGTGACCGGGCGGGTGATCATCGTCCCGTTCATGAACACTCCGGCCTTCCATGCCGGGCAGCGGACCTCGCCGATCGATAAAGGCAACCTCAACCGCAGCTTTCCCGGAAAACCGGATGGCACGGTGACCGAGAAGATCGCCGACTATTTCTGCCGAACGCTCTTGCCGTTGGCCGATATCGTGCTGGATATCCACTCCGGGGGACGCACGCTGGATTTCCTGCCGTTCTGCGCCTGTCACGTGCTGCCGGACAAGGGCCAGCAGGCGCGATGCGAAGCCGGAATGCGCGCATTCAATGCGCCTTACAGCATGCGCATGCTGGAACTGGATGCCGGGGCGATGTACGACACCGCCGCCGAACAACAGGGCAAGGTCTTCGTCACCACCGAACTGGGCGGTGGCGGCTCATCCAGCGCACGCAGTGTGGCAATTGCCGAGCGCGGTGTGCACAACCTGCTGGTGCATGCCGGGATTCTTGAAGGTGAAGTCCACACCCGCGAGTCGATCATGCTCGACATGCCCGATGCCAGCTGCTTCATCACCAGCGAGCATGAGGGTTTGCTGGAGATGTGCCGCGACCTGGGCGACAGCGTGAGCAAGGGCGAGGTTATCGCCCGTATTTACGATGCCACCCGCAGCGGCGTCGCCCCGATGGAATATCGCGCCGCCCGCAGTGGCTTGCTGGCGGCGCGGCACTTTCCCGGCCTGGTGCGATGCGGCGACACCCTTGCAGTGATCGCCGACGTGCTGGCCTGACGCCTCGGCCGCTGGCGTCAATATTGTTCTGGAGATCATCGGCTCATGCACAAGCTCGATCGTTATGACCTGAAAATCCTGCGAATTCTTGCCGAAGACGGACGCATCACCAAATCAAACCTGGCCGAGGCGATCAACCTCTCGGTCACCCCGGCGTGGGAGCGGGTTCGCAAACTGGAAGCCCTGGGACTGATCAAGGGATACCGGGCGCAGATCGATTGGGGCACGGTGTTCAAGAGTCAGCAGGTGCTGGTGGAAATCACCCTGGCCCGGCACACGGCGCAGGACATGCGGCGATTCGAGCAACGCATGAGCGATGCCGTAGAAGTTGCCTTCTGTTACGCCACCGGAGGTGGCGTCGACTACATGGCCATGATCCAGGCACCGGACATCGATCATTACCAGCGGTTTATCGACCGGTTGTTGCTCGACGATCTCGGCATCGAGCGTTATTTCACCTACATCGTGACCAAAACCATCAAGACCGCCGGCGCCTTGCCTGCCGAACTGGCTCTGGAGCCATGAGCCAGCACAATGGGGTCACCGCAAAAAGTCTCTGTTTAGCAGTGCTCAATCAGAAAAAACCGCTTACTGCACCCCGGTAAACGCCAAATCACTGGGGCCGTGCTGCCCTAGCATGGGTTCACGCACACGGTTTGGAGTGAACGCCATGACATACAAACATCCGCTGTTATTCAAGGCACTTTGCTACGTCGACGGACATTGGGTCCACAGCAACAGTGGCCACAGCATTGCCGTGCACAACCCTGCCGACCAGCATTTGATCGGCCACGTTCCCTTGCTCGACAAGCCTCAGATCGTTGCCGCGGTGGATGCGGCACATCGGGCGTTTGCAGGCTGGCGCGAACATAGCCTCGATGCTCGGGGAGCCATTTTGCGCCGCTGGGCAGCCTTGATACTTGACCATCAGGAAGATCTGGCACGCATTCTCAGCCAGGAGCAAGGCAAGCCTCTGGCCGAGTCCCGTGGCGAAATAGCCTACGCCGCCAGCTTCATTCCGTGGTTCGCAGAAGAGGCGCGGCGCCTGTATGGGCAAACTATCCCCAGCCATATTCCCGGCGCACACCTAGGGACAATCAAGGAGCCGGTGGGTGTCTGTGCCCTGCTGACACCCTGGAATTTCCCCTCGGCGATGATTACCCGTAAAGCCGCCGCGGCACTGGCTGCCGGTTGCACCGTGGTGATCAAGCCGGCCCATGAAACCCCGTATTCGGCTTTGGCCCTGGCGCAACTGGCGGAGGAAGCCGGTTTTCCGGCTGGCGTTTTCAACGTGGTCTTGGGTGAACCACAAATGGCCATGGAAACCCTGGTCCAGGATACCCGTGTGCGTTCGGTCAGTTTCACCGGCTCTACCCGTGTCGGTCAGTTGGTATTGAAGGCCACGGCTCAAGACGTGAAGAAAGTCGCACTGGAACTGGGCGGCAATGCGCCCTTTATTGTCTGCGCCGATGCCGACCTGGAATTGGCCGTGAAAGTCGCGGTCGAGGCCAAGTTCCAGACCTCCGGCCAGGATTGCTGCGCGGCTAACCGGATCATGGTCGAGCAACCGGTCTACCAAGCATTCCTCAGCCGCTTTGCCGCGGCAGTTCGCGAGCTGCGGGTCGGCCCGGCGCTGAAAGACCATCAGGAGCAAAACGTCGACATCGGCCCGCTGATGCATCAGGCCGCTTTCGACGCCACCGCCGAGCGTGTCGAAGATGCCCTGCAACACGGAGCACGACGCCTGGTCGGTGGTGAGGCCCATGCGCTGGGCGGGTTGTTCTACCAGCCGACGGTGCTGGCCGATGTCACCCCGCAGATGCGCATCTACCGCGAAGAGAACTTCGCGCCAATTGCCGGGGTGATGCCCTTCGACACCCTTGAACAGGCCGTGGAGATGGCCAACGACACCGAATATGGTCTGGCGGCCTATATCTGCTCCAACCGCCTGGACCTGATCTATCCCCTGATTCGCCGCCTTGACCACGCCATGGTCGTGGTCAACGGCGTCAAGTTCACCGGCCATCCGATCCCTTTCGGCGGCATGAAAGCCTCGGGCCTTGGCCGTGAAGGCGGCAGCGAAGGCTTCGAAGCCTTCGTCGAAACCAAATACTTTTGCCTGCACCACCAAGGCCAGTTCTAAGACCGTACTCAGGAGACATGCCATGAATCAAGAACTCGACACCCTGTTCGAACAAGACCGTGCGCACTTCATGCACCCGTCGACCCACGCCCACGACCATGCCAGCGGTGCGCTCAAGGGGCGCATTATCACGGGCGCCTCGGGCATCCGTATCCGCGACCACGAGGGCCGGGAATTCATCGATGCCTTTGCCGGGCTGTACTGCGTAAACATCGGCTATGGCCGTACCGAAGTCGCCGACGCCATCTACAAACAGGCCAAGGACCTGGCCTATTACCACACCTATGTTGGTCACTCGAGCGAAGCGATCATCGAGCTGTCGAGCCGCATCATGGACTGGGCGCCCGAGGGCATGAAAAAGGTCTATTACGGTCTGTCCGGTTCCGACGCCAATGAAACCCAGATCAAGCTGGTGCGGTACTACAACAACGTCTTGGGACGCCCGCAAAAGAAGAAAATCATCTCCCGCGATCGTGGTTATCACGGTTCGGGCATCATGACCGGCAGTCTGACCGGACTGGCGAGTTTCCATCAGCATTTCGATCTGCCGGTGGAAGGCGTCAAACACACCCTTTGCCCGCACTGGTACCGCAAAGCGCCAGCCGGTATGGATGAAGCCGCGTTCGTGCGCCACTGCGCCGACGAGCTGGAAAAAATGATCCTGGCCGAAGGGCCTGACACCGTGGCCGCGTTTATCGGTGAGCCGTTGATGGGCACCGGCGGCATCATCGTTCCGCCTGCCGGTTATTGGGCGGCGATTCAAGCGGTACTGAACAAGTACGACGTATTGCTGATCGCCGATGAAGTGGTCTGTGCCTTCGGCCGACTGGGCTCGAAGATGGGCAGTCAGCGATATGGCATGCGGCCCGACCTGATCACCACAGCCAAAGGCCTGACCAGTGCGTATGCGCCGCTGTCAGCGGTCATCGTTGGTGAAAAAGTCTGGGGCGTGATCGAAAAAGCGTCTCAAACGGAAGGCGCCATGGGCCACGGCTGGACCTACTCCGGGCATCCGATCTGCGCCGCAGCGGCGCTGGCCAACCTCGATATTCTCGAACGCGAAAACCTCACGGCCAACGCGGAAACGGTCGGCAGCTACCTGAACCGCAGACTGCACGAAACCCTCAAGGATCACCCCCTGGTGGGTGAAGTGCGGGGCGACGGCATGCTGGCGGCGGTCGAGTTCATGGCCGATCGTGAGCAGCGCACCGCATTCGACCCGGCTTGGAAAGTCGGGCCGAAAGTATCAGCCGCTTGCCTGGAGCGCGGCATGATTGCCCGGGCAATGCCGCACGGCGACATCCTCGGCTTTGCCCCTCCCTTGATCCTGACCGAAGCCGAAGCCGACCTGATCGTCGACATCACCAAAAGTGCGGTCGACCAGGTGGCTAACCAGGTGCTGGGCTGATTCATCGGCCCCGGGCATCTAACCAATGCCCGGGTCAGGTGCCCCTGGGTTTTGCCCGGGCGGTGGCTTCCGCCACCAGCGGGTCATCCGGCCAGTAGTGTTTGGGATAGCGGCCCTTGAGGTCCTTTTTCACTTCGGCGTAAGTGCTGCGCCAAAAGTTGGCCAGGTCCTGGGTGACTTGCACCGGGCGCCGTGCAGGTGACAGCAGGTGCAGTTTGACGACTTGCCGGCCCCCGGCGATGCGCGGGGTGTCGGCCAGGCCGAACAGTTCTTGCAGGCGCACCGCCAATATCGGCGGGTGCTCACTGTAGTCCAGCCGCACCGAGGAGCCGGACGGCACTTTGATGTGATGGGGCGCCAGTTCGTCGAGTCGTTGGGGCAGTGGCCACTTCAGCAGGTTATGCACAATGCTCGACAGGTCGAGGCTGGCAAAATGACTCAGCCGCGAGACACGTCCAAGGTACGGTGCCAACCAGTCTTCCAGAGTGCCCAACAACGCCTTATCGCTGACGTCCGGCCATTCGCTCTGGGCCTGTTTGTCGAGATCGAGCTGACGCAGCAACGCCACCCGCGCCTGCCACTGGCGCAACTCCGGCGTCCACGGCAGCAGTTCCAGACCTTTTCGTCGAACCAGATTAACCAGCGCCTGGGTGCGCGCCGCTTCGTCCAGCCCGGTCAGAGGTTCACGGCTCAACACCAGTTCGCCGACCTTGCGCTGGCGCTCGGCACGCAAGACGCCTTCGCGCTCGTCCCAATCCAGTTGATCGACAATGCTCACCTGCTCGCTCAACACGCCCTCGAGAAACGCCGGATCGAATTCCGCGGCCAGGTAGATACGCTCTTCACGCTGTCCCTGACGACTGCCGAGATCGGCAATCACCAGCCACGGCTGTTTCATCAAACTGTCGGCTTCGCTGAACAGGGCTGCCCGGCCATTGGCCAGACGGTACTCTGCACCGCCCGGCTTGCGTTGCTGGGCCACGCGGTCGGGGTAAGCCAGGGCCAGCAAGGCACCGAGCCAGCGCGGATGATCAGGGTCGGGAACCGGCTCTGTCGCCTTGCCACGCAGGTTGCTGCGGTATTGCCGAGCCAGTTGTCTGGCGCGCTGCACGCCGCCCTGCCCGCCCCGTGCGCCGCGATTTTCGCCGCTGAGCAAGGCGAGTCGGCTGTGCAGGTCGGCACCGCCGCCGCGCAGGATATCGCGCTCACCCAACAGCGCCGCCACATCGCAGGCCATCTCGGCCAGGCCCAGGCTTTGCCCCCGCAATAACAGGTGAGCAATGCGCGGATGGGCCGGGAGCTCGGCCATCGCTTCGCCATGAACGGTCAGTTTCCATGTCTGCCCGGGCTGAGGACGCAAGGCCCCCAAGCGCTCCAGCAACTGCTGAGCCTGTGCATAACTTGCCGGCGGCGGAACATCAAGCCAGATCAATTCGTGCGGTGCAACGCCCCAACGGGCCAGTTGCAGTGCCAGCCCGGCCAAATCGGCCTGCAGGATTTCTGCACTGCCATACGCGGCCAGTTGCGCGTGCTGGTCTTCGGACCACAGGCGATAACACACGCCAGGCTCCAGTCGACCGGCACGACCAGCGCGTTGAGTGGCACTGGCGCGCGAGATGCGCTGGGTATCCAGACGAGTCATGCCGCTGCCCGGATCAAAGCGGGGTACCCGTGCCAACCCGGCATCAATCACTACACGCACGCCATCGATGGTCAGGCTGGTTTCGGCGATATTGGTCGCCAGCACCACTTTGCGCTTCCCGCCGGGAGCCGGTTCGATAGCGGCACGCTGAGCCGCCAGGTCCAGCTCGCCGTGCAGCGGGCACAGCAGGATGTCACTGCGTGATCCCAGCGCGTCAGCCAGTTGCTGGTTGACCCTGCGAATCTCGGCCTGACCCGGCAAGAAAACCAGCAGGCTGCCGCTGTCGTCGTTGATCGCTTCAAGCACCGTTTGCACCACCCGCGGCTCAATGAACTCGCCGGGCACAAATGGTCGCCCCCAACGCATCGCCACCGGGTACATCCGACCTTCGCTGCGCAGCACTGGCGCATCATCAAGCAGGCTGGCCAGCCGTTCGCCCTCAAGGGTCGCCGACATCAGCAGGATTTTCAGTGGCTGCTCGTCACGAAACAGCTCGCGCCCATTGAGGCTCAAGGCCAGTGCCAGATCGGCATCCAGGCTTCGCTCAGGTACTTGACCGATTGCACATAGCTGTCAAAATCACTTCAACCCTGATATTGCATGAGCTATAGCTAGCACAAGCCCGAGAAATCTTTTGACAATCATCAAAAATACCACGCCTTTACCCAATTACCCTTTTCAAGCGCTGACCCCTGAGGTGGTCAATCTGATGGAGCGGAGGGTGCCGTCCGTGAGAGGGTCATCAGTCACGCTTAAGCTGTTCGAGTGCTACTGCGACCTGATGGGTGCGACGGTCACGTATCTGGGCTTGTCATCTCCGAGATACACCGAATTGGCGAAAGGCTACGTTGGAGCCCTGAAAGGCAAAATGTTTGTTGCCAACGAGGACGCTAGCCGTCAGCACCAGATCCGTCGCTTCGTGCTCATGCACTGGGCATTCCACGCCATCCGGCCACTCAGTCCACCAACATCCGGCCACCTATTCCACGGTCATCCGGCCGGGCAGTCGGAGCGCAGCGACGCAGGTTTGCATTGTTAGTCTGAAGTCTCTGTCGCCGTCAATTTCGTTGCGCGTCTGCGCATCGATTCGCCCTTCAGTTCGATCCGATAAGCGTTGTGCACCAGCCGGTCGAGGATCGCATCGCCCAAGGTTGGATCGCCGATCAGCGCATGCCATTTGTCCACCGGCATTTGGCTGGTCACCAGCGTCGAGCGGTTGCCGTAACGGTCGTCCAGCAGTTCAAGCATGTCGCGCCGTTGCGCAGCGGTAAACGGCGCCAAGCCCCAGTCGTCCAGGATCAGCAAGTCGGTCTTGGCATAACCCGCCATCAGTTTCGCGAAGCGGCCGTCGCCGTGGGCCAGGCCTAGTTCTTCCATCAAGCGCGGCAAGCGCAGATAACGCACGCTGTAACCGTCGCGGCAGGCCTTATGAGCCAGCGCGCAGGCGAGCCAGGTTTTGCCTACGCCAGTTGGGCCGCTGATGATCAGGTTCAGGCCGTCGCGCAGCCACTGGCCGCTACCCAGTTGCAGGATCAGAGATTTGTCCAGGCCGCGCGGGCTGCGGTAGTCGATGTCTTCCAGGCAGGCGTTATGGCGCAGTCGTGCGGCCTTGAGGCGAGTAGTCAGGCGTGCGTCTTCGCGCTCGGTCAGCTCGCGGTCGACCATCAGACCGAGGCGCTCGTCGAAGCTGAGATCGTTGATGTCAGGCGTTGCGTGTTGTTCACCAAGCGCCTTGATCATGCCGTGCAGGCGCAGGGTTTGTAGCTTGTCGAGTGTCGGGTTGGGCAGCATTTTGGTGCTCCTTTTTCAGGTCAGTGGTAGTAGCCAGGGCCGCGCAGATTGATGTGTTCTTCGGGCAGTAACGGCAGGTTTTGCTGGGCAAGCGGCAGCCGTTCCAGCCCTTGGCGCAGGATCGATTCCAAGCTTTTGTAGCTGCACGCGCCCAGTGCCAGCGCCCGCTGGCAAGCGGCTTCCAGCCGCTCTTCGCCGTGCTGTTTGCTCAGGCGCAGGATCCCCAGGCAGGCGCGGAAGCCGTGCTGCGGATGGATTCGGCGTTCGAGGATATGAGCGATGACACCAGCGGTGTTCGGCCCGGTCTGCTCAGCCCAGTGGATCAGTCGCTGCGGCGTCCATTCGGCATGTTCGCGGTGACTTTTGGGCATGTGCTCGGTTTGGGTGGTGTGGCGGCCTTTGTGCGGCGAGCGCAGATGGCTGGCCACCCGCTGGTTGGTGTGGAAGCACTCGACGGTCTTAGCGGTTAGCCGCACTTCGAGTTGGTGCTTCACCAGTTGGTACGGCACCGAGTAGTAATGGCCGTCGACCTCGACGTGGTAGTCGATGTGCACCCGCACCTTTTTCCATTCGGCGTAGACATACGGAGGTTCTGGTAGCGGTTGCAGTGCGGGTTGGTCGATGGTCTCGAAGGCCGAGCGGCGTGAGCCGGGCAGCTTCTTGAAGGGCTTCCGATTGAGGCGATCCAGCAGCAGCGCGATGGCTGTGTTGAGTTCGCCCAAGGAGAAGAACTGGCGGTTGCGCAGCACCGCCAGGATCCACCGCTCGACTACCTGTACGCCGACTTCAACCTTGGCTTTGTCCTTGGGTTTACGCGAGCGCGCGGGCAGCACGGCTACGCCGTAATGCTCGGCGAGATCGCGGTAACTGGGGTTGATATCCGGCTCGTAGCGATGCGCCTTGGTGACGCCGCTGCGCAGATTGTCCGGTACCAGGATCTGCGATGTACCGCCGAGAAAGGCGAAGCAGCGTACGTGCGAGCCCAGCCAGTCGGGCAGTTTCTGCGACCAGGTGGCCTCGGCGAAGGTGTAGCTGGACGCGCCGAGGACGGCGACGAAGATCTGCGTCTGGCGGATCTCGCCGGTTCGCCGATCAATGACCGGCACGGTCTGGCCAGCGTAATCGACAAACAGCTTTTCGCCCGCACGGTGCTCCTGGCGCATGACCACGTCGACCTTGGCAGCCCAGAGGCGGTAGTGCTCGCAGAACCAGCTGTACTGGAAGCCTTGCGGATGGGCGAGTCGATACTCTTGCCAAAGCAGGGCCAGGGTTACGCCGGAGCGGCGCAACTCGGCGTGAACCCATGCCCAGTCGGGCATCGGACGCTGATCGCTGGGAACGGCGGGCGGCGGTGGAAAAAGCCGCCGTTGCAACTCGGCGTCCGTTAGCGCAGACGGCCAAGTCAGGCCGCTGGCAGCAAAGCGATTGAGGTACTCACCGACGCTGGCTCGACCCACTTGCAAGCTGACAGCGACCTGGCGGGCAGATAGGCCGACCTCGAATTTGAGACGTAGCACTTCTCGAATCTTACGCATGGATAACCGCTCCACGACGACCTCTCTGCTTCGATAAAAGAGGTCGATGGTAGTGAATTAATCCTGCGTTGCTGCCTGCTTTAAGGGTGGCCGGATGAGCGTGGAACGGGTGGCCGGATCACCGTGGAATCAGTGGCCGGATGTTCATGGAATAGGTGGCCGGATGGCCGTGGAATCCGCAATTGGGCTCTGGCCTGCAAAAGGCCAACGATAAAGTCGTATGGCAGCTCAGGGTTCTGCTCCGCAATACGGCCTATCGTGGCCCAATGTTCAATCTGTTTTGGGATTGAACGTTGCGCGGCTGAAGCATAAATGCGAGCACTTTCAACCAGGGCACTGTCGAGCTTGATGGCGGTACTCATGAGATACCCAAAGTTGGCGTTCTGTGCGCTTCGAGGTGCTTCATCTCATGTGCCCACAGCCGCAAAAAGCGGCGCCAATCACTCGCATAGCAGCCCTGTCGCAAACGGGTAGACCCGGTACTCGCTTCTTCGAATCGATTCTTCCAGGGTTCTGGTATGTGCTCATCAAGCACGACAACAAAATGGTGTCCGTCACGCCCCAAGATCTCGGTTTCTGGGACATGTTCTCGCAACTCGTCAATCGACATTGCCCACGCCTCACCAATCGGCTCCTCACGATCTCGGCGCTCAATGTCATCTAGAATCGCTAGGTGCAGTTTCGCTTGATCAGCTCCGGGTTGCAGACGCTCCAGCTCCCACAAAGCTCTACGTCGTTGGCGTTCACGGGTTTCTAATTCATTCATCAATTTTCACCTGCGTCTTTCGGTGCTCCGCCCGAGACCCCTGATTGGATTATTCGAAATTATGGTTCAGCAATAATTATTCGCTGGTCATATTTGCTTCCTGCTTTCTACCAGGCGAAAGGGCTTTCTCGGTCGCTAGCATAGAGCTACCAATTGGTCGATCTGAGGGAGTCGTCATACTGACATTTACCTTCACGCCTTAACACTCTCCAAGTATGTACCACCATCCTCCATCTCCTAGGACGACGCCGCTTACGTGGTAGGCCAGTCGCTGTCGTTTTGGCATCGCCAGAACCTCGCTCTGACGACTTCGTGAGAATCAACGGTGCTTCCATAAAGTGGCGCGGTGGCACTTTTTATTTTAGCCGTCATGTCAGACGTTTGTCACAATCCCCCAGTAATAGCATTGTGCAATCCATTGCTGCGTGGCATCTTGAACCGGCTTTATAACGGTTGGCCCGCCAATAATTCGGAAAGGGTGCAGCAAACAGAGTGCTGGGGAAATTCTAATAAAGGAACTGCCTGAATGATCCACGACGCAACTCCCTCTTGGAGTGGATATAATTACCAAGGGAAAGTAGCTATCCATTATATGCTTTGTCACATAATCGATAAGCTCGGAGCAGACCCAGCGTACACATTTCAGGGCGACTCCATTGTCTTGGAAAATAACGAAGACTTTGAGTTGTTCGCCAATGGCAATTTGGTGTCGTTTCATCAGGTGAAAGCCTATGCCGAGCAAAGTTTTAGTTCTTATGATGATGCGTTGTTCGGGTTAGCATTGAACTTGTATAGCCAGCCAGGGCCTGTCGGATATATCCATACTTGGAAGTCTATCAATTTTCCAGCGGGACAGAGTTTGCAGCAAGCCATCGCTGCGTTTGTCCAAGTGTTGATAAATGAACATGTGACAACACCGGCTAACAGCACCATTTTCAAGGCAGTAAATCGCATTAAAAATAGGAATAAAACCGCTAGAATAATCGGCCAAGCGTTCGAGACCTTCACAGTAGATCAGGTTAATGACGCCCTCCAGTTAATCGTCGCAGACCCATCATTGGCAATTTCCAGGATACAGATCTATCTGTATGGAGGGGATGCATGTTGTAGCATTGATGACATTAACGAACTAATAAAGTCAAAGCTAGTAGACATTCTTGCAATGAGGGGTGGTGTAAACACTACAAAGCAAGTCGACAGCGTTTTTCATTATCTGTTAGAGACGCTCGACAGCTACGTAACAGAACGTCACCTGAATAAACAAAATAACGAGCTGCTTCACATTGATGTACATGATGTTCTTGCGATTTTAGATGCGGACTTTGATGATGTCAGCAGTGAGTATTTAGCGATTAAATTCAAAGAGAGATTCTTTTGCCTATTTGACGAGTTTATGAGTAACCCGGATTATTACACGGCTCCCGAAGATCTAGATGATTTTGTGTGCAACCTATCCCAGATACGATATTCACTGATGAGTGCCAAACCGGATAAGCTATTTGCGTATTACAAAAACTTCTCCCCTGCGGTGAGGTTTGAGGGGCGAACAAACGTTGATCAGGCTTTTGCGGTTAATGAGAACGGCATCGCGGATGTGTTGTTGAAGATTTTTAATTCTTTGGATTTCCAGTGTTGCGAGAATGATGCAGATCAAAATAAGCTGGTGTATCGCTCACAATCTCACCCTGAAAACTATTATCTGCCGACAACCATAAATGACAAGTCCCCGACAAAAATCGCAAAAGCACTGATAGCGAATACCCGAATAGTTGTAGACCTATATGAGGTCAATCACCTGATCTATGATGGGCCTCAAGTAATGTCGCTGTATGAGCAAGTTGCAAGACACACCACTCCTCCCCAATTAATCGGTATTGAGGAGCGTGAGCCTCGGGATGAGTATTTTGGTAAGCTTCGGTTGATACCCATTCAGCAAGCCATGGATGAATTAAATGCTGATTAATTTGATTGATAAAGTATTTTTAAATAATGGCTATGAGTCAGTAGAGTTTGAGCACAAATATGAGGAGTTCGTGGCTAGACTTTTCAAACCAAAGAATACTGAAAATAAGGCAGAGTTTTATCTGGTTATCGAGGGCCAAAATGCGTCTCACCAGCAAGCCGATCTGATATTGTCTGTTTGGGCGGATGATCTATATTCGAAAATTCGTCAAGACCCAATTATTGACAGAGTGTTTGCCAAGAATTGCACGATGATTATTTGTTGGCCCGACCTTGCAATCACGAACAAGCAGGTTTTTCAAATAGAGGAAGATCGATACAACTTCAAAAAAAATGTGATTTCATACAGCGCTGCAGAGTTGATGGATTTAGAGGCAAAAGATATTGATTTCACTATTGTAAAGATAAACGAACTCATTGGAGAGGGAGACGGACGTTTCTTTCAAAAATTTAAAGAGAAGTCTGCCACACTGAAAAATTATTACTCTCTGCTATTAAAAATAATTATAAAAATACCGTTTGTAGTTTATGTGCATGATCCGAAGCGTCTATTTGATCTTGATGCGTCTTTAGTCTCTGGACTTACTGTTGATGAGCGGACGTTGTATGAGTTTGCGCTAGGTGTTGATGATAATATCGTCGATGAGGAGTTGATGATGCAGTTCCTAGGGAGAGTGAACTGATGCTTAAACTCATGAGTGTGGAGTTCACCAACTTCAAAGTCTTCGGTGGAGAAGCATATAAGGTGAGCTTCAATGGAAGCGACCTAATGCTCCTTGATGGGCCTAATGGCTACGGGAAAACTTCGGTCTTTGATGCCATTGAATTGGCGCTAACTGGGGCAATCAATCGCTTCATAAGCACGGACGGACGGCAGACTCCTGAAGACGTAGTCGTTGCACACAACCCTCGATCAGACGTCTTGATTGATATTAAGCTTTCCCGCTCATCAGGGGAGGCGTTGTCACTAAGACGAAAGCTTAAGTCACCGATTCCTACAGGAGCGCAAAGAATATCCCGTTTCCCTGAGCTTTGGGATGTTTTCATTGAAAGCGCTGACGGTTGGACGCCGATAAAACAGGTAGAAGTAGAAAATCTTCTTGGAAATAGTGATTTCACAAGAGACTTCCATCTGTTTCACTATATTCAACAGGAGGAGGCAGCCTCCTTTTTGAAAACGAATAGTGAAACTGGTCGAGCATTACAAATCTCCAAACTCTTTGGTGATACTGCCGCAGCCGAGGCTAAGTATGCTCGCTTAAAAAGCATCGAGAAGAAACTCGGTTCTCAACGTGGGATGCAGAGCGAAAAAGCCGAGCTGTTGAAAAAAAGCCACAACATTGACAGTGCCAGTCACGCGGCAAAATTTGGCGATGTAGAACACCGTTATTTGTTTCCTTGGCTTATTGAATTATCGAAATCCCCTGAGTGGGACTTGGAAGAGTTTGAGGCCTTCAACCAAACGAAACTTTCATCTTTTTCCGCTGAATTAAATGTCCTGCAGGAATTTATTCACTACAAAGACATCTATCTCATCACTCTCCCCTATTTTAGAGCTGTGCGATCACCTGAGCTTCTTGCAGATTATCTTGGTTTTTATAATTCTTTAGATCACATAAAGGAGTTCGATGAGAAGAAGTCGAAAGATCAAACGCTTCAGAGGTCTCACAGCTCCCTGGTACAAGGAGACATTCCGACCAATCTTTCTCACGTTTTTGATCTGCTTGGACGCAAAGACTATGATGAGTTCGAGACCGCTCAGGAGGCAGTTAAGGAACTTCGCAGGACGAGTTCCGGTCTTAAAACAGTATTCGGTAAAATTGTAGCCCAGCACGCCGAACTATCGCGTTCCCTTAGTCAGCTGCCAGAAGAATCGAAATGTCTCTTCTGTGGCAAGCCTCATGATGATCATACAGATCTGGAAGTAGCTGCGGCTAATCGCGTTAATGATTTCTCGGTGCTGTTATCAGGACAAGATCTTGCGGTTCTTGCATTAGAGAATGATATAAATAAACGATTCATCGATCCGATCATTGAACAAATTTCAGAGTTTCGTGCTAATAATCCAGTTCTACGTGATGAAGTATTGGAATCACTGAAGAAAGCGGTTCTGGTTAAAGAACGGTTGCACAAACTGAACTTATGGCTTAGTAGTTGCCCGTTCGGTGTCAGCGATTTGATGCTTCCAAAGTTAACTAATAACTTCGACAGCGATCATCTCACTCGAAACCTAGATGAGATGATGAACCGCGTCCTCACCAATACTCCGCAGACATCTATCGAATACCAGATTGCAGACGACGGCAATGCTTTTGATCGCATGTTCAAAGACTACTTTAACAATACAAATAATAATTTGGCTTCTGTGACGGAAGAACACGTTGCTCAAAAGAAGAGATACCTAGAGTCTTGCTATCATTCATCATTTCAGCTTGTGCTCAAGGATATCGCTACCCACTTAGAGAATGCTGAAAAACTTCTACGGCTCGAGCAGGATTTGGCTAATGTTTCTTTAAAGGTTCTTAAACAAATTCGTAGATATAAAAAGAAGTTGATCGGTGATATTGAAATTCCGTTTTATATCTATTCCGGAAAAATCTTGCAATCCCATCAGTCTGGTATCGGGCAGGGAGTGTTTCTCAAAGACCCTACAGGCGGAGAAGAACTTAAAAACGTACGATTGGTGTCAAACTATCAGCGTGATCACGACGTCCTTAATACGATGAGTTCAGGGCAGATCTCCGCAGTGGTAATTGCCTTAGCGCTAGCTTTAAATAAGATATACGCAAAAGGCTTTTCCCCAGTGCTGATTGATGACCCGGTACAAACCATGGATGACATCAATATGTCTTCCTTGGTGGAGTTGTTACGTAACGAATTCCCCAACAGGCAAGTTGTCCTTTCGACGCATGAGGATAAGGTTGCTAAGTATTTCGTGTACAAGTACCTGAAGTACGGACGCTCTGTACGACAACTTAACCTCATGACCGGAGAGGAGTATGACTCTGTAGATAATTATCAATACTCTCCGATTGTCGGATAGTATGATATTAGATATAGGGTGAGCTGGAATCCGGAATTGGCAGGTCTCTTAAACTCCTGCCAACACCTCAGTGACGGCGTGTCTGTCGTCGAAGTGGCTTAAGCCTAGCGGCACTGTGCCCTTTGCGTAAATGCCCTTGTTTTAGTCAATCGATAATGCTTACTAGGTTGAGAGTCGCTGGAAATTATTCTCCAATAGGCTGCCTACAAGAGGGCGACGGCAAGGGCAGATGCAGAACTGACTGGTATGCATTGCCTGAAGCCTCCAATGGATACGATTTTGATGGGGAATGACAAGAGCGCTGACTAAATGCAAATCGCAGTTTTTAGTGTAATGTTAGGGGACTAACTAAGCAGAGATTTCCCATGTCCAAACTCGCTGAATTCCGCCAACTCGAAAAACACCTCGCCGAGCAGCTCCAAGCTCTCGAAGCCCTGAAAGGCGATGCCGGTCTGAAGCAAGAAATCGAATTCGAAACGAAGTTGCGCGCTTTGCTCGCCGAGTACGGCTACAGCCTACCGAACGTGATCAATCTGCTTGACCCGCAAGCGAGCCGTCGCGCTCCAGCAGCTGAGTCCAAGACCACCACTCGTAAGCCACGCCAAGTGAAAATTTACAAAAATCCTCACACCGGCGAAGTCGTCGAGACCAAAGGTGGCAATCACAAGACTCTTAAAGAGTGGAAAGCTGAACATGGCTCCGCGACTGTTGAGTCCTGGTTGACCAAGTGAGATTGGTTTGAGTACAAAAGGGCCCCTTTGAGGGCCCTTTTCGTTGAGGACTACTACCGGAAGGCGACCTGGAAGCTGTCTGCCAAAACGGTGTCAGCTCGGTCGAAATCTTTGTGTGACGCCTAAGGTATTCCCATAAGGTGATACTCAAAAAGACCTTAAGATCGGGGTATACGTCCTCCAGGCCATTTTATAGCTGCTTCAGTCAGTCATTATGCTGTCAAATTAAGCAAATCAAAAACCACCTTCGCAAATTTACTGGCTTTGGCCGGATCAGATAGCAACTGCATCATCTGATTCTGATGAGCATCGCCACTGTCCATAATTGCGTCATCTACTGCGTTGGCAAAGTTACCCAGCAGTGCTTGCTCAGCTGTGTTGTTGGCCAGTTGCTGCATGACCAATTGGTTTTCACTGACCTTGTCGCGGATTGTGTAGGCGTAATTCACCATGTCTTTCTCAGTCAGCTGATCAGTCACAAACAGCTCATTGAGCCTTTCTAATATTTGCGAAAGCAGCTCTTCCTTGATGTCCTTTGCTGTCCCTGAACCAAGCCCCTCACCTGGCACCAGTTTATAATCGATGGAGTCTTCTACTAGCTTCAGGTCTTGCTGGCGTATTTTTGAAACGCGGTAATGGCTGAGCACGATACTGTCGAGGTCAATATCATCCTCATCCACAGCGGTTTCGCGCAGCATTGGGCTTAGGTTTCGCGCGTACAGACTGAGCTTTTCCAACTGTTTGTCATCGTAATCGACGATCTGCGACATGAACTCATAGAAGCGCACGAAGGTTCCCAGATCCTTTTTGAAGATATCGAGGGCGTCCTTGGCCTGCTTGCATTCCTTGAGGTCGTTTTCAGCGTTGGCGATCAACACCGCATCTTGGGTCTTTTTAATCCGCTCAAAAATTTCTTTCGAGTGCGCGTAGGCCTCAACCGCCTGCTTGTAGCTTTTTGTCCAGCGCTCTACCGCTGGCTTGCAAATGTTGGCAATCGCCGCATTGCTTTTGTTTTTGACGAAAAAGGCCGCGCAGAACTGCTCAACCTCAGTCGATTTATAAATACCAGCAGCGTTGAGCTTCTCAAACAGATCGAAGATCAAGTCTGGATTTGAAACATCCGCCAGCTCTGCCGTCTGAAAATACGGCTGGAACGAGTCGAGGATTTCCTGCGGCTCGTTGAAGAAATCTAGGATAAAAGTGCCCACTTCCGCCTTACCCGGATAAGTCCGGTTTAAGCGTGACAGTGTCTGCACGCACTCCACGCCGCCGAGCTTTTTGTCCACGTACATGGCGCAGAGCTTGGGCTGGTCAAAGCCGGTCTGAAATTTGTTGGCAACAATCATCACCTGATAATCATCGCTATCAAAGGCTTTGCGCATGTCGCGGCCTTTGAGGTTGGGATTCATGTTGCTCTCGGTGTATTTGTTGCCGAGTTGCGCGACGGCGTCTGGGTCTTTCTCGGTGAACTCCACATCTCCGGAGAACGCCACCATGGCATGGATTTTTTCGTAGCCCTTGTTAGTAGCGCCCATATCAGCGATGTATTGGTCAAAACACAGCTTGTAGCGCACGGCTTCTTTGCGCGAGCTGGTGACCACCATAGCTTTGGCTTGCCCACCCAGCAGGCCCATGACGTTGCTGCGAAAGTGCTCAACGATCACCTGTACCTTTCGCGCGATGTTGTACTCGTGCAAGCGCACCCACTGGTTGAGCTTGACCTTGGCCTTTTTGCTCTCAACCTCCTGATCAGCCTTATCGATTTTTTGCGCCAGGTTGTAGGCCACTTTGTAGTTGGTGTAGTTCTTCAGCACATCCAGAATAAAGCCCTCTTCAATGGCCTGACGCATGCTGTACACATGGTAGGCCTCGGGCTTATTGGTTTTAGAGGGTTGCTCAGCGGGCTTGGGCAAACGGCCAAACAGCTCCAGCGTCTTGGTTTTTGGCGTGGCGGTGAAGGCAAAGTAACTCAGGTTTTTTGACGCCCGGCGTGACGCCACGGCGGCGTCGAGAATGTCCTCAGAGTTGAGTTCGTCCTCACTATCAGCCTTGGCCTCAATCATCAGCACTTCTTTCAGCTGTCGCGCTGTAGAGCCGGTTTGCGAGGAGTGGGCTTCGTCGGCAATGATTGCGTAGCTGCGCTCTTTCAGGCTGACACTATTCTCGATGGCGCGCAGTACATAGGGAAAGGTCTGGATGGTGACTATAATAATCGGCTGTGAGTTTTCCAACGCGGCTGCCAGCTTCTCTGATTTCGAACCGTCGCCTTCCTGATTATTGATACGGCCAACCGCGCCATCAACGTGTTCAAACTGGTTGATGGTGTCTTGCAACTGATCATCCAGCACGGTGCGATCCGTCACCACAATCACTGAGTTGAACTGCTTGTAGCCCTGCGCGTCGTAAAGAGCCGACAGCTGATGCGCGATCCAGGCAATCGAGTTGGACTTACCGGAACCGGCGCTGTGCTGGATCAGATACTTATGGCCAGGGCCTTCGGTGCGGGCCGCCGTGACCAGTTTATTCACCACATCCCACTGGTGATAGCGGGGGAAAATCAGGCTTTCCTTTTTGTATTTACGGCCTTCCCAATCCTCTTTGTCTTCAATTTGCAGGTGCACAAAGTGCCCGAGAATCGACAGCAGATTGCTAGGCAGCAACACCTCGTTCCACAGGTAATCGGTTGCGTACTGATTAATGTCTGCCGGCACCTCGTTGCCGGCACCGCCCGCCTTGGTGCCTTTGTTGAATGGCAGGAAAACGGTCTTCGCGCCCTCCAGCCGCGTGGCCATATAAACTTCATACTGGCTCACAGCGAAATGCACCAGAGCACCACGCTTGAAGGTCAGCAGCGGCTCGGGCTTTTTGGTGACAGGATCTGTCGCAAAACGTGTGGTTTTGTATTGCTTAATGGCGCTGTGCACAGCCTGCTTGAATTCGGATTTCAGCTCTAGCGTTGCGACCGGCAAGCCATTTACAAACAGCACCAAGTCAATTCGCCAGGCTTTGGCCTTGCTGCCGGACTGATCTAGATGTTCTTTGCTTGCCCAGGGTGAATAAACCACCTCAGGCACAACACGGCAGCGGTTCTTGAGATAGCGCGCCAGGGTATCGGGATTTAGCTCGTGCTCTGGCTTGAACTGGCACAGGCTGAAGCGGGTGCCACGGTGGCGCAATTCATGGCGCAACACACCCAGCGTGCCGAAGGTGCGCATGTCTTTGCTGGCGGCATTGGGATCAGTTTTATTCAGTTGGGTGGCAACACGTTCAAGAAAGTGGTGATCTGGGTTGCTCGGGTAGAGCGCGCAGAATTTTTGCCACTGTTCATCCTGGGTTTCTTTGACAAAACCCAGCAGGTCTTCGGGGTACAAGGCCAGTTCACGGTTGTAGTTTTCCATTTTGCCGAGCCGCCAGCCCTTGGCAACGAGATGCTTGAGCATATCGTTCTGGAATATCAATTCGTTGGCCTTACCACCACCCAATGCACTCATGCGGTTACTTCCTTGTTGGTTGAGCTGGCTTGAGGTACGCCCCAGTCTCTGACGTCGATTTTGCCGGTGACGGCTGCGGAGATTAGAGCAATGCGGCGCTCTTGTAAGAGCTCTATAAAGCTATCTTGCATATCCAGCAGCGCATTGAATTTTATGCATCTCTCCTGAATGAAGTTGGCGATTTCTATAGCCTCGCTTTTCGGAGGAACAAATATTGGTAGTTCGCCTATATTCTCTTGGGTCATTGTTGGCATATAACTGCCAGTGTTTATCATGAAGATTCGAGCCTGAAGTGCATCTATTGTCAAGAAATGTGATATATATCGTGAGTCAAACTTGTGTTTTTTAAGAAGAACCATCTGTGGGTTGATGGTCATTGGTGAGTGAATTTCGGAAACTACGGCTACCTTTCCAAAAGACCAGCTTGTTTTAACCAGTATTATATCTCCTGGCTCAAGCATGATTTCAGGTGATTCAAAGTACTTATCCCAGCTTAAGAAAACTTTTTTCTCTAAGCTAAACCCTCGGTCATTAATGTTCGAAGGGCTTAAGACGATTGCGCCATCTCCTTCGTCAACAATATCATCGACGGTGTAGCCGCGATAACCAATGCGGCCAGCCATCTCTACTACCCTTTTCACCTTACTAACATCCCAGTGCTCCGGAATATTTCCCAACCACTCAATACCAGAGTTGCGCATCTTGGCTTTGGGGTTCAAGCCTTTGGTGACGGCATGGTTAATCACGGCCTGACGCTTTTCTTTTAGCAACTGAATCAGCTGTTTTTGTTTTTCAATCAGGGCGTCGATTTTGGCGGTTTCGTGCTCAAGAAAGTTAGAGATCACTTTTTTTTCATTTTCAGGCGGATCAGGGTAGGAAATGCTCCCAAGTAGCTCTAGATTCAAACCGTCCCGTAAATCACCTCCTGCCATATTCCTTATGTTTTGATAGTTAGATGTTAACCACCAAAATAAATACTTTGAATCGGAAATGTTGTTTGGGATAATTGCAGCCATGGATTGGTTGCAGGTCGCACCAATAGCAAGTTGTGCAACCATACCCTTTGTTTTCCCTTGCCCGGCCAACGCCATTACTAGAGCTTTTTTGGGAATCCATTTTGCGCTACTGTTCCGGTAGGCATCTTCAGTAATATAGGTTGATGCATGTGTGATGATACCTTGATTTACTTCGCCGGAATTAAGCCATGGCACCGTTCCGTTTTCCCAGTACTCTTCAACTGTCTTTGAAGGAGTTCCTCCGGAATATATATTTGAAGTCCATCGTAAGTTTGCTTTTTTCCAGTGGCTTGGAATTAGATCAACCCATTCAATTCCGGAGGCCTTATATTCTAGATGTGACTTATATCGTCCATCCATCACGAATGCACCTCTTGTAGCAACTGCAGAATCTCGGCTGACACCGCATCCAAATCTGCATCAATATCCGCTAAGTTTCGTGGCGGTTGATACTGGTAAAAGTGTCGGTTAAAGGGTATTTCATACCCTACAATACCAACTTGCTGATCTTTAGCGTCTTTTTTGCTAGCATCTATCCAGGCATCAGGTACGTGCGGCTGTACTTCTCTAATGAAGAAGGCTTCATTACTGGCATTAACGCTCTGGCTCGGATCGAGCGCAACGTTTTCGTTATCGCGTAATTCACTGTCAGCTTGGTATTCCAACACTTCGCTGTCGACGACGAACAAGCCATATAGTGGATTGCCTTTAACTTTGTGAACCTTTTTGATGACCTTGGCGGCGGCTGGATTCTTCCAGCTCACGGCGTTGATGATCTGTTTTTTATCACCGGCATCCAGGGTGATGCCGACTTTTTTACATACAGCTTTGACGGCCTCGTCAAAAGTGTTGAAGTCGTCATGCTGGGTGGTACCGATGCTCACCTGCAACTGTTGTACCTTAAGCAACAGGCGTTTTTGATCCAGCCAGGTGGATCTGTTGAGTAGATCCTTAATGTGTTTTTCTTTTAGCTCAGGGAAGTGCAGTTTGCAGTAACGGCGGATGGCGTCTTCATGGGCGCTAAGGTCGCCGTAGCGCTTGCAGTTATCGTCGTCGCTCCAGCTTCCACTTTCCTGTGAGCTGAACTCTTGGTAGAGCCACTGCATGGCGCTGTTGAGAGCGTTGGGGGCGTAACGACAGGTTGCCACGCGTTCGTCACTGAATTGCCAGGACAGCCGCAACGGGCGTTCGATTGTAATACGTCGATAGCCAAATTCATGAGTACTGAAAATCTTGCTGGCGAAGGTCTTGGCTATCTCGGCCTTGGGGGTGGCAGCCTGGCGGCCGCGATTGTTTTTTTGAGCGGCTTGTTTGTCCAGTTCGTAGGCATCGACTGCGGCAAAGCTACCGAAGGCGCGGATCACCGTGGCGATATCGCTCTCATCCATTTCATTGCGCTTAGAGCCGAGGGATTTACGCATTTTTCCGCAAAGGTTCACGCCATTGATCAGCTGTACCTTACCCTTACGTTCGTCGGCTTTCTTGTTCGACAGCACCCAGACATAGGTCGAAATTCCGGTGTTGTAGAACATGTCGGGGGGCAGCGCGACGATGGCTTCGAGCAAATCGGCTTCGAGTATGTAGCGGCGGATTTCCGATTCGCCGGAACCAGCGCCACCGGTAAACAACGGCGATCCATTGAGGATGATGCCAATCCGCCCGCCGCCTTGAGAACCGTCGCGTAGTTTGCTGAGCAGGTGCATTAGGAACAACAAGGAGCCATCGCTGACCCTTGGCAAACCTGGGCCAAAACGGCCACTGAAACCTTTTTGCGTGTGCTCTTCGCTGATCTCTTGCTCGATCTTTTTCCAATCCACGCCAAAGGGTGGGTTGGAGAGCATATAGTCAAATTCAGTGGCGTAAAGCTGGTCGTTCGAGAGGGTGTTGCCTAGCTTGATGTTGCTGACGTCCTGCCCCTTGATCAGCATGTCCGCTTTGCAGATGGCGTAACTCTCGGGGTTGAGCTCCTGGCCATAGGCGCGCATCACCGCATGTGGGTTGAGCTCATGTACGTATTCCATGCCGGATGAGAGAAAGCCGCCCGTACCTGCCGTAGGGTCGTAGATGGTGCGGATTATGCCGGGCTTGGTCAGCGCATCATCGTCTTCCATAAACACCAGTGAGGTGGTGAGGCGCACTATGTCGCGTGGGGTAAAGTGCTCCCCGGCGGTTTCATTCGACCCTTCGGCAAAGCGGCGGATCAACTCTTCAAACACCAAGCCCATGTCGTGGTTGGAAACAGCTGTGGGGCTTAAATCAGTCTGCCGAACCCGCTGCACTACCTTGTAAAGCAGATTGGCGTCGTTGAGCTGGCCGAGGAACTCGGTGAATTTGAAGTGCTCAAAAATCTCCCGAGCATCCTTGGAGAAGCCTTGCAGGTACGACTCCAGATTGGCCTTGATGCCAGCCTCACCGAGCTTGGACAAATCCATTTTTGAGGTATTAAAAAACGACAGTCCGCCGCTGGCGCGCAGGAGCAGTTTTTCCTGCGCTTCTTCAGAAATGTTGAGTTGCTGGACGCGCGTATGCTCCGTCAGCACCGCCGCTTTGCTTGACTCCAGCACGCACTCTAGGCGACGTAATAAAGTGAACGGCAGAATGATTCGGCCGTACTGGCTTTGCTTGAAATCGCCACGGAGTAAGTCGGCCAATGACCAGATGAAAGCGGCCAGATTGTTAGAGGCTTGCGACATTATTTGAAATTCCCTGTAGTGCTTGGCGGTTGCTGAAGCGGTGCGCAGCACGATTATGAATAGAACTGGGCGATATTATGCTGCAACGGCAGCACGTGGTTATGCCTGAAATTGGATATTCAACTCGATTGATTTGCGCAAGCGGATGTTCCCCCCCAGTGGTGGGGTGAAGTCTAGATCGTAGAGCTTGCTCGGCAGCGGCACCGTTTCATCGGCGAGCCGTTGTCCCGAAAAATTTCTGATCAGGTTTACGGCTCATCGCGACTGCCAGGCGTTTACCATCTTTAAGAGTTAGGAGCAGCAGTCCAGCATTCACTACGACTATGCTTTTGAGGTCAGCCGGGGGAGTTAGCTAATCCTTTCCACAGGCTGGCCGTTTCTGATGGAGGTCGCTATGCCTCGTACAGCCCAGAAAAAATCTAACATTCGGCGAGGCCGGCCCCGGCTTGAAACGCAACGTGCCCTCTATCAAATCAAGCTGTCCGGGTGGGATTTTACGTGGTCGCTCAGCCTAGCCCAGCCCAATAATTTGAGGGCTAACGAAGGTCATTATCATGAGCATCTGATCCTGACGCTGAAGGGCGAAGTTCTCTACCCGGAGAGCTTCAAATACCCAGAGGTCGAATGCCAGCTATACGGAGATCCTCGATTGATGCAAGACATAGATCCTCCAAAAGGAATCGGGTCTATGGCAGCAAGTGGGAAACGGCTGGTTGTGTATATAGCGGTGCCTCGCGAGCGGATCGACACCCTGGTTGGTGCGGCTGACCGACTTCTGTCCCTCGAATTGAACGCCACCCCGTTGCACTACCGGCGTGCGCTGGTTATGTCGATTCATTTGGGTACAGAGCCAGAGCCCGATTGGTGATCCCATTGTCGGCTTTACTGGATGCCCTCGCAGAGCTCTGGCGTGAACCACTGGAACGTCCTTGATCAGCAGTCCAGCGGTATGGAATTATGAGCATCCCGCATTCGGCCTTGGAAAATACGACTCGCTACCTTGAGTCCACCGAGAGTCTAAAATTTTACCGACAATGGCGTTGATATATTCTCTTTCAGAGTAAAGGCTACTGTTGGCGTGAGTTGTTACTTTGTTGTGTTCGATGTGAATAAGTCGCTTTTCATATATGTAATCACATCCGAAAACGCATAAAGGCATTACTATATTTGGGTCTGTTCTTTCATTTTCTGCGCAGTCGGAGCGCCTCTTTTTGTGAGCTGTTATCAAAGAATCAATCGAATAAATTTTTCTGCAAATTGCACATTCTTCAGACTCTTTATCTTTAAATAGCCACTCGCTAAGAATGTGTTGCTCTTTTCGTCTAATTGTTTCTTGGTCACCGTCGGTACCATCTTCTGTTACTTTAAGGAGGCGCTGTCTAAAGTCCTCATAGCGGTCAATAGTAGATGTTGTAATGGGCTCCTTGTTGCCAACTAATTGATAGCTGTAGTGAGATCTTCCTTGGCTTTTATCTACAAAAATTACGGGTGAATTTAGAACTGTTTTGTCAATTAGTGGTTTGCTGTATCCGAGAGAGTTTAAGTGAGAAGATATTTCAGGAAAGCTATGTGCGTCATTCGCGGTAATATATTGTACGGCGGCCTGCTCAATTTCCGTCAAGCTTTGTTGTTCTAGTTTTATGACTGCGCTTGATCCATGCATTTCAATATATTTTGAAGATGATAGGTAATGCCGGATTATTTCAACGGTAGGGTAATTACGCTTGTTTGGAGGGGTTCTTCGGTTTAAAGAGTTTCTTAGTGTCTTAGAGAGGATGTCTATGTCGGCATGATCAGCTACGCTTTTTATTTTCTCAAGACTATTTATAAGCGTATTATCCCTTGATTCGAATAGATAATATTGCTGATCATCCTTATCCATAATCCACGAGTCTTGATTCAACTTGATGGTTGCCACTATGTCGTCATAGGCGATCAGGTTGGAGATCGAAGTGTCCTTCAAGTATTCTAGCTTCGCTATCCCTAACAATCCAGGTATTGTTTTTGCTTTTTTTAGAGCTTTTCGTGCGTTTGAAATAACAGAGTTTTTTATGATAAGAAACTCTTGCTTTGAAACAATTTCAGATCTTGTGAGTTCGCTGAGGTCTGCTGAGTATGCTTGATAATCTATGCAGTCACCCAAATCATGCAGTAGGCGTAGTGCCGATATTGTTTTTATATCATCTTCGAAAAGATTGTTGTCTTTTGCATGGGCTGCGAGTTTTGAAGGTTGGTGAAAATTGGAAGACTTTAAATGCTCTGAAAATTTCTTTAGTGATGGCAGGTCGGATAGGTTGGTAAGTTTTTTAAACTTGTTATTAATGATTTGTCGCGGTCTTTCAGAGCGCCGTCTATCCGAATCTCCAACATTAAATTTATTGGCGGCATCATCCAGGGTGGGCCATGGATTGTCTTCAAAGCCGTAGAAATAAATAACCAGTTCTATATCTCTTGATTTGGTGTTCAGCTCCTTTAGAGTTGAGTGCATGTGATCTCGGATTTCGTTCTCGATACTCATGAAATTTTCCAGGGGCTAGTCTTGTCTTTGTCTAGTCTTGAGGGTTGATTTTCGAGGTTGACCTACCGGTGCACCCATGGTCGTCGGTTTGATGAAATTGATGCCGAGGTAGGCCGACTAAAAGCTAGGCCTGGGACAAGTAAATATCTCAAGCTGTAGTTGCCGGGACGTCTTGACCTTGTAAGTCCGATATCAGCTCTTCTTTAGTAGTGCCATCAAGATCTGCTCGTTGAGTTTTCAGCTTCTCAAGCAAATAGTCATTGGTCAGCTCAAACTCATCAAAAATAGTCGCCCACGTTTTAACATAAGCCTTTATTTTATCGTCGCTGGTAATCAGCCCCGGCTCGCCATGAACTTGCATGCTTCTGCATCGACTGTGGATAAGGCTGCCCTTGTTTGAGATGTTTCTACCAACCAAAATAAGCTCGAACTTTACCAGCTCGCTATTGAAGATAGGATGCGTACTGAGAATCGAAGCATACTCATCGAGCTGCTGAATATGTTTATTGTTTAGCGATACACCAGGCCTCTTGATTTCTATAATTACGCAGCGGAAATACTTTCTACCCCTAGAGTCAAATAGAGGTTTCTTGCGCGCTAAAAAAAGATCTACTTGCCGCTTTGCTCCTACAAGATCAACACCTATTTCCAAGTCTGCGTCTTCGATGTCAACGACTCCAGTTACTTCAGCGCGTAACGACTTGGATATTTTTGTAAACGAATCTTCCTCTGCACCGAGAATATCGTAGGATGGCCCGAACAACCAGGTATTATTCTCGATTACCTTTTGAAGGTCTGGCGTTTCCTTGACGTCCTTGTAGTGAATATTTATCACTTCCTTCAACTGAGCAATAGCATGTTCCCGATTCTGGAGAACCTCTATTGTCTCGATTATGTTGTTTAATTTGGTCTTGTTTAGCTGGAGGGCGAATTGCCTCATCGATCCAGCATCCAAGCTCAACACACTTTCTAGTACTTCTAGCATCCCGCTGTTTTCATTCGAGACTGACAGCTTATCAAGCAGCCTAATTATGAGCCTGCGCTGCCGCTTACTACTGCGCATTAAGACAGTAGGGTCGCGAATTATCACGCTCTTAACTATGCCTTTAACATGATTCAGCCTCCAAGCGCTTTCTGCGGAGTCTAAATTCTCATGGTTTGGAAAGTCTCCATCCTGCTCGTATCGATTGACCTCTTCTTCTGCTTGCTGGACTAAGAATTCACTGTAATTATCGCGAAGGAATTCATTTAGCGCCTTCGTTAGCGCTCGATAAGTTTTAGTTTGAAAAAAGTTTGAAAACGGTTCAGACAAGCTTTGATCGCTTGCCGAATACCTTTCGAATAGCTCAGACTTCACATAAACACTGGTAAAATACCCTGGCTTTTTGTTAAGACTACTAAGCTGTTTATGCAGGATTTTCAACGTCGATGAGACAAAGTTAATAAACGATTTTTCACTGCCCGGTCGATTATGCCAGCGTATCAGTTCTATACTAAAATCCTGATCTTCCACTGTAACCGCATGGGTATAGACACTGTGAGACTGAGGAGTGACGACCTTACCATTAAGCGTCAACGATTTGTGCGGAAGAAGTATTAAATGACCGCCAAACTCCCTGCGGAAATCATTGAGCATGGCATCTTCAAAAGGGAGTGCTTTTTGGAATCCTCGAATTTCTACACAAGTACCTTGCGAATACGGGCTTAACAGCGCATGCGTAATTTCTGGCGGAATAGTCACACCAACAATATCGCTAAGATTTGAGCTTTCTACGCTAATCTTTGCGTCTTCGCCTTCATGCCGCGTATACCAAGTAGCGGAGCTTCCTATTTTACTAAACGCCAAACGCCCTCGCCCTTGCGAACCATGAGTATCATAGGAGTCTTTTTTCAAAGAATCATTAAACCGCCGAAAGTTTTCATGCGGCTTCCTGAATTTGATTCCTACACCGTCGTCCAGGACTGTTATCAACTCGGTACCATGGGCCTCATTTTCCGTAATATCAATTTTTACGGTAGTAGCCGAAGCATCGAATCCATTCCATACAAGCTCAGATATAGCTTGCCAAGGTTCAACAGTTTTGAAATGCTTCTGTATTCCGCTATGGGTAATTGCATTCGTACCCGAGAAGTCAAAAGCAGCGAATTCCTTTTCCAAAGGTAGTTCCTCTTGTCATGCATTGTGGCAAGGCAGTTGAGTTCAATTTAAAAAGCTGACCTGACGTCAACGGCATCATCAAGCTTCCGAGCAATTCAAAAAAACCAGCATGTCCCTTCGCGATGAAAACGATCTAGATATCTCCACCAACAGGGCCGGAACCAGATCGAGGCGCTTACTTGCGTTGGAATATAGCAAAGGGCGGCAATCTGGTGGCAAGACAATTTCGCGGCCTTTCACATGGTCATGGCTCCATTGCCCGGCCCATCGCAGCACCGAAGGGCGCATGCACGGCGACAATGGAGATACTGCTATTGACACCCATAAGCGTACTGCCTCGTACGCGCGGGTTTGTGGGGTTTTCATAAGCCGGCGGACGGCGCCGGCGCGGTCAATTGATTGGCTTCATGTGATCATGGCATATCACGTGTCGACGTCCCGATGCAGGCGATTGCAGAGTCAATTGGAGTGGCTCGCACCACACTGCTCGGCTGGAAACAGGGTGCTCAACCTCGAAAGCGTGAGAGTGAAAAAGCGTCTGTGATTATCCGGGTTATGCCAAAACCCGTTCGACGAAGGTAAGCTGTGTCCACAGGCACTGATGCCAAGGATATGGCCATGACAACAGAAGTAATTTTTTACACCCAAGTCGTTTCAATTACCGGTTTCATCATCACCCTGTTTGTACTGTACCGGGTGTTGGTGCAACAGAAAGACGCTGTGATTCAACTGCTAAAAGAACGTTTGGTTGATAAGGACGAGCAGATTGCAGCTCTGAAGGCTCAGACACCTGATGTATTGGTATCCATCCTTAATGATCGAATCAAGGTCACCCAGGATGAAATTGGCCGCCTCAAAGACGACGGGGGCATTCATCAAAAAGAGATCAATCTGAAGGAAGACGAGCTCCGAGGCATTCAGGACAAGCTGACTGCCCTATCTGACCTTGTCCGTGAAAGCGATTTAATGTGCCCGAAATGTGGGGATCCGTTGGCCGGCCGCGAGTCACACACGATCTATGGCGGCGCAGATGGTGAGCAGGAAGCCGACATCTTGATCACGACATATCAATGCGGCTTTTCTATTGCAGATGATGGGAAAGAACTGTCGCGCTGCCAACATCAAGCCAGCTGATTGGAAACCTACCAGACGCCACTCGTCGGCGCATCGCTGTTTAAACAAACACAGCATTGGCATTAAGAATCACAAAAAAGCATTGAGCTTGGAAATAGCCGAATAGGGTAATCTTGAATGATACACATAGTGTTAGACACAAACATCCTCCACCAAGAGGGGCTGGAATCTAGAAATATGCAACTTCTCTCAAAACTCTCTAATTCTGGCGAGCTTAAAATTTACGTGCCTGAAATTGTTAAACGTGAGTTTGTTTCAAAAAAAACATTAGAAAGTCATGAGAAATTAATCGAAGCAAAAAACGCACTGATTGAGATCTCCAAAAAACTGTTAAAGAATGATCCTCTGCGCGAAACTCTTTCCGAGCAAGAAAAAATCTTAACATGTATGGCCGATAGCGTATCAAATGCTCTAAAAGCTCAGTTCGAAAACTGGGCAAGGGAGGCTAACGCAGTAGAGTTAAAAGCAGATCCAGCTGCATTGGATAGCATCATAGACAGTTATTTCAGCGGTACCGGTGCATTCAGAAAGCCTAAAAATCGAGAGGATTTTCCAGATGCTTTTGTAAATCAGTGCATTGAGTCGCTCGCAAATAAACACGATAAAATCTATATAGCAATCAAGGATACAGCATTCAAGAAACATCTCGAGACGATTCCGAATATAACACTATCCGACTCTCTCAAGGATTTTTTTCAACTAGAGGAGCTTCAGGCACTAAACGCCAAAATAGATGGCCTACTGAAAAACGTAGAAGCACTTAAAGAATACCTATCCAACCAACCATTTACCGACAGACTGATAGAATACCTGACATCTAACGAAGAACCCTTGAGCAATATTTATGTCGAAGAGCAGAATATTGACGGCATAAATAATCTAGATATTGATTCATTTGGCGCGTCTATAAATTACGCTCAAGCAAATAATGTTCAACAAATTGAATTCAGCAATCCAACATATATCGATGAAGGCCACTACTCCCTAGACATAGAATTAACAACAGCTGCATCCATCCATTACTGCGCTGATTACATGGACTACATCCAGCTTTCTCACCGGCGAGTTAAAAATATCGACCTCTCTAGCATGAACGGTGACGGAGTATGCGACTTAGCTGAAGGTTTTACCGTAAAACTACAAGGCACTATAGAGATTTTTTTTGATGGCGGATGGTCTGCACTAGAACTAGATACCCACTCCGCATACTTAAATACCAAAAAAACAAAAATAGAAACTATTTTAAATATTGAATCTGGAACAATATTAGAAAGCGCCCTGCGCTAGGAAATAAAAAGCGTAAACAGTGTGCTCTGGTATCCACTCGGTGCTGATCCGGCGTGGATACCCTGGAGTTATTGCCATCAGTGACCACTTTCTACTGGCCATCAAAGCGTCAGATTCCTTCTTCGCGATAACAACCACATGGATGAGCCGAAGTCCGCCCCGCTTCAGCTAAATTTCTTTAGGGCATTGAAAAGGATATGGCTAATGTCATCCCTGAAGGTAGCGCTTGGAGACGAGGGGCGCGGAAGCCTGGTTAATCCTGTACCTTAAGTATCGCGAGAGTCAAATTGATGAACTCTTCGTTCTTGCTGATTGTGTCCAAAGCGCCGCGTACGTTGCCGGCGACCTCCGCTGATCCTCTCTGTTCGACCCAGAGCGTTAGCTCCATTATCGCGGCTTCGAGGGCTAGCTGGTTCTGATTGATCTTGAAGAGTAAGGAAGGGAGTAAGTCTGCGTTCGACATTGTGATTCCTCCATGAAAGAGGAAAGCGTAGCAGGCAGGGGTTGTTCCCGTTCAAGTTGCCTGGTGTCTGAGGTCTCCGCTTCCCTAATAGAAACCGGCTTCGCAAGTAGCTCCGCATAGTAGCGAGTGAGATGCCGTATCGGCTCAGTAGGAATTCTGCGATGCACGCACTGCCAACTGCCTCGGATGTTCAGCATTCAATGTTGAGCAAACAGCGTCTGCCTCTGTCCTAACCTTGAAGACACCATGCTTGCTTGCTGAGCCTCCCTCTACAAGATCAACGACCCTGTATTGCTTGCTGCCATCGTCCAGTGTGGTGGTCTCAATCACTCTGAATCTTGCTTGCATGGTTACGTTCCCTGCATGAGATTTGTGTCCTACAAATACTGGCAATAAAAGACGATTTCAAGAATGGGGCAGGCTTCAGATGAGACAATTTATGACAGTGCGACGTACTCGTCTTTGTGGGAAAAGAACGGCCTAGCAGTAGATGGCTTGTCGAGGCATTTTCTAAATTTCGTTGGTTCGGGCCTAATGCCCGGCTCGACGTAAACCCTGGAAAGCGATTCTGCCTGAAGCACCCGCCGTATCTGCCAGGCTGCATCTTGGCGATCAGAGCTACCAACTCTTGTGCTAATCCGGAAGGAGCTCCCTTACAAACCAGTCTGGTAAGGCGACTTCAAGTGTGAGGAGATCAGATGGCGGGCTCACCACTAGGCCGATATTGATCAACCTGCCGACTTGATTGCTTGCTGCTTCAGACTGAAGACCGGTAAAGGTATTGAACTCAGAGCGAGGAAGCGCGCCCTGGATCAGCAGTGCCAGGAGAGCTGGAGCAATTTTTGCTCTGATCCCGGCATCTGTTAAGCGTGAGTTTGTGTTGAACGCATTCGTAACAGATTCACGAAGCTTGCGGCGATTCAAGGCAGCAGTCATGTAGTCCACCTCTTCATGGCAGACATCAAGCATGAACTCGATGAAGCCGAGAAAGGCTTTGTCAGATCGTTGGACACCACCAGCAAGCTGAACATCTTGAGTGCTCTCATTCGTGTTCAGGGCAGCGTGGTACTCCTCTTGCCTACGGGCCAAGCCGCGAGAAAGTGACCAGAGTTGCGGATGTAACCGGAGCAGAGCCAAATGCTGGTGAGCAATCATTCTCGCCACAACGCCATTCCCATCTTGAAGTGGTTGCGTTCGTAGAAGGTGATAGTGATGGGCTAGCGCCGAAACGATACATCGACGAAGCTCAGGCGTCTTCCGCAGCGTGGAATACTTGTTCGCTGAGTTCAGAGCATTCTTCAGAACTCCTGGCTCAGTGTGGTGCCCGTCGATGATCCCTGAATATTTGGCGTCAGAGACCATCTGCAGGTTACTCAAGCACGCAGCAGTTTCAGGCGCGACCATGCCGGCGAGATAGGCAGTCTTCGTTACAAGCAAGTCTGCTCTCGCCAGAATCGACGGAGTAATCGAATCGGCGAGGGGCGGCATAAGCCATTGATCAGTGGTCATCTGAATGAATATCCGTGCTTGAAGCGCTTTTCATACGCCCAGATTAGATTTCGAAACAGGCTATGAGGTGGACACCATTTCGTGAAAGGCTAGGATGATTTCGCTACCCATCGATATCTCGTCTTCTCGGGTCTGATTGGCCTACGCGGCGGGCGATTGAAAAGGTCGCTGGTTCGGGCCTAGTGGCCCGGCTAGCCTGAGGTTTATCAGATGGAGATGAAAGTGCTGTCATCGATCAAAGAATACCAGCCAGGGCCCCAGATCCCACAGAGCATTTGGATGAACCTCGGGCTGCCGTCACGTGGCAGCATGCTTCATGCCCTGGTTCGCAAAGGACTACCTTTCGAATACCTCGAGCGGATAGCTAGCGTTCTGCAGGTGCAGCGAGGGGTTATCTCCAAAGCTATTTGCATGTCACCAACAACGGTGGCCCGTAGGCAGAAAGCGGGGCGGTTCAACACCATAGAAAGCGACCGCCTGGTTATATTGGTAGCTGTCTTTGAGGACGCACTTTACCTCTTCGAAAACGATAAGGCCGCAGCAACGAAATGGATGAGTTCACCAGTTCGCGGACTCGGATTGAAGCGTCCAATCGAAATGCTGGGGACGAGGGTGGAAACGAAAGCTGTCTTCGATATTATCGGCCAGCTGGAGAAGGGAGTTCTTGTGTGAGACCCGTCAGTCGGACGATTTGATGGTTTCCATCACCCTGGCGTCCTCTGACAATCCTCAGACTTACGAATATCCTCAGCAGGTTCTAACGCATCTCTCTATGCGCCGCGAGGTGCTGCATCTCGGCTGTCCATAGCCATAAAAAACGGCGCCAATCTCCTGCATAGCAGCCCTGTCGTAAACGGGTAGCAAGCCATCGCACGAATTGCAGCAAGATCTCTGTCGTAGCTGGAAATCGGCTGACTTGGGGGTCTCTGCCCACTCACTTTTTAGGATGAAGGGACATGGATGAAGAGGCTGTTTGTTACCGGTGCCTGGGCGACCAATTTCTCGTTGAGTTGATAAACCGAACCGGTGTGAATGCCGAGTGCTCATTTTGCTCCACGGAGCATGAGGCTATCCCATTCGAGAATTTGGTCGGAATGGTTGATGACGTGTTCCAGAAGTATTGCCAACCTGGAGTGGTGTACGACCAATATGATGACAATGGGAAACGCTCTGAGACAGAGCAGACCGGTGACCCTCTTATCTTTCATGTGGCTGAACTGCTTGGTTTGGATGAGGACGATCCGGTTGCCATGCGGGTCTATGGCGAGCTCACTGAATGTTCGATGCTTGAGTACATGCAGAGAGGAGAAGCCAGGTATAGCGACTACGAAAATTACATTTGGCGCGTAATTAGACCAAGGGCGGCGGAAGCTCGCTGGATGAAATTCCAAGCAGATATGAAGCATGGCAATCGTTTTTTTAGTAAGCATGCCAAAGAGTTTTTGGACTGGCTGTTCTTGGGTATTGCTTCCTTCAGAAGCCTTGGTGGGTCGGCTTCGGTAATTAGATATCTGCTCGACGAGGAAGTCTTCCGCGCCAGACGCTGTGACTCGGCCTCTGAGTACGATGCAATTCTTCTCGATCCTGCTGCTGAGCTGGGCCCACCACCTAAGGAGTTTGCAGGCGCTGGCAGGATGAACCCGAAGGGTTTGGCTGCATTCTATGGTGCCTTCGACCGCAAGACCTGTGTCGCGGAGCTTCGCCCCCCAGTGGGAGGGCGGGTTGTCAGCGGTAAGTTCAAACTCACAAGGCCCGTTCGTGTGTTGGATTTCATTGCACTGGATGAGGCGTACGAAGCGAGCCCACTGAGCAAGTTCGAAGCTACCTACGAAGAGAAAATGGGACGGCGCATCTTCCTGGAAACCCTACACAGCAAAATCACCGTTCCAGTGCTTCCGAACCAAGAGCACGAATATCTGGCGACACAAGTCATGGCCGAATACTTAGCGACTCAGTTTGACCCGCCGCTAGATGGTGTACTTTTCGCGTCGGCCCAAGTCCGGAAAGGCACAAACCTGACGCTGTTTAATCATGCAGTCGTAGTTCCGCTCGAACCTGTAATTATCTTTACCAACCTTGATGATTTGGACAGCCCTTCTCCACCGCTAACACCTGCGATTGAATACGTACCGGACTCTTTAGTGAGGCATAAGGTTTGCCGAGTAAGGTTCATAACCGACGATTTAGAACGTGAAGATGGTCAGCCAGAGTCTGACGAGCACTACGATGACTGGGACGAATATTGAGCCTTAATCCATCGCAGGGATTTTAAACAACATCGTTCGAGCGGGACGATAGGTTGGCGCGGGGGCAACGACTCACTCAGGAATTGGCTAGATCCTGACCGACCCGCCCAGGCCTCCCAGCAGGCAATAAACGCTGCAGCATCAATGGCTGCTTCCCTCAAGCGGAGCGCGCAGGCCGATAAGGCCGGAGGCGCGAGGATGGAAGCCCGTTTAGGGTAGAGACACGCAGTGGCTTGATTTACGATAGCCTAACCGGAAGGACACGCCAAAACCCAATCTCGGCAATTAAAACCCAGCACCATGACGTTGAATTGGATAAACAGCTAATTGAGAAGAATATGAAATACCCTTCAAACACTGCCACAGGTGATGCTGGAGAATATTTTTTTGCCTACCAAATTTCCTACATCCTCGGCTGGCCCTGCCGATTATTCGATATCGACATTGGTATTGACGCACAAGTGGAGATACTGGACGAGGATCGTAACAGTACCGGTAGATTTGTCGCCTTCCAGATAAAAACTTCAGCCAACGAAGAACTTAAGCCTTACTGGTATGTTTCAAAAAATCAGCTCAACTATTGGCGCGAGATGGACACCCCAGTATTTGTGGTATTGATCTCTCTCAAAGAGCAGACCATGTACCTCCATCGCATAAGGAAAGAATTCGCCTACCATGTAACTGAAAAAAATGGTGTTCGCATTGAATTCGATCTAGCTCAAGAACTATTCAGTGAAATAAGCGGCAACGTGATCAAAGCAGCAGCCGAAGAAAGTATCCTAGGGACGATTCAAACCTATCTCTCCGAAGTTTGGATGAAGATTAAAGAAATAAAAAACGCAATCGAAGGGATGGAAGATTACTCAGATCCACCTCTCCTTATCGATGTGATGTGCCGAAGGAGCACCGCCTACGATGAGCTGCTACGGGCCCATACCCTAGTTTTGAACTACAGAGTGGGGATACAAGAATATGAAGAAACTGAATCTGCACTTGATGAAGCGCTAAGTGAACTCAGAGCTTTCATGCGTGAGTGGAACATGCATAGCAGCTGGGATGACCCTCGCAATGGAAATGGCGAGATTCAAAAGTTCATTGATGAAGAATGGTGACCCACCATCAATAGACCGAACGCTCTGTGGAGTCTAAATTTTCCATACACGAATTTACATGTTCGTGCGGACACGGGGTCGCGGATGATAGCCCGTTGGTTTACGACAGCCGAACCGCACGCAGGGCGCGCCCAAAAGCCTGTTCGCTCCTCATGGCTTCCTAGGCTTTGCTCTGGCCGTCGCCTCGGCCACTAATGGATCTTCGGGCCAATAGTGTTTTGGGTATCTGCCTTTAAGATCTTTCTTCACTTCCGCGTAGGTACTGCGCCAGAAATTAGCGAGATCCTGGGTGACCTGTACAGGCCTCCGGGCCGGTGACAACAGGTGTAACGTCAGTGGCTGTTTCCCCTGCGCAATTCGAGGTGTTTCTGACAGGCCAAAAAGCTCCTGCAGCCTCACCGCCAGGATTGGAGGATGCTGCGAATAGTCGATACGAATACTCGACCCGGACGGCACCTGGATCGCCTGAGGTGCTTGGGCTTCCAACTCCTGTGGAAGCGGCCAAGGCAGTAGATTCCTGACTATCGAAGACAGATCCAGCTGGCTGAAATGACTGAGCCTGGTGATTTTGCCCAAGTACGGTGAGAGCCATTCCTCGAGCGTATCCAGGAGATTGGTATCGCTGAGATCAGGCCATTTGCTGCCGCCCTGGCCATTTTGGATATCCAGCTGACGCAGCAGCTCAACCCGCGCTTGCCACTGCCGCAGCTCAGGATTCCAGGGCAGGAGTTCGATGCCCTTGCGTCGTACTAGGTTGACCAGCGCGAGCGAACGGGCTTGCTCGTCCAGGTTTGGCAGAGGCGTTGTGGAAAGTACCAGCTGTCCCACCTTCAGCTGCCGCTCGGCCTTGAGCACACCTTCCCTTTCATCCCAATCGACTTCGTCGACCGACCTCACAAAATCGGCTAACTCGTCATCGAAGAGGGCCGACTCAAGGTCACTCGCCAGGTAGATGCGCTCCTCACGCTGGCCTTGTCGGCTACCCAGATCAGCCACCACCAGCCATTCATGCTTGGTAAGTGCGTCTGGTTCTGAGAAGACTGCGGCGCGCCCGTTCGAAAGACGATACTCAGATGCGCTTGCACGCCTTTGCAGGCCAATTCGATCAGGGTATGCGAACGCCAGGAGACAACCTACCCACCGTGGGTGATCTGGCTCTGTAACGGGCTCAGAGGCATTTCCTCGCAACATAGATCGATATTGGCGAGCCGACTGCTTCACGCGCTGGTAAGAGCCACCGCCACGACGTGAATGCTGCTCGCCTGACAATGCAGCCAGCCTGGTATGAAGATCAGCTCCTGCTCCACGCAGAATGTCCTTTTCACCCAACAGCGCTGCGATGTCGCAGGCCAGGTCATCCAAGCCCATCGCGCTGCCTTTAATAAGCAGGTGAGCGATGCGCGGATGCGCTGGGAGTTCGCTCATGGCCGATCCGTGAGATGTGAGCTGCCCAGCATCATCAAGGGCACCAAGGCGCTTGAGCAGGTCTCTCGCTTGAGCAAAAGGCGCCGAAGGAGGTTGGTCGAGCCAGGTCATTTCATCTGGCTTCATCCCCCACCGAGCCAACTGGAGCGCTAGGGCTGCCAGATCCGCCTGCAGGATTTCAGGAGTGCTGTAAGCAGCCATTTGCTCGTGTTGCGACTCCGACCAAAGGCGATAGCAGACACCCGGTTCCAAACGCCCAGCTCGTCCCATACGCTGAGTTGCGCTAGCCTTCGAGATACGCTGCGTGTCGAGTCGGGTCATGCCACTACGAGGATCAAACTTCGGCACTCGTTCGAGACCACTGTCCACCACCACCCTGACGCCTTCAATGGTCAAGCTGGTCTCAGCGATGTTGGTGGCCAGGACGATCTTTCGAGAGCCAGGAGGCGCCGGATCTATCGCAGCGCGCTGTGCGTTCAGATCAAGGTCACCATACAGCGGGCATACCATCACTTTTGGCTGGCTGCTCAGTTGCTCTTTGAGGGACTCAGCTACCCGCCGAATCTCTGCCTGCCCTGGAAGAAAAACTAAGATGCTTCCCGACTGCTCATTGATGGCGGCTAAGCAGGCATCCGTAACCCGCGTGTCGATAGGCTGGCCAGGTTGATATGGGCTTCCCCAGATCGTGGAGACGGGATACATCCGCCCTTCACTGGCAATCACTGGCGCGTCATTCAGAATCTTCGAGAGCCGAGCGCCTTCCAGCGTTGCGGACATCAGAACTAACTTGAGTGGTGGCTCATCACGCAGGAGCTCTCGAGCACTCACGCACAGGGCCAGTGCAAGATCAGAGTCCAGGTTCCGCAGGTGATATTCATCAAAGATGACTGCGCCCACACCATCCAGTGCAGGATCATCCTGAAGCCGGCGAGCCAGGATACCCTCAGTGACTACTTCGATTTGGGTTCGCGGGCCAACCTTGCTTTCAAGACGAATGCGATAGCCAACGGTATCACCAACCTTCTCACCCAGATCACTTGCCAACCGCTCAGCCGCCGCCCGAGCAGCTAGTCGCCGAGGCTCGAGCATCAGGATCTTCTGCCCACCAAGCCAAGGTTCGTTTAGCAGTGCCAGGGGCACTCGAGTGGTCTTACCCGCCCCCGGAGGTGCTTCAAGGATCACTTCATTGCGTTCGACTAAGGCCTCTCGCAGGCTCGGCAAAATGAGGTCAATAGGTAAAGAAATCATCGAAGCTCCCAAATCAGGGGAGCAGTATACGACGGGGGATCTGAGGAGGAGATGCCCCCCCTCAGACAGGGACGATGTTGCTCAATAGTTTTTGACAAGATAGTGATATTTTTCGTGCATTCAGCAAATCATGGAATTCATCGAAAATCAGCAAGCCCACGCCGTCCAGTGCCGGGTCTTGCTGTAAACGTCGAGTCAGAATGCCTTCGGTCACCACCTCGATCCGGGTATCGGGGCCGACTTTGCTGTCGAGACGAATCCGATAGCCGACGGTTTCACCGACCTTTTCCCCCAGTTCGCTGGCCAGTCGTTCGGCCGCAGCCCGGGCAGCCAGACGCCTGGGCTCGAGCATCAGAATCTTCTGCCCCGCAAGCCAGGGTTCATCCAGCAGGGCCAATGGCACCCGGGTGGTTTTACCGGCGCCGGGCGGTGCTTCAAGCACGGCTTCATGGCGTTCGCGCAAGGCCTGGCGTAGCGCGGGTAAAACTTCATCGATCGGCAAAGAAATCATGGTGGCTCCAGAACAGTGCGGCGAGTATAACGGCGATCAGTTCGGTATTAAGCTAAATGCCTGGTACGACCCTTTCAGCAGCTTTGAGGTTTTTGTATGCGTATGCCTTCTCGTGTCATTGGCGGTGTCGTGGTTGCAGCCCTGCTCACCCAACTGACTGCCTGCGGCAGTATTTTCTTCCCGGATCGACGGGGTCAGATCGACGGCAAAATTGATCCCATGATTGTCGTGCTGGATGCTGTGGGCCTGCTGTTTTATGTGATTCCCGGGCTGATCGCGTTCGGTGTTGATTTCGCCACCGGTGCGATCTACTTCCCGCCCGGCAAAACCGCGCAGATCGCCCCGGAAAAACTGCGTGAAGCCGTCGGCGTTGATGGCAAAGTGGACAACAGCAAACTGCAGGCCATTCTGGAAAGCGAATTGGGCCGCAGTTTCCCGTTGAATGACCCGCGCCTGATTCAGCACAAAGGCAGTGCCCAGCAATTGGCGATGTACGGTTTGAAACCCGCCGCCTGAACCAAGGAAGGTCCATGACCAGTAGCCCGGAACACGCCCGCCTGTTACGCCTGGCCACCCGTGCGTCGGTGGCGGTGGCGAGTCTGTTGATCGTGACCAAGGCCATCGCCTGGTGGCTCAGTGGTTCGGTCAGCATGCTCGCCGGACTCACCGACTCGCTGCTCGATGGCATGGCGTCGTTTCTCAACCTGCTGGCCGTGCATTACGCGTTACGCCCTGCCGATGAAGATCACCGTTACGGGCATGGCAAGGCCGAGTCGCTGGCCGGCATGGCGCAAGCGCTGTTTATTGCCGTGAGTGCGGTGTTGATCGCCGTTCAGGCAATCGACCGGCTGAAAAACCCTGAGCCGATAGGCGCGCCGTGGATCGGGATCGGCGTGATCGTATTTTCGCTGCTGATGACGGCTGCCCTGCTGGCGCTGCAACACCGGGTGGTCAAGGCCACAGGGTCAAACGCGGTGCGGGCCGACTCGCTGCATTACCGTTCCGACCTGCTGCTCAACGGCAGCATTCTGGTTGCACTGGTACTGGCCAGTTTTGGCTGGCCGCAGCTGGATGCCTGGTTTGGCCTGGGGATCGCGGCTTACATCCTGTGGAGCGCGATCCAGATCGCCCGCGAGAGCTTTTCGGTGCTGATGGATCAGGAACTGCCGCAGGAAGTCAGCCAAAACATGCTGAAACTGGCTTGCAGTGTTCCCGGTGTGCTCGGCGCCCACGATCTGCGCACGCGGATCTCGGGCAACATCTGGTACGTGCAATTGCACCTGGAGCTACCGGGAGAGCTGACGCTGTCCGTGGCACACGCCCTGAGTGACCGTGCCGCCGAAGCGATTGAAAAGGCCTATCCACGGGCCGAAGTGCTGGTACACGCCGATCCACAGGAAGTGGTCAAGCCACGTGTCACGGATCACTAGCCGACCCTTAGCGTTCGCCAGGCTCATCATTGATCCACCTGTTTTCGGGCAATAAAAAAGGGCGACCCGTCGGTCGCCCTTTGAATTTTTCCGTCCTGGCTCAACACTCGTGATGTTGGCTCACCTCGCTCCGTCTTCTGGACAGTGCGTAGCCCGGGGACCGGGGCAACCCTGTGGGGTTGGCGGTCGCGGCTGGCCTGATTCGGCGGGCCGCAGTGGACTCTGTGTCCGGGCAGTGATTCTGGTGTTAAGAATAGGCCTGAGCGTGCAGCAGGCGATTGCGAAGATTGCTCGATAAAACATCACTTGCGCAATTTTTAACTTCCGGTGGATACTTTCACGCAATAGTTATGACAAAGGGTGTCTTCATGAGCAAACTCGACCGGTATGACCTCAGTATTTTGGCGGAACTGCAGCGTGACGCCCGCATCTCCAACCAGGAGCTGGCCGAGCGCATTGGCTTGTCGCCTTCACCCTGCTCGCGGCGGGTCAAACAGCTCGAAGATGACGGCTACATCACGCGCCAGGTGGCATTGCTCGATCGCAAACTGTTGGGGCTGAGCCTGACGGCTTACGTGTTGATCGGCATGGACCGGCATACACCCGAGCGCTTCGAGAACTTTGAAGCGTCGATCCGCAGCCTGCCGCAAGTGCTGGAGTGCAGCCTGGTGACCGGCATGGATGCCGACTACCAATTGAAAGTGGTGGTGGCCGACATGGATCATTACCAGAAACTGCTGCTGGGCCACCTGACCAGAATCGAAGGCGTGACCAGCGTACGTTCCAGCTTTGTGCTCAATCAAGTCTTGAACAGTACAGAGCTGCCGTTGACGCATTTGCGCGGTTGATCCGTTGGGCTGCGAGCAAAGGCGGCGGGTATTCGCCCCCGCGCCTTGGCGTATACTCCCCCGGCTTCTATCCCTGATGACGCTGGAGAACACCGATGGATCCTGCCGTATTTGAAGAATGGATGATGACGATTCTGGTCAGCGTCCTGATCATTTTCATGGCCTTTATCGTCTGGGATCTGGCGAAGAAGTCCAAGGCCGGGCGCTTCGGCTCATTCATTCTGTTTTTCGTGCTCGGCCTGGGTGTTGCTGCCTTCATCATCAAAAGCGTGGTCATCGGCCTGATTGAGTCCGGTACGCTATAAGCGGGCGGGCACTTCCTTGTAGTGCCCTTGCTCCAGCCCTTCGATCGTCCAGTCACCAATTCTTACCCGCACCAGACGCAAGGTTGGCAAGCCAACCGCAGCGGTCATACGCCGTACCTGACGATTGCGCCCTTCGCGAATGACCAGTTCGAGCCACGCCGTCGGTACGCTTTTGCGAAACCTTACCGGCGGGTTACGTGGCCATAGCTGCGGCTCTTCGAGCGCACGGGCTTCGGCGGGCAAGGTCTTGCCGTCATTGAGTTCAACCCCTTCACGCAACTGCTGCAGTTGCTCTGGCGTAGGCTCGCCTTCCACTTGCACCCAATAGGTCTTGGGCAATTTGTGCTTGGGGTCGGCAATGCGTGCCTGCAACTGGCCGTCATTGGTCAGCAGCAGCAAGCCTTCACTGTCCCGGTCCAGGCGCCCGGCCGGGTAAATACCCGGGATCGGGATAAAGTCCTTGAGCGTCGCCCGCCCGCCTTCGTCACTGAACTGGGTCAGTACATCGAACGGTTTGTTGAACAAAAACAGCTTGGGCTCGGACGGCGGAGCCTTGGCTACCCGGCGACCGGCAGCGTGGGGTTGGTTTTTTTTAGAGGCCGGATGGCGCGGGGCAGGACGGACAGGACGGGACATGGCAAAGAGAACATCTAACGATCAGGGCAGACAATGCTAGTGCCCTGATCGCTAAATGACCATCTCCATCAACGGAATGGCGGTTCGTCGAAGCTGCGCAGTTTGCGCGAGTGCAGCGAGTTGAGCTGGCTGCGCATCAGGTCGACGGCGGCAATACCGATCTTCAAGTGCTGGCTGACGGCCCGCTCATAGAACGCATTGGCCGACCCCGGCAACTTGATTTCGCTGTGCAACGGTTTATCAGAGACACAGAGCAAGGTGCCGTAGGGCACGCGCAAACGATAGCCCTGAGCCGCAATCGTGCCGCTCTCCATGTCGACGGCCACCGCGCGGGACAGATTGATCAGCGGGCGTTCCTGAGCCCAGCGCAGTTCCCAGTTACGGTCGTCGTAGGTCAGCACGGTGCCGGTTCGCAGGCGTTTTTTCAGTTCGTCGCCACGCTCGCCGGTGACTTGTGCCGCAGCCTCCTGCAGCGCCAGCTGCACTTCGGCCAGCGCCGGAATCGGGATATTCGGCGGTACGACCCGGTCAAGAATCCCGTCGCGACGCATGTAGGCGTGGGCCAATACGTAGTCGCCAATGGTTTGCGACTGACGCAGACCGCCGCAGTGGCCAATCATCAGCCAGCAATGGGGACGCAACACAGCCAAATGGTCGGTGATGTTTTTCGCGTTGGACGGGCCAACGCCGATATTCACCAGCGTGACGCCGTGGCCATCATTGGCCTGCAGGTGATACGCCGGCATTTGATAGCGGTGCCACACCACCCCGGCGGCAATGGCCTGGGCTTCGCCGTAGTCCATGCCTTTTTCGATCAGCACGTTGCCTGGCAATACCATGCGCACAAAGCGCGGGTTATCGCGCAGTTGCTCAAGGCCGTGGAGGATGAACTGGTCGACATACCGATGGTAGTTGGTCAGCAAGATCCACGGCTGCACGTGACGCCAGTCGCTGCCGGTGTAGTGCACCAGGCGACGCAGCGAGAAATCGACCCGCGCCGCGTCGAACAACGCCAGTGGCAGCGGGTCGGTGTTGGCCCAATCGTACAGGCCATCGGCAATGCCATCGGTGGCCGCCGACAGGTCGGTACTCGGGAACACCCGTGCCAGCGCCGCTGCAGTGACGCCAGAGCCGGCGAGTTCATCGCCTTGCTCGACCACGTACGGGTAAGGAATGTTTTGCTGACTGACGCCGACTTCGACCTCGACGGTGAAGTCGCGCATCAAGGGCACCAACTGCTCCAGCAGATAGTTACGGAACGCCGCGGGGTGGGTCACGGTTACGCTGTAGGTACCCGGCAGCTGGACCTTGGCATACGCCCGGGTAATGGTCGGGATTTCGCCATTAATGCTGTTGGTCAAGCGCAGTTCCGGATAGCGGAACAGGGCGCGCTCTTCAACGGTGGGTTCGATTCGATCCTTGAGGTAACGCTTGAGTGCCTGGCTCAATGCAAGGGTTGCACGCTCGTGCAAGGCTGCGAGCCGGTCGACGGCCTCTTCAGCGGATGAAACGACGATAAAAGCTTCGGTCACGGTAAGCATCCTGTCTTCTGAACTGGCAGGCCTTTATCTTGCCTGCATCGCTGAGCAATGCACAGAGTGTTGTAGCCTCTGGCGCAGACCGTACGCGTTGAGGATTTCAGGACAGTGACGACGCCTCGACCATCGGTCGAGGCTTTACTCATGCGAGATCGGGCGTCGAGCGCGCGATGATGGCGGCGATGTTAAGGCCTCGGGGCAAGGTGCCATAAACCCGGCCGCTGCCCTGTAGCCGGCTGGCGATAAAAGCATCGCTGACATCGCTGTTACCTGCTTCCAGCAACAATCTGGCCTGCAAGCCCAGGGCAATGTCTTCCGTCAATTGCCGGGCACGCAGTTGAATGTCATCCGTGTCATTGAAGGCAGCTTTCAAGGAGGTGATATGCCGCGCCAAACGCACATCGCCATGCCCGTCACCCAGCTCGGCAAACAAGGCATCGAGCACCCCGGGCTCCTTGGACAGGGCACGCAATACATCAAGGCACTGCACATTGCCCGAGCCTTCCCAGGTGGAGTTCACCGGCGCCTCTCGATAAAGACGCGGCAAGATACTGTCTTCGACATAACCCGCGCCCCCCATGCACTCGGCGGCTTCGTTGATCATCGCCGGGGCCCGTTTGCAGATCCAGTACTTGCCCACCGCCGTGACAAGGCGTGAAAACCTCACCTCATGAGGGTCATCCAGATGATCCAGCGCTCGCCCCATGCGCAGGCTCAACGCCAGGGCGGCCTCGCTTTCCAGGGCCAGATCCGCGAGGACGTTTTGCATCAGTGGCTGCTCGGCCAGCACGCGCCCCCCGACCCGACGGTGCGCGCAGTGGTGGCTGGCCTGGGTCAGCGCCTGACGCATCAACGCGCTGGAGCCCACCATGCAATCGAAGCGGGTCATGGCGACCATTTCAATGATCGTGGGTACGCCACGCCCTTCTTCGCCAATCATCCAGGCCAGCGCCCCGCGGAACTCGACCTCGCTGGACGCATTCGAGCTGTTGCCCAGTTTGTTCTTCAGACGCTGGATATAGAATTCGTTGCGGGTCCCGTCCGGTCGATGACGCGGCAATAAAAAGCAGCTCAGGCCCTTGTCGGTTTGCGCCAGGGTCAGGAACCCGTCGCACATCGGGGCCGAGCAAAACCATTTGTGCCCCAGCAACTCATAGGGCTGGCCCGGACCGCTGGCGCCTACCGGATACGCATGAGTCGTGTTGGCCCGCACATCAGTGCCACCCTGCTTTTCCGTCATGGCCATGCCCAGGGTGACACCGGCTTTTTGGCTGATGTCGACATTGCGCGGGTCATATTCGGTAGAAAGAATTTTCGGCAGCCATTGCTCGGCGATATCCGGTTGCAGGCGCAAGGCCGGTACGCTGGCAAACGTCATGGTCAGCGGGCAGCCACTGCCGGCCTCAGCCTGACTGTGCAGGTAGGTCATGGAGGCCCGCGCGACATGCGCACCAGGCCGGGGATCCGTCCAGGGCAAGGACGGCAGACCGTGCTCTATCGCAGTTCGCATCAGCTCATGGTAGGCCGGATGAAAGTCCACCTGATCGATTCGGTGGCCATAACGGTCATGGCTGACAAACTGCGGTTTGTTTTCGTTGGCCAGAAACCCCGCCGCCATCAGCGGGCCGCCTGCGAGTGCCCCGTAACGGTCAATCCGCGACTGCGCCCAACCCGCACCAAAACGCCGCCCCCACTCCTGCAGCGGCACGTCGATGCGGTAAAGGTTTACGCCGTCCAGAGACGGCGGTTGATTGGTGACGGCGTGGGTTTCAGCGTATTGATGCAGGTTCATTGCACAGGCTCCTGTCGATCAGGCCAATGCACTCAGTGAAACATGCCTCGCCACCTTAACAAGTGGCATAAATGCCTAAAATTCGGCGTTTTTGGCACCTTCCTGCTTCAACAGGCGCTGTGACAGCGCGCGCTCCAAGTCTTCAAAGCGCAACGGTTTGATCAGAACATCGGTGATCCCATCCACCTGCTCACGGGCCTTTTGCGCTTCAGCTTGCGACTCGAACAGCGCCAGAACGGGCAACTGCGCACACGCAGACAACGTCAGCAGCTGGTTACCCATCGATGTCCCTGATACCTGGGTGAGCGGGCACGCCAGCAACACCGCATCGACCCGTTCTCGACGCAATGCTTCGACCGCCGCCTGACCATTGTCGGCACCGAGCACGCGATAACCCATTTTGAGCAACATGCCACGCACCGCCACAGGGTTGGCATCGCTGCTTTCTACCAGCAGCACCACGCATTCGTTCGGCGCACGGCAAAACTCCGGCGTCACCGTCGACTCCGGTGGAGGCTGCGGAACCTGAAGCGGTGATTCAAGCTCAAGCAACAGTTGAAACTGCGATCCCTGCCCCGGCTGCGAGTGATGGGTCAACCGCCCGCCGAGCAGCTCGACCAAGCGCCGGCAGATCGCCAAGCCGATGCCTAATCCCCCATATTGCCGGGTCATGGAGCCATCAACCTGGAAGAAATGCTGGTACAGCTCACCTTCCTCCTGATGGACAAAGCCAATCCCGCTGTCGATGACATTAAAGGCCAGCGCCCAGCGGCCGGAACCTGCGACCTTTCCGGTGACCCGTAGAATCACCCCGCCTACGCGGGTAAATTTGATCGCGTTATCCAGCAGGCACTCAAGGCACTGGTGAATTTTTTCGACATCGCCGACCCACTGATCGGGTAAGCCGTGGGCCACTGCATAAGAAAACTCAAGCCCCTGACTGCGTGCACGGGGTCCGAACTGGCGCTCCAGATCACCCATCAAGGCATTCAGGCTGAACGGTTGCGGACGGGCTTGAAGGCGACCGGCTTGCAACTCTGTCAGGGTCAGGATGCCATTGACCATATGCATCATTTCTCGGGCCGAGCCTTCTGCCGTTTGAGTGTATTGCTCAAGCTCAGGGCTCATGTCGAGGGTCTTGATCAACTCAAGGGAGCCAATCACACCGTTCATCGGAGTCCGCAACTCATGGGTAACGGTTGCCAGAAACTCATCCTTGAGCTGATTGGTGCGGGCCAGTTGCTGGTTCATCGCCGCCAGCTTTTGCCCGGACTCCTGCAACGTCCGCGCCTGCAGGTCACGCATGGCGTTGATCCGGTCAGCCAGGGCCAGCGACAGCAACCCCACTTCAAGGGCCGAACCGATCTGGCTGGCGTACATGGTCAAGAACACGTTAGGCAGATAGCCCAGCACCATCAGGGTGTTCACCAGGCCGCCCAGCAAGAAGGCCGACCAGGCGATCACGAAATAGCGCGCCACTCGCAGGCCCCGGACCCAGGCCACGATACCCGCCACAAAAATGGTCACGATAAACGCTAGCGCCAGCCCCGTGGCCAGGCGCAACGACACGGCATAGCTGGTGGTCAACGCCAGCACCATCACCAGCGCACCGACAGCCATCAGGAATATCAAGGCACGGTTCAACCAGCGGCTGTGGGTCGCGATGTGCAAAAAGGAGCGGGCAAACTGGCAACCGAAAAAGGCCGCCGAACCGATCAGGAACGGGGTGGCGGCATTTGCCCACCACGGGTTGTTTGGCCAGAAGTACTGAACTGCGGCGCCATTGACGGACAGTTGGTACAGCCCGAACGAGGCGATGTAGAAGATGTAATAGAGGTAGCTGGTATCACGGACACTGATGTAGATGAACAGGTTGTAAACCAGCATCCCCAGCAACACGCCGTAGATCAAGCCCAGGATATAAATGCGTTCCGGCTGGGCTTCCAGATATGACTGGGCAGACCACAGCGTTAACGGCGCCTGAATCGAACCCTGGCTCGCCAGGCGCAGGTACACCGTTTGCTGCTGGCCGGGGCTGAAGTTGATCTCAAAGAGGTAGTTGTTTTCTTTGATCTGGCGGCTGTCAAAAGGCAGCGCATCTCCCGTGCGCTGCACCAATCGATAGTTACCGGCAGTGTCTGCCATGTACAACTCGATATGGTCCAGTGGCGGATAGGCCAGTTCCAGCAGCCAGGTTCGATGGACCTCGGGATGTTTGGGCTGATAGCGCAAATCCATTTTGAGCCAGAATGCCGAGTGCGAGTACCCCTCATTCAGCGTGGCTTTATCGTGCGGAACAAACAGTTCATCGTTCGCCCTGACATCGGCCAGAACCGCCTGCCCCCCTACGTCTTCGAAAACCTGCATCACGCGGCCCAAGGGCAGACTTTGCGTGGTTTCGTCGAAAGCCACTGCGCTGGCCAGCATCGGTAGCCAACCCCAAAAAATCATCAGCAAATAGCGCATACAGCCCCAACATGGCCCCGCCGATAACGCTCGCAATCCCCCATTCCCTTTGAGACCACGCCGACCGGATTGCCCGTTATTAATTTGAAGTCACTCTAGCATAGCCATTGATGGCAAATGAGCACCACCTAAATATTCTCTTAAAAGGCTCTAGCTCGGGCATTACAGAGGGTATTCCTAGTTTTTTAGCCCCCTGAAACACCGGACTCGCCACAGGTGCATCAGCGACCTGCAACTCAACACGGCGCAGACCGCCCGAAAAAACCGTTTGGTGGTAAGCTCGCGCACCATGAATATCTACAGTTCTCGCCCCGTTGTCCTCTGTCTCTCCGGCCATGACCCCAGTGGGGGTGCCGGCTTGCAGGCAGATATCGAAGCCCTGATGGCTCAAGGTTGCCACGCCGCCCCGGTTGTGACTGCCTTGACCGTGCAGAACACTGTCAATGTCATCGATTTCCGCGTCCTGGATCGAGAATGGGTGCTGGCTCAAGCCGACGCCGTACTCAGCGATTCCACCGTTGCGGCCGTCAAGCTGGGCATGCTTGGCTCGCTGGAAATGGTCGACACCGTGGTCGAGCTGCTGCAAGCCCACCCGCACCTGCCGATGGTCTGCGACCCGGTACTGCGAGCGGGCGGTGGCGGGCGCCTGGGCAAGGACGAAGTCGGCTTTGCCATGCGCGAGCGCCTGCTGCCTCTGGCCACCATTGCCACTCCCAACCTGCCTGAAGCCCGAATCCTGGCCGAGCTGCCCGAAGGCAGTGCCGATGAATGTGCAGATAAACTCCTGCCCTTTTGCAAACACTTGCTCATTACCGGCGGTCACGGCGATGAACACGAAGTCCACAATCGCTTGTACAGCCGCGACGGCAGCCGCCACACCTTCACCTGCTATCGCTTGCCCGGCAGCTATCACGGCTCGGGCTGCACACTGGCGAGCACCCTCGCAGGACGCCTGGCCATTGGCGAAGGTCTGGTCAGTGCTGTAGAAACCGCGCTTAATTACACGTGGCGCACCTTGCGGGATGCCGAGCAACTGGGTCAGGGACAATTTGTGCCCCGCCGTTTGCCGCTGGACTTCTGCTCGTAACGAATGAGGTTCGACCTATGAAGCTGCGTGGCCTGTATGCCATCACTGACAGCCAACTGCTTGCTGGCAAACTGCTCCCGTTTGTGGAGGCTGCCCTCGATGGCGGCCTGGCGCTTTTGCAATACCGCGACAAAAGCACTGACGACGCCCGCCGGCTGCGCGAGGCTGAGGCTTTGCGCGGTCTGTGCGAGCGATACAAGGCGCACCTGATCATCAACGATGATGCCGAGCTTGCAGCCCGCCTGGGTGTCGGGCTGCACCTTGGGCAAACCGACGGTCCCCTGACCCCGGCCCGCGCCTTGCTGGGCCGGCAGGCGATCATCGGCTCCACGTGTCATAGCCAGATTGAACTGGCCGAGCAGGCCGCCCGGGAAGGCGCCAGTTATGTCGCCTTTGGTCGTTTCTTCAACTCCAGCACCAAACCCGGCGCGCCTACCGCGACTCTCGACATCCTCGACCAGGCCCGGGCCCGACTCAATCTGCCTATTTGTGTGATTGGCGGCATCACGCTGGAAAATGCCGCGCCATTGGTCGCCCACGGGGCCGATCTGCTGGCAGTGGTGCATGGCCTGTTTGGCGCAGAGAGCCCCCAGGAAGTCACTCGACGCGCCCGTGCCTTCAACGACTTGCTGTCCATTTAATACCGAATCCTGATTCTGAGAGAGCCCATCATGTCTCGTTCCGAAACCCTGTTTGCCAATGCCCAAAAACACATCCCCGGCGGTGTGAACTCCCCCGTTCGTGCGTTCAAAAGCGTCGGTGGCACCCCACTGTTCTTCAAACACGCTGAAGGCGCCTACGTCACAGACGAAGACGACAAGCGTTACGTCGATTACGTCGGTTCCTGGGGGCCGATGATTCTGGGTCACAGCCATCCGGACGTGCTGGACGCCGTGCGGGCCCAGCTGGAACACGGCCTGTCGTACGGTGCACCGACGGCCATGGAAACCGAGATGGCCGACCTGGTGTGCGCCATCGTGCCGTCCATGGAGATGGTGCGGATGGTCAGCTCCGGCACCGAAGCCACCATGAGTGCCATTCGTCTGGCCCGCGGCTTCACCGGCCGCGACAACATCCTCAAGTTTGAAGGTTGCTACCACGGTCACTCCGACAGCTTGCTGGTCAAGGCCGGCTCTGGCGCACTGACCCAAGGCGTACCCAGCTCGGGCGGCGTTCCGGCAGACTTCGCCAAGCACACCCTGACCACCACCTTCAACGACCTCGACGCGGTAGAAAAACTGCTGAGTGAAGTGGGTGACACCGTCGCCTGCATCATCGTTGAGCCGGTCGCCGGCAACATGAACTGCGTCCCCCCGGCACCGGGCTTCCTCCAGGGCCTGCGCAGCCTGTGCGACAAGCATGGCGCGGTATTGATTTTTGATGAAGTGATGACCGGTTTCCGCGTGGCCCTGGGTGGCGCTCAAGCCCACTACGGCGTTACGCCAGACCTGAGCACCTTCGGCAAGATCATTGGCGGCGGCATGCCTGTGGGCTGCTTCGGCGGCAAGCGCGAAATCATGCAGCACATCGCGCCGCTGGGCCCGGTCTATCAGGCTGGGACCCTGTCCGGTAACCCGCTGGCGATGGCCGCTGGCCTGACCACCTTGCGCCTGATCAGCCGCCCGGGCTTTCATGCCGAGCTGAGCGATTACACCACTCGCCTGCTGGATGGCCTGCAGCAGCGCGCGGATGCGGCTGGCATCCCCTTTGTGACCACCCAGGCCGGCGGCATGTTCGGCCTGTATTTCAGCGGTGCCGATGACATCGTCACCTTTGACGACGTGATGGCCAGCGATGCGGATCTGTTCAAGCGCTTCTTCCACCTGATGCTGGAAGGCGGCGTGTATCTGGCACCGAGTGCGTTTGAGGCCGGTTTCACCTCGATCGCCCACGGCGACACCGAATTGCAACTGACCCTGGACGCCGCAGAGCGCGCTTTCGCTGCCCTGAAGTGATCCCTGAAAACGGCAAGGATTCATCCCCTTGCCGTTTTTTATGCCCGGAATGCACGCTTGCTCCACACGACTCGTCCAAAATCGTCTTAAATCAATCGATATCCGGGTCACGCAGCAGAAAAACGAGTAAAGACTTTGTAAGGTTGCCTCTGCTTATTTCATAATGCGCGCCTATACATCCCTTGGTCGGGCTTGCCCGCCTTTCAGAGGTACGTCGATTCCCATGAACCGCACCGGCCGCGCCCTTGCTCTGGGCTGCCTGTTGCTCCTACAACCGCTGCTTGTCCAGGCAGGCGGTAACTCGTTGTTGATCCCAGCGATGGGTCGCTGCACCCTCAATACTCAGCCAGAAAACCTTGCAGAGGCGCTAGCCTTGTGTGAGCAGGCTGCAAAAGCAGGGGATGCGGAAGCCGAATACGAGTTAGGCGAGTTCTATTACGACGGTAAAAACACCCCGCGCGACCTCAATCTGGCCCTGAGCTATTTCGAGCAGGCCTCGTTGCAAGGCCACGCCATGGCCCAGTACCAGCTCGGCACCATGTTCTTCAAGGGTGAAGGTGTACCGGCCAACAACATCCAGGCGTATATCGTGCTGAAGATGGCCGCTGTCAATGGCGCCGAAGACGCGCTCGACACCGCCGACCTGGTGGCCGAACAAATGCCTCGCGACCAGCTGGAAACCGCTACCCAGATCCTGGGGCAGATTTTCCGCAAATACCTGCTGGAGCTTCAATCAGCGGACGGACGCTCGCCGTTTTCGCCGCTGCCTTGAGCAAAACTGGCAGCCAACGGTCTTAAAACGTCTTTAATCCTTCGACAGCCAAGTGCGCGAGCGTACTGACATCTGCAGAGCCCTTACTTCTCCGGCATCGGGAACGGAAACGGCATCACGTTGCTGACGCCGCGGGCTTCGCTGATTTTCGGGGTGCCCAGACGCTCGACTTCGTCGATACGCACAATCGAATGCATCGGCACAAAGCTGCGCACCACACCTTCGAATTGCGCCTTGAGCTTTTCTTCGCTCGGATCAACGACCATTTGCGTCCGCTCACCGAAGACGAATTCCTCCACTTCCAGGAAGCCCCACAGATCGCTTTGATAGATCTGCTTGGCGTACATTTCGAACACCTGGCCCTGATTAAGGAAAATCACCTTGTAGATTGGAGCTTCACGTTTGGTCATGGTGGGCGAGTAAACATCTGAAGATATAAAAGAGGGCGCGAACTATAGCATAGCCGTCAGGCGCACAACGCTAGGAAGCAAAGGCTATGCCCCCTATAATGCGCGGTTCTTTGAATCACTTGATGAACACCCATGGCCAAGAAGCTTTACATCGAAACCCACGGTTGCCAGATGAATGAGTACGACAGCTCGCGCATGGTCGACCTGCTGGGTGAACATCAGGCCCTGGAGGTCACAGCGCGCGCTGAAGACGCTGATGTCATCCTGCTTAACACCTGCTCGATTCGTGAACGTGCCCAGGATCGCGTGTACTCGCAACTGGGCCGCTGGCGCGAGCTGAAGCTGGCCAACCCGGAGATGGTGATTGCCGTCGGGGGTTGTGTTGCCAGTCAGGAAGGGGCGGCAATCCGTGATCGCGCACCTTACGTCGACGTGGTGTTTGGCCCGCAAACCTTGCACCGCCTGCCTGAAATGATCGATGCCGCGCGCATCACCAAGCTGCCGCAGGTGGACGTGTCGTTCCCCGAGATCGAAAAATTCGATCATCTGCCTGAACCCCGCATCGACGGCCCGAGCGCCTACGTTTCGGTCATGGAAGGCTGCAGCAAGTACTGCACGTTCTGCGTCGTGCCTTATACCCGCGGCGAAGAAGTCAGCCGTCCGTTCGATGACGTGCTGGCAGAAATCATCCACCTGGCCGAAAACGGCGTGCGTGAGGTGACCTTGCTCGGCCAGAACGTGAACGGTTATCGAGGCCTCACCGAAGGTGGACGCCTGGCCGATCTGGCAGAACTGATCCGGGTGGTAGCAGCGATAGATGGCATCGAGCGTATCCGCTACACCACTTCGCACCCGCTGGAGTTCTCCGACAGCCTTATCCAGGCTCATGCTGAAGTCCCAGAGCTGGTGAAACACCTGCACTTGCCGGTGCAATCGGGTTCGGACCGCATTCTGTCCGCGATGAAGCGCAACCACACCGCACTGGAGTACAAGTCCAAGCTGCGCAAGTTGCGCGCCGCCGTTCCGGGAATCTGCATCAGTTCGGACTTCATTGTCGGCTTCCCCGGCGAAACTGAAAAAGATTTCGAGCAGACCATGAAGCTGATCGAAGACGTCGGTTTCGACTTTTCGTATTCCTTCGTCTACAGCCAGCGCCCAGGCACGCCAGCAGCCGATCTGGTCGACGACACCCCCGAGGAGCGCAAGAAGGAACGCCTGAACGCGCTGCAACATCGCCTCAACCAGCAGGGTTTCGAGATCAGCCGTCAAATGGTGGGGTCCACCCAACGGATTCTGGTCACGGACTACTCGAAGAAAGACCCCGGCGAGCTGCAAGGCCGCACCGAAAACAACCGGATTGTTAACTTCCGCTGCGACAATCCGCAGCTGATCGGACAGTTTGCCGATGTGCGTATCGATGCCGCACAACCCCACTCGCTGCGGGGCTCGTTGCTGAATTGAGTCCATACCCCGTAGCAGCTGCCGCCAGGCTGCGTCAGGCGGCGCAGCCTTCGTAAAGTCAGGCACATGCGCAGGTCAAATAAACCGCGCGTGCAGCCTTTAACGATCGCTTCGCAATCGGACGCTGCCTTCGGCGGCTGCTACGAGGGGTACGACAAGCATTAATCATTTAGCGAAGTCCTTTCACGCATGGTCCGCTAGCGTTATCCTTCAACTCATCTTAATTGCCTAAGGGCGGCTAAATACGACCTTGAACGCACCCATAGAACCACATCGTTTTCTCCTCGAGCCCTTTGAGGCTCGCCGTTTCGCCAATCTGTGCGGGCAATTCGACGAGCATTTGCGCTTGATCGAACAGCGCCTGACGATCGAAATCCGCAATCGTGGCAATCAATTCGAGCTGATCGGCGACCCAAAAATCACCACCTCCGCAGAAAACCTGCTGCGTCGCCTGTACCGCGAAACCAAAGCCACTGAGCTTTCGCCGGACATGGTGCACCTGTTCCTGCAAGAATCTGCCGTCGAAGAACTCGCCAGCAATCCGGTGGCTGAGGCCAGCGTCTCGTTGCGCACCAAAAAGGGCATGATTCGCCCTCGCGGTATCAACCAGCAACGCTACGTCAAAGAGATTCTGGGCAACGACATTAACTTCGGCATTGGCCCCGCCGGTACGGGTAAAACCTATCTGGCCGTGGCGTGCGCCGTTGATGCACTGGAGCGCGAGCAGATTCGCCGCATCCTGCTGGTGCGTCCGGCGGTCGAAGCGGGTGAAAAACTCGGCTTCCTGCCCGGAGACCTGTCGCAGAAGATCGACCCGTACCTGCGCCCGCTTTACGACGCACTGTACGAGATGCTGGGCTTCGAGTACGTGGCCAAGCTGATCGAACGCCAGATCATCGAAGTGGCTCCGCTGGCCTATATGCGCGGTCGCACCCTGAACAACAGCTTCATTATTCTCGACGAAAGCCAGAACACCACCGTTGAGCAAATGAAGATGTTCCTGACCCGCATCGGCTTCGGCTCCACCGCAGTCATCACCGGTGACATCACCCAGATCGACCTGCCGAAAGGCACCAAGTCCGGGCTGAACCACGTCATTGAAGTGCTCAAGGATGTGCCGGGCATCAGCTTCACGCACTTCCAGTCCAAAGACGTCGTGCGTCATCCGCTGGTACAGCGCATCGTTGAAGCCTACGGGCGTTATGAACAGGAAGCCGCTGACAAGCTGGCCGCCCTGCCCGCTGCCAAGGATTACCGCCACGATGCTTGAGCTTGACCTGCAACTGGCCACCGAGGCTGCGGCACCCTCCGAAGCCCGGTTCCGCCAATGGTGCGAGCTGGCTTTGCGCCAGCGTACTGCTGACTCGGAAATGACCATTCGTCTGGTAGATGAAGCCGAAGGCCGTGAACTCAATCACACCTGGCGTCAGAAAGATTACGCGACCAACGTGCTGTCCTTCCCTGCCGACGTGCCCGATGAATTCCTGGATATCCCGTTATTGGGCGACCTGGTGATTTGCGTGGCAGTGGTTGAGCGCGAAGCCGCCGAACAGGGCAAGGATCTGGAGGCCCACTGGGCCCACCTGGTGATACACGGCTGCTTGCATCTTCTGGGTTACGACCATATAGAAGATGAAGAAGCAGAGGAAATGGAAGCACTGGAACGAACGTTGCTTGCAGAACTGGGTCATCCTGATCCTTATGCAGACGACGAAACTGAATAACACCCCACTGAAATAACCAAGGGATACGAGTAAATCGCTATGAGCGAAGACCGATCGAGCAACGGGCAAAAGTCATGGTTAGGTAAGCTGACCCAGGCCTTTGCCCATGAGCCGAAAAACCGCCAGGAGCTGCTTGAGCTGCTGCGCGAAGCACACCAGAACAAGCTGTTGGACAGTGAAGCACTGGCCATCGTCGAAGGCGCCATTCAAGTGGCTGACCTGCAGGTACGGGACATCATGGTCCCGCGCTCGCAGATGATCAGCATCAAGGCAACCCAGACCCCCCGCGAATTTCTCCCGGCGATCATCGATGCTGCGCACTCGCGCTACCCAGTGATCGGCGAAAGCCATGACGACGTTTTGGGCGTCCTTCTGGCCAAGGATCTGCTGCCGTTGATCCTTCAAGAGAACGGCGACAAGTACAACATCAAGGATTTGCTGCGTCCGGCGACTTTTGTCCCCGAGTCCAAGCGCCTTAACGTGTTGCTGCGTGAATTCCGTGCCAACCACAACCACATGGCCATCGTCATTGACGAATACGGCGGAGTGGCAGGCCTGGTGACTATTGAAGACGTTCTGGAACAGATCGTCGGCGACATCGAAGACGAGCACGATGTCGAGGAAGACAGCTACATCAAGCCGCTGCCCAGCGGTGACTTCCTGATCAAGGCCCTGACCCCGATCGAAAACTTCAACGAGTTCTTCGACAGCGAATTTTCCGACGACGAGTTCGACACCGTTGGCGGACTGGTCATGAGCGCGTTCGGGCACCTGCCAAAACGCAATGAAACCACTGAAATCGGCCCTTATCGCTTCCGCATCCTGAATGCTGACAGCCGCCGGATTCACCTGATCCGCCTGACGCCTATTGCCCGCTAAACCACAACGCTAAGGATTGAAATGCGCTGGATAACCTCCCCCGGCTGGCCCGGTAACCTGCTGGCCGTGGTAGCTGGCGCACTGACAACCCTGGCGTTGGCTCCCTTCGATATCTGGCCACTGGCGCTGGTTGCCCTGGCCATGTTCTACCTTGGTTTGCGCGACCTGTCCCCAAAGCAGGCGCTGGGCCGTGGCTGGTGCTATGGCTTTGGCCTGTTTGGCGCTGGCACCAGCTGGATCTACTACAGCATTCACAACTTCGGCGGTGCGTCCGTGCTACTGGCGGGGCTGCTGATGCTGGCGTTCACCGCCGCCATCGCCTGGTTCTTCGCCCTGCCCGCCTGGCTGTGGGCCCGCTGGATTCGCCGCAACGAAGCCCCGCTGGCTGACACGCTGGCTTTTGCCGCGCTGTGGGTGGCCCAGGAAGCATTCCGCGGCTGGTTCCTCACCGGCTTCCCTTGGCTGTACTCCGGCTACAGTCAGCTGGACGGCCCGCTGGCCGGGCTCGCGCCGATCGGCGGCATGTGGCTGATCTCCTTTACCCTGGCACTGACCGCAGCCCTGCTGTGCAACCTGCCGCGCCTGATCAAGACCCGCCGCAAGGGATTCATCGCTGCAGGAGCGGTGCTGCTGCTCGGGCCGTGGTGCATCGGCATAAGCCTCAAGCATCACGCCTGGACCAGCCCTTCGGGAGACCCGCTCAGCGTGGCGGCAATCCAGGGCAATATCGAACAAAGCATGAAGTGGGACCCGGCGCAGCTCAATGCCCAACTGGCCCTGTACCGCGACATGACCTTCAGCTCCAGGCAAGCCGACCTGATCATCTGGCCCGAAACAGCCATCCCGGTGCTCAAGGAAAACGCCGAAGGCTACCTGACGATGATGAGCCGGTTTGCCGCCGAGCGAAATTCGGCGCTGATCACCGGGGTTCCCATCCGCCAGGAGCTGCGGCATGAGCCACGCTACTTCAACGGCATCACCGCCGTGGGTGAAGGCGACGGTACTTATCTGAAACAGAAGCTGGTGCCATTTGGCGAGTACGTCCCGCTGCAAGATGTACTGCGCGGGCTCATCGCATTCTTTGACTTGCCGATGTCGGACTTTGCTCGCGGCCCTTCCGACCAAACACTGTTGCAGGCCAAGGGTTATCAAGTCGCGCCCTTCATTTGCTACGAAGTGGTGTACCCGGACTTCGCCGCCGGCCTTGCCGCCCAGAGCGACATTTTGCTGACCATCAGCAACGACACCTGGTTTGGCACCTCGATCGGCCCATTGCAACACTTGCAGATGGCGCAAATGCGCGCCCTGGAAGCCGGACGCTGGATGATTCGCGCCACCAACAATGGTGTCACCGCCTTGATCGACCCTTTCGGGCAAATCACGGTGCAGATCCCACAATTCGAACGCGGCATTTTGTATGGCGATGTAGTGCCCATGCACGACCTGACGCCCTACCTGCAATGGCGCTCATGGCCGCTGCTGATCCTCTGCATCGGGCTTATCGGCTGGGCGTTGATCACGAGCCGGATAGCCAAGACCGTGTGATGCCTGCGCAGCGCACTCACTTGTAGACGTCGGGCCAGCCCGGCCTCTACAGCGCGCCATGCTCCCCGGTTCAACGATAGAACAGCGGGTAAGCCACCTGCCCAACGGCTTCGTTGATTAACAAACCCGACTGCCAGATCGATTTGTACTCCGGCATCCAGCCGCCCAGCGGCCTTGCATTGGCCACACTCCAAAAGCCAACGGGTGCCGGTACCACCTCAAATCCGGCCTTTTCGAAGCTCCACACCGCACGCGGCATATGCCAGGCCTGAGTCACTACCGCCACCCGCCTGATGCCCTGGGGAAGCAAGATCTCCGCGCTCATTTGAGCGTTCTCCCAAGTGGTACGGCTTTGCTCTTCTTTCCAGCGTACCGTCACCCCGAAATCATCGCGCATCGAATCCGCCATCAGTTGCGCCTCGCTGGGCGGCGTGCCGTAGTGCAGGCCACCGGTAGTCAACACCGGCAATCCTGAAGCCTTGGCCAGTCGGGCCGCATAACGCTGACGCTCCAGGCCGGTCCCGGTCGGTTGATCGCTGCCCCACGCCGGATCACCGCGCTCCCGCCCGGAACCCAAAACTACGATTGCATCCGCTCGCCCGGCCAAGGTCGACCATTCGCCCTGAGCCAGCGCAGGCTCACGCTCTATGACGCGTGCGCCCCACTCCACCGCCACCGGCAAGCTCATCACCCACAAGCCGCCCACTCCCACGGCAAACAGCACGCCGGCCACTCGCGGACGCGAACGCCGCAACCACCAGGCGAGCACCAGCAGCAGCAAGAAAATGCCCGGGGGCAGAAGAAGTTGTTTTACGAAATATCGAATAGGCATCGAGCATCTCCAGAGATGCCCGAAGCCTAAGGGGGTTGAAGGAAGGCATCAATCGCGCAGGTTATAAACTCAAACACAAACGCGTGTGACATCAACCCGGGTAGCACTGTAGTACTGCGGCTTTACTGAGGGCCCGGCGGGAGTCGCCGTGCGCCCTAGGCTCCCTGCACCCTGTCCTTGAGCCAGATGACCTTGGCCTTGAAAGGGGCTTCCTGCGCATTCATGCTGCCTTGCGAGCGTCCATCAGCCTCACGCCCGATCCGATTCAAATAAACATTGATCAACTCTAGCTCAGCACGACTCAAACCTCGCAATTCCAACTCGACAGGACGCTCATTACGTAAATGTACTGCCGTCTTTGCTGAATCCAGAGCCACACTCAAACGATCAATCAGCCGTTCATACACCTCCGAATTTGTTGCTCTTCGTTGCAGCTCTACCATCCGTCGTTCACCTCATTAAAGGAAATATTTCCCCCCTGACAATCAGCTTAGCTGTGCTTGTAAAACCAGCTCGCTGCCGCGACCAACGGATGACGAAGCAATCAGGGTTTCCCTCGATAGAGTGGGGTCATGTATGCTACGAGGCTTCCTGTAACCCCTGCTCCAACCTGACCGGGCAACTCCATAGCCGGTGTATGTTGAAGAGGACTAGGCCACCCTTTATCAGTACAAGTAGCCATGCACGAACAATATCAGCCCCGTGAAATAGAAGCCGCCGCCCAATCATTCTGGGACAACCAAAAGTCCTTCGAAGTCAGCGAACAACCAGGCAAGGAGACTTTCTATTGCCTATCGATGTTCCCTTACCCAAGCGGCAAGCTACATATGGGGCATGTGCGCAACTACACAATCGGTGACGTGATCTCCCGTTACCAGCGCATGCTCGGTAAAAACGTCCTGCAGCCCATGGGTTGGGACGCCTTCGGCATGCCGGCCGAAAACGCCGCAATGAAAAACAACGTTGCCCCGGCCAAGTGGACCTACGAAAACATCGCCTACATGAAAACCCAGCTGCGCAGCCTGGGTCTTGGCGTTGACTGGTCACGCGAAATCACCACCTGCCAGCCAGATTACTACCGCTGGGAACAATGGCTGTTCACTCGCCTGTTCGAAAAAGGTGTGATCTATCGCAAAAACGGTACCGTGAACTGGGACCCGATCGACCAGACCGTTCTGGCCAACGAACAAGTGATCGACGGTCGCGGATGGCGCTCCGGCGCGCTGATTGAAAAGCGCGAAATCCCGATGTACTACTTCAAGATCACCGCTTATGCGGATGAGCTGCTCGAAAGCCTCGACGAACTGACCGGCTGGCCCGAGCAGGTCAAAACCATGCAGCGCAACTGGATTGGCAAATCCCGTGGCATGGAAGTTCAGTTCCCGTATGACCAGGCTTCCATCGGCGAAGCGGGCGTACTCAAGGTCTTCACCACCCGTCCGGACACCCTGATGGGCGCCACTTACGTGGCCGTGGCAGCCGAGCATCCGCTGGCTACCCTGGCGGCACAAGGCAATCCCGAGCTGCAGGCGTTTATCGCAGAATGCAAAGCCGGCAGCGTTGCCGAAGCGGACATGGCCACCCAAGAGAAAAAAGGGCTGCCAACCCCGCTGTTCGTCACTCACCCGCTGACAGGCGAAAAACTGCCGGTCTGGGTCGCCAACTACGTGCTGATGCATTACGGCGATGGCGCGGTAATGGCAGTGCCTGCACACGACGAGCGTGATTTCGAATTCGCCACCAAGTACAACCTGCCAGTCAAGGCCGTAGTCCGCACCAGTGCCGGCGACGAAACCCCTGCGCCGTGGCAGGATGCGTACAACGAACACGGTACCCTGATCAACTCCGGCGAATTTGACGGCCTTGATTTCACCGCCGCGTTCGACGCCATGGAAGCGGCCCTGACCGCCAAGGGCCTGGGTCAATCCCGTACCCAATTCCGTCTGCGCGACTGGGGCATCAGCCGTCAACGCTACTGGGGCTGCCCGATCCCGATCGTGCATTGCGAGACCTGCGGCGACGTGCCGGTGCCTGAAGACCAGCTGCCTGTTGTGCTGCCAGAAGACGTAGTACCTGATGGCGCTGGCTCGCCATTGGCGCGCATGCCCGAGTTCTACGAGTGCAGCTGCCCGAAATGCGGTGCACCGGCCAAGCGCGAAACCGACACCATGGACACCTTCGTCGAGTCATCGTGGTACTACGCCCGCTACGCCTCGCCACATTATGAAGGCGGCCTGGTAGAAAAATCCGCGGCTGACCACTGGTTGCCGGTGGATCAGTACATCGGCGGTATTGAACACGCCATCCTGCACCTGCTCTACGCACGTTTCTTCCACAAACTGATGCGTGACGAAGGTCTGGTCAGCTCCAACGAGCCATTCAAGAACCTGCTGACCCAAGGCATGGTGATCGCAGAGACTTACTATCGTCGCGAAGCCAACGGCAGCCTGACCTGGTTCAACCCGGCAGACGTCGAACTGGAACGTGACAGCAAAGCCAAGATCATCGGTGCCACGCTGATCAGCGATGGCCTGCCGGTTGAAATCGGCGGCACAGAAAAAATGGCCAAGTCGAAGAACAACGGCGTTGACCCGCAGTACATGATCGAACAATACGGCGCCGATACCTGCCGCCTGTTCATGATGTTCGCCTCTCCGCCTGACGCGAGCCTCGAATGGTCGGACTCGGGCGTTGAAGGCTCGCACCGCTTCCTCAAGCGTGTATGGCGTCTGGCTCACACTCACGTAGGCCAGGGCCTGCCGGGTGCACTGGACATTGCCACGCTGAACGACGGGCAAAAAGTCATTCGCCGCGCCATCCACCAGGCTATCAAGCAAGCCAGCCAGGACGTCGGCCAACACCATAAATTCAACACCGCCGTCGCCCAGGTGATGACCGTGATGAACGTGCTCGAAAAAGCACCTCAGGCCACTGAACAAGACCGCGCCCTGCTGCAGGAAGGCCTCGAAACCGTTGCCCTGCTGCTGGCACCGATCACCCCGCACATCAGCCATGAACTGTGGAACCAGCTGGGCCATGCCGGTGCAATCATCGATGCATCGTGGCCGACCCTGGACGAAAACGCTCTGGTCCAGGACAGCCTGCAATTGGTTATCCAGGTCAACGGCAAACTGCGCGGACACATCGAAATGCCGGCCAGTGCCAGCCGCGAAGAAGTTGAAGCAGCTGCCCGCACCAACGAAAACGTGCTGCGCTTCACTGAAGGCCTGACGATTCGTAAAGTCATCGTGGTGCCTGGCAAGCTGGTCAACATCGTCGCGAGCTGACAGGAACAGGCGCCCGCCTCGAACACGGGCGCCCAATAAAACCTTCAAGGCCGCACTGTCGGCCTATCCGGTTTCAAGGGGAGCAACACATGATCAAACGTAATTTGCTGGTGATGGGTCTCGCCGTTCTGTTGAGTGCCTGCGGCTTCCAGCTGCGCGGTACCGGTACCAATCAGCTGACGATCACAGAACTCGACGTCAGCGCACGCAATGCGTATGGCGACACTGTGCGTCAACTGCGTCAGGTACTGGAAAACAGCGGCGTAAAAGTGACCGCGAATGCGCCTTACAAGCTGGTCCTGACCAACGAGAAGGACTCTCAACGAGCCGCCAGCTATGCCGGCAACGGCGCTTCGGCCGAGTATGAGCTGACCACCGTGCTGAGCTACCAGATCCAGGGCCAGAACCATCTGCCGCTGCTCAACGACAAGCTTGAAGTGCACAAGATCTACCTGCAAGACGGCAACAACATCACCGGCTCAGGCCAGGAAGCGGCCCTGGCTCGCAAAGAAATGCGTCGCGACCTTATCCAGCAAATGATCGCGCGCCTGGAGCAATTGACTCCGGCCCAGCTGGAGAAACTGCAACAGGCCGCCGATGCGAAGGCCCAGGCAGAAGCCGACGCCATCGAAGCCGCACGCAAGACTCAAGAGGAAACCCCTCAACAGTCGCCACTCGAACTGCAAGACCAGTAAGGCATACGGGGCGCTCAGGCGCCCCGTTATCTATCCAGCCCCTATGAAACTCGCCCCCGCCCAACTCGCCAAACACCTGCAAGGCAGCCTTTCGCCGGTCTACATCATCAGCGGCGATGACCCGTTGCTGTGCCAGGAAGCGGCAGACGCCATTCGCAGTACCGCTCGCCAACAAGGATTCGATGAACGCCAGGTGTTCAGCGCCGACGCCAGTTTTGACTGGGGTTCGTTGTTGCAAGCTGGCGCCAGCATGTCGCTGTTTGCTGAAAAACGCCTGCTCGAACTGCGCCTGCCTTCAGGCAAGCCCGGCGATAAAGGCGCCGCAGCCCTGATCGAATACTGCTCTCGCCCGGCCGAAGACACCTTGCTGCTGATCAGCCTGCCCAAGCTCGATGGCAGTGCGCAGAAGACCAAGTGGGGCAAAGCCCTGATCGAAGGCCCACAGACCCAGTTCCTGCAGATCTGGCCCGTGGACGCCAACCAGCTGCCGCAATGGATCCGCCAGCGCTTGTCCCAGGCGGGTTTGTCTGCCAGCCAGGATGCAGTAGAACTGATTGCAGCACGGGTCGAAGGCAACCTGTTGGCAGCCGCCCAGGAAATCGAAAAGCTCAAGTTGATGGCCGAGGACGGCCAGATCACTGTCGAAACCGTGCAAGCGGCTGTTGCTGACAGTGCACGCTTTGACGTCTTCGGGCTGGTCGATGCTGTGCTCAATGGCGAAGCCGCACATGCCTTGCGCATGCTCGAGGGCCTGCGGGGCGAGGGTGTTGAACCGCCGGTCATCTTGTGGGCGTTGGCGCGTGAACTGCGGGTTCTGGCCAATATTGCGTTGCAATACAGCCAGGGAATCCCGCTGGATAAAGCCTTCAGCCAGGCCCGACCGCCTGTCTGGGACAAACGCAAACCCTTGATGAGCAAAGCCCTGCAACGTTACTCAGCACAACGCTGGGCGCAATTGCTGATGGACGCGCAACGCATCGATGCACAAATCAAAGGCCAGGCCGCAGGCTCGGCCTGGAGCAGCTTGAGCCGATTGACGCTGTTGATGTGTGGGCAACGGCTGAATCTGCCTGCGGAATAACCTTCTGCGCGACCGAATGCCGTCACCGCCGGGCCCTGCCAACTGGACAACGCAAAAAATCTGGCCGATGATTTGCGCGTGTTCAAACCACGCGAGAGCCAACGCCATGAGCAAGCGCCCCAACAAGGCCAAATCCATTATCAGCCAACCCCTGTTCCGCAGCCGCCAGGAACGACCCGCCAAGGGCAAGGGCAGCTACCGCCGCGAAGCCTTCCAGTCGAGAGACCGGGAGGCTTTTTACTTTCTGGCTGCCTGACAGCGAGGATGATAAGGTCTGCATCTGATTTGCATTACCTGGAATTGCGCATGCCCTTAAGTCATAAACGTGGTTGGCCGATGCGCCAACTGATTGCTGCCTCCAGCGTCATTCTTCTAGTCGCCTGTGCAGAGAAACCTACCGCAGCCGACGCACAGCCCCTGCCGGTGACTCCAGCTGCCCCGGCGGTGACCACCAGTGCGCCAAACGTGGACGTCCCCGATATTCAGCCAGCTCAAACCTTCAGTGAGTGGCAAGCCGGTTTCCGCGAGCAGGCACTTAAAGCCGGGATCAACCCGCTGGTGTTCGATAATGCCTTTATCGGCATTACCCCGGACATGGGGGTGATCAAGGCCGATCGCAGCCAACCCGAGTTCAGCCGACCGGTCTGGGAATACCTCGATGGCGCCCTGTCGCCTCTGCGTGTTCGCAATGGCCAGCGTTTGCTTACACAAAATGCCGAACTGCTGGACCGTATCGAACAACGCTATGGCGTAGACCGCCAGGTGCTGGTATCGGTGTGGGGCATGGAAAGCAACTTCGGTACGTTCCAGGGCAACAAGTCAGTCATCCGCTCGCTGGCGACTCTGGCGTACGAAGGCCGGCGTCCTGAGTTTGCCCAGAGCCAACTGCTGGCTGCCTTGAAGATCATTCAGGAAGGCGACATTGCTCCGGGGAAGATGCTCGGTTCCTGGGCTGGCGCCATGGGCCAGACCCAGTTCATTCCGACCACCTATGAAACCCATGCGGTGGATTTTGACGGCGATGGCCGGCGGGATATCTGGAACAGCTCAGCCGATGCGCTGGCCTCGACAGCTCACTACCTGCAAAGCTCTGGCTGGAAACAAGGCCAGCCGTGGGGGTTTGAAGTCAAACTGCCCAGCAATTTTGACTACACGCTGGCCGACGGGGCCATCCGCAAAAGCGTCAGTGAATGGCAGCAGCTCGGCGTGACGCTACCTGCCGGCTCCACGGCACCCGCCGGCGCAGAGCAACTGACCGCGACCTTGCTGGTACCTGCCGGCTATCGTGGCCCCGCCTTCCTGGTGCTGGACAACTTCCGCGCCATTCTTCGTTACAACAACTCATCGTCCTATGCCTTGGCTGTGGCCTTGCTGTCCGAACGTTTCAATGGCGGCGGCACCATTGTGAGCGAATGGCCCAAGGACGACCTGCCATTGAGCCGCTCCGAGCGGGTTGAACTGCAGACTCTGCTCAGCCAGCGCAATTACGATGCAGGCAATGCTGATGGGATTATCGGGGCCAATACCCGCAAAGCGATCCGCAGCGCACAACAAGCCCTGGGATGGCCTGCCGATGGCTACCCCAACCACAAGTTGCTGGAGAGTTTGCGTAACCGATAGCCTTTTGCAGGGTCGCAGCGATCTTCGTTCTTGAAGGTTCTGCGGCCCTTTTCGCAGTCTTCAGCAGCGGCTACAGAGTGACAACATCCTGCTCAAGCGTCAGCTGCTGCCTGTCGGCATCCAGCCGCACGTGGGCGCCCAGTGGCAGTGTCAAGTTCGGATCGCAATGCCCGCTGCGCCAGCCTGCCAGTACCGGAATCCCCAGCGGCCCCAGCTCCTGCCTGAGCAACTGGAGCAACGCTGACAGATCGATACCGGCAAAATCTCCCACAAGCACCCCGCGCAACCGGTTCAATTTGCCTGCCAGACGCAAATGCGTCAGCAAACGATCGACACGGTAAAGCGGCTCGTTCACGTCTTCGATAAACAGAATGGCGTCCTGGTCGTCGAGTTCGAATGGCGAACCGATCGTGGCGCAAATCAGCGACAGGTTGCCACCCAGCAAACGACCGCTGGCGCAGCCCGGGGCAACGGTGCTCAAGGGGTATTCGTCGGGATGTGACAGGAGCCGTGGCTGCTGCCCGCTCAGCATGCGCAACAATGACGATTCCGTCGGCGATTGCTTGTTACCCAGCAGGTCAGCATTCAGCATCGGCCCATGGAAGGTTACAAAGCCCGCGTAGCGGGTGATTGCCAAGTGCAGCGCCGTGATGTCGCTGTAACCGACAAAAGGCTTGGGATGGCGCCTGATGAGCTCAAAATCGATGCTATCGAGCAAACGCGGGCTGCCATAACCGCCGCGCAGGCAAAAGATCGCGTCAATGCTGTCATCGGCAAAGGCTGCATGCAGATCGCCTGCACGTGCTGCATCGGAGCCTGCGAGGTAACCATTTTTTTCCCACACCCCTGGAAATACCCGCAGTTGATAGCCGCGTGCATGCATCCATTGAGTGGCTGAGTCCAGATCAAGCTGGGCGGGACCTGCCGGGGCGATCAGACCGATCACCCCGCCAGCGGGCAGCGCGGGCACCGCGCTGTGAGCCTTGAAAGACACCTGCGCGGTGAGCCGGCTGTTCATGGGATCAGGCACCCATCAGGGTGGCTTTTACCAGTTTGGCTTGCTCGTCGGCGTGGTACGAAGAGCGTACCAGCGGGCCCGAAGCCACGTTTTTGAAGCCCATTTTGTAACCTTCCTCGGCGAACCAGGCGAAGGTGTCCGGGTGAACAAAGCGTTGTACCGGCAAGTGGCTGCGCGACGGTTGCAGATACTGGCCAAGGGTCAGCATATCAATGTCGTGCTCGCGCATGCGCTTCATCACTTCAATGACTTCTTCATCGGTTTCACCCAGACCCAGCATCAAGCCGGACTTGGTCGGGATATGCGGCATCATTTGCTTGAAGCGTTGCAGCAATGTCAGCGACCACTGGTAATCGGAACCCGGACGCGCAGCCTTGTACAGGCGCGGTACGGTTTCGAGGTTGTGGTTGAATACGTCAGGCGGCTCGGCAGCGGTGATTTCCAGCGCAACGTCCATGCGGCCGCGGTAATCCGGAACCAGGGTTTCGAGTACGACACCCGGCGACAGCTTGCGGATCTCACGGATGCAGTCGGCAAAGTGCTGGGCACCGCCGTCACGCAGGTCATCGCGGTCTACCGAAGTGATCACCACGTACTTGAGGCGCAGGTCAGCAATGGCGATGGCCAGGCTTTCTGGCTCGTTGACGTCCAGCGGCTTTGGTCGACCGTGACCGACGTCGCAAAACGGGCAACGACGGGTGCAGATATCACCCATGATCATGAACGTCGCAGTACCGCCCGAGAAGCACTCGCCCAGGTTCGGGCAGGACGCTTCTTCGCATACGCTGTGCAGCTTGTGCTTGCGCAGCAGTTGCTTGATACGGTCGACTTCCGGAGAAACCGGGATACGCACGCGAATCCAGTCAGGCTTCTTCGGCAACTCGGTGGTCGGAATGATCTTTACCGGGATACGCGCAACCTTTTCGGCACCGCGCAATTTAACGCCGGTTTCCACCTTGGAACGGGCCTCGCTTGCGCGGGCAGCACGTTCTGAGATGTCCAGCGTAGGGATCAGCGTTTGAACAGCATCTTGCGCAGTAGTCATATCAATCGATTCCGCCCGTGAGGGTCGTCTGCTCAGCATAGTCGAGGTGTTTGACGAGCTGCGCACGCAGCCGGGCACCTACCTCGGCAAATTCAATCGGCCCTGCATGGTCACGCAACTGGGTCATCGCCAGCCCCGCATAGCCACAGGGGTTAATCCGTCGAAACGGTTCCAGGTCCATGTCCACATTCAGGGCCAGACCGTGGAAAGAACAACCATTGCGAATCCGCAGGCCCAGCGAGGCGATTTTGTCACCGTCGACATAAACACCCGGCGCATCGGCCTTTGCCACCGCACTCACCCCATAACTGGCGAGGAGATCGATCAGGCAACGCTCCATCCGGCTGACCAGTTCTCGCACGCCAAATCCAAGGCGGCGCACATCGAGCAACAGATAAGCCACCAATTGGCCGGGGCCATGATAGGTCACCTGGCCGCCGCGATCCGACTTGACCACCGGGATATCGCCTGGCAGCAACAGATGCTCGGCCTTGCCTGCCTGGCCCTGGGTAAATACCGACGGGTGCTGCACCAGCCAGACTTCGTCCTGGGTGTGCGGGCCACGGTCGTCGGTAAAGCGTTTCATCGCCAGCCAGGTCGGCTCATAGGCAACCTGACCCAGCTCGCGAAACCCCAGGCTGCGGGACATCACAACACCATGTGGACGAAGCCGGTGGCTCGCAATTCGCTATTGATGTTGTACAACTGATCCTGATCGGTCGCAACGATGTGCAACTGAATCGTGGTGTACTTGCCATTGGTGCTTTGACGCTCATCGACGCGGTCGTGATTGATCGTCGCATGTTTCTTGACGATATCGATGATCCGGTCCTTGTTGCCCACGCCTGTGTCGCTGATGACCTTAACCGGGTAGTCAACGTTGGGGAATTCGATCTTTGGCGCCTTTACTTCTGTATCGCTCATGGCGTATTGGCCTCGTAAGCCGGGAACTGCAGGGATAACCCCGCGCCGGATAGGCGCGGGATCAAACAGGAGAATGCAATCAGTTGAACAAGCCGTAGAAGAATAGACGGATGCTATCCCACACGCGTCGGAAAATACCACCTTCCTCAACAGGCTCAAGCGCGATCAAGTCTGCGCTGTGCACAACCTTGTCGTCGAGCTTGACTTCAACTTTGCCGATCACGTCGCCTTTGGCAATCGGGGCCATCAGCTGCGGATTCATGGTCATGCTGGCAGCCAGCTTTTTCAATTGGCCTTTTGGCAGGGTCATGGTCAGGTCATTGGCCAAACCGGCTTTAACCTGGTTGGTGGTACCCTTCCAGACCGGAGCCTGTGCCAGCTCGGTGCCCTTCTGATAGAAGGTCTGGGTTTCGAAGAAGCGGAAACCGTAAGTCAGCAGCTTTTGAGTTTCAGCAGCACGTGCCACTTCGCTGTTGGTACCGAATACCACAGCAATCAGACGCATGCCGTCACGCACGGCCGAAGACACCATGCAGTAGCCGGCTTCGTCGGTGTGGCCAGTCTTCAGGCCATCAACCGTCTTGTCGCGCCACAGCAGCAGGTTGCGATTTGGCTGCTTGATGCCGTTCCAGAAGAACTCTTTCTGCGAGTAGATCGCGTAATGAGTCGGGTCTTCATGGATGATGGCGCGAGCCAGCGTGGCCATGTCATGAGCCGACGAGTAATGCTCAGGGTTTGGCAGACCGGTCGGGTTCATGAAGTGGCTGTTGGTCATCGCCAACTCGCCAGCCGTCTTGTTCATCATGTCGGCGAAGGCGTCTTCGCTACCGGCAATGTGCTCGGCCAGGGCTACGCTGGCATCGTTGCCCGATTGAATGATGATCCCGTGCAGCAGGTCGCTGACCGATACCTGAGTGCCGACCTTGATGAACATCCGCGAACCACCGGTGCGCCAGGCATTCTCGCTGACGGTTACCGGATCGCTTTCACCGATCTGGCCACGACGGATTTCCAGGGTCGCGATGTAGGCAGTCATCAGCTTGGTCAGGCTGGCAGGTGGCAGACGCTGGTCGCCATTGTTCTCAACCAGCACGTTACCGCTGCTGGCATCCATCAGAACATAGGACTTGGCGGCCAGTTGCGGCGGCGACGGCATCATTTCTACCGCCCAGGCAGCAGGAGTGATGATCAGCGGGACAAGCAGGCACAGGCGTTTGGCAAAGGTGGTGATGTTCATCCGTCTCTCGAAATTGTTAATGAAACTTACCCTCGCGGGCAAAACTGTTCTGACAGCCATGTGTGACTGGCTATCGCGTATTCAGTTGCGACCAGACCCGGACAGGGTGGAACCGACAACTGCGTTTGGGCCCCGAATAGTCAAGGCCCAACGCTTTAATCAGTGTTACTGATCAGACGTTACAACGCTCGGCTGGCCCAGATTGGCCAGGCGTACGCTGTTTTGCATTTGTTGCACTTCACCGGACGAGGCGATAGGTCCCAGACGCACACGGTGCAACGTCTGTTGATTGCGCACAACCGAACTGATGAACACTGGAGCGCTGACCATGCCACTGAGCTTGGAGCGAAGCAACTCGGCGGCATCAGGGTTAACGAAAGCACCCACTTGCAAGTAAGTACCGGAAGCGGTCGCGGTTTGAACCGGGATCACATCGGCAGCGTGCTGCTGTGCAGGTGGTGTCCATTGCTCGACCTTGCCGGTGGACACGCTGGGGCCGGGGGCATTCTGAGCCATTTTCGGCTCATTCAACACCAATGGCGCAGGTCGGCCACGCTGGGCCCACCATTGTTGCGGGTCAATCCCTTCCACCTTGACCCGCGCGGTGCCGGTTTCGGCATAGCCCAGCTTTTTGGCTGCGGCATAGGACAGGTCGATGATGCGGTCCGAATAGAACGGGCCACGGTCATTGACCCGCAGGATCACGGTCTTGTGGTTATCCAGGTTGGTCACTTTGACGTAGCTGGGCAACGGCAGGGTCTTGTGCGCGGCACTCATGCCATACAGGTCATACACTTCACCGTTGGCAGTGTTCTGGCCGTGGAACTTGGTGCCGTACCAGGAAGCAGTGCCGGAAGCGACGTAGTTCTTGGACTCTTGAATCGGGAAATAGGACTTGCCCAGTACCGTGTACGGGTTGGCCTTGTAAGGTCCCGTATGCAAGGTCGGCGTGGCGTCCGGGATGCGTGAAACATCCACGTCCCACCAGGGAGCGCCGTCCTTGTGTGCGCGGTTGATATCCAGACCCGGTGTCGCGCGAACGACGGCCGACTTTTGCGGTGTCGCCGGCGGAGTGCTGGAGCAACTCACGATCAACAGCGCGACAGAGGCGCAGGCGGAAAGCTTGAGAGGTGTGCGGATCGCTAGAAACGGCATTACTTATTGCCCCGTGCTTGAACCAGCAGATCGGACAGTTGGTGCACTGCCATGGCGTACATCACGCTTCGGTTATAGCGCGTGATCGCATAATAGTTTTTCAGGCCCATCCAGTATTCAGGACCGTTTTCGCCTTCAAGACGGAATGCCGTGACCGGCATGTCGTCACGAAGCGCATCATGACTTGACCAGCCCAGCGCTCGCAACTCTGCGACTGTTTTGACCGGCTCAATGCCCTGGGTCAAGCCTTCATCCACCTGCTCACCCTGCACATCGGCACGAACCACAACCGGCTCGCCGGCCGTCCAGCCATGTTGCTTGAAGTAGTTGGCAGCGCTGCCGATGGCATCATCCGGGTTGCTCCAGATATTGATGTGGCCATCGCCGTCGAAGTCCACCGCATAAGCCCGGAAACTGCTCGGCATGAACTGCGGCAAGCCCATAGCCCCGGCATACGAGCCTTTAAGGGTCAGCGGGTCGACTTGTTCTTCACGAGTCAGCAGCAGGAACTCGCGCAGCTCCTTGCGGAAAAACTCAGCCCTCGGCGGGTAATCGAAGCCCAGGGTCGACAGCGCATCGATCACGCGGAAGTTTCCGGTGTTGCGGCCATAAAAGGTCTCGACGCCGATAATCGACACGATCACTTGTGCCGGCACCCCGTACTCCTGCTCGGCACGAGCCAGCACCGCTTCATGTTCACGCCAGAAATCGACACCCCGTGCCACGCGGGCATCAGAAATGAAAATGGGGCGGTATTCCTTCCACTGCTTGACGCGCTCGGCTGGCCGCGAGATGGCGTCAAGGATGCTCTGCTTGCGCCCTGCTTCGCGAAAAACGTCCATCAGCTGCTCGCCGGCGAACCCGTAATCGCGGGTCATTTCACCGACGAACTCGGCCACCTGGGGCGAGCCTTCATAGTCGCCGGCCACCGCGCCCTGCGCGACCCCGAACAGCCCCAGAAGGCCTGCCCACGGCGCGTATCGAGCGGCCCAGCCACGCATTGCTTGCATTAAATTATTCACCTTAATCAAACTTGTGCAATCCATTTACGGTGTGTATGGATCGACATCAAAACCCCAAACGCTGACAGCAGCGTCACGAGCGAAGTTCCGCCGTAACTAATGAACGGCAATGGCACGCCCACCACCGGCAACAAGCCACTGACCATACCGATGTTGACGAAAACATAAACAAAAAACGTCATGGTCAGACTGCCTGCCAGCAATTTGCCGAACAATGTTTGCGCCTGGGCGGTAATCACCAGGCCGCGACCAATCAACAGCAGATAGACCAACAGCAGGGCACAAATGCCCACAAGGCCGAACTCTTCCCCCATCACCGCAATGATGAAGTCCGTGTGGCTCTCCGGCAAAAAGTCGAGATGGGACTGTGTTCCCAGCAACCAGCCTTTACCGAACACCCCGCCCGAACCAATGGCGGCCTTTGACTGAATAATGTTCCAGCCAGTGCCCAAAGGGTCGCTCTCAGGATCAAGGAAGGTCAGCACCCGTTGCTTTTGGTAGTCGTGCATCACGAAAAACCACATGGCAACCGCCACCGGCACCGTCGCGGCCAGCACGCTGATGATCCAGCGCCAGCGCAAACCGCCCATGAACAGGACGAATGCTCCCCCCGCCAACACCAGCAACGCGGTGCCCAGGTCAGGTTGACGCACGATCAAGGCAAAGGGCACGCCGATCAACATCAAACTGACCGCTACGTGCTTGAGCTGGGGTGGCAGCGTTCGCTTGGACAAGTACCAGGCGATAGTCGCCGGCATCAAGATCTTCATGAACTCTGAAGGCTGGAAGCGAATGACCCCCGGAATGTTGATCCAGCGTGTGGCACCCATGGCGTTGTGGCCCATGACATCTACCACCACCAGCAGCAGGACGCCGCCTATATAGCCAATCGGCACCCAACGCGCCATAAAGCGTGGTTCGAGCTGAGCGATGATGAACATCGACACCAGCCCGAGCCCGAACGAGGTTGCCTGCTTGCTCAGCAAATCCCAGCTCTTGCCACTGGCCGAATACAGCACAAACAGACTGCCGGCCGCGAGAATCAGCAGCAAAATCAGCAGCGGACCATCGATGTGCAAACGCTGAAGCAACGTGGCACGTCGGCGCATCACATCCTCGCTGGAGAGGATGCGGTCAAAATTACTCATCACTGGCCGTAACCTCCGCCTTTGAAGGGCTGGCGTACTCAGACTTGAGCTTGCCGTCTGCATCCAGAAGCCAGGCATCCATGACCTTGCGCACCACTGGCGAAGCGACACGGCTACCCGCCTCACCGTTTTCAATCATGACCGACACCGCAATTTGCGGATTATTGGCCGGTGCAAAACCGACGAACAGGGCGTGGTCGCGGTGGCGCTCCTGGACCTTGGAGCGGTCATATTTTTCGCCCTGCTTGATCGCGACGACCTGTGCCGTACCGCTTTTGCCGGCAATCATGTATTGCGCGCCGACACCGGCTACCCGCGCCGTTCCGCGCGCCCCGTGCACCACCTGCTGCATGCCGTGGCTCACACGGGCCCAGTTGGACGGGTCGCGCAGCACAATATCGGGCATCGGGTTGGGGTCGACCGGCGGCTCGCCTTCAATGGTTTTGGCCAGGTGCGGGCGGATCCACTTGCCTTTGCTGGCAATCAGCGCCGTGGCTTGAGCCAGCTGCAAAGGCGTGGACTGCATGTAACCCTGGCCGATCCCCAGAATCAGCGTTTCGCCCGGGAACCAGGCCTGACGCCGGGTGGCACGTTTCCATTCGCGGGACGGCATGAGCCCGGCCGATTCTTCGAACATGTCCAGCGAGACTTTTTGCCCGATACCGAACTGGTTCATGTAGGTCGACAGGCGATCAATCCCCAGCTTGTGTGCTAGGTCATAAAAATAGGTGTCGTTGGAACGCATGATTGCGGTGTCCATATCGACGTAGCCATCACCGGAACGGTTCCAGTTACGATATTTATGATCGTAATTGGGTAGCTGGTAATAGCCGGGGTCATAGACCCGGGAAGAAGGCGTGATCACGCCGCTGTCCAGCCCTGCAATGGCCACCGCAGGCTTGATGGTCGAACCTGGTGGATACTGGCCACGCAAGATGCGGTTGAACAACGGGCGATCAATCGAATCGCGCAGCTCGGCATACGCCTTGAAGCTGATACCGGTCACAAACAGGTTAGGGTCGAAACTGGGCTGGCTGACCATGGCCAGCACTTCACCCGTCATCGGGTTGAGTGCAACCACCGCACCCCGACGCCCGGCAAGCGCCTCTTCGGCCGCCTCCTGCAACTTGATGTCGAGGCTCAGCACAATGTCCTTGCCTGGAATCGGATCCGTGCGCTTAAGCACGCGCAAGACCCGTCCCCGGGCATTGGTTTCGACTTCTTCGTAACCCACCTGGCCATGCAGCTCGGCCTCGTAGAAGCGCTCAATGCCGGTTTTACCGATGTGATGGGTGCCGCTGTAGTTGACCGGATCGAGCGTCTTGAGCTCTTTCTCGTTGATCCGCCCCACATACCCCACCGAGTGCGCAAAGTGTGCACCTTGCGGGTAATGGCGCACCAACTGCGCAACCACCTCGACCCCGGGCAGGCGGAACTGGTTCACGGCAATCCGGGCAATCTGCTCTTCGCTCAGCTCAAACAGGATGGGCACCGGCTCGAAAGGCCGCCGCCCCTGCTTCATGCGTTTTTCGAACAGGGCGCGGTCTTCCGGTGTGAGCTGCAGCACCTCGACAATGACATCGAGGGCTTGCCGCCAATCGCCGGAACGCTCGCGCGTCATGCTCAGGCTGAAACTGGGACGGTTGTCAGCGATCACCACGCCATTGCGGTCAAAAATCAGGCCACGGGTCGGTGGAATCGGCTGCACATGCACCCGGTTGTTTTCAGATAACGTCGAGTGGTAGTCGTATTGCACCACTTGCAGAAAATACAGACGTGCGAGCAAGACGCAAATCAGTGCCACCACCACAATTGCACCGACCACGACCCGGCCGCGCACAAGGCGAGCGTCTTTCTCGTGGTCTTTCAGGCGAATCGGCTGAGACATTCAGGACGCTGACTATTTGTGATAAGGGTGCCCGGACAACACCGTCCAGGCGCGATACAACTGCTCACCGATCAGAATCCTTACCAACGGGTGTGGCAACGTCAACGGCGACAACGACCAACGCTGGTCAGCGCGGGCACAGACTTCCGGCGCCAGCCCTTCCGGGCCACCGACCATGAAATTCACCGTGCGCGAGTCCAGACGCCAGCGATCAAGCTCGACCGCCAGCTGTTCGGTACTCCAGGGCTTGCCGTGGACCTCAAGCGTAACAATCCGCTCCCCTGGGCCGACCTTGGCCAGCATGGCTTCGCCTTCCTGACGGATGAAACGAGCCACGTCGGCATTCTTGCCACGGGTATTGAGCGGTATTTCCACCAGTTCAAGAGCCAGTTCGGACGGCAGACGCTTGGCATATTCATGCCAGCCTTCTTCCACCCACTTGGGCATACGCGAACCGACAGCGATCAAACGCAGGCGCACAGCGAACCCTTATTCCTGGTCTTTGTTGAGCTTGAGGAAATGCTCGTGGGTGTTTTCAGGGCTGTGGTGAGCAGCGCTGCCGGCACGGCTCTGTTCAGCACCGGCCCACAGACGTTCCAGGTCATAGAACTGACGGGCGCTGGCGGTCATCATGTGAACGATCACGTCGTCCATGTCCAGCAGTACCCAGTCGCTGTCGCCCTTGCCTTCTTCACCCAAAGGCTTGACGCCCAAGAGTTTGACCGCTTCGCGAACCTTGTCCAGCATCGCGCCGATCTGGCGGTTGGAGGTACCGGTAGCGATGATCATGAAGTCGGTGATGCTTTGCTTGTCGCGAACATCGATAACCTGAATGTCCTGGCCTTTAACGTCTTCCAGGGCCGTTACGGCTACCTTGACCAGCTCTTCGCCTTTGAGCGGCTCACCGCTGAAAACTGCTTTCGGCAGTGGAGCACTTTTGGCTGTGCCTTTGCGCTTTACTTTGTTTACGTCGTTGTTCGTCATATAAAAACTCGTTTTGCTCATGTTTTCGGGTGTTTCAATACACGTTCAATCGTGCCTTGAAACACGCCTTTTCAGTTCGACGCACGGTAAAGTCCGTGCGCATCGATGTAGGCCAGGACCGCGTCGGGCACCAGGTAACGTACCGACTTACCGCTGGCCAGCAGTTGACGGATCTGGGTGGCGGATACCGCGAGCGGTGTCTGCCAAACGAATGCAATCTGTCCGCTCGACCCTTTCAGGGCCAGCGGGTCGCTTACCGAGCGCGCTGCCAGCAGGTTGCGCAAGGCATCCGGCGGTTCGCTGTCGGCATCCGGGCGCTGTAGCACCAGGATATGGCAATGCTGGAGCAACTCCTCCCAGCGGTGCCAGGTGGGCAGGCCGCAAAATGCGTCCCAGCCCAACAGTAAAAACAACTGGTCATCAGCGGCCAGCTCGGCCCGCATCAACTCCAGGGTATCAATGGTGTAGGACGGCTTGTCCCGCTGCAGCTCCCGGGGATCTACCACCAGCGTAGCTACTCCGGCGACCGCGCACTCAACCATCGCCAGACGGTCGAGCGCCGAGACCTGCGGTGAGTCACGATGAGGCGGCCTGGCGTTCGGCGTCAGACGCAGCTCATCGAGCACCATCATTTCAGCGACTTCCAGAGCACCGCGTAAATGCCCGATGTGCACCGGATCGAAGGTTCCTCCCAGCACGCCGATGCGCCGGGGCAACTCGTCGATGTGCGCTGCCATGCCTGGCGGGCTAAGGTCGATCAAGTCAGACCGACTCCTGGCCACGCAACTGGCCGTCACCGACCACAATGTACTTCTCGCAGGTCAGACCTTCGAGACCGACCGGGCCGCGGGCGTGCAGCTTATCAGTAGAAATGCCAATCTCCGCACCCAATCCGTATTCAAATCCGTCCGCGAAGCAGGTCGGGGTGTTGAGCATCACCGAACTGGAGTCCACTTCGGCCATGAAACGCCGGGCATCACCCTGATGCTCAGTGACGATCGAGTCGGTGTGGTGGGAGCCATAGTGATTGATGTGCTCAATCGCCTGGTCCAGCCCGTCGACAATGCGAATCGACAAAATCGCATCCAGATACTCGGTGTTCCAGTCTTCTTCACTCGCCGGCACCACATCAATCAGTGCCTGTGTGCGTTCGCAACCGCGCAGCTCGACGCCCTTGGCGCGAAACTGCTCTGCCATCGCCGGCAGGAATTGCGCGGCAACGGCCTGATCCACCAACAGGGTTTCCATCGCCCCGCAAATACCGTAACGGTAAGTCTTGGCGTTGAAAGCGATGCGCTGAGCCTTGGCCAGATCGGCCTGGGCACTGACATACACATGACAGATACCATCCAGATGCTTGATGACCGGCACCCGCGCATCACGGCTGACCCGTTCGATCAGGCCCTTGCCACCGCGAGGCACGATCACGTCCACATACTCGGGCATGCTGATCAGCGCCCCCACGGCCGCACGGTCGGTGACTTCAACCACTTGCACCACCGCCGCAGGCAGCCCGGCCTCAGCCAGACCTTGCTGGATACAGGCCGCGATGGCCCGATTGGAGTGGATGGCCTCCGAGCCGCCGCGCAAAATCGTGGCGTTACCCGACTTCAGGCACAGGCTCGCAGCATCGATGGTCACGTTGGGACGCGACTCATAGATAATCCCGACCACGCCCAGTGGCACACGCATCTTGCCTACCTGAATCCCGGAAGGCCGGTAGCTCATGTCGCGAATGGCTCCAACGGGATCGGGCAGGCTGGCCACCTGACGCAAGCCGACAATCATGCTGTCGATGCGTGCGGGGGTCAGCGTCAGGCGCTCCAGCATGGCCGGCTCAAGGCCGTTGGCCCGGCCAGCGGCCAGGTCCTGCTCGTTGGCGGCAGTCAGCTGCGGTCGAGCAGCATCCAGTGCAGCAGCAGCCCCGTGCAAGGCACGGTTTTTCTGCGCCGTACTGGCACGGCCAATTACACGGGAAGCTTCGCGAGCAGCGCGACCCAGGCGGGTCATGTAGTCAAGAACGGACTCAGTCATGGTCTCAATGGTCTTGGCAGGGAGGAAAGCGGCCGATTATAGCTGTCGCGCCGCCTCACGCACAGCGGTGGCAGGCGGATGGTCGAAATGGACTGTAAATACAGCGTGTTCAGCCCCAATTAAGCACGACTTGCTATGATCAGCACCTTTTTAGCCCTCCACTGACCGCTCTGAAAATGCCGACAACGCTGCCTGATACCTTTTTCGACCGCGATGCCCAACTGCTTGCCCGGGAACTGCTGGGCAAAGTCATCCGCCATCGGGTCGACGGCCTGTGGCTGAGTGCACGCATTATCGAAACCGAAGCTTATTACTGCGTCGACAAGGGCAGCCATGCCTCGCTCGGCTACACCGAAAAGCGCAAAGCGCTGTTTCTCGATGGCGGGCACATTTATATGTACTACGCGCGCGGCGGTGATTCGCTGAATTTCAGTGCCCACGGCCCGGGCAACGCGGTGCTGATCAAATCAGCGTATCCGTGGGTTGACGAGCTCTCCGGGCCAGACAGCCTGGCCCGCATGCAACTCAACAACCCGGATACTCAGGGCCGCCCCCGCCCACTGAACGCCCTCTGCGCCGGCCAAACCCTGCTGTGCAGGGCACTGGGCCTGAAGGTCCGCGAATGGGATGCAAAACGTTTCAACCCGGAACGTTTATGTGTCAATGACGTCGGAGAACGACCGTCACGGATTATTCAAACCACCCGTTTGGGGATCCCCCACGGACGGGATGAACATTTGATGTACCGGTTCGTCGATGCCGACTACACCGCCTATTGCACACGCAACCCGCTGCGCCGTGGACAAGTCGAAGGCCGGGACTATGTATCGCTTGAAACCGCCTCGCTGTAGCCACGAGCCTGTCTCGTGACACAGAGAATGGCCTGAAAAATACAGTGCTGCCGTCGCCAGACAAATTCGAGGCCTGGGCGACGCTCACTCGAAAATCAAACAGGAAGTCTAAACATGGGCCCATGGCTCGATAGCGTAACAGGCTGGTTGACCGCTAACCCGGAATGGCTGGGGCTCGCGGTGTTTATTGTGGCGTGTGTGGAGTGCCTGGCGATTGCCGGGATTATCGTTCCCGGCACAGTGCTGTTATTTGCCATTGCTGTCATGGCCGGCAGTGGCGCGCTGACCCTGGGCGAAACCTTGTTACTGGGCTTTTTGGGCGGCCTGCTGGGAGATGGCGTGTCTTACCTGCTGGGCAGACGCTTCCATCAGAACATCCGGCGCCTGCCACTGCTGCGCTCGCATCCCGAGTGGATGAACGGCGCCGAGAGTTATTTCCATCGCTACGGAATTGTCAGCCTGCTGGTCGGTCGTTTTATCGGCCCATTGCGACCGATGCTGCCAATGGTTGCCGGCATGTGCGACATGCCGTTGCCACGTTTTATCGGCGTCAGCCTGCTGGCCGGGGCCGGCTGGGCGGTGGCGTATCTCCTGCCCGGCTGGGCAACCGGGGCGGCGCTGCGCTTGCCGTTGCCTGAAGGGTTCTGGCCACAAGCAGCGATTGTCGCTGTTGGCCTCACCGCGCTGCTGGGCCTGAGCATCAATGCCAGCCTCCGGCGTCAGCCCCGGGCCACGCTGCTGATTGGTGCCTTGAGCCTTGCACTGCTGCTGGCCGTGTTTATCGGCTACCCGTATATGAATGCCTTCGATCAGGGGATCAATGCACTGATTCAGGAACATCGCAGCAGCGCAGTCGACATGGGCGCAGTGCTGGTGACGGTCATCGGCAATTTCCGCACCCAGTTTTTTGCCGCGACGTTAATTTGCGTGCTGTTGTTTGTCGCCCGGCAATGGCGAGGGATGATCTTCTTCGGCGGCGTCACGCTGTTTACTGCCTTGGTCAACACCGCCACAAAATACTTTTTCGCACGGGGAAGGCCTGACGTGCTCCTCGAACCGCTGACCACCTACAGCATGCCCAGCGGTCATAGCTCCGGAGCATTTGCGTGTTTTGTGGCGCTGGCAATCATGGCGGGACGCGAACAACCGCAGCGCATGCGGGTGACCTGGGTGCTGCTGGGAAGCCTGCTGGCAGTCACCGTCGCGATGTCGCGGGTGTACCTCGGCGTCCATTGGCCCACAGATATCATGGCCGGGGCCCTGCTCGCCATTAGCGTCAATGCCTTTGCCCTGGCGCTGAGCCAGCGCTATATGCCGATGCCGGCATTACCACAGAAGGTCTGGTGGTTGATTTTGCCCGCCGCTGCCGCGCTGTACGGTTTCTTTGTGCTTGTCCACCTGTCAGGCGAGCTCTTGCGTTATACCTATTGAGCACCAACGGTCACGGGCGATGCCTTCAGTTGAGCAGTTCACCCTGAAGCTCGCCCTGCATCTCATCGAGCAACACCTGGATCCCGTCCAGGCGCTGTTGCGGGTCATCAACCTGCAGCAATTCGATTTTGTCTTCTTCGGCAAAGGGCAATAAATAAGCCAGCCGGTTGGCCAGTAACTGCTGACCCGCGACCTCGACGTTCATGTTCAACGCCGCGACCATTGGGTGCTCGGCCAACGCCTTGAGCAAGGCCAACAGGTCCTGGTCTTCTTCCTGCAAGGGCTGTTCGGGCAATTCATCCAGCCACTCGACTTGTGCAACCAGCAACTGGTCGCGTTGCAACTCGGTGCTTAGTACCTCGAAACGACGCCCGCCTTCAACCCGGATTCCCAGCAAGCCGTTATCCTGCTTTTGAAAATCGCGAATCAGCGCTTCACAGCCGATCCGGGCGACATCCTTCGGCGCGTTCCCTGCCTCGCCCCCCTCAAGGATACATACCACACCAAAGCCCGTCCCTTGCTTCATGCAACGGGCAATCATGTCCAGATAACGCGCTTCAAACAGCTGCAAATCCAGCACGCACCCCGGGAACAACACCGTATTCAAAGGAAAAAGCGGCAATATCATACATTCACCCTTACACCACGAAGGTCACGGCCAGCGGCAAGAATACCGCGGTGCCCACACCCATCAAACTCATCGCCAGCGCTGCAAAAGCGCCGCATTCTTCACCTTCTTGCAAAGCCACCGAGGTACCTACCGCGTGGGCCGTCATGCCCAGCGCCATACCGCGGGCTTCAGGGTTGTGCACCCCCAGCAGCCGCAACAGACCGGGGCCGGCGATCGCACCAATGACCCCGGTGATCAAAACAAAGACCGCCGCCAGCGCCGCTACACCGCCTATTTGCTCTGCAACCAGCATCGCAATCGGCGAGGTCACGGATTTGGGGGCCAGCGTCATCAACATCATGTGCTCGGCGCCAAACCAATAACCAAGGATCACCACCAGCGCTGTCGCCAGCACGCCACCTATCACCAGCGTAGTGAAGATAGGCCAGAACAGCTGACGAATTCGCCGCAGGTTAAGGTAGAGCGGTACCGCCAGTGCAACGGTCGCTGGCCCGAGCAGGATACTGAGGATCTCGGTGCTTTTGCGGTACTCGCTGTAACTCAGCCCGCAGCTGACCAGCACGCCGATCACCAGCAGCATGGAGGCCAGCACCGGCTGCAGAAAGATCCAGCGGGTTTTCTCGTAGGCCGCCAGCACCAGTTGATAAGCGCCCAGGGTAATGCCGATGCCAAACAGCGGATGATGGATAACCGCCCCCCAGGCGCCTTGCCATTCAATGTTCATGGCTGATCCCCGGAATGGCTATGACGCTTGAGCAAGCGCTGCATCAGCACCCCGATAAACGCCATCGAGATCAACAGCGACAGCACCAGGGCCCCGGCCAGCGCCCAAAAATCGGCTGCGATGTCGCTGGCGTAAACCATCACCCCGACGGCAGGCGGCACCAGCAGCAAAGGCAAATAACGCAGCATGCTGCTGGCCGCCTGACTCAAGGGTTCGCCGACCTGACCCCGCAGCATCAAAAACACCAGCAGCAGCAATAGCCCAATGATGGGGCCGGGCAGCACGGGGACGAACAGATGATTGATGGCGGTGCCTATTAATTGAAACAGCACCAGCCAGGTCAGGCCGCGTAACAACATCTCAGCTCTCCTGCGATTTTATTTTTGCGCTGCATTATAAGCACGTCCCACACCCCGCCGGCATTGCCAAACCTCTAGACCGGGCTACTGCCCTGAACACGCCGCCAGAATATATGCCGATGTTTCATCTGGCCCTATAGACAGCCCACATTGCTGCGGCATACTCGGCAGCCTAACTATCCGGATCCCGTTATGCGCCCACTTGTTCCTCTCGCGTTGATTCTGCTGTTGACAGCCTGTGGTGAGGGCGAGTCGCGATTGCCGCCTGACGCACAGCTGCCCGATGGCGGCCGTTATCGGGGCGAATTGGTCAACGGGTTGTTGCAAGGACAGGGGCGGATCGACTACCCGAACGGGAGCTGGTACGCCGGTTCTTTCGATAAAGGCGTATGGCACGGCCAGGGTGAATGGCACGGCAGTAATGGCGAGGTCTATCGCGGCCAATTCGAACAGGGCCTGTTTCATGGACAGGGCAGTCTGACCACCGCCAACAGCCTCTACGTCGGCGACTTCAAGCGCGGTCGCCGCGAAGGCGAAGGTACGCTCAAAGAGGGCGGCATGAGTTATCGCGGAGCGTTCAAGGACGATCAATACTCCGGCTCCGGCCACCTCGAGATGGAAGACGGCAGCCAGTATCAGGGCCAGTTTGCCCACGGCAAGCCCAATGGCGAAGGTAAACGCAGCGATGCCAGCGGTAATGAGTTCACAGGGCAATTTGTCGACGGTCAGCTGGAGGGTCATGGCACCTTTAACAGCGCCGAAGGCGATGAATACCAGGGCGCATTCAAGCACAGCCAACTGAACGGCCAGGGTCGCTATGAAAACGCTGACGGCGATGTCTGGATCGGTGAATTCAAGGATGGCGCCCTGACCGGCAAGGGTGAACTGATCGGCGCTGACGGCAGTCACTATCGCGGCATGTTCCATGAATGGCGTTTCAACGGCCCGGGCCAACTGACGCTGGCTGATGGCAGCACCTATGCCGGCGATTTTGCCGCTGACACCTATCATGGCCGAGGCACCCTGACCTTGAGCGATGGCACCGTCGAGAGCGGTTATTGGCTCAATGGCCAACGGGTACGCGATGACCGGGGCAATCTGCTGTCCGATCCTTTGGAACTGGGGCTGCTCAAGCAGGGCAAACTGCTGGATGACGCACTCGAGGCGATCACGCCCTCAACCCCGGCCATTGAACTGTATAGCCTGGTGCTCGCGGGCGACGGCAAGCAGAGCGTATTCATGCGCGAAGCCGACTATGTGAGCGCTATGCTCGCCAGCCGTTTCTCCAGCCATGGCCAGATCAGCCTGGTCAATCATCGCGACCAGTTGCCGGATAGGCCCATGGCCACTCGCGAGAACCTGTTCCGCGCAGCAAAAAAACTGGCTGAACGAACCGGCCCTGAAGACCTGATCTTTATCTACCTGACCAGTCACGGCAGTGAAGATCACCAACTGGTGCTTGAGCAGCCTCGCCTGGAGCTGTCCGATCTGCCGGCCGATGAGCTGGCGACGGCCTTGGCGCCCCTGAAAAACCGCGACAAGATCATTGTCATTTCAGCCTGCTATTCGGGCGGGTACATTCCTGCCCTTAAAGACGAAAGAACCCTGATCATGACCGCCTCACGCGCAGACCGCGTGTCATTCGGCTGCTCGGAAGAAGCCGACTTCACCTACTTCGGCAAAGCGCTGTTCGCCCAGGCCTTGAACCAGACGGACGACCTGCAGCAAGCCTTCACGCTGGCCAAGCAGTATGTTGCCGAGCGGGAACTGAGCGATGATTACGAAGCCTCGGAACCGCAAATTTGGGCACCGAAAAAGGTACTGGAGCATTGGCAGCAATTGCGCCAGCAACAAGCCATACAGGCATTGAATAAATCCGGTTGAACAGCAAGGAAGCCAAGAGTGACTAAGCTGAATGTATCAAGGGAGAACTAGCATGTACTTGACGCCTCAGCACATCCTGCTTGCAGGAGCGACTGGCCTTACCGGTGAGCACTTGCTTGACCGCCTGCTCAATGAGCCGACGATTACCCGCGTGCTTGCCCCTTCGCGCCGACCTTTGGCGGCGCACAAACGCCTGGAAAACCCGGTGGGCGATCCGGCTGTGTTCTTGCCACAACTCAGCGGGAGGGTGGATATTGCCTTTTGCTGCCTGGGCACCACGATCAAACAGGCGGGCTCGCAAGAAGCCTTTCGTGCCGTCGACCATGACATGGTCGTGGCCTTTGCCAAGCGCGCACGGGAAATGGGCGCACGGCACCTGCTTGTGATCAGCGCGATTGGGGCCGATCCAAAATCGTCAGTGTTCTATAACCGCGTCAAAGGTGAGATGGAACAGTCGCTACGCGCCCAGGACTGGCCACAGCTGACGATCGCCCGCCCCTCGCTACTGATCGGCGAACGCCTGGAACCGCGTCTGGCCGAGCAACTGGCTGCACCTTTATCCAAGCTGATACCCGGTAAATATCACGGTATCGAAGCCTGCCAGCTGGCCCGCGCCCTGTGGCGACTGGCGCTGGAGGAGCAGGACGGTGTCCGCGTGATTGAATCGGATGAACTGCGCAAGCTGGGCAAGTAGCAGCAAACGTCCCCATCGGTAAACGTCCCTCTGCTCTGCCGGGGGCGTTACGACGAACGAAGCACGGTCGCGTTCAGCCATCCCGAACCTGATTTAAACCGCCTACAGCCCGCCAGTGGCCTGGTACCCGACACCGAGCACGGTCAGCACCGACAACGGCAGCAACAGTGTGTCGAGCAGCGCACTGGCCCAGGCCCGGGTAAGCAGGCGCAGAGGCACCAAAGCGATCCATCGCGCAGCATCCACCCTGCAGCGCATACCAGTCCAGACGCGTTCCCGAATACACCACCGGGGCACCGGGTTTGGCGGCGTCCAGCGTGCGAACGCTGGCGCAACCACCGACGTGCAAGAGCATCAACAGCCCCAGCAGCGTCTTACTCATCGCCGCCCAGATGATGCTCGCCCCAGCGCGGGAGCATGTCTTGCGGGATGTTCAATTGATTGAGGATCCGCGCGACCACGAAATCCACCAGGTCATCAATGGTCTGCGGCTGATGATAGAACCCGGGCGATGCAGGCAAGATCACCGCGCCCATGTTCGACAGCTTGAGCATGTTTTCGAGATGAATGCTGGAGTACGGCGCCTCGCGGGGCACCAGGATCAGTTGGCGGCGCTCCTTGAGGGTCACGTCCGCGGCCCGCTCCACCAGGTTGTTGCAGGCGCCCGTGGCAATCGCGGACAAAGTGCCGGTGGAGCATGGCACCACCACCATTGCCGCCGGCGCGCCCGAGCCAGAGGCCACCGGCGACATCCAGTCTTCTTTGCCATACACCCGAATTTGCCCTGCGGCAGCCCCGGTGTATTCCGTCAGAAACGTCTGCATGGCCAATGGCTTGGGCGGCAACCTGACGTCTGTTTCGGTAGCCATGACCAATTGCGCGGCCTTGGAGATCAGGAAGTACACCTCACGGTCTTCGCGCACCAGGCAATCAAGCAGGCGCAGTGCGTATTGCATGCCTGAAGCGCCGGTCACCGCCAGGGTGATACGTTCCGGGCCGTTCATTGCAGAGCTTCCGCCAACTTGACGTGCAGGCCGCCGAAACCGCCATTGCTCATGATCACCACATGGGTGCCCGGCCTGGCATGGGCCTTGACCTCGTCAATGATGGACTCCAACGAGTCGCATACCTGTGTCGGCACCGGGCTCGAAGCCACGGTGCCCGCCAGGTCCCAGCCCAGGTTGGCCGGTGCGTACCACACCACGTGATCCGCCTGGATCACACTCTGCGGCAGGCCATCACGGTGCGCGCCCAGCTTCATGGAGTTGGAGCGCGGCTCGATGACGGCAATCAGTTGCGCATCACCAATTCGTTTGCGCAGCCCGTCCAGGGTGGTGGCGATGGCAGTCGGGTGGTGCGCAAAGTCGTCATAGAGGGTAATACCGTGCACTTCGGCGACTTTTTCCATGCGTCGCTTCACACTTTTGAACACGTTAAGGCCGGCAATCCCCAGGCTGGCAACTACGCCTACATGACGCGCAGCCGCCAGGGTCGCCAAGGCGTTGGCAACGTTATGCTGGCCGGTCATGTCCCACTCGACAGTCCCTTGCAGCGTACCCTCAAACAGCACCTCAAACCGCGAACCATCCTCGCTGAGCAAACGGGCTTGCCACTGGCCGTTAGCGCCCGTGGTCTGCACCGGTGTCCAGCAGCCCATTTCGATCACTCGCTGCAAGGCCGGCTCGGTGGTCGGGTGGATCACCAGGCCTTCGCTCGGAATGGTGCGCACCAGATGGTGGAATTGCCGCTCGATCGCCGGCAGATCCGGGAAGATGTCGGCGTGATCGAACTCAAGGTTATTAAGGATCGCGGTGCGCGGGCGGTAATGGACAAACTTCGAGCGCTTGTCGAAGAAGGCGCTGTCGTATTCATCGGCCTCAACAACGAAGAACGGGGTATCACCCAAGCGAGCCGACACCGCGAAGTTTTGCGGAACACCGCCAATCAGGAAGCCCGGGGCCATGCCCGCATGTTCCAGCACCCACGCCAGCATGCTGCTGGTGGTGGTTTTACCGTGGGTACCGGCCACCGCCAGCACCCAACGGCCCTGCAGCACGTGGTCTGCCAGCCATTGCGGGCCGGACACGTAGGGCAGGCCCTTGTTCAGCACATACTCCACCGCCGGATTGCCACGCGACAAGGCGTTGCCTATCACCACCAGATCAGGTGCAGGATCAAGCTGGGACGGCTCGTAACCCTGGGTCAACTCAATACCTTGAGCTTGCAGCTGAGTGCTCATTGGCGGGTAGACGTTCGCGTCAGAACCCGTGACGTGATGGCCCAGTTCTTTGGCCAACACCGCCAGCGAACCCATGAAAGTGCCGCAAATACCAAGAATATGAATGTGCATAGTCGACCTCGTAAATCATCGGCGAAGGGTAGCGTAGGAGGCAGCGTTTCGCACCTGATGATTATCGCCTCGGCTATAGCAGACCGTGCGGGAGCAGGTTTGTTTGCGACGGCGGAAAAATGTCGCAGCAACGGCTCAAGGCTACGACATTGGCATCCTCTTCTTTATGAACTGCGGGATGACCTGCGGGTTATGCGCGCTGGCGTTCGATCCCGTGCTTGCGCAACTTGCGATACAGGGTATTACGGCTCACACCCAATTGCTGCGCGGTGTGCGTCATGTGCCAGCGGTGCTGCTCCAGAGCCATGAGCAGGGCGATTTTCTCGGCATCTTCCAGCGGATGCCCGGAAGCCTCGGAGAGCTCGCAAGTCTCAGGCGCTCGGGAGGGCTGCTGACGAATAGCGGGCGGCAATTCATCAAACTCAATGACCCCGCTGTCACACAGCGCCGCCAATGTGCGCAGCACATTTCGCAATTGACGCACGTTGCCCGGCCACGAGAAGTCCAGCAACGCCTGACGCGCCGGGCGGCTGATAACCAGAGGCTCCTGCCCCGCCTCTTCGGCCAGTAGAAAGTCCAGTAATTGCGACTTGTCGCTGCGATCACGCAAGGCCGGCAGGCCGATTTCCAGCCCGTTGAGCCGGTAGTACAAGTCTTCACGGAAGCTACCGTCTGCCACGCGCTCCTGCAGATTGCGGTGGGTCGCGCTGATGATGCGCACGTTGACCGCTTGCGGGTCACCGCCAATTGGCACCACCAGGCGATCTTCCAGCACCCTTAACAGTCGGGTTTGCAACGCCAGTGGCATGTCGCCGATTTCGTCCAGAAACAGGGTGCCGCCATCGGCCTGCTGCAACTTGCCCTGCATCCCCTCCTTGCGGGCCCCGGTGAAACTGCCGCCGCGATAACCGAACAGCTCACTCTCGATCAGGCTCTCGGGGATTGCCGCACAATTAAGCGCCACAAAAGGCTTGGCGGAACGCTGGCTGGCCTGATGCACTGCCTTGGCGAAAGCTTCTTTGCCTGAGCCGGTTTCACCGTTGATCAACAGCGCGACGTCCCGCTCAAATACCCGCAGCGCTCGGCGAAAGTCGGTTTGCAACGCTTGGTCGCCGAGGCAGATATTACTTACGCGTACCGGGACCGGGACGCAGACAGGAGCCGGTTCAGCCTGCACCGCTACCGGGCCGGGGCCCCGGCGACGCTGGCCGCGCAATGCCGCAAACAGCCGGCGCCCTTCACGACTGCGTAACGGCCAACTGGTGCTGGCGTGTTCGCTGGCCCGTGAGAACAGCTCATCACGGGTGCAGTCGAACACACTGTCGACGGTTTGCCCGAGCAAGCCGGCGCGCACCCTGCCCAACAGGTTCAAGGCGCTTTGGTTCACCGCGCAAATCACGCCGTCGCCATCAAACGCCAACATGCCTTCACTGAACAGTCCGACGGAATCGGCCTGCAAATGGAAGCGCAGCAGCCATTGGTGCTCAAAATGATGCAGGAAGTAGCTGCTTTCAATGATTTTGGCCGAGAGGTTTACCAGGGCCATGGTGTGGAACTGGCTCTGACGCGAAGCCTCGTGTCGGGCAGAAGACACGTCCAGCACCGCCAGCAGCTCGCCCTGGGGATCGAACACCGGGCTCGCGGAACACGTCAGCCCGGTGTGCCGGCCTCGAAAGTGTTCGTCCTGATAAATCGTCAGCGCCTGACGCTCCACCAGGCACGTACCAATGCCATTGGTGCCTTCACGGGCTTCACTCCAGTCAGCGCCCAGCCACAGGCCGGCCTGCTCGAACACCTTGCGCTCGCTGGGGGCGGTGACACAGTTGAGGATCACCCCGCGGGCATCGGTCAGCAACACCGCATGCCCGGCTCCGGAAAGCTGTTGGTGCAGACTGTTCATTTCATGCCCGGCAATCTGCAACACCTGCTGCAAGCGCTCGCGGCCTTCCAGAATGCGGCCGTGCTCAAGCACCGTTGGCGCAAGGGTCTGCGCTGGATCAAGGTGGTAATCCTCAAGGCAGCGTTGCCATGAGCGAACGATAGAAGGGTCGCTTCCGGGGCCTCGGCCCTGAAGTCCGCCCCGGGTGACGTCGATGACTTGCCGGGCGTGCCGGCTCAAATCCGTACTGTGCATTTTTATTGTTCTCCGCTCTGTCACGGCGGCCATGGGCTCGGCAGAGGGGAAGCACACCCTCTGCCGCAGGCCGAACCTGCGGCGACAGAGATCCAGTCCAAACCGAATGTTCAGCATCCTCTTGCCCCCGGATCATTGCAATCCCGAACTGACTCACCGGTCATCGGCTGTGACATTTTTGGTACAAATTGTCACATCGTCCGTACCAGTGTTGCGACACCGCCCCTTTCCATCATCGGCCTGAAAACCGGCAAAGGCCCGGCTGGCACGGGTTTGAACAATCTGGCCCAGCCCTTGCTCTGGCTTGTACCAACGCCCTAGCGCGTCCTCCCCATAAGCACAATAAAGCCAGGAGACACTCACCATGCGTTACGCACAACCCGGTACTGAAGGCTCGATCGTCTCGTTCAAGAGCCGTTACGGTAACTACATCGGCGGCGAATTCGTGGCGCCCGTCAAAGGCCAGTACTTCACTAACACCTCCCCGGTAACCGGCAAAGCCATTGCCGAATTCCCGCGTTCAACGGCGGAAGACATCGACAAAGCCCTCGATGCTGCCCACGCGGCCGCCGATGCCTGGGGCGCGACCTCCGTCCAGGCGCGCTCTCTGGTACTGCTGAAAATCGCTGACCGTATCGAACAGAACCTCGAACTGCTGGCTGTCACCGAAACCTGGGACAACGGCAAAGCCGTGCGCGAAACCCTGAACGCAGACGTACCGCTGGCGGCGGACCATTTCCGTTACTACGCCGGCTGCATCCGCGCTCAAGAAGGCAGCGCTGCGGAAATTGACGGCAACACCGTGGCCTACCATATCCACGAACCCCTGGGCGTAGTCGGGCAAATCATTCCGTGGAACTTCCCGCTGCTGATGGCCGCCTGGAAACTTGCGCCTGCGCTCGCCGCCGGTAACTGCGTGGTGCTCAAACCTGCCGAGCAGACCCCATTGAGCATCACCCTGCTGATGGAGCTGATCGGCGACCTGCTGCCGCCGGGCGTGTTGAACGTCGTACAAGGCTTTGGCAAAGAAGCCGGTGAAGCCTTGGCCACCAGCAAGCGCATTGCCAAAATCGCCTTCACGGGTTCGACGCCTGTGGGTTCGCACATCATGAAATGTGCAGCGGAAAACATCATCCCGTCGACGGTAGAACTGGGCGGCAAGTCGCCGAACATCTTCTTCGCCGACATCATGCAGGCCGAACCAGCCTTTATTGAGAAGGCCGCTGAAGGTCTGGTACTGGCGTTCTTCAACCAGGGCGAAGTCTGCACCTGCCCGTCACGGGCGCTGGTACAAGAGTCGATCTACGACGATTTCATGAAAGTGGTCATGCGCAAGGTCGAAGCGATCAAACGCGGCGACCCGCTGGACACCGACACCATGGTCGGCGCCCAAGCCTCTGAGCAGCAGTTCGACAAAATCCTGTCCTACCTTGAAATTGCCAAGAGCGAAGGCGCAGAACTGCTGACCGGCGGCGCTGTGGCCAAGCTCGAAGGCGATCTGGCAACCGGCTATTACATCCAACCGACCCTGCTCAAGGGCACCAACAAGATGCGCGTGTTCCAGGAAGAAATCTTTGGCCCGGTGGTGAGCATCACCACCTTCAAGGACGAAGCCGAAGCCCTGGCAATTGCCAACGACACCGAGTTTGGCCTCGGCGCCGGTCTGTGGACCCGCGACATCAACCGCGCCTACCGCATGGGCCGGGCCATCAAGGCCGGTCGTGTGTGGACCAACTGCTACCACCTCTACCCGGCACACGCCGCGTTCGGTGGCTACAAAAAGTCCGGTGTCGGCCGTGAAACCCACAAGATGATGCTCGATCACTATCAGCAGACCAAAAACCTGCTGGTGAGCTACGACATCAACCCGCTGGGCTTCTTCTAATAGCAACCCTCCTTCTGCAGGCGTCGGGTTTGCTTACGATTCAATCAATGCGGTCTCACTAAAAGACCGCGTTGCCTGCATCGCGAGCAAGCTCGGCACCTACAGATGGAGTTGGCCTTTCTCTTGCTTCACACCCTGTCAAATTTTCCAAACTATAAAGAACAGGTGAACTTACATGCCTAGCGAACCCACTGCCGCTCCAGCGGCGTCCTCGGTCGACTTTGAAAAGGTCGGCTCCGAATACTTTCAACAACGCGAACTGAAAAAAGGCGCTGCCGGCTGGGTCCTGCTGGTGGGCCTGGGCGTTGCCTACGTGATTTCCGGCGACTACGCCGGTTGGAACTTTGGCCTGGCGCAAGGTGGCTGGGGCGGTATGTTCATCGCCACATTGCTGATGGCAACCATGTACTTGTGCATGTGCTTCTCGCTGGCCGAACTGTCTTCGATGATTCCCACCGCCGGCGGCGGTTATGGCTTTGCCCGCAGCGCTTTCGGCCCATGGGGCGGGTTCTTGACCGGCACCGCGATCCTGATTGAATACGCCATTGCGCCCGCCGCGATTGCGGTATTTATCGGGGCCTATTGCGAGTCTCTGTTCGGTATTGGTGGCTGGATGATCTATCTGGCGTTCTACATCATCTTTATCGGCATCCATATTTTTGGTGTCGGCGAAGCGCTCAAGCTGATGTTTATCATCACCGCCGTCGCCGCCATCGCCCTGGGCGTGTTTCTGGTCTCGATGGTGCCGCATTTCAGCGTCGCCAACCTGCTGGACATCCCGGTCACCGAGGCCAAGGGCGCCAGCGCGTTCTTGCCATTCGGCTATGTCGGGGTATGGGCCGCGATCCCTTATGCGATCTGGTTTTTCCTGGCGGTCGAAGGCGTGCCACTGGCCGCAGAAGAAACCAAAAACCCCAAGCGTGACCTGCCTCGCGGCCTGATTGGCGCCATGCTGGTGCTCGTCACCTTTGCCCTGCTGATTCTGGTGATCGGCCCGGGCGGTGCAGGCGCGCATCATTTGATGGCCTCCGGCAACCCGCTGGTCGAAGCATTGAGCAAGGCTTATGGCGGCTCGACCTGGATGGGAAGCTTCGTCAATCTGGTAGGGCTGGCCGGCCTGATTGCCAGTTTCTTCTCGATCATTTACGCCTACTCGCGTCAGATCTTCGCCTTGTCCCGCGCAGGTTATCTGCCGCGTAAACTGTCCGAAACCAACAAGAGCAAAGCACCCGTACTGGCGCTGATCATCCCTGGCATCATCGGCTTCGGGCTGTCGCTGACCGGCCAAGGTGACTTGTTGATTCTGGTGGCCGTGTTTGGCGCGACGATTTCCTACGTGCTGATGATGGCGGCGCACATCACCCTGCGCATTCGACGCCCCAAAATGGAGCGCCCGTATCGCACACCGGGCGGTATTTTCACTTCAGGCATCGCATTGGTGCTGGCTTGCGTCGCCGTCGTCGCCGGTTTCCTGGTTGACCCGCGCGTGGTGATTGGCGCAGCCGTGATCTATGGCGTATTAATTGCCTACTTTGCTTTCTACAGCCGGCATCATTTGGTGGCAGGTACCCCGGAAGAGGAATTTGCAGCCATTCAACAAGCCGAGAAGGCTTTGCATTAATCGCTGAGGAACACGCCAGACGCACAGCGTCTGGCGTTATGGAGCACCCTGTATGGCAACGTTTTCTCATGCGGTTGGCACCCAGACTTACCGCTTCGACAGCCTCAAAGAGCTCATGGCCAAAGCCAGCCCGGCCCGTTCCGGGGACTTTCTGGCCGGCGTGGCTGCACTCAACGACGGCGAGCGTGTCGCGGCACAAATGGCCCTGGCCAACCTGCCGCTGACGCATTTCCTGCAAGAAGCCCTGATTCCCTACGAATCCGATGAGGTCACCCGGCTGATTATCGACAGCCATGACCCGCTCGCGTTTACCCCCGTCAGTCACCTGACCGTCGGCGGTTTTCGTGACTGGCTGCTCAGTGACGCCGCTGATGAACACAGCCTGCGTGCCCTGGCCCCCGGACTGACGCCCGAAATGGCCGCCGCCGTGTCGAAGATCATGCGGGTGCAGGACCTGGTGCTGGTCGCGCAGAAGATCCGTGTGATCACGCAGTTTCGCGGCACCATGGGCCTGCGCGGGCGCCTTTCAACCCGGCTGCAACCCAATCACCCGACGGACGATCCGGCCGGGATCGCCGCAAGCATTCTCGACGGTCTGCTGTACGGCAACGGCGACGCCATGATCGGTATCAACCCGGCCACAGACAGCATTGCTTCGATCTGCGACCTGCTGAACATGCTCGACGCAATCATCCAGCGCTATGAAATCCCGACCCAATCCTGCGTGCTGACCCACGTGACCACCTCGATCGAGGCGATCAATCGCGGAGTGCCACTGGATCTGGTGTTTCAATCCATTGCTGGTACCGAGGCCGCCAACGCCAGTTTCGGCATCAACCTGAATGTGCTGCAAGAAGGCTATGAAGCCGGCTTGAGCCTCAATCGCGGCACATTGGGCAACAACCTGATGTACTTCGAGACGGGCCAGGGCAGCGCGCTGTCGGCCAACGCACATTTCGGCGTGGATCAGCAAACCTGCGAAACCCGGGCCTATGCCGTGGCGCGGCATTTCAAACCGTTTTTGGTGAACACCGTAGTCGGCTTTATCGGCCCCGAGTACTTGTACAACGGCAAGCAGATCATCCGCGCAGGCCTGGAGGATCACTTTTGCGGCAAGCTGCTGGGCGTGCCGATGGGCTGCGACATCTGCTACACCAACCATGCCGAGGCCGACCAGGACGACATGGACACCCTGCTGACACTGCTGGGCGTGGCCGGGATCAACTTCATCATGGGCATTCCGGGTTCGGATGACATCATGCTCAACTACCAGACCACTTCGTTCCATGATGCGCTGTATGCGCGCAAGACCCTGGGCCTCAAGCCCGCACCCGAGTTTGAGCAATGGCTGAGCAAGGTCGGCATTTTCACCCAATCCGATGGCAAGATTGAGTTCGGCCATCAACTGCCGCCGGCGTTTCGCCAGGCGCTGGCTCACCTGGGAGGACGCTAGACATGGCCAACACTCCGACGGACAGCCTTAACCCCTGGCTGGAACTGCGGCGCCTGACTCCGGCACGCATTGCCTTGGGACGTACCGGCACCAGCCTGCCGACCCAGGCCCAGCTGGATTTTCAATTTGCCCACGCCCAGGCCCGGGATGCCGTGCACTTGCCGTTCGATCACGCGGGGCTCAGTACGCAGCTTGCCGAGCGTGACCGCGCAAGCCTGTTGCTGCACAGCGCGGCCCCCGACCGTAACAGTTATCTGCAACGCCCGGACCTGGGCCGCAAGCTGCAGGACGACTCGGCGCAACAGCTGCGCGACTATGCACAGGCCCATCCTGGCGGCGTCGATGTGGCCGTCGTGGTGGCCGATGGTTTATCGGCGCTGGCCGTTCATCGCCATACCCTGCCCTTTTTAGCCCGAATGGAAGAGCACACCGCCACCGAGGGCTGGTCTCTGTCGCCCGTGATTTTGGTGGAGCAAGGCCGGGTCGCGGTGGCCGATGAGATTGGAGCGCTGCTGGGAGCGCGGATGGTGGTGATGCTGATCGGCGAGCGCCCGGGCCTCAGCTCGCCCGACAGCCTTGGCGTGTATTTCACCTATGGCCCCAAGGTGGGCCTGACCGATGCATTTCGCAATTGCATCTCTAACGTGCGGCTCGAGGGCCTGAGCTACGGCATGGCCGCTCATCGGCTGGCGTATCTGATGCGCGAAGCCTGCCGCCGGCAATTGTCGGGCGTTAACCTGAAAGATGAGGCTCAGGTACAAACGCTGGAAGTAGACACACCCCGAGAGAACTTCTTGCTCAAGGGTCAATAAGCACCAGGCTGTTCACCATTACTGAGTGCCACTCATCGCCTGAGTGGTGCTCAGTAAGGGCTCTCCCCCCGGATCAATACACGCTTCGCTACAAACTCTGGCAGCAGAGTTTGCATCAATCCGTATAATCTTCTTCGTTCAAAATGTACGAAAAAACCACACCAGTTGTAGTTCAATACTTCTTCTCCCCGCACAGACCTGCTGAGCCGGGTCATCAACACAGGTGCTTTAGATGGATTTCAACCCGCTAGACCTTATCCTGCACCTCGATGTGTACCTCGATTTGCTGGTGAACAATTATGGGCCGTGGGTCTACGCCATCCTGTTTCTGGTGATTTTCTGTGAAACCGGCCTGGTGGTGATGCCGTTCTTGCCGGGTGATTCGTTACTTTTTATTGCCGGCGCCGTCGCCGCAGGTGGAGGCCTGGACCCCGTCTTGCTCGCAGGTTTGCTGATGCTGGCCGCCATTCTGGGTGACAGCACCAACTACGTCATTGGACGAACGGCTGGAGAGCGACTGTTCAACAACCCGAACTCGAAAATTTTCCGCCGTGACTACCTGGAAAAAACCCACGACTTCTACGAGCGTCATGGCGGTAAAACGGTGACCATGGCGCGTTTCCTGCCGATCTTCCGGACTTTCGCCCCCTTTGTAGCGGGCGTGGCGCGCATGTTCTACCCGCGCTTCTTTATGTTCAGCGTGATCGGTACGGTCCTGTGGGTAGGCGGCCTGGTGACCCTGGGTTACTTCTTCGGCAATGTGCCCTTTATCAAGAAGAACCTGTCGCTGCTGGTTCTCGCCATTATCGTGTTGTCGCTGGTCCCCATGATTATTGGCCTGATCCGCAGCCGTATGGGACGAGCCCCTTCCAAAGCCTGACGGGGAACTCCCTGCATGTGGTCTCTGAGTGAGTGGCGGCGCCAGCGAATTCTGGCGCAACACCCGGTCGCACCCGGCGTGTGGCACGAGGTGCGCCAGCACCTGAGTATTCTCGACGGGCTGGATGACGAGCAGGACAGCTGGTTGCGCGACAGCAGCGTGTTGTTCCTGCAAGACAAGCACCTGACGCCCATGCCCGGCGTCGAGCTCACCGAGACCGGCCGGCTGCTGCTGGCCGCGCAGGCACAACTGCCGCTGCTGAATCTGGGCGACCTGAACTGGTATCAGGGTTTTCATGAAATCGTGCTCTACCCCGATGATTTCATCAGCCCGCAACGCCATCGCGATGCCAGTGGCGTCGAGCATGAGTGGCAAGGCACCCACAGCGGCGAGGCCTGGCAGCAAGGGCCGGTGGTTCTGGCCTGGCCCGGCGTGCTGTCCAGTGGTGGCTGGGAGGGTTACAACCTGGTCATTCATGAGCTGGCGCACAAACTCGACATGCTCAACGGTGCCGCCAATGGCATGCCGCCGTTACACAGCAGCATGAAGGTGAGCGACTGGACCCAGGCCATGCAGCAGGCCTACGATCAGCTCAACCACTTCCTCGACCATCACCCTGATGGCCAAGCGCCCATCGACCCGTATGCGGCCGAGGACCCTGCCGAATTTTTCGCGGTCACCAGCGAGTACTTCTTCAGCGCACCCGACCTGCTCAATCACGCATACCCGCAGGTTTATCAACAGCTCAGCCTGTTTTATCGCCAGGATCCACTCACCCGTCTGCAAACGCTTCAGAGCGAACACCCCGAATACCGGGCAGAGCACTGATCGGCCAAGCGTGACGTCGTTGCAGGAATACGCCTATAATCGCCGCCACTTTTTGGCCAAAACGGCCAAGTAAACTGGCCTATACACGGGGGCACCGCCCAATGAGCTACAGCAAGATTCCGGCTGGCAAAGACCTGCCGAATGACATCTACGTCGCCATCGAGATTCCGGCTAACCACGCGCCGATCAAATATGAAATCGACAAAGACAGCGATTGCCTGTTCGTTGACCGCTTCATGGCTACCCCGATGTTCTACCCAGCCAACTACGGCTTCATCCCGAACACCCTGGCTGACGACGGTGATCCCCTCGACGTGCTGGTTGTAACCCCTTACCCGGTTGCTCCAGGCTCGGTTATCCGTGCGCGTCCGGTTGGCATTCTGCACATGACTGACGACGGCGGCGGCGATGCCAAAGTAGTAGCAGTGCCTCACGACAAGCTGTCCCAGCTGTACATTGACGTGAAAGAGTACACCGACCTGCCACCTCTGCTGATCCAGCAGATCCAGCACTTCTTCGAGAACTACAAAGATCTCGAAAAAGGCAAATGGGTGAAGATCGACGGTTGGGGCGACGCCGAAGCTGCCCGCACCGAGATCATGAAGTCGGTTGCTGCCTACAAAGGCTAAGTGCTGAACGGCAGGCTCTCGATGCCTGCTCTTCGCACACAAAAACCTCGGTTCGCCGAGGTTTTTTTATGCCAGAGAAAAAGACTCGGGCCATGCCTCCACGCCCGCCATAGATCGATGACATTGCGTAGGAAGCGTCTCGATACACATAGGATTTATCCTGTTCCGGTGTATTTCTTTGAACACCTGGTTTATTTGAACAGCCACGGCTTCCCCGTAAACTCTGTGGGCATGAATACATCCGGTGATCGCCTACGAACGCTCCTTAGAGAGTGTCATCTATCCGCTTCGGACTTCGCAGCCAATCGCCGCGTGACGCCGCAGCACGTCAATAACTGGTTCAAGCGGGGCATTCCGATGGCCCGCATGGAAGAAATCGCAGAGCTGTTGTGCGTCAACAGCCGGTGGTTGCGCACCGGGTACGGTGTCAAACACCCAAGAACCCCGATCATCAGCGAAACGCCACTTCAATATGGACCCGTTCCCTGTGAACCGGCGGCGCTCAACCTTCAGCCAATCACCGTCCAGCACACGGGCATGACCGATGTCGACGTACCGTTCTACAACGAAGTCCTCGACACCTGTGGCACAGGTAAAACCAGAGTTCAGGAAATCCCTGACTGCCGGGTACGGCTCAACTACCCCATCTTGCGCGCTATGGATGTCAGCCCCGCCCAGGCCATCTGCGCGCCGATGATCGGCAACAGCATGGCGCACAGAATCCAGAGTGGCTCCACCGTCGCCATCGACCGCAGCCTGACCCAAATCGTCGACGGCGAAATCTACGCCCTCGAACAGGACGGCATGCTGCGCATCAAATACGTCTATCGCCTGCCCAACAACGGCCTGCGCCTGCGCTGCCACAACTACGAGGAATACCCCGACGAACTGTTCAGCGCAGCACAAATAGAGGAGCAATCGATCCTCATATTAGGCTGGGTATTCTGGTGGTCCACCCTGAACACCCCTCGGCCCACCACGGCCTACCCACTTGAAACTGAAGCCCGAACAGCGCAGCAGACAGCGCAAGCACCGGTTTTTGCTGGGAAAGCTGACAAAATCCCAGTATGATCCACCCCGCACCAAAGCATCCCCCTCGCACCACGCAGGCCGGATCGCACGGCAACGCAGCAAAACGCTGCCACGCCCCACACCCAGACGCCACGCGCTGGATGTCCACATTGCAGGCAGGTACGGTTTACCAAAAATAAACCAAACCCGCCCACGAGAAGCCGGCCACAAGCCGGCTTTTTAATGCCTGTTGAAAAGCTATCTCCCAGCCTTTGATCCCCCGGCACACCCGCTCGTGAATCCGGTTAGCGTGCGGTGGTCTGTCGATGTTTATGCGTGCCCGGGTTTGCGGGGGCGCCACTGCATGAGGCGTTGGCGCCAGTTTGGCGTGAGGCTGGCGGCTTTGAGCAGTTGTTCTACGGTGATGGTGCGCTTGGCCGGGTCTAATGCCAGGGCTGTTCGCAAGGCGGGCCAGAGGTGGGGTGGCAGGTTTTGGGGAGCTTTGAGGAGGGACGGGTTGTGTTGGGCGCGGGCTTCGGTCGCCAGCATCCGGTTGTAGGGGTGTTTGCCGCTCGCCAGTTCATAAAGCAGGCAGCCAAGTGCGTACACGTCGGCCGCGCGGGTCAAGGGTTGGCCTTCGAGGATCTCGGCCGCGGCGTAGCCGGGAGTCCAGGCGTTGAGGCGACTGCGGCTGACCGGGGCCAGTCCTTCCAGGGTGCTCGTTTCTGCCTGCCCCAGCCCGAAGTCGAACAACCGGACGCCGTCGTCGCTGAGCAGGACGTTGCTCGGTTTGATGTCGCCGTGCAATACACCGCGTCCGTGGGCATGGGCCATCGCATCGAGCAAGGGCAAGGCGATGTCTCGCCATTGCGGCCAGGGTAAACCCAGAGGGTGCTCGCAGAGCAGCCGGTCGAGGGTTGGCCCGCGCAGGAGCTCCATGACCAGGTACACACGCTGGTGCACGGTATCGACGTTGAAACTGTACATGCGCAACACATTGGGATGACGCAGGTGCCGAATCAGGGCGAACTCATTGAACAGCAGTGCTCCGGCGTCCGGCGACGGGGTGAAGGCTTCGCTGAGCAATTTCAGGGCAATGTACGGCTGCGGATCACCAAACTGTTCCTGCAGCAGATCGCGGGCCCGGTACACTGCGCCCATTCCTCCGGCCCCCAACAAACGCTCGATCCGGTAGCGCCCGCCCAGCACATCGGGGAGCTCACCGGGCCCGGCCGGCGTCGGGGCCACGGCACAAGGCGCCGGCGTGGACACCTCAAGGCCGGTCATTGGCGGATCACCACCGCGCTCAAGTTGTCACGAGCCGTCCCGCTCAACACGCCGTCGAACAAGCGCGCCAGCGCCACCCGGGGCGAAACCAGACTCAGGGCATTGCCTAACTCGCTATGCGTCAGATCCTGATACAGCCCATCGCTGCACAGCAAAAATACATCGCCGGGCTGCGCCTCCAACTCCAGTACACCCAGGCTCAAATGCTCGCTGGCGCCCAAGGCCCGGGTCAACGCCCGCGCCCCGGGCAGGGCAAGGGCCTGCTCGCCGCTCATCTGCTGTTCATCCATGAGTTGCTGTTGTCGCGAGTGATCCCGCGACAACTGGTACAGCCGTTGTCCGCGCCACAGATAACAGCGGCTGTCGCCGGCCCAGACACAGGCCGCACGGTTGCCCTCGAGCAGCAACGCCACCACGGTGCTGCCCATGATGGTGTCGGCATGCTCTGCACTGAGGGTCAGCTCCTGGCCCAGCCGGCGGTTGAGCCAATGCAAGCACCGCCGCACTGACTTGAGTCGCTCGTCAAAGCTCTGCGGTTGCGTCAGCTCTGCCAGGCTGGCAACCACCCACTGACTGGCGATGTCGCCAGACCGGTGACCACCCATGCCATCCGCCACCGCCCAGAGCCCACGCTCGGGACAATCGAGAACGGCATCCTCGTTGCGGCCCCGTACCTTGCCCGGATCGGTAGCGGCGGCGCTGCGCCATTGAGGTGTGAACGCCATTACAGTTGCCCGGGCAGACGAAAGCTGCGCAGCACGCTCATGTCAAACGGGTTCGGCGTACGTTGGCTCATCAACAGATAATTGGCCCTCAACCCTCCGACTTCTGCTTTCAGCACCATCACATCGCGGCCACTGAGGTAGTCGACCTGCATCAGGTCCAGCACCCGAAACAACGACCAGGGACCAGTGCTTTTCTCGATGCCTACCGGGCGCCCCACGGCCTTCTCCAGCACCAGACTGGTACGACCGTTGTCGGCCTCAGTCGGCCACTGCAAAGTCACCGGCACAATCGGACCATGGCGATACTCGAGGGTCTGGTTGCCAAATCGGAACTCTGCCCGGCGGACGCTGGAGTCCAGGTTGTAGGGTTCAAGTGTGAAGTCCACTTGTGGAGTGGCCGGGTTTTGCGCAAAGAAGCTCTGGCGGATGACCTGCGCCGCGGCCATTTGCTCAAAGTACACCCGGGACATGGGCAGCCCCTGCCCTTCAAGGGTGCGCAGCCGATAACTGGCCGCATCGCCGCTGACGAAAGGCTTCATGTAGGTTTCAAAGAAACGCTCGCTGATGCCCTGGGCACGAAAGAACTCGCGGAAGTCATTCAAGGCCACGTCGCTGCTGCTGTGGGCACTGAAGGGATAACGCTTTTTGATCGCCCGCTCGTAGAAGCTGTACAGCTCACGCTGATACCGCTGATTGATGAACTGGTAGGCATCGTTGAGCACCAATCCCCAGGTGTCTTGTGCGACGCCGTTGAACCAGCCGTTTAGCGGGCCCGGCAAGCGCTGCGCGGTCTGACGCAAATTGCTCAAGGCGTCACGCTGGCCCCCCATGCGGGATTTGGCCAGATCGAAGGCCGCCTGATCCGAAGCACTGGCCCGCGCCAGGCTGGCCAATTGCAGTTGGACCTCATTGAGCCCTTGCAGCGCCGGGAGCAGGCTTGCCGCCGGACCATTGTTCTCGTCAAGCAAACGGTGCAAGGGCTCAAACCGCCGTTGCAGTGCCTTTTTTGCGGTATCAGGCAAACTTGGCGTCACGCTCGCCGAGGTGTTCGCCACCGCCGCGCTCACACCGTTAGCCACGGCTGCCAATTGTTGACCTGCTTTTCCATCAACCGTCGGCAGTGCCTCCAGGTCATCGGCCAGGCTCGGAAAACGGGTGTTTTCGCGAATCTGAAGCAGCAACTGCACGATGGGTGAATTGGCCGAAGTCAAACCCGCAAGCTGCTCCGCACCTTCGCGGGCATCACTGAAGGGATGCAAGGACAACTGGCCGATCGCCTCGCTCCAGTGCGTGGCGTAATCTCGAAAGTACAGTTGCTCAAGTTCAACCATCAGCTTGCGCAGGTCCATGCCGCTGATGCTGCTGCCCTCCCCCAGCACCCAGTTATCACGCAGGATATCGCTGACCAGCGTCGCACCCTTGACCGAAAAGTACTGCTGGTAGCCTTGCTGGGTGTAGAACCCCGGAATGGTGTAACCCGCACCGTTCACCAAGCTGCCCTGCGGCCCCAGATGCCGATCGAAACTGTACGCTTCAAGCGAATGAGCCTGGTCACGCAGCATGCGATACACCACCGTGGCCAGGGACTCGTTGCGCAACACCTGACGCGCCTGTGCCACCAGCGTATCGTTGAGTGAATACTTGAACCCGCGCTTCAACAACCGTTCGAAGTGCCGGTTCAGCGCCTCCTGGACCGCCGCGTTACCGGGGTAGCGCGCAGACCAATCGCTGGCCACCCAGGTCTTGAGCCACGCGTCATCACGACGCTCGGGCATGCCGAGCATCAGGTAGGCACGCACACTATTGAGCAGTCGCCCCCGGTCATTCAGGTTCGCACTGATCTGACGTTCCAGTTGCCGGGCCACCTTGGGCAATAACCGGGTTTCCAGCTCCCGCTCATAGGCCTGGTTGAGTACAGAATGGCTCGCCGTTCCCTGATACAGGCCAGTGCGCTCGTACAACGCCACGTCTCCCGCCGCCGGAAACACCCGGGTTGCTGCGTAGTAGGTCTCGAGGATGTCGAGGGTGGCCCGGGCATCGTCCTGCGGGCTGAGCAACGAACGCTGGGTGTCTGCGTGCTGCGCCAGCCCCCGCAGGGTATCGAGCCGCTCATGGTTGGCCGAAAAGCTACCGGTCCAGAGCAAACCCATCGCGCCCAGCGTCGCCAGGGCTCCGGCATACATGGCACGCTGCCCCCAATGAATGCGCCGGCGCTCACGCTTGTCCAGACTGGCCAACTGCGCTTCAGGGAAAATCACCCGGCTCAGCAGATGCCGAATGAAGTGCGAGCGGCCACTGTGCAGGGTCGGCAAGTCCTGGGTTTTCATCGGCGCGCCAGAGGCGATGTCTTGAGTGACCACCTGAGTCCGTTGCTTAAGGTGCGGAGCGCTGGTCAGGTAGAAACCGCGTAGCGGACTGGCGCGCTGGTAACGATTGCCGGTGAATGCCATGTCGACAAACAGGCACAGGCGCTCACCGATATTGCCCAACTGGTGAGGGAAATCGAGAATGCGGCCGCGGCGCTGGCTGTCTCGCTCCTGATGCATGCGGGTGATGACCTGGCTGTTGAGACGGCTCAGCAGTGCTTCGAACTCGGCACGCACCAATGACACATCGCTGCCGTTCTGTTCTTTGCCAAAACTCGCACCCAGCACCTGCTCGCTTTCTTCGCGGGTCAGGGAATCGAAGAACTCGGTAAAGCCCGGCAGCGTGTCAGCCTTGCTCAGCACCAGGTAAACCGGTACCTCGACATGCAACGTGGCGTGAACTTCCTGCAAACGCAGGCGCACCTCCTCGGCCAGTGACGACAACCGCTCCTCGGCGTCACTGAACAGCAGGTCCACCGGCAAGGTCACCAGCACGCCATTCAGCGGCCGCTCGCGTCGGCGCTTGCGCAACAACCCCAGCAATGTGTTCCACCCGCTGGCATCAACATTGCCCGGGCCCTGGCTCAAATAACGGCCCGCGGTGTCGATCAGTACACCGTGTTCGGCAAAGTACCAGTCGCAATGTTCTGTGCCACGGGTGTTGCGGGTGAGCTTGCGGTCTATCTTGTTCAGTGGAAAATCCAGACCCGAGAAATCCAGCAGGCTGGTTTTACCACTGGCCGGCGGCCCCATCAGCACGTACCAAGGCAACTCCTCACGCCAGCGTTCGCTGTGGCCGCGGTACACACTGGAGGTTTTCAGGGTGCGCAATGCGTCCTTGAAACGAGCGCGCAGCTCTTTTTGCGAAGCATCGATCAGCTCATCCTGACGTTGACGCTCTTTGCTCACCTCGCTGTGCTCAACCGCTTTCTTGCGCACCCCGGCGCGCCAGCTGACGAAGACCATGCATAATCCCCAGGCCAGGCACAGCACGCTGATCGTCACCAGACGGGCACTGGCATCGGCCCAGAACTTAACGTCGTTGATGGCCAGCAACGGGCCGGCCCACCACACCAGCAGCACGATCGACAGCACCAGCAGCAGTGTCCACACCCAGGTCTGGCGCAGACATGAGCCAACCTTCTTCAAAATACTTTTCATCGCATATCCTTATTGCCGACAGCAGCCGATTCCACTGCTTGATACGGCTGCAAGATCACTTCACGCTGCTCACCGAGCACCCAGGCAAACCCCGAAAACATCATCGCCAGGCAGCCCAAGGTGAAAGCCCCCAACATCCACCCCGGCACGCTGCGAACCAGAGTGCGACGCTGATGGCCCAGCCCTTGCCAGCGAGGCGACAGCTCTCGCGGTACATCCCCGCGCAAGTGACGGATCTGCCGGAACAGCGCATCGCGAATCGCGTCGAGCTCGACCATCCCGCGGTCAACCACGCGGAACTTGCCCTCGAAACCCAATGACAAACACAGGTACAACAGCTCAAGCAGCGAGAGGTTGCGCACCGGATCGCGGCACAGTTGATCGAGCACACTGAAGACCTTTTCGCCGCCAAAGGTTTCGTTGTGATAGCGGCTCAGCAAACTGTTTTGCGACCAGCTGCTTTCGTCCCCCCAGCCAGCGGTGACCACCGCCTCGTCGACCACCGTGCACAGCACGTAGCGGGCTTTCATCATCTGGGTGCCATCAATGCCATTGCGCAGGGCCCGGGCTTCAAACACTTTCAATGCCTGCTCCAGCTGGGTGTTCAGTTCAGTCAGGCTCTGAGGCGAGCGGCTGTGCTTGATTCGCACCACATGCGACAGCAACTCACTGGCGGCGGCGACCAGCGGGTTGACGCTGATGTTAAGCGTGGCCGCCGGCCTGACCCGGGCCGAATAAATCATTCGCGCTTCTAGCTGCTCGATTTTTGGCGGTGGCGCCACATCCGTCAGGGCATCGGTGTCAGGCGTCTCGCCCGCCCGAGTGGCCAGCACGGTGTTCTCATCAAAGACGGGGGTTATGTCCTTGCTCATGACGGTCAATTCCTGATGGCCCAAAATTGCAGTTCAAGCTCTGAAAGCTCACCGGAGACGTGAAAGGCAAAACCACCGGAGCGCTCCAGTTGTGCCAGGTCGTCACTGCCGAGTTCGAGGGCGAAATAGGTTTTATTGGCGTGAAAGGGGATCTGCCGCGGGGCCACTGGCAAGGGCTTTACCTTGAAGCCCGGCAAGTGCAGGTTGACCAGTTGGCGAATGCTCTCGACGGGGCCGACCTTGAGGTGCGCCGGTAAGCGATGGCGCAGTTCCTCACTGTCGCAATTGGCATGCGCAACCAGGACGAATGAGGTGGTGGCGAGCAATTTGTGATCGCTCATCTGCGAGACGAGGATCCCGTATTGGCGGGTTTCCAGCTGCAACTCCATGGCGTGCTGCTCAAGCACCATCGACAACACCTGGCGAATCGCATCCATCAGGGCCCGAAAACTCTCCCCCTGATCGCTATGCTGATAACGGGTCTGCAATTGCGGCCGCTTGCTCTCGCTGGCAAACGTGGCCAGATCACCCAGCATCGACAGCATCGTGCAATACAACTCTTCCGGGTGCAGTTGTTCCAGGTTCAAGTAATGGTGCAGCACCAACTCAGTCCGGTTGATCAGTTGCAGCATCATGAAGTCGCCGACCTCGGCTCCCCCGACTTTGCCATTGGAGCGGATCCGCTCTGCCAGGGTGTCGCCCCGATGGCTGAGCATGCTGATGACCTCTTTCAGGCATGACAGCAAATAGCCCGAGGCATGGGTGTGGATAAAGGTCGGGACAAATTGTTCATCGAGGCTAATGACACCATCGGACGTGGTGTCGAGGATTTGGCAAAGCTGCAACTTGACGCAGGCCTGATCGCTTTTTTGTGCCCCCAACAGCAAGCGAAAGTCAGGTCGCCCGCAACTGATCGGACTATTGGAGCCGTCGCCGGCATTGGAGTCCGCCACCTCTGTTTCATAAGCGGTGTAGCGTGCCAGCACATCCGACTGCTCAGGTCGCCGCGCTTCGATGTGATTACCGGTAACCAGCGGCAACGCCAGGTAAACCGGGGTTTTCCCGGTATTGGGCGGAACATCCAGCGCCAGCGCCTCGGTGTTGCTACTCAAGTCAAACAAGCTGCCGTCCGACAAGACGCCCGAGGCTTGCCTGATCACCAGCTTGCCCATGTTAAGAAACTGCACATCGATATCCAGCCCCAAAAAACCCCAGGTGTAACGCCCCAATAATTGAGTCCGGGTTTTCATCTGGTGATCGTAATACCGGTCGCTGTGCTGAAAATGCTGCGGCCGTAACAGCATGCCTTCCTGCCAAATGACTTTGTCCGCATTCATGGTCACTCACCTACCTTGACGAACGTTTGCAGCGCGTTGTGAATGCCCGCCCCGTCGAGCACCAGCCGGGCCTCGGTCAAGCCCGTCGCCGTGACGGGCACGACGTAGCGCCATTGGGTTTGCGGCAGATCGCGGTAGGCCGCCAGCACCCCGACGTAGCGACTGCCGGGTTCAACGCTAAGCTTGAGTTCGACCGTTTCGCCGGGGCGCAACTCCAGTTCCTCGCTGGTCACCAGATCGGGCGAGAGCGACTCTTTGGGGCGCTCGTAGAGGCTGAAGAAGTCGGCGTTCTCGAACGCCACCGGGTGCTTGAGCTCCATCAGCCGAATCACGATCGGCGAAGGGCGGCCATTAAGGTCCGGGTTGACCTGATCGCTGGCACTCAAGCCGAGGTTCAACTTGGTCACGCTGGAGTACGGCGATAACGCCGAACACCCACTCGTCAGCAACACCGCAAACGCCACCAGGACGTTGCGGTAAAGAGGTGTGCCACGCAGCATATGCATCATCCTTGAGGGTCGTTGTGAAGGCTCGAAATCAGCCGGACTTGTTCTTCGTAGGCTTGGGCGAAGTCGCGTGCCAACAAGCGTTCACACCAGTCATCGTCTTGCTGCAATGCCAGGTGATAACGGCTGAATGCGCGCCAGCGACTGCCTGAGGTGACCACCCACGGGTGATAGCCATCACGCTCAAAACGCAGGTTCAGTTGCACCGGCGAGAAATGTTCAAGGCTGCTGCGCACGGCTGCTCGGCTGGCACACAGCAAGGCCACCTGATGCGCTTGCAGGTCACGAAACGCACGCCTTATGACCTGCTCCGCAGCCCCTTGACCCGGTTTTTCCGGGGCCAATAACAGGCCCAGGGCCTCAACTGCGTCATGGCTCGATTTGAGCGGGTTTTGCCGGGTCTCTGGCGCGACTGTGCGGGCCAGGCGCAACTCGTTCTTGAGCTCGGCACGGGTCCACAGGGTTTGCTGCAAACCGGCAATGCTCTGTTTGAGCAACTGGGCGGCTTTGAGGGCCAGAGCCTCCCGCTCGACCTGCGGCTGGGCCAGGAGATCGATGCCCAGCACTGCGCCGAACGCTTTCCAGAACCCGTCGTTGCCCGCAGACGCAACCTGCGCCTGGGCCGTAGGCAACTCCGGCGCCGGCTCGGCAACCAGCTGCGGCACGCTGAGGTTTTGATAATCGATCGGAGGGCTGTCGACACGCTGCGACCACGCGGGTTTCAATCCTGGCCGTGTGGCAGGCTCATCGATCAGGGAAATTCCCTGAATCGACGGGTCCAGCGGGTTGAGCTCCAGAAAGGCATCGTCCGGAATAACACTGCCTGCGGGTTGAGGCATCCCGACCTGATCCAGTAACACCTGCAATTCGTGCTCCAGTTGCGCACGAATCAGAAAATCCCCCAGCGCGTACACATGACCATGCTGGATGCGCTGTGCCTGGCCTTTCCTCAGGTAAGTGTCGGAGTGTTTGCACTGGGTGCCGTTGGAGCTTCTGTCGGTGAGAAAAAACGTCCCGTCCCGATAGCTGATTTCTGCGTGGTACTTGGACACGGTTTTGGTTTTGTCGACGAGGGTCCACTCACAATCGGCATTACGCCCGATCACCCCACCCTCTTCGTCAAAGGTTTTGCTCCTCACTTGTGAAGCGTCCAACGATCGAGTGCTGGACAGATCAAATACCAGTTCCATATTGCTGCTCCTTGCGGTCACTTGCCGCGATTGACCGCTTGCGGATCACCCAAGGGGCGATAGCTGTTGTCGTTGAATTTGTAGTTGCCGCTACAGCCGCTCACGCCGCACAGCATGGCGAGGGTCAGCAAGACGGCTTGCCAGTGACGAGCAGTCATCGGGGGAGTCTCCAGAGGTTGGCCAGGCATACGACGTGATCCTTGAGGGCGCGCTGGCAGAAATGAAAAGTACGAAGAGGGCCTCACGGCGCGTTCCCCTTGATATCGTCCAAACCGATATTCAGGCGCGCCAGGCGATACAGGAGCGTGCGCCGGGCCACGCCGAGATCGTGTGCGGCGCGGGTTTGATTACCGGCGTTTTTGCGCAAGCACTCGAGCAGCAACCTGCGCTCGACCTGCTCCATTCGTTCCCGCAAATTCAGGGTCACGGGTTCGACGCTGGCATCGCTGTGCAATGAAAAGTGCTCAAGCTGCAAGGCGTCGCCGTCGCACAACAGAACCGCACGCTCTACCAGCCCTTTCAGCTCGCGCACATTGCCGGGAAAGGTGTAACCCGCAAGTTGATCGAGTGCCGCGTCAGACCACAGCACCGGGCTGCGTTGCAGAAACGCACAGGCCTTGTTTGCAAAGTGACGGGCCAGCTCCAGGATGTCGCCTTCACGCTCGCGCAGCGCAGGCAAGGCAATCGGAAACTGCGCCAGGCGGTAGTAGAGGTCTTCACGAAACGTGCCCTGGCTCACCAGCACTGACAGGTCGCGGTGGGTGGCTGCAATGATGCGTACGTCTATCGTGTGGGTGTCGTTGGAACCCAAGGGACGGATTTCGCCCTCCTGCAGCACCCGCAGCAGCTTGGCTTGCAACGACAGCGGCATGTCGCCGATCTCGTCCAGCAGCAGTGTTCCGCCGTTAGCCGCATCGAACAGCCCGGCGCGGTCACGGTCGGCACCGGTAAAGGCCCCTTTGCGATAGCCAAACAGCTCGCTTTCGAGCAGGTCAGCAGGGAACGCTGCACAGTTCTGCACAATAAAAGGCCGGGCCCGACGCGGCCCGTTGTCATGGATGGCACGCGCCACAACTTCTTTGCCGGTCCCGGTTTCGCCCAGCAGCAACACCGTATAAGGGTTGTGCACGACCTTGTTGATCAGCAGACTGGTTTGACGCATGACAGCACTTTGGCCAATCAGCACGTGGGGGTTCCCACGCACGTCTGGCGCCAGCATCGTCTGTTCTTTGCATTGCCGCAGCCGCTGCTGCAACAGCGCAAACGCCCCCAACGCCCCAAGTGAAGGCGCATATTTCAGCAAGTCGACAGACGCGCTGCTGGCCGCCAGCAGCACCCCTTCGACGGTCTGCTGCGCACCCACCAGCGGTACGCACAACAACGACCGCCAAGGCTCGCCATGACGTGGCAGAAAATCGGTGTCGTACAGACTGCTGTCCAGGTCACACAGCGTGATCACCCGGTTCTGGCATACGGCAAACTGCAGCAGTTGTTCGCCGGTATAATCCACCGGCACCTCTGCAGTACGCGCCGGCTGCAGCGCTCCCTGAAACCATTCGGCCTTCAATTCGAGGTGCTTGTGAGTCGCGTCCAGCAAGTACAGCTGGCTCAGCTCACAGTCGCTGAGTTGCACCACTGCACGGGCACAATTGCCGAGCACCGTTGCGCCGGCGTCCGCCTGCCCTACAGAGGTAAATTGCTCCAGCAGCGCTTCGGCGTAAGCCAGAGGGTCGGCGAGCTGATCAAGCATCAGCGCCACCTCAGGCAAACTCGCACAACACACGGGTTTGCGAATCAAGGGTTGCGTGCACCCGTGCCAGGGTTTCGCCCCGGGCCATCGCATCCAGCAACCGGTCTGCGACCTGAGGCAACACGAATGAATCAAGCAGAGCATCGATCAGCCGCGCACCGCTGTCGCTTTGCGTGCAGCGCTCGGCGAGATGATCAACCAGCCGCTGGCAATGGCTGAATCGCAGATTGCGCCGTTGCAGACGCTCGCCCAAGCGCTGGAGTTTGACTTCAACAAGCTCGCGCAATACCGGCCCGCTGACCGGGTAGTACGGCACCACCCGCATGCGCGCCAGCAAGGCGGGCTTGAAGTGATGACTCAGAATCGGCCGGATGCTCTGCTCGAGGGTTTCGAGGGTCGGGCGGGCCGTGTTTTCACAGAGTGCCGCGATGCGCTCGCTCGCGAGGTTGGAGGTCATCAGGATCAGCGTGTTGCGAAAGTTGATTTCGCGGCCCTCCCCATCATTCACCACACCTTTGTCAAAGATTTGATAGAACAGGTTGAGCACATCGGGGTCGGCTTTTTCCACTTCATCGAGCAGCACCACCGAATAGGGCTTTTGCCGCACCGCCTCGGTGAGCATGCCGCCTTCGCCGTAGCCGACGTAGCCGGGCGGCGCACCGATCAGCCGCGACACGGTGTGTTTTTCCTGGAATTCGGACATGTTGATCGTGGTGATGAAACGCTCGCCCCCGTACAGCAGGTCTGCCAGGGCCAGGGCCGTTTCGGTCTTGCCGACCCCGCTCGGTCCGACCAACAGGAACACACCTACCGGCGCATCCGGTTTATTAAGCCCCGCGGCTGCGGCTCGCATTGAGCGATCCAGTGCCTGAACGGCCTGCTCCTGCCCTTTGATGCGAGTACGCAGATCGGCCCCAAAGTTTGCTACGCGGGTGCTGTGCTCCCGGGCCAGTTGCGTCACCGGGATGCCGGTCCAGGCACTGATGACTTCGGCCACCAACCGCGGACACACTTCGAAGCTGACCAACCGTTCCTGGCTGTGGGCATCGACCAGCGTGCGCAGGGTCTCATGGCGTTCAGCTTCCAGGGCTGCAATGTCTTGAGGCTCCGGCCGGTCAGCCCCCGCCTGAGATGCAGTCACTTCACGCGCTTCGGCCAATTGCTGACGCAGCGCCAGCAAGCGTTCCGCCAGCGTGCGCTGGACACTCCAGCGTGCTGCCAGCCCGGCCTCTTCGCCCTGAGCCTGGTCCAGTCGTGCCTCAAGCAGCAGCAACCCCTCATGATCAATCAACAACCCGGCTTCGGCATCGCGGCGCATGGCCTGACGCTGGCGGGCACCTTCTGCCAGTTCACCGCGTAACCGCTCGAGCTTTTCAGGGGCCGCCGCCAGGCTGATGCGCACACGGGCGCACGCCGTGTCGAGCACATCCACCGCCTTGTCAGGCAATTGCCGACCTGCCAGATAACGCGCTGACAGTTCAGCGGCCGCCACCACGGCGTCGTCTCTCAGGTAGATGCCGTGGCTCTTCTCGTACACCTGCGCCAGCCCGCGAAGAATCGTGACGGCTTCGCTGACGCTGGGCTCCTGCAACTGCACCGGCTGGAAACGCCGCGCCAGGGCGGGGTCTTTCTCGAAGTATTTTTTGTACTCGCCCCACGTAGTGGCGGCGATGGTGCGCAGCTCGCCACGGGCCAGCGCCGGCTTAAGCAAGTTGGCCGCATCCGAGCCCCCGGCATTGCCACCGGCACCGATCAGGGTGTGGGCCTCGTCGATAAATACAATGATAGGAACCGGTGACGCCCTGACCTCGTCGATGACCCCTTTAAGACGCCGTTCAAACTCGCCTTTGACACTGGCCCCGGCTTGCAGCAGGCCCATGTCCAGCGACAGCAACTCCACGCCTCTGAGCACCGGGGGCACTTCTGCCGCCGCAATGCGTGAGGCCAGGCCTTCGACAATGGCAGTTTTGCCAACCCCGGCCTCGCCCACGACAATCGGGTTGTTTTTACGTCTGCGGGCCAGAATATCGATCATCTGCCGGATGGCATCATCGCGGCACAACACCGGGTCCAGTTTGCCTTCCCGCGCCTGCTCGGTCAGGTTATGGGTAAAGCGCTTCAACAGGGACTCGCCCTCCACCCGTGGTCTGCCAGTGTCCGCGGGTGTTTGCTGTGACAGGGCAAAGGCTTTCAGACGCTCGATATCGAGCCTGGCCAGCACCGCGTGATAAGCGCTTCCGGCATAACGCAGCGGGTTGCGTAACAAGGCGAGAATCAGCGCAGCCTGGTCCACCTGGCTTTGACCCAGTTCCAGGTTCGCGACCAGCAAGGCGTCCTGCAACCACTGCACCAGCTCGGGGGCAAACACCGGATTGCGTGACGGGTTGTTTTCGGCACCGACTTGCAGGGCCGCATTCAATTGCCCCTCATCGAGATCAGCGTCCTGCAGGGCTCGCGCCAGCAATCCCCGGGGTCGCTCCAATAACCCCAGCAACAGGTCTTCAACCAGGATTTTATGCGCGCCACGGGCGACACAGCGCTCGGCGCTGGTTTCAAGGTCACGCCGGGTTGAGGCGTCCAGCGCCTGTATCAGTTGTTGCAGGTCTACGTTGATCATGGCCATTGGTCCTTAATGTGATTTGCTGCCCAAGGTGACTACGCCGTCCGCCCGTTCCCGGCCCAGCCAGCTGGTCCAGCCAAGACGGCACGGGTTGTGCTCGGCAATCCGCAGCTCACGGATTTCTTCGTGTCGCAGCACCAGTCGAATGTCGTAATCCAGCGGATCACGCAGGGTGAAACGCACCAGCGCGCACAGCGGCTGGTAACCCGTGCCAATCGGCAGGAATTCATGGAATCGCGCCCAGTCCAGCTGGCGGATATGAATGCGAAATTTGCCGCTGCGGTCGCGCACCCGTTCGCCCAGTACGAGGTTCTCGCTCAACTGGCTGTTGGCCCGCCCCAGACGATTGAGCTGCTCACGCAGGATCGCGACACGGCGCTCGATACATTGTTCGATCGTCAGCTCGGCATGCTTGAAGTAGTAACGCAGCACCGACTCAATCAGGGCGGCCGAATGCGCCCGCAGGCTCAGCAGGCCGAGATAGGGCAACAGGCGTCGCCAGTTCAGTTCTTCGGCATTGCGAATGGTCGTTCCACCCAACCCGATCAGCGCAAATAAATGGCTGGAAAACGGGTCTGTTGCCCCACGTTCAAAACGGGCGCAATAGCGGTATTTGCGCCAGATCGGCAGCATCAGGCGCTGCAAGCGATGGTTGAATACATCCAGAAATTCTCGGGTCGGATTGCTCTCTTCGCTGTCACCAAGAGCCTGCTCGCCGTAGAACGCCGGCAAGGGCGAGCCCGAGCCCACCAGCCCCATCAGGTTGAAGCGCAGCCGCGCACGGGCCTGTCCGTGCTCCACAAAAAACTCCACGCTGTCGACATCACTGCCCGGGAATCCAAGTCCGGGATTGGCTACAAACTCCACGCGATCGTAGAGCTCGTCTTCGGTGCTCTGCGGGTCGCTCTGACGCAGCCGGTCAATCACCAGCAGCACGGACTGAAACAGCGAGTACTCACGTATGTTTTGCGCCAGCCCGCTTAAAGCAGGGGCTGAAGACCCATGCGGGGTGTCCATTGGTAAACCTCTCCTTGTGTACTTTTCACCCGCAGTTCGTGGTACGAATTGAGGCTGGCGTAAAGGGCAAAAAACTCGTTCAGTACCGAGGCAAAAACAAACAGATCGCCTTCCCCTACATAGCCCTGCGGGTCGATCGTCAGCTCGGTGCGCAAACCGCGCAGTGGCAGGCCCCGATGGAGCCGGTCAACGTGCTCGTGACGGATCGACTTGAGGCCATTGAGCAGGCATTTGCTGACACGCTCCGCGTGCTGGTCGTAGTAACGCGGCAGATCGTAGGTTTCGAGAATCACCTTCAAGGCATCCACATTGGCCAGCGACAGGTAGTTGAGGGACATGTTGCTGATCAGCTTCCAGAGGAAGTCACGGGTGAGCGGCGGTGCATGGCTGGACGTCACCGGCCCGATATTGCGAAAGGTAAGAAATTCGGGGGTGCCTTCACTGGGCAGGCAGATATCGCCCTTATGCAGGCGCCGGGGCAAATTCTGGTTGGTGCAGGTCAGTTCGACCGAGAGGGTTTCGCTCTCATCGGGCTGGCGCGAGCCAAAGCTGAGGTAAGTGTCCAGGCCTTCGTGCAGCAACGCCGTCCGCTGCCGAACGCTGTAATGGGCGTGCGGGTTCGGGACATCGAAACTGGGGTCGTGCTCGAACGACTCAAACGGCACATACGCCTGGGATCCTGCACCTCCGACACGCCAGCCGGTTACGTTGTCGACGCTGAATACACCGCAATGCTCCAGGCCGATGCGCGAGGGCATCAGCAGGTATTCGTCCTGCTTGCCATCCAGCCGGATGGGCATCGCATCGTGCTTGAACAAATTGACGATGGGCGTGCAATACAGCTTTACGTTCTCCAGGGTCGGGCGCAGGCGCTGGGTGCTGCTCTTGCGGATATCGAAGCGCAACTCCAGGCCACGAACCTGTTTAAGGGTGTCTGCAGGGAGTGTTTTGAGACGCTCCAGACCGTTCAAGTCAACAAACAGGAACTTGTCCTGAAAGGCGAAATACTCCTGCAGGTAGCGATAACCCCGAAACGTGTTCAGCGGATAAGGTATCAACGCTTCGTCTTCGGCAAAGCCCACAGGCTGGACGCTCTCAGGGCCAAGGATGAAGGTCAACGGCACGTTCTCTTCATTTCTCAAGCCTTGCCCTTGCGCATCCAGAGGCACCAGCACGATGTCGTGCAAGTGGCGCAACAGGCCGAGGTAGAGCATTTGGCTGATGTAGCGTTCACCTGCCAGATGCAGGCGCAAGCGACTCAGGTCCAGCTCCCCGGCATGACCGTCACAGGTCATTTGCAGACACAGGCTCAACATTGAGCCCTCGCCTTTCACCGAGTATTTGAGCGACTCCAGTTGCAGCGGCAAGACGTCTGTCGGGTAACAGGTCCTGAATTGACAATTCACCCCGTCGACCGGTTTTCCTTCCACCTGAGTCTCACGCTCGACCCGCAGCGCAGGCCCGGGGCGTACGAGCGGATCAAATTGCAGCATGCTGAATGCCGGCAACGGACGCATGTAGTTGGGCCACAGCAAGTGCATCAGCGAATGGCTCAGTTCCGGTAATTCGTCATCCAGTTTTTGACGCAGACGCCCCGTCAAAAACGCAAACCCTTCGAGCAGCCTCTCCACATCAGGGTCGCGTCCCGCCTGGCCAAGAAACGGCGCCAGCGCAGGGCTACGCTCGGCGAAACGGCTACCCAACTGCCGCAATGCAGTGAGCTCGCTTTGGTAGTAATGATTAAAGGACACAGCGCTACCTGTTAAATGTCGACAGCATCAAATGCCGAAAAACGGATTGGGTTCGAACAGACCATGGCCTTAACGGACGTTGACCTGGCCACTGCCATCGAGCCATGCCGAGAAACTCACCTGACGCTTGCACCCCTCAATCTCCAGCCAGCCTTCGATGCTGAAGGCAAGCCGTAGCAAATCGTCATGCCGGGGCAAGGAAATAACCCGTACCTGGCTCAGACGCGGCTCATAACGCTCAATAAAGGTTTCGATGGCCTGACGAGCCTGGGTCAGCGAGTCATGCAGGCTCAGGCGCATGTCGTTGAGGTCGGGAAGCCCGTAGTCGGGCAGCGTTTGCACGCTGCCCGCGCGAGTGCTGAGCATCTTCGCCAAATGAGCGGCCACCGACGCCAGGGCGCGGGTTTCACGGGTCGTGCCAAGACGCTGATCCGCGTCCCCGCCCAGGCGTTCAAAAAGGCTGCCGTATGCGGTCATGCCCAGCCTCCCGTTACTCTTTGTCCAGCTTGCCGACCAGCGACAAGGTGAAGTCCGCGCCCATGTACTTGAAGTGCGGGCGCACATTCAGGCTGACGCGGTACCAGCCAGGCTCGCCTTCGACATCACTGACGGTGATCTGGGCAGCGCGCAGCGGACGACGGCCACGAACCTCAGCGCCGGGGTTTTCCTGGTCCGCCACGTACTGACGAATCCACTTGTTAAGTTCCAGCTCAAGGTCCGTGCGCTCCTTCCACGACCCCAGTTGCTCGCGCTGCAGGACCTTCAGGTAATGCGCCAGGCGGTTGACGATCATCATGTAAGGCAGCTGCGTGCCGAGCTTGTAGTTCAGTTCGGCTGCCCGGCCTTCTGCGCTGATGCCGAAGAACTTCGGTTTTTGCACCGAGTTGGCCGAGAAAAACGCAGCGTTGTCGCTGCCCTTGCGCATGGTCAGGGAAATGAAGCCTTCCTCGGCCAGCTCGTATTCACGACGGTCTGAAACCAGGACTTCGGTCGGAATCTTGGTTTCGATTTCACCCATGCTTTCGAAGTGATGCAGCGGCAGGTCTTCGACAGCACCACCGCTTTGCGGGCCAATGATGTTTGGGCACCAGCGGAACTTGGCAAAACTGTCAGTCAACCTGGAGGCGAAGGTATAAGCCGTGTTGCCCCACAAGTAGTGCTCATGACTGTTGGCGACGGTTTCTTTGTAGACGAAGGACTTGACCGGGTTTTCTTCGGGGTCGTAAGGGTTGCGCAGCAAAAAGCGCGGCACGGTCAAGGCCATGTAGCGTGCATCTTCAGATTCGCGAAAGCTCTGCCATTTGGCGAACTGAGGCCCGCCAAAGTGATCCTTCAGGTCTTTGAGGTTCGGCATGCCGGTAAAGCTTTCGAGTCCGAAGAACTTGGGCCCGGCAGCGGCGACAAACGGCGCACGGGACATGCAGGCCACGCTCGACACGTATTGCATCAACTTCACGTCAGGCGCGCTGGGCGTCATGAAGTAGTTGGCAATGATGGCGCCTACGGGCTCGCCACCGAACTGGCCGTACTCGGCGGTGTAGATATGTTTGTAGAGACCGGATTGCATGACCTCCGGCGAATCCTCGAAATCGTCCAGCAGGTCCTCTTTGGACACATTGAGGATTTCGATCTTGATGTTTTCACGAAAGTTGGTGCGATCAACCAGCAATTGCAGGCCACGCCAGGCCGACTCCAATGCCTGGAATGACGGATGGTGAAGGATTTCATCCATCTGGTTGCTCAGTTTGGCGTCGATCTCGGCGATCATGCGATCGACCATGGCTTTCTTGACCGGCTCGCCCTTGTTTTGCGGCTTTAGCAGCTCTTCGATAAACGCCGCGACACCGCGCCGGGCAATGCCATAAGCCTCGTCTTCGGGCGTCAGCCGAGTTTGGGTAATGATGTCGTCAAGGATGCTGTACGCGGTATTTTGATCGTCTTTTTGCTGTGCGCCATGCGTGCTCATAATGTGATTTCCTTTGCTGATGGGGGGCTCAAACGTCCGTGGCAGGCGCGTCGGTCAGGTCCAGTTCGCTCAGCACACGAGCGCGCGATTCATCTGTGGCCAGAACGCTTTCAATCGCCTTGCGAAAGCTCGGTGCATTGCCCAGCGGGCCCTTGAGCGCGACCAGCGCATCACGCAGTTCCATCAGTTTTTTCAGTTCGGGGATCTGCTCGACCAGACTCGCCGGATTGAAGTCCTTCATCGCATTGACGCGCAGGGCAATCCCCAGCTCCTCATTACCGCTGTCTTCCTGTAGACGATTGGGCACGTTGAGGCTCAGCTCCAGCCCTTGCTTGGAAAGCACTTCGTCAAAGGTCATTTTGTCGATGGCGATCGGCTTGCGGTCTTCCAGCTTGCGATCGTCAAGCCGATGGATGTAGTCACCGAGCACCAGCAGTTTCAGTGGCAGTTCGATCTCTTCTTGAGCGCCACCTGTAGCGGGTTTGAACGTGATGTTGATACGTTCCTTGGGGGCAACCGAGCTTTCTTTGGCCATGCTTTTTTCCTTGCGTATGTGACCCTGAGGCCTATTCGAGTACCACTTCAAGATCGAGGTGGCACAACCTGCGATACATCTCGTCCTTGCGTTCTCGCACTTCGTGGTTCTGCGGCAGGAGCTCGCAGCAGCGATGCAGAAGGCGCAATACTTCCAGGACCAGATCCGGCTCCCAGGCCTCGAGGCCGGAGCGATGGAGTAACTGGTCGAGCATTTCGAGCTGGGTTTTGGCGAGTTCGTATTTCTTGCTCTGGAAACACAGTCGAGCGAGGGTCAGTTGCCAGAAGAAGCGCTCCCGTTCGCCCCGCGCAGTGTTCAGCCCACGTTTCAGGACTTGTACGGCGGCCTTGAAACCGCTGTCGCGGAACATCTCGAGAGCCTCTTCGAGAGCGATTTCCCAGAGGGGTTTGTCGATCGCGAATGTCACCGTTCCGGACTCGACTGGCGACTGCAGATGAGGCATCACCCGGGCATTGATCCATGCCTGGGTCGACGGGTCGGCAAACGGTGCGCCGTCGCTGAAACGCAGCTCTGCCACTCCCGGCAGACGTTGAAGCAACTGAGCCAAATGGTGCTCAACTTCACGCATCGCCTGCTCGGCCTTTAATCCGTGTAAACACTCCCAAACCATGCGCTGACCATCGAACCAGAACGGGGCCTTGGTCAGGCTGACTTCCAGCTCCACCAGCAAATCGGCGAATTGCCCCTGGTCAAAGCGTTCGCGGTAGCTTTTAAGCTTGTCTGCCGGCAGCCCGCGCAATGGTGTGATGTGTTCGGCGTTGCGCTCGGGGGCAACCTCGACCGATAGCCAGGTCAGTGTCCGGTTCAAACGCAGGGCACGCAGGTCGCTGGCCTTTTGCTTCAACCACCAGGCGCACAAAGGGCGAGCACTGTCTTGCTGGGCACGCAGGGCTTTGTGTGCATCCTTTTCGTTATCAAGGGGTGGATTGGGCTCGATCAACTGGGTGGCGGCCTGCTTGACCTGAGCCACTACCGCGGCCAGTGAGCCGGGCTCGGGCTGGCTGTCTGCGGCGCGCTGTATCCAACGGCCCAAACGCCGGCAAATGGGCAGCAACAAGGGCACTTCATCACCCAGGTGCCCGGCCAGCAGGCCTTCAAGTTCCTGCAGGAGCTCAAGCATGTGCCGAAAAAGCGGCAGTTGCTCCTGGATGGGGATGTTCTCGTTAAGCACCTGATCGAGGCGCGAAGCCAGCCAACTGATCGTCGCGCCTCGCGTACGCAACTTGAGCGGGTGAACCGAGTCCCAATGGTGCTTGCACAGGTAATGCACCAACCCTAGCCCCGCCACGAGCCCCTGGAAAGACTCTCGCTGGTACAAGGCCCACGTCAGCCAGACACCCGCTCGCAGATCCTTCGACTGATCGCGCAACAGCGCCTCGCTGTGCTCCTTGACCCAAAACCAGTCGATCTGGTTGTTTTCGTACATGGACTGCGATTTGCCCAGCTCGCGCTCCAAGGCTTCGAATTCATTGGAAAAACGCACGTCACTGCCGGCAAAGCAGTCTTTGAAGACCGGCGTTTTAGCCAGGTCGATCAAGGATGCAAACAACTTGCTGGAATACGTCATCGCGACGTGGCTCCAGCCACGGGGCAAACAACGAGGGTTATCACGCGATAGGGGGAGTTGATCACTTCACAGTACCGAGTCCATTCAAGTGGCGAGACGATAGGGGAAAGCCCAAAAGAAAAATGTCGGAAAAATCCGCAATTCGGTACGAATCTTCCCCGCGCAGGAAAAGCACCTAAAAACACTTCATATGAGTGTCTTGCCACCGCACAAACAAACTCATTCCCACACAATTACCGGATCAAACGGTAATCCCCGTCCGAGCTGCACAGCGGATTCTGTTTAATGGCTCTGACCCTTCTGTACACGCCTTAAACCCTCCCCCGATTTGCCCCAAAACCCGCTGTCTGCTAGTGTCAGCCGGTTTTAACGCCTACCGAGAGCGCCGCCATGGCCCGCAAAAAAGCTTCCCTGGATTTCGAGCAATCCCTCGCTGACCTGCAAACGCTGGTCGAGCGTCTGGAAAATGGCGAGTTGTCGCTGGAAGACTCGCTGACCGCCTTCGAGCAAGGCATTCGCCTGACCCGTGATTGCCAGGGCGCACTGGCCCAAGCCGAGCAGAAGGTGCAAATCCTGCTTGAGCGTGACGGTGAGCTGGCACAAGAACCCTTTGATGCGGAACAGCCCGAATGATCGATGCCTACCAGGCCAGCAGCCAGGACCGTGTCAATGCGGCTCTCGAGCGTTTGTTTATCGCTCCGGCGCCAGAGTTGGCACGCCTCTACGAGGCCATGCGCTACAGCGTGATGAATGGTGGCAAGCGGGTACGCCCGCTGCTGGCCTATGCAGCCTGCGAGGCCTTGGGCAGTGCGCCCGAGCACGCTAATGGCGCAGCCTGTGCGGTGGAGCTGATCCACGCCTATTCGCTGGTGCATGATGATTTGCCCGCGATGGACGATGACGATCTGCGCCGCGGCCTGCCAACGACCCATAAAGCGTATGACGAAGCCTGCGCCATTCTGGCGGGCGATGGCCTGCAAAGCCTGGCGTTCAGCACCCTGATCGATCCGCAACTTACCGCTCTGGACGCCGAAACACGCTTGCGCATGGTGTCAGCCCTCGCGCTGGCGGCAGGCCCGGCCGGCATGGTGGGCGGGCAAGCGATTGACCTCGGTTCTGTCGGTATCAAGCTGGATCAGGCAGCCCTGGAATACATGCACCGGCACAAGACCGGCGCACTGATCGAGGCCAGCGTACAGCTGGGCGCATTGGCCAGCGGCAAGGCGACGGTCGAGAACCTGCAGGCACTGAACGTTTATGCGCGCGCCATCGGCCTCGCGTTTCAAGTGCAGGACGACATCCTGGATGTGGAAAGCGATACAGAAACCCTGGGCAAACGCCAGGGCGCGGATATCGCCCGGGACAAGCCAACCTACCCGGCGCTGATGGGGCTGGAGCAGGCCAAGCATTACGCACTGGAGCTGCGCGACCAGGCGCTCAATGCCCTGCGACCTTTTGAAGCAGATGCCGAGCCGTTGCGTGAGCTGGCGCGCTATATCGTCAAACGCCGCCACTAAAGGCGTAATGCATGGCCATTTCGGACGGCGTTAAATACCAACGTCTGACTAACGAGTGCCAGACTTCGTGGGCAGCTTACGTTGCATAAGGTAAACTGCCGCCTCTTCTTATACCTATAACGATTCGCCTGATGCCAACGACGTTTCATGAGATTCCCCGCAGCCGCCCTACTACGCCCCTGCTCGACCGAGCAGGCACGCCTGTGGGCCTGCGCCGATTAGCCGAAGCCGAGCTGGAAACCCTGGCCGATGAATTGCGCCAGGAACTGCTCTATACCGTCGGCCAGACGGGTGGGCACTTTGGGGCAGGCCTGGGCGTCATTGAACTGACCATTGCGTTGCACTACGTGTTCGATACCCCGGACGATCGTCTGGTGTGGGACGTAGGTCATCAGGCTTATCCGCACAAGATCCTCACCGGTCGCCGCGAGCAGATGTCCACACTGCGCCAGAAGGATGGTGTTGCCGCCTTCCCGCGCCGCGCCGAGAGCGAGTACGACACCTTCGGCGTAGGCCACTCCAGCACCTCGATCAGTGCTGCGCTGGGCATGGCCATTGCTGCCCGCCTGCAAAACAGCGAGCGCAAGGCCATCGCCGTGATCGGTGACGGCGCACTAACGGCGGGCATGGCCTTTGAGGCGTTGAACCACGCCCCTGAAGTCAATGCCAACATGCTGGTGATCCTCAACGACAACGACATGTCGATCTCGCGTAATGTCGGGGGCTTGTCCAATTACCTGGCCAAAATTCTCTCGAGCCGCACCTACGCCAGCATGCGTGAAGGCAGCAAGAAAGTGCTGTCGCGCTTGCCGGGTGCCTGGGAGATCGCCCGCCGCACCGAAGAATATGCCAAAGGCATGCTGGTGCCCGGAACCCTGTTCGAAGAGTTGGGCTGGAATTACATCGGCCCCATCGATGGCCACGACCTGCCAACCCTGATCGCCACGCTGCGCAACATGCGTGATCTCAAGGGGCCGCAGTTTCTGCACATCGTCACCAAAAAGGGCAAAGGTTTTGCCCCGGCTGAAGCGGATCCGATTGGCTACCACGCCATCACCAAGCTCGAGCCGCTGGATGCGCCCAAAGTGGCCCCCAAGGCAGACAGCGGGCCGAAATACTCAGCAGTGTTCGGCGAATGGCTGTGTGACATGGCCGCAACCGACCCGCGCCTGGTCGGCATTACGCCCGCCATGAAAGAAGGCTCGGACCTGATCGCGTTCAGCGAACGTTACCCGCAGCGCTATTTCGATGTGGCGATTGCCGAACAGCACGCAGTGACCTTTGCCGCCGGTATGGCCTGCGAAGGCGCCAAGCCGGTGGTCGCGATTTACTCGACGTTCCTGCAGCGCGGCTACGACCAGTTGGTGCATGACGTGGCCGTTCAAAATCTGGACGTACTGTTCGCCATTGACCGCGCCGGTCTGGTCGGCGAAGACGGTCCGACCCATGCCGGCAGCTTCGACCTGTCTTATCTGCGCTGCATTCCGAGCATGGTCATCATGACCCCGAGCGATGAAAACGAACTGCGCAAGATGCTCACCACCGGGCACCTGTACAACGGCCCGGCGGCCGTACGCTACCCGCGTGGCACCGGCCCGAATGCAACCATCGAGAAAACCCTCGAACCGCTGGAAATCGGCAAAGGGGTGATTCGTCGCCAAGGGTCCAGGGTCGCCATGCTGGTATTTGGCGTACAACTGGCTGAAGCCCTGCAAGTAGCGGAAAAAATCGACGCCACCGTGGTCGACATGCGCTTCGTCAAACCGATGGATGAGGCGTTGGTGCGGGAAATGGCCGATAGCCATGAACTGCTGGTAACCCTCGAAGAGAACGCCATCATGGGCGGCGCGGGCGCGGCTGTCAGCGAGTTCCTAGCCCGTGAGAACGTGCTCAAGCCGGTTCTGCACCTGGGACTGCCGGACGTGTACGTCGAACACGCCAAGCCGAATCAGATGCTTGCCGAATGCGGGCTGGACGCCGCCGGCATTGAAGCTTCAGTTCGCCAGCGCATGCAGTTGCTCGGGCTCTGATCCGACGAACCTTGTAGCCGCTGTCGCAGGTTTTGAAGGCCCTTCGGGCCTTATCGAAGTCTGTGGCAGCGGCTACCTGCTTTGAATCGAGAAACCATGAAAGTCCTTCGCTTCGCCTTGTTACTCGGGATTGTCCCGGCCAGTCCCTTGCTGGCTGCCGATACGTCTCCAGAACGCGAAGATGCGCTCAAACTCCCGCAAACCCTGATCTCCGGCAACCGCCAGGTGCAGGCGCGCTCCGACAGCAGCAGCGCCAGCAGCGTGTTCACCCGCGATGACATCGACCGCCTGCAACCCACCAGCCTTACCGACCTGCTGGGTCGGATACCCGGCGTGCAAATAGCACGCAGCGGTGGACGCGGCGGCCTGCCGGGGATTTATATTCGCGGCACAAAATCCGCGCAAAGCCTGGTACTGGTCGACGGCCAGCGCATGGCCAATGCTACGTCGGCCGACAGTAACCTGCAGTACCTGAATATCGATCAGATCGAGCGGGTTGAAGTCCTGCGTGGCTCGCGCTCGGTGATCTACGGCAGCGATGCCATTGGCGGGGTGATTCAGGTGTTCACCCGTCGGGGTGCCGATCATGCCCCGCAACTGCGCCTGCGCAGTGCCGTGGGCAGTTATGGCAGCTCTCAGAACAGCGTGGGAATCTCGGGTGGCGATGAACTGACGCGCTTTAACCTGAGCACCAGCCTGGAAGAGACCGCAGGGGTGAACCGTACCTATGAATCCTTCCCCAGCGATAGCGACCACGACGCTTACCGTAATAAATCCCTAAGTCTGAACCTGAGCCATACCCTGAGCGATGACATCGAAATCGGCCTGTCGGCGTTGAAAAACACCGGCAAGACAGAACTCGACAACGGGTTTGGCCGCTGGGACCCGGAAACCTCGAGCGTCAGTGGGCAACAGCTCTACAGCGACTTCGATATCAGCAGTGTGTCGAGCTTTATCGATGCGCAACTGACCGAGCGCTGGAACTCACGCCTTGAACTGGGCCACAGCGAAAACCGCGAAAAAACCCGCGACAAGCTCAGCCCGGAAATCGCCAGTTTCAATACCTACCGCGACTCGTTGAACTGGCAAAACAATCTGACACTCACCGATCAGCACAGCCTGATCGTGGGCGCCGACGCCTATGAAGACCGCGTACGCAGCAGCACAGTGTTCAACCAGGACAGCCGCTGGAACCGTGCAGCGTTTATCCAGCACCGGTTTCAGGGTGATCACTTTTCCACCGAACTGGGCCTGCGCCATGATCAAAACCAGCAGTTCGGCAGCCAGAATACGTGGAGCGCCAGCCTGACTGTGCCGTTGAATGCCGACAACGACGTGCTGCTGTCTTACAGCGAGGGCTTTCGCGCCCCGACATTTAACGACTTGTACTATCCGCAGTTTGGTAACGCGGCGCTCAAGCCTGAACACTCGAAAAGCTACGAGCTGCAATGGCGCAGCCAGCTTAGCGAGGACAGCCGACTGGAAACCTCGCTGTACCGGACCGACATCCGCGACGCGATTGTTGCCGATGCTGACTTTATCCAGCAAAACATCGGTGCAGCCCGGGTCACGGGTTTTGAAAGCGCATTGCATCAGCAATGGTTTGGCTGGCAGAGCAGCCTGGGGATCGCGATTATCGATCCGCGCGACCGCGAAAGCGGCCACACGCTTGGTCGTCGCGCCCGGCGCACGTTGAGTCTGGATCTTGATCGACAATTTGACCGGCTGGGTGTCGGCGCCAGCTGGCAAGCGGTGAGCAGCAGCTTTAACGACGAAGACAATACACAACCGATTGCTGGCTATGGACTGTTGGGATTGCGAGGCAACTGGCAGGCCAGCCCGCAGGTGCGCCTGGACCTCAAAGTCGACAACCTGCTGGATAAAACCTTCACCCGTGCGCTCTACAGCTTCGACGGCAGCTACTACGGATACCGCGAAGAACGCCGCAGTGTTCAGCTGGCTGTGACCTGGACCCCAACCCTCTAATGAGCAATAACCTGTAACCGCTGCCGCATTGGTTACCGGTGAGCATCAATCCGCCAACTGCTGACACAACCTGGCGGTCGCCTCAATCATCTGCCCGCTCGGGCGCTCCAGACCCTTGTCAGCCAATAACAGCAAGCGCCCGTGCCTGACAGCATCAATCTGCGGCCAGGCTTTCCACGCGTCGAGCTGGGCCTGATTGCCGGCAATGATCACGTCGGGATTACGCTGCAAAACCGACTCCAGGCTGACCTGCGGGGCGGGCAACTGCAGGTCGGAAAACACATTGCTCGCCCCGCACACCTTCAAGGCATCACTGATGATTTGCCCGCCGCCAAGGGTATACAGCGGCTGATCCCACACTTGATAAAACACCCGCAGCGGCTGGTCTCGCCGATGCTCTGCCCGCAGTTCGAGCAGACGCTGGCGCACATGATTGGCCAGCTCACGCCCGCGCTCAGGCCGCCCCAGCGTCACCGCCAAGGCCTCGATCTGGTCGGCCAGTTGGTCGAGGGTCTTGGGTTCAGCCGTGTAGGTCGGGATCTTGAGGCGCCGTAGCTGCTCGCGCTGCCCGGCCCCCACGCTGCCAGGCCAGAGCAAAAGCAGATCAGGTTGCAGGCTGAGCAAGCGCTCCATGTCCAACTGACCGTAGCGGCCCACAGAGGGGATGTTGAGCAGCTCCGGCGATGGCTCACCGGCCTCGAGCCGCCCGACCAGAAGATCGGCGGCGCCCAGCTCGACAACCATTTCAGATAAGGAAGGTGACAGGCTGACCACGCGCGTGGCCGCCATGACTGAAGCGCCCGCGGCCGCAGCCAGCAGCAAGAGCGCCAGCCAGATGCGCATCAACCGAGCTGACGCGGGATGCGATAGAGGTAGAACAGAACCAGCGTCGACACCGACAGCAAAAATAACGGCACGCCTTCCAGGCCGAAAAACACCCCTAGCGTGGCGATCCAGGTCGGTAACCCTGCGACCAGCAGCGCCCGGCGACGCACACGTGCCAATTGCGCCCATGCCTCAGGTTCTTGCGGAGTGTCGAGGGCTTTTTGGGTAGCGATCAGACCACGCTTGTAAGCCCCGAAAAATCGCAGACTGACAAACATCGAGAGCATGCCTGCGATGAAAAAAGGCATGGCCAATCCCGGGAGCAAGGGCTCGGACTTTCCGAAAAAACCATTGGCCAGCAACAGCGGCAACAAGGTTAAAACCAGCTGCCACCATCCACTGAAACTTAACCGGCGACGGATCTGACCGCGGGTCACGCCGGATCAGCCTCGTTCTGGTGCTGGTTACCCATCATATGCCCGAGTTTGTTGGCCTTGGTCGCCAGGTACAGTTTGTTGTGCGGGTTATGACCGGTGTGCAGCGGAACGCGCTCGGACACGGTGATGCCCATGTCGGTCAACGCTTTGACCTTGCGCGGGTTGTTGGTCATCAAGCGCAACGACTTGACCCCCATGTGCTCAAGCATCGGCAGGCAGATGGCGTAATCACGCTGATCGGCGGCAAAGCCCAGGCGCTCATTGGCCTCGACGGTATCGGCACCGCCATCCTGAAGTTCGTAGGCGCGAATTTTATTCAGCAAACCGATACCACGGCCTTCCTGACGCAAATACAACAATACGCCCCGGCCTTCGCGGGCAATAGCCTGCAAGGCGGCGTCCAGCTGCGAGCCACAGTCACAACGCTGGCTGAACAAAGCATCGCCGGTCAGGCATTCAGAATGCACTCGGCCCAATACTGGAGCGCCATCCGCCACGTCGCCCAAACTGAGCACAACGTGTTCACGCCCCGTGGCTTTCTCAAGGAAGCCATGCATGGTGAATTCAGCAAAAGGAGTGGGTAGTTTGCAAGCGGCAACGAAAACGACGGGCACCGTGTGCTCCTGATCAGTATGAGGACTGGAAATTCGCAGAGGCGGCATTGTAACAGGACGTTCCTACAGGCGCTTATGCTGAATTATGGTAGATAAATATCTAAAAGTTTGATGGCTTCGCTGCAACCTGAATCCGTAGCAAGTGCCGCAGGCTGCGTCCGATTGCGGAACGCACATTAATCCTGATCGCGAGGCTTCTCTGAGTGAGCGAGAGACTTCACGGAGGCTGCGGGTTTGGGGTCAGCCTGAAATCTGAAGACTTCGGGCCTTTTCGCAGCCTGCGGCAGCGGCTACAGAGTTTAGGTGATCCTGTAGCCGCTACCGAAGGCTGCGATCGGCATAGCAGCGGCGGGTCAAGACGGTATCTACGGAGTCAGACGTTAGGCACGGAAATGCTGATAGCCACGGATCGCCGGGGTGATGTCCCGGCCTTGCTCATCAACTAAGCCAACGCCCTGCCCTTCAACCACCCGGCCAATCACATGAACGGGCCAGCCTTCGGCTTGCAGGGTCGGTAACTCGGCGGCCGGCAGAGTGAATGCCAGCACATAGTCGTCGCCGCCACTCAACGCGGCCTGCTGCGCCTGTGCAGCACCCAAAAACGTCTGCAACGCGGCCGACGTCGGCACACGGTGGTTTTCGATCCGTAAACCGACCCGCGAAACGGCGGCAATATGACCGCAATCGGCGAGCAAGCCATCCGAGATATCCAGGGCCGCGGTCGCTTTGCCGCGCAGTGCCTGGCCCAACGCCAGCTGCGGTTGCGGCGACCAGTAATGCGCCAGCAACGGCTCGGCAATCGCCGGCTCGGCGCTGCATTGCCCCAGCACCAGCGGCAAGGCCCCCGCTGCGTTGCCCAGTTCGCCCCCCACGCACAGCAGGTCGCCCGGTTGTGCACCGTTACGGGTGAGGGCCAGGCCAGCCGGCACCCGGCCAAACACTGTCAGCGTCAGGCACAGCGGACCACGCGTGGTATCACCGCCAATCAGACGCAGGTCGCAGCGCTGAGCCATGTGGTTCAAACCACGGGCATAGGCCTGCAACCAATCGGCTTCAACCGTCGGCAACGTCAGAGCAAGGGTAAACGCGAGAGGTGTTGCGCCCATGGCCGCCAAATCACTGGCCGCCACTGCCAGCGAACGCTGACCGAGCAAGAAAGGGTCGCAAGGATCTGCGAAGTGCACCCCGGCTACCAGGGTGTCGGTAGAGATTGCCAGCTGTTCCCCGGAGGGAACGCTTAGCAGGGCGCAGTCGTCGCCGATGCCCAGAACAACGCCTTCGCCGCCTTGCGCACAAGGCGCGGCGGCGAAGAAATTGCGGATCAGCTCAAACTCGCCCATGGCCGACAGCGCAATTTAGCGCTTGAAAGCCTTTACTTCAGCTTCACGCAGGCGTGGCGCCAGTTTGTCGAGTACACCGTTGACGAACTTGTGTCCGTCGGTGGAACCGAAAACTTTGGCCAGCTCGATGCCTTCGTTGATCACAACGCGGTAAGGCACATCGACACGCTTGATCAGTTCCCAGGTAGACAGGCGCAGCACGGCCAGTTCAACCGGGTCCAGCTCATCCAGGGTGATATCCAGGCACGGCACCAGGGCCGCATCGATTTCGCCACGGTGTGCAGGCACGCCATGCAGGATCTCGCGGAAGTAGGCCGCATCAACGTCGGTGAAGTCGTTATCGACGCGGAACTGCGCTTCGATTTCGTTCAACGAGTGCTTGGCCATGTGCCACTGATACAGTGCCTGAGTCGCGAGCTGACGCGCTTCGCGGCGCTTGGCGCTCTTGGATGGCTTGCCAGCGTCCGCAGGCTTTGGATCGCGCGGGTTGAAACGATCGCTTTCGTCGGAAATCACTTGGCCTCCAACTGTGCCAACAGGCTGACCATTTCAAGGGCAGACAAGGCAGCTTCAGCGCCTTTGTTACCGGCCTTGGTGCCGGAACGCTCAATCGCTTGTTCGATCGAATCAACGGTCAGCACACCGAACGCAACCGGTACGCCAAACTGCATGGACACTTGGGACAGGCCCTTGGTGCATTCGCCGGCAACGTATTCGAAGTGCGGAGTACCGCCACGAATCACGGCGCCCAAGGCGATGATGGCGGCGAATTCGTTGCGCTGGGCAACCTTCTGCGCAACCAGCGGAATTTCGAACGCACCCGGAGCACGGATGATGGTGATGTCGCTTTCGTTCACACCGTGGCGAACCAGGGCATCAACGGCACCACTCACCAGGCTTTCGACGACGAAGCTGTTGAAGCGGCCCACTACGAGTGCGTAGCGGCCTTTAGGGGCGATGAAGGTACCTTCGATGGTCTTCAGGGTCATTCGGTATGTCTCGTATTAAAGAGCCAGAACGCACTCGCGTGCGTTCTTTAGGATATTGGGCCACGAATTCAAGGCTGAAAATGTCAGGTCTTTATTCGGAGGGCACGTATTCTACAACTTCCAGATCGAAACCGGATATGGCATTGAACTTCATCGGTGAACTCATCAGGCGCATTTTGCGCACACCGAGGTCACGCAGGATCTGCGAACCGGCACCCACGATGCTGTAAGTGGTCGGTTTTTTCACCGGCAACGAATCAGCCGTTTCACGGATATGTGCCAGCAATACATCACCATCCAGCGGATGCCCCAGCAACAGCACTACACCGCTGCCGGCCTCGGCCACCGCACTCATGGCGGCGCGCAAGCTCCAGCGGCCGGGCTGCTTGACCATCAGCAGGTCACGCAGCGGGTCCATGTTGTGCACACGCACCAGCGTCGGTTCGTCGGCGCAAATATTGCCCAGGGTCAGTGCCATGTGCACATCACCTTCCACAGAATCACGATAGGTCACCAGGTTGAATTGGCCCAGTTCGCTGTCCAGTGGCTGCTCGGCAATCCGCTGAACGGTACGTTCATGGATCATCCGGTAATGAATAAGGTCGGCAATGGTGCCGATTTTGATGCCGTGTTCAGCGGCGAATGTTTCCAGCTCGGGCCGACGGGCCATGGTGCCGTCGTCATTCATGACTTCACAGATCACACCGCTCGGCTCAAAGCCGGCCATGCGCGCCAGATCGCAGGCAGCTTCAGTGTGTCCGGCGCGGGCCAGGGTGCCGCCAGCCTGGGCCATCAGCGGGAAGATATGACCCGGACTGACGATGTCTTCAGCCTTGGCATCGCGGGCAGCGGCCGCTTGCACGGTGCGCGCACGATCGGCGGCGGAAATCCCGGTGGTGACGCCGGTGGCAGCTTCAATCGACACAGTGAACTTGGTGCCAAAGCCGGAACCGTTGCGCGGCGCCATCAACGGCAACTTCAGCAGTTCGCAGCGTTCACGGCTCATCGGCATGCAGATCAGGCCACGGGCAAAACGCGCCATGAAGTTGATGTGCTCGGCCTTGCAGCACTCGGCGGCCATAATCAGGTCGCCTTCGTTCTCGCGGTCTTCGTCATCCATCAGGATAACCATCTTGCCTTGGCGGATGTCTTCGACCAGTTCTTCGATGCTGTTGAGCGCCACGCGGCACCCCCTTATTTCAGGATTTTAGGTAGCCGTTGGCGGCCAGAAAACTTTCGCTGATGGTGCCTGTCGGTTCGGCCGCCTTGTCACCCAGCAGCAGACGCTCAAGGTAACGCGCCAGCAGGTCGACTTCGAGGTTGACCCGGCGACCCGGACGGTAGTCGTCCATGATGGTTTCGCTCAAGGTATGCGGAATGATCGTCAGCGAGAACTCGGCGCCATTCACGGCATTCACGGTCAGGCTGGTGCCGTCGACGGTGATCGAACCCTTGTGCGCGATGTATTTGGCCAGTTCTTTGGGCGCACGAATACGAAACTCGATGGCACGAGCGTTCTCTTCACGGGAAATCACCTCGCCCACACCATCAACATGACCGCTCACCAGATGGCCACCCAGACGCGTGGTCGGGGTCAGTGCCTTCTCCAGGTTGACCCGGCTTCCGCTTTTCAGCGCATTGAAGGCGGTGCAATCAAGTGTCTCTCGGCTGACGTCAGCCGAAAAACCATTGCCCGGCAGCTCTACTGCGGTCAGGCAAACGCCATTGATCGCAATGCTGTCGCCGAGTTTGACGTCGCTCAGGTCGAGCTTGCCAGTGTCCACTGAAACCCGCACATCCCCGCCCTTTGGCGTCAGTGCACGGATGGTGCCGATCGATTCGATGATGCCGGTAAACATGGCGTTCCCCTTGAGAACCAAGCCTGCGTTAAACGGAGGCTGAGAATTATACGCGGGCTGATGGCACAGGTATGGCTGTGACTCGCCAGTCATCACCCACCGCTCGCATTTCAATGATCTTGAGCTCTGTCGCTTCGCTCATCCGGGTCAATGGTAGCTCCAGCAAGGGCCGCGCCGTTGAACCCAAAAACTTGGCCGCAAAAAAGATCTGGTACTCATCCACAAGGTCTTGTTCGGCGAAAGCACCTGCCAGGCTCGGTCCCGCCTCGACCAGAACTTCATTGACCCCGCGGGCGGCCAGGGCAACCAGCAATTGTCGCAAATCGACCTGACCGTTGGTGCCATGAATCACCAGGCATTCCGGGCCCGTGCGGTATTGCTCGGCGGGAGGCACACAGGTGGCAACCAGCGCCGGACCGGCCTTGAAGAACGGTGCATCCAGCGGCACTCGCAAGCGCCCGTCGACCAGCACCCGCAAAGGGGGGCGACTCAAGGCCAATGCGGTCTGCTCGGCATCAAGGCCCAGCTCATCGCCGCGAACGGTCAGTCGCGCACCATCGGCCAGTACCGTATCGGCACCGGTCAATACCACGCTGGCCTGGGCACGCAGGCGTTGCACGGCTGAACGAGCAGCAGGCCCGGTGATCCATTGGCTTTCACCGCTGGCCATCGCTGTGCGTCCATCGAGGCTCATGGCCAGCTTGACCCGTACAAATGGCAGGCCGTGTTCCATGCGCTTGAGAAAGCCCGGGTTCAACGCTCGTGCCTCGGCCTCGAGCACGCCGCTGCACACGTCGATGCCGGCATCGGCCAGGCGTTTGAGACCTCGGCCAGCGACTTCCGGGTTAGGGTCCTGCATGGCTGCAACCACCCGCGCCACACCGGCATTGATCAGCCCTTCGGCACACGGTGGCGTATGCCCATGGTGGCTGCAGGGCTCAAGCGTGACGTAGGCCGTGGCCCCTCGCGCCCGTTCGCCCGCCGCCCTCAGGGCGTGGACTTCGGCATGCGGCTCGCCCGTGCGAACGTGCCAGCCCTCGCCCACAATCTGGCCGTCACGCACGATGACGCAACCCACGCGGGGATTGGGATGGGTGGTGTACAGCCCTTTGCGCGCCAATTCGATGGCACGTGTCATGTAATGGGCATCCAAAACAGATTGCTCAGTGGACACAGTCATTTGTTTGATGGCTCACGGGCAAGTCGGTCGATCTCTTCGCGGAACTCGTTGAGGTCCTGAAAACGTCGATAGACCGAGGCAAAACGGATATAGGCCACTTCATCGAGCTTTTGCAGTTCGCTCATGACCAGCTCACCGACGACCAGCGATTTGACCTCGCGCTCGCCTGTGGCGCGAAGCTTGCTCTTGATATGAGCCAGCGCGGCTTCAAGACGCTCGACACTCACCGGGCGCTTTTCCAGCGCACGCTGCATGCCGGCACGCAGTTTGTCTTCGTCGAACGGCTGACGACTGCCGTCTTGCTTGATAAGGCGCGGTAAGACCAACTCAGCTGTTTCAAAGGTGGTGAAACGTTCACCACAGGCCAGGCATTCACGCCGGCGACGCACCTGATCGCCCTCGGCAACCAGACGCGAGTCAATGACTTTAGTGTCGTTGGCACCGCAGAAGGGACAGTGCATGGTGGCAGCCAACAAAAATGGGGAGCGCCATGTTAGCGCATCCCACTGGCAAGACAAGCCATAGGCTTTACGGTATACAGTCGTCCGACTATGTTTTACCCAATTGATGCATCGACTGACTTGCCGTGGAGCCTTGTATGCCGCTACGAACGATTGTTTTGCTGTGCCTGGCGAGTTTACTGGTCGCGTGTAGCAGTGAACCGCCAAAATCGGCACAGCCTCAATCGCTGCCCCAACCCAAAACCGATGCGCCGGCAGACCTGGGGCCTTTACCCGCCTACCAGCGCGAGCTGAGTGGCGTGTTGACCGGGGTTCCGGCGGGGGCCGAGGTTGAGCTGGCCATGTTGATCGTCGACGAGCGCGGGCGCCCACAGGGACTGATGGCCAGCAGCAAGATTGCCGGCAATAACCAGCCGCTGCCATTCAAGTTGCGCTTCAACCCCCAGGCTTTTCCGGCCGGCGCACGGGTCGAACTGCGCGGGCGTGCCAGCCAGTCAGGGCAATTGATTCTGCACTTGCCTTCCCGAATCATCAACCAGCCCACGACCCAAACGCTGGGAACTCTGGCCCTTGTCAAAGCGCCATGAATACACCGCTCGACTTGCAACTGTCATTGAGTGAACTGCTGGGCGATGCCCGCCTGGTCATCACGGACTTGCCAGAAACTTCGTTGAAGCTGTGGCTGATCGACGCCCGGAACATGGATCGCGCCTTCACTCCGGACGAGACCCGGCGCATTCTCTACGAACCGCCTTATTGGGCTTTTTGCTGGGCCAGCGGCCTGGCGCTGGCACGTTATCTGGCAGAGCAGCCGCAGTGGGTGTACGGCAAGCGGGTACTGGATTTTGGTACCGGCTCCGGTGTCGCCGCGATTGCAGCCGCCAAGGCTGGCGCTCTCGAGGTGCTCGCCTGCGATCTTGATCCGCTGGCATTGAGCGCCTGCCGGGCGAACGCCGAACTCAATGATGTGCAGCTCGGTTATTCCAGCGACTTCTTCGCCGAGGCCGACCGTTTTGATCTGATCCTGGTGGCGGACGTGCTCTACGACCGAGAGAACCTGCCGCTGCTGGATCAGTTTTTGACCCGCGGCCAGCAGGCACTGGTCGCCGACTCTCGGGTACGGGACTTCAGGCACCCACTGTATCAGCCGCTGGAAATGCTCAAGGCACTGACCTTGCCTGACCTGGCCGAACCCCATGAGTTTCGCAACGTGAGCCTGTACCACGCACAACGCGGTCGCGCGGCTTTCAGCCTGCCCATCCAGCCTTTATAGTTGCCCTCATTTACCTGTTTCGAGAACCACAATGAATCAGCCCAAGCCTACTTCTTATAGCTTCGACGTAACGTCAGCAGACTTTGACAAGCAGGTGGTCGAAGCCTCGTTCGAGCAACCTGTTCTGGTCGATTTCTGGGCCGAGTGGTGCGCACCGTGCAAAGTGATGCTGCCCCTTCTGGAACAAATTGCCGAGGACTATCAGGGCGAATTGCTCCTGGCCAAGGTCAACTGTGACACCGAACAGGACATCGTTGGACGTATCGGGATTCAAACCCTGCCCACAGTGGTGCTGTTTAAAGACGGCAAAGTGGTCGACGGCTTCCAGGAAGCACAGCCGGACTCGGCCATCCGCGCCATGCTCGCACCGCACGTCGTGATGCCCGAGCCTGCCGCTGAAGACCCAATGGTGCAAGCTCAGGCCCTGTTTGCCGAAAGCCGCTTCGCGGATGCCGAAGCCTTGCTCAAAAATATCCTGACCGAAGACAACAGCAACGCGAAAGCACTGATCCTCTATGGCCGCTGCCTGGCCGAACGCGGCGAACTGACTGAAGCTCAGGCCGTGCTGGATGCGGTCAAAAGCGACGAACACAAAGCCGAACTGGCGGGTGCCAAGGCCCAGCTGACCTTTTTGCGTCAGGCTGCGGACTTGCCCGATGTCGCCGACTTGAAAACCCGCGTGGCGCAGAATCCGCTGGACGATGAAGCGGCCTATCAACTGGCGATTCAACAGCTGGCACGCCAGCAATATGAAGGCGCGCTGGAAGGCCTGTTGAAGCTGTTTATCCGCAACCGCAGCTATAACGAAGGCATCACCCACAAGACGCTGCTGCAAGTGTTCGACCTGCTGGGCAACGATCATCCGCTGGTCACCACTTACCGCCGCAAGCTGTTTGCCGCGCTGTACTGACCCCGAACGCTACCCCTTTCGGCAGGCCGAGTGGAGGCTCTGCGCCGCAGGCATCAATGGATATGTACACCGGGCTTTACGGCAGCTGCGCAGCCGGACGTAGCCTCGCTGAGCTCGGTAACTGCTACAGTCTTGTAGCCGAGGTACGAAGGCTGCGGTGCTTGCCTGGCAACAGAGTATCTACCGGACTGGTGTGTTTGCGGCGTGCTACTCGATCCAGCGGTACACCGGCGAGTCCTCGCCGCTCACCACTTTCACCTCGCTGCTGTGGCGCAGACGCACCAGCAAACGCTTGCCAGACGCTGTGCTGCCCGTCAGCGCCTCCAGTTGTCCGAGCAGTTCAGGGCCGGTCATCTGCCCCGCCTTACGCAACAACTCCTTGGTCATCTCCCACACCGCATCGTCCTGACTGACGGGCCTGGCCACTGCCGCCGCACTGGCCGGGGCGCTTGTCTGTACCTGCGCACCCAGTTGCGCCCAGTCGTTCTCATCCAGCTCCACCGTCAGGTCCACCGGCCAGTCACCGATCGTTCCGCGTATGCGTACCATCATTGCTGCTCCAAAAGTTTCATGACGCCATGCTCCCACGCGTCTTGCGTATCGCCAAGCACACGGGCAAACTCTCGCAACATTGTTATAAGATCACATAACAAATCGTTCATCTTCCCTGCCGGAGTCACGCTATGCGCCGTTTTCTTCTCGCCTTGCCGTTCGCCCTGTTGCCGCTAGCCATGACTCACGCAGCCGACGAACATGATCACGACCATGAACATGGCAGCCTCGAGGCTCATGAACATGGGGTGGCACGCTTGAATGCGGCGCTGGATGGCCAGACCCTGGAACTGGAGCTCGAAAGCCCGGCCATGAACCTGGTGGGTTTCGAGCACGAAGCCAGCACCGCCGCTGACAAGAAAAAAGTCACGGACGCACGCGCCAAACTGGAACAATCAACGGTGCTGTTCAGCCTGCCACAGGCTGCCGGGTGCCTTGAGACCGCGCAAGAACTGGAAAGCCCGCTGTTCGGTGATGCGCCCGAACATGCTCACGCCAGCGACGAAAGCAAACACCAGCACAGTGAAATCCACGCCAGCTATGAGTTCACGTGCAGCAGCCCGGCGGCGCTGAAAACCCTGGACCTGACTCAGCTCTTCAAGACCTTCCCCGCCACGCAAAAAATTCAGGTACAACTGATCGGCCCAAGCGGCCAGCAAGGTGTGGACGTCACGCCGAAAGCAGCCACATTGAAGTTTTAACCGATGATCATGCGTGCGTCGTCGCGGCCCCTGGCAACGGCGACAAAGCGCACCCATCCCATTGCAGGCGATATTTTTTCTCCATGACCCAAGCACTGATCGAACTCAGCGACCTGAGTTTCAGCTGGCCGGGACATCCCGTGCTGCTGGATATTCCAGCATTTCGCCTGGAAGCGGGCGAGACCCTGTTTCTCAAAGGCCCAAGCGGCAGCGGCAAAACTACATTGCTGGGGTTGCTCGGCGGCGTGCAAAAGGCCAACAGCGGCAGTATCCGTTTGCTGGGCCAGGAATTGAGTGAACTCGGCTCCGGGGCTCGCGATCGTTTTCGGGTCGATCACACAGGCTATATCTTCCAGCAATTCAATTTGCTGCCCTTCTTGTCGGTGCGCGAGAACGTTGAGTTGCCGTGTCACTTCTCCAAATTGCGCGCCAGCCGCGCGGTACAGCGTCATGGCAGCGTCGATAACGCCGCCCGGACGCTGCTGGCGCATCTGGGCCTGAAAGACCCGGCACTGCTGGGTCGCCGTGCCGATTCACTGTCCATCGGCCAACAGCAAAGGGTCGCGGCCGCCCGCGCCCTGATCGGTCAGCCCGAGCTGGTGATTGCCGACGAACCCACCTCGGCCCTCGATGCCGACGCGCGCGAAGCGTTTATCCAGTTGCTGTTCGCCGAATGCCGCGAGGCCGGTGCCAGCTTGCTGTTTGTCAGTCACGACCAAAGCCTGGCACCCCTTTTCGACCGTCACCTGTCGTTGTCTGAACTCAATCGTGCCGCTCTGTCGGCTGAGGTCTGAGATGTATTTGTTTCGTCTAGCCCTGGCCAGCCTGGCTAACCGCCGTTTTACCGCAGTGCTGACGGCGTTCGCCATTGCCCTGTCGGTGTGCCTGCTGCTGGCGGTCGAACGTGTGCGCACCGAAGCCCGCGCCAGCTTTGCCAGTACCATCAGCGGCACCGACCTGATCGTCGGCGCACGTTCGGGGTCGGTCAATCTGTTGTTGTATTCGGTGTTTCGCATCGGCAATGCCACCAACAATATTCGCTGGGACAGCTTTGAGCACTTCGCCCACAACCCGAAAGTGAAATGGGCCATTCCCATGTCTCTCGGCGACTCCCATCGCGGTTATCGGGTGATGGGCACCAGCGAAGCGTATTTCGAGCACTACCAATACGGTCATCGACAACACTTGCAACTGGCCGACGGTCGCGCGTTTGTCAGTGATCCGTTTGAGGTGGTACTCGGTGCCGAAGTGGCTGACGCACTGCATTACAAACTGGGCGACAAACTGGTGCTGGCTCACGGCGTAGCCGCCGTCAGCCTGGTCAAGCATGACGACAAACCCTTTACCGTCGTGGGTATTCTCAAGCGCACCGGGACTCCGGTGGATCGCACGCTGCACATCAGCCTCGGCGGTATGGAGGCGATCCATATCGACTGGAAAAACGGCGTTCCTGCCCGTGGTGCGGGGCGCATCAGCGCCGATCAAGCGCGCAACCTTGACCTCACCCCACAGGCCATCACCGCATTCATGCTGGGCCTGAACAGCAAGATCTCGACCTTTGCCCTGCAACGGGAAATCAATGAGTTTCGCGGCGAGCCAATGATGGCGATCTTGCCCGGCGTCGCATTGCAGGAACTCTGGAGTTTGATGAGCACCGCTGAAAAGGCGCTGTTTGTCGTGTCACTGTTCGTCGTACTGACCGGGTTGATCGGCATGCTTACTGCCATTCTGACCAGCTTGAATGAACGCCGACGCGAGATGGCGATTCTGCGCTCGGTCGGCGCCCGCCCCTGGCATATTGCAACCCTGCTGGTGTTCGAAGCCCTGGCGCTGGCATTGGCGGGCGTCGTTGCCGGCGTCGGGTTGTTGTATGTGTGTATCGCTGTGGCCCAAGGTTACGTGCAAGCAAATTACGGGCTCTATTTGCCCTTGGCGTGGCCAAGTGAATATGAATGGACGCTGCTCGGCGGTATTCTGGCGGCCGCCCTGCTAATGGGCTGCGTGCCCGCATGGCGCGCTTACCGGCAATCGCTGGCCGATGGCCTGTCCATTCGTTTATGAGCATCGGTTTATGAAAAGCACGTCGATATCGCGCCTGTTGCTGGCGCTACTGCTACTGGTTGCCATGCCCCTGTGGGCGGCCCAGCCGAGAGAGCTGACATGGTCAGAGATGGTGCCGCCGGACGCGCCCTCTGAAGCCCCCGACATGGCTCCGATGCACGACCTGTCTCAGTTGGGCAACCTTGACCCGGAAGCGGCCCCCGCTGCCAGGCAAGGTATGCCCAATGCGCCGGTTGTCCCTGCGCTGGACGGTCAGGTGATTCGTTTGCCGGGGTATATCGTACCGCTTGAAGTGAACGAAGAAGGTCGCACTACGGACTTCCTGCTGGTGCCGTACTTTGGCGCCTGCATCCACGTGCCGCCCCCGCCGTCGAACCAGATCGTGCACGTAACCAGCAAGGAAGGGGTCAAGCTCGACGAGTTATACCAACCCTACTGGATCGTAGGCGCGATGCAGGTCAAGCCGAGCACCAGCGATCTGGCCGATGCGGGCTATCAGATGGATGCCCAGAAGATCCTGGTCTACGAATTACCCGAGTAGTTAAAAGCCCATGACACGCTCCCTCCGGCCTGGCGCTGGCGGGTGCGGGTGCGGGTGTCAATTAACGAATTTTTCACAACTTCACATTTTCATTGAGCTGGGTCAACTGAGCGAGGCCCCGTGCTCATTACCATTGGTTATAACTTTTAAATATCCCAATGGAGCCCTCCATGCACAAGTCTTTGCTCAGTGCCGCGATCCTGGCGCTCGCCGTCGCCCCGCTTGCCCACGCGCACACTGAAGGCGACATCATCGTCCGCGCCGGTGCAATTACGGTAAACCCGAAAGCCGACAGCTCCAGCGTCAAGGTTGATCGCGGTCCGTTGGCGGGCGCCGATTTGGGCGGCAAGGCGACCATGAGCAGCGACACCCAGCTGGGCCTCAACTTTGCGTACATGATCACCGACAACATCGGGATCGAGCTGCTGGCTGCGACGCCGTTCGAGCATGACGTCAAACTCAAAGGCACCGGCCTGGCCGCGGCCAACGGCAAGCTCGGTACTCTCAAGCACCTGCCACCGACCCTGAGCGTCGTCTATTACCCACTGGACTCCAAATCGGTGTTCCAGCCTTACGTGGGTGCCGGCATCAACTACACCTGGATCTATGACGAGCACGTGGGCAGCCGCGCCAGCGCTGAAGGCTTCGACAACTTCCGGGCGAAAAACTCGTGGGGCATGGCTTGGCAGTTGGGCGCGGACTACATGCTGACTGACAACATCATGATCAACGCCCAGGCCCGTTATATCGACATCGATACCCGAGCCTATGTGGATAACAACGCCGTCGCCGGTGGCACCCGGGCCAAGGTCAACGTTGACGTGGATCCGTGGGTTTACATGGTAGGTCTGGGCTACAAGTTCTAAATCAGACACCTAAAAAAGGCGCCTCGAAAGGCGCCTTTTTTGTGGGTTGCGTATTAACGACCGAGCAAACGCGCCAGGCCTTCGCTCATCGGCGTGGTTTGGCCGAGACTGAAGCGTTGCAACAGGCGGCTATTGTCGGCACGCGAATGACGGATATCACCCGGACGGGCCGGCACGTAGCTGATCACCGGCAACTGGCCAACGACTTCACGCAGAGCTTCGAGCATATGCTTGAGGCTGGTGGCCTTGTTCAACCCAACGTTTATTGCACCCTCTTCAACATCCGGGGCCTCGATGGCCTGCAACAGGATCTTCACCAGATCACCGACGTATACGAAGTCGCGGGTTTGCTCACCATCGCCAAAGATGGTGATGGGCAGGCCCTTTTCTACACGCTCGCTAAAGATGCTGATGACACCTGAGTACGGAGAAGAAGGATCCTGCCGTGGGCCATAAATGTTGAAGAAGCGGAAAATGATCGGCTCAAGACCGTGTTGCCGGCGGTAGAAATCCAGGTAGTACTCACTGGACAGTTTGTCTGACGCGTAAGGTGTCAGCGGCGCCTTGGGGGTGTCTTCAACAATCGACTCGCCTTCCCCGTTGTTACCGTAAACCGCGGCACTGGAGGCAAATACAACCCGCTTGATGCCCGCTTTACGCATGGCTTCGCAAACATTCAAAGTGCCGATAAAGTTGCTTTGATGAGTGCGTACCGGGTCGTCCACCGACGCCTGCACCGAGGCTACAGCCGCCAGATGAACCACTGCACTGCAGCCATCCATCACCTTGGCCACCAGCGCTGCATCCGCCACGTCACCTTCAATCAGTTCGAGCTTCGGGTTGTCCATTGGCAAGTTGCTGCGCTTGCCGGTCGACATGTCGTCGAGGATCCGTACGGCATATCCTTTGGCCAGCAGGACATCCACGAGGTTGGACCCAATGAAGCCGGCGCCGCCAGTGATTAAAACGGGTGCATCAACCATGACGATAAAACCTGTCCAGTAATGTCGGAAGTGCTGCGCGCCAGGCGCGAGGCTTGATCCCGAACGTGTGTAGAATTTTTTTGCACGCCAGTACGGCATGCTGAGGCTCTTCGGCGGCATCCGGGCGTGCGGCATGGGCCTGGGGCGTCGGCGCTTCGATGGCCAGCGGGTGCAGATGGCGAGCTTCGCTGAGAATCGCTTGTCCCAGCGCCAGTGGCGTGGTCGCCTCATGCCCGGCGTAGTGATAAGTACCCCAGAGCGGTGCTGCACAGTCCAGTTGCTTGAGGACCGAGATGATAACGCGGGCCGCATCATCGACGGGCGTCGGGTTACCCCGACGGTCATCCGCCATCAACAACTCTTCAGGTTTTTCTGCCTGGGCCAGAAAACGGCCCAGAGTGCCTTCGGCGCTGTCGTCGAGTAACCAGCCGAAACGCAGCAGGACGTGTTGCGGGCAAATGGCGCGTACACTTTGCTCGATGCGCCATAACGCCTGACCGCGTAGCCCCAGCGGAACAGGTTCGTCCTTTTCACTGTAGGCCGTCGCACGCGAGCCATCGAAAACGCGATAGCTGGAAGGCTGCAGCAAAATCATGTTGTGGTGCTGGCACAGCTCTGCCAAACGCTCGACAGCACGCTCCTGACCAGCAAGACGGTTCTCGCTCACCGCCTGCGCCTGAAACCAGTCGAAGTAGTAAGCAAGGTTGATAACGGCATCCGGACGGGTGTCATCCAGCAGTTGCGTCAGGCTCGCAGCGTCCCAACCGTCTTGCGGCGGACGCGGGGCCAGGAAGTTGATGTCTTCCTCGGCACCGAGACGAATCAGCGCCTGCCCGAGAGCATTTCCGCCGCCCAATAACATAAGGCGCATTCGCATAGAGTGTGCAGGCTCAGTCTATTCAGAACGGTGATATATACCAGAAACCAACCGTGCAAACTGTTGGTCATGTTTATGACCCACGTATTTTGCGGGTTTATCTGCCTGTCGTCACTGACAAACTGTGTCCCGAGTCATTGGCCATCATTGTGACTGTGGCGGGATGTCGGTCAGTAACACCGCAGGCTGCTGCTTGACCGTGGCCGATTCAGCGCGGCCTTCGGTCTCTCGCACCGGCATGAGAAAGCCCTGTGGATAATGTTGTGCAAAGTGTACATCCGCGGACTTATCCACAAGCTTTTTAAGTCGGGCGTTGAAGGCACGGCTGATGGTGTTCTGAGCACCGGAGACCGTACGAAACTGCGCGGTAATCACCACCCCGTCCAGGCTCATGCTATCGACCCCAAAAATGGTCAGTGAACCTTGCAGGCTAAGACTGAGCAAAGGGTCATCACTGATCTGCTGACCAGCCTCGCGGATCACCTCAGTGGCTTTGTCCATATCGGAGTCATAGGTGAACTGCACCGAAAAGAAGGCGTACGCAAATTGACGGGAATGGTTAATGACCACCTTGATCTGACCAAACGGAACCGAGTGCACAAAGCCGCGAGAATCGCGCAGACGCAAGGTGCGAATGGTCAGTCCCTCGACGGTGCCAGAATGATTGGAGTCCACCACCACCCAGTCGCCGACCGAAATGGTGTCTTCAATAATAATGAACAGCCCCGTGATCACGTCTTGTACCAACTGCTGAGAACCAAAGCCGATTGCCAGCCCGATCACCCCGGCACCGGCAAGAAAGGGCGCGACGTTGACCCCCAGATTGGCCATGGTAGTGATGGTACACACCACCACCAGAATCACTTTGATCGCGTTGCGCAACAACGGCAGGATGGTCTTGGTGCGGGTGCTTGGCTCCCGGCTCCCCCGTCGGTTAACGGTAGGCTGCAAGGCCTGCTGGATCGCGGTATCGAGCACCACCCAGGCCAGCCACGTCACCAACAAAATCAATAAAATATGCCCCAGTGAATCGCTGATGACCTTACCCGTACTGCTGTCTGAAGCAAATGCCAACAGGGAAAAACCCCAGATCTGTACCAGCAGCTCGATAAAGGTCACGGCCAGGACAATCCGCAGAACGGCATACATCACATTAAGCAAACGCACTTTATACGCACCGCTGCTTCGAGGGGCGGTCCTGAACCAATGGTGCAGCGTGGTACTTAAAAACACGGTGCCAATCAGCAAGCCCGAAGTCATCAAGGCGTTGCGCAAGGTTCGCTCGCTGCTTTCGCCCACCCCCAGCAGGTTGAACGCCGACACCAGCAGCATCAGCAGAATGGGCCAATACCACAGCACTGAAAAGATCCGCAGGGACTCTTGAAGCGCCGGCTGCCCCAAACGCTGTGCCAATGCCCGATTGCGAATCAGGTGCGCCACCGGACGCCGCAACCTGACCACCAAATGAGCAAATGCGATACACGCAATCAGTCCTGCCACAACCGACAAGCAACTGGCGAGATTGACACCTATTTGCCAGGCTATTTTCAGGCTGTTAAGCGCATCACTCAGGGCCGCGGAAAAACCGATTACAAACAAAGAGCGCGGAGCCGTCCGGCGAATGATATCCACCGCGCGGCGCTTGTGCCCGACATCGAACATTGCATTCATGGTCAGCACCAGCGCCGCGCAGAAAACCCCACCACTGCTGGCATACGCGAGACTGAGCGCCAGCGAGACACCCATTGAGTCCTGTAAAAAACGACTGACAGACAACGTCAATGGCAAAGCGATCATCGCCGGAAACAGATACGGCAGCGCATAGCCCAGCAGGGACTTCACCCGTACCTTGTTTTGAGTCACGCGACGGCTACACACATAGTTGAGCACCAACCGTGCGAGCAGCATTAATCCTATGAAAGCGGCAAACCAGGTGACGGATACAATGAGGAAATCGGCGGCCGCATTCCAGGAGGGATGTTCATAGGCCTGCTCGGCGAGCACTTCAGCCTCTTCCCCTGCCCGTGCTGCACGCAAGCGCCAGCCATCCAGCAGGTGCATGCTCAAACCCAACCGCCCCTGGACTTCATCCATTCCAGCACCCAGTGCCCCAAGCAACCCACCGTTGACCAGCACAGGCGGCTTGCCATCGACTTCTTCGGCCTTGATCACGGAAGCCAGCGTGGGTGCCGCCTGAAGGATGCCATTCCCTGTGAGCAACAGGATGATGAGCAAAATAGCTGTTTTGAATTTAAACAAAACCGGTGGTCCCTCTTGGGCATCGCTGAACTGAATGAAAGTGGACAACCACGCCGCTTTTCAGCCCGATCGTCCTGTTTCTTGAGTTACAGCGTAGCCAACTGTCGGAGGGAGTCCGTAACTTCGTTCAGAAACCGGCTCATGACACATGACAATGCCTGTCCTGAGCCAACATATGCCCAAAGGGCTCGCCCGGATTTGATCAGGAGGTCAATGATGCACCCAGCGCCTCCAGCAACACGCTGACCTTGGGTTGCGACTGCCGACGCTTGAGCCAGACCAAATTCAGCGGCGAGCCGTCGGTGGCCAGATGCGGCAAGACTTCCACCAGCGTGCCCGCCTCCAGCGCTTGTTTGATCAGCCAGGTCGGAAGTTGCGCAATGCCCTGCCCGGCCAGGACAGCTGCCGCCTGACCTTCGCCGTCCCCAACGGCAATACGTGCAGGCAGAACGCGACGCTCGGTACCGCCCCCATGAGTACCGGCAAAGTGCCAAGGGTTGACCATGCCATCACCACGGGCGTACACCACGCAACTGTGGTGTTCCAGATCATGCTCAGTCCGGGGCTCACCGTGCTTCATCAAATAGTGTGGCGAGGCACAAAAAACCAGGCGCTCCGTCCCCAGGTAACGCCGCCCCAGGGCATCCGGCCAAATATCCGACCCACCAATGCGCACGACAATATCGATATCTTCTTCGACAGGATCAACGAAGCGGTCAGAGAACGAGATATGGGGAAGCAGCAATGCATGGTCTGCAACGCATCGCAAAATAACGCCCAGCGCATGCAGGCGACCGTAGGCTGCTGGCAAGTCGATGCGCACGCGCCCCATGGGCTCGGTATTCTGGGCATGGAGGGCCATTTCTGCCTCCTCCAACTCTCCCAGCACGTTGGTACAGGTCCGGTAAAACCTGACCCCGGCATCGGTCAGCGAGAGCCTGCGGGTGGTCCGATTGAACAGTCGAATGTCGAGTCGCGCCTCCAATCTAGCAATGCCTTTGCTGATGGCTGAACCGGTCAAGTTCAGACGCTCGGCTGCGGCCGTAAAACTGCCTGTTTCTGCAACACAGACAAATACATCAATGCCTTTCAGGCGTTCGGAAGAGAACATGGCAGCGCACCATTAGCGATTTGAATTCACATCATTGCGTAGTTTATAGCCTCAATATGAACTTACTTCTCTAATAAACTGACGCTCTGATTTTTTCATAGAGCAACACACATGCCCTCTTCATCATTGACCGCCCCAGTAGTCGGTAGCGCCACCCGATCACAAACGGGCCTGCAAATCACCATCATGGCCATAGCCGCATTCGTGATTGTGACCACTGAATTTTTGATCATCGGTCTACTGCCCGCGCTGGCCAAAGACCTGGGTGTCTCCATCGCCATGGCGGGACAACTGGTGACGCTGTTCGCCTTCACTGTGATGCTGTTCGGTCCTATCCTGACCGCCCGGCTTGCTCATATCGATCGCAGACAGCTGTTCACCTGCATCCTGCTGGTGTTCGCGGCATCCAATGTTCTGGCAGCCCTGGCGCCCAATATTTGGGTACTTGCACTCGCCCGTTTCATTCCAGCGCTACTGCTCCCGGTGTTTTGGGGCACCGCCAGCGAAACCGCCGGGCAACTGGCCGGTCCGGCACATGCCGGCAAAGCCGTTGCCAACGTTTATATGGGTATTTCCGCTGCGCTGGTGTTTGGTATCCCGCTTGGCACCCTGGCCGCGGACTCCGTTGGCTGGCGTGGGAGCTTCTGGATACTGGCCGCCCTGTGCTTGCTGATAGGCCTGTTGATCCGCCTCTTTATGCCAGCGCTGCCATCAGCTCCCCAACGCACTACGGGAGATAAGCAGACCGGCATTTTCAAAGACCCGCGCTTTCTGGCTCACGTTGCGCTTTCTACCTTGGCGTTCACCGCCATGTTCACCGCCTACACCTATTTGGCTGACACCTTGCAACGACTGGCGGGGATCGCGCCGGGTCAAGTCGGATGGTGGCTGATGGGCTTTGGTGCCGTGGGCATGCTAGGCAATCATTTCGGCGGGCGTCTGGTTGACCGGAGTCCGCTAGGCTCAACGGTGCTGTTTCTGGTCTTACTGGCCATCGGCATGCTGGCTGCCACGCCGCTGGCATCGCAACACGGATGGTTGATCGTGGCACTGATTGTGTGGGGTATCGCCTATACCGCACTGTTCCCGATTTGCCAGGTTCGGGTCATGCGCGCAGGTGCCAAGGCTCAGGCACTCGCGGCCACCATGAACATCTCAGCCGCCAATGCCGGGATCGGATTGGGCGCGATTCTGGGCGGACTGGGCATTCGTCACTTCGGGCTGGAATCATTGGGAATGATCTCGGCAGGCATCGCCGGCCTCGCAATCGTGGTCGCCCTGCTACTAATGCGCCGCACGTAAACCCGCACCCAACAAAAAGGCCCGTCGCTGAATCAGCGACGGGCCTTTTTTTGGTTGGGCATGCCGTTCGTAAACGGCAGCCTGACCTCATGTAACCTAGAACGGGATATCGTCATCGAAGCTGTCGAAATCCGGAGCAGGTTGTGCTGCCTGCTGTTGCGGCGCTGGACGCGACTCGCGCTGTGGCTGCTGTTGCGGCGCAGGGCGTTGAGCCTGCTGGCGCGGAGCGGATTGCTGGTAGTTATTACCACCGCCCTGGTTTTGTTGGTCGCCCTGTGGGCGGCCACCCAGCAGTTGCATGGTGCCTTGCATGTCGACCACGATTTCAGTGGTGTAACGCTTGATACCGTCTTTTTCCCACTCGCGGGTCTGCAGCTTGCCTTCGATGTAGACCTGCGAACCTTTACGCAGGTATTCACCCGCGATCTCAGCGACCTTGCCGAACATCGATACACGGTGCCATTCGGTTTTTTCGACTTTTTGACCGGTTTGCTTGTCAGTCCACTGTTCGCTGGTTGCCAGACTCAGGTTGGTCACGGCATTACCGTTAGGCAAGTAGCGAACTTCGGGATCCTGGCCGCATGTGCCGACCAATATAACTTTGTTAACCCCACGGGCCATAACGTTCTCCTAGGCTTCGCACGTCGGCGCTGGATTAACCAACTGCTCGAGTGTCGCGCGATCCAATAGTTCGGTGTCCAATTTGATATAAATGGCAGCCTCTTCGGCTACCACCACTGCATCTGTCACGCCAGCAACAGCCTTTAAACGTTCGGTCAGACCTGCTTCGCGAAGCGCCTCAGGCGATAACGGCAAACGCAGGCTTGTCACATACGGCGGTTCGCGCATGGTAACAGCAAAGACAAGCCAGAGTGCAGCCAGACCTGCGCATCCGAGGAACACAACCGACAGACCGCCATGCTGGAATAACCAGCCGCCGAGAATGCCGCCCAGTGCCGACCCCAGGAATTGACTGGTCGAATACACCCCCATCGCGGTGCCCTTGCCACCTGCCGGTGACACCTTGCTGATCAGCGAAGGCAACGATGCCTCCAGCAGGTTGAACGCCGTGAAAAACACCACGGTTCCGATCACCAGCGCTCGCAAACTATTGCCGAACTGCCAGAAGAATAGCTCAGTGAGCATCAACGTCACGACGGCGCCGAGTAAAACTCGTTTCATTTTGCGTTTCTTTTCGCCGTAGATGATGAACGGAATCATGGCGAAAAATGAAATCAGCAAGGCCGTGAGGTAGACCCACCAATGTTGCTCTTTGGGCAGGCCGGCTTTTTCGACCAACGCCAGCGGCAATGCGATGAAGCTCGACATCAACATGGCGTGCAACACAAAAATGCCCAGATCCAGACGCAGCAGGTCCGGGTGACGCAGGGTCGGCAGCAAGGCCTGCCTGGCTACGCCGGATTCACGATGCTGCAAGGTGCCGGTCGAGCGCGGCACCATGAACATGACGATCACAATCCCTGCCAGCGCCATCACACCCGTTGCCAAAAACAACCCCGACAAGCCAAAGGCCCGGGTCAGCAACGGCCCCACCACCATCGCGACAGCAAACGACAAACCAATGGTCATGCCGATCATGGCCATGGCCTTGGTGCGATGTTGTTCGCGGGTCAGGTCCGAGAGCAATGCCATCACCGCAGCAGAAATAGCACCGGCACCTTGCAGGATACGTCCGGCGATAACACCCCAGATCGAATCTGAATTCGCCGCCAGCACGCTACCCAACGCGAAGACGATCAATCCCAGATAGATCACGGGACGACGGCCAATACGGTCAGAGATAACCCCGAACGGAATCTGAAAAATAGCCTGAGTCAGGCCATAAGCGCCAATTGCCAAACCAATCAGGGCCGGCGTCGCTCCTGCCAGGTCCATTCCATAGGTCGCCAGTACCGGCAACACCATAAACATGCCCAGCATACGGAAGGCGAACACAAGGGCCAGACCGCTTGCTGCTCGGGTCTCGCTGCCACTCATGCGTTCGCTGTAGGGATCGTGCATGGAAAAACCTCATGTGAACCGGCGGCGATTCTACCAGTCCCATCGAGTAACAGCACACACACGAGGGATGCGCGACGCTTTGTCACGCAAAAGTTATAAAGGCCGATAATGACTACGTGCCATTAAGGACCTGCACAGCTTTCGCACAGATCCGTATACTCATTCGTTTATGTTATGCCCGCCAAGCGAGGCCGCAGTGGACAAGATCCTGATACGTGGGGCACGAACCCACAACTTGAAGAACATCGACCTGACCCTGCCACGGGACAAACTGATCGTCATCACCGGACTGTCTGGCTCCGGCAAATCATCCCTGGCGTTTGACACTTTATATGCCGAAGGCCAGCGCCGTTACGTTGAGTCGCTGTCGGCCTATGCGCGTCAGTTCCTGTCGATGATGGAAAAGCCCGACGTCGATACCATCGAAGGTCTTTCGCCCGCTATTTCCATCGAACAGAAATCCACTTCGCACAACCCCCGCTCCACTGTCGGCACCATTACCGAGATTTACGACTACCTGCGCCTGCTCTATGCACGCGTCGGCATTCCCCGCTGTCCAGATCACGACATTCCACTGGAAGCCCAGACTGTCAGCCAGATGGTCGACCTGGTGTTGGCCCAGCCCGAAGGCAGCAAGCTCATGCTGCTGGCACCGGTCATTCGCGAGCGCAAGGGCGAGCACCTTTCCGTGTTTGAAGAGTTGCGGGCTCAGGGCTTTGTACGGGCGCGGGTAAACGGCAAGCTGTGCGAGCTGGACGAGTTGCCCAAGCTCGACAAGCAGAAGAAGCACACCATCGATGTGGTGGTTGACCGCTTCAAGGTCCGTGCAGACCTGCAACAGCGTCTGGCGGAATCGTTCGAGACCGCGCTGAAGCTGGCTGACGGCATCGCCCTGGTTGCACCGATGGACGATGAGCCCGGCGAAGAGATGATCTTCTCCGCCCGCTTCGCCTGCCCGATCTGCGGACACGCAATCAGTGAGCTCGAACCCAAGCTGTTTTCCTTCAACAATCCGGCTGGCGCTTGTCCTACCTGTGATGGGTTGGGGGTTAAGCAGTTTTTTGATATCAAACGTCTGGTCAATGGCGAGCTGACCCTTGCCGAAGGCGCAATTCGCGGCTGGGACCGGCGCAACGTTTATTACTTCCAGATGCTCGGGGCGCTGGCCAAGCATTACGACTTCAGCCTCGAGGTGCCGTTCAGTGAACTGGCGGCCGACAAGCAAAAAGTCATTCTGTATGGCAGCGGCACCCAAAACGTTGATTTCCGCTACCTGAATGATCGCGGTGACATCGTGAAGCGCGCGCACCCCTTTGAAGGGATCGTGCCGAACCTTGAGCGCCGCTACCGCGAGACCGAATCAGCCACCGTACGTGAAGAACTGGCCAAGTTTCTCAGCACCCAGTCTTGCCCTGATTGCAGGGGCACGCGCCTGCGTCGCGAAGCCCGTCACGTGTGGGTGGGCGAGAAAACCTTGCCGGCCGTGACCAATCTGCCTATTGGTGATGCAACCGAATATTTCAGTACGCTGAGCCTGACCGGGCGTCGTGGCGAAATCGCCGACAAGATCCTTAAGGAAATTCGCGAACGCCTGCAGTTCCTGGTGAATGTGGGTCTCGACTATCTGTCACTGGATCGCAGCGCCGACACCCTGTCGGGCGGTGAAGCCCAGCGTATTCGCTTGGCCAGTCAGATCGGTGCTGGCCTGGTCGGTGTGTTGTATATCCTCGACGAGCCATCCATTGGCTTGCATCAACGTGATAACGACCGTCTGCTGGGAACACTCAAGCATCTGCGTGACATCGGTAACACCGTGATCGTGGTGGAGCACGATGAAGATGCCATTCGCTTGGCTGATTATGTAGTGGATATCGGCCCCGGGGCCGGGGTTCATGGTGGACACATTGTTGCTGAAGGCACACCCGCCGAGGTGATGGCACACCCTGACTCGTTAACCGGCAAATACCTGTCGGGCCGGGTGAAGATCGCCGTACCCGCCAAACGTACGCCGCGCAATAAAAAGCTGACGTTGTCGCTCAAGGGCGCCCGCGGTAACAACTTGCGCAATGTGGACCTGGAAATCCCGCTTGGGCTGCTGACCTGCGTGACCGGGGTTTCGGGCTCGGGCAAGTCGACACTGATCAACAACACCCTGTATCCGCTCAGCGCCACAGCCCTGAATGGTGCAACCACTCTTGAAGCGGCGGCTCACGACAGCATCAAAGGCCTGGAACATCTGGACAAAGTCGTGGATATCGACCAAAGCCCGATTGGTCGTACCCCTCGTTCCAACCCTGCGACTTACACCGGGCTGTTTACCCCGATTCGCGAATTGTTTGCCGGTGTACCGGAATCACGCTCCCGGGGCTACGGACCTGGCCGGTTCTCGTTCAACGTCAAGGGCGGCCGCTGTGAGGCGTGTCAGGGCGACGGTTTGATCAAGGTGGAAATGCACTTTTTGCCGGATATCTATGTGCCGTGCGATGTGTGCAAAAGCAAGCGCTACAACCGCGAAACCCTGGAGATCAAATACAAGGGCAAGAGCATCCACGAAACCCTCGAGATGACCATCGAGGAAGCCCGGGTGTTCTTCGATGCCGTACCGGCTCTGGCGCGTAAGCTGCAAACCCTGATGGATGTAGGTCTTTCCTATATCAAGCTGGGGCAGTCAGCCACGACGTTGTCAGGCGGTGAGGCGCAGCGAGTCAAGCTATCCCGCGAACTGTCCAAGCGCGATACAGGCAAGACGCTGTATATCCTCGATGAGCCTACGACAGGTCTGCACTTTGCCGACATACAGCAGTTGCTGGATGTACTGCATCGTCTGCGCGACCACGGCAACACCGTGGTGGTGATCGAGCACAACCTGGACGTGATCAAGACGGCTGACTGGCTGGTGGATCTGGGGCCTGAAGGCGGCTCTAAAGGCGGTCAGATCATTGCGGTCGGCACACCGGAAGAGGTTGCCGAAATGACGCAATCTCACACGGGCTTTTACTTGAAGCCCTTGCTGATACGCGACAGAGATTAAATCTGCGCATGAAAAAAAGCCCCTGTCATCTCTCGATGGCAGGGGCTTTTCTTTGCATTGACCAACCCTTTGCAGGTGCGCGCTTGCTCGCTATGCAAAGGGTACAATCACACTGGTTTTGATCGCGATCAGAACTGCGACTGCAGGTAGTTTTGCAGACCAATCGACTTGATCAATCCCAGCTGCTTTTCAAGCCAGTAGGTGTGATCTTCTTCTGTGTCTGCCAGCTGGATGCGCAGCATGTCGCGGCTCACGTAGTCCTTGTGCAGCTCACACAACGCAATCCCTTTGCACAGTGCGGCACGCACCTTGTACTCAAGCCGCAGGTCAGCAGCAAACATGTCCGGTACCGTTGTTCCCACGTCCAGATCATCCGGACGCATGCGCGGAGTGCCTTCGAGCATCAGAATCCGGCGCATCAACGCATCAGCGTGTTGTGCCTCTTCTTCCATTTCGTGGTTGATGCGTTCATACAACTTGGTAAAGCCCCAATCCTCGTACATACGGGAATGGACAAAATATTGGTCACGTGCAGCCAGCTCACCGGTGAGCAACGTGTTGAGATAATCGATTACGTCCGGGTGCCCTTGCATCGCCCCACATCTCCCTGCTTTAAAGTCTGTAGTTTGAACCAAGCCTGCGGAGAGGTCACGGTAAAATCGCAAGAAACACCCTGTTCTGACGAGAAAACAGGGCTAAAAAACGCAAAAACCGCCCAACTGCGGGCGGTTCTGCTTCTCACTTAGAGTTAGTTACGCTGTACACCCAACGCTTTTGCAACACCTTCGCCGTAAGCCGGGTCGGCATTGTAAAAATGCGGCAACTGACGCTGCACTACGTCGTCGGATACGCCCGCCATTGCACCGGCAATGTTGTTGATCAGCAGCGCTTTCTGCTCGTCGTTCATCAGACGGAACAGAGCCCCTGCATGGCTGTAGTAGTCCGTGTCTTCCCGGTGATCATAACGATCCGCCGAACCACTGAGAGCCAACGGCGGCTCAGCGTATTGCGGAGCCTGCTTGGGAGCATCGGCGTAGCTGTTCGGTTCATAGTTCGGCGCAGCGCCACCATTGTTACCAAAAGCCATTGCCCCATCACGCTGATAAGTGTGCACAGGTACTCGCGGAGCGTTGATTGGCAGGTGCTGGTGGTTGGTACCTACACGGTAGCGATGTGCATCGGCATAGGCGAACACACGGCCCTGGAGCATACGGTCAGGCGAGAGTCCAACACCCGGAATCATGTTACTTGGACCAAAAGCTGCCTGCTCCACTTCCGCAAAGTAGTTCAGCGGATTGCGGTTCAGTTCCAGTTCGCCAATTTCAATCAACGGAAACTCTTTTTGGGACCAGGTTTTGGTTACATCAAACGGGTTTTCGTAATGCGCTGCGGCTTGAGCTTCAGTCATGACTTGCATGCACACGCGCCACTTAGGGAAATCCCCGCGCTCAATGGCAGTAAACAGGTCACGCTGGGCGTAATCCGGGTCAGTACCTGCAAGGCGTGCAGCTTCAGCCGGTGGCAGGTTCTTGATGCCTTGCTTGGTCTTGTAGTGCCATTTGACCCAGTGACGCTCACCAGCCGCATTGATCAGGCTATAGGTATGACTACCGAACCCGTGCATGTGACGGTAGCCATCAGGAATGCCACGATCAGAGAACAGGATGGTGACCTGGTGCAGCGCTTCGGGGGAATGCGACCAGAAGTCCCACATCATTTGCGCACTTTTCAAATTGCTTTGAGGCAAACGCTTTTGGGTATGGATGAAGTCAGGAAACTTCAGAGGGTCGCGAATGAAGAACACCGGGGTGTTGTTACCCACAATGTCCCAGTTACCTTCTTCGGTATAAAACTTCAGCGCAAAGCCGCGCGGGTCGCGCTCAGTGTCGGCTGAACCACGTTCTCCGCCCACAGTCGAGAAGCGCAAAAAGGTGGGGGTTTGCTTACCGATCGTGTCGAACAGCTTGGCACTGCTGTACTGCGTCATGTCACGGGTCAGCGTGAATGTTCCATGGGCACCCGAACCTTTGGCATGTACACGACGCTCAGGAATGTTTTCGCGATTGAAATGAGCAAGCTTTTCGATCAGGTGAAAATCGTCGAGCAGCAACGGGCCACGAGGGCCAGCCGATCGGGAGTTCTGGTTATCAGCAACAGGGGCGCCGCTGGCGGTCGTAAGCGTTTTGGTCTGGCTCATGCTGGTCCTTCCTCAGTCAGTCTTGAAGCTGCCGGCTAATCGGCTGAAGAGGAGTATTGACCATGGAATCTACATCAGCAAATTCATTAAATGATGCATATCAATAGAAAAGAATAATTGAGCAGGCACAAAAAACCGGGCGCTAGGCCCGGTTCTTTGTAGAGACTGACGTCTTACTCAGCGGATACAGCTTCGCCGCCAACTGGACGATCAACCAACTCGACGTACGCCATAGGCGCATTGTCGCCAGCACGGAAACCGCACTTGAGGATGCGCAGGTAGCCACCCTCACGAGTTGCATAACGCTTGCCCAGATCGTTGAACAGCTTACCAACGATGGCTTTCGAACGCGTACGGTCGAAGGCCAGACGGCGGTTAGCCAGACAATCATTCTTGGCCAGAGTAATCAGCGGCTCAGCAACGCGACGCAATTCTTTGGCTTTCGGCAGAGTCGTTTTGATCAGCTCGTGCTCGAACAACGACACTGCCATGTTTTGAAACATAGCCTTGCGGTGGGAGCTAGTGCGGCTCAGGTGACGACCACTTTTACGATGACGCATGGTTCATTCCTTACCAAACACAACGTTCGGTGATTACGACGATCAGGCAGTCGCCTTGTCGTCCTTCTTAAGACTTGCAGGCGGCCAGTTGTCGAGGCGCATGCCGAGGGACAGACCACGGGAGGCCAGAACATCCTTGATTTCAGTCAAGGACTTCTTGCCCAGGTTCGGAGTCTTCAACAGTTCTACTTCGGTGCGCTGAATCAGGTCACCGATGTAGTAAATGTTCTCCGCCTTAAGGCAGTTGGCCGAACGCACGGTCAGTTCCAGATCGTCAACCGGACGAAGCAGGATCGGATCGATCTCGTCTTCCTGTTCGATAACCACTGGCTCGCTGTCACCTTTGAGGTCGACGAATGCAGCCAACTGCTGTTGCAGGATGGTTGCAGCACGGCGAATAGCCTCTTCAGGATCCAGTGTACCGTTGGTCTCCAGATCAATAACCAGCTTGTCCAGGTTAGTACGCTGCTCGACACGGGCGTTTTCCACCACGTATGCGATACGGCGAACCGGGCTGAACGAAGAGTCAAGCTGCAAGCGACCAATGCTGCGGCTTTCGTCTTCATCGCTCTGACGCGAGTCTGCTGGTTCATAACCACGACCACGAGCTACGGTGAGCTTCATGTTCAAGGCGCCGTTAGACGCCAGGTTGGCGATTACGTGATCGGGATTAACGATCTCGACATCATGATCCAGCTGAATATCGGCAGCGGTAACCACCCCCGAACCCTTCTTCGACAAGGTCAGCGTAACTTCGTCACGGCCGTGCAGCTTGATAGCCAGACCTTTAAGGTTCAACAGGATTTCAATTACGTCTTCCTGTACACCTTCGATGGCGCTGTACTCGTGGAGCACACCATCAATCTCGGCCTCGACTACTGCACAGCCTGGCATTGAGGACAACAGGATGCGGCGCAGCGCGTTGCCCAGGGTGTGGCCGAAACCACGCTCGAGAGGCTCGAGCGTAATTTTGGCGCGGGTTGGACTGACAACCTGCACATCAATGTGGCGGGGTGTCAGGAACTCATTTACCGAAATCTGCATGGATGCACCTATTTTCTAGCCCTTACTTGGAGTAGAGCTCGACAATCAGGCTTTCGTTGATGTCGGCGGACAGATCACTGCGAGCAGGAACGTTCTTGAAAACGCCCGACTTCTTCTCAGTGTCTACTTCTACCCATTCTACGCGGCCACGTTGGGCACACAGATCGAGAGCTTGGACAATGCGAAGCTGGTTCTTTGCTTTCTCGCGGATAGCGACCACGTCACCAGCACGAACCTGGTAGGACGGAACGTTAACGGTTTGACCGTTTACGCTGATCGACTTGTGCGATACCAACTGACGGGATTCGGCACGAGTAGAACCAAAGCCCATACGGTATACGACGTTATCCAGGCGGCATTCGAGCAGCTGCAACAGGTTTTCGCCAGTTGCACCTTTTTTGCCAGCAGCTTGTTTGTAGTAGCCGCTGAACTGACGCTCGAGAACGCCGTAGATACGACGGACCTTCTGCTTTTCACGCAGTTGGGTACCGTAGTCGGATTGGCGACCGCGGCGTTGGCCGTGGATGCCTGGAGCAGCTTCAATATTGCACTTCGATTCGATAGCGCGCACACCACTCTTCAGGAAGAGATCGGTGCCTTCACGACGTGCCAGTTTGCATTTTGGACCAATGTAACGAGCCATTCTTTACAGTCTCCTGGATTACACGCGGCGCTTCTTCGGCGGACGGCACCCGTTGTGCGGGATTGGCGTCACGTCGGTGATGCTGGCGATCTTATAGCCACAGCCGTTCAAAGCACGGACAGCGGACTCACGACCTGGACCTGGGCCCTTAACGTTAACGTCAAGGTTTTTCAGGCCATATTCCAGCGCAGCTTGACCAGCACGTTCAGCAGCTACTTGAGCAGCAAACGGGGTGGACTTGCGAGAACCGCGGAAACCCGAACCACCGGAGGTAGCCCAAGAAAGCGCGTTACCCTGACGGTCGGTGATGGTCACGATTGTGTTGTTGAAAGACGCGTGGATGTGGGCGATGCCATCAACCACTGTCTTTTTTACTTTTTTACGAGGACGAGCAGCAGGTTTTGCCATGACTAAATTCCTGTCGATTCGCTGGTGCGATTACTTGCGGATCGGCTTACGCGGACCTTTGCGAGTACGCGCGTTGGTCTTGGTACGCTGACCGCGTACTGGAAGACCACGACGATGGCGCAGACCGCGGTAGCAGCCCAAGTCCATCAAGCGTTTGATTTTCATGTTGACTTCACGACGCAGGTCACCTTCAGTGGTGAACTTTGCCACTTCGCCACGCAGCAACTCAATCTGCTCGTCGCTCAGATCCTTGATCTTAGCGGCTGGGTTTACACCAGCATCCGCACAGATTTTCTGTGAGGTAGTGCGACCAACACCATAGATGTAGGTCAGCGAGATAACAGTGTGCTTGTTATCTGGAATGTTAACGCCTGCAATACGGGCCATTCAGTGGGACTCCAATTGACAGCTACCTACGCCCCGGAAGCCAAGAAATAGGGCGCGAGATAATATCGCTGTAATAACAAATAATCAACCCAGCAGCGCACTAGCTGCTGGGCTTCAAACAGATCACACTCAGCCTTGGCGCTGTTTGTGACGTGGTTCCGCGCTGCAAATTACCCGAACAACACCTTCGCGGCGAATAATCTTGCAGTTACGGCACAGCTTTTTCACCGATGCACGAACTTTCATCACCAACTCCTCTCACCTTATGGGTACTTCAGCGAAGCATGCCGCTGCCGTAGCCCTTCAGGTTGGCTTTCTTCATCAGGGATTCGTACTGGTGCGAAACGAGGTGCGATTGTACTTGGGACATGAAGTCCATAACAACCACGACCACGATCAGCAACGAGGTCCCGCCAAGGTAGAACGGAACGTTTGCCGCAACCACCAGGAACTGGGGCAACAGGCACACGGCCGTCATATAAAGAGCACCGAACAGAGTCAAACGAGTCAAAACGCCATCAATATAGCGTGCCGACTGCTCACCTGGACGGATACCCGGAATAAAGGCACCGGACTTCTTCAGGTTTTCCGCTACGTCTTTCGGATTGAACATCAACGCCGTATAGAAGAAGCAGAAGAAAATAATCCCTGCACTAAACAGCAGAATATTCAACGGCTGACCAGGAGCGATCGACTGCGAGATGTCCTGCAACCAGCCCATACCTTCAGACTGACCGAACCAGGCACCCAACGAAGCCGGGAACAGCAAAATGCTGCTCGCGAAGATAGCAGGAATAACACCGGCCATATTCACTTTCAGCGGTAGGTGGCTAGTCTGCGCAGCAAACACCTTGCGGCCTTGCTGACGCTTGGCGTAGTGAACAGCAATACGACGCTGACCACGCTCAATGAACACCACGAAACCGATAATCGCTACTGCCAGCAAACCGATAGCAACCAGGGCGAAGATATTGATATCGCCCTGACGTGCAGACTCGAAAGACTGCCCGATTGCTCTCGGAAGACCGGCGACGATACCCGAAAAAATCAACATCGAGATACCGTTGCCAACACCACGCTCAGTAATCTGCTCACCCAGCCACATCATGAACATTGCACCCGCCACAAAAGTGGTTACTGCAACGAAATGGAAGCCTAGGTCACCAGTGAACGCTACGCCCTGCCCTGCCAGACCAATGGACATGCCAATAGCCTGGACAAGAGCAAGAACGACAGTGAGGTAGCGGGTGTACTGGCTTATCTTGCGACGACCAGCTTCACCTTCCTTCTTCAACTGCTCCAGCTGTGGGCTGACAGCGGACATAAGCTGCATGATGATCGATGCCGAAATGTACGGCATGATCCCCAGCGCAAAAATACTCATCCGCTCCAGCGCACCGCCGGAAAACATGTTGAACAAGCTAAGAATGGTCCCCTCATTCTGTCGAAACAGGTCCGCCAGCCGGTCCGGGTTGATACCAGGAACTGGGATGTGTGCGCCTATCCGGTAGACGATAATCGCCAGGAATAGAAAACGCAGACGAGCCCAGAGCTCGGATAACCCGCCTTTGCTGAGCGCTGAGAGAGCACCTTGCTTAGCCATTTATTCCTCGAACTTGCCGCCAGCTGCTTCGATAGCCGCACGCGCACCTTTGGTGGCTGCGATACCTTTGATGGTGACAGCGCGAGTCACTTCACCGGACAACATGATTTTCACACGTTGAACGTTGACGTTGATCACGTTGGCATCCTTCAGGGTCTGCACAGTTACGATGTCGCCTTCCACTTTAGCCAGCTCGGACAAACGCACTTCTGCGCGATCCATGGCTTTCAGGGAAACGAAACCGAACTTAGGCAGACGGCGATGCAGCGGCTGTTGACCGCCTTCAAAGCCTGGAGCAATGGTGCCACCGGAGCGGGAGGACTGACCTTTGTGACCACGGCCACCAGTCTTACCCAAACCACTACCGATACCACGGCCCGGACGATGCTTTTCGCGACGGGAACCCGGCGCTGGACTCAGATCATTGAGTTTCATCGATTAACCCTCTACACGCAGCATGTAGTAAGCCTTGTTGATCATCCCGCGATTCTCGGGAGTATCAAGTACTTCTACAGTGTGACCGATGCGACGCAGACCCAGACCCTTAATGCACAGCTTGTGATTAGGGATGCGGCCGGTCATGCTTTTGATCAGCGTTACTTTAACGGTAGCCATGATCAGAAGATCTCCTTGACGCTTTTGCCACGCTTGGCGGCAATAGATTCAGGAGACTGCATAGCTTTCAAACCTTTGAAAGTGGCGTGAACCACGTTTACCGGGTTAGTCGAGCCGTAGCACTTAGCCAGTACGTTCTGAACGCCAGCAACTTCGAGGACAGCACGCATAGCGCCGCCAGCGATGATACCGGTACCTTCAGAAGCAGGCTGCATGTAAACCTTGGAAGCGCCGTGGGCGGATTTCATGGCGTACTGCAGAGTGGTACCGTTAAGGTCCACTTGAATCATGTTGCGGCGAGCAGCTTCCATTGCCTTCTGGATCGCAGCAGGCACTTCACGTGACTTGCCACGGCCGAAGCCAACGCGCCCTTTACCATCACCAACCACGGTCAACGCGGTGAAAGTGAAGATACGGCCGCCTTTAACGGTTTTGGCTACGCGGTTAACTTGAACCAGCTTCTCAATGTAGCCTTCGTCGCGCTTTTGGTCGTTATTTGACATAACTTAGAACTCCAGCCCAGCTTCACGAGCAGCCTCAGCCAGCGCTTTCACGCGGCCGTGGTACTTGAAGCCAGAGCGGTCGAAAGCCACCTGCGAGACGCCAGCGGCTTTTGCACGCGTAGCGACCAGCTGGCCAACCTTTGTGGCCGCGTCGATGTTGCCAGTGGCAGCATCACGCAGTTCTTTGTCCAAAGTCGAGGCGCTTGCCAAGACTTTGCTGCCGTCGGCCGAGATGACCTGGGCGTATATATGCTGAGACGAGCGGAACACGCAGAGACGCACGACTTCTAGTTCGTGCATTTTCAGACGTGCTTTGCGAGCGCGACGCAGTCGAGTAACTTTTTTGTCGGTCATTTGCTATGCCCTACTTCTTCTTGGCTTCTTTACGACGGACGACTTCGTCCGCGTAACGTACACCCTTGCCTTTATAAGGCTCTGGCGGACGGAAACCGCGGATCTCAGCGGCCACCTGACCTACCAGCTGCTTATCAATACCCCGAATCAGGATATCGGTTTGGCTAGGAGTCTCAGCGGTGATGCCTTCCGGCAATTCGTAATCCACTGGGTGCGAGAAGCCAAGAGCCAGGTTCAGCACTGTGCCTTTTGCTTGCGCTTTGTAACCAACACCGACCAGCTGGAGCTTGCGCTCGAAGCCTTGGCTTACGCCTTGGACCATGTTGTTTACCAACGCACGAGTGGTACCAGCCATTGCGCGAGTTTGTTGATCGCCATTGCGAGCAGCGAAACGCAGCTCACCAGCTTCTTCAACGATCTCAACGGACGAATGGATGTTCAGTTCTAGAGTGCCCTTGGCACCCTTCACCGAAAGCTGTTGGCCGGCGAATTTTACTTCAACACCAGCTGGCAGCTTAACGGGGTTCTTAGCGACGCGTGACATGCTTATCCCCCCTTAGAACACAGTGCAAAGAACTTCGCCGCCGACACCGGCAGCGCGCGCAGCACGATCCGTCATCACACCTTTGTTGGTGGAGACGATAGACACACCGAGACCGCCACGAACTTTTGGCAGATCATCGGAGGACTTGTACTGACGCAGGCCTGGACGGCTAACGCGCTTAACTTCTTCGATAACCGGACGGCCTTCGAAGTACTTCAGCTCGATAGACAGCAGTGGTTTGATTTCGCTGCTGATCTGATAATCCGCGATATAACCTTCGTCTTTGAGAACTTTGGCTACAGCTACCTTCAACGTGGAAGATGGCATGCTTACGACGGACTTTTCAGCCATCTGGGCATTACGGATTCGAGTTAGCATGTCCGCTAACGGGTCCTGCATACTCATGGGCTAGACGCTCCTGATACAAAAAGAATTAGCCTTGCGGCTACAACTGTCGCCGAGTGACTCAATGCTTAAAAAGCACGGGCTCAGGCGAGCCGGTCATTCTAGACATACGGCAGAAATGAATCAAGCCCCAATAGGGGCTTGATTCATATTCAAGGTCACCGGCTGTCAGGATCTTGCGACCCTGCCAGCGACAACTTTGCCTGTACGCCTTACCAGCTGGCTTTAACCAGACCTGGTACGTCACCGCGCATTGCTGCTTCACGCAATTTGTTACGGCCGAGGCCGAACTTGCGGTAAACACCATGCGGACGACCAGTGAGGCGGCAGCGGTTACGCATGCGCGCAGCGCTTGCGTCACGTGGCTGCTTCTGCAGAGCTACTTGAGCTTCCCAACGTGCTTCTGGACTTGCGTTCAGATCAACGATGATAGCTTTAAGCTCAGCACGCTTCTTGGCGAACTTGGCAACCGTGAGCTGACGCTTCAGCTCGCGGTTTTTCATGCTCATCTTGGCCATTTTCCTACTCCAATCAGTTGCGGAACGGGAATTTGAAAGCACGCAGCAATGCGCGACCTTCATCATCTGTCCGAGCAGTGGTGGTCAGGGTAATGTCCAGACCGCGAAGGGCATCGATCTTGTCGTAGTCGATTTCCGGGAAAATGATCTGCTCTTTCACGCCCATGCTGTAGTTACCACGACCATCGAAGGACTTGGCATTCAGGCCGCGGAAGTCGCGAACCCGAGGCAGGGAGATCGACAGCAGACGATCCAGGAATTCATACATACGCTCACGGCGCAGAGTCACTTTGACGCCGATCGGCCAGCCTTCGCGAACTTTAAAGCCTGCGATGGACTTGCGAGCGTAGGTCACAACAACTTTTTGACCCGTGATCTTTTCCAAATCAGCAACAGCGTGCTCGATGACTTTTTTGTCACCGATCGCTTCGCCCAAACCCATGTTCAGGGTGATTTTGGTAACGCGCGGAACTTCCATCACGTTCGAAAGCTTAAGTTCTTCCTTAAGTTTCGGAGCGATTTCCTTCCGGTAAATCTCTTTTAGTCGTGCCATGGTCTTATCTACCTAGCAGTGTTCAAGCATCAACCGCTTTTTGGGTCGACTTGAAGACACGAATTTTTTTGCCTTCTTCTACTTTGAAACCAACGCGGTCAGCCTTGTTGGTTTCGCCGTTGAAAATGGCGACGTTAGAAGCGTGCAATGGCGCTTCTTTTTCGACGATACCGCCTTGTACGCCCGACATCGGGTTAGGCTTGGTATGACGCTTAACCAGGTTCAGACCACCAACAACCAGACGGTTGTCAGCGAGAACCTTAAGCACCTTACCGCGCTTACCTTTGTCTTTGCCGGCGATCACGATGATCTCGTCGTCACGACGAATCTTTTGCATGTCGGATCTCCTTACAGCACTTCTGGGGCGAGCGAGACGATCTTCATGAACTTCTCAGTACGAAGTTCACGGGTCACTGGCCCAAAGATACGGGTGCCGATCGGCTCTTGCTTGTTGTTCAGAAGAACAGCAGCGTTGCCATCAAAGCGGATAATGGAGCCATCTGCACGGCGTACACCGTGGCGAGTGCGGACTACAACAGCAGTCATCACTTGGCCTTTTTTCACTTTACCGCGCGGAATTGCTTCCTTGACGGTAACTTTGATGATGTCACCGATACCAGCGTAACGACGATGGGAGCCACCCAGCACCTTGATGCACATAACACGGCGAGCGCCGCTGTTATCGGCCACATCGAGCATGGATTGAGTCTGAATCATATAATTTCTCCGACCCCTAGTCCTTAGACTTCCACAGCGCGTTCGAGAACATCAACCAGTGCCCAAGACTTGGTCTTGGCCATCGGACGAGTTTCACGAATAGTGACTTTGTCGCCGATGTGGCACTGATTGGTTTCGTCGTGCGCGTGCAGCTTAGTCGAACGCTTAACATATTTACCGTAAATCGGGTGCTTAACGCGACGCTCGATCAATACGGTGATGGTCTTGTCCATCTTGTCGCTGACAACACGGCCAGTCAGCGTACGGACAGTTTTTTCGGCTTCAGCCATGATTACTTACCTGCCTGCTGTTTGAGCACAGTCTTCACGCGAGCGATGTCACGCTTAACTTGCGAGAGCAGATGCGACTGCCCCAACTGGCCAGTTGCTTTCTGCATGCGCAGATTGAACTGGTCGCGCAGCAAGCCGAGCAGTTGCTCGTTCAGCTGCTGTGCGGATTTTTCACGAAGTTCATTCGCTTTCATCACATCACCGTCCGTTTAACAAAGGAGGTGGCGAGCGGCAGCTTTGCAGCAGCCAGGGCGAAAGCCTCACGCGCCAGCTCTTCAGAAACACCCTCGATTTCATACAGGACTTTGCCTGGCTGAATCTGGGCAACCCAATATTCCACGTTACCCTTACCTTTACCCATCCGAACTTCGAGTGGCTTTTTGGTTACAGGCTTGTCCGGGAATACACGGATCCAGATCTTGCCGCCACGCTTAACGTGACGGGTCAGTGCACGACGCGCTGATTCGATCTGACGAGCGGTGAGACGACCACGAGCAACAGACTTCAGCGCGAACTCGCCGAAGCTGACTTTGCTACCGCGCAATGCCAAGCCACGGTTGTGGCCAGTCATCTGCTTGCGGAACTTCGTACGCTTAGGTTGTAACATTTGGCGTACCCCTTACTTAGCAGCTTTTTTACGAGGCGCTGGTGCTTGTGGCTTCAGCTCTTCTTGGCGACCACCAATTACTTCGCCTTTGAAGATCCAAACCTTTACACCGATCACACCGTAAGTGGTGTGAGCTTCGTAGTTGGCATAGTCGATGTCGGCACGCAGGGTGTGCAATGGCACACGACCTTCGCGATACCATTCAGTACGTGCGATTTCAGCACCGCCGAGACGACCGCTCACTTGGATTTTGATGCCTTTGGCACCAATGCGCATAGCGTTCTGTACAGCGCGTTTCATCGCGCGACGGAACATTACACGACGCTCCAGCTGCTGAGCTACGCTCTGCGCAACCAGCATACCGTCGAGTTCCGGCTTGCGGATCTCTTCGATATTGATGTGCACAGGCACACCCATTTGCTTGGTCAGGTCCTGACGCAGTTTCTCAACATCTTCACCTTTCTTCCCGATAACGATACCTGGACGAGCGGTGTGGATGGTGATACGTGCAGTTTGGGCCGGACGATGGATATCGATACGGCTTACGGACGCGCTTTTTAGTTTGTCTTGGAGGTATTCACGCACCTTCAGATCAGCGAACAAATAGTCCGCATAAGTCCGGCCGTCTGCGTACCAGACGGAGGTGTGCTCCTTGACGATTCCCAGGCGAATGCCAATGGGATGTACTTTCTGACCCATCTCTTCGACTCCGTTACTTGTCAGCAACCTTGACAGTGATATGGCAAGACCGCTTGACGATGCGATCAGCGCGGCCTTTGGCACGCGGCATGATGCGCTTCAGCGAACGCCCTTCGTTGACGAAAACGGTGGCGACTTTCAAGTCGTCAACGTCTGCGCCTTCGTTATGCTCGGCGTTGGCTACGGCCGACTCCAGCACTTTCTTGATGATCTCGGCGGCTTTCTTGTTGCTGAAAGCCAACAGGTTGAGCGCTTCGCCCACCTTCTTCCCGCGGATCTGGTCGGCGACCAAGCGGGCTTTCTGGGCGGAGATTCGAGCGCCCGACAACTTAGCGGCTACTTCCATCGTTCCTTACCCCTTAACGCTTGGCTTTCTTGTCTGCCACGTGCCCACGATAAGTGCGGGTACCGGCAAACTCGCCTAGTTTATGGCCAACCATGTCTTCGTTCACGAGAACTGGGACATGAAGACGACCGTTATGCACAGCGATGGTCAGACCGACCATTTGTGGCAGGATCATCGAACGACGCGACCAGGTTTTCACCGGTTTGCGATCGTTCTTTTCCGCCGCCACTTCGATCTTCTTCAGTAGGTGAAGATCAATAAAAGGACCTTTTTTCAGAGAACGTGGCACTGTCGTATCCCTCTATTTACTTGCGACGACGGACGATCATTTTGTCGGTACGCTTATTACCACGAGTCTTCGCGCCCTTAGTCGGGAAGCCCCATGGCGATACCGGATGACGACCACCAGAGGTACGACCTTCACCACCACCATGTGGGTGGTCAACCGGGTTCATGGCAACACCACGAACGGTTGGGCGAACGCCACGCCAGCGTTTGGCACCAGCTTTACCCAGCGAACGCAGGCTGTGCTCGGAGTTCGAGACTTCGCCAAGCGTTGCACGGCATTCAGCCAATACTTTACGCATTTCACCAGAGCGCAGACGCAGTGTCACATAGACACCATCGCGAGCGACCAACTGAGCCGAAGCACCAGCGGAACGTGCGATTTGCGCGCCTTTACCCGGCTTCAGTTCGATGCCGTGTACGGTGCTACCAACTGGAATGCTGCGCAGTTGCAACGAGTTGCCCGGCTTGATCGGTGCCAGGGCACCTGCGATCAGCTGGTCGCCAGCACTCACGCCTTTAGGGGCGATGATGTAGCGGCGCTCGCCGTCTGCGTACAGCATAAGAGCAATGTGAGCAGTACGGTTTGGATCGTATTCGATACGCTCGACAGTGGCTGGAATGCCATCTTTGTCGTTGCGACGGAAGTCGACCATACGATAATGCTGCTTATGACCACCACCGATGTGACGCGTGGTAATACGGCCATTGTTGTTGCGACCACCAGACTTCGATTTCTTCTCGAGCAGCGGTGCGTGAGGAGCGCCTTTATGCAGCTCCTGGTTGACCACCTTGACCACATGACGGCGGCCAGGGGAAGTCGGTTTGCATTTAACGATTGCCATGATGCACCCCTTCCTTACTCAGCACTGCTGCTGAAATCGAGATCTTGGCCTGGCTGAAGGGAGATTACTGCCTTCTTCCAGTCATTACGCTTGCCCACGCCGCGAGCGGTGCGCTTGCTCTTACCCAGAACATTCAGGGTAGTAACACGCTCAACTTTCACGCTGAACAGGCTTTCGACGGCCTTCTTGATTTCCAGCTTGGTTGCATCTGTAGCAACCTTGAAAACGAACTGGCCTTTCTTGTCTGCCAGAACCGTAGCCTTCTCGGAAACGTGCGGGCCAAGCAGAACTTTAAATACGCGTTCCTGGTTCATCCCAGCAGCTCCTCGAATTTCTTCACGGCCGACACGGTGATCAACACCTTGTCGTATGCGATCAGACTAACTGGATCGGAACCTTGCACGTCACGTACATCAACGTGTGGCAGGTTACGAGCAGCCAGGTACAGGTTCTGATCAACAACTTCAGACACGATCAGGACATCAGTCAGACCCATGCCATTCAGTTTGTTCAGCAGATCTTTGGTTTTCGGCGCTTCAACTGCGAAGTCCTGAACCACGACCAGACGATCAGTACGCACCAGTTCAGCAAGGATGGAACGCATTGCTGCGCGGTACATCTTCTTGTTGAGCTTCTGAGAGTGATCCTGTGGACGAGCTGCGAAAGTAGTACCACCGCCACGCCAGATTGGGCTACGGATAGTACCGGCACGAGCACGGCCAGTACCTTTCTGACGCCAAGGGCGCTTACCGCCACCACGAACGTCGGAACGGGTCTTTTGCTGCTTGCTACCTTGACGGCCGCCGGCCATGTAGGCCACGACTGCTTGGTGAACCAGCGTCTCGTTGAACTCGCCGCCGAATGTCAGTTCGGAAACTTCGATCGCTTGAGCGTCATTTACATTTAATTGCATGTCAGCTTCCCCTTAACCGCGAGCCTTGGCCGCCGGACGTACAACCAGGTTGCCGCCAGTAGCGCCAGGAACAGCACCCTTGACCAACAACAGATTGCGTTCAGCGTCGACGCGCACTACTTCCAGGGACTGCACGGTCACGCGCTCAGCGCCCATATGACCGGACATTTTTTTGCCCTTGAATACACGACCAGGAGTCTGGCACTGGCCAATAGAGCCCGGGACGCGGTGGGAAACGGAGTTACCGTGAGTGTTATCTTGGCCACGGAAATTCCAACGCTTGATCGTACCCTGGAAGCCTTTACCTTTGGACTGACCGGTCACATCGACCATCTGACCTGCGGTGAAGATTTCAGCGTTGATCAGATCGCCTGCCTGGTACTCGCCTTCTTCAAGGCGGAATTCCATTACGGTACGACCAGCTGCAACGTTTGCCTTGGCGAAGTGACCCGCCTGGGCAGCTGTTACGCGCGAAGCGCGACGCTCGCCGACAGTGACTTGCACTGCACGATAGCCATCGGTTTCTTCAGTTTTGAACTGGGTGACGCGATTCGGCTCGATCTCAATGACCGTGACCGGAATGGAGACACCTTCTTCGGTGAAAATACGGGTCATACCGCATTTACGACCGACTACACCAATAGTCATGTTGTAAACCTCATGAGTGTACGGGGCTTTCACCCGCTATGGCCGCCCATTTCAGAGCGTTACACGACTAAGACCCAAGTCTTAGCCGAGGCTGATCTGCACTTCCACACCGGCCGCAAGATCAAGCTTCATAAGTGCATCAACGGTTTTATCCGTTGGCTGGACGATGTCCAGTACGCGCTTATGAGTACGGATCTCGTACTGGTCACGCGCGTCTTTGTTGACGTGCGGAGAGACCAGAACGGTGAACCGCTCTTTACGGGTAGGCAGTGGAATTGGACCACGCACTTGAGCACCAGTACGTTTCGCGGTTTCCACGATTTCCTGGGTTGATTGGTCGATCAGGCGATGGTCAAAAGCCTTCAACCTGATACGGATTTGCTGATTTTGCATTGGATTTCAGACTCCAGATTGCTATTCCCACCGAGCGCAATACGCCCGTTAAAAGGAGGCGCAATTCTATAGACGACCCCACTAGGTGTCAACTCAATAAAAAAAGCCCCCGCTGAGCGGGGGCTTTTTCATGCAATCATCGATTACTCGATGATTTTGGCTACGACGCCAGCGCCGACGGTACGACCGCCTTCACGGATAGCGAAACGCAGGCCATCTTCCATTGCGATGGTTTTGATCAGGGTAACAGTCATTTGAATGTTATCACCTGGCATTACCATTTCAACGCCTTCTGGCAGCTCGCAGTTACCAGTCACGTCAGTTGTACGGAAGTAGAACTGTGGACGGTAGCCTTTGAAGAACGGAGTATGGCGGCCGCCTTCTTCCTTGCTCAGAACGTAAACTTCTGCGGTGAACTTGGTGTGAGGCTTAACAGTGCCTGGCTTAACCAGAACCTGACCACGCTCAACGTCGTCACGCTTGGTACCACGCAACAGAACGCCGCAGTTCTCGCCTGCACGACCTTCGTCGAGCAGCTTGCGGAACATTTCAACGCCGGTGCAAGTGGTAACAGTAGTGTCACGCAGACCAACGATTTCCAGCGGATCTTGAACGCGAACGATACCGCGCTCGATACGACCGGTTACAACGGTACCACGACCGGAGATCGAGAAAACGTCTTCGATTGGCATCAGGAACGGCTTGTCAGTCAGACGAACTGGCTCTGGGATGTAGCTGTCCAGAGTTTCCACCAGCTTCTTAACAGCAGTGGTACCCATCTCGTTGTCATCCAGACCTTCAAGAGCCATACGAGCCGAACCGATGATGATCGGAGTGTCGTCGCCCGGGAAGTCGTAAGTGCTCAGCAGATCGCGCACTTCCATCTCAACCAGTTCCAGCAGCTCAGCGTCGTCTACCAGGTCAGCCTTGTTCAGGAAAACCACGATGTACGGAACGCCTACCTGACGGGACAGCAGGATGTGCTCACGAGTTTGTGGCATCGGACCATCAGCGGCCGAACAAACCAGGATCGCGCCATCCATCTGAGCAGCACCGGTGATCATGTTCTTCACATAGTCAGCGTGACCTGGGCAGTCAACGTGAGCGTAGTGACGGATCAACGAGTTGTATTCAACGTGTGCTGTGTTGATGGTGATACCACGAGCTTTTTCTTCTGGCGCGCTGTCGATCTTGTCGAAGTCAACACGGGCAGAACCGAAAACTTCGGAGCAAACACGAGTCAGAGCTGCAGTCAGCGTGGTTTTACCATGGTCAACGTGACCGATAGTGCCAACGTTGACGTGCGGTAGGGAACGATCAAATTTTTCTTTAGCCACGACAATTAACTCCTTGCCTAAAGGACTGAACTAAATCAGCCTTGTTTTTTAGTAACAGTTTCGACGATGTGCGCCGGAGCTGTATCGTATTTTTTGAATTCCATAGAGTAGCTTGCGCGACCCTGGGACATGGAACGAACATCGGTCGCATAACCGAACATTTCGCCCAACGGCACTTCAGCACGAATTACTTTGCCGGAGACCGTATCTTCCATACCCTGGATCATGCCGCGACGACGGTTCAAGTCGCCCATCACGTCACCCATATAGTCTTCAGGTGTAACAACCTCTACTGCCATGATCGGCTCAAGCAGCTCACCACCACCTTTGGTAGCCAGTTGCTTGGTCGCCATGGAAGCAGCCACCTTAAACGCCATCTCGTTGGAGTCGACGTCGTGGTAAGAACCATCAAACACGGTAGCCTTCAGGCCGATCAGCGGATAGCCGGCAACAACACCGTTCTTCATCTGCTCTTCGATACCCTTCTGGATAGCCGGGATGTATTCCTTAGGAACCACACCACCTACCACTTCGTTCACGAACTGCAGACCTTCCTGACCTTCGTCAGCAGGTGCAAAACGGATCCAGCAGTGACCAAACTGACCACGACCGCCGGACTGACGAACGAACTTGCCTTCGATCTCACAGTTCTTCGTGATGCGCTCACGATACGAAACCTGAGGCTTACCGATGTTGGCTTCGACGTTGAACTCACGCTTCATCCGGTCAACCAGGATGTCGAGGTGCAGCTCGCCCATGCCAGAGATGATCGTCTGACCAGTCTCTTCATCAGTTTTTACACGGAAAGATGGATCTTCCTGAGCAAGCTTGCCCAGTGCGATACCCATTTTTTCCTGGTCATCCTTGGTCTTAGGCTCTACGGCAACCGAAATAACAGGCTCCGGGAATTCCATACGAACCAGGATGATTGGCTTATCAGCAGCGCAGAGGGTATCACCAGTGGTGACGTCCTTCATGCCGATCAAAGCTGCGATGTCACCAGCGCGTACTTCTTTGATCTCTTCACGGGCGTTTGCGTGCATTTGCACCATACGACCCACACGCTCTTTTTTACCTTTAACCGAGTTGATTACGCCGTCACCGGAGTTCAACACGCCCGAGTAAACACGGACGAAGGTCAAAGTACCCACGAATGGGTCTGTTGCAATCTTGAATGCCAGAGCCGAGAACGGCTCGCTGTCGTCTGCATGACGCTCCATTTCGATATTCTCGTCATCCGGGTCAGTACCCTTGATGGCAGGAATGTCGGTTGGAGCCGGCAGGTAGTCGATCACGGCGTCGAGAACCAGGGGAACACCCTTGTTCTTGAAGGAAGAACCGCAAACAGCCAAAACGATCTCACCAGCGATAGTACGCTGACGCAGAGCCGCCTTGATTTCCGCAAGGGTGAGCTCTTCACCTTCGAGGTACTTGTTCATCAGCTCTTCGCTGGCTTCAGCCGCAGCCTCAACCATGTGGCTACGCCACTCTTCAGCCAACTCCTGCATGTCTGCAGGAATCGCCTCGCGACGAGCAGTCATACCCTTGTCAGCGTCGTCCCAGTAGACAGCTTCCATAGAGAGCAGATCAATCTGCCCCTTGAAGTTGTCTTCCGAACCGATAGCCAACTGGATAGGCACCGGAGTGTGACCCAGACGCTTTTTGATCTGCCCCACTACACGCAGGAAGTCAGCACCGGCACGGTCCATCTTGTTTACATAAACAAGACGCGGAACACCGTATTTGTTGGCTTGACGCCATACGGTTTCCGACTGAGGCTCAACACCCGAAGTGCCGCAGAACACAACAACCGCGCCATCGAGTACACGCAGGGAACGCTCAACTTCAATAGTGAAGTCAACGTGGCCCGGGGTATCAATTACGTTGAAACGGTAGTTATCGTACTGCTTGGCAGAACCCTGCCAAAAAGTAGTGATCGCAGCAGAAGTAATGGTAATACCACGCTCCTGCTCCTGCACCATCCAGTCGGTGGTCGCGGCGCCATCATGCACCTCGCCCATCTTGTGGCTTTTGCCGGTGTAAAAAAGTACCCGCTCAGTAGTCGTGGTCTTACCAGCGTCCACGTGAGCACAGATACCAATGTTACGGTAGCGGTTAATCGGTGTAGTACGAGCCATAAAGCCCTCGCAAAATGAGTAGCGCTGAAATTAGAAGCGGTAGTGCGAGAAAGCCTTGTTAGCTTCAGCCATACGGTGCACGTCTTCACGCTTCTTAACTGCCGCGCCCTTGCCTTCAGCAGCGTCCAACAGTTCACCAGCCAAGCGCAGAGCCATAGACTTCTCGCCGCGCTTGCGGGCGTAGTCTACCAACCAGCGCATTGCCAGGGCGTTACGACGGGATGGACGAACTTCGACCGGAACCTGGTAAGTAGCACCGCCTACACGGCGCGACTTCACTTCGACCAGCGGAGCGATGGCGTCGAGTGCTTTCTCGAAGAGTTCCAGGGGATCGCTGTTCTTGCGTTCTTTAACCTTCTCCAGCGCGCCATAAACGATACGCTCGGCAACGGCTTTCTTGCCGCTTTCCATCACGTGGTTCATGAACTTGGCCAGGATTTGGCTTCCGTATTTTGGATCGTCAAGCACTTCGCGCTTGGCTGCTACGCGTCTTCTTGGCATGGATAAGCCCTCAAACGGTCTTCAGGTTAGCTCGGAACCATTACCCCCAAAGGGCGTACGTCCGACCTTACTCTTATCGACTCAGAAAAAAAGAAATCTGCATTATTTACAAGCGACCGAAAACTACTTCGGCTTCTTGGTACCGTACTTCGAACGACCCTGGTTACGACCTTTAACGCCGGAAGTATCCAAAGAGCCGCGAACGGTGTGATAACGAACACCTGGCAAGTCTTTTACACGACCGCCACGAATCAGTACCACGCTGTGCTCTTGCAGGTTGTGGCCTTCACCGCCGATGTACGAGGAAACCTCGAAACCGTTGGTCAGACGCACACGGCATACTTTACGCAGTGCCGAGTTAGGTTTTTTCGGCGTAGTCGTATACACACGAGTGCATACACCACGACGTTGCGGGCAGTTTTGCAGCGCAGGTACGTCGGATTTCTCGACGATACGCTTACGCGGCTGACGTACCAGCTGGTTGATAGTTGCCATCTACTAGCTCCACTGTTGTCTTGCGACGCTATTGTCTTGCAAGAAAAGCAAAATGGCAGGAACGAATTCCCGCCAAATTTAGGGGTACAAGAGTCTAAAGAGGATCTTGTCCCCAGTCAAGGCAAGGCCCCGACCTTCCCGCTAATCGAACCGGGGCAAATTGCCTCGAATCGATGAACGGAACAGCCAGGGCCCTTCCTCACTTATCGCAGAACTCAGTTACCGCTTGAGTTCAGCGCTTCGGTCAGTGCAGCTTCCACTTCACTGGCGCTTACGCGCAACGGCTTGTCTGCATCACGGCGACGCTTGCGCTCACTGTGATAAGCCAGACCGGTACCAGCCGGGATCAAACGACCCACGACTACGTTCTCTTTCAGGCCGCGAAGGTAATCGCGCTTGCCGGTTACCGCTGCTTCGGTCAATACGCGAGTTGTCTCTTGGAAAGAGGCCGCGGAGATGAACGACTCAGTCGACAACGACGCCTTGGTAATACCTAACAGAACGCGAGTGTACTTGGACACAAACTTGTCCTCGTTACCCAGACGCTCGTTTTCGGTCAATACCTGGGTCAACTCCATCTGGTCGCCCTTGATGAAGCTGGAATCACCCGACTCGGCAATTTCAACTTTACGCAGCATCTGACGAAGGATCGTTTCGATGTGCTTATCGTTGATTTTTACGCCTTGCAGACGATAAACGTCTTGAATCTCGTTAACGATGTACTTGGCCAACGCACTCACACCCAGCAGACGCAGGATGTCGTGTGGATCGCTTGGACCGTCGGAGATAACTTCGCCGCGGTTCACTTGCTCGCCTTCGAAGACGTTCAGGTGACGCCACTTCGGAATCAGCTCTTCGTACGGATCGGTACCGTCGTTCGGGGTAATGACCAGACGGCGCTTGCCCTTGGTCTCTTTACCGAACGCGATGGTGCCGCTGACTTCAGCCAGAATCGAGGCTTCTTTCGGACGACGCGCTTCGAACAAGTCAGCAACGCGTGGCAGACCACCGGTGATGTCTCGAGTTTTCGAAGTTTCTTGCGGAATACGAGCGATAACGTCACCGATCGCAATTTCCGCACCATCCGCCACACCGACCAAGGCGTTAGCCGGCAGGAAGTACTGAGCAGGTACGTCAGTACCCGGCAACAGCAGATCCTTGCCATCCACACCGACCATCTTGACGGCTGGACGAATGTCCTTGCCGGCTGCTGGACGGTCTTTGGCATCAAGCACTTCGATGTTGGTCATACCGGTCAATTCGTCTGTCTGACGCTTGATCGTGATGCCTTCTTCCATGCCCACGTAGGTCACGGTACCTTTCATTTCGGTAACGATCGGGTGGGTGTGCGGATCCCACTTGGCTACGATCGAGCCAGCGTCAACCTTGTCACCTTCCTTAACCGAAATTACAGCACCGTACGGCAGCTTGTAGCGCTCACGCTCACGACCGTAGTCATCGGCGATTGCAAGCTCACCCGAACGGGATACAGCTACCAGGCAGCCATCTACGCGCTCAACGTGCTTCAGGTTATGCAGACGGACAGTACCGCCATTCTTCACCTGAACGCTGTCAGCAGCAGAGGTCCGGCTTGCCGCACCACCGATGTGGAACGTACGCATTGTCAGCTGTGTACCCGGCTCACCGATGGACTGAGCAGCAATTACGCCGACAGCTTCACCAATGTTCACCTGGTGACCACGAGCAAGGTCACGACCGTAGCACTTGGCACAGATACCGAAACGGGTTTCGCAGCTGATTGGCGAGCGTACGATAACTTCGTCGATGCTGTTCAGCTCGATGAACTCAACCCACTTCTCGTCTACCAGCGTACCGGCCGGAACGATAACTTCTTCGGTGCCAGGCTTGAATACGTCACGGGCGATAACTCGACCCAGTACGCGCTCACCCAGCGGCTCAACGACATCGCCACCTTCAATGTGCGGAGTCATCAGCAGACCGTGTTCGGTACCGCAATCGACTTCGGTCACAACCAGGTCTTGCGCCACGTCTACCAGACGACGAGTCAGGTAACCGGAGTTGGCTGTTTTCAAGGCGGTATCCGCCAGACCCTTACGAGCACCGTGAGTCGAGATGAAGTACTGAAGTACGCTCAAACCTTCACGGAAGTTCGCAGTAATCGGCGTTTCAATGATGGAGCCATCCGGCTTGGCCATCAAACCACGCATACCGGCCAGCTGACGGATCTGCGCTGCAGAACCCCGTGCGCCGGAGTCGGCCATCATGTACATCGAGTTGAACGACTCTTGGTCAACTTCGTTGCCGTGACGGTCAATAACCTTCTCTTTCGAGAGGTTCGACATCATTGCCTTGGAGACTTCGTCGTTAGCTTTCGACCAAAGGTCGATTACTTTGTTGTACTTCTCGCCCTGGGTTACCAGGCCGGAGGCGTACTGACTTTCGATCTCTTTCACTTCATCAGTGGCAGCACTGATGATGCGAGCTTTTTCATCCGGGATAACGAAGTCGTTAACGCCGATGGAAACGCCGGAAATGGTCGAATAGGCGAAACCGGTGTACATCAACTGGTCAGCGAAGATAACGGTCTCTTTCAAACCAACCACGCGGTAGCACTGGTTGATCAGCTTGGAGATCGCCTTTTTCTTCATCGGCAGGTTGACGACATCGAACGACAGACCTTTTGGCACAACCTGGAACAACAGCGCACGACCGACTGTAGTGTCGACGATACGAGTGTTGCTCACGCTGCCGCCATCACGGTCATTGACGGTTTCGTTGATCCGCACTTTAACCTTGGCATGCAGTGCGGCTTCGCCAGCACGGAACACACGGTCAACTTCTTGCAGATCCGCGAATACACGACCTTCGCCTTTGGCGTTGATCGCTTCACGCGTCATGTAGTACAGACCCAATACAACGTCCTGCGATGGAACGATGATTGGCTCACCGTTCGCTGGCGACAGAATGTTGTTGGTCGACATCATCAACGCACGCGCTTCCAGCTGGGCTTCCAGCGTCAGCGGTACGTGCACGGCCATTTGGTCGCCGTCGAAGTCGGCGTTGTACGCAGCACAGACCAATGGGTGCAGCTGGATAGCCTTACCTTCGATCAGTACTGGTTCAAACGCCTGGATACCCAGACGGTGAAGGGTCGGTGCACGGTTGAGGAGGACCGGGTGTTCGCGAATGACTTCAGCAAGAACGTCCCAAACCTCTGGCAGTTCGCGCTCGACCATTTTCTTGGCCGCTTTGATCGTGGTCGCAAGACCGCGCATTTCCAGCTTGCCGAAAATGAATGGCTTGAACAGCTCAAGAGCCATTTTCTTCGGCAGACCGCACTGGTGCAGACGCAGGGTCGGACCTACGGTAATTACCGAACGACCCGAGTAGTCAACACGCTTACCGAGCAAGTTCTGACGGAAACGACCTTGCTTACCCTTGATCATGTCAGCCAGGGATTTCAAAGGACGCTTGTTCGAACCGGTGATGGCACGACCACGACGACCGTTGTCGAGCAGTGCATCGACCGCTTCCTGCAACATACGCTTTTCGTTGCGCACGATGATGTCCGGAGCGGACAGATCAAGCAGGCGCTTCAAACGGTTGTTACGGTTGATCACTCGACGATACAGATCGTTGAGGTCGGAAGTCGCGAAACGACCGCCATCCAACGGAACCAATGGACGCAGATCTGGCGGCAGAACCGGCAGAACGGTCAACACCATCCACTCAGGAAGGTTGCCGGAACCCAAAAAGGCTTCCATCAACTTCAAGCGCTTGGACAGCTTCTTGATTTTGGTTTCGGAGTTGGTTTGCGGAATTTCTTCGCGCAGACGGCCAATCTCGTGCTCCAGATCGATAGCGTGCAACAGCTCGCGAACAGCTTCAGCACCCATACGGGCATCAAAGTCGTCGCCGAACTCTTCCAGCGCTTCAAAATACTGTTCGTCGTTCAGCAGCTGACCTTTTTCAAGGGTGGTCATGCCTGGATCGATAACGACATAGCTCTCGAAGTAGAGAACGCGTTCGATATCACGCAGGGTCATGTCCATCAGCAAGCCGATACGGGACGGCAGCGATTTCAGGAACCAGATGTGAGCAACTGGCGAAGCCAGTTCAATGTGAGCCATGCGCTCGCGACGGACCTTGGCCAGTGCGACTTCAACGCCACACTTCTCACAGATCACACCACGGTGCTTCAAGCGCTTGTACTTACCGCACAGGCACTCGTAATCCTTTACCGGGCCAAAGATTTTGGCGCAGAACAGGCCGTCACGCTCAGGCTTGAACGTACGGTAGTTGATGGTTTCCGGCTTTTTAACTTCACCGAACGACCACGAACGGATCATCTCAGGCGATGCCAGTCCAATACGGATGGCGTCGAACTCTTCGACTTGACCCTGGTTTTTCAGCAAATTCAGTAGGTCTTTCAAGGCCTTTCCTCCTGGCGGAGCAGAGAGCGGGCAATACAGCCCCGCTCTCGATTCGCGTCACGTGTTATTCGGTTTCCAGATCGATATCGATGCCGAGGGAACGAATTTCTTTGATCAACACGTTGAAGGACTCGGGCATGCCCGGCTCCATACGGTGATCGCCGTCCACGATGTTTTTGTACATCTTGGTACGACCGTTCACATCGTCCGACTTCACTGTGAGCATTTCTTGCAGAGTGTATGCCGCGCCGTAGGCTTCCAGCGCCCAGACCTCCATCTCCCCGAAACGCTGACCACCGAACTGTGCCTTACCACCCAGCGGCTGCTGGGTAACCAGGCTGTAAGAACCGGTAGAACGAGCGTGCATCTTGTCGTCCACCAAGTGGTTCAGCTTCAGCATGTACATGTAGCCAACGGTAACCGGACGCTCGAACTTGTTGCCGGTACGACCATCGGTCAGCACCATCTGGCCGCTGTCTGGCAAATCTGCCAAACGAAGCATTGCCTTGATTTCGCTTTCCTTGGCACCGTCGAACACCGGAGTAGCCATCGGTACACCGCCGCGAAGGTTCTTCGCCAGATCCAGGATTTCCTGATCGGAGAAGTCATCCAGGCTTTCTTGACGACCGCCAATTTCGTTGTAGATCTCATGCAGGAACTTGCGCAGGTCAGCAACCTTGCGCTGTTCTTCAATCATGAGGTTGATCTTCTCGCCCAGACCTTTAGCCGCAAGGCCAAGGTGAGTCTCGAGAATCTGACCAACGTTCATACGCGAAGGTACGCCCAACGGGTTGAGGACAACATCGACCGGCGTGCCATTGGCATCGTACGGCATGTCTTCAACCGGCATGATCACGGAGACCACACCTTTGTTACCGTGACGACCGGCCATCTTGTCACCCGGCTGGATGCGACGACGGATTGCCAGGTAAACCTTGACGATTTTCAGCACGCCTGGAGCCAGGTCATCGCCCTGCTGCAGTTTGCGCTTCTTGTCTTCGAACTTGTCATCCAGAAGACGACGGCGATCGATGATGTAGGCCTGAGCTTTTTCAAGCTGCTCGTTCAGAGCATCTTCAGCCATGCGCAGTTTGAACCACTGACCATGCTCAAGACCGTCCAGGACTTCGTTGGTGATTTCCTGACCTTTCTTCAGACCGGCACCGCCCTCGGCCACACGGCCAACCAGAGCAGAGCGCAGACGTTCAAAGGTAGCGCCTTCAACAATACGGAACTCTTCGTTCAGGTCCTTGCGGATCTCGTCCAGCTGGGTCTTCTCGATCGACAAGGCACGAGCATCACGCTCAACGCCGTCACGAGTGAAGACCTGTACGTCAATGACAGTACCCTTGGTACCGGTTGGCACACGCAGGGAAGTGTCTTTAACGTCGCTGGCTTTTTCACCGAAGATTGCACGCAACAGCTTCTCTTCCGGCGTCAGCTGGGTCTCACCTTTCGGAGTGACCTTACCTACCAGAATGTCGCCGGCGCCAACTTCAGCCCCCACGTAAACGATACCGGCTTCGTCCAGCTTGTTCAGCGCAGCTTCACCCACGTTAGGGATGTCTGCAGTGATCTCTTCAGGCCCAAGCTTGGTATCACGAGCCACACAGGTCAGTTCCTGAATGTGGATCGTGGTGAAGCGATCTTCTTGTACAACTCGTTCCGACAAGCAGATGGAGTCTTCGAAGTTGTAACCGTTCCAGGCCATGAACGCGATGCGCATGTTCTGACCCAGCGCCAGTTCACCCATGTCGGTGGACGGACCATCGGCCATGATGTCGCTACGTTGTACCCGATCACCCTTGCGAACCAGCGGACGCTGGTTGATGCAGGTGTTCTGGTTGGAGCGCGTGTATTTGGTCAGGTTGTAGATATCAACACCGGCTTCGCCAGTCTCAACTTCATCATCAGCAACACGAACCACGATACGGCTAGCATCAACAGAGTCGATAACACCGCCACGACGAGCCACGACGCAAACGCCGGAGTCACGAGCAACGTTACGCTCCATGCCAGTACCTACCAGCGGCTTGTCAGCGCGCAATGTCGGTACAGCTTGACGCTGCATGTTCGAACCCATCAACGCACGGTTGGCGTCATCGTGCTCGAGGAACGGAATCAACGACGCAGCAACCGAAACAACCTGCTTCGGCGAAACGTCCATCAAGGTGACGTCTTCCGGCGCCTTAACGGTGAATTCGTTCAAGTGACGAACAGCTACCAGCTCGTCGATCAGGACTTTCTTGTCATTCATCGTGGCCGAAGCCTGAGCGATCACGTGATCGGCCTCTTCGATGGCAGACAGGAACACGATCTCGTCGGTAACCAGTGCGTCTTTCACCACACGATACGGGCTCTCAAGGAAGCCGTACTGGTTGGTGCGCGCATAAGCCGCCAAGGAGTTGATCAGACCGATGTTCGGACCTTCCGGCGTTTCAATCGGACATACACGACCATAGTGAGTCGGGTGTACGTCTCGAACTTCAAAGCCTGCACGCTCACGCGTCAAACCGCCCGGGCCCAGTGCCGAAACACGGCGCTTGTGGGTGATCTCGGACAGCGGGTTGTTCTGGTCCATGAACTGGGACAGCTGGCTGGAGCCGAAGAACTCTTTCACTGCCGCAGCCACTGGCTTGGCATTGATAAGGTCTTGCGGCATCAGGCCTTCGCTTTCAGCCATCGACAGACGCTCTTTGACCGCACGCTCAACACGTACCAGGCCAACGCGGAACTGGTTTTCAGCCATTTCGCCTACGCAGCGAACACGACGGTTACCCAGGTGGTCGATGTCATCGACGATGCCTTTACCGTTACGGATGTCGACCAGAGTCTTCAGTACCGCGACGATGTCTTCCTTGCACAATACGCCCGAACCTTCGATCTCGGTACGACCGATACGACGGTTGAACTTCATCCGGCCGACCGCAGACAGGTCATAACGCTCAGGACTGAAGAACAGGTTATTGAACAGGGTTTCGGCAGCATCCTTGGTTGGCGGCTCGCCTGGACGCATCATGCGATAGATCTCGACCAGCGCTTCCAATTGGTTGCTGGTGGAGTCGATCTTCAAGGTGTCGGAGACGAACGGACCGCAGTCGATATCGTTGGTGTACAACGTTTCGATGCGAACAACCTGGCTCTTGGCAACTTTTGCCAGGATCTCGGTTGTCAGCTCGGTGTTGCACTCTGCAATGATTTCGCCAGTAGCCGGGTGCACGATAGCCTTGGCCGTTGTGCGACCCAGGACATAGTCCAGAGGCATAACGAGCGCTTTGATACCGGCTTTTTCCAGCTGGTTGATGTGGCGAGCCGTAATACGACGACCCTGCTCGACAATCACCTTGCCTTTGTCATCGGTAATATCGATGACCGCGATTTCACCGCGCAGGCGCTGAGGTACCAGCTCCAGGCTGATGCTCTCACCTTGAACGTGGAATACGTTGGTAGTGTAGAACGCGTCAAGCACTTGCTCAGTCGTATAACCCAGCGCACGCAGCAATACCGATGCAGGCAGCTTGCGACGACGGTCGATACGAACGAATACGCAGTCCTTTGGATCGAACTCAAAGTCCAACCACGAACCACGGTACGGAATGATACGCGCGGAATAAAGCAGCTTACCGGAGCTGTGCGTCTTGCCGCGGTCGTGGTCAAAGAACACGCCCGGGGAACGGTGCAGCTGGGAAACGATTACACGCTCGGTACCGTTGATTACGAAGGTACCGTTTTCAGTCATCAGGGGGATTTCACCCATGTAGACTTCTTGCTCTTTGATGTCCTTGATCGCTTTGTTCGACGATTCTTTGTCGAAAATGATCAAACGAACTTTTACCCGCAAAGGTACGGCGTAAGTTACACCGCGCAACACGCATTCTTTGACATCAAATGCCGGCTCGCCCAAGCGATAACCGACGTACTCCAGCGCAGCATTGCCGGAGTAGCTGATGATCGGGAAAACGGATTTGAAGGCCGCATGCAGGCCCACGTCGCGGAACTGATCTTTAGTCGCTCCCGCCTGCAAGAATTCACGATACGAATCCAGCTGGATTGCCAAGAGATACGGCACATCCATGACGTCCGGCAACTTGCTAAAGTCCTTGCGGATACGTTTTTTCTCAGTATATGAGTAAGCCATCAGCGTTCCCCAGCTTGGTCACCTGCTTGTTTGGCCTCTCCCGACGGGAGCAGCCAGAAAATCGTGCAAACCCCTTGGTTTGCTCCACCGCACAGGGTGGTTACAGCACGTTAAAGGCGCCGACCCAGTCGGCAGCCAATAACGGAAAAAGGCCGGTGGCAAGAGCCACCAGCCATCAGCCTTCAGCTTAACGCTGGGGCTGGAGACGCAAGGTCGATGCTTACTTCAGCTCGACTTTAGCGCCTGCTTCTTCCAAGGTAGCCTTGGCTTTGTCAGCTGCGTCTTTAGCAACAGCTTCCAGAACCATAGCTGGAGCGCCGTCAACTACTGCCTTGGCTTCTTTCAGGCCCAGACCGGTCAGTTCACGTACAGCCTTGATCACGTTAACTTTCTTCTCGCCAGCTTCCAGCAGCATGACGTTGAATTCAGTTTGCTCTTCAACAACAGCAGCGGCAGCAGCAGGACCAGCAGAAGCAGCAGCAGCGGAAACGCCGAACTTCTCTTCCATTGCTTTGATCAGCTCAACGATTTCCAGAACGGATTTTTCGCCGATTGCTTCGATGATTTGGTCGTTAGTCAGAGACATGACTATAAATTCCTGTATTGGGGTGACAGCCTACGCGGCCATCGAAAAAAACAATAAACGCTGAAAGGAGTAGCTCAGCCTTAGGCTGCAGCAGCTTCTTTCTGGTCGCGAAGGGCCGCCAGAGTACGAGCCAATTTGCTGGTAGCGCCTTGAATCACGCTCATCAGCTGAGAAATTGCTTCGTCACGGGTCGGCAGACTTGCCAGTACGTCGATCTGATTAGCTGCGAGGTACTTGCCCTCAAACGCAGCTGCCTTGATCTCGAACTTATCCTGACCTTTAGCGAACTCTTTGAACAAACGGGCAGCAGCGCCTGGATGTTCGTTGGAGAATGCGATCAAGGTCGGGCCAGTGAACACGTCGTTGAGAACACTGTAATCAGTGTCAGCAACAGCGCGCTTGAGCAGGGTGTTACGTACAACACGTACGTAAACGCCAGCTTCACGGGCCTCTTTACGGAGTCCGGTCATAGCGCTTACTGTCACACCGCGGGCATCAGCCACAACAGCGGACAGGGCAACTTTGGCAGCCTCGTTGACTTCAGCGACGATGGCCTTCTTGTCTTCGAGTTTAATTGCCACGGGTTTAACTCCTGCTTGTTACCGTTTCATCCTGCCGAAGCTGGATGTCGTTTTGGTGTCTGATTCGGTAAGGAACCGGGAGCACCATCTGCGTAGGCTTGAGGTTTAAGACTTGCGTCGCCTACGGTCTTGGATAGCCCCCGCCAGGCAGGGACCCCAATCTTTCATTGGCGCATTAACACGCGCCAATTTGTCTTACGCGTCCAAGGAACCCTGGTCGATGACCAGGCCTGGGCCCATAGTGGTGCTCAGGGTAACGCGCTTAACATAAATACCTTTCGAAGAAGCTGGCTTGATACGCTTCAGATCAGCGATCAGGGCTTCAACGTTTTCCTTCAGCTTCACGGCATCGAAGCCGATCTTGCCAACGGAAGTGTGGATGATACCGTTTTTGTCAGTGCGATAACGAACCTGACCAGCCTTTGCATTCTTGACTGCAGTAGCTACGTCCGGAGTTACGGTACCAACCTTAGGGTTAGGCATCAGGCCACGTGGGCCGAGGATCTGACCCAACTGACCAACAACACGCATTGCGTCCGGGGATGCAATAACGACGTCGTAGTTCAGATCGCCGCCTTTCATTTCGGCAGCCAGGTCGTCCATACCAACGCGATCAGCGCCGGCAGCCAGAGCAGCTTCAGCAGCTGGACCCTGGGTGAACACAGCTACACGTACAGTCTTGCCAGTGCCGTGTGGCAGCACAGTAGCGCTACGAACAACCTGGTCAGATTTACGTGGGTCTACACCCAGGTTAACGGCGATGTCAAAAGACTCGCTGAACTTGACAGTGGACAGCTCAGCCAGCAAAGCAGCAGCGTCTACAAAGTTGTAAGACTTGCCAGCTTCAATTTTGCCGGCGATTGCCTTTTGACGCTTGGTCAGCTTAGCCATTACACACCCTCCACGTTAAGGCCCATGCTACGAGCAGAACCGGCGATGGTACGCACGGCTGCATCCATATCAGCTGCAGTCAGATCCGCGTTTTTGGTTTTCGCGATTTCTTCCAGCTGAGCACGGGTAATAGTGCCAACCTTAACGGTGTTTGGACGAGCGGAACCGCTAGTCAAACCGGCAGCCTTCTTCAGCAGTACTGCTGCAGGGGTGCTTTTAGTTTCGAAAGTGAAGCTGCGGTCACTGTAAACAGTGATGATCACAGGAGTCGGCAGGCCTGGCTCAATACCCTGAGTACGGGCGTTGAAAGCTTTGCAGAACTCCATGATGTTCACACCATGTTGACCCAGAGCAGGGCCGACAGGTGGGCTTGGGTTGGCCTGAGCGGCCTTCACTTGCAGCTTGATGTAAGCGGTAATCTTCTTGGCCATGAGGCACTCCAATTACGGGTTCAAACGCCTAGAAAGGCTCCCCGGTTACTTGCGCGTTTATCCCAGTGACGACAAAACCCCACAGCCGAAGCCATGGGGTTGGGATTCGTGTTCAGCTAGACCTTTTCGACCTGGCTAAACTCTAGCTCTACCGGAGTAGAGCGACCGAAAATGAGCACTGCCACTTGGATACGGCTCTTTTCGTAGTTAACTTCTTCAACAGTGCCATTGAAATCAGCGAACGGACCGTCGGTGACACGAACAACTTCACCTGGCTCGAACAGCGTTTTCGGCTTGGGCTTGTCGCTACCATCAGCAACACGACGCAGAATCGCTTCCGCCTCTTTATCAGTGATCGGCGCCGGCTTGTCGGCAGTACCACCAATAAAGCCCATTACGCGAGGGGTATCCTTGACCAAGTGCCAAGTCCCTTCGCTCATGTCCATCTGTACCAGCACATAGCCAGGGAAGAACTTGCGTTCGCTTTTGCGTTTCTGGCCATTACGCATTTCAACCACTTCTTCAGTGGGAACCAGAATTTCGCCGAAGCCATCTTCCATGCCTGCCAGCTTAATACGCTCAATCAAAGAGCGCATAACATGCTTTTCGTAACCCGAATAAGCATGCACTACGTACCAACGCTTAGCCACGGGACACCCTTAGCCAACAATCAAGGAAACGAGCCAGCCGAGCAGGGAATCTAAACCCCACAACAGCAACGCCATAACAAGAACAACAGCCACCACGATCAACGTAGTCTGCGTAGTTTCTTGGCGAGTTGGCCATACGACTTTACGAATCTCAGTACGAGCTTCCTTCACCAAGACAGAGAACGACTTGCCCTTTGCTGTCTGCAAGCCCACATAGGCAGCAACAGCAGCTATAACAAGAAGTGCTATGACACGATACAGGATCGGCGAACCAGAATAATACTGATTCCCAACAACGCCAACCACCACAAGAGCAACCACTACAAGCCACTTGAGGAGATCGAAGCGAGAGCCTTGAACTTCAGCCTTGGGAGTCATCTAAGAGGATCCTGTGAAAAGAAAGCCAGACGCAATGAGCGAATCTGGCAGGTCAGGAGGGAATCGAACCCCCAACCTACGGTTTTGGAGACCGTCGCTCTGCCAATTGAGCTACTGACCTAAAACATTATCGAGCCGCCAATTATGCAGGCACGAGAGAGACTTTTCAACAACCAGTGCAATTACTTTTGCCACCACACCTGAAAACAGCCTGATGACGCAGTGAGCAGCAGAATGCGGGCTACCCACAATTGCAACAACCAACCAGAGCAGCAGCACCATAATCAGCACCACCAGCAAACACTCCAGACAGGTTACACACCTGTTAAAACAAAGGCAGATATTCTCATATCTGCCTTGTTATATGGAGCTCTTGAGCGGATTTGAACCGCTGACCTCACCCTTACCAAGGGTGTGCTCTACCAACTGAGCTACAAGAGCAAAACACATTACGCAAACAGCAAGACTGGAGCGGGTGGCGGGAATCGAACCCGCATCATCAGCTTGGAAGGCTGAGGTTCTACCACTAAACTACACCCGCATATCTTGCTATTCGAACTTAAATATGGTGGAGGGGGAAGGATTCGAACCTTCGAAGTCGTAGACGTCAGATTTACAGTCTGATCCCTTTGGCCGCTCGGGAACCCCTCCTAAGCGAGGCAGAATTCTACATCATTCCACCCTTCTGTCAAGCGCTTTTTTCAAGAATTTCAAGAAGTTAGCAACTCAACCAACTCTACACCCAAATACCTTTCAGGCATTCACTGTGGAGCGGGCGCCATTCTATGCAAACTATTGGGTAGCTGCAAGCCCTGGCAACGCATTTTTTTGTATTTTAACTCATTGAATTCATTAGCAAGCTCCTGAAAAACCATATCTGCCTCTCGTCCCCTGCCATCCTGTGCAACGCTCAAGGCATAGACTGTCGAGCCACCCCAACCCGTCTCAACCGGTTCAGCATGAATATCCATGCCCGCCAACCTGCGCTGAACGTTTCGCATCATGCTTTCACTGGAGAACCCTCCAAGATAGAAGCACTCAGCACCTGCCTCACCATCCTGGACCTCACCGGCCAATGAGCCGGGTCGGGCCTCACTGAGCAGACTGATGCCCTGCTGAACCCCTTTGTGCAATGGCAAGGAAATAACTTCCTTTGCCCTGAGGGGGGCCTCTTGCTGGTGCCAGATGTAATAGAAAATATTGAGTACAACCAACAACAGAAACAGCCAGCGCATAAAGACCTCAGGCAAAAGGACAAGCAACAGCCAAGCCGACAAATACAAGGTCTTGGACCAAACGCGCACCAGGAACCATATCCCTCACGAGAATAGCGTCTCCTCCCGTAAGGAAAACCTCGTAATCTTGCCCCCAGTACTCACGCGCCAACTCCAACTGGGTCAATACAAACCCTCGCACCATCAACAAGCACCCCCGCTCTACGGCCTCAACCGTTGTGCGCCCTGGCGTACGATCCAGAAGTGCCTGCTCCGCAGATACATTGTCATATCTGATTCGCCGGGTATGCGTACGCAATTGATCACGCATCAAGGGCATTCCAGGGCATATGAACCCCCCTAAATGCCGCCCATCAGACGCAACAAAATCTGCCGTAATCGCAGTACCAAAATCCAGTATCAGGCATGCGCCGCTAGCCAGCTCAAAGCCACCAATGAGCGCCAACCAACGGTCAAGACCCAGGCGCGTAAAATCAACGTACCCATTACTGACTCCCGCCACACTCTCGGCAGGTTTCGCACACAACACCTCGACACCGAACGCTGCACCGATGGACGCGACCAGGCTCGAGGTTTCTTCATCACTGCGCACGCTGACCAAGCGACAGCGTGTTACGCACAACGCAGGAACCGCCAAAACGGCAGCGATAAGCCCCGCATCAGAGTCCACTACACCACCAGCAACCGCCAGAGCACCGTCCAGGACACGCCACTTGATAAAGCTATTGCCGCAGTCCATTTCAAGAATCATGGCGCAACCTCAAGCTCAACTCTCCACCGCTAAATACTTTTTCCTCGCCATCAACGCTCATGCGCAGCGCACCCTGCTGATCAATACCGATGACCGTACCATCAACCTGGTGCACTCCCGCGATCAAGGACACTTCGCACCCCTGCCATAAGTGGTTCTGCTCCCACTCTGCTTGAATAGCCGAGAAGCCCATGGCCTCATGCAGCTCTAGGTACTTGAGCAAGCTTTCGTTAAGAGCAGATACCAGTACATTACGATTTATCGCTGCCCCCGACTCTAGTGCAAGCGACGTCCATGCCTGATCCACTTCATTGGCCAACTTCATATTTACGTTGATTCCAATACCGAGAACCACGTGGCATACGTCAGCCGGATCACCCACAAGCTCAAGCAAAATACCGGCAATTTTCTTGTTGGCGACCAGGACATCATTCGGCCATTTGAGCCCTGCGTTCGATATGCCAAGACCTCTAAGCGCGCTCAAAACAGCGAGACCTACGACAAGACTAAGCCCTTCAAGCTGACGCATACCGCCGTCCATGCGAAGAACCAGGCTGTAGTAAATATTCTCAGCAAACGGACTTACCCACTTGCGCCCCCTTCTCCCTCTGCCAGCAGTCTGTCTCTCTGCAACAATTACGAAGGGCGCCGTCACACCTCGCTCAATCGAGCGCAAGGCCTCAGCGTTTGTAGAGTCAATGGAGTGATGGACAGTAACGGGCCAAGGGCCAGCGGCCAACTGATCTAACTCAAGGAGCTCTAAAGGAGCGGCCAACTGATAACCACGACCACGAACTTTATGAATCGACAAGTTCAGATCTGACTCCAAGTTCTGAAGCTGCTTCCACACAGCACTGCGACTAATGCCTAGCGCAGCTCCCAGCGCTTGCCCGGAATGGAATCGACCGTCTTTAAGGAGTTTCAACAACGTCAGCATGCACGTATCGCCTCACAATGAGGGACGCATAATAGCCATGAGCAGCGCCATTGCATAGAAAGGCTACGCCTCACTGCCATTCACAGTATAAGCGCAAGAGCATTTTGCTCGTGCAATCGCTGCATCGAGCGCATTTTTTCTCGGCACAAAAACAAACCCCCTGTCTGCGTGAGCAGACAGGGGGTTTGGAATTTAATCTTGACGATGACCTACTCTCACATGGGGAAACCCCACACTACCATCGGCGATGCATCGTTTCACTGCTGAGTTCGGGATGGGATCAGGTGGTTCCAATGCTCTATGGTCGTCAAGAAATTCGGTAGCCAGGTCGTTTACCTTTCGGTTCACGCTCCAGCGAATGGGTATGTAATAGAGTCGGTGTTTTGTGAATTGCAAACTTTCGGTTTGTATCGTCTTCACACACCGCAATCTGGTGCTCTTTCGAGTCAGCAAATTGCTTGGGTGTTATATGGTCAAGCCTCACGGGCAATTAGTATTGGTTAGCTCAACGCCTCACAGCGCTTACACACCCAACCTATCAACGTCGTAGTCTTCGACGGCCCTTTAGGGAACTCAAGGTTCCAGTGAGATCTCATCTTGAGGCAAGTTTCCCGCTTAGATGCTTTCAGCGGTTATCTTTCCCGAACATAGCTACCCGGCAATGCCACTGGCGTGACAACCGGAACACCAGAGGTTCGTCCACTCCGGTCCTCTCGTACTAGGAGCAGCCCCTCTCAAATCTCAAACGTCCACGGCAGATAGGGACCGAACTGTCTCACGACGTTCTAAACCCAGCTCGCGTACCACTTTAAATGGCGAACAGCCATACCCTTGGGACCGGCTTCAGCCCCAGGATGTGATGAGCCGACATCGAGGTGCCAAACACCGCCGTCGATATGAACTCTTGGGCGGTATCAGCCTGTTATCCCCGGAGTACCTTTTATCCGTTGAGCGATGGCCCTTCCATACAGAACCACCGGATCACTAAGACCTACTTTCGTACCTGCTCGACGTGTCTGTCTCGCAGTCAAGCGCGCTTTTGCCTTTATACTCTACGACCGATTTCCGACCGGTCTGAGCGCACCTTCGTACTCCTCCGTTACTCTTTAGGAGGAGACCGCCCCAGTCAAACTACCCACCATACACTGTCCTCGATCCGGATAACGGACCTGAGTTAGAACCTCAAAGTTGCCAGGGTGGTATTTCAAGGTTGGCTCCACGCAGACTGGCGTCCACGCTTCAAAGCCTCCCACCTATCCTACACAAGCAAATTCAAAGTCCAGTGCAAAGCTATAGTAAAGGTTCACGGGGTCTTTCCGTCTAGCCGCGGATACACTGCATCTTCACAGCGATTTCAATTTCACTGAGTCTCGGGTGGAGACAGCGCCGCCATCGTTACGCCATTCGTGCAGGTCGGAACTTACCCGACAAGGAATTTCGCTACCTTAGGACCGTTATAGTTACGGCCGCCGTTTACCGGGGCTTCGATCAAGAGCTTCGCGTTAGCTAACCCCATCAATTAACCTTCCGGCACCGGGCAGGCGTCACACCCTATACGTCCACTTTCGTGTTTGCAGAGTGCTGTGTTTTTAATAAACAGTCGCAGCGGCCTGGTATCTTCGACCGGCGTGGGCTTACGCAGTAAATGCTTCACCCTCACCGGCGCACCTTCTCCCGAAGTTACGGTGCCATTTTGCCTAGTTCCTTCACCCGAGTTCTCTCAAGCGCCTTGGTATTCTCTACCCAACCACCTGTGTCGGTTTGGGGTACGGTTCCTGGTTACCTGAAGCTTAGAAGCTTTTCTTGGAAGCATGGCATCAACCACTTCGTGTTCTAAAAGAACACTCGTCATCAGCTCTCGGCCTTAGAATCCCGGATTTACCTAAGATTCCAGCCTACCACCTTAAACTTGGACAACCAACGCCAAGCTGGCCTAGCCTTCTCCGTCCCTCCATCGCAATAACCAGAAGTACAGGAATATTAACCTGTTTTCCATCGACTACGCTTTTCAGCCTCGCCTTAGGGACCGACTAACCCTGCGTCGATTAACGTTGCGCAGGAAACCTTGGTCTTTCGGCGTGGGTGTTTTTCACACCCATTATCGTTACTCATGTCAGCATTCGCACTTCTGATACCTCCAGCAAGCTTCTCAACTCACCTTCACAGGCTTACAGAACGCTCCTCTACCGCATCACCTAAGTGATACCCGTAGCTTCGGTGTATGGTTTGAGCCCCGTTAAATCTTCCGCGCAGGCCGACTCGACTAGTGAGCTATTACGCTTTCTTTAAAGGGTGGCTGCTTCTAAGCCAACCTCCTAGCTGTCTAAGCCTTCCCACATCGTTTCCCACTTAACCATAACTTTGGGACCTTAGCTGACGGTCTGGGTTGTTTCCCTTTTCACGACGGAC